>CAYHBA010000001.1:0-385109 GCA_964354755.1 uncultured Thermoplasmata archaeon
CGAAAAGATATGCACGGTATGCAACGGTGGATTAACGACTGCCCATGCCGATTCATCTCAGTCCTAAAGTGCTGAGCGTTCTCGGCATTTATGTAAAATTATTGTAGCAGTTCCACTTGGGACAGCGATGAAAACCTTTAAAGACAAGCAGGAATTATGTGCGGTCGAACCAAGCAAGCGGGTGAGGCGTTTCCATGAAAATCAGCATCCAGGAAAAGAATGACAAGGACATATACATCGAGATAGACATAACTGACATGACCCTGCTCCATCCCCTTGTCGAAGAACTTTTAAAAGACAAGGCCGTGGACATAGCAGAGTACAAACTGGGCCATCCGGAGCTCGACAGCACCGTGCTCCATGTAAGGACGAAGACAGGCAAACCGGAAACAGCCATAAGGAAGGCGACCAAGGCAATCGTGGAGACATACAGCGACCTCAGAACCAAGTTCGAGAAAGAGCTCTGAGGCGGGCTGTTTTTCAGCCAGTAGGCAGGCGCGCACATGCCAAACAATGGATCCAAGAAAGCTGGTGAGGCCGAACGGCAGATAGGAATGGAGCTTTTCCTCACCCTGGACAAAGGGCTGGGCGGAAGGCTGCGGGCCGAGCCTGAGGACTTCGTCGTCCAGGAACTGTCGATGATGCCTCCCGAGGATCCTGCTGGCCTGAACACGGCGGCTCTGGTTCGTTCAAGATGCTGGGAGACCAACCGCCTGGTCAGGGAATTCGCAAGATGGCTGCATTCCAGCCGCAATAAGGTCATGTTCGCGGGTACAAAGGACAGGAGGGCGGTGACCACCCAGCTGTTTGTTTTCGGGGCGCCCGTGTCCCAGGTCAGGAACATATCATTGGCCGATGTGGATTTTCTCAGAATTTACCCCACATCCGCCCAGATAGGCCTGGGAGACCTTCTTGGCAACGGCTTCTCGATAGTTCTGAGAGACATGGAGATAAATGGCGTGGAAACCGCTGAAATATGCAATTCAGTTCAAACACAGCTCGAGGAATTGGGGGGTTTCCCCAACTTCTTCGGCGTTCAGAGGTTTGGCGCTGCAAGACCTATAACCCATACCGTGGGAAAGTTAATGACAAAGAGAGAACCGGAGAAAGCCGTGATTGCATATCTCTGCCAATCAGGTGAATACGAGGGGGAGGCAGCAGCCAAGGCAAGAAAACGCTTGGCAAGCGAGATGGATTTCCGCCAGGCGCTCCAGTACTTCCCGAAGGAACTGACTTTCGAAAAGGCTTTGCTCAATTACCTGGTCCGCGAACCCGATGATTTCACCGGGGCATTCGGGGAGCTCCCCCGGAACCTTCTGATGATGTTCATCCACGCATACCAGTCATTCCTGTTCAACAGGATGCTGAGCGAGCGCATGAGGCGCGGCCTTCCTTTGAATGCCCCAACAGAGGGAGACATCGTGTTGAAAGTAGATAAGAACGGCCTTCCGGACCACGAAAACTGGGTGAGGGCCGAGGCCAGGAATATACCGAAACTGACAGAGCTAGTGGGCAGGAAAAAAGCATTCGTCAGCATCGCGCTCTACGGCATGGAGTCAGAGCTGGCAGGCGGCGAGCCCGGAGAGATTGAGGCTAGAATCCTTGAGGAAGAAGGAGTGAAATCCCAGGATTTCGTGCTCGCCGAATACGACAGGCTCGGCTCCAAGGGAACAAGGAGGGAGATTCTGGCACCGTTCAGCGAACTCAAAATCGCGCAGCAGCCGGACTCGGTGAGGTTCGATTTCAACCTTACGAAGGGTTGCTATGCCACCACGCTGCTTCGGGAGTTCATGAAGGCCAACGAGCTGACTAAGTATTAATAGAGGAAGGCGGATTCCTGGCATAGATGTTCGAGCTGAAAGATAAAGACGGACTGGCAAGGATAGGAATTTTGGAGACGAAACACGGCACGATAGAGACTCCCACTCTCCTGCCCGTCATCAACCCGAACCAGATTACAATCCATCCCGCGGAAATGCGCAGATGTTTGGACGTTCAGGCCATAATGACCAATTCCTACATAATCGGGAAGAATGAGAATCTCAGGACGGTGGCGCTCGAGAAGGGCTTGCACAGCCTCGTGGGATTTGACGGGCCAATCATGACGGACTCAGGCACTTTCCAGGCCCATGTCTACGGGAATATAGAGCTCGAACCGCTTGAAATCATCGAGTTCCAGAAGGCCATCGGCTCAGACATCGGAACAGTCCTGGACATTTTTTCGGAGCCAGAAGACGGCAGGGAGAAGGCCGAGGGCGACCTGAAGGAGACGATCCGGCGCACCGGGATATCCGCGGAGAACAAGGGAGACATGATGCTGGCCGGACCAATCCAGGGCGGGCGGTTCCCGGACCTGAGGGAATGGGCCGCGAAGGAAATGTCAAAGCTGGACTGCGACGTATTTCCTATAGGCGGCGTCGTGCCAATGATGGAAAGGCAGATGTACTTCACTCTCGTGGATACGGTGCTAAGCGCGAAAACATACCTGAACCCTTCCAAGCCAGTTCACCTTTTCGGCGCAGGCCATCCCATGGTTTTCTCGCTCGCAGCGCTCATGGGCTGCGACATGCTTGACTCCTCTGCATACGCCAAATATGCCAGGGAAGGCAGGATGATGTTCGCCGACGGAACAAGGTTCCTTGCAGAGATGCGGGAGCTTCCGTGCCACTGCCCTGTTTGCTCGTCCCATTCGGCCAAGGAGCTTGCCGAAAGCGAGGATAGGGAAAAGCTCCTGGCCCTGCATAACCTGTATGTCTCGTTCTCAGAACTGAGGGCCGTGAAACAGGCAATACACGAAGGTCGTGTATGGGAACTTGCTGAGACAAGGTGCCGGGCGCATCCCTCGTTGCTCGACGGCCTGAAATGCCTTGGAAAGCATATCGACTTCCTTGAAAAGCACGAGCCGCTTTCCAGGGACCTGGCCTTCCTCTACACATCCCAGGAATCGTACCACAGGCCTGCCGTAACAAGGCTGAGAAAACGGATCATGGAGAGGTACGAACCCCCTTCCAGCACTGCCGAGATAATATTCCCGGAGGCTGCGCGGCCCTATTCCCGAACCTATGCCGAACCCATCAGATCCGCGCTGGAAAGGACAGATGCGCATTTCTGGGCCGATTCGTTGCTGTGCCCGGTCCCGCTGGAACTGGACGAGATGTACCCTGTCTCGCAATCGGTAGTGCCGGAGACCCATGACCCTCACACCGAACTTGAGAAAGGGAAAATGCTTGAGCGATTCATCGAGGCAGGTCTGCTCCGAACCAGGCCGGTACGATGGACCGGTGCGGAAACACTCGGGAACCTGCCCTTGAAAAATAAAGGGAAACCAGACATGAACCTCCGGAGGGTGAAAGCCGTGGCCGACATGCAGTTCGGAAGGGGCGCGGGAAAGGTCTTGCTGGACGGAAAGGTCGAGCTGGTTCTCTCGAAGAACACAGGCCGGATAAGGAATGTCATTCTCAACGGCCAGCATGTACTCTCGATGAGGGCGGGCGACGGCTTCTTCTCGTTGAAGCCGGCAGGAGCCAGGGTGCTGATGGAAACATTCCTTTCCCCGAAGCTCAGGGTCATAGTGAACGCCGATTCAGCGGAATTCAATGTCCAGGGCAGAAACGTTTTCTGCGGGTTCGTCCTGGACGCAGACCCGGGTATTATTCCCCGAGACGAGGTCATCGTCGTTTCCGAGAAAGACGAGCTGTGCGCAATCGGCCAGGCAGCCATGACCAGGGAGGAGATGCTGGCGTTCCGCAGGGGCGTGGCCGTGAAGGTGAGGGAGGGCGTAAAAAATGGAGATTAAGGCAAAGCTCTGGCTGGAAGAGGACGGAAGGTTTATCATAGGTACAGGCAGAGCAGAACTCCTGTGGCGCATCAGGGACACGGGTTCGCTGGCGAAGGCCACCAAAGCCATGGGCATGTCATACAGCCATGCATGGTCCGAAGTCCGCGAAATTTCCGTGGCTGCAGGCGGAAAGGTTGTCGAAACATCCAGGGGAGGGAAAACAGGGGGAAGCTCCAAGCTGACGCCTCTCGGAGAGGAAATTCTAAAGAAATTCGAAAAGGAATTGGAAAGGCTGGACAGGCATCTGTCCGATAGCAACCGGTGATGCCTGCCCATTCACATTGTTCAGTATTCCACAGTTATCCTGATTATATTCTTTACCTTGTAGGACCCCGGAAGGTTCACGAAGACTGTCTTGTACCCGTCCTCGACAAGGTAGCCTGACTGGACCTCTGTGTAGTTGACTGATTTCGCGTATCCGTCTACGCCCTCGAATGTGAAGGTCGCATTTCCAAGATCGGCAAATCCTGCATACTCGAACACATCCGCGAGTTCCATCCCTGTGTAGTCCTGGTTATTCTGCGTGAAAGGCACCTCATCCAGGGCGCCGGAGAGTTCGTCCCATGTGACTTCCGCGTTGTCCGCCATTGTACCCCCTTCCTTGAGTATCATTATCGGGCCCAGCGGAACATCGTCGATGCTGGCAACATTCTTGACCTTGTAGGCGCCCGGCAGGTCAGGGAAGAATGTCATGCAATCCTCTTCCACCAGGATTCCAGACTGCAGGTCCATCCACGAGACATTCTTCTGCCAGCCGTCATCCGCCGTTATTCTGAACAGTGTTTCGTTCTGGGCATCGCTGTCCAGGTCTCCGAAGGCGGTGGCATTCATGATATCGCTCAGGGCTATTCCCGTGTAAGTTCCCGCTGTTTTAGGGGAGAACTCATCTTCCAGTTCACCCCATGTGTATTCAGTTCCGTTGAATGTCATGGGAGTTCCTGCTTCACCCCCGCTCATCAGGAATATGCCGATCGCAGCCACGACAACGACAACAACAACTATCGCTCCTATTATCGCCACCATCTTGTTCATTTCATCACCCTTATCCCGTCTGGGATATTCTCAGGTGAGAATATCGATATTAATAAAGCTTTCTATATTTAATTGCTTGAGCCTATTTCGAGCCTTCCATGGCCTTTTGGGCCACAGTGGCGCAGGCCAGAAAGTCATCGACCGTGTTCCTCAGTGCCATTATGCTATCCGATTTCGCAGTCACAACAATAGTTTTTCCCTTGACAGCCGCTGCAATGTAACCTTCATTCTCCAGTTCCAGGGCTTTGGCGATTTTTTCGGCCGTCTCCTGGTCCAGGAATTCCAGCTCGAGCGTGCACACGATTTCCATGGGTTCTCCGCAAGCGCTCCATCCCTATAAACGTTCAGTAATCTATATATGGGATTAGAGGTTTCAGGGAAAAGAACAAGGGGGAGCCAATGTTCAAGGCAAAAGTTAGACCCGAAGTGCTGAAAGAAGTGGTGGACGTAGTCTCGACCACCGTGGACGAAACAAAGATCACCGCAACCAAGACAGGCATCAACATCAAAGCCGTCGACCCGGCCCATGTCGCAATGATTGAGCTGACACTGGGCAAGGGCGGTTTCGAGGAGTACAAGGCCGACGACGTTTCCCTGGGCGTTGACATGGACAAAATCAAGGAGGTCCTGCGCCTGGCCAAACCCGGCGATATCATCCAAATCGAGCACGATGAGGAGCGCAACAGGCTCGTGTTCAAGGTCGGGAACATCACGAGGAAGATGAGCCTCGTTGACACAACCGGAATGTCGGAGCCGAAAGTCCCCAACCTCAACCTGCCAGTCAAAATCGTCGTCAAGACCGAGGAGATCCGCCAGGGAATAAGGGCGAGCGAGAGCGTTTCGGACCATATAGCCCTGGTCGCGAACAGCGACGGCTTCGAGATGGTCTCCGAAGGCGACACGGATTCCGTGAACCTCAGGCTCGGCAAGGACCTGCTCGAGGAGCTGAAGTGCAAGGAGGAGACCAGGAGCCTCTTCCCGCTCGACTATTTCTCCAGCATATTCAAGACCATCAGCACTGCCAGCGTAGTCACGATGCACATGGGGACTGATTACCCTGTGAAGCTGGAGTTCTCCATTGCCAACGAGAAAGGCGAAGTGACGTACCTCCTGGCCCCGAGGATCGAGTCTGAGTAGGCGTTTTTATCAAATAGTCATAATCCATACCCAGCGTGAGCTCGGGATTTGAATGGCAGCTGTAAGGCTCGGACGGATAGGGCTGAAATGGTGCGATGCATGCAATGTCCCACTCGTGGAGCTGGACAGCTGCGGATTGTGCGACGGTCCCACGCATCCGGTCGAGATAACGCCTCCGGGGGACTACAGGCCGGCATTCCCCCATGACCTGGCGAGAATCCGAAAGACACTTGATGAATATTACGGCCCGGGCTCCGGGAAGGCCATGCTGCAGGAAGGGCACCTGGTCGTCCTGAACAAGAGCCCCTATATCGACATCATGGACGAGGCAGTGACGGACGGCCTTGTGCTGGGATGCCATGTTTTCGAGCCCGGCAAAGGATGGAAATTCATATGCAGGATTGAAGGCGCCAGGCGCATATCTTCTGTCATCTCCAAGAAATGGGCCATAATCGACGACGGGGCAATACAGTTCATCCGCAAGGGCTCGAGCTCGATGGCAGTCGGCATCCTTGACGCCGACCCTGGGATACTGGTGGGAGACGAGGTTGTGGTGCTTTCCGCGAACAGGGAGGTCATTTCCACGGGAAGAGCCAGGATGTCCGGCCAGGAAATGCTTGAACTGGACAGGGGGCCGGCAATCAAGAGCCGTTGGTACAAGGAGGCTCCGCTCAATCCTGATTTGCCGGTGGGCAGAACATGGCTGGATGTCGTAAAGGCCAATTCCGAGAAGCTTGAGAAGAAGCGGAAAAACTCGGTTGAACACATCAGAAAAACAGCCCATCGCTTCTCCGGTCTGCCTGTCGCCGTTTCGGTGTCCGGGGGAAAAGACAGCCTGGCGACTCTCCTTCTGGTCTTGGAAGCCGGTCTCAGGCCCAAACTCATATTCACGGACACGGGATTGGAATTTCCCGAGACCCTGGAGAACGTCGGAAGAACTGCGGAAAAGTATGGCCTGGAACTGATTGCGGAGCATGCCGGAGACGCATTCTGGCGCGCCCTGGAGCATTTCGGCCCCCCAGCCAAGGATTTCCGGTGGTGCTGCAAGACATGCAAGCTCGGTCCCATGGCCGGACTCATCAGAAAGCATTTCCCTGAAGGAGTGCTGAGCTTCATAGGCCAGCGCCAGTACGAGTCAAGCCAGCGCTGCGAGAAGGGCAATGTCTGGCGCAATCCCTGGGTTCCCGGCCAGGTCGGAGCATCGCCCATCCAGAACTGGCCCAGCCTCCTTGTCTGGCTCTACCTTTTCCAGCAGAAGGCCGAATACAATAGGCTTTATGAAAGAGGGCTGGAGAGGATAGGATGCTGGCTGTGTCCCGCGACCGACATGGGCGAGTTCGAGGACATTGAGAAATACTCGGAGCAGAACGCCCACTGGCAGGAGGCGCTCTCCCGCCATGCGGCTGTGAAAGGCTTGCCCCCCGAATGGCTGAGGCTGGGCCTCTGGCGCTGGAAGTCCCTGCCCAAAGGCATGGTTGACTTTCTTGCAGCCGAAGGAATACAGGTTCCTGTTGAAAAGAAGGACGCCTCCCCGATGGAGAAACTGAGCGCGGAGCAGGAGGCCAGATTGAAGAGGTTCTCATGCATATCGGACAATGGCCAAGCAGTTCGCATGAAGGCGCTGAACTGCACTGGCTGCGGGATATGCATGTCCCTCTGCGAATCCGGGGCTTTAAGATTGGAAGGCCAGATTGTTGAAATTGTTCCGGAGAAGTGCATTGGATGTGGAAAATGCTTGCATCCCTGCGTGGTAATCGATTTTGAACCGAGATGAATGTAATAGAGATAGACAATCGCCGAACATATTATCCATAGCTTTTTAAACGAAACAAAATTTGCGAGGTAAAAGATGGGATACAATGACCAAAGAGAAAATCGGGATTGTGAGCTATGGCGGATATGTGCCATATTACCGCATCGAAGCAGGTGCCATCGGTTCAGTCTGGGGCGTGGACGGGACTGCGAGGGGCAAGGGCCTCGGGATAACCAGGAAGTCCGTGCCCAGCCCGGACGAGGACGTCATCACGATATCTGTGGAGGCGGCAAGGATTGCAATGAGATGCTGCAAAGTGAATCCTCAGGCCATTGGAGCGGTGTATGTGGGCTCGGAATCGCATCCATATGCCGTGAAGCCCAGCGCGACCATTGTGGCCGAGGCCATCGGAGCTGCGCCAAACCTCACCGCCGCCGACCTGGAGTTCGCCTGCAAGGCAGGGACAGCAGGAATCCAGATATGCATGGGCCTGGTGTCCAGCGACATGATAGAGTACGGCATGGCTGTGGGAGCGGACACGTCCCAGGGCGCGCCCGGCGACGCGCTGGAATATTCGGCTTCCGCAGGAGGCGCGGCATTCCTCATCGGGAAGAAAGACCTTGTCGCCGAAATTAATACTACTCTTTCATACACAACTGACACGCCGGATTTCTGGAGGAGGGAGGGCCAGATGTACCCGAGGCACGGGGGGCGTTTCACCGGCACACCCGCATATTTCAAACATATCAACTCCTGCGCAAAAATGCTGTTTGAAAAGATGGGCACCAAACCGGAGGATTACGCCCATGCCATATTCCACCAGCCCAACGGCAAGTTCCCGCTGAAGGTGGGGAAGGCCATGGGATTCACGGACGAGCAGCTGAGACATGGTCTGCTCACGCCGGTCATCGGCAACACATACTCGGGGGCTGTGCCCCTGGGCCTGACCAATGTGCTGGACAATTCAAAGCCAGGCGACAGGATTTTCGTCGTATCGTATGGCTCCGGCGCTGGCTCGGACGGGTTCGACATAGTCGTCACCCGGAATATCGAGGAACATCGCAAGGGCAGCTGGACCCCGCTGTCCAGGTTCATCGAGAATTACAGGTTGCTTGATTACGCGACCTATGCGAAGTTCCGCGGCAAGATACACATGGGAGGTTCATGAAATGAGAGAAGTGGCCATTGTAGGAATCGGCGAAACCCAATTCGGCGAGCTGTGGGAGAGGTCGCTCCGGGACCTGGGCATCGAGGCCGGGTTCAAGGCCATGGAGGACGGGAACGTCTCCGGGAGCGACATAGATGCCATTTTCCTCGGAAACATGTCTGCGGGCCAGCTCATCGACCAGGAGCACATCGCGCCCCTGATTGCGGATTATTCGGGGCTTGCGGAGAAGAACATCCCGGCAATCAGGATCGAGGCGGCCAGCGCTTCGGGCGGATTGGCGCTGTCGCAAGGGTACATGGCCGTAGCTTCGGGAGTGCATGACATAGTGGTCGTAGGAGGCGCCGAGAAAATGACAGATGTGGGCGATGAGTTCGCCAACGAGATAATGGCAAAGACATCCGACCAGGAATGGGAGGCCGTGTTCGGCGCAACCCTCGGTAGCCTGTATGCCATGATGGCCAGGCGCCACATGGAGGACTTCGGGACGACCAAGGAGCAACTTGCAGCGGTCGCGGTGAAGAACCATCTTAACGGCTCGATGAATCCGCATGCCCAGTTCAGAAGCCCCATCAAGCTGGATATGGCAGTCCAGGCACCGATGGTGTCATCGCCCCTCGGAACATTCGACATGGCCCCGCTCTCGGACGGCGCGGCCGCGGTAATTCTTGCCCCGCTTGAAGCAGCACATAAATATACAGACACTCCTATAAAAATACTCAGCTGCGGCCAGGCCGGGGACTACATGGCCCTCCATGACAGGGACTCCATCACCAGGATGGACGCGACCGTTGTCGCCGGAAGAAAGGCGTTCAAATATGCTGGGCTGGAGCCGAAGAATGTGAGTCTCGCGGAAGTCCATGACTGCACGACCATATCCGAGATAATGGCCATCGAGGATCTGGGATTCTTCAAGAAGGGGGACGGGGGCAGGGCGACCCAGGAGGGAGAGACAGCACTCAACGGCTTGATTTCAGTTAATACATCAGGAGGCCTCAAAGCCAAGGGCTACCCTGTCGGTGCTGCAGGCGTTTCCCAGGCAGTTGAGGCAGCGACCCAGCTTCGCGGCGAAGCCGGCGAGAGGCAGGTCGGCAAAGCCGAAATCGCGCTGCTTCACAATATAGGCGGAACCGGTTCCACGGCCATCGTCCATCTTCTGGGGAGGTGCTAGGATGCCGGAGGCAAGGTTCTGGAGGGAGACGCAGAGCCGGTACAACATGGTCGGCAGGAAATGCGCCAACTGCCAGAAGGTCTATTTCCCGCCGAGGGACATGTGCCCGAAATGCAGGAGGACCAGCATGGGAAAGATGGAAAAATTCAATCTGTCAGGGAAGGGAACCGTCCTGAGTTTCAGTGTCGTGCATGACGGACTTCCGGCCTTCCAGATGCAGATTCCTTATACAATGGCAATAATCGAACTCGAGGAGGGGGCGCGCATCACGGGCCAGATTGTGGACTGCGATGGCAATATTGTTAAAATTGGTTCGAAGGTCGAGACTGTGTTCAGGAAGCTGGGCGAGGAAGGGAAGTCCGGGATAATCTACTATGGCTACAAATTTAAGCTTATCAAGTAGTAGAGAGACTTAATATCGTATTGTATCATATACCATGATGAGAGATTAGGGCGAATTTATTATGGGTATAAATTCAAGCTGTGTGAATAGTCGATTCTTCCCGCGCACTATTCATCGAAGAGAAATAGTTCGTCTATTGTTGATTCCAGAGCTTTTGCCACGTCATGCGCAAGTTTGAGCGATGGGTTGTATGTTCCCTTCTCCAGGAACACAATCGTTTCCCTGCGGACTCCGGCTTTTACAGCCAATTGCTCCTGGGTCATGTCGAATTTAGCCCTGAACTCCTTTATCCTGGACCTCATTTTGCCACCTAGTCCAGACTGGCCTTGGCATTGAAAAAGACCCAGAAGACCACGAAAGACACTGCGCCGCCCAGTATTCCAATCCCGGTGACGTCGGTCGGCAGCAATTGGACACTGGCATTGTCGCTGTACCAGCCGATTGCCAGGAGCAGGTAGATCATCACAATGAACGAGTTCCCAGCAGCTTTCTCCATCACCCTCTTTGAGCGTTCGTCCCTGAAGGGTATACCTTTGTTTATGTCGCGTATCAGCGCTCTGGCTGCGTAGACCATGAATATTGCACTTATTCCCACAACTAAAATAGTAACTGCCGCCAGCTCCAGGTTATTGAGGACTCCGCCAAAAATGGCCATCGCCACAGCTGAGATTATTACAGCCAGCGATAGCCCCATCATCAGGCCCACCTGGATTTTATCTCTTTTCATCCGGTTCATTTTATCACCCTCTGTGAGATTTATCTCACTAAATGTTAGGTATATCTAACATAATATTTAAAGTTTCCGTTCCAATACCATATCCTATGGATAATCAGAGGTTCACGAGGAACTGGTTCTCCCTGCTTACCGGAATAATGACCCTTGCATTCGGGATCTATTCAATTGCCATGGGCATCGCCATCATCCTGCTCGAAACCGTCGAGTTCTCCGTAATATTCGGAGCCGTATTCCTGGTCTTCGGAATCCTCTATGCCGTCGCAGGCATCAGCCTGCTCATGAAAGGCCGATGGAGTTTTTTCATCTTCTTCGGCATGTTCGGTTCAATTTACTGGTGGGGCTCGGGAATGCCTTGGTTCATCTGGCCGATGATGGTCATGCCTGTAATAATTCTGATTATGTTCATCCTTCTGTTCTTGAAAAGCAACATCAGCCGCGAAGCCTGATTTCGCTTACTGGCTTGGAATAGGTGAAGGAGGTCTTGTGCTCCCTGAAACCCATCTTCTTATAGAGATGCAGCGCTCCCGTGGGATTCTTTGCATCCACGCCCAGGGCGGCTTCCTCCATGCCCTGCTCCTTCAATACATTTAAGCTCCTGGCTATCAGGGCCTGGGCCAGTTTCCTGCCACGCCACTCCCTGCCGACATGGATGTTCTCGGTCCATCCTCTTTTCCGGCCGTACTTGGCATTCTCCTCTGGGTCAATGTAGTTCTGCACCGCGCCCGCCACCCTGTCCCCGTCCCAGGCGACCTGCCACAGGTGGGGCTGGAACCATCTTCCGTCCAGCCAGTTCTGGTACCATTCCTCCTCGCCCTTGACCTGCATCCATCCGTCCTGGGATGCCAACAGGTCTGCGTCCCAGATTTTTCTGTAATGTTCAGGCTTCACAAGTCGCACTTCTATGCCTTTGGGCAGTTGTACGTCTGGTATATTCTCCAGGTCCGACTTGAGCATCGTGAAGCCATATCTGACCTTCCTGTACCCGGCCTTCTCTATGACGGAAATCCAGTCCTTTTCCGCTTCCATCACCCAGAGATAAATCTCCTTTTTCCTCCCCGGGGGATGGCCGGCCGATATGTCTTTCACCCTGGCCTCGCACCATTCAAGCATGGCCCCCCTGATACCCTTCCCCCGCCATTCAGGGACAAGGTTCGCGAAGAACTGGTATAGGTAGCCCGCGTCTCCGGCCCTTTCAGTGAACCATACCCTGGAGTAGCCTATTGGTTTGCCATCGACCTCCGCGAACAGCATGTCCCTTGACGTGTCGCAGTTGGCCAGATGCGAATAGTATTTCGTGATGTCCTCGATTGTCTCGCTGTAGTCGAAATCGTCCTCGTTGGCGCTGGCTGCGACTATTTCCCTCATAATTGCGTAGTCCGCAGGAGCCTGCATCCCCCTGAACCGCAATCCCGGGATTTCCGGCCGATGCGGGAGGGAATATCTGCCATTCATATCCGAAGGCAAGCACTTCTACTAGAAATTAATTGCGAGCCAGATAATTCCCTATCGTATGGAAATTAAATCTACATGATTGTAGATGTATAAACATAAATGCCATATGTGTACAATCATGTACATATGTAAGGAAGGATTAATATATTAAAATACCATCATATTCTGCAAGAAGAGTTCACGATTGCAAACCCATTTTAGGGCGGGGTTTCTCTCTCCAGCCCGGGCCGCCAGGCCCGCTCCCCGCCCTTTCTTTTTTACCCGGATTTTTTAGATAGACGCTGCTTCTGCGGTCAAAAGATTTACATTGCAGATATGTAAAGACTTGTATTTAAATCTGGCCATCAGAAAACGAAAGATTTAAATACCACAAGTGTCATATAGGTGTCAGACGAAAAGGCAATATTCGTCAGACAGAAACAGGTGTACAGATGCCGACGGACTCAGAACGGGTCACAATACGCATACCGAAGGATAGGATTGACGCTCTACAGAAACTTGTGGAGCAGGGCCAGTTCCCGAATCTCTCGGATGCCATAAGAGCGGCAATCGACTCGTTCGTGGAAACGCAGTTCACACCGGAACACATCGAGAAAATCACCGTGGAGTTCCCAAAGGGCAACGTGGTGAAACTCGAGGAACTGGTGCATTCGGGCGATTCAATATCCGTAGATGATGCGGTCAGGAACGCGGTCCGCGAGTATGTGCGTCTGCGTCTGCAGAAAGCAACAGAGAGTCAGGAGAACAAATGAGGGCCGGTGCCTAGAACCGCCCTCATCCGAACAGGGAGAATAGCCTTGTCGGACGGACTGCCAGGCAGTTCGGATGGGCCGGGGTAAAACTCGGATGGGATGCACGCGAGGCATAGGTCGATTCAGAAGAATCGCCGGAGCACAATGCTATCGCTTTCACTCGATGTTAGGCCGAATGCTCTACAAAAACGGTAGGTGAAATGATGAACATGGAGTACATGATGAAAATGGCGGAAAAAGACACATTCGCAATGGAACACCTGATTTCCGATCCGAAAACTTTGGTCGTCGGGTGCGGTGGAGCTGGCAATAACAGCGTGGACCGCCTTCAGCGCATCGGCGTCTGCGGGGCAAGGACCATAGCCATCAATACGGACAGGGCACACCTGGAGAGGGTGCATGCCGACAAGAGGGTCCTCATCGGCAAGAACATCACCAACGGGCAGGGCGCCGGAGGCCATCCCGAAGTCGCCGAGCACTGCGCAGAAGAGGCCAGGGAAGAGCTGGAGATACTTCTCAGAGGGGCTGACATCACATTCATCACTGCAGGAATGGGGGGCGGGACCGGAACGGGAACCGCGCCCATCGTCGCAGAAGTGGCCAAGGAGCTGGGCTCAGTGGTCGTTTCAATGGCCACAGTGCCTTTCATCGCAGAAGGCAGGTTGAAGAGCCAGAGGGCGGCAATAGGCATCGAAAAGCTGAAGAAGAACTCTGACAGCACAATTATACTTGCAAACGACAAGCTGCTCAGGATGGTGCCCAAGATGCCTGTAAACCAAGCATTCAGCGTCATGGACCAGATGATATCAGAGGTCATCAAGGAAATAACTGAAGCCGTGACTCAGCCGTCCCTCGTCAACCTTGATTTCGCCGACCTCAGGACAGTGATGGCGGGAAACGGCGCCGCAACTATACTCTACGGAGAGAACAGCGCCTGCGACCCGCAGACAGTCGTCGCCGAGGCTCTGGAGAATCCGCTTGTCGATGTAACCTATGACGGGGCGACAAGCGTGCTCATACACATGACTTCGGGGCCGGAGCTCAACCTCAGGACGATCAACAGGGTGGTTGAGGGCTTCACGGAGATCATGGACCCGAATGCCAACATCATATGGGGCGCAAGGACAGACCCGAAGTTCACAGGCCAGCTGAAAGTGCTGGCAGTCATGAACGGCGTACAAATGAATTACGCTGGGCTGCCCTCGGTCCAGATAGAGAACCGGGTATCAGAGATGGCCTGCATTCCACTAGTTCAATAATCAGGATTAATTCCTCCCCTTTTTTTCTTTCCCAATCAATTCCTCCTCTTTTTCTTTTTTTCTTGGTGTTTCAGCGAAAGCATTATAGTTGATGATTATCTTACCATATTATCAATAAATATGTAAGAGGGATAGAATGAAAAAATTTGTTGCATTATTTGTTTGTGCGATGATTGTAGCGGGCGCGTTCGCGGTCGTGGATGTGGAAGCGAGCGAGACCACACCGGCGAAGCCGTTGGCGAACGACGTTCTGAACGTAAATACGGGAATCCATTACGGGACGATACAGGCGGCAATCACGGCTGCGGCTACCCTCAACGAGCACACGCTGCTTGTATATCCTGGCACATACCCTGAAAATGTTTTGATCAATGGCAAGAAGCTGAACATTATTGGGACGGACCGCGATGCCTGCATCATCGACGCTGGGCAGGCAGCGCCAGCGATAAGGATATGGACGAACTGGTGCAACATCTCGAAGCTCACTTGTACAAACGGCTCGAACATCAGTGGTAACAATGGCATTAGTATCGGGGCGCCATATTGCAGAGTGAATGATACCCTCGTGACGAACTGTGCAATCGGAATATACTCGTATTCCCAATACTCAAACATCTCCAGGAACACCATCATTGGCTGCGCGGGGGAAGGAATCCAGGCCTGGCCCCCATCGCACCATGCGAAGATTGCTAACAATCACGTGACGAACAACGCAGGCATAGGCATCCAGGTTAATGTGCACAACAGCACGATATCGGACAATCTGGTGATGAACAACGCCGCCTCGGGGCTCACGATTTCATACGCCCCGGATGTCGTAGCCGATGGCAACGTGATTATGGACAACGACCAGTACGGGATCCGCGTCTTAGGATTGGCAAGCCAGAGAGTTATACTAAAGAATAATATTGTCAACGGAACTAGGCACAACATTGGCATCTATCTCTATGCGTCTGTGTCGAACGTCACCATCGCCCACAACAAAGTGTTCGGCAACACTATCAACTGCACGGCATCTACCTCGTTGGGCACTTGGAACGAGACTTATCCCACCGGTGGGAACTACTGGGGCGATTACTCGGGAGTGGACGTGATGAGCGGTCCGAATCAAAACGTGCCTGGTTCTGACGGCATCGGCGACACGCCGTATAACATTACAATCGGGGCTTCCACGCCAGTGCAGCAGGACAACTACCCGTTGATGAGCATCCGGTTGAACCATACACCCATCCGCATCAATTCGGACGCGGATTTCCACACTGAACCTGCCGTGACAGGCGGCGACGGCTCCGAGGCGAATCCGTGGCGCATTGAGGGTTGGGACGTCAATGCCAGCGGCAAGGGCTGCGGCATATACGTCGGGAACACGACCGATCACTTCCTTATTGACAACTGCTATGTGCACCATGCTACGCTAGATCCATCCATTTACCACCACCAGTCTGGCATCTTCCTCCACGATGCAGTGAATGGCATGGTTTACGGCAACAATGTTTCTTACAACGATGGATCCGGGATACTGTTACAGAACACAGCGTCCATGGACGGGTACAACCAAATCCTCTTTAACAACATATACAAGAACAACATCGGCGCCCCTGGAGTGTGGGGCGGCATCTATCTTGAGAATGCCGATTGGAACTCGGTTCAGGGCAACAACCTGACACGCAACCAGCAGTACGGCATCCGGATCGCCCCCGGCAACAACAACTCCTTGGAGGGGAATGATATATCGTGGACAACCGGAGCGGCCGGTGGCATAGACCTAGTGAACAGCCGGTGCAACAACATCATCGGCAATGCGATATCGCATAGCGCGGCATCAGCGATATACTTGGCATCCGCGCATTTGACGGTCATGCGCGACAACGTCCTGACGGACAACATCGGAGGCGGGGGTGTCGCGGCGATCCACTCTCAGACATCAGATAGGTGCACGTATGACGGCAACACGATAACGGGAACCTCATCGGACGGCATCACGCTGGACAGCAGCAATTTCAACACCCTGTCTGGCAACAACATCATTGGAAACTCAGGAATCGGATTACTGCTATTCCCCATGGTGTGGACCACAGACGACAATGTCGTCGTGGGTAACAATTTCACGGGGAACACTGCGCAGGCAATCCGGGCTTACCCCGGCGCCCTCAGGAACAGGATTTATCTGAACACGTTCTACAACAACAATGGCAGCTCTAAGCAGTGCATGGACGCCGGCACCAACTTCTGGAACGCGACGTACCCGACCGGGGGCAACTACTGGGACGACTACGCTGGCACGGATACATTGCACGGCGCGTACGTGCAGAGCATCGGCGGTGCCGATGGGGTGGGCGACGCCAGGTTTTTAATAAACTCAAACCGCTGGGATTACTACCCGCTCATGAAGGCTCCAGTCGACGGCAAGGTCATTAGACCGCCGTTCCGCATCAACGCGAACGCCGACTTCGTAGGATGGGGCTTCCCCGGGGCAGGCACGCCAGCTAACCCGTGGAGGATTAACGGCTACGAAATCAACGGCACTGGCTATGGCTACTGCATCTACGTTGGGAACACAACAGAATATTTCACGATATCGAATTGTACGACTTACAATGCGACTGGCTTCGAAGCCTCGCCGTTTTTCCTCGGGGCGGCCATCCACATTAGGAATGTCATCCATGGGACTGTGCGCGGTAGCAACGCCTCAGGAAACGACTATGCAGGGATTTACCTCTACGGGTCGAGCTATTGCGACATTACCAAGAACGATGCATGGCGCGAGAAGAACACAAGCTCTGAGAGGGGTTCAGGCGTCTGGATAACGGGCGGCTCGATGGGCTGCAACGTCTCTTTCAATAACGTCGGATGGAGCAGGGGGGCTGGAGTGCGGGTGACCGATTCCCAAACGTGCAATGTTTCATACAACAACGTTTCCTACAATAACCAGGCGACATTGGGGCAGGCAGGCATTTTCATCGAGAGCTACAGCTGGCAGTCCAACAACCACACGGTTTGGGACAACGACATAACCCATAATCCACAATATGGCGTCTTCATCAACGGCGATAATGACAGCAAGGTTCAGAACAACCGCATACTTTTCAACTGCGGTGGCATCTGCGGTATTTACGGGCAGTACACACAGCGATTGTCAATACTGGACAACAACATATCTTACGGCACGGGGGATGGCCTGTACCTGTCTCAATTCCTCAATGGAACCATTTCACGAAATATGATAGGGCATAACGCCAACCGGGGCATGACCCTCTGGAACTGCAACATGAATACCATCAACGACAATAACATCTCCAACAACAATGGCGAAGGTTACTGGTCCTCCAATTCAAACAATAATTATATCCACAACAACAGTTTCCGCGACAACACGCAAGAGGGTGTCAGGCTCGACTCTGGTTGCATGGGCGACAGGATTTTCCATAACGATTTCATTGGTAACAGCATTGTACCTCAGGCATACGATTTGAGCGGTGCAAGCTTCTGGAACGCCACGTACCCTGTGGGGGGCAACTTCTGGAGCGATTATACAGGGACGGACACAATGCACGGCCCGTACCCGCAGAGTCTCGCGGGGCCGGACGGGATGGGCGAGACTGTCGAGCCAACATCAGGAGCGGGAACGCCAGATTATTACCCGCTGATGCAGTCAATCCACGCCTTGGATTTAATCCCGCCGAATTCCCATGTTGACAACATAGCAGTGTACTGCCAGAATACCGCGCCGATGACCGTCACCGCGACAGCGTCCGACTTGGACGGAGTCGCCAACGTAACGCTCTGGTACAGGTACACGACAGACAAGATTACATGGATTCCCTGGACTAAGGTAAGTATTGACACAGCAGCGCCATGGTCATGGTCATTCGGATTCCCGAATAGTAACGGTTATTACGAGTTCTTCAGCATCGCAAACGACACAGCCGGCAATCAGGAGGCCTGGAAAGGCGCTTTCGAGGCGGAGTGCCTGTTCGACACCGTGGCCCCGAGCAGCTCAGTGAACACCATCTCACCTTACTGGCGCAATGCAGCCACATTGAATATCGGCGCAACCGCGACGGAGTTCTGGTATTCAGGCTTCCTAAACGTGACGCTTTGGTTCAGATTTGCGGCAGACAACGCCACCTGGGGAACCTGGACCTTCTTCGGTTCCGATGATTTGGCTCCCTGGCAGTGGGCGTTCAACTTCCCAGCAGGCGATGGTTACTACCAGTTTTATTCGGTCGCGACTGACCTGGCGAACAATGAAGAGGCCATTCCTGTAACAGCGGATGCGATTTGCGGGCATGATGCGAGCGCCCCTACGAGCGCCGTTATCGTTGCAGGGGCGTACTGGCGAACGACAACGCCCATTGCACTGACTGCCACAGCGAGCGACGCGTTAAGCGGCGTTTCATACGTGGAACTTTGGTTCAGATACGCGGTAGATAATGTCACATGGGGCAGCTGGACGTTCGCGCAGGCCGACCCGTCACTACCGTGGGCGTACTCATTCAACTTCTACCTAGGCGATGGGTACTACGAGTTCCAGTCGAGGGGGGTGGACAACGCCAACAACCTTGAACCGTTGGCCGGAGCTGCTGACGTCGGATATGCATATGACTCGACAGCCCCTTCCTCCTCCGTGACTTACACTGCGCCTTACTGGCGTACTGCGACGCCTATAACCGTGGATGCGGCAGCGGCTGACACCCTGAACGGCGTGGCCAGCGTCGAACTGTTCGTGAGGACATCAATGGACAACGCCACATGGGGTTCTTGGACATCATTCGGCGCTGATGGCACAGCCCCGTGGTCCTGGTCCTATGATTTCGGCGCAGACATATACTATGAGTTCTATACAAGGGCCACCGATACACTCGGGAATATCGAAGATGCGCCAGCTTCCGCCGATGCAACGTGGGCTTATGACATAACAGCCCCGAGCAGCAGCGCGACCTCTGAGGGCGCTTACGTGAAACTCCTGTCCAACTGGCAGATTAACGGCACAGCGTCGGACGACTCCCTTGCAGTTTCTGCCGTACAACTCTGGTACCGATACTCGGCTGACAACATCACTTGGGGAGGGTGGACTATGCTGGCCTTCGACACTGCCGCACCCTGGCAATGGGATTTCAACTCGCCTGATGGCGCTGGCTACTATGAGTTTTACACTATTGCGATTGACGGTGCAGGAAACACAGAGGCAGCTCCGGCTACAGCAGATGCTGGGTGGAGATACCTCGGCGATATCACACCGCCAGCCTCGTCAGTCGATGCCATTGCTGGCTACTGGCTGGCATCCTCACCCTGCACTCTTACTGCAGCCGCAACGGACGCGCAGAGCGGTGTGGCCAATGTCACGCTCTGGTTCAGGTCATCCACCGATAACCTAACATGGACTGCCTGGACTGCTTTCGGCACAGACAGCGCCGCGCCCTGGAGCTGGAGCTTTAGCTTCCCGGCAGGCCCGGCATACTATCAATTCCAGACGACCTCATACGACAACGCTTCGAACGAGGAGGCCGCACCGGGCCAGGCGGATGCAATATGCGCATACGATGCGGTTGTGCCCACAATCCAAGACACGAGCGCACTGACTGCAACGACGGGCGATATTTTCATAGTGACAGCAACGGTCGCGGACAACATGGCCCTTGACAGGGTTTACCTGATATACTGGTTCGGGGCAGGCAGTGTGGTCAATGTCAGCATAGGCGGGAACCCCAGGACCCATCCTATCACAATACCCTTCACGAGCCTCAGTGTCCTCCACTACAGGATTGCAGGGGTGGACCTTGCAGGAAATTGGAACGTGACCGCGGAAAGGAATGTCCCCGTGTCTGACAATGACAGCCCATTGGCGAACGCCGGGACTGACCAGGCAGTCAGCGCTGGAACCCTTGTCACATTGAACGGAACTGCTTCCTTGGACAATATAGGTATTACAAATTACACCTGGACATTCGCCCACAACGGGACCAACATCACCCTGTGGGGCTCTCGGCCGACATTCACATTCTGGACAAATGAGAATTACACCGTTGCACTCGCCGTGCGGGACTCGGCTAGAAACTCGGACACTGACGAGGTCAACATTGTTGTCTTGTTCCAGACGCTCACTCCGCCAACAGCCAATCCTGGAAGCGACGCATCAGTGGACACCGGTCAGATTCACACCTTTGACGGCTCGGGTTCAACCGACGACAATGGCATTGTGAATTATACATGGACATTCACACACAACGGCACATCTGTGGCGCTCTACGGAGTCGGACCGCAGTTCACCTTCTGGGCAGCTGGCACTTATGACATCACGCTTACGGTCAGAGACGCAGACGGATTGACTGACACGGACACGGTTCAGATAACGGTGAACGAGCCAGGCGATAATCAGGGCGGACTTTCTGATTATTACTGGGTAATTCTAATATTCATCGTCATTCTGGCCGTCCTCCTGCTTCTGGCATTGTTAATGGGCAGGAAAAAGAAAGCGGAAGACGCAGCTCCCGAGGAGGACGACGATGAAGAAGAGGGTGGAGATTCGGCTTCCGACACTAACGGGGATACATTAACTTAATATCCCACGAGGGAATACATGTCTCAGGTGTAAAACCATGGCACAGGGATACTGCGTAAAATGCAAGAAGAAGGTAGAGATTGAAGGCGCGAAGAAGATCACAATGAAGAACGGAAAGCCAGCAACCCAGGGCAAATGCCCGAAGTGCGGCACCAAGGTCTTCAGGATCGGCGCTTAAGCAGATTTCTGCCGAAACGAACAACGCTGCCTTGAAAAAGGCAGCGTTACCTTTCCATTGCTTTTTGAGCCTTGACTTTCGATGTTAAGGCGTTAACTTTATATCGGAGTCCGCTATATCGGATTACGTTATGTCGAAATCCGATATATTGAAAACCGAGATGGCCAAGGACTTCCGCAAGGGCCTGCTCAAATTCTTCATACTGAAGATGCTGTACAGGGAGGACATGCATGGCTACGCCATGATGTCGAGGATAGAGGAACTGAGCGGTTGGAAGGTGAGCCCGGGCTCGCTTTATCCAATGCTCTTCAACCTGTCTGCGAAGGGCCTTATCAAAGTTAAAATTGTCGAGAAACGGAAGATGTTCTCGCTGACGCAGAGGGGCAGGGCCTTCATCGGGGAGTTCAACGACAATTTCGACAATGGACTGGATGAAATTTCAAAGATATTCAAGGAACTATAAGGAGGAATTGCATGAACGATGTGATGGTGGAGGCAAAGAACCTGACAAAGACCTACAAGATAGGCCAGGTCGAGGTCAAGGCCCTAAGAGGGGTCAACCTGACAGTTCGAAAGGGGGATATGATTGCAATAATGGGTCCTTCCGGCTGCGGCAAAACGACGCTGCTGAACCTTCTTTCCGGCCTGGACGACCCGACCACGGGCATGGTGCATATCGAGGGAATGGACCTGAGCCAGATGTCGGACAACGAGAAGACCGAGCACAGGGCCAAGCGCATGGGTTTCATATTCCAGTTCTACAACCTGCTGCCCGTGCTCACGGCCATCGAGAATGTGGAAATGCCACTGCTCGTTTCCGGGACATCCTCCAAGGAGGCAAGGGAGCAGGCCATCCAGATAATGAAGACAGTCGGCCTCGAGAATGTCATGCACAGCAAGCCGGGCACCCTGAGCGGCGGGGAGCGCCAGAGGGTGACCATAGCCAGGGCGCTGATTAGCAAGCCGGCAATAATCTGGGGCGACGAGCTCACCGGCGACCTGGACGACGAGACGGCGAACAGCATAATGGACCTCGTGGCCAGACTCAGGAAGGAGACTCAGGCCACATTCGTCATAGTCACCCACAATCCCGAGGTGGGGAGAAGGGCGGACAAGATCCTGTACATGAGAAGCGGCCAGTTCATCAGGGAGGATATTCAGGTCCATACGAAGGTCATGTGAGGGGTGTTTGAATTGGGGACTTCGGAACTTATACTGCCGCTGGTCATGCTCGGCGTCATCTGTGTCATGCTCATCCTGGGACTGTTCAACAGGGTGATAGCGAAGATAGGGCTCAGGAACTTCTACAGGCATAAGAGCCATGCTATCATCTCTATCATCGGCCTTTTGGTCGGGACTACGATAATATGCGCGTCCATGGTCGTAGGCGACTCGATTGAATACTTCATTGTCGAGGAGACATACAACGAGCTGCAGCTGGTTGACATGACGGTGACCGAGGAGGCCGGGAATCCGTTCAACTACTCAGTATTCACGGCACTGCAGGCGGATTCGGGGCTGGGGGAAATGACAGACGGGATGTCCCCCCTTTATGTACAATCTGTCACGGTGCGGCATACTGAGACCAACCTGTTCGAGCCCAGCGCCAACCTCATCGGCTTCGACTGGCAGAGCGACCTCGGCTTCGGAGAGTTCCTGCTGCCTGACGGCACGGGCTTGCAGGGCAGCGACCTGGGGCCAAACGACACCATGATAAACCAGGCCCTGGCCCAGAAACTCGAGGCTGGCGAGGGCGACTCCATCCTGCTCACCTATTCGATAGGGGGCACATTCGGGGGCTCCGGGGACCTGCAGACAGCCGTACTCAGCATAAGGCACATACTTGCTGACACTGGCAAGGTGACTTACAACCCGGGCACCGGCATGACATTCGACACATTCAACATCTTCGTGAACATAGACACGGCCCAGCAGATGTTCCAGGACACGGGCATGATAACCAACATCAAAGTGTCCAACAACGGGGGAGTCGTCGACGGCTACAAGAACAGCGACCAGGTCCAGGCAGAAATAGAGGGAGTGCTGGCAGGAGTCCCGGGCGCGTCCGCACTGGAGGTGCGGGACATCAAGCAGAGCAGCCTGGACACGGCCAAGGCGCTGAACGACCTTATATCATCGTTCCTGACCATATTCGGCAGCTTCGCCATAATCGCCGGAGTGATTCTCATCATCAACATCTTTACGATGCTGGCGGAGGAGAGGAAGTCGGAACTGGGAATGGCCAGAGCCGTGGGCATGAAGCGCAAGCACCTCATGCAGTCCTTCCTGTTCGAGGGACTTGCCTACGGTATTGTGGCCAGCCTGCTCGGGACAATGGCCGGAGTGGGCGTCGGCGCCCTTCTCATCTACATGGTGAACAATCTCATCGACTTCATTGACATACAGCTGCCTTTCCACTTCCAGTGGTTCAGCCTACTCAGCGCGTTCTCGCTCGGTTTCCTCATCACATTCGCGACGATACTGCTGACTTCATGGAAGATAAGCAAGCTGAACATCATCCATGCCATAAGGGGCATCGACGAATCCATGAAGAAGGACAAGAACATGATTATAATGGCCTTCGGAGCACTGATTGCAACGCTGTCGGTCCTGGCCTATTTCCAGTACCCAGCCGACATCACTGTTAAACTCGTCGCCCCTTCGGGGCTCATCACCGGGATAGGCATGATCCTCTGGCGCTGGATAGGGAGCAGGGCGAGCATCACCGGGGCCAGCCTGGGCGTGTTCCTTTACACGTACTACGCCATCAGGACTTCCTTCGCGGACGCGGCCAACGACGACAACATGGACATGCTGTTCATCTTCTCCGGCGTCATCATCGTGCTCAGCATCGTGCTGCTTATCATGTACAACTCCGGGCCCATTATCGGAGCCATCACTGGTTCGGTGGGCAGGGTGAGGAAGTGGCGCCCGACCGTGCTCACCGCAGTCTCATACCCGCTGACCAAGAAGTTCCGAACCGGAATGAGCGTGGGCATGTTCGCCCTGGTCGTGTACATGATAGTCATGCTCTCGGTGTTCACCAACATGTTCGTCATAGACGTGGACGAGGAGACTCTGAAGCAGGGCGGCGGGTTCGACATCGAGGCCAATGTGCTCAGCCCGGTCATGGACCTGAGCAACGTTTCCTACTACAATCCGCTGGTGAACGCCACCGTGCAGGTCAACTCGCTGGCCATGCAGAACAATGTAACATCTTATACGCAACTGACTCAATATTATACGCTGGACGCCAACGTGACGGACTCTCAGAGCGGAGAGGTCAACTTCGGGGGCATAGACATCAGCTTCCTCAGGATGTCTGCCCTATACGGGATAGACCAGAACTTTTACGAGGGGAGGTCATTCGAGTTCAGCTCGCTGATGGACGGCTATGCGACTGACGCTGAGGTCTGGAGCGCCGTAATGGCGCCAGGCTCGTCAGAGGTTATAGTGAGCGGCAATATCGCCATGCTGAGAGGAGCTGAGTCGGGCAACCACATCACGATGAAGGACCCACTCACAGGCAATGTGACCCGGGAATACGAGATAGCCGCCGTCATTGACGAGTCCCTGCTGGACGGGATATTTATGTCCAGGCAGAACATCGTGGCGAACTTCGGCACGGTGGGCACGGTCAATTCGGTATTCCTCTTCGATGTCGAGGCTTCGCATGACCCCGCGCAGACGGCCAAGCAGCTCGAGAGCGACTTTGCCGCGCTGGGTATGAACACCGTCGTCGTAAGGGAGGTGGCCCAGATCACGATGGAAACGACCAATTCAATATTCGCGCTGTTCGAGCTGTACCTGGACATGGGCCTGATAGTGGGCGTGGCCGGGCTGGGCATAATCACAATCCGCTCGGTGGTGGAGAGGACTCCGGAGATAGGCATACTCAGGTCCCTGGGCTTCAAGAGGGGGACTGTGCGAAACGCCTTCCTCATCGAGATACTGTTCGTGGCGACGGTTGGCGTGTTCATCGGGGTTGCCACGGGCATACTTGTATCCCACGAGATATTCAACGTGATGGTCAGCGACATGGCCGGCGGCATCAAGTTCACCATACCCTGGTTCAAGATAGCCTATGTGACTGCCATAGCCTACATTGCCACGATAATCTGCACCATAATCCCGGCAAGGAACGCCTCCAAGATTGCGCCGGCTGAGGCGCTGCATTATGTCGGGTAATGTCTGGGTATCTCACTCCATCATCCGCCTGAACAGAGCCGAGCAGGCCAGCACGAGGAATGTCAGGTAACCAAGCAGCACAGCCAGGTCCAGCGGCGCGCCTGATAGGTCGCCTGTGACCATCAGGCCCCGGAGAAGGTCAACACCGTAGGTCAACGGGTTTATCTTGGCGAGCCACTGCAGATACCAGGGCATCCAAGTGACCGGGTAGAGTGCGCTGCTCGTGAAGAACAGCGGCAATGTGAGGAGCTGGCCGAAGCCCATCACCCTCTCGCGGGTGCGGAAGACCGTGGCAAAAAGTATAGATATTCCTGCAGCCACCGCTGATATCAGGACGACCACTGGAATAGTCAATATTATGTAAATCGGGTTGTTGTAAAGCGAGATGTTCACTATGCCGAGGCTTAGGACCAGTATGATGGTTATCACGACGATCGCCTGCGCAATCGCGCGCACGCTCGCAGAGAAGCACTTCCCGAGGACGAGCGAGATGCGCGAGGCTGGCGCAACAAGCAGCTTAGCCAGGTTGCCCGAATCCCGGTCCCAGACAAGCATTATGCCGAAGAATATGGCTACGAACATCACGGCCTGTGCCAGCACGCCGGGCGCCACGAAGGTGAGGTATGAAACATCGCCGGGAGTGGGAATGACATTCCTCTGGCTCATTATGGTGCCGAAGACCAGCAGCCAGACTATGGGCTGTATCGCCCTCACCGCTATGTCGGTGTAATCGTGCCTGAGCCGCCTCGCCTCCAGCTCGACTATGGTCATGATGATGCCCAGCTCGCTTCTCAACCTTGACATCAGGCCATCCTCCTTGCCAATTTGCGGGTCTTCTTGACATTCGACCACTGGTCCATCTCGTCGATCCTTGTCCCGACATGCTTAACGAATGCGTCCTCCAGGGTTATTTCCCTGGCGCGCGCCGACAGTATCTCGCAGCCGGAAGCGGCCACCCGGGCCACATAAACAGGCAGCTCCTTGGCGCAATCGATGGATGGTATTGTCAAGAAACCATTTTCAAAACGGGCTCCCGGAATGTCGGGGGGCGTGCCTTTGACCTCGAGTACTATGGAGCCAGTTCCGGCTGACGCCTTCAATTCGGCAGGCGTTCCGATCACCGCGATCTTGCCGATGCTCATGATGGCTATCATGTCACAGAGCTGGTCGGCCTCCTCCATGTAATGGGTGGTGATTATCACGGTCATCTTCGTGCGATCCTTAAGCTCCTTGATGGCCGCCCAGACCTGCTTCCTGGCCACCGGGTCAAGGCCTATCGTCGGCTCGTCCAGGATCAGGACCTTCGGGTCGTGGACCATGGCCTGGCCAATCTCGAGCTTGCGAATCATGCCGCCGGAGTATGTCTTGACTATGCGGTCCTTGGCCTCCCAGAGCCCGAGCTGCTTCAGTATGCTCTCGCACATCTCCTTGGCCAGCTTCCCCCGGTGTCCATAAAGCTTCGCCGATATCAACAGGTTCTCATATCCAGTAAGAGCGGCATCGGAAGATACGTCCTGGGGGACATAGCCAATGCAGTTCCTGATGTCATAGTCTTTCCGCGGACGCTCATGGCCGAGGACGGACACATGGCCCTCTGTCAAAGTCAGAAGCGTGACTATCATCTTGATTATGGTGGTCTTTCCTGCGCCGTTCGGACCCAGAAGACCGAAAACAAGGCCTTCATCAACGTCAAAGGAAACGCCGTCCACCGCCCTGACGGATTTGTTGTAGACCTTCACAAGGTCGCGTATCTCAATGGCTTTCACGTGCCCTGGACTGGTGAGGGAGATTATAAAAATTGCCTATTACGAATTAGAGTCAATGGATCCCAAGGCCAGGACGGTTTAAATTATGGATGCCCGTGGGTATTCCCTGAATAGATTTATATGCCTCTTATTATTAATATCCTCCAGAGATGGAAGGAAATGGACATCAACTCATTGATAATCATTTTGGTCATTGCCTGCATCGTCGCTGTCCTGGCGAAGCTGATAAGATGGCCATACACCATCACGCTGGTCATCGCCGGGATAATGGTCGCAACTCTCGGCATACAAGCACCGTTCAAGCTTGACAGAGACATTTTATTCCAAATCCTTTTGCCGCCGCTCCTTTTCGAAGGCGCCCTGTACATGAGAATGGACCATCTCAGGCAGAATTCCAAGGTCATCCTCCTGCTGATTGTCCCCGGGCTGATGTTCGCGGTGTTCTTCACGGGTTTCATGCTGAACTTCCTATTCCCGGCAATACCGCTGATATTCACATTGCTGCTGGCAGCTATCGTGATACCGACCGACCCTGCAGCCATCCTGGCCTTTTACCGGGAGATGAAGATCCCGAAGAAGCTGAAAAGCATTATCGAGGGCGAGAGCGTGTTCGATGACGGGCTGGCCATAGTCCTTTTCAATGTGATTATAGGCGTCATACTCGCATCAACCATGACCTCGGGCGCGAACATGATAGTCACGGCCCAGGACATACTCGCGGGCGTCGGGGAGTTCTTCAAACTCTCCATCCTGGGCATCTTACTGGGTCTGGCTGGGGGTTATGCCGCAGTCCAAATCATGAAAAAAATTGATGACAAGTTCATCGAGATAATGATAACCGTGATACTGGCTTTCGGCATCTTTGCTGTTGCAGAGCTTATTGGGGCGTCAGGCGTCTTTGCAGTTGTGATTGCAGGCCTTATCCTGGGAAATTACAGCACCCGGTTCGCGATGGCACCTTCCACGCGCATGTCCCTGATAAATTTCTGGTCTTTCTTAGCCTTCGGGGTGAATTCACTACTGTTCATACTCATTGGCATGAATGTCGGAATCAAAGCAATAATTGACAATATCTGGATCATCATAGCCACAGTGCTGCTGCTCTGGATTGCAAGGGCAATCTCCATCGGCACCATCGGTTTGGCAGTGAACAGGAAGAAAACCGAGCTTCCCCGGAATGGCCAAATAATGATGTGGTGGGGCGGTCTGAGAGGGGCGATACCGATTGTCATGGCCCTGTCGATCCCACTTTTCCTGGCAGACGGCACGACTCCCTTCCCGCACAGGGAATTGATACTCACCATAACTTTCGGCGTTGTGCTGACGACCCTTCTTGTCCAGGGTCTCAGCCTCCGCAGCGTTCTCAGGCGTCTCG
Organism: uncultured Thermoplasmata archaeon; assembly: GCA_964354755.1. Lineage (GTDB taxonomy): Archaea > Thermoplasmatota > Thermoplasmata > SG8-5 > SG8-5 > UBA147. The sequence continues at coordinate 28,768 of CAYHBA010000001.1, forward strand.
GGTTCTCGCAGTCCAGCCACAAGGGCAGCATCGATGAGAAAGCCGTCATGGCATTCATGCGCGACAGTTCGGACATCCTTCTAACATTGAAGGAGGACGGGGATTTCATGAATGGCGGCTACCAGATGCTCAGTTCGAGATTCGCCCAGGCAAATTCCATGCTGCTCACCGAGATGGGCACGCTGATGAAGGAGAACGGCTTCGTTCCCAAGGAGGAATACTTGGTGGCAGTGAAGGAATCGCTTAAAGTGAAACGAAACGCCGTCAAGGATGCCCTGCATAAGAAGATGATAATAGGTGAGGCGGCCAAGAAGCTAATCGACGAGATTGACGGCCAGATACGGAGCCTTTCCACGGACCATGATGGTTCTTAATATGACTGGCGGAGCTCATTCATGCGCTGGATTTTGCGCTGTACGGCTTTGTCCGTGCCTATGTCATGCCGCATGTATACATGGCCTTTCACATGGGCCAGGGCAGCCCCGGCCTTCTGCTCGGCTTCGTGAATTGTGTCTCCGATTCCGACTATGCCCAGAGCCCTTGAGGTTCCTGTGTAGATGCCATCTGGCCTCTGGTCCACTGCAGCATAATACAGTCTGGCCCCGGCCTTTTCAATGGCCTTCTCGTCCACCTGCATGGGGTACCCGGCTTCGGATCTCACGCCGTAGCCCTTGGGTACGACATATTTGCAGACAGTCGCCCTGACCGAGTACCTGGCCATGCTTTCCTTCAGCCTGCCCTCCGTGATTGCAGCGAACATGTCCAGCAGGCTGGTCTCCAGCAGTGGGATGATGTTCATGACCTCCGGATCGCCGAACCTGGCGTTGTACTCCACCAGTTTTACCCCATGTTTCGTGGCGATGAAGCCGCCATACATCACTCCTCTGTAAGGTTGGCCGCATTCCTTTTCAATTGAAGCGCAGACCTTCCTGGTGATGCCCATTGCCGCATCATAGTCTGCCTGGGTCAGGAAAGGCAGCAGATGATTGGAATCCGAGTAAGAGCCCATTCCGCCCGTGTTGGGGCCGGTATCGCCCTCGAAGGCGCGCTTGTGGTCCTGGGCCAGGGGGGAGCCGACCACTGTCTTCCCATCGGTGAGGCACTGAAGGCTGAATTCTTCTCCGATGAATTTCTCCTCGACAACCACCGCGCCGCTCTTCTTGATGCACTGGACCGCATAATCGCAGCCCTCCTGGGGGGATGACAGATGCTCCCCGGACAGTTTCACGCCCTTTCCTCCGGCCAGGCCCTCGTCCTTTACGACATAATCGCCGAGCTCTTCGATGAACTCCTTCAGCCCTTCGGTGGACTTGAAGACCCCGAATTTCGGGTTCCCCGGGATTTTGTACTTCTCAAGCAAACTCCGGGTGAATGACTTGCTGGTCTCAAGCCTGGCGCAGGGTTTTGTGGGGCCGACCGATGGAATGCCAGCGGAAGCCAGCGCATCCACGATTCCTTTCTCCAGGGGAGCCTCAGGCCCTATCACGGCAAGCTCGATTCCCTTTTCTTTGGCCCACAGGACTATCGGCTTGACATCTGTTTCAGAAACCTGAAGAACATCCTTCGAAATTCTGACCAGGCCGGGGTTCATGTTCTTCATGACAGTGAAAAGCACGGCTCCGTCCGTGACGAGTTTATCGCCGAGACAATGCTCGCGGGCTCCGCCGCCAACCATCAGGACTCTCATACTTCCACAGAACGGGAAACATGTAAAGGTAGAAGCATTTTGCGTTTGACATGAAATAATGGAAAATTGAATGTTGAATGCGACTCTCATCAGTCCCAATGTCCCGCAGGACTTGGGATACCGCGAAGAAGCATTCGACGATGGCCCGGCTCCCGTATTCCTGCTGAATCAGGGCCATGAATTCTCATCGGTTTGATAGCAAGGGGTGAATGCGATAACTGAATCTTGGCAGGCAAGAGCATTCGCCATGATTGTTCAGGCGATAAATTACACAATCAATATATTCCGTAATCTCCGAAACCTCATGATGCGAGATTACGGAGACAATGTTCGCGGGCTCCGCCTCCGACCATCAGGACCTTCATGTTATCGGCAGGGTATTTCATGAGCCACTATTATGGTTTACTCTAGAGCAGACCAACTCCGCTCGCAATAGACATGCATCCGAATATCATGACAAGAACCAGCACACCCATCCTGAAGCTCTCCTCCCTCACACCTTTAGCTAGCCTCGAGCCGGCCAGAGTGCCCACGACCAGGCCCGGAAGGAGCAGCATGGACGCGGACAGCACGGAACCTGTGAGCAGGCCGGCGTAAAGATAGACAGGCAGCGTGGCTATGTTCATGAACAGGAAGAAGGCAATGAGGCTGGCCCTGAACTCCTGCTTGGTGAAGCCCTGGTTGGAGAAGAACAGGATGAGCGGCGGCCCGGACATGGAGACTGAACCCTGGAGGACGCCGCCCGCGAAGCCTATCGGCGCCATCGCTGCCTTCTCGCTATCCACGTGCCTGCGGAACTCGAGCAGCTGGGCCAGGCCGAAGACGAATATCATCGAGCCGATGAGCAGCTTGAGGTGGTTCGGGTCGGCGACCAGCAGAAGATATGTGCCTATGGGTATGCCGAATATCCCGCCGGCCATTAACGGCCAGATTCTCCCGACATTCACGTCCTTCCTGAGGTCCTGTATCATGAGCAGGTTGAGGAACAGCGACAGCACAACCATTATCGGAATGAGCTCGCCAGAGTCCATGAACAGGACCAGGAGCGGTATCGCGAACTGGGAGAATCCAAACCCCGCCATGCCCTGGATCAGGGCGCCAATCAGTATGATGATGATGGCCGCGGCCAGTGCCCAGTCCATTATTTCGCCATCTTCTTCTTCAGATGCTCGACCAGGCCGCCGGCCTCCAGTATCTCCATGACGAATGCAGGCAAAGGCCTAAATTTCACTGTCTTTCCGGTGGTCAGGTTCCTGATCGTGCCGGCCTTCAGGTCGAAATCAATCTCGTCGCCCTTGTTGAGGGCGTCGACACACTCCGGGCACTCGATGACCGCAATTCCCTGGTTTATCGCGTTCCTGTAGAACAGCCTGGAGAATGACTTGGCCACTACGGCCTGCACGCCGCAGTACCCGAGGCAGCTCGCTGCCTGCTCCCTTGAGGAACCGCAACCGAAGTTCGTCTCCGCGACGACAATATCGCCCTTCTTCACGCCCTTCGCAAATGCCTTGTCCAGGTCCTCCATCGCGTGGCTGGCGAGATACTCATGCTCATAACTGTCCAGGTATCTGCCGGGCAGTATCACGTCAGTGTTCACGTCCTTTCCGTACTTCCAGACCTTGCCCTTCACCATGTGGATCCCTCCCTGGGGTCGGCGATTACGCCTGCAACCGCGCTCGCGACGACTGTCGCAGGACTCGCCAGGTATATGTTGGACGCGGTATCGCCCATCCTTCCCTGGAAGTTCCTGTTTGTCGAGGAGATGCAATTCTCTCCGGCGGCCAGTATTCCCTCGTGCGCCCCGAGGCACGGCCCGCAGCCCGGGTTGATCACTACCGCGCCGGCCTTGACGAATGTCTGTATGAGGCCTTCTTCGATCGCTTCGAGGTAAACCTGTCTGGATGCAGGAGCGACTATCAGCCTGACATTCCTATGGATGCCCCTTCCCGCGAGCATCCTTGCCCCGGCCTTCAGATCCTCGACTCTTCCATTGGTGCAGGACCCCAGAACGGCCTGGTGAATTTCAGTGCCTGCGACGTCATTCACGTCCCTGACATTGTCAACCGCGTGGGGGCAGGCCACCTTCGGGCCAATCCCGGCGACGTCGTACTTCAGCTCCTTTTCGTATGCGGCTCCCTTGTCAGCCTTCACGACATCGTATTTCCCGTCTGTCCTGGACTTGAGATAGTCGAACACCTTCTGGTCGGGAACCATTACCGCGGCCTTGGCCCCCATTTCCATTGACATGTTTGTTATTGTCATCCTGGATCCCACGCTCATCTGGTCCACTGCCTTTCCGCAGTACTCGATGGACTTGTAATTGGCCCCCTCGGCAGTGAGGTCGCCGATTATCTGGAGAATCACATCCTTGGAGAATACCTGCTCGGGCAGCTTTCCGTCAAGCGTGATCTTGAACGTCTCCGGCACCTTGAGCCACAGCTCCCCGGTGGCCCATACGGCCGCCATCTCTGTGGCGCCTATCCCGGTGCTGAACGCCCCGAATGCGCCGTACGTCGTCGTGTGGGAATCTGTTCCGACGATAAGCTGGCCGGGAAGCACATGCCCGTGCTCCGGCATTATCTGGTGGCACACGCCTTCCCTGATGTCGTAGAAATGGCTTATGCCCTGCTTCTTCACGAAATTGCGTATCTTCAGGTGGCCCTCGGCTGTCTTGATGTTGTTGGCCGGCACCCTGTGGTCAATCGGGATGATTATCTTGTCAGCGTCCCAGACCTTGGGCACACCTATCTCGCCAAAAACCTTGGAAACAAGGGCGGCGTTGTCATGCGACATAGCGACATCGACCCTGGCGTTCACTATCTCTCCGGGCTCTGTCTTCTTCGAGCCGCTGGCTCTCATCAGAATCTTCTCTGCGATGGTGTAGGCCATGCTAATCCTCATTGCCGTATTATCAGGCCATATTAAGAACTATTGCTCATCGAAATTCTGTGCATGGAAGGCCTGAAATTCAGCGGATTTTTTCATCGTTGCGGCAGGTTCCGCATTTGTGGAGATTCCTCGCAGCCACGAATGCCTGTCCGTTCTTTGTCAGCTCCCTTGCCGTGATGTTTAAGGCCTCGTGCTTGTCCAGGTAGTTCTGCGTGAGAAGCGGCATCATGCCCTGCGATTCGATATCTGGCCTGGGGATGAAATACTCCAGTATGTTGGAAGGGTGGTCGCGTGACTCCTCGGTGGCAATCTCCCCGCCTTCGTGCTTCGCGCTGATATTGGGCACATGCGCGAGCCCCAGGAGCTCGTCCCTGCGGTTGTAGGGCTGGCGGACGATGGCCTTCCAGGTCTCTGTGATGTGGTGCTCGAACCTCACGTTCTGCTCCAAGCCGAAAAAATCCCTTATGTCAGCGCTCATGTCAATCGTTTTGGCGTTTACAGAGTTCGAAAAGTTGAAGCCGATGAGCGGCGTCGAGCCGTCCGGCCTTGAAAACATCCTCGCGGCCATCAGGGTCCAGAACACGGCATACGGGTTGTCGTTGCCCATGAACACCGATATCTTGAACTCGATGTCCACCCCGAGCTTGTGCAGCATGTAGCCCAGCAGCACGGTGCCCGGATTCACATTCAGGACCTGGCGGTTGCCGTAGTTCGTATAATAATACAGATACTCGTCAATCCACTTGAGGGCATAATCATTCGGTTGGCCCACGCCGCCGAAGTAGCCGGTTATTGTGTCCGGGCCTCCAAGGTGGACATTGGAGCCGTCCGTGCCCTTGGTGTCCAGGGTCTCGCACCTGCTCGCGCCTATTATCTCGCATGCAGCGGTCATGGCCAGGAGGTCTCCGTCCGCCTCCTGCTCCTTCATCATGCGGACCCGGATAATGCGCCCGGGCATGAGCTCCTGCCTCTGTATGGCCTGCCTGGCCTCAGCCATGAAGAACGAGAAATACTGGCATGCGCTTATCTCCAGGGTCACGGCGTTCTGCTCGTCGAACTTCATGGAGTCCGCGTCCTTGCCCAGGACCCCCCTCCTGTAGTCGGGGACCGAAATGAAAGCGCCCCCGTCGCGCTTCTCCATGAGCCAGTGGATGTCCCTGAGATGGGGTGAGCCGTCCATCCTTGCGAGGATGTTGTCCAGCTTCCCGGCTTCCCCGGCCCTGCGGTTTATCTCATCCGCGCCACCGTGCTTCTCCACCAGCATTATCAGGTCGTTGATAATCTGGCTGTTGGGGTCCAAAAGAAAATCGTTCACTTCCTTCAGCCTCTGTTCGGATATAGCGAGCTTCTTTCTTGCCAAGGAAATCCTCCCTTCTGCCGAAAGGAAACACGGCATGGTTAAAAAGCTTGGGGATTCGCATACCCCTCCGGCGATATCCCAAGTGTTATATTGAAGAAAGAAGTTCACAGATAGGGCAATGTTGCGGACACAGTCCGCATGGAGGAAAAAACTGCCAAGAACGTGCCAATGTCCCGAAGGGACTTAGCATGGAGATAAAACCCGAAGGGACTTGGCATGGAGGGAATATGTGCTTCAGCATGTCGTCGGCCCAGAACAGGGAGACAATCCAGACGCGCTTCGAAGTCGATTTCCTCCAATACTCCGAGTATCAGCCATATTACTTCGCCTCTGCCCATTCCTTCCCGAAAGCGCCCGTGATAACCGACTCGGAGCCGAAGCATGTCCAGGGGCTCGAATGGTGCCTCATACCCAATTGGGCCAGGTCCGAGGAGAAAGCCCTGGACATCAGGAAGAAGGCCTACAACGCCCGGGACGACACTGTCTTCGAGAAGCCCTCGTTCCGCGACGCAATTCTCAGGAACAGGTGCCTCGTGATAACTGACGGCTTCTTCGAGTGGCACCACCACACGAACGGGAGAAAATACCCCTACTACATCAGACTGAAGAGCCATGAGCCTTTCGCCATGGCCGGATTATGGTCAGACTGGAAGCTCGGGGACATCAGGAAAAAGACATTCGCCATCGTGACCACGGAGGCGAATCCCATGATGGCCAGGATACACAACTCGGCCAAGAGGATGCCTGTGATCCTGCCCCCCGGTTCGGAGAGGGAATGGATTGCGCCGGGCTTTTCCAAGGGTGAAATCCAAGCTTTGATGAGGCCCCTGGACCAGGGTCTGATGGAGGCGCACACCGTGTCCAGGCTCATCTCGCGGCCCAATGCAGAGAAGAACGTGCCTGAGGCAATCGCCCCCTTTGGCTACAAAGAGCTGGCCTCGGCCCAGTCAGCGCTTTTCTAGAATTGCCCGGACCTTTTCTTCGGTGTACCCGAAGGGCAGCAACAAATCCTCCCCGGCCCTGCAAAGCAGGCTCGTATATTCCCCAACATCATAACCTTCGTTTCCTTCCAGCAGGTCGGCCGGCTTGACCCGTTTGTCTGTCACCACGTACCTCACTTTCTGGCCCGGCAGCAGGGCCAGGCCCGCCTCGTGAAGCTGCCGGAGGGCTTTGGACTGGGCGTTGCTCTGCCTGTACTCCCCCAGTTCCCGCGATATCCTCTTGGAGATTATCAGTTCGTCGAGGGAACATCCCCCTGACCTAAGCCGGGCGGCATGGGCCCTGAGCGCCTCCAGGGCCTCGGGAATCTTCGCCCGGAATTCCGCGGAATCCTGCGCTTGGGAAAAAACACCCAGCATGTCCTTCTGGGCCTTCCTCAGAAGCTCGGGAGTGTCGCTCTTCCTCAGGAAAATGCCCCTGATTTTCAGCTCCCCCGTGTCGAAAAGCCCGTAATACCTGTTGAGCGCGCCCGCGCCGTTCGCCTTGTTGGGCAGGAACACTAGCCAGCGGTAGACGCCCGCTTTCTCGAGCGGTATCCCGACCGCCTTGGACACATAGCGGCAGAACCAGTCATGGTCCGCCTGGGCATTGGGCCGGAGCCATAGGCTGTCCACGATGCCGTGCAGGACATCGTACCCGAACTTCTCGGCAAGCTGCATTGTCTGGATGAGTATGTCCCTGCCGTATGCGTTGATGGACTCGTGGCACTCGATGCGGCCGAACCTGGCGTTCTTGTACCCGGTGTACCCGAAGCATGTCACAAGTGTCCATTTGAGAAGGCTGGCGCGGTGCCTGTAGGCATCCGCGTCCTCCGGGTCGGCCTTGGCAAGGGCCTTGTAGGCCAGCCGCCTCTGCACCAGCGGCCTCACAACCTTCGGAATTATGCCGACCCTCTTCTCGCATATTCTGTATCCCAGCTCCGGGACATGTCTGTTGGACCTGGGGCAGCAGGGGCAGTTGAGAGTCTCCGGCGATATGTTGTGGATGACCATGATGTTCGGGTACATGGAGACGAAGTCCACCTCCACGATGCCGTCGTGTATTCCGACTTCAGGCTCGAAAATCATGCCTCCGCGGTCTGCCAGGAGCAGTTCCTCGGCCGTCTTGAAGTCCTCGGGCCTGTTCTTCTTCCACATGATGGCGCAGCCCTGCCTCATGGCGAGCTGGACCTGCATCGCGGTGATTGCGCTGCCGGGCGATATCCGGCTGGTTGTCTGCAGGGGAAGGCATGACAGTCGCGCCATGTCTGCCAGCCCCGCAAAACCTCCTTCCGAGAAAATGAACGACGCTTTGTCTATGTGCAGGCGACCCCGGAGGATGCTGGCAGCCGGCTTGTAAAGTATGTTGCCGTAGCTGAAGTACGACTTTCCCTTTCTGCCGGAGACAAGGGGATGGGGCTCCCTGCCCAGCTGGAGTTCGTCGGAAATCCCGAGAGCCTCTGCCCGCCTTGCCAGGTGCGGCATCTCGAATGTATCGCCGTTGGCCGTGTAGATGATGTCGGGGTCGAGGGAATTCACTGTCCGCGTGAGTTCCGGGATTATCTCTTCCTCTCGGCCCTCCAGGACTGTTTTTCCCACAGATATCCTGGATATGGGGTCGTCTGGCCTGGTGATTTTTCGGCCCGTAGAGATGCCAAGCTCCGCCGATGCGAACAAGGGCAACCGATAATTGATTCGGTACTGGCCGTCCTCCGTGGCAAGGCCGGGGTGGGAGACAAGGGCCAGGGGAAAGGCCCCGCGGGAGACCATGAATCTCTGGCTCATCCTCAGGTCCACGTCGTACAGCCTGTAGTCGTAATACCCCCCGAGGCAGTCCACCGTGCCCGCGCATTCCTGAAGGTCCGCAAATTTCTTCGGGTACACTGCCAGGACTTTTCTTGGACTCTGATCCTCTATTCCCAGCCTCTTCTCCGCAAGCTCGGTGCGGCCTACGGCATCTAGCACCTCCAGGCGCTTCCCCAGGCCAAGCAGCTCCTGCGCCGAGGAATGGTGGACATAGAAGCATGGCTGAAAATCTGAATCGGAGAACCTGCTGACCCTGTTTCCCGACTTTATCCAGTAGACCATTTCATTGGCACGGTTGTCAGGGTAGACGTCCAGGAGCCAGCCCCTCAGGCTATCACTTCCCGGCCTTCAGGTCCTCAATCTCCTTCTCATGCTCCAGCAGTATGGAGACTATGAGCGACTCCGTGGGCGTGGCCCGGACGTTATAGCTTGCAGCGGAGGAGTGGTTCCTGGCGCGGTTCATCATTGACTGGAAGGCCTCGCGGTCTCTCCTGCGGAGCGCGCGGCTGAACTTGTCGAACTCGGCTATTATCTCCTCCAGGACCTGCCTATATGTCCCGACAGTCCTGCCCGTAATTGCACCCCCTGTAATACCTCTCCAGCACGGTTTGGCCCCTGGGCACCGGATACCTGTGCAGGAATTTTCCCGTCCTCGGGAGGCTCACCAGCATGCCCTCGGCCGAAGGCTCCATGGATATGACCCTGTCAGGGTAATGGCCCATGGTGGCCCTGAGGAACCTTGTCCGGTTCATCTTGTGCCCGCCGAAGTTGGACACAACGCATACCAGGCCGCGCTGCCTGGTCATGGCATCGAGACTCGCCATCGACCTCTTGACCAGCTGGAAGGACTCGTTCCACTTCATGTCCGGGTCCATGAACAGGTCCAGCAGGGACGAGACTATGACTGTCGAGGTCCCGGTCCTGTCGAGAATACCCTCCAGATTGCCGTTGACCAGCTCGGCCATCTGATGGGCCGTGAACGCCCTTGCCACGTTGATGCGGGACAAAACAGAATTCGGGTCCAGGCCCCTGAACTTGGCTATCCTGGCTATCTCGTACGGCCGGATGGAATTGCCTCCGTCGACGAAAACGGCCTGGGTGCCGTAGCGAGTCACCGCCTGGACACACAATTCGGACAATAGGCCGAAAAGGAAAGGGCTGGAAGAGTCTATCAGGACCATCTCGGGCGGCCTGAACCCGCCCACAAGGGAATCGAGCCAGCCGAGGCCGGTGTAGAGCTTCTCTTCGGTTCTGGCTTGCTCTGGCTGGACTGTGCCTCCCGCCAAGGGAATGACGCCAAGACTGGGTTCGGTATGCATTGCAGCCCCCCTGCAATGCTACTTGGCTTCGGAGGTATTTATAGGGGCCTTGGGGGGTATTCCGAAACTAATGCCAGCACACTCACGCGCCGAACTTGGAATTCCTGCCTGCCAGCCCGCACAGCATAGACATCAGCTCGTGGCCCCTGATGTGTCCAAGCCCACCTGAAGCGGCTTCCAGCTCGCTGAAGCAGTCTGTCACATCATGCCTCAACCCAGGCCCCCAGACGAGAAGAGGCACCGGGTCGGAGGCATGGTCCTTCACGGTGCAGGGAGTCGAATGGTCTGCAGTGATGCAGACAACGGTGTTGTCCAGTGACCCGATCATCTCTCCGATGGCGGAATCTATCTTCTCGATGAATGCGACCTTTCCCGGTGCGTCTCCGTCATGCCCGAATAAATCAGTGGCCTTGTAATGGAGCAGGACGAAGTCATGGGTCTTCAATGATGAAACGGCCGCCTTGGCCTTGGCCTTCACATCCGTATCGGTTGAACCGGTCGCGCCTTTGACTGGGACAATATCCAGCCCGGAGAGGCCGCACAGCCCCCGGACCAGCGATATCCCGACAATTGCTGCGCCTTTCAGGCCGTTGTGCTGCTCGCTGAAAGACGGCACTTCCGGAGGGCTGCCCGAGCCTCTGGCCAGCGCTATGTTTGCCGGCGGCTTTCCCTCCTTCGTGCGGGCAAGATTGACAGGGTGCTTGCTCAGGATATCGTAAGATCGCTTGGTGAATTCGTTGAGTATCCTGGCGGTTTTCCCGGCCTCCGGGGCCAGCGCCCTGGAGATTAGGATCTTTCCTTCGTGATGAGGGTCCACTTCCGTGACTTTGGGGCTCAGCCCCGGTCCCCTCAGAACCAGCACGGCCCTGTGGTCCACGCCCTGCTTGAAAATGACCTGGACGTCCTCAATCTTCATTCCATTGATAGAGGCGGCAAGCTTGTCTGTGCCCTTGGATATTCTCCCGGCCCGGCGGTCAGTGACGTTCATCTGTGCATCCACTGTCGCGAAATTGCACCTGAACGCGACATCCCCCTTCCGGACTTCCACGCCCTCGCCGGCAGCTTCGAACGGGCCTCTGCCTGTGTAGACCTTTGTGGGGTCGTAGCCCAGAAGGGCAAGGTGCGCGGTGTCGCTGCCCGGCACAATGCCCGGGGCAATCACATCCATCAGGCCTGTCATGCCTTCCCTGGCCAGGCGGTCCATGTTCGGGACTTCCGCCGCCTCAAGTGGGGTCATGCCGTTCAGGGCCTCGGCCGGACGGTCGGCCATGCCGTCGCAAATCACCAGCAGTATCTTCATAGGAGCCATGTCATCACCAGCCAACCTGCTATCACGCCCGCGGATATAGACATTAGGTTATTTGTCAGTTTTGATACGTGCCCGTTAGTCTCGATTGTCGCGCCTATCAGGCTGTCCAGCTGGCATCCGAGGAAGCCTATGTCCGTTATCAGTACGACGTGAAGCCACCCGAGCGCGGTTCCGTCCATGTAATTGAAGACCAGGATGCCTGCCAGGCCCGTGTAAATAGCGGCACAGGCGGCCGCTGCCTGGCCGGGTATTGAAATGCCTCCGTCCACCCCGGCTTTCACCCGCTTCATAGTTGTGATGAGCCAGGTCTTCTTCGCGAGCACGCCGAGCTCGCTCGCCAGCGTGTCCGCGGCCGCAACGGCGATTGCGCAGAGGAAGAGCATGGCTCCGGTTTCCCTGTTAAGGATGCCGACAGGATCGGACACCAGAATGGCAATGATGAAAGGAGGAAGGCCGTTCGCGACAACGTTCTTCCAGCCCCTTTCGCCGGCCCGGCCCTCCTGAAAGCCGAGCCTCTTCTTGGCCGCGAACTTGTAAATTGTCGCGGCGAAGCTCGTCATCAGGAACAGGAGAAGGAGCAGTATCCAGCTGATGCCGCCTCCAAGCCCTATCACCAGGCCCATGGCTAGCGCGGCTAGCGAGCCGCCGAGCGTGAGTACGTTCTTCCAGTAGGCCAGCATGCAGAGGGCCGCGCATATTGCCAGAACGAAAATTATCTCTGTCCAGGGCATTGGAAAGGGTATGGCGGGTTGCGATAAATAGGTTTGCCGGGTCACAGCGTATGCAGGTCCTTTTCCATCACCGGTATCTGCCCCTTGGCCCTTGACCCGACATGGTTGAGGCATTTCACCGCCTGCTCGCGCTTCCCCATCTTGGCCAGCACATACCCCTTGTTTATCCATGCATCGTCGTACTTCCGGTTTATCTTGATGGCCCGGTTGTAGCCCTTCAGGGCCTCGAGGTACTCTTTCTTCCTGGCATGGGAGTTTCCCAGGTTGTTCCAGGCTATCTCGTAGAAGGGATTGCACTCTATGGCGCGGCTGTAGCATTCCATGGCCGTATCATGGTCACCCAGTTTTGTGTGTGCGTTGCCCTTGTTCACCCATGTGACCTCGTTGTTTGGGTTTATCGCGAGGGCCATGTCCAGGCATTTGATGCCCTCCTCGACCCTGCCCATCAGCACGAGCGCGGAGCCCTTGCTGTACCACGGGACATCGTACTGAACCAGGGGGCTGCCCAGCACGTCCACGTTCTTGGTCCGCGCCTTTGTGAGCGCATCGTTGTAGGAGTCCAGGGCGCGGCCGTAATCCCGCTTGAGGTAATGCGCGTCACCGCGGACAATGTCCGATTCAATCGTCGTGTTCAGCGCCTTCTCGTACTGCAGCATTATGAAGCCCAGGAACGAGAGACCCGCACCCAGCCCGAATACCATGGCCGCCGGGGAAAGCCGCCCGGACACTGTCCCTGCAGAATCCAGCAGGCTTGCCGCGAACAGGAGCACTGTCCCGGAGAACCAGGCAAACACATACCTCACCCTTGCCCTGAGCCATAGAAGGCCGACGCTCAATATCAGTATCGATGCGGACAAGAGCATGCGGTCCGCGCCTGGCTGGCTGAACAGGCCATCATCCGAGGTGAGCAGGTCCAATGGCCAGTGCAATGTCACTGACAGTGCGACAAGCGTCCCGACAATGAAAATGGAGGCATGTCTCATGTCTCCCCTGAAGAACGTGCCCTTGTCAGTCAGCGACATGTATGTTCCATAGACCAGAAGCGTTCCGAATATGAAGCTCAGGCCTGGGCCGTATTCTCCGGGGAAAATCAGGTAGGCGGCGATGAAAAATGTGATTGCGATTATTGAGAAATAAACTCCCGACGACCAGTTGGCAGGTCTTTGCGGCACGGGTCTGGGCTTGATTCCCGCGGTTTCCGCAGCCGGCTGTTCCCCGGCTATCTCCTCCTCCATGAGAGACTCGCGGGGTTCGGGTTTCCTGGATTCTGGAACCTCTGGTTCTTCGGAGCCTATGAATTCCAAAGGTTCCTTTATGGGTTCGGCAGGGGTTGGTTCTTCCTCCGGGCCTATGAGGTCCTGTAAGTCGTCCGCGGGGGCTTCTATCTCGTCCAGTATCTCCCTGAGCTCTGGCGGCTCATCAGTTTCGCTGACACTGTCTCCCGAGTCCTCCGCGATCTCCATGTATGTTTCCTGGGGAACAATCAGGCTCGATAGATCGGGTTCCTCTGCGGGTGCCGCGCTCGGTAGGGGTTGGGCCGCATGGACGGCTTCGGCCTGTTCCTCCAGCTGCCTTATCGAATCCTCCAATTCGGCTTCCAGAAAATCGGTTTTGTCCTCGCCCGGACCCTTCGGGGCATCGGGCTGCTTTCCGGTAATGAAGTTGAATCCGCAGGACTGGCATTCCTTGGAGCCCTGTGCCAATGCAGCATTGCAATTGGGGCATTGGAAGGGGCCGATCTCGCCCAATCTGCGGTCTATGTCCTCGAGCTCCTCCGCGCCCTCGAACAGGGGGCTGCTGCAGACAGAGCATGTTACCGCTTGGGCCGAGACGAATGCGCCGCAGTCCGGGCACAGGTCGAATCCGCTGAAAGTGGAGTCCTTCACCGGGGCCAGCTTAAGCGACTTCTCAACACCTAGGAATGTCCTGAGCAGGCTGGATGCTTTATCCAACTGGTCTTCCTTTGGTTCATCCTGGAAGGATGCCAGCTTCGCGCCTCCCGGTATGGGTTTGACGCATGAGAAACACTCGGTCGCGCCTTCCTGCAGGAATGCGCCGCAGTGCGGGCACAGTGCCAGGCCGTGCCTCTCCTTCTCGGGTCCTGCAAGGTCCACGGATGGCACGAACTCGGGCATGTCTTCGATATGCGTGCCGCAGACCGAACAGGATTCCGCCTCCTGGCCCATGAAAGCGCCGCACACCGTGCAGAGATTGAGATTGCCGTCTGACTGGAACCTTGTTCCCGCATCCTTGTCCAGCTCGGCATCGTCGCTGACCCCTATAACTGACCTGAGGATGGAATCGGCCTGTTCGCTTGACATCCTGGCTTCGGGTGCAGTGGGCTCCGCCCCGGGCATCAGCCTGCCTCCGGCCTTGAGCCTGTTGCCGCATACGTTGCACACCTCTGCAGACACAGAAACGAACGCGCCGCAGGATGTGCACATGGCTATGGTTTCATTGTCGTCAATGCTGATTCTCTCGAACCTCTCCTGGGGCCCTTCACGGTCTTTTCCCTTCTTCACTGGCTCAGGTTTGCCAGTGTCCGCGCCGCTGGTATTCGCCAGCATGTTCGCCAAGCTCGAAGCATCCTGGGAATCATCCGCAGCAGCTTCGGGAGGCTCAAGCTCTTGCAGCTTATCCGGGTCCCTGACAGGGATGGATTCGATGAAGCTCTGCACGTCCTCCTCGCTCTCTATCTTTTTCAGGTTGTCGATGAGATTCTCCGATTCTTCGGCATCGGCCTCGACCAGCATGTCCAGGAGTTCCGCGGCCGCGGCGTCCGGCTTTCTCAGGGGCTCGCTTTCCGGCTCCTCGCCCATCGAAGCGCCGCAGTTGGGGCAGACCTCGGCGTCGCCTCCGGTAAAGGCGCCGCATGCAGAGCATAGGAACAATGTGACCGGCTCTGAATCCTGGGCCTCCGGTTCGGGTGAGGGGGCTTCAGGCTCCGGAGCGGTATCCTGCATGGGCTCGGCATCATCCTGGACAGGGCGCTCCTCATCTTGGGCGTTGACCAAGGCCTCTCCGCACTTCGGGCATTTGCTGGCTTCCTCGCTGACAAAGGCACCGCAGCCCGGGCAAAGATACAATGCAGACCCCTTCTTCTCCATGGAATTCAGTTCCCTCCGCCTTCGGAAAGCAGGCGGCACAATATAGAATATATTAGACAACCAATATTTAAATGTTATGATTATTTATATTCAAATGAAGGGATTTAAATGACTATCTCCATGCCGTCGTATGCGAACTCCAGATTGAATTCGGAGAGCTTGGCCTCGAGTGATTCCAGGTCTGCGGGAAGCATTCCGACCTCGTCCCCAATATGGGTGAGGACCAGCCGCTTGGGTCTGTACTTCCCTGCAATGTCCAGTATCTCCTCCATGGATATCTCGTAATGCGGGCCGTTTTTCGCCCTTGCGGCCATCTCCGGACCCTGCCAGCCGACCTGCAGGATCATCAAATCGCAGTTGCGGAATCTCTCGTCCTCTGGGAACGGAGTGATGTCGCAGGGCGCATAGACGAATTTTTTATTGCCCTGGCTGACAATGTATGCAGCGGAATGGGTTATGGTCCTGTGTCTGGTCTTGATTATAACAGCTTCGACCCTGATGCTGCCTGCCAGTACCGGTTCCTGCATCGCATCGATTCTGGCAATGCCCAGATGCTGCCAGAACTCGAAGAAAGGCCCGAATCTGGACATGATTTCCCCATGGACAGGGCCAGGCATGTGAACCTCAGTCGTTCGGCTCGGGGCCATGCGCCATTCAGGCTTCTCCGACCACCTGGTGTTCATTATCTCGAGTATCCTTGCCCCGAGTGTGTGGTCAGGATGCCAGTGAGTATAGAAAATATGGTCCACTCTGTCCAAGCTGGCAGATTCCAGCTCAGCGGCTATCTCTTCGGGAGTGTCGAACAGTATGTTGGCGTCATGGAGGAAAAGCGAGCAGCCGCGCCTTTCTGTGCCTGTCTGACGCATCTCCGAACACACTGCGCAATGGCAGCCCGGCCTGGGTGTCCTGCGAAAGCCGCCTGAGCCCAGGATTGTGAGCTTCATGGCATGGGGGAAGACCTAATCGGCAATAAGGATTTCCGGCGCTTCAGATGCAAATGGTGATTGTGATTGTCGCCCTGTAGATGCCCTCGAGCGTACCGGCCGGCACTTCCACCGACCACCACACCCTCGTGACCTCGAAGGGCTCGGGCACCATGGCTGCGGTGTAGTCCGAGTACATTGGCCCCGCCGAGACTGTACCGCTGCCCACCGGCTGAATCCAAGAGCCAGGAAAGCCCCAGATTATCTGAGCCTGGTTTTCCCCGAGGAACTGCTGCCAGGCCGATATGTTGGAGTTGCCGGCGTTGGCGTTCGAATGGTTGTTGAGCACCTGCACAAAGCCCACTGAGATGAACTCGAGCAGCGGATTCCCGTTCCTGTGTAGGTTGGGTATTGACACGTTGAGCTGGTACTGGGCGTTGCTTGAATATGAAATAACGCTCGGCTGGGCCAGGGACGCGACAGAGCCCGGAGGTATGCTCCCGGAGGGATTGCCCGAGACAGCCAGTGAGGCGTACTGCTCTACCCCGAACTCGTTGTAGCTCATGTTCCAGGCATTCGGATTTGTCGAGTCGTACATGTGGACCCGGAAGTCCCAGGTGAACATGTCGTTGAGAGCCGTCACCTCGTCCCATGTGTTGCCTGCGGGAATCATTGCGCCCTGGCCGGGCGCCCTTATCGTCTGCGGGCCGAAGCTCATGTTGATGTACATCCTCCTGGTGTTCCCGTCCGCGCCGTAGCCCGCAGGGTCGTTCCAGTAACTGGCCACCTCGAACTCCTCGCCCGCAGGGGCGACAGGGAGCGGATAGACCATGCCCATGGTTGCCAGGCCCACGTTGTAGCTCGCGTTGAACTGGATTGTGCGGTAGTTCCCGAGGGACCATGACGGGTCACCCGGGTCCGAGGCCAGCACGCCAAAGTCGAACCAGGCGGCCAGGTTGATGATGAGGGAGTTCCACTGACTGATACCGTTCACTGTGTAATTCCCCTCGATGAAGAACGTGTAGACGGAGTCCACCTCCGCCTGCGTGTTCAGCCTCGATATGTGGCCTGGATCGTCCTGCCTCCACATGTCCACAGCGAATATGTGTGGTTCGTTTACGTCCACCTGGATGACGCCGCTCTCGTCCTTCTCCATGATGCCGACCCTGACGCATCCGCCGGCATGGGGTATGATGAGCCACTTGGGGCTGGCCGGCGGCTTCATTGCACAGGTCCTGTACTTGGTCCCCGAGACAGGGTCCTTGTACCCCTGGATGAGCTGGGGATTCGTGTCGTAATACCGCCAGTAGTTTCCGTAGGTCTGGTTGCTGCCCACGATTCCGGCCTCGTTCCAGCCGTCAGAGTCGAACGACACGTCATAGAAACTGTTGCCTGCGGTGGGCTCGCCTATCACTGTCCACTGGAGCTCGTTTGCAGGATTGTCATCGTAGTTGTCGACGCGGTAGACGCCATCACCCACTGCGAGACCGTAATACCGCCAGTCGTTCCAGCTTATGGCTTTTAAGCTGCCGATTCCTGGCGAGTTCATGAAAGCGGAAGTGTCCCTGTAGCAGAGAGACCCGACCTCAAGGGCCACGATGTCCGTGAAGAATGCCGCGCCCTTGTCCTGGTTCATGACATTGCCCACTATGAAAAACCTGTCGTCGCCGTTGAAGGTGATTCCGGTGACGTTCCAATCGGCCATGCTGCCCGTGACGCTCTCGGGAACAGTGATCCAGGTCTCCCCCATGTTGTCGTAATAGTAAAGCCCGTCAAGCCCTTCGCCGCCCACCAGGAAGTTTCCGAGGCTGTCCGATGCGATAGCGTTGAAGGAAAAGGCAGGCGTGTCTGTTATCGGAATCATAGCACTCATGTTCTGCGGCCTAATATAATAAACCGAACTGGAGCCGCCTGTTTTGCCGCAGACCAGGAACCTGTTGTTGACCCAGTCCCATGTGGCGCCCCTGAGCGGTGGGTATGGGTCGCTCCCACCAGTCTGCCCGGGTTTCCTGAGCAAGGGGTAAGTCACACCCTCCTGCATCTGCCAGACTGCAGTGAAATCCCAGCCTGCTGATGTGAACGTTGCCTGGGTCTTCATCTCGACGGTGAACTTTGGATCTCCCTTGCCGGTATCTGTGCGGCCTGAGGTTTCCCTGTCGTAGAAGCTCGCGGTTACTGCATATCCTCCCAGGTTCTGGCCCAGCAGGCCGCCCCTGTTAGTTCCGCTGAGAACGGCGCCGGTGGAATAGCAATTCGAAATAGTACCGAAGCTCCTTCCCGCCAAGCCGCCGACATCATCATTGCCGCTGACGCTTGCCATGGAATATGAGTTGGTGACAATTCCTTCCGGGCCTATCGACCCTACCAGGCCGCCGACATAACTGTAAGTGGAGCCTGTTATTGTCCCAATGGAATAGCATCTGGCAATGTAGCCGTCTGAATACCCTGCAAGGGCAGCAGAAGCGTATTGGCCGCCGTGGATGACCGCACCTTCGAGCCCGAGGTCGTAGATGTAGCTGCCGTACTGAATGGCTCCGAAGAGTCCCACGCCATACATCGTACTTGTACGGGATATCGTCAAACCCGTTATCTTGAAACCGCGGCCGTCAAGGCAACCTGTGAAATAGGTCCCGCTGAAACCCACAGGAAGGAATCCGGCTCCGCCGTTCCATCCGCTTGTGATGCTGGCATCGATATCATTGGCCAGGGCATAGGAGGCTGTGAGGTTGTTGTTCATGGCCTGCAGCTCCCACACGTCGTGAATGAGTATCCAGTCAGGCGCAATCCATCCGTTCGCCTTGACCCAGGGGAAGTTGTCCGAGCCCCCGGTGAATGCCCGTGGGTTGTCGACGATGCTGTCGCCGTTTGCGTCTGGCACTGTCCAGTCGTCCCAGTAATTGCCCCCGCCAGGTAATGCGAGATTCCAGAAATTGCTTCCCGGCCAGTCCTCCGCATGAACATTGTTGCCCATGAAATTGTTGCGGTAGAACAAGTTCCCATTGCCGGAATCGATATAAATGCCATAATTGTTATTGAAAATGGTATTTCCAAGGAAAGTGTTCTGGTTTGACGATTCGATATATATGGCTTGTTGCACACATTCCCGGATCATGTTATACTTGAACATGTTATTGTGTGAGGTATAAAGATTAATCACGCAATTGCTGGCCATTAGGTTGTTGCTTTGAATGGTGTTTCCATCGATTACCTCCAATTGAAGGGCAATCTGGGCTGTGATGTCATTGTTTTCGATGAGATGGCCCCCGGTCCCATATATCATGAGAAGCCCATAATATGTGTTAATAGTAGTGTATGAAATATGGCAGTTGCTGGCAGTGTTGATGTTCACACCCCATCCATAATTCCCGGTATTCGTCAGTGAAATCGTGGAAATATGTACATTGCTTGCCGTCACGTTGATGACATTGCTGACACCGCCGGCATTCACTATCGTAGTCAGGCGGTCCTGGCCTTCCAGAGTGATACGCTTGTTGATGTTCAACCTCTCGGGGTAAGTGCCGGGCATCACCCACACAGTCCACATGGGCCTTGCCGCATTTATTGCCAGCTGTATTGATGCAAATTCAACATACTTGGCGAAGAATACATCGCTCGTGTCAACGCGGTTGTCGCCCCAAGCGCAGTACACCTTGCCATTGGGGTGTACAGCAAGCGATGGCTGGGTCTTTGACCCTGGCTCGGATGTGAATTTCTTGTTGACTTCGAAGCTGGCTCCGCTGTCAGTGCTCCTTGCCATGTATATGTGCCTGGCAAGGTTTCCATCCCGGGAATCCTCCCAGGCAATATAAACGTACCCGGAGGGTCCGACTGCGACGGAGGCCCGTATCTGTTCTGTGGCAGCACTGTTGTCGTTGTCCAGCCTCAGGTTAGGGCCGAAAATCATACCATTATCCGTGCTCCTGGTGAAGTATATGTCCAGATTTCCGTTGCGGCCGTCCTGCCATGCCGCGTAAATATTCCCTTCGGGACCGACTGCGATATCCGGGAAAGACTGCCCGGCAGTACCGGGATCATTGTTCAGTTTTGTCTCGGTGCCAAACGTGTTCCCGTGGTCCGGGCTCATCCTGAAGTAGATATCGGTATTGCCTGTTCGGACATCATGCCAGGTGAAGTAAACATTGGTCGCATAAGCCGCTACGGACGGCCGCTGCTGGTCGCTTCCGCCCGGGGCGCTGTCCACCCTGTTGTTGGAACCGAAGCTCAGCCCATTGTTTGTGCTCTTCGCGAAGTATATGTCACTGTCACCGCCTCGATAGTCTGCCCATGCCACATACATCGTGCCATCGGGGCCGACAGCTACGGAAGGACCCGATTGGATGGCTGTGCCGCCGTCGTTGTTTACCTTAATACTGTTAAAGAACGTCAACCCGCCGTCAGTGCTCCTTGAGAAATAGATGTCCAGATTGCCGCTGCTCATGTCCTCCCAGGCTATGTAAATGTTTCCAGTTAGATTATCTTTGGCAAGGGACGGCGCGGTTTGCTCGCTAGTAATGACATTGTTCACCCGCACATTGAGACCGAAGTTCAGCCCACCGTCAATGCTTTTTGCAAAATAGATATCGCTGTTGCCGTTGCGGGTGTCCTCCCAGGCAGCGTAGATTGTCCCGTCCGCGCCAATGGCCAAGGATGGAGCCCGCTGCATCGTCAGGCCAGGGTCGTCATTCACCCTTCGGTTTATGCCGCCCGGACCGTCCACAATTATTTCACCAACCCAGCCGTCCTCCAGAACCCATGGATATTGGTCCATCCCAATACCGCCGGATATCGGCCTGGGATTTGGGACGAAACCGTCGCCACCGTCTGGCGTGGTCCAGTCGCTCCAGTGGTTTCCGCCGCCCTGGTTCTTGTCAAGGTTCCATATGTTTGCCCCGGAGTTATCAGAAGCCTGTAGCACTGCATTGGCTATTATGTTGTTGTTGTGTACGGAATTGCCGTTGGAACTCCAAACATAAACACCGATGTATCCGTTCCCAATCACGGTGCTTCCCCTCAGGGTATTGGCATCAGCCCAATTCAGGGTTATTCCGCTCCCTGTGTTGGAGGATAGGGTATTTTTCTCGAATAGGTTATTGTCGGAATCTGTGAGGTAGATGCCATCATTGGAATTCAATGTGATAATGTTGTTGACGATGTTATTGTTATTGGCAAAATACATGTACATGCCATATCCGTTCCCTGTTATTCGGTTTGCATACACTGAGCAATAGTCCACATTTGTGTTGAAATACACTCCAACGCTTCCACCGCTGCCGTTCTGAATTGTGAATCGGGAAATGTTCACCCAATCGGAATTGATGAGGACGACGTTGCCGAGTGACTGGCCGTCAATAATGGTGGTATTTCTGTTTTGCCCAGTCAGGTTTATCGCAAGGTCAATCGTTATCCTTTCGCGGTAAGTTCCCGCCCAGACAAACACAGTGTCGCCTGAGCTGGCCGCATCAATCGCGGGTTGAATGGCCGCACTGTAATTCCCGGCCCCTGAGCCGACATAATAGGTAACCGAAGTGTCGGAAGCTGTGCTGCCTGTGGTGGCATTGGTCTTGGCCCAGTTCCCGTTCGCAGAGTTGTAGGCCCACACATTCTGATTGGGCGTGGAGGCAGTGTCATTGCCAACCACCAGGCAATAGTTCCCGGATGAGTCCCATGCCGAATCGCCCGGTACGAATGATGACGGCCATGGCACAGTCATGGATTCGATGAACGCGCCTTCGACGCTGTCGCTCTGCTGGAGGTTGATGCCCACAAGACACAGCACCACCACGGTGATCAATGCGGCCAGCTTCCTCATCCTGTCCTCCCTCAGTCCGTGATGGTCACGGTGATTATGGCGCGGTACACACCGGCCGATACGCTCACTGGCACGTCTATCCACCATCCGAATTCTGTGGTCTCGAACGCCGCGCCCATTGCTGCCGCTGTGTAATCCGAGTAGAGTGGACCGGAAGATTCGGTGCCGTGTATGGGGACGGTGATGGGTGTCGGAATGGGATTGCCGATGCCCCAAATGTTCATCGGCGAATTCGGCAGGCTGAAATAGGTCATGCTCTCGATGTCTGAGTATCCGGGAGCCAGCGAATGGAAGTTCTGGATGTAGAGGCTGTTCACGGGTATGTACTTGGGATTCAGCGGGTCGCCGTTCATGTGCAGGTCAGGTATCGATACGGTGACGAAATACGCCACGTTGGAGGAATAGTGCAACTCACACGAGCCCAGGTAATATCCTGTTTCACCGGGCGGGGCGCTGCCGGTCGGGCTGCCCATGCTGGAGATGGAAGCGAACTGCTTGATTCCGAACTCCTCCCATGTGATGTTGTACATGGAGGGCATGCTGGTGTCGAATATGTGGACCTGCATGTCCCAGCTTCCCGGGTCGTTCAGGGCCAAGGCCTTGTCCCAGATTGCACCGCCTGCCGCTGGTCCGTTTAGGAATCCCGTCCCGTCGGCTGCGTATGTCTGCTTGTTGAACGTGACGTTGATGAGCACGCGGTGGGTGTACCCGTCCGAGCCATGGGGCAATGGGTCGCTCCAGTAGCTGCTGATATAGAATTCCCTTACCGGGGGAATCGGCGGGGGCGGTGTCGGATACACTATCGTGGCGAAGCCCAATGCGACGTTGTATGTGATGTTGAACTGCCTGGTCCTGAAGTTCGAGTTGCTCCAGGTCGGGTCAAGCGGCTGTGACGATGCACCCATGAAGCCGTTGTCGAACCATGCGGCTATGTCTATTGTCAGGGCGCTCCACATGTCCACGCCGCCGACAGTGTAATTGCCCTCTATGAAGAAAGTGTATGTGCTGTCAGCCTCCACCTGGGTGTTGAGGAGGTTGGGCCGGAGAAGGTCGCTCTGCTTCCAGACCTTCACCGAGAATATCTGGGGCTTGTTCGCGGAGAATACAATAACGCCGCTCTCGTCCTTCTCCTGGATGTTTATCCTAAGCGCGCCTCCGCTGTGTGGGATTATAAGCCACTTGGGGCTTGAGGGCGGCTTCATGGCGCATGTCTTGTACTTGGTCCCACTGACCGCGCTGGTGTTGCCGTCTATCAGCCTCTGGTTGGTGTGGTAGTAGCGCCAGTAAGTACCGTAGGTTCCGTTCTGGCCCACTATGCCGGCCTCGTTCCAGCCGTTCCTGTCCCAGGAAATGTCAAAGTATGACCTTCCTGCTTCAGGCGCCTTCACCGTGGACCAGGCCAACTGGTGGGAAGGGTTGCCGTTGTAGGGGTTGAGTCTGTAGACTCCGTCCCCGACCGCGATGCTGTAATTCCGCACAGGATTCCAGGATATGGATTTCAGTCCGCCGATTCCAGGAGCGTTCATGAAGTCCGAGGTGTCGATGTAGCATTTAGGACTGCTCTGGTTGAAGGGGAGAGGGTCCGTGAAGAATGCCACTCCAACGTCCATGTTGTTCACGTTGCCAACAATGTAGAACCTCTGATCGACCGAGTTGAATGTTATTCCGGTGATGTTCCAGCCATACATCGCATCCGTGCCGTTCTCGACTATAAGAGAACCGTCCATGTACATCGGCCGATAGTATATCAGGTATTCCATGTTATTGCCGCCGAGCAGGATGTTGCCCAGGCTGTCCGCGGCCACCGCACTGAATGTGTCTTCCGGGCCGATTATAGGCACCATGACCGTGGGTGTGCTGGCTAGTATGTAATACAGTGAGGTCAGGGTGCCGGCCGAATACTCGCCGCTGATCCAGAACCTCTGGTTCACATTGTCCCATGCCACGCTGAGGAATGTTGTGTAGGGCATGGCCCAGCCGTCCCGGATCATGAAGGGATAGCTGTCCATCGCGCCTGCCGTGCCGGGGACTGTGTATACCGAATCACCAATGCCGTCTCCGCCGCCTGGGGGGATGTTGTCTACGCCTGTGTAGTCGCTCCAGTAGTTGCCCCCGATGGGATAGACATCGCACCAGAAGTTGCCTGGCCCCGAGGAGGAGTCGTCCGCCTGCATCACATTGTTGATGAAGTTGTTGTGGCAGATGAAGTTGTCGATTGAAGACGTGGCAAAGTTTCTGACTATTGCGAGATTGGTATAATAATGCTCTTCATTCTGGAAATCGTGAAGCGTGGAGAAGGCAAAGGTGTCCTTGTTCATCCGGAACACTGTTCCGTAGCCATAAAGTGCACCTTCGCTCGCCATGCCATACAGCATGGAACCGTCAATCGCCAGATGGCCACTACCATATCCCGATTCGGAATAGATGAATGAATGCATGTTATAGTAATCGCTCCCGTCCTTCCTCAGGCGGAATATCCCGCCGTTGCCGTCAGCTCCACCGCTGCCAGTCAATCCATATAGGTATGTCCCATCCTGGACAAGGGTGCCTCTCGGGTATTGGAGGTCAGGCGCTGCTGAGAAATTATGTATCACCGTGACTATCGATGTCGATTTCTCCATCTTGAACACCGTTCCACGGTCGCTGGTTCCCCCTCCGTTCGATGCGCCGTAGAGGAATTCACCGTCATCCAGCAGCGAGCCTCTGGGATATCTTGGTTCAGGGGTTCCGGGGAAGCTGTAGAGATAATCGACATTGTTGGTCGCTATCTCCACCCTGAATATCGTGCCCATGCTGGAAGCTCCACCGCCCTCTGTCATGCCGTAGAGGTAGGAGCCGCCGTCCCACGTGAGGTTGCCGATTCCATATGCCCCTCCCGGCGAATCTGGAAATGATGTTATGACTGAGGGATTTGTCCCGTCTATCTCCATGCTGAATATTGCTCCGTAGTCGTATGCGCCGCCCTCGTATGACACTCCGTACAGTCTGGTTCCAACATTGGTGAGGCCATCCGTGTAGTAAAAGGATCCTCCTTCAACCGAATATTGCAGATTATGCAATGTTGTGTATCCGGTCCCGTCGAGGCCAGTCCTGAAAACTGCACCGCCACCGTACAAGCCTCCTTCACTGGCAATGCCGTAGAGGTAATTGCCGACCTGGATTACCTGGCCTGCTGGGTATATTCCATTGTAGAAAGTGCCGTCAAAATCATGGAGCTGCTGAAAGCCGGAGCCGTCCGGCATGATCCTGAATACGGTTCCGTCGTCGAATGCCCCGCCATAATATGTCATTGCATAAAGCATCATTCCGTCGTATGTCAGCGAGCCATACGGGAAATTTGCTCCCGGTATGGCTGTGAAATTGTATATCACATTGTACAATGTTCCGCCTGTGTTCAAGGTGAAAATCGTGCCTCGGCTGTTCATGCCTCCTTGGTAAGACATGCCGAAAAGCATGCCGCCTACCATGCAAAGTCCTCCGTATATGACAGAGGCGCCAGGTGCGCTGGTGAAAGAATGGATGATGGAATACAATGTTCCGTCAGTATTTATCCTAAACGCGGTCCCGCCGGTCATCCCAGTAGCGCCTGAATATGTCGTCCCGTAGAGGACAGAGCCCTGGAGCAGCAGGCCAGCGCAGGGATTGCGGCCGTCGGCTGTCGATGCGAAGGTATGGAGAACCTGGAAGCCTGTTCCGGTTTTCATTATCCTGAAAACAGTCCCGTAATTGGTACCTCCGTTGCGTGCCACACCATAAAGGTAAGTCGCGTCAAAGGCTAAGGTTCCGTAGGGGTAATAGCCATTTGCTGATGTCAAACTGTACAGATGAGTGTAGCCGGTTCCGTCCATGTTGATTCTGTAGATGCAGCCGTAACCAGAAGAACCGCCATACATGGTTGTGCCGTAGAAGTATGAACCGTCCCATGCCAGCCCTCCGTACGAAGGCCTGTAGCCGTTGGTCCCGCCGGTGAAGGCGTGCAGCATGGCGTAACCTGTCCCGTCCCTGTTGATCCTGAACATCGTTCCGTAGTCTATTGGCCCACCGTTCGTCGTTGTTCCGTAGAGAACATCCCCCATCTGGAACAATTCGCCGGTCGGACCAGAGCCATCGGTCGGGTAGCCTCTGAATTCATAGAGTATTGAATAATCCGTCCCGGTGCTGTCGATCCTGAAAATTATCCCTCGGTTATATTGTCCGCCCGAAGGTGCTGTGCCAAAGAAGTAGTTCGGGTTGACTTGGTCCTGGATCAATTTGCTGCAATATAATGGCATTCGGCCATCCTGGCAATTGGGTTCGAAATTGTGCATGACCTCGTATTGCGGGTCGGATGTGTCCATGCCGAACATCACGCCATACCCTGTCGTGCCCCCATTATCAGTAAGGCCGACCACTGTCTTCGTCTCCTCGCCGTCCTCCGTCCTTAACCCGACGCCGGCATTGTTCTGGATGTCATTATCCTTTATCACATTGTCCGAGGACCCTTCGAGGCATATGCCGTCCAGGTTATTCTCCACAGTGCAGTTGTGAACCCTGCAGTTGCTGGCCTTGTAGAGCAATATCCCGGTGTATGCCGGACCGCCGGTCACTTTGATATGGCTTATGTTCACCCAGTTGGACTCGACCCTGATGACCGTGCCTGTGTTGTTTCCGTTAATCATCGTGTTTGCGCTGCCGTTGCCCACGATGTTGAGCGGCTTGTTGATAGTAATTTTCTCATTGTAAGTTCCAGACCACAGCCGTATCGTGTCTCCGGCGGAAGCGTTGTTGATGGCCAGCTGTATCGTGGGATAAACCATCCCTGTGTTGTCGTTCTCCACCCTCTTGGTCACTTTAGCTGCCGGATCTGTGCCCTCCAATATGGGGAACCATGAACTTGACGGGTCATTGTACAGCCATGCGCTCGGGCTGTGCCCGTTAGTCTCGTTGCCTACAACGACGCACTGCGTGCCGTTGGCGTCCCAAGCCGAATCGAGCGGCGTGAAGCTGGATGACCAGGGGACAGGAAGGGTTTCGACGAAGTCCAGAGCCTGCGCGTTCTCCGAGAAAGGCACGGAGAAGCATACCGAAACCATGAGTATTGCAATAATCACCGACAAGGACCTCACTGGCCCCTGTCTTGTGCCCCGCCCGGGCTTCACAGTTTTCATCTCCTGACCCACGGTTATTCCTCTTTATAAGCTCCACAATGTTATCGTGATGGTCCCGCGGTACACGCCTTCTGGTGTACCCGCTGGCACACCAACCTGCCACATCACAGGCGTGGGCTGAAACGGCAACGGAGCCATTGAGTAATCGGTGTCGAATGGCCCCGCAGTCACTGTCCCATGGCCGGGCATCGATAGGTAGGTTCCGCTCTCCAGGCCCCAGATGCACCAGGCGTCATTGGGTCCGACGAATGGCCTCCAGTCCCAGATGTCCGAGTTCGCATTGGTGTCATCGCCCTGGTCATTCATGACGCTGACCCAGGCTGCCGGTATCCAGTATGGCGACGCAACATTGCCATCCTTATACAGGTTCGGTATCGAGACATTCAGCTGGTATGGCGTATTGCTCGAGTAGGTGATGCGGCTGGGCGTGGCCAGAATGGCCGACGAGCCCGGCGGTATGCTGCCAGTCGGGTTGCCCGAGACGCTCAGCGCCGCATAGCGCTGGACGCCGAACTCTGCATAGCTTGAGTTGCTGGCTTCCGGAAGGCCTGTGTCGTAGAGAAGGGCCTTGAAGTCCCATGTCCAGGGGTCGTTGAGCGAGTTCTGGTCCCAGCTGTTTCCTGGATTCCACAGCCCGTCGCCAGGGGCCATTTCAGTCTGCTGTCTGAATGTCACATTTATGTAAAGTCGGTAGTGGCTCAGGTCAGCGCCGTAGTTTACGGGATCCTCCCAGACGCTGTGTATGGCGAATTCCTGAACTCCGCCAACCGAGGCAGGGTAATTCATTGTTGCAGTCCCCAATACAGGTGAATAGCTGATGTTGAACTGCCTGGTGCGGTACATGTCCATTGTCCATGTATTGTCTCCTGGCACCGATCCAACGCCTGTGTTTCCCATGTCGAACCAGCCCTGGAAATACATGCCCAAGGCCGTGTCCCACTGGTCAACACCTTCGGTTGTGTAATTGCATTCGATGAAGAATGTGAATGTCGTGTCAGCCTCCACCTGCGTGTTCAGCACGGATAGCCTGGAAGGATCGCTCTGCTTCCACATGTCGAGAGTGAAAATATGGGGGAATGTCGCGGCCACCACTAGCTCGCTGCTCTGGTCCTTCTCCTCGACATTGACGCGCAAGTTTCCTCCGGCAGCAAAGGGGATGAACAGCCACTTGGGGCTCGACGGAGGCTTCATGGCCCCGGTGTAATATGTGCCAGCAGCGCCAAAGTAACCGTCCAATAATTGGGGATTGCTATTGTAATACCTCCAGTATGCCCTTCCTCCAGTACGGCCACCCATTATTCCGGCCTCGTTCCAACCGTCAGTGTCCCAGGAGATGTCAAGGAAATGTTCCTGGCTGTTATCCCTTATAAGCTGGTATCGCACAGTGCCATTGCTGAACTCGTCATATGGCCATATTTTAATCAGATACGTGTCGCCCCCGACCAGGCCATAGTCGTACAGGTCGTTCCAGGCAAGCTGGCTGTCAAGAGAACCGCCGTAATCAGGGAAATGGTTGAACCTGTAGCATTGGCTGCTTCCGGAAGTCAGAGGAATGGTGTCTGTGTAAAAGGCGAAATCCATTCCAGTTGCATAGAATCTTCCGTCATTCGGATTGAAATCAAGCCCATGAAATGCGTAAGCGGTCAGGTCTTCTGGACTGAATTGCGGGAACCAGCTGTCACCATTATAATAATACATATTCGGAATGCCCTGTCCGGCACAGAGCACTCCCCCGGTGTCATCCACTGCCAATGTGAAGAACTGAGGAAGCACCCCACCTGTCATGGGCTTTAATCTCAATCTTTCAGATGGTATGACCTTGTAACAGGTGGCCGGGGGCGTGGGGCCGTAGGTGTCGCCGGCTATCCAGAAGACGTCCCGGTAGCCGATTATTGTGGGTTCGGTGTAGATTATCGTAAGCATTGGCCAGTTGCCGGACGGGCTGTTGCGGCTGTTGAACCACTTTGCACTATAAGCTGGCCCTTCGTCCCCCCTGAGAAGCCAGCCATGATTGGTTGTCGGGTTATCGAGCCATGTTTGAACATTGTTAACCATGCCGGTATCGCTCCACACATAGGATGTGCCTGAGTTGGTTACCCATGAATAACCAGCGCCGGCACCATAATCTCCGCCCGGCATCCAAGAACTGGACATATAATAAGCGTAGTCCCATGTTGCGTCACCGGTCATTGCCGAGGTGCCTGTATCTTCCATCCCCGGTGCGTCAGAACCGGCTTCGCCCCATTCGTCCATCAGTGGCATAAGTTCCACATCGTATCCCATGGAATCGTAAACATAGCTGCAATAGAGGTTCAGGCTGACGCTGTTGATGGTCGAAAATTTCGGTATAGAACTGGCGATGTCGAATTCCATCAATGCCCTCCTGTAATGGGGATAATAATCTGTCCCGGCAATGATATATTCGCCTGCTCCGTTGCTGTTGGATGTATATTCGCTGTAGATGGTGTTGTCCTTGAACGGGTATAAATTTATCGATTTTGGGGTTCCGCTACTGCCCGATTGCGGGTATGTTCGGAAGAGCCAGTCATAGGTCTGAGGCCCGGTCCATACACTGCCGCCCATGTCATATATGGCTACGCCACGGGGATATGTCATGCTGTAATCGGCCAACCAATTCTGTTGCACAGAGAAACCAATCCGGGTGCACACAATCCAGTAAGTTTGCCCGATTGTGAGAGATATGCCGCTACCGAAATCGCATGATACCCAGGCTGGACTGCCCACAGGTATGGAACTCGAACCAATATACCCATATGTGATGTAGCCCGTACTTGGTATGCCCCCTACATCTTGCCTGATTTCGATCTCGAAATAATCTGTCGTGGATGACATGGAATACATGTAGAATTCCACCTTGGATATTGAGCTTTGCGACGGAATGAAACTCTGGGCCCAGGGATTGCCTGTGGACATGCCCACATCGATCCAACCGCCATTTACCATGTATTCATCGAACTGGTCAGGAACAGGAGCTGTTAACCAGTCCAGAGTTCTTTGCATGATTCCAGCGGCATAATACACTGGGAGTGTTTCGAGCGGGAATCCTAAGTAAACTGTCTTGAATATGCCAATATCATAACGGATTCCTGTGGTAGCCAGGTTATATGAATTATCCTCACCCTGGAAACAATCTGCTGTCCCGGACATTCCGTACAATATATCAGTTTGGCTCGGATAGCCAGACCAACCATAGCTGTACCAATTCATCCATTCCCGGCCAAGACCGCCGTAAACCGAATCCGAACCCTGGGCATTCATCCAGTATTCGTAATTGCTCGTTGTCATGATCCCACTCACGCCAAAGTAATCATAGCCAAAGTTCCCTGGCCCGGCGAATGAATACCAGCTGGAGTATTCAAGATTGGAGAGGAAGAAATTTCCACCTCCGTTTAAATAAAGCGCAACTTGATTTTGGTCGCCTATGTTGAACGCATCGCCACCGCCGTACATGCCCGTCATGTATCTCGAAGGAATCCAAACGACGAGGTCGTAGCCGGTCATGTCTGCGGCTGTTGGCTTTCCCTGATTTTCAGACATACCGTGGCCCATGCCGAACCATACGTCCCAGGTGTCCACATATGCCTCGCAGTTGCTGAAGATATCCTGGTAATAGGAAATGAGGTTTTCTTCCATCCAGTCCGCATCCACCAGCAGGACGCTGGGCCAATCGTAAACCGGCTCCCTGAAATAATCCACGGCGTGCAGCTTCTGCTGGTTCCATCCATCATTGTCGATCGGCCAGTAGGAGTCATTCACAGGATAGTATGCGTAGGCATTGGTTCCGGGGGTGGCAAAGCTGTCAAACCCCACAACCACGGCCATCGTGCCGGCCTCGTTCCATGCGGTGTCATAAGCCACGAAAGTGCTCGGCAGGTCTGGCGAAGGAGTCAGCGGTTCCACGAATGCCGCCTCCGCACTGTCGCTGGACATCATCCCAAAGCCGACGCTAACGAGCATCAGTACAATCAAGCTCACCGATAATTTTTTGTTCATCAAGCTCAACCCTCCCTGAAATCGGTATTGTGCGAATGGAATGCGTAAATCAGGAAATCTATTTATAGCTTATCATAGACGTGCACACGGGCGAAATGTTTCATCTGAAATAGGATAACTTTGATAGAGTTGAATGCAACTCCCAACATTTACAAACAACGCATTCGACAATGGCCTGCCTCCCATTTCATCGACTGAATCAGGGCCATGAAACATCAGCGATTCCGAACAAATGGTGAACGCCGGAGCTGAATGCCAGCAGTAAAAAGGCGTTCGCCTTGATTGAGCAAGCAATGGCAATCCCAATCAGTAAATCCTGTAATTCCGTAATCGGCAATCTGCCAGCGATGAGATTACGGAATTACAGCGTCCCGTATTCGCTTTTTATTTCTTTATCCGTCTTGGACCGGTTGTCCTGTTCCGGCTCGTCGTAATCCTCCGAGCCTAGCTCCTCGGGTTCCGGCTCCCTCTCCGGCTCGGGCTCCCTTCGCGGCGGTTCCTCTTTCCTCTCGTGCAGCGGCCTGCGGCAAATCGGGCACTTGCTGGCTCCGCTGACGCAGTTGTGGCAGAGGTATGCGCCACAGGAATGCCGGGTGACGGCCATGTGCCCGTGGGTCTGGCAGTATTTCCTGGCCATGCCCCTGTCGTCGGCCTGGGGCTCTGGCCCGTGCCTGGCAGGCGGCGCCCTGCTGCGCGGCTTCGGCTCTTGGCTCGGCGTTTGTTTCGGATGGCTCCTGGCCCCGCCGTACTCCTCGCTGACCAGGGATCCAATTTCCACCTCGGGTGCCTGGTAACCGTCTTTCCTGAAGGTGGCGAGCAATGCCTGCAGCTGCTTGGCCTTCATCACCCCAAGGCCCAGCGATTCCACGAGGCCGATTACTGTCCTGCGTTCGGGCGGAAGGCCGAGCGCCCTGTGCAGCAGGCCATCCATCTCCGGTGTCGGTTCGGGCGGGAATGTCATCTGGTCGACACGCTGTATGTAGCTCAGCACCCTCTTGGCCTTCCAGAGCGGGTAGTCGGGAAAATTGATGGCAACGTCCGCAAGCCTTATCCGGGTCTTCTGCGGCCCCGCTCCGGTGCCGATTGACCTGACAAGAACATCCCTGGAGACCTTTTCCATATCGTCCTTCTCCCCGGGCGTCATGGCCTGAATCGGGTACTCGTCCATCTGGTTGAGGAAGCCGAACACCGCTTCTATGTTGGCATACGGAATCCCGCCGTCCCTGAAGGCCTCCTCCCTGGATATCGGACGGTTCCTTTCGTATTCCAGGCGCAGTATTGCCCTCGTGTATTTCTCTATCTCCTCGGCATCCAGCCTCTCCCTGCACAGCCGCAGCCCGTCCTGGGCCGCAGCGAACTCCGGGTCAATCTGGAGTGCGCGCTCGAAACTGCGTATTGCCATTCCGTGCTTTCCTGTTTCCAGGAGCACAAGCCCCTTGCTGTTCCAGGATATCTTGTCGTTGGGATCGAGGCCAATGGCCCGGTCATAGCATTTCAGGGCCTCGTCGAACTCCCTGAGCTTCTCCCTTGCCATGCCCAGATTATACCATGTGTCTTTGGAATCAGGGTCGGCTGCGGCAAGCCTCTCCAGCAGCTCCACGGCACCGGTGTAGTCGGCGAATTTCATCTGTATGGCTGCAAGGCCCGCCATTGCCTCCGGGTCCTCGCCTGTCTCCAGGGCTTTCCTGTACCAGTACCGGGCTTCCTCCAGGTTTTCCATGGCCTCGTAGACCCTGGCCTTGGCCGCGAGCAGGTCCCTGCTTGAAGGCTCCATCTGCAGAGCCCGGTTCAGGTGCCTGAGAGCTGTGTCATATTCCTTTACAGCGACTTTGAACTGGCTCAGGTTCACAAGCGAGCGCATGTTGTCCGGCTCTATGGCGATGGCTTTGTCGAAATCCGCTCCGGACAGGTCGTACTTGGTCTGCTTCATGTAGGACATTGCCCGGGCATTGAGCAGCCTCACGTCGTTTGGCGAGTTCTGCAGTCCGTCCGAGAAGCATTTGACTGCCTCCTCGAACCTGTCCATGCCGTAATACGCCTTGCCCTTGCGGTATAGCGCGTCCGGGTCGCCCGGCTTTGCCTCCAGAGCCCTGTCGTAGGACTCGAGTGCCTCGCTGTCCCTCCTTAGTTTCAGCAGTATTTCAGCCCTTATTGTCCACAGGTTGCCGATGGATGGGTTCGCCTTCACCCCTGCCTCCGCAGCCGCGAGTGCCTCGTCGAACTTCTTCATGGATCCGAGCGCCTTGGCCTTGTCATGCCAGGCCTTGGCATTGGCGGGTTCCAGTTCAAGAATCCTGTCCGCGACTGCAAATATGCCCTCGACATCCTCGAGGGCGAGCATGGAATCCTTCTTGGCTTCCAGGAATCTAATGCTGTCAGGCTCGGTGTTGAGCGCCCTGTCCAGCGATTTGATGGCCTGGAGATGCTCGCCAAGCTTCTGCTCAGCCATTGCCCTGTCGAAAAAGGCCTCCACATTCTTCGGGTCAAGCTTGGCTATCCTGTCAGCGGTCTCTATCAGGCCTTTGTTGTCCTCAAGACCTTTTTGCGCGTCTTTTTTGATTATCAGGGCCTCCAGGTCCATATGGTTCATGGAAAGAAGCTGGTCGCATGTCTGGGCTGCCTCGGTGAACCTGTCTATTTTGAGCAGTATTTCGGCTTTCTTGAGATACGGGAACCTGTCGCTCGGGCCGAACCTGATGGAATTGTCAAGGGCTGCAATTGCATCCTCATGATGCTCCAGCCATGCCAGGGCAAGGCCCTTGCTGAACCAGATATTCTTGTCTTCCGGCTTCATTCTCAGCGCTTTGTCGAAACAGGCCACTGCCTGCTCGTATGACTTGGCGCTCTCCAGGGCAAGGCCCTTGCTGTACCATATCTCCGGATCGTCCGGGTCAATCTGCAGCGCCTTGTCGTATGACGCCACAGCCTCCTGGAACTTGCCGAGCCTGGCCAGGGAGCGGCCTTTCATGTCATGGAATGACTTCACGGCCGGCTTGAGGGCTATGGCCTTGTCAAACGATTCTATAGCCTCGGCATGCATGTTCTGCATGGCCTGGGAATGGCCCCTGAGCACCCACGCGTTGGCATCGTCTTTATTTATTGCCAGGCATGTGTCAAGTACCGCAATAGCCTCAGCATATCTAGAGATATTGAACAGGGCTGTCGCTTTGTCGTTCAGAGCCAATTTATCGACCGGTGACAGTTTGAGCAGAGTGTCCGCAGTCTTGATGATCTCCAGGTGCCTTCCGAGTGTTTTCAGGATTTCGCGCTTTTTATTCAGGCCATCAATGTGTTCCGGGTCGATGGACAGCAGTTTGTCCAGCGGATGAAGGGCCTTGTCATATGCCTGTAAGGCGAACAGGGCGCAGCCTTTGTCGTACAACGTTTCCGTGCTCCTGTGGTCCAGATGCAGTATCGCATCGCAGATCCTGTCCACGGCCTCGTGCCTTTCGAGGTGCTTCAGCACATCCTTCTTGCCCACCAGAAGCTCCACATCACTTGGGTTCAGTTGTATGGCTGCATCGAAGGTTATGAGGGATTTGTCATGCTCCCCGAGGGCGGCCTGAGCGACCGCTTTGTCCATAAGGGCATTCCTGTCGTTCGGAGCCACAGCCAGGTACTTGTCGGCCGCTTCAACTATATCCCGATGCCTTTCGAGCTTCTTCAGGCTGTGGCGCTTGTTCACCAGAGCCGCAGCGTTCTCGGCTTCCAGTGTCAGGGCCATGTCATAGCTTCCGCATGCGGCCTCGAAATCCTCTGCCATGTGAAGGCTCATGCCTTTCATTATCCACAGTTTCACATTGTCGGATTTCAGGCGCAAAGATTCTGTGTAAGAGTCTGCTGACTTCTTGTATTTCTTCATCCGGTACAGTGAGTGGCCTCTCTGCTCCCAGATGAAAGGGTCGTCCTTGCGTATCGAGAGGGCCTTGTCGAAGGATTTCACGGCATCTTCATGCTTCTCTTCCAGTGCATTTGAGAGGGCACTGTTCACCCATGCATCCACGAATTTCGGGTCAAGTGTAATTGCCTGCTGGAAAGCATCTGATGCTTCCTGGAACCTATTAAGTTTGTTGAGGGCTATGCCCTTCCTGTTGTACACCTTCGGATCTTTTGGTGACAGTGTAAGAATCCTGTCGTAGTACTCGATCGCAGTTTCGTTTGATGCCAGTATCCTATTGTAAGCAACAATTGCTTCGACAGTATTGCCCATGCTCTCGAGGGCGTAGGCTTTGTTTGCCAGGGCCGCTGTGTTGTCTGGCTCGATGGACAGTGCATGGTCATAATGCTCCACAGCCTTGGGCGAATTGCCGTTCTTGTAAAGGAAAATACCTTTGTGGATTATTGCCCTGACATTGCTTCCGTCCATTGCCAGCGCTCTGTCGAGGTACTTGGCGGCCTCGTTGTCCTTTCCAAGGTTGAACAGTGAGTAACCCAGCGCATCGTACAGGACCGAGAACTCCCTCGGGGCCGTGGCCGTAAGGTTTGGATTGCCGTCCATGAGCTGCGCGCCCTTCTGGAGATGCACCAGGGCCTGCGTGGCCTGGCCTTTCTCGGAGGCCTGCCTGCCGGCTTCCACAAGCTTCTTTGCCTTGCTGAACAATCTCTTCTCCTTGCTCATCGACTCCAGAAACCCCATCTCGTTCACCGCCTGATCAACGGCCGCGCGTCCGACGCAGCCGCTGGTTTATATATATGGTAATTGTGATATCAAATTTAAATGCTTTGATGCGTTTTTTTCACAGTGGCATACAAATTGTCTGACAGACAGTTTCTGATGGAAAAATGAATGACATACCGATTGTCTTTTATTGCTGGCTATGAAAAAGCACCCACTCCGAAAAGCTTATATACCCTGATTGGAATATAGGTTTCGCGGCTGACAAATGTCAGACGAAAGAAGAGAAAACGTCAGAAGGGATGCACTATGGTGGAATACATAAGGCTAAAGAACCGAGACTGGAGAACCCTCCGGGGTATAGACAGCGACATGATAGACTGGATGAAGTATCATTCGATACAGGACCTCAGGGACCTTGCCTTCGAAATGTACAACAGAGGCGAGGACATCTCAGAGATGGTCGAGCTCATCCACGAGATGGATGCGATGGCCCAGACAACACACATAGGCCAGGAAGAGAATGTCTACGCCAATGCCGAATACGACATTCTGAGCTACGTGGAGGAGTGTGAGAGGGCGAATGTTTAACCTCGCATACTTCCACCGCAGGCCCAAGTTCGACCAGGCCAGGGAATCCGGAATAGACATCGAGAAGGTCAACGAAGAGGCCATGCTCAACATGTACGAGCTCAACGAGAAGACCACTGTCGCCTGGAACGCAGGGATGAACCTGTAAACTACCAGCCTCCATAAGCTATACATCCGTGAACCGGGCTGGAACACGCCAAATGCCTGCTGCTTTCCCGAGCGCCGGGGCCCGAGGGCACCGGCTTGCGGTGCAGCACAATGCACATCACGCAGCAGCGAACCGAAGACTTCCAATGCCTGGACGGATGAAGGAAGAATATATGGCCCGAGGCAAAAAAACAGCCGGCAGGACTGAAGAACAGCCGGCCAGAAAAAAGACAGGGCCCAGAAGGCCGACAGCACGCGCCCAGAAACGGCTGACGCCGGACAACGGACGCGCTGTCGGCAGAATACAAAGGGACATAATCGGCCCCCGATCAGGATGAAAGAGCCTAGTGTTCCCGAACAAAACCGCGAATGGACCGGGTCTGAGGGCCTGGCCCATTCGATCCAACCGTGTTTCTAATCAATTCTTGCGTTCTGGCGCCTAATCGCGCGCCAGCATCTCGTTTATCTCCTTGGCGTTCATGTGGCCCTCTATCGTAATGTTAACCTTTTTGATGCCTTCGAGCTTGGCCAGAGCCTGCTTTATGCTGATTGCCAGCTGTATCCCCAGCGGGCAGAACGGGCTCGTGGGTATGAACGTCAGCTTGGCCACGCCCCCGTCGATGTGCAGGTCATGTATCAATCCCATGTCCCAGACGCTCAGCCCGACATGTGGGTCTATAACGCCTTTCAGTGTCTCTATCGCCTTCTCATGCATGGCCTCCATTCAATCACCCTTTCCTATCAATATAAGAAGGTCTCCGACGCTGACTGACTTCACTTCCTTGCCGTCCAGCATGGGGACTTTGATTATCTGAACCATGTCTGGCTCTATCTTGACTGTCTCGCCGCTACCCAACTGGACATCCAGCTCCCCGCTCTCCAGGGCGGCCGCCACCTCGGTCGGGTCGACAGCGGCCAGCTTTTCGGATATTTCCTTTGCCTGCTGCTTGAACCTGGGGCCCAGAATTGCATGGACAGGCTTGATCCCGGCAACCTTCTCCACGACATCCGCCTCAGTCTTCAGGAGGACATCCGCGGTCTTCAGCGTTCCGGCTATATCCTGCTCGGAGCCCATAAGATTCTCTGCCCGGGCGCCGACTATCTCGACAATGCTCAGGCCGGCGCTCAGCGGCATTCCGTTCTCGGACTTCCAGCTCCGGACCGCCGCAATGACATCCCTGAGAATCTCGCCGTTCGCGAAATCGTCCTCATCCTCATGGA
This sequence comes from uncultured Thermoplasmata archaeon, assembly GCA_964354755.1. GTDB lineage: Archaea > Thermoplasmatota > Thermoplasmata > SG8-5 > SG8-5 > UBA147. The sequence continues at coordinate 66,420 of CAYHBA010000001.1, forward strand.
CTGGCGAGGGCCAATCCGACACCGTGATGCTTTTTGCGCCGTCGTATTCCCTGTAGATTTTCTCGTAAATCTCGTCCGTGATGTGCGGCAGAACGACAGCCAGCATCTTGAGCGTGCCCAGGCCGACCTCGTGCAGTGTGTACGCCAGCGCTTTGTCCTCCGAGGGCATCCTGTGCTTCACCATCTCTATGTAATGGTCAGCGAACACATGCCACACGAAATGCTCCAGCTTCCTCATGGCCCTGTCGAAGTGGAATTCCCCGTAATCTCCGGTCACTTCCCTGACCAGCCTTGAATACTGGGTGAGCAGCCATCTGTCCGATGGCCTCAAATCGGATAAGGGGACCGCCTCGGGCTTCTTTATCGCCTTCGAGAGGAACTTGTGTATGTTCCACAGCTTGGCGCAGAATCTCTGGCCGTGCACAATGTCCTTCAAACGGATGGCGCTGTCCTCCCCCAGGGACACTGTGGCTGAGTAATACCGCCATGCATCGGCCCCGTATTTGTCAAGCAGCTCGATTGGATCAATGACATTGCCATCGGAGGCATGCATCGGTTTTCCGTCCGGGCCGAGTATGAAGCCGTCTATCATGATGTCTTTCCAGGGCTTTATCCCGGTGAGGTAATGGCTCCTGAGGATCGTATAGAAGGCCCATGTCCTGATGATGTCGTGGCTCTGCGGCCTCAGGCTGGAGGGCCAGAGCTTCTTGTGCAGCTCCATGTCTCTTTCCCAGAATGTGACATAGAGCGGGGAAATCGAGGAGTCCATCCATGTATCGAAGACATCCTGGCAGCCCTGCAGCTTCTCCCCGCACTCCGGGCACTCGGGAACGGGCGCAGCCTGGACAGTCGGGTCGATGTAGCAGTCCTCCTCCTTGGCCAGCACTATGTCCCCGCAGCTGTTGCATTCCCACAGGGGTATGGGTGTGGCAAAGAACCTCTGCCTGGAAATGACCCAGTCCCTGTTGAGCGAGCCGACCCAGTCCTGAAGCCTTATCTTCATGAACTCGGGATGCCAGTTGACCTCGTCGGCCATCCTCAGCACGTCATCCTTCGCGTCTAGGGTCTTGAGGAACCACTGGGGCATCTGGAGGAATTCTATGGGAGTGCGGCAGCGCCAGCAGGCGCCTACGTTCTGCTTCGCGGGTTCCTGCTTCAGCAGGAGGCCGTCCGCTTTCAGGTCCGCAATTATGGCTGACCTGGCCTCGGCGATTCCGAGGCCCTTGTACTTGCCGGCGGTCTGGTTCATGATGCCCTGGCCGTCCATGGCGTTCTCTATCGGGAGGTTGTACTTGTACAGCCATTCCAGGTCGTCCTTGTCCCCGATGCTGCAAATCATCACCAGCCCGGTCCCGAACTCAGGGTCCACCTTGTCGTCGGTTATTACATCCACTTCCTTGCCGTAGACAGGCGTTATCAGCTTCTTCCCGATCAGGTGGGCCATCTTCCCGTCCTTCGGGTTCACGGCCGCCATCTTGCAGGTGCAAATAAGCTCCGGCCTTGTCGTCGCGACAATGGCGCCATCATCCTGGCCTGACACGCTGAACCTGATGAAATTCAGGGTGGATTCCCTGTCCGCGTACTCGACCTCGGCATCGGCGAGGGCAGTTCCGCACCTCGGGCACCAGTTCACGGGTGCCAGCCCTTTGTATATGAGACCCCGGTTGTACAGCCGGATGAAGGTAATCTGCGTGAGCCTGCGGTAATACTCCGCATCGGTCCTGTAAAACTGGGTGGAGTCCATGCAGCAGCCCAGCATCCTGAACTGGAGGCTTATGCGGTCCAAGTTGGCGTCAGCGAACTCCTTGCAGAGCCGGATGAACTCCTGGCGGGGAGTGTCCCTCATGCGTATTTCGTGCTTCTTTTCCACGTTCACTTCTATGGGCATGCCGTTCACATCGACGCACAGAGGAAATAGGACATTGTAACCGGTCTGCCACTTGAATCTGGCCGCGAAATCGATATGGGTATAATGCGTTGCGTGTCCAACATGCAGAGGGCCGGAGGCATACCTGGGCGGGTTGTCAATGCTGAAAGCTGGTTTCTCTGATTTGGCATCGAAGCTGTAGAGCTTCTGCTGGATCCATATATCCTGCCATTTCTTCTCTATCGCCTTGGCGTCGTAATCGTCCATTGACACACCGGGCCGAAGCCACATTGCGCCAGATAAAAATGCTTGTTATAAAGGTTTTCTGATGGTTCCGGCTCATTCGGACGTTATAAGTGTCGTGGTGGAGAGCACGCCGGGCACGCTCCTGACCTTCTGGATGACAAGGCTGCGCAGCTCCTTCAGGTTCCTGGCCTCCATCCTGCATATCATGTCATACTCGCCGAAAACTTCCCTTATGCCCTCTATCTCCTTGACCTGAACCAGGTTGTCGTATACAAGGTCCTCCTTCTTGGCCTCCACCCTTATGAGTATGAAACAGGTTAGCATGAGTTCTCCTCATAATAGTAAAGTGTTAAGTTGTTCTTATCTTTTTCCCCAATAAGTTCGCTATATGCCGAGTTCTGACAGCCAGGCATCGATTTCCGAAAGGAACCTGAGAAGTGTTCTGCCCAGATGCTCCTTCTGGACCTTGAATGCGGCGCATGAGGCCATGATGTACTCATGCGGCCTGGCTATATCCAGGCCTTGCTTCGGGGCGACCTCGTCCATGCCCTGCGGCCTTCCCGCAGCCCTGTAGGCCTCCAGGATGGCGAATGCCGGGTCGGCCTTGGCTTTGGCGAGAACCTCATCGAGCACTTCCTGCCTCTGCTCCTTGGGCATCGAGGAAACCTTGGCGGTGGCCTTCTTCAGGGATTTCCAGAAGGAGAAAATCGCATGGCAGGATTCCCCGACCGAGCCTGGACCGTCGGCCCCGAGCAACGTCATCGCCCTGGTCAGGATTGCCATGTCTGACTTGTAAATCTCCTGGGCCCTGTTCCCTGCCACATACTCTATCCGGACTATCCCGTCCTGAATCTTCTTGGTGCCTGTGATTATTATCCTTACTGCCTCTGAAGTGTTTTTCAGGTGGGTCCCGCCGCAGGCCTCCGTGTCCAGGTCGGCTATTCTGAGCACACGGAGGATCGCGCCCGGTATGGCGCCGCCCTGGTACAGCCTGAACCCGAACCTTCTCTCGGCCTCGTCCTTGGGCAGTATCATGGATTCCACTGGCAGGGCATCCCGGATGATGCCGTTGGCCCTATCCTCTATGGTTTCAAGCTGCTCCTGGGTGAGAGCTTCGTAGTGTGTGATGTCAAGCCTTCCCTTCTCCTCGGTTTTCTCGGCGCCGGCCTGCCAGATATGGTTCCCGAGCACCTTCCTGCATACGCCATTGATTATATGGGTGACAGTGTGGTGCTGGGCCAGCTGTCTTCTCCTGGCTTCCTCCACATGGCCTTTGGCCGCAATTCCGGGCTTCCAGCCTGTCATATCGCCTTCGGTCCTGTGTATTATCACGCCGTCCTGTTTGAATATGTCAAGGACCTTGAGGGCTGTGGGGCCTTCGAGTGTTCCGGTATCATGCAGCTGGCCTCCGGATGTCGGATAGAAGGCCGTTTCCCTGAGGACAATCATGTTGTCCTTCACTGCCAGGACCTGGCTATCGAAGTCAAGGGCCAAGTAATCATCGTAGTAAAGGATGCCTGTCTCCGGAAGCTGGCCCATGTCGATATCCTCCTCCCTCTGGGTCTTGGCGGCTGCTTCCGACTTTTCATGCAGGGCAGCGACCTGGGCGAAGAAGTCGCCCGGTATCTTCACCTCCAGGCCTTCGGAGACCAGCAGGTCCGGCGTGATGCCTTGGGAATCGTACAGCTTAAGCAGGTCATCGAGCGAGACCCGGGCCTGCTTCTCCTTCAGGCGCTTCACCGTGGACAGAGCCTTCTCCTTGGTCTGGAAGTGCTTGGATTTCTCGTTCCCGAGAATCTCCCGGACCTCTGGCATGGCCTCCAGCATCTCCGGGAACTGCGGTTTAAGGTATTTCGCGTGCCATTGGCAAACATCAGCCAATTCAATGTCCCATTGATACTTTTTTATGAAATCCATGGCCCTGCGGTAAATCAGCCTGAGGTTGTACCCGCCCCCTGAATTGGATGGCAAGCCGCCGTCCGTCAGGGCGAAAAGCAAGCCCCTGGAATGGTCTGCAATCGAATAGAGGGCCGCGTTCATCATAACCTGGCGCTTGAGACTCCCGACATCGGCCCCTATCTTTGCGGCAATCTCGGCCCAGGCCTTGTCCATGTCCCCGACATCGTCCATGTTAAGAAGCCCGGAGTAAGGCAGGAACCTGGCCATCGTCTCCTTCTCCTCGCCCCGCGCGGATATTCCTGCGGTTCGGAAAAGCCTCTCCATCACTGTCGGGAAGTTCGGCTCGTAGGCTGTCGGCGTCCCGTGGGAGAACCAGGCAGGCCTCTCCTGGCCCATGCCCATGTCCAGGACTTTGATTTCCAGCGGCTTCAGGTCGTCCCCGACACGCTCGTACATGGTGTAGACCTGATTGCCTATCTCAAGTCCTCCGGAGAAAAACTCCAGGCTGCATCCGAAATTGCCCCCACCCGCCCATGCGTCCTCGTGATAGACAATGTCCTTCAGGGGGATGCCCATGCCCCTGACCAGCCATTCGTGTATGTCCTCGAAGTATTTGGGCTGGTCATATTTTTTTGCGGATTCGAAGGCATGCTGGCCTATCATTATGAAACCTGTATTATGCCTTCCTGTTATCCCGACATTATCGACATCATTGAACCTGAGGCAGGTCTGGGGGACCACGAGCGGATTCGCAGGGGGCTTGACCTCGCCCCTGACCACGTAGGGCTGGAAATCCGTGATGCTCGCAAGCGTGAACTCGGAGGTGGGGTTCCACCTGGATATGGAGGGATACCTGTTTATTGGGGTGTAACCTCTCTTTGAAAATAAGTCGGAGAACCTCTGCCACACACCTATGAAGTCCATCCGGTGCCCGCAGGCCTTCCTGCCTATGAACGTGTACCCGCCCACGCACATAGGCTCCCCGCACACCTTTCTCTCGGGGTCGCTGGTCCAGAAGTAAGTGCCGCAATTGGGGCAATGCTTTCTCTCGAGGCCCATGGCCCGCATCGTGTCTGTGGGAAAGAACTTCTCCGGGTCCCTGGATGCTTCATCCTTGACCCGCCTCTTCATCTCCTTCTCCGAGAGCATGTATTCTGGGATGGGAAAGGGCTATTTAGGTTTTCGGTGGGCGGGTCCGCATGGTGTACAACCCGGTTATCACCAAGCAGGGTTTATAACCATATTATACTATTTTGACCACGGGACCGAAAGGTTCCGAGGAGGCTATAGGTGCAACAAAGAGGGTACGAATACGAGATGAGCATCCCGCGAATCAAAGCGGAATCGGCAGCGTTAGTAATAGATAGCCACAGCCTCACACACAGCACCGGCCACATGGCCGGCAACGCCATGACAGTCTGCGGAATCATGCTCTGCGCCATCAGAATGAAGCGCGAGATAAAGCTCCAGCAGGCGCTGTACGCATAATCAGGTTCATTCATCTCCGCTGCCCTCTTTCTCTTTTTTTCTTGCCCGGGTGGGGCTGGGGGAAAGCCCCCGGTCTTTTTTCCGTTATAACAAAAAGACTTATATTATCAACCAATTCCAAGCGGCAGCTTCAGCATGCCGAAGTGGCTCAGCCTGGTAGAGCGTCGGACTCATAGGGATTGTTTGAGACGCATGGATGTCTTGCCTGAGATATCCGAAGGCCGTGGGTTCATATCCCACCTTCGGCACTCTGTTTTCTTTACGTTTATTGTCGTGCCGAAGGTGGATATTCGGCTATTGCCCGTAATATGCTTCAAGTGAAGCCGAATATCCCACCTTCGCTGTGCTAGAGATAGCAATATGTGTTGTTGATACTGTTTGGGTAGGCGGAAGGTTAATTATCATCTACCGCCAACATTAAAGGATAATGAAGTTGAAAATCCCACCTTCCTGGGCTAGAGCAACCATCCTCCAACAAATCAGCTAGCATTTCTGTTGGTTGACCACAATCTCCCAAATGCGACCAGACGGTACATTCAATCAATGGCGAAACAATATTATCCCATGGCTCCATCTGAATCCCTATGAGGCTGAAATGCGCCTTGGCCCTTGCCTTGGCAGCTGTTCTGCTTTTCCCCATGGCAGGTGGTGCCTTGGCCCAGGATGGAGAAGAATGCAGTTCATGCAAGACAAACAATTTCTATTATGTGCTGGCTGCGGCGATCATAATCTTCGCGATATTCTTCTGGTGGGCCAACAGGCGCAGAGGGCCGAAGGAGCAGAGGCCTGCGAAAAAACAGGACGATAAAAGCCCTTGAACAAGCCTATTCCCATTCAATGGTAGCTGGCGGTTTGTTCGTGATGTCGTATACCACCCGATTCACCTTGTCCTTCATCGCGTTGGTTATCCGGATTGATATCTTGTCCAGGACCTCGTGGGGAATTTTAGAATAGGCCGCGCTCATACCGTCCAGCGATTGCACGGCCCTCACCGCGACAGTGTATCCGTAGGCCCGGACATCCCCATGGACACCTACAGTCTGCACTGGGGTGAGTACTGCGAAATACTGCCAGGGAAGCTCCATTTTGCCTGCCTTGGCAGCCTTCTCGAACTCCTCCTCGACTATGGCGCAGGCCTCCCTGACAATATGGGCGGATTCTTCAGTTGCCTCGCCCATAATACGAATAGCCAGACCTGGACCTGGAAAGGGCTGTCGCTCCGCAAGCTCTATGCCCAGGTGCCTGCCCAGCTTTCTCACTTCGTCCTTGTACAAGTCCCTGAGGGGCTCGACCAGCTTCATGTCCATCTTCTCGGGCAAGGCGCCGACATTGTGATGCGATTTTATCACATCCCTGAGCTCGCCGCCGCTCTCTATCCAGTCGGGCGCTATTGTGCCCTGGACAAGGAACTTGGCGCCTATGGCCTTGGCCTCTTTCTCGAAAATCCTGATGAACTTCTCCCCGATGATTTTTCTCTTTTCCTCGGGTTCAGTAACGCCTTTCAGGGCGGCATAGAAATCCTTGCTGGCATCCACGAACTGGTGGTTGATGTTCATACGCTCCATCATCTTGACGACATCCGCGGATTCATTTTTCCTCATGAATCCGGTGTCCACATGGACTGCGAGCAGCTTGTCTCCGATTGCCCTGCTGGCAAGGACTGTCGCCACCACGCTGTCCACTCCCCCGGAGCAGGCAATGATGGCCTTCCCGTCAATCTGTTCTTTTATCCGGGCTATGGCCTCCCCGCAGAACTTGGCCGGGTCGAACATCACTGGGCCCCCAGCCCCGCAGAGTCCTCGCGGACCTTCCTCTCCTGGTCCTTCCTGTGCTCCAGGAGCTTCTTTTCAATTTCTGTATCCCCCAGGGCAAGTATCTGGGCCGCGAGTATTCCGGCATTCTCCCCCCTGTCCAGGCCCACTGCTGCGACCGGTATCCCGGGCGGCATTTGGACTACTGATAATACAGAATCGAGATTGACCTTGCCGCTGACTGGAACCCCTATCACCGGCCGGATGGTGTTGGCGGCAACAGACCCTGGAAGGGCCGCGCTCAAGCCTGCGATAGCGATAAAGACTTTCGCATCCGATTTCTCCACCAACTCTGCCACCAGCTTCGGGGTTCTGTGTGCCGAGGCCACCTTTATCTCGCAGGAGATGCCCAGCTCCTTCAGCGTGTCCACGGCTTTCTGGCCGACAGGAAGGTCTGACTTGCTGCCCATGATTATGAGGACTTGAGGCGCCATAATCACCTGTAAACCGCCAGGTTTCATAAGGTTTTGGGCATGGTTTTTTATTTCTTGTCCCTATGGCAGTGCCATGGCCCTTGTCCCGGTTCATGGGGAGCCAGCCCTCTTCGCGAAGGAGGAAAAAACACTCGTCGTGGCAGACCTGCACATAGGCATCGAGCACGAGATTTTCCTGGCCGGCGCCAAGATTCCGGGAAGAACACCGGAGCTTCAGGCCAGGCTCGTCAAGTTGCTGAAGAAAACCAGGGCAAAAACGCTGGTTATTGCTGGAGATATAAAGCACAATATTCCGATGTCCAGCTTCCTCGAGGAAAGGGAGATTCCCAGGCTTTTGGAATCGCTGTTTGAGGTCGTAAGGGAAATCCACCTGGTGCCGGGCAATCACGACGGCGGCATAGCCGATTACCTGCCCCCGGATGTGAAACTCCATTCCAACAAGGGCTTTGTTTTGGGCAACATGGGAATTTGGCACGGCCATTGCTGGCCCTCGGATGAGGTCATGGCCTCCAGTACTGTGCTCATGGGCCATGTTCACCCCCAGGCGGTGTTCGTGGACGGCATCGAGACCAGGTCGGCAGAGAGATGCTGGATCAGGGGCAAGTGGGACTTCAAGGAAGCTCACAAAGAATACTCGGTGCTCGGCGAGGGCTTCCTCATGATTCCCGCGTTCAATTCGCTGTGCGGGGGAAGCCGCATAAACGACCTCGGCCAGAGGAAGATAGGGACGGTGCTGAGGCACAATCTGGCAGATATCGGGAAGGCTGAAATGGTTCTGTTGGACGGTAGCCATCTCGGGAAAATTGAGGACAATCTCGTGAAGATAGGGCATCGGTTTTAACGAATATAGGCTGCTGGAATCAGGGGCTTACACCACCATGCCCCGGCTGTCAAGGCAGGCATACTTGTTATTATGTGTGCGCCCGAGTGAGGATGTCACAATCGGGGGTTTTTAGGGGAAATGTTGAATGCAACTCGCAACAATCGATACCGATGCATTCGACGATGGTGCGGGAACATTTTCTGTCTGAATCCAGCACCATAATATTCCCATCAATTTGAAACCAATCGGTGAATTCGAGAGCTAAATCTCAGCAATTAAAGAATTCGCCATGAATCGACATTCTGTAAACATTAGGGATTCACATCGTCTGCCGGTAATCACCATTTTGGAAACGATGAGATTACCGGTCGAAATATATATTTTTCCCAGATACACTCAGCGGTATTCCCATTATCACATTCGACTTCATGAACCCGAGCCGCCTCGCAGCTACTCCGGCTCTGTACATTATCCTGTTGTCCACATTGTGGATCTGAGCGGTTTTCACGGCCGAGCCCAGCGCTATTCCCAAGTCGAGCAGCCGGAGCATGCAGTTCGGGCCCTCGAAATCCCCGCTGGCCTTGGCCTTGTTGAACTCGGCGCATGACTCGTATCCGCATGCCCTGCAGTTCAGGCCTGGCCCCTTGTGCTCGAGCACGCCTATGAAAATCAAGCCGCCTGACTTCTCTATGCCCTTGGCGTCCCTGTCCCAGTTGGGCGTCCCCTTCTCCTTGCCGATGGCGAGCATTTCCTTCGCCACCTTGTCCATCTCGGCCCTGGTGCAGACCTTCACCTCGATGAAGTCCTGGCCGACTGCTTTGGGCGCCGTGACCGCAGCCAGACGCATCAGCTCTGCAACGATTTCTTCTCCGTTTTGCATTTTATCACCTTATTTTTATAATATTTCCAATATCAAATTGCGAGGCCGGCTCAATTTCCGGCTTTTTTCCGGTGCCGAATGCATTGCTGGCCTCATCGAACGCCTTCTCCGGGGTGTTGTTCTCACGGCTGATATGCGCCAATGTCACATGTCTGGTCCTCGGGCCCACGACCTTCACCAGCATCTCCGAGGACTGGACATTGGACAGGTGGCCCTGCTTCCCCAGTATGCGCTTCTTCAGGAATGCCGGGTACGGTCCTTCTTTCAGCATCTGGACATCATGATTGGATTCAAGTATCACCGCATCCGAGCCTGCGAATTTTTCCTCCAGGTCCGGAGTCGTATGGCCCAGGTCCGTGGCCATGGCCACTTTCCTTTTGTTCCTCTCGATCATGAAGCCAACCGTGAAGGATGCGTCATGGCTCACCCCGAAAGGAGTGATGCGGAACCTGCCCAGCTCTTCGGTCTCATCCGCGATGAGTATGTGTTCGGTCGCCAATCCCAGCTTCGCCTCCAGCCACCCGCCGACAGGGGGTGCGGTGAGTATCCTTGGCCCGTATCTCTTCTGTATCACCCTCGCGCCGGAGATGTGGTCAGAATGCTCATGAGAGATGAATATCGCTTCCAGGTCCTCGGGGTCGAGTCCTGCCTGGCCCATTCGTCTGGTAGTTTCCTTGCATGAGAATCCGGCGTCCACAAGGAACATGGTTTCCGAGTCCCAGAACGCGACCGAGTTGCCGCTGCTGCCGCTGCCCAGGACACAGAACTGGAATGACATCACAGCTTCCCGGCAATGGCCTTTGCCATGTCTATCGTGCTGGAGCTTCCGCCCATATCGTAAGTTCTGACTTTGCCTTCCTTGATGACCTCGGCCACGGCCTTCTCCAGCTTCTGAGCCATCTGCTTCTCGCCCAGCCAGTCCAGCATCATCTTGGCAGCGAGAATCGTGGCTATCGGGTTGGCCTTGCATTTTCCGGCATGCTTGGGCGCGGAGCCGTGCGTGGGCTCGAACACCGCGAGCTTCTCACCGATGTTCCCGGAGCAGCCGAATCCGAGGCCGCCGACCATCTGGGCGCACAGGTCGGAAACGATGTCTCCGTACAAATTAGGCGCCACAAGAACGTCATAATTGAAAGGGTTCTTCAGGAGCCACATGCACATCGCGTCGATGTTCGCATTGTCCATTTGGACGTCGGGATAGTCCTTGGCAACAGCTTTGGCAGTCTCTAGGAAAAGACCGTCTGTCGCGCGGACCACATTGGCCTTGTGGACGACAGTAACTTTCTTCCTGCCGTGCTGCTTTGCGAACTCGAATGCGGCGCGAATTATTCTCTCGGAGCCCTTCCTCGTGTTTATCTTGCAGGAAATCGCATACTGGTCCAGGGGTAAATCCTTGAAAGGTGTGAAGGTTTTCGGAGAGGTCTTGAGCAGCACGTCCCTCAGTTCCTGGGGGACAGTGTTGAACTCGACTCCGACGTACAGGTCCTCGGTGTTCTCCCTGAAGACGACTATGTCGATGTTCTCCTTGAAGTTCAGCGGATTGCCGGCATAGCCCTTTATCGGCCTCAGGCAGATGTACAGGTCGAAGAGCTGGCGCATCCTCACGATCGGAGAGCGGTACACCATCCCCTTTCCCTGGAGCTCAGGCACCAGCTCCTTCTCCGCGTCCTTTACAGGCTTCGAAGTTATGGCCCCGAACATCGAGGCGTCCACGCTGTTCAGAAGGTCTATCGTTCTCTGGGGAAATGCGTCGCCTTCCTTACACCAGCATTCCCAGCCTATGTCACCGTGAATGTACTCGGCGTTGAATTTTAATTTGTCCAGCACGATGCGCGCAGCTTCCATCACTTCGGTGCCTATTCCGTCGCCCGGCAGCCAGGCGATTTTATACTTGGCCATTTTCGCAACCTCCGTCCTGAAATTGAGACTCAGCACACAGAATAAAAGACCATGTATTAAAGCAGTGCGCCTGGTCTCGGAAAAATGTAAACTACCAGCCCTTAAAAGGGCTGGCGTTTGTTGCCGGGCTCGAAGTTTACCTTAGGGCAGTTGCATGCCTGAACCATCGAAGCCGAATGGCTTCGATTCTCTTTGAACAGATGAGCACGGCATGCAACGGTATATCGACGACTGTCCATGCCGATTCATCTCAGTCCTGAAGAGCTGAGCGTTCTCGGCATTTGTGCAGTAAGCAGTGTTAAAATACTGAGTCGCATTTTCCGCGGTCAATGGATTACCTGACAATCTTGCTCACGGCCATCGGCTTGGCCATGGACTGCCTTGCTGTCTCGCTATCATGCGGCATAGTCATGCCCGGGTTCGGGCGGAGCGACGCCCTCAGGCTCGGCCTGGCATTCGGCGGGTTCCAGGCCATGATGGTCTTCCTTGGCTGGGCCGGCGGGACTGCATTCGCCTCCCACATCGAGGACATCGACCACTGGATTGCGTTCATCCTGCTCCTCGCCGTCGGCCTCAAGATGCTCAAAGAGGGGCTCGAGAACGAGGACGAGTGCGCGAACCTGGACATCAGGAACACGAAGGTCTTGCTCGTCCTATCGGTCGCCACCAGCATCGACGCCTTGGCTGTCGGAATTTCCTATGCGATGCTGGAAATCGACATTGCAGTTCCTGCCTTGATAATCGGCCTGGCATCGTTCGGCTTCGCAGTCGTCGGAGGCCTGTTCGGCAGCAGGCTGGGAGAGAAGTTCGGCAAGCGGATGGAGATTGTCGGCGGATTAATCCTGATATTGCTGGGCGTGAAAATTCTGGCCGACCACGCTTTCTGATTACCTTCCCAATATGGCCCTCGATATCACAATCCTCTGGACCTGGCTCGTGCCCTCGCCTATCTCCATGAGCTTCGTGTCGCGCAGCATGCGCTCGACCGGGTAGTCCTTCGTGTAACCGTAACCGCCGTGGATTTGAATCGCGTTCAGGCATGTCTGCGTCGCCATCTCTGACGCGTAAAGCTTGGCCATGGAAGCCTCCTTGGAGAATCTCATGCCTTTGTCCTCCATCCATGCAGCGCGGTAGACCAGAAGCCGCGAGGCTTCGATGCGCGTTGCCATGTCAGCCAGCATCCACTGTATCGCCTGGAACTTGGCAATCGGCTTGCCGAACTGCTCCCTCTCCTTGGAGTATTTCACTGACTCGTCCAGAGCTCCCTGGGCTATGCCCACGGCAAGCGCGCCGACAGCGGCCCTGCCTCTGTCCAGGATGTTCATCGCCCCGGTGAAACCAGTCCCGGGCTCGCCGAGGATGTGGTCCTTCGGGATGCGGCAGTTCTCGAAAACGAGTTCGGAAGTGTGCGAGCCCCTAAGGCCGAGTTTATCTTCGCTCGTGCCGAGAGTGTATCCCGGAGTGCCGGTCGGCACGACAAACGCGCTGATGCCCTTGGCGCCTTTGGACTTGTCCGTGACAGCCATGACAGTGACGAAATCAGCTATCGCCGGGTTGGTGATGAACACCTTGGTTCCATTGAGAACCCACTCGTCATCGTCCAGCTCGGCCCTCGTGCACATGCCTCCGGAATCGGAGCCGGCGTTCGGCTCTGTCAGCGCCCATGCGGCCAGGTGCTTTCCGCTCGCTATGCCGGGAACCCATCTCCTGCGCTGCTCTTCAGTGCCTCTTTCGAAGATGTGGCCGAGCCCGAGTGAGTTATGGGCTTCCATCACGAGGCCCGTGGACCCGCACACCCTGGCCACCTCCTCCAGGGCTATCATGTAGGAAATTTTGTCGCACCCTGCGCCGCCGTACTCCTTGGGCACGGTCATGCCCATCAGGTTCATCTCGCCCATGCGGTCCAGCATCTCCCTGGGTATGTCGCCGTTCTTGTCTATATCCGCGGCTATGGGCTTGATCTCCTTCTCTGCGAATGCCCGGACGGTGGCTCGGAGCATCTGGTGTTCCTTCGTGAGGGTGAAGTCCATTGTAACGACCAAGCCCAATAATGAGATAGAATATTAGTAGGTTTTCATAGCCCAAGTTGACTATCGAGTCCACACCTCCCCGCCCTCACGAGCGAGGCATCCAAAGGATGAGCTCAATCGTCACCAGGCAGGGTCCGAACCCTGCCCACGATCCCGCCTTCAGCGCCGAATTGCACGCAATTCGGCTTGCTCGGATTGATGTTATAAATTGCTATTGAGCTACAATCCTCGTACAGGCGGGGCATGGTCGCGGTGGCTGGAACTGAATATAGGGATGGTTGGCCGGTGTTCAATTTCCCTTGAATTTCGCCTGCCGCTTCTCCGTGAACGCCTTCATCCCTTCCTTCTGGTCCTCCGTGGAGAAACAGACCCCGAAGGCATCGGCCTCCTTTGCCAGGCCCGTGTCCTGGCCGTTGTCCATGGCGAAGTTTATCAGCTCCTTGCAGGACCGCACGGCCAGCTGGCCGTTGGCCGCAATCCGCTCTGCAAGTTTTAAAGCCTCTTCCATCAGTTTCTCGGGGGGACAGACCCTGTTGGCCAGGCCAATCCTGAGAGCCTCCTCGGCCTTTATGCTCCTGCCGCTGAATACAAGTTCCTTCCCGCGGCCCCTCCCGACAATCCTTGGCAGTCTCTGGGTGCCCGCGAATCCTGGAGTGATGCCGAGTTTCACCTCTGGCTGGCCGAACACGGCCTTCTCCGAGGCCAGGATGATGTCGCAGGACATCGCGAGCTCTGTGCCGCCACCCAGGGCGTAGCCGTTCACTGCCGCGATTACAGGCTTGGGGCAGTTCTCGATTGCGAAGCAGCAGCGCTGGCCGTTCCTCCCGTATTCCCTTCCGCCGATGGGATTCTTGACTGACATTTCCTTGATGTCGCCACCGGCTATGAAAGCCTTCTCTCCGGCGCCGGTGAGGATGATTGCGTCAGTCTCGGGGTCCTTCCCGAGGGCGGTGAAGCATTGCTCTATTTCAAGGACCGTGTGTGTGTCCAGTATATTCAAAACCTCTGGCTTGTTCACCTTTACAATCGTCACTCTCTCTTTCTTTTCAACAATCAGATACTTGTACAGAATATCGCCATAATTCGGGAAGACGTTCGCCAATAAAAACCTTAGTTTGCCAATCTTCCGATAATGCAGATATAAATATTAATGGGCATACGATGCGATGCTCCGGCATTTTCAAATGCAAGGAGAGTTCGAATGGCAGAAAAGGTGGCGAAACCAGGACAAAGATCGAAGGTGAGTCTGCGCCAGGTTACTAGGAAAAATCTTACCCAGGTACTCAGGCTGTGTGTGGCAGAATCGCAGAAAAAATTCGTCGCGACAAACGCAGTCTCTATCGCGCAAGGTTGTTATAATAAACATGCATGGTTCAGAGCGATATATGCCGATGACACACCTGTGGGTTTCGTCATGCTGCATGAGGACAGGAAGAAAGGAACTTATTACCTCTGGCGGTTCATGATCGATGAGAAGCATCAGGGCAAAGGCTTCGGAGAAAAGGGGTTACTCCTTATCATCGGGCGGATCCGGAAATCACCCAAAGCGAAATTCATGACATTGAGTTACATCCGTGCCGAAGGCGGTCCGGAAGGATTCTATAAAAAATTCGGCTTCAAGGACACCGGTAAAATCGAAGACGGGGAGCATGTGGCAAAGCTATTTTTCGAATGATGCGGCCCGTGATGGGGTTCCCATTAATTCTATGCAGCAATAATCGACCGAACAATCCTGCGGTCGTTCTCGAAAGTCAGGAGCTTCACCGCCTCGTCCACGGTGCGCCAGGCATGCTCCGAGAAATCCTCCTCCAGCTTCATGCGGTCCGCCTTGGAGCCGTTCAGCCTCATCAGGAAGTAATGCACTGTCTTCCTGTAATTGACATTGTCGGGCCGCCAGTAGAAGACATACCTGACCAGGCCGATTTCTTTCACCACTGTCAGGTCCCTGAGGCCTGTCTCTTCCGCGACCTCCCGCAGAGCAGTGTCCCGCAGGCTCTCTCCGGGCTCGACGCGGCCCTTGGGCAGCACCCAGGTTCCCTCCAGCTTCCTGTGCAGCATGAGGACCCTGCTCTCGCTGTCCAGTATCACCCCGCCCGCCGATGTCACCGGCTGCACCGGCTTGGAGGGGTCGGGTCTCGCAGTGAGGCCAGTCTCTCTCATTGGACCACCCTCGCCGAGCTTGTGCCGTCCGCATTCTCAGTGACCTGAATCACGTTCCCCATCAGCTCCTTGATGTCGTCAACATGGGTTATGAGGAATATCTGTTTAAACCTGTTGCTCAGGCCGTTAAGCGTCGACAGGAGCGTGCGCTTCCTGTTCGAGTCCTGGCTGCCGAATATCTCGTCCAGGACAACCATGTCGAAGCTGCTCGTGCCGTGCCTGGTGGCTATTATCTCGGATATGGCCAGGCGCAGGCACAGGTTGGCCAGGTCCTTCTCACCGCCTGAGAAGCGTTCAAGCTGATGGGCCTGGCCAGCGTCCACGATGGAAATCTCGTAATCCTCGTCCAAACGTATCTCCGAATACCTGCCGTCCGTCAGCACCCCCAGCAGCTCGCTGGATGAGCTCGACAGGGCTGGCCGTATCTTGGAAATCAGGTAGGTGCGGAAGTCGCCCATCACCTTCTCCAGCGCAGTGAGCATCTGTACACTCGCCTCCTGGCCAGCGTGCTTCACCTCCAGGTCCCTGAGGCGCTTCAGGGCGGATTCGAGGTTGGACAGCCTCTCGCCATTCCTTGCAAGCTCGGCTGTGAGCTGGGCCATCTGTCTGTCCGAAGCCCTTATCTCCAGGGCCAAATCGTCCATCGCCTTCTTGGATTTCGCATATGATATTTCGTCGAAGTCCAGGCCTTCCAGCTTCTCCAGCACTGCGTCGAGCTCCGCCTTGGTTCCTGATAGTTTTTTCTCTGCTGCGCTCATGCGTTTTCTTATGCCGGAAGCCTGCTCCGCCTCCATGCGGAGCCTGTCGAACCTGGATATCTTCTCCCTTGCCCTGGCCTCCTGCTTCTCCAGGGCGCCCGACCTGGCCTCGCAGTCCTGGAGCTTTTCCTCCGCCATGGTCAGTTTCTTCTCAGAGCCTTTCCTGGCTTTCTCCTTTTCTTTTATCTGGACTTGATAGTCGGCGACCAACTTTTCGTATGTCTTCCCGAGCTGGCGCTTGCATGTCGGGCAGTCGCTGTCAGGCCCGAGTTCTGAAACCTCATCCATGTGGGCTTTAGCCTCGGAAATCTCCTTCTCCAGCTGCCTGATGCCGGCCCTGAGGTCGGTCATCCCGCCCCTGACCGAGTCCCGCTCCTCTGCTAATGACTTCCTTTTCCCAAGAACGGAATCCAGTTCCTGGGCCATCTTCGCCGCCTTGGGCTCCTGCTCCATGAACTCGGCCTCCCTGGCGCTGTATTTCTTCAGCTCTGCGGCAAGTTCCTTCTTCTGGGATTCCAGCACTGTGCATTCTCTCCTGTGCGCGGCAGCGGCCGAATCCAGGGCATTCTTCTCTTTGGCCAGCTTATCGAGTTTCTCAAGCTCCCTTTTCAGCTTTGACTGGACAACCTCTTTGCCGGCGATGTCTTCTTCCGCCGACTCTTTTTCCTTGGTCAGCTCTTTTACCTTGGCGGATATGTCTGCGATATCCGCTACGGCTTTCTCGATGGCCGAGGAGCCGTCAGGCGCTCTCAGCTCGGCTCTCGAAGCCTCGATCGAGTTCTTGGCCAGCCTCGAGTCCTCGCGTATCAGCTTTATGGCTTCGTCCACGCTCTCAATGTCCAGCAGTCTCAGCACAAGTTTTTTCCTGTCGCCCTTGGGCTGGGCCGTGAGCGCGTTCAGCTCCATCTGCCTGGCGAACACGGAAATGAAGAAGGACTTGTGGTCCATGCCGAACAGCTTCACCAGCTTCTCCGACACATCGTCTGTGCCCCTTGCCAGGAGGGTTCCGCCCGCATACATCTCAGCAGACATTGTCAGGTTCTTGCCTTTCATGGACCTCTCGACGATGTATGTGGTGTCCTCGTAATCGAACTCTATCCTCACGAGGCAGGGATCTGTGTGTGCCGCCTCCTGGCGCTTTATGCTCTCCTTGCCCGTCCTCACGATTTCAGTCTGGTTGCCGAACAGGGCCCAGGCGAATGCCTCCAGCAGGGTGGATTTGCCCGAGCCGTTTGCCCCGACAATCGAGACCATGCCGTCCGGAAGCTCAAGCTCGGTTGATTCGTAGCGCCTGTAGTTCCTCAGCTGGATGGAGCGGAGCCTCATTCCCCGCCCCCTGATTCAAGGTATTTGAGGCCCTCGGATTCCAGCTTCTCCGCGTCCAGGCCGTCCAGGACCACCCTGGCGAGGAAAGAGACATACTCCCTTTCCACAGACTCGAAGACTGCGTCAGCGGGGGCCACCTTCTGGTCCGCATCCGCAGCCTGGGGACGGAGCTCGAAATGCAATGCCTCCGATGCCGCCTTCCTGATTGCCTGCGTGTCCAGAAGCGCAAGCTGGCGCCTGTCGATTTCATTCAATCTCTGGCGCACAATGGCGCCCTCCAGGTCGGACGAGCCAATGCTGCCCATGGCTGCGTCAAAGATGTCTTTGGCCTGGAGGCCCTTGCAGTCAATGGCCGCGAGGTCCATCATGGGCCTGCATGCCGTCTCCCTGAACCTCCATTTGCCCCTGTCCGGGTCAAGCTCGACGAAGCCCTTGGGCTGGCCGACTTCGCCGAACCCGAGTCTTTCGGTAGAACCAGAATAGACCGTCGACTCTGTCGGGGAGCAATGCTCGTGGAAATGCCCCAGCGCGACATAGTCGAAGCCGGACTCGAGCCTGTTTCCGGGGGCCAGCAGCTCGTTGAACTCGTTCATCCTGAACACTTCCATGCCCTCGACGCCGCAATGCAGCATTGCGATGTTGCGCCCGAATTCCTTGTCAGGTCTGAGGGCCTGAAGCTCAGAGTCGAACAGGCCTTTGTCCGCCGAATGCGGCAACGCATGCACCGATAAATCGCCGAACTCGAATTTTTCAAGAGTCCCGGTGTAAGCCAGATGAAGCCCTTTCACATGCTCGAACACCTTGAATACGCTCCCAGTCTCCCTGAGCCTGGGCGTGGAATGGTTTCCCGAGATTATTGCCATGGGTATCCCCGCGTCTGACACCCTGAGAAGCTGACCCATCACGAAAGAAATAGCGCGGTTGGATGGGCGCACAGTGTCGAACAGGTCCCCCGAATGCAGAACCAGATCGGGCGATTCCTTCAGCGCCAGGTCCACAATGCGCTCGAATGCCAGGTAAATGTCCATCTCGCGCTGGTTGTACCCGTCGGGATTCAGGGCGTTGTAAGCCGAGTAACCTATGTGCGTGTCAGCCAGATGGAATATCTTCATTCTGCGCTCCTAGAAGAAATCCTTGTCCACGGATTTCTTTTTCATTTCCTTGGAAGGACCCATCTTCTCCAAATAAGTCTCGTACAGGTCGACCTTCAGGGGCAGGGCGAACGGAGTGCTGGGGCCTGTCACGAGGCCTTCGCCTGTCATTAGCGTCTGGATTTCATAGTCGAGCCTGGAAATGTCCTGCCTTGCCGAGCCTGCGAGCCTCTCCCTGTCCTGCTTGTCCGCAAGCCCGAGGATCACCAAGGTGTTGAACTGCGAGATCACTTCCTGGTCGATGAGCTTGGGCTGCTGGCTGATCGCACACAGGCCAGTCTTGAATTTCCTGCCCTCGCGGGCTATCTGGGGGAATATGCCGCCCCAGGCTCTGTTGAAAACGCGCTGGGCCTCCTCGAGGGCTATCATGCATGTGGGTATCGAAGCAAAGGCTTTTTTATCCTTGAAGAGGGCCTGGTTAGCCTGGAACACCGCCCGCGCCAGTACGCTGCTTATCAGCAATTCCTCATTCTGATTCGCGCCGGCAAGGTCCACGAGGACCACCCGACCGCCGTGCAGCTGCGATGTCACGGTTTTTGTCATGGATATGCGTTCGTCCCGCACTATGAAGCCTGACCGCTCCAGGGTTGCGGCCCTGCGCTTCACCACGTTGATGGTGCCCTCGTGGAACTGCTCCCGGAAGTCCGCGAACACTGTCTGCGTGTCCGCGTCCAGCAGATAGGGTATCCATTCCTCTCTGTACTTGCCCCATGCCGCGTTCATCAGCTCCTTCTGCGGCTCTGCGAACGGGTAGAGGTTCTCCATATCCTGGACCTGTATCTCGCCCGCGGAGATCCTCACGCTCGAGGCATTGAAATCCGTTTCCCTGGTTATATAGACATCGAGATTCTCCGACTTCGGATGGTGGCACAGGCCCTTCAGGCCCTCCTTGCCCCCATCGATGTACTCGCCGTGCGGGTCCAGTATCAGAAGCCCCACCCTGCCGCTTTCCAGGACGGCTCCGGCCATGCGCTTCATCAGGTTGCTCTTGCCCATGCCTGTCGTCGCGAAAACGCCCATGTGCTGGCACAGCGCCCGCGAATCGACGCCCACCGGAACCCTGTCAATCACAATCTCGCCGCTGCGCAGGCTGCCCAGCCTTATGTCGCCGAGGTATCTCTCCAGGAACCTGTAGTCGTCATTGCCTGCCCTCCTCACCTTCGAGAAATGCGAGGGGATTGTCTTGGGGCTCCGGAACTCTGCCTCCTTTCCCTCCCCTACCAGATACCCGAGCGGGGCGCACACCACGTTGTTGTATAGCCTGCGGTCGGCATCGTAGACATGGTACTCCTCGTCCCGCGAGTCGCCGTCCATGAAGGCGCCGGCCGTCCTCGGCGCCCATCCGGCTTCGCTGGCCTCGTTGCCGTGCATGATGTTTATGACCCTGAGCACGAACCTCCTTTTGCTGTCTGAGCACTCGCCGATGAGCATCTCGCCCAGGAAAACATCCTGGTTCCTGTACGCCCTGAAAACTATCTCTGTCACGTCCTTGCCTGTTATCCGGCCGAGGCCTGCATCGGCTGCAATGTCCGTCAATCAATCACCTTCCCGAGTCCAGCACTTCATGGAAATCCTGGAATGTCAGCTGCCACTCCTTCGGGTCCATGCCCCTCCGCAGGGCTTCGGACCTGAGCAAGTTCCTGAGGTCCTCCACCTCGGAACGGGAGAAGGCCACATCATTGTGGACCCTGGCAAGCGGATAGGGGTATCCGACATAGGCAGGGTCGTTCGAATGGAATGAGAGCATCCCGAGCGCCTGGCCAGTATTGACTCCTTTGGGCAGGCTGAGGTCTGTCCTGAACACATACCTGGACCTAGGATGCAGCTTGGCCACGTTCACCTGACCGAACAGTTTCTCACTATAACCTGATATCCGGACAGGATAGACCCAGTTCTGGTCCGGCAGAACATTATCTCCAGCCATCTGGATGATTGGTATAAGGGGTTTCGAGCCCCGGGTCAGCATGCTTCTCTTGCTGATGCCGCAAAGCATGATACTGTCCCGGCCGGCTTTGTCCGCTATCCTGGACAGCATGGGGCCGATGCCCCTTATCCCGGCCCAGAGCGCGCCGTCGAAGGCCAGCACGGACCCGGGCTGCATTCCCTCGAGGAGTGCGTCCTCGACAGCCTTCCATTCAAGCAGGGTCCTGATGCGGCCCACTGCCTCATCAAGGCCCCTAGGCATGTCGGGCGGTTCCCCGCCGACTGTCTTGCCGAACATTATCGAATAGGCAGCTTCCAGGTCCGCGGCCGACAGGTACAGAAGGTGTGTCTCTGGCTCTGAAGCGCGTTGTCTCTCCCTGCCCAAATACGAAGCCTTGCCGACCCGCACCGCAGCTACAATAAAGGAGCCTGCATCGAGCAGCACGGCGCTGCCCCCGTCCGTGGCAGTCATTGCACAGGCGCCTGCAGTTTCAAATGGGCTGAAACTCCGCGCGGAAACTTCGCCCGCCACCTCTATCACTCCCGACTCCGGGGACGGGGCATGGCCCGATTTCGTATCTTCAGCCATCTGGCTTATCACATTCTCGATTTCGACATTGTTAAGGCCTTTCATGGACCGGGGTAAATCCATTTCTCATTACTTAAGGATTGAGGGGAGGTCCCCGAAAATACCTGGAAACAGTATTGGAAACGAAACTATAATATCGAGCGAGACTTTATTTGGCGCGATGAAACTCCCCGAGCCACTGGAAAAGCTTCATGAGATGAAGCATGCGAAGGTCATTGGCCTGTTGGCTACATTTGCCCTGAACATGGCAGTTCTTCTTGCCGCAATCTACATCGACCCGGATTTGGGATATTACCTGATGATGGTAGGCTTCGTCGCGGTGACTTTCATTGTCCCGTACCTGTTCGGCTGGCGCGATTCGAAGATGCTTCTTGTAGCAGGCGTGGGCATGTTCCTGCTCGTGGGGGCGATCAACGGCCCTCTGGTGGTGCATGAAGCATACACGACAGAGCAGGGCGAACATCTCACATCCTCCACCCATGTGACCTGGTACACAAAAACATACACAGACCTTGAGAACGAAACATACAACACGACAGCGGCATGGTTCCGGCTCAGTGGCGGAAATGTCAGCATTTACAAGGGCGAGCCCGGGACGGTCTGCCGCTTCAACGTGACAGTGCGCTCCAATGCCACGTTCGACACCCCGCCCATTGTCCAGCTCGGATATGCGAAGGGGATATGGGGACTCAGCAAGGAAAATCCCCAGCTGGTAGAGACAGACCCGACCGATATTATTTACATTGACGGGAAGGATTTCCATTACGACATGACAGTCGAGGACGCCGGGATATACTCGCACTGGTTCGCCATTGTGCTCGGTTCCGGGACAGACACAAACAGCGTCAACACCACCGTGGGCCTGGGTCCTCTTGTGGGTTCGGAGCTGGACAACTGGAGCATGTACATTCCGATAGGGGCGCTGTCCATGTTCTGTAATATCGGGCTGCTTTTCCTCATCATAGTCCTCCTCTACTGGTGGCTCAATGTCGCCGGGGAGAAGCGCCGCACATGGGACAAGGCCCTGCGCCAGAAGGAGGACGAGGCAGTCGCGGAAACGCCCGGGGCAAGGGACGACGCGCTCGAGGAGAAAAAACCCTTCACATGCGACCAGTGCGGCGCTGGAGTGGGCCCGGACGACAATTTCTGCCCCAAGTGCGGCGAGAGGTTCGACGGAGAGATTGACGTGCCAGAGAAACCGAAGGAAGGAGCGGAAAAGGAAAACGCCGAGTGAGAGGATGAGAAAGAAAATTTTCAGGGCCTACAATGTCTGGCCGGATTTCCCGTCTATTTCCATCTCAGGCGGCGCCTGCGCTCTGGACTGCCGCCATTGCGGTCGCGTATACCTCCATGACATGACACCTGCCAACACTCCGGATAAATTGCTCGAAGCCTGCGAGCATGCGAAAAAAGAGGGAGCCAGGGGAGTTCTTCTGAGCGGAGGGTGCGACCGCCAGGGCAAAATGCTCAACCTGGAGAAAATGCTCCCGGCGATTCGGAAGGTCCATGACATGGGCCTCATCGTCAAGCTTCACACGGGTTTCGCGGACAGGAGGATGGCCAGAAAGATCGCTGAAGCCGGCGTGGACATAGCCTCCATGGAGATGGTTGGCGATAAATCCACAGTCAAAAGGATATTTGGGCTGGATGCCACGGCCGAGGATTACCTGGAGACATTTGTCAACCTCTGGGACGCCGGAATCCCGCATATCTGCCCACACGTATGCGTGGGCCTTCACGACGGGAGGCTGAAGGGGGAGACCAACGCCCTCAACCTCCTGAAGACCAGGATACAGCCGAGCACAATCGCGATAATAGTCCTCAGGCCGACCAAGGGGACGAAGCTGGCAAATGCCCGTCCCCCCGGCGGCGAGGATGTGGAAACGGTCGTGGCGCATGCCAGGAAGCTGTTCCCAAAGACCAAATTAATCCTGGGCGCGCTGCGCCCGAGGGGCTCGGAACTGAGAGGGGGCATGCAGGAGAGATTGGACATAGAGATCGGAGCCCTTGACGGCGGTATCGACGGGGCAGAAGTGCCATCGAAAGAAATGCTGGCAGAGGCCATATCCAGGGGCTTTGAAATCAAAAAGATACAGGCTTACGGGGTTTTACCCGTGGATTACGAGGATAGGGTCAGGACCGGCTAGGTCTGGTAATCCGCGCAGTCCTCGCCCTTGCACTCGAACTTCTTGTGCTTCTTGCAGTAGCCGTCAGCGCGGCCCCACCTGCAGCCGCCTGCCCTCGGACCCATTGTCGGGTCCCGGCACTTGTCGCCGATGCAGCCGAAGCCCTGGTACCTGCCCTGGCACTTCCCGTCGTCTCCGAGATGCCTGCAATCGGAATGGCTCACTTCAATTTCTCCATGTGGTCGGAAAGCGCCCTCTCATAATCGACGGCTGTAGCGCAGCACCCTGACTTGCAGCCTTCCGTGCTCCCGGTGCAAAAGAATCTCTGGTAATGCGGGCAGTACACGCCCATCCATTGACTCATGGAATCTTCCGGCTTATCCTCGTAAACCTGAGTCTGCGGGATTTCAATCTCCTGTTTGGGCGCAAGCTTGGCCGTGCCCGTGTCCATTGCCGCCGGCATCTTCCCGTTCAGAAACCCGCACTTGTCCTCGCCGACGCAAAACGGCTTGTCCATCTTGCTGTTCGCGCAAAGGCCACCTCTATAGTAATACTTGCATGACATACGACATCCCAATCCCGCGCCCCGAAAGGCAAATAGTATATGTTGAAATATATATTTAAGGCTTTGGTGGAAGGATTTTTAACGGCATGCGTATCATGCAAACGCCCGTTTTAACCACTAAATGAACAGTTTTGCCCACCACGTATATGAACCCTGTCCGCGCCTATTTCATCCGGTGATTAAAAATGCAAAGGAAACTTGCAGGAACAAGGAAGATAGGGTCAGGAATAATGAACGCATTCGGAAGGAAGAGGGGCGGCGCGGGAGCGGTCGCAGCGGCATTGGCAGCATGCATCGTGCTGTGCTGCATCGCAGTCCCGGCCGGGGCAAAGGCTCCGACCCACACGATGCCGGACGGCGAGCCGCAGCCTGTGCCCTCAGACCATGTAGTGCCCTGGGAGAAGCAACCGGTCCCGGAGACCGCGCCGGCCTGCCATGGGGCATTGCCCTCCAGACTGCCCTGCTGAAACCGCAGGGTAGTTCAATTTATCTTCATGTAACCTCAGTCATAATGATATACGCCCCGGATAATTCATCTCCCGAGGCGCATCATGGCAGATAAAGATAAAAAAATCGAGGAAGCGAAGGAAAAGGCGCGGCTGGCCGCCCTTGAAGCCAGCAGGAAGGCAAAGGAAGTCCATAACGGAGTGAGGCAGATAAACAAAGACATCCTGGCAGTGGCAGGCGGGGACCGTGTGGTGAACTGGAACAAGTACTTCGGAATGGGATATTACGGCGCGGTGCTGTCGGTGATAGCTGGCATCGTGATCCTCGCCTATCCCGACCTGGTGCCATACATCGTCGCGATCTATTTGATTTTCAGGGGATTCCTTGAAGCCCTGAGGCATACGAAATCCCAGCTGAAGAAGGTCATAACGGGCGCCTGAGATTTCATGCGATTATCGGAGATGCAATGAAATACATCCCGAAGACCGCGAGCACGACGCCGCATGCGCCCAGGACAATGGCCCTTGTCCGGCGGGTCCAAAGATTCCTGGACCTGAATACCATGAGAGCCAGGGCCGAATACCAGACAAAGTCGCAGGACCAGTGCACAACGGCGAAAGCCGCGACTGCCAGGATGCCGAACAGGCTGGCCGAACTTATCAGCAGAAGGCCGACCGTGGCCCACCAGAGAAAGAAATACGGATTGGAGAGAGAGGTTATGAGGCCTATAATGAAAGGATGGTGAGGCAGATATTTCTCCTTCTCCGGATTGTCCCTCCTGTGGGATATCATCCCCAGGCCCATGTAAATGAGCATGCCCCCGCCCACCAGTCCGATTGCGGCCATCACTGCCTTGTTTTCGAAGAAGCCGCCAAGGCCGAAATATATCAGGGCAATGAGCGGGAATTCCACAACACCGTGCGCCAGGGCAATCCACACGCCGGCGAACCTGTCCTTGTACCCTTTGATAATTGCTGCGGCCATGACCGGGCCGGGCATCATCACACCGGACATGGACACGATTATGACGAATCCCAGGAAAACCAGAAGGTCCGAATCCGGGACTGTCATGTTCCACCTGTTCAGTCTCCGCGGATTCTGACCCTGCCGTTCACAATGTCAATGCCCACGAGCATCCAACCCCTCAATATGTAATAAGACTCTCCACTTTTCCCTTCGGAAGCTTCTCGCGGCCGTGCAGAAACCCCAGTTCTATGACGAAGGCGCAGCTCACGACCTCGGCTCCGAGCTTCTCCACAAGCTCGATGCTGGCGGCCGTCGTTCCCCCGGTGGCCAGGAGGTCGTCCACGATGACGACGCGCTGGCCTTTCTCCAGGGCGTCGGTGTGTATCTCCACCGTGGCCTCGCCGTACTCCAGCTTGTAATTCACACGGATCTTGTCGAATGGGAGCTTGCCGACCTTCCTTATCGGTACGAACGGGATTTTCATTCTCAGGGCCAGGGGAGCGCCGATTATGAAGCCGCGGCTCTCTATTCCCACGATTGCATCTATCTTCTTGCCCCTGTACATCCTGTTGAAACTGTCAATGATCTCGCCTAGCGCCTTCGGGTCCTTCAGAACCGGCGTGATGTCCTTGAACACTATTCCCTTGGTGGGAAAATCCGGCACGTCCCTGATAAGACCCCTGATTCTGTCCATGTGGCCAAGTATACGTTTCGTGTATATATTGGGTTATGTTTGAATAAGAGGAAAGAATAATAATAAAAGAGCCTTTGGGGGACTGATGAAACAGGAAGAAAAGTTCCATATTCTGACCAGAGGCATCGCCGAGGTGGTCACCCCCGAGGAAGCCGCAGAGCTGCTGGCCAAAGGAGGCGAGCTTAAAGCTTATTGGGGCATTGAGCCGTCCGGCCTGTTCCATATCGGCCAAGCCCTGGTCGGTGCTAGGAAGGTCAAGGATCTGGCGGAGCTCGGTTTCCAGGTGAACATACTTCTCGCTGACTGGCACGCCCTGATAAATGACAAACTTGACGGCAGGTTCGACACAATCCAAGCATGCGGCCGGTATTTGGAAGACTGCCTCAAGGGGCTGGGCGTAGATTCCGCGAACATCCATTATCTCGTTGGCTCGGACCTGGTGGACGGGAAGGAGTACTGGGAGAGGGTAATTAGAATCTCTAAGGCATCCACTGTCGCCAGGATAAAACGGGCCATGACTATCATGGGAAGAACTGAGGAGGATGCTGACTCGGATGCCTCGAAGCTGATGTACCCGGCCATGCAGGCGGCCGACATATTCCACCAGGACCTTGACCTGGTCGTAGGCGGCATGGACCAGAGGCATGCACACATGCTCGCGAGGGACGTGGCCCCCAAGCTTGACTGCAAGAAACCCGTGGCCCTGCACTGGCCCCTGCTGATGGGTCTCCAGGGCAGCGGAAGGATGGACGCGGCAGAATCCAAGATGAGCAAGTCAAATCCGGATTCAGCCATATTCCTGCACGACAAGCCGGACATTGTCCAGGCAAAGCTTAAAAAGGCTTTCTGTCCGCAGGGCCAGGTGGAGGATAACCCGGTTCTCGAGCACGCAAGGCTGGTCATCTTCCCCGAACTCGGGCACATGGACATAAAGCGCCCGGAGAAGTTCGGAGGCGACATGCATTTCACGGCATACGAGGAACTGGCAGCAGCCTTCGGTGCGGGAAAGCTTCACCCCATGGACCTGAAATCTGCGGTCGCAGGGCACATATCCGAGATACTGGGTCCGGTCCAGAGATATCTCGATGGGAATCCTTCGAATTTCAATGAGCTGAAACAAGTATTGGAGGCGAAAAAATGAGCAGAGCAGGCAGAAGGAGAAGCCAGAACGAAAAAGCTGGCCTTGTGGGAATTATTGGCGGAATACTGATGATGATTGCGGGAGTAACGGGCGCGGCAACCTGGGCTTCCATCGGTGACCAGGCAATAGACATCACCGGGGTCAGGGCGCTGGGCATGGTGTTCCAGGTCCTCGTGGCTCTAGGAAGCCTTGGAGGGCTTCTTGTCATCCTGGGCAGCCTTTTCATAGGCTGGCAGAGCATCAAAATCAAAACGAAGAACAGGGTGAAAGTGGGCAAGTTCATGATAACCATCGGCGCGGGTTTCGGATTGATAGGCCTTCTGATATTCCTCGCGTTGACGATGCTGGGCGACGACCCGTTCAGGAACTTCCTTGGAGCCATGAGCATCGGATTCGTCGGACTGATATGCTCGATATATGCCAGGCAGAAGGCGCATTAGGAGAACCGGCGCTTAATTCTTCCGCCTCGGGCGTTTCCCCGCAGGCAGTATGCAGGCGAAAGACGCTATCACGAAGAACACGGTCTTGGGCAGGGTGACTGCCGGTGGCTTAGGGCTGATGGCGGTGTTATCGACCAACTGAGGATTATCGGTAATGACGACTGTTATTGCGTTTGCATGTTCGGATTCAATCATGTCGCCGGTCAGCGAATCTGTTCCGGTCGCATATGCCCCTTCGTTGATTATGTATGTGCCCGGAGATGTGAATTCTTGCTTTCCCGCGGGATTCAGTCGAGTGCAGACCTTGAGGTAAAGTGTTTCGGATTGCCCGGGTTCAAGGGTTTCCAATGTCCAAAAGATATGCGTGGACCTCACCGGGAGTATTGTATCGCCCGGGGGGGCAGAGCGGGTGCCTGGGAATTCCGTCGAAACGGAACCGGCGCTGGCATTGGCCTCGAGGAGCCCAAGTTCAGCGGGTAGGACATCTCTGACAAGGACATCGGTGGCTGCGGCGCCACCTGTGTTCGTGACCGTTATCAGCAGCTCCCACTCGTAATATGTGTGGGTGTATCCTTCCTCGGGGCCGGAAAGCCTGACCTTGGTCACTTCAAGAGCGGCTGGGTCCGGGTTGACGGTTATGTTCTTGGAGGCGACATTGTTGGACAGGTCTATGTCTGCTGGATCGACATCTGATACGACCACGATAATTTCATGCTCGCCTGCAACCGCGGTCCAGTCGATGCTGACCGGTGTTTGCCCGCCGACCGGGACGAACACGTTCGCCACAGAGTCTATCAGGTTGGCAGGGTCTGCACTGTCCAGGTAGAATGAAACTGTGCAAGTCGCGTCCTGGCCGGTGTCGGTCATCTCTGCCATGAAGATATAACTTGTCGAACCCGAATCGCCGGAATAATACATGTAAGAATCGCCGGATTCGCGCAACACACACGGTGTGTAAATCGCGCGGCTGTCCTGGGCGCCCGGTGTCACATCGAGAGCGACCGTGGCGGGGTCCCATGTGATTCCGTCTGCCGAGTTTGTCTTCAGAATCTTCCCGGTGCTGAACCACATGTCGAATGAACCGTCAACATTAGGGAGGACGAACGGGCACTCCATGGCCGCGTAACCCGCCGGCGTGTCCATGACTGCGCCGTATTTGGTCCATGCGATTCCGTCCTGGGATGTGGCAAAGCCGAAGCGAGAAACCAATTCCGAATCGTAAGCCTTGTAGTACATCTTGTACAGCCCGGCATCCTTGAAAACGTAACCCTGGCATGCATATACGGCGTCAAAGCTGCCAGCCGGTCCGATTGGCAGAACCTTGCCGAGCTGGGTCCAGGCGACGCCGTCGTTCGATATTGCATAATAGATTTCGGAGTTCCAGTTATAGTTCTGGCAGGAATACCACATCTTGTAGGTCCCGTTCGCTTCCTTGATGACAGACGGAGCAGCAGCGTATTTGGTTCCTGTCGGGTGTGTCAGGACCTTGCCATAGTTTGTCCATGTCACGCGGTCCGGAGACGTGGCGTAGTAAATGTCTGGGGTGGTTCCGAATCCTGTATACCACATTTTATAGGTGGATCCGTCCTTTATCACATATGGGTACTCGGCGGTTATTCCCGGGCCCAGGACAACGCCCTGTTTCTCCCATATGCCCTGGCCATCGCCCAGATTGTGCACTGTCGCTGAGAGCTGGCATGCATCGCCGACAGATGCGTTCTGGGGAACGGCGATGTCATCGGACGTTATTGACAGGTCCACCTCTCCGGAGGCTTCAACAAGAACAGGGATGCTTGCGATATTGTTCGTCAGGTTCGAATCAGCCGGGTCCACATCGGAAACGACCACGATTATCTCATGCTCGCCGGCGACTGGCATCCAATCCATGTTTACCGGGGTCTGGCCATCCGCTGGTACGAACACATTCTCCACGGTGCCGATGAGGTTTGTGGAATCCACGCTGTCCAGGTAGAATGATACTGTGCAGTTGGCGTCCATGGCCTCATGGCCCGCCGCCTTCTCCGCATAGAAAATGCGGTTGCTGGTGCCGTCAAGGCCGGTGTACCACATCCGATAAGTGCCGTCTTCTACCATCACGGAGCACCAGCGGACATGGCTGCCTTCCAAAGGCAAGGTGGGCTCAATAACAATGCCGTCCTTCGTCCAATTAATACCATCCTGCGAGACTGCATGAAGCACCCTCGTGATTCCGGCTGCGTCCGTGCCCGAGTAAAACATTTCATAACCCCCTTCGGTTTCCATCACCCAGGGGCGCTGAGCATGCGGATTGTCATAGGCGCCGTCGTTCAGCAGGACAGGGCCATCTTCCACCCAATTTTCGGCAAGGGTGGCCTTGTGAGCCATGTTTATCCAATTTGCCAGCGGGCTCCAGGCTGTGCCTGTGTACCACATTCTGAATCCGGTTTCGTCCACCATGACGAACGGGGTGTTCACACTTGCAGGTTCTGTCGCACCGCCATAGTTGATTTCTAACCCATCATAAACGAAGTTGAAGCCGTTCTGGGAAGTGGCGTGAAGAATCCTTGCCCGATTGCCATTTTCCGGATTCTGACCGGCATACCACATGTGATATGTCCCATCCGGTGCAATCCAGACATTCGGATGATAAACGGCATTGCCGGCATATGGACCTCCGTAATCCAGGACCATTCCCTCCTTGAACCAGGTCAGGCCATCATATGAAAATGCCTTGAACATCCTATGATGATAGGACGATGATGTTCCGTCGACCATCTTGCCTGCGTAGAACATCAGGTAGGTTCCGTTGTCAAGCTTCAGAACGCATGGGTCAAAGACCTGGATGTCCTCTCCCCAGCCTCCAAGGTCAAGAACGACACCGGATTTCACCCAATCGGAAGTAACTGATTGGTCGCCATTCACATTGGCCGTTATCGTCACCGGCGTTCCCGAAACTGGTTCAGGATTTGAAAGCGACAGGTCATTGACAAAGAGGTCAACCTGGCCCACATCGCTGACTGAGACTGATAAAGAGGCAATATTATCCGACAGGTCGCCCTCGGTCGGATCCACATCGGAAACGACAACGACAATCTCATGTTCGCCGGCGACCGGATTCCAGTCGATGCCGACCAGCGTCTGACCGTCCGCGGGAACGAACACATTCTCCACGCAACCGATTAGGTTAGCTGGGTCCTGGCTATCCAGGTAGAATGATACTGTGCAATTTGCATCGGAGCCAGGGATTCCGGTCTGGGTTTCCGATACCGACCATACGCTCACATCGTCCCAGTACGAGTCGCCCCAGCAGCCGCCTGAGCCGCCCTCGTCGCCGAGGATTAGGTGGTGGATGAGCGTGGAAACGGCTCTCTGGCCGCTCGCGATTACCGCACCGTCAGCATTCAGTATGTATTCATTGGGAGTTATCTCGAGGGACACATCATGCCAAGTCTGGGGAGCGAGTTCGCAGACATCCATGGCCAGGCAGCCATAGTTCCATTGACCGTTGGCGTCTTTAACATATTCGAACAGGTCAATGCTGTAATCATCGTCCCTAAGCGTCACATAAAATTCGTAGTTCGTGGTGCCGAGCACTGTCCCGGTCGACGAACCGACGCGGATTATGTCCCATTTGTCTATTGCCTGGGATTTTATCGGCAGGTAGAACTTCGTTTCTGTGATTGAATGGGCATAGCAGTCGTCAAGAAATTTAAGGACCCAGGGGCCTGTATTGGTGCCGGGATTGGATTGGCAGTGCAGGCTGTACTGGGGGGAATTTGATTGGGCCGTGGAAGCTTCCAGCACACCGCAGGGGTTCCAGTTGCTCTGCACCCATTTGTTCAGGTTGCCGGAGTCGAAGTTGTCAGCGAATGCCAGTGTCTGTTCCGAGGAGTTTATCCAGGTGGATGGGTCACCGTGCACCGTGGCGGTTATTGTCACTGGTGTTCCGGAAATTGGTGTGCTATCTGATAATGTGATGTCTTCCGTATGGATTGACAAATCTGCATCCGTTGATTCTGACGGATTGCCAAGGGAATCAGAAGAGGTGGCTATTGTTCCTGAAAAGAGAAATGTAAAAGTTATAGCGAAACTCAATATCTTGACCCACAGGCGGTTCCTTGCATCGAACATTTAAAACCCCGTATCTGAAAATAATATAGGATATATGAAGTATTTATTGCTTTCCTCTAGATGTAATATTAGGATTAGGCTAAATTCTGATGAACATCAAATTGCCCGGAAAGCATTAATATCCGATGCACACTCATGCATTTGCCAGGAGAAAGTGAGCGGCCAACGGTGCCGAGCCTTAAATGGCGAGGAACTGAGGAAACTCCCCTCTCCCAGGCGGTTATCCGTCTGAAACATGGGCGGCCGGGGCAATCCGGTGTGCCGAGAGGCATGGCAAGGGCGCAGAAACGACACAGCTTGGTCGGAGCTATGAGGGGATTGCGTCCCCGAGCGACAATGGCCAGGATATGGTGAGACGGCGACTCCCGTCCGGTGCAAGCCCGTATAAGGGCGCTAAGTCGAATGCCGCTTAGAAACAGAAAGGGGGTTATGACTTCCACCTGGCACTTATTTCTTCATTTTTCAGACGCTGGCAGTTTGGAGTTGTTTCTGGGCTTATTACTTCAAAAACGGGTTTTGTCCGTGCAGGAATGGGGCGAAAAATCGCCCCCTTTCTCTCTTTTTTTATTGAGCGCTCTAGGAAGGCTCTAAAACGGTTCACTTCTCTCTGCTATTTGCCGGCATGCCCAGGGAGTACATCAAGGAGCTCAGGGGGGATACCCGGGGTGAAACCATCGATATCTATGACCATATTGACATGGAGGAATTGAGGGCGGCGTATCTGGAGTGCGTGCCGAGGCTGGGCGTTTAAGGCAGATTTTTTATAGAAAGGTTTTTAGGAAGACTAACTGTTTATACCCTAGAGGAGAAGAGATGAGACGACTCATATCGCTATGGCTGTGCTTTGTTCTTCTGGGCAGCTCAACTTGTGTGCTGTTCCAAACTGGAATTCATTCAGTTGCAGAGGATGTAGATTGTGCTGAAGCAATATATCCTGTTATTGTGAATCCTCTTCTAACTACAGAATTATTAAAACTCACCGCTGGCGATGGAGTCGGAGGCGACATTTTTGGCAGTTCCGTCTCTATTTCTGATGACACTACAGTAATTGGTGCCTATGGTGATGACAGCCAGATGGGTTCAGCATATATATTTTCAAGAAATCAAGGTGGCATGGATGGTTGGGGCGAGGTAACTAAACTTACTGCCAGTGATGGAGCATCTGGTGACAGGTTTGGAAATAATGTGTCAATTTCCGGAGATACAATTGTTATTGGTTCACCCGGAAATAACAATCAGGGTGCAGCTTATGTTTTCGTAAGAAATCAAGGCGGAGTTGATAATTGGGGTCAGGTTAAGAAATTGATAGCCAGCGATGGGGCTGTGGGAGATAATTTTGGATGTTCGGTATCCATATCAGGTGACACCATAGTAGTTGGCGCAAATGGAGATAATAGTAACATGGGTTCAGCTTACATTTTTTCTCGAAATCAAGGCGGAACGGAGAATTGGGGCGAGGTTATAAGAATAGTTGCTAGCGACGGTGTTCTAAATGATTTATTTGGCAGTTCCGTCTCAATTTTCTATGATACAATTGTCATTGGTGCTTATGCTGATAACAGCAATCAAGGAGCAGCATATGTATATGCAAAGAATCAAGGTGGTATAGATAATTGGGGACAAGTAAAAAAACTCATTGCGAGTGATGCTGCTGTTAATGATTTCTTTGGTTACTCAATTTCAATCAATTATAATACGATTATTATCGGTGCAACAGGCGATAATAGCAACCAAGGAGCGGGATATGTATTTGCTAAGAATCAAGGTGGAACAGATAATTGGGGAGAGATAGTAAAACTCATGGCTGACGATGGCACAATTAATGATTATTTTGGGAATTCAGTGTCTATTTTCTTGGACACGATTATTATTGGAGCAGATAATGATAATAGTAGCCAGGGCTCTACCTATTTGTTTACTCGGAACAAGAACGATGTTGATAACTGGGGACAAGTTGCAAAACTTACAGCTAGTGATGGTACATCAAATGATTTCTTTGGTGTTTTTGTATCATTATCATATAATACAATTATCATTGGAGCTTACGGTTACAACAGTATGCAAGGTTCAGCTTATATCTTTAACTGCGTTGGAACATCATGGATTGAGCAATCACACCCCTTGGCAAGCGATGGAACAGAATATGATTATTTTGGCTGTTCGGTATCCATCTCTGGTGATACAATGGTCATAGGTGCGTTTGGTGCATACCCTCTACCACCCGCGCCAGGTGTTAACGGTCAGGCGTATGTGCTCATGAAAAATCAAGGCGGAAGTGATAATTGGGGCGAGGTAAAGAAACTTACTGCCAGCGACGGAGCAGCTAATGATTATTTTGGATTTTCGGTCTCGATATCTGGTGACACAATTGTTGTTGGTGCATCTATGGATGACACAGGAATCAATATCGACCAGGGTTCTGCATACATCTTCTCAAGGAATCAGGGAGGGTCGAATAACTGGGGTCAGGTAAAAAAAATGTATGCAAGCGATGGTACTGTCAGTGATCACTTCGGTGAATCCGTATCAATTTCAGGGGATACTATTGTTGTGACCTCAAAATATGATAATAGCAACCAAGGTGCAGCTTATATTTACAAGAGAAATCAGGGAGGCGCGGACAACTGGGGTCAGGTGAAAAAAATTGTTGCCAGCGATGGCCTTGCAGGTGACAGGTTTGGCAGTTCAGTTTGCATCTCTGGAGAAACAATAATTGTAGGAGCTTATTATGATAATAGCCAAATTGGGTCTGCATACATTTTCACAAGGAATCAGGGTGGACCTGATAATTGGGGTGAGTTGACTAAGCTTGCACCAAGCGACGGAGCGGTAGGTGATTTATACGGGTATTCAGTATCTATTTCAACCGATATAATCGTCGTTGGTGCTTATTATAATGATGTGGGTTCGAATAGCAATCAGGGCTCTACCTATATATACTCTAGAAATCAAGGCGGACCTGATAATTGGGGGGAAGTGGTAAAACTCACAGCCAGTGACGGAGCGGCGAATGATATATTTGGCAATTCCGTATCAGTATCAGATGACACTATTATTGTCGGGGCAACCAACGACAACGGGGGCCAAGGCGCAGCGTATATATTCGCCAGAAACCATGGTGGACCTGACAATTGGGGTGAGGTTCAAAAACTTACAACCAGCGATGGGGGATTTGGCCATTCCACTTCAATATTAGGAAATACCATTGTTTCAGGAGCTTACTATGGCGGTTCCGCTTACCTTCAGGGATCGGCCTATGTATTTAATTTTGTTTATGAGAATCACCCTCCAACTATTAATACAACTGAGGTCACATCTGGAACCGAGGATACATTGTATTACGTCGATTATAACGCGACCGATTCCGATACTTGGAACATCCTGACATGGAACCTTTCAACAAATGCCCCATGGTTGACGATCGACAATGCAACCGGAGTTTTATCTGGAACCCCTGACAACAGTCAAGTCCAATCATTCTCGGTTGAAGTATCTGTAAATGACGGAAATGGAGGAATCGATTGGAATAACTTTACCCTGACTATCAGTAACGTTAATCCGGTAATTATCACACCGGACAACGTGTTGGGAACTGAGGACATAGTTTATTCCGTAGATTACAATTCTGATGACGATGGACAGGGAATAATTACCTGGAACCTATGGACTGATGCAGATTTCCTTTCTATTAATCCGACAACTGGCAACTTGTCCGGAACTCCTGATAATTCAGATGTATGGACTTGGACTGTCAATGTCACAGTCAATGATGGAAACGGAGGTTTAGACTGGAGCAATTTCACTCTGACCATCGATAACGCGAAACCAAGCATAATTACTCCAGATACACTAACATTTAATGAAGACGACGTGTACTCGACAGATTACGACTCAGATGATGACGGGCAAGGTACAATCACATGGGGGCTATGGACAAATTCAGATTTCCTCTCAATCAATCCGTCCTCGGGAATTCTAACAGGAACTCCAGACAACACAGATATTGGAAACTGGATTGTCAATGTTACAGTCAATGATGGTAATGGAGGCAATGACTGGACCAATTTCACTCTTACTGTTAATAATATCAATCCAATTATATCTACACCAGACGTAACCACATGGAACGAGGATACATTGTATTCAACTGATTATAATTCCGATGATGATGGCCAAGGTACAATAACCTGGGATTTATGGACAGAGACAGATTTTCTCACAATAAACCCTTCATCGGGGATTTTATCGGGAACGCCGGACAATACAGATGTCGGAAACTGGCTTGTCAACGTCACAGTTGACGATGGTCACAGCGGTATCGATTGGTCTAACTTCACTTTGACCATCAATAATGTAAATCCCTCCATACTTACTGGCAATCAAATTTCAGTAAACGAGGATTCTTTCTATTCTGTGGATTATGATTCCGATGAAGACGGTCAGGGGACAATAACCTGGAGCTTGTGGACTGACGCGGATTTCCTGACTATCAACGTGACAAGCGGAGTGCTGTCCGGGTTGCCTGATAATACCGATGCTGGGAACTGGACTGTGAATGTTACAGTAGATGATGGCAACGGCGGGCAGGATTGGTCGAATTTCACCTTAACCGTCAATGATGTGATAAATATCATGACCACGGATGTCACGGCATGCGATGAAGACTCAATATATAGTGTGGATTATGATTCCGACGATGATGGACTAGGCATCATTCTATGGACACTATGGACAGAAGCGGATTTCCTGACTTTGAATCCGACCACCGGAGTACTATCCGGAACACCGGATAATACAGATGCTGGAACCTGGACTGTGAATGTGACCGTGAGCGATGGCTACGGAGGCCTGGATTGGTCGAATTTTACCCTAACAGTCAATGCCTTGATCAATATCATTTCATCGGACGATACAAGCGCGGACGAGGACTCCTTATACATTATCGACTACGCTTCCGATGACGACGGACAAGGAACCATCACATGGAATGTTTGGTCCGATGCGGATTTCTTATCAATCGATTCTGTCACCGGTATATTATCCGGAACGCCTGATAACACCGATATTGGCCCTTGGATGGTGAATGTCACTGTGGACGATGGCAAAGGAGGCACGGACTGGAGCAATTTCACCTTAACAGTCTCCAATGTCAATCCAAATATCTCGAACTCAAATGTCATTACAGTTGATGAAGATTCAACATACAATGTCGATTACAATTCAGATGACGATGGCCAGGGCGTTATCACATGGAATCTCTGGTCCGATGCCGATTTCCTGACTATCGGTTCATCCAATGGCGTGCTATCCGGCACCCCTGACAACTCGGATGTCGGAACCTGGACGGTTAATATTACGGTCGACGACGGCAACGGCGGCACTGACTGGGCAAATTATACGCTAACCGTAAACAATGTGAATCCATCGATCCTTTCCAGTAATCAATTTTCGGTTGATGAGAATTCATTGTATTCTGTAGATTATGACTCAAGCGATGACGGCCAGGGCACAATCACCTGGAGCTTATGGACCAGTGCCAACTTCCTTGCAATAGACCCTGCAACCGGCATACTAGAAGGGACTCCCGGGCATTCGGACGCTGGAACATGGGCTGTGAATGTGAGCGTGGATGACGGCAATGGGGGTCTGGATTGGACCAACTTCACATTGACCGTCCAATCTCCGCCCATCATTTCAACTGCTGATGTCACAATTGCAGCCGAAGACAGTCTTTATTCTGTCGATTACGATGCGGTCGACCTTAATCTGGACATACTAACATGGAAGCTTTGGACAAACTGCCATTTCCTCTCAATCAACTCCACAACAGGGCTTTTAAACGGAATGCCGGACAACACAGATGTGGGAACATGGACTGTGAATGTTACAGTGACAGACAGCGCCGGGGACCTGGATTGGGCCAATTTCACTTTGACCGTGGCCAATCTTGATCCGGAGATCGCCACGACCGATGTTCTCCAAGTAATCGCAGGCAACCAGTACTCGGTCGATTACAATTCCACCGACGACGGCCAGGGCAGCATAACCTGGTCATCGGAAACAAATGCGACATGGCTGAGCATTGATTCCGTATCTGGAGTGTTATCAGGCTCTCCGGGCAATGAACTGGCCGGAACCTACTGGGTCAATGTCTCGGTCAACGATGGCAATGGTGGTAAAGATAGTCATAACTTCACGGTTGAAGTCTCCCGAGATACCGATGGAGACGGCACGCCTGATTCAACGGACATGGATGACGATAACGACGGCATCCCGGACACTGCTGATGCCTTCCCATTGGATCCGACAGAATCCATAGATACCGACGGCGACGAAATCGGGAATAATGCCGATATAGACGACGACGGCGACGGAGTCCCGGACGACATCGATTTGGACCCACTAGATCCTGCAGTCGGGGAAATCGTGGATGATTCAGAGATCCCTGAGGAAGGTGGTTCAGGCAATTATCTCTGGATAATCATAATCATCATTCTTGCCGGAGTTCTTGGCGCAATTTTCCTCCTTAGAAAGAAATCAGAACCAGTTACAAAGGAAATCACAGAGGAACCGATTCCTGAAACCGAGCCCTGCCCGAAATGCGGCTTCGACATCGAGAAGGGCACCAAATGTCCATTCTGCACCGAGGAAAAACCTCCTAGGACACCAGAGCCTCCCAAAGCAGAACCCCCGACATCGCGACCTAGGGTTGAACAAACGGTTACTCAAACGCCACAGAAGAAAACCCCCCTTTCAAGGGAGGAGATGATTGCCAGGATTGAGAAGGCTTACAAGGAAGGGAAGATGAATGAGGAGCAGTATTTGAGGAATTTAGAAAAGTTTAGAAAATAGCTCTATTCAATATAATACGCAATACCAACATTATTCTCGCTAGCCAATCGTAAATATTCCAGGAATTCATGTATAAACTCATCACCAGTAATATCAAAAATTGCTTCAATATCGGGTTTTTTTGAGTATAGATGTTTTACTTCGTCTTCTGTTAGATAACCACCGTAACCGATGTCGAAACAGATATATCTCGGCATACCTTTTTTATCAATCAAATTGGTAAGTAATTGCTCATCGGAAAGGTGCTCGCTTATTTTTCCTAGGGAATCCACAAGATTGTCTTCTTTGTCCAGGTTTGGCAAAGGGCACCATTCCTTAATATTTGCATCACAGAGTTCCTTGACAATTTCCAGCACAGGTCCCGCAATAATCGTACTATTTACTGTGTTTTCGAGTATCTCGGGGATATATTCCTTGAGATCTGAATTCTCCAATATCTTGCTGATTGCGATGTCATCTTTCGAGTAAATGAGCAAATCCAGTGCTGGTCGCAATGTTTTTGTAAAATATTTAACATTAAATGGTAATAAATGTTCTGTAAGGCTCAATGATGCTCCTCCATTATTTGTTTCGTTAATTCGTAAAGATATATTTCCATCGGTTCATTCATCGGGTCTTTCATTCTGAATGAGTTTGTAGCGTTTTCAAGAATTTTAAATGATTTGTTTAAAGCTTGTTGATCTTTATCAGATTTATATTTGGACAGCAGTACTATAGATTTTACAAGGGTGCGTGCATCGGAAATATTATTTATTTCTTCCCAAGTTATCCCTTCATCTTGTAAGAAATCAATTATAATTTTCTTGGTTAAATCATATTCTTTTAAAAATAAATTGAGAAATGAAATTCTAATTAGATAGGAATTTTTCAAATTATTGTCTTTGTGTTGTCCAGCTTTCGATTCATAATCAATGGCTTTTCTAAAATTTTCATTCGCTTTTGTTTCATTATTAGATCGCCAATATGCTAAACCCAATTGCCTATGAAATAATGCCAATTTATTAAAGAAACTAAAAGAGTTACATTGATAAGATGTTTTTTGAGTAAATATTCTATTAATCACTTCTTGAAAATATTCAATTGTACTACCGTAGGCAGCGATTGCTTTATTATTATCGGTCAAATAATATTTATATATATTACCCATCATATTATATTCTCTTGCTATTGCGATTATAGTATCTAGTTCAATGTCTTTTTCTGAGACATTATCATTAATCCATTTCATTACCTTTATGACCTTTTTTTCCCATTGAATTTTGTTTTGTTGTGTCATGTCCTTTCCTTCTAGATAATTATATGTATTATAATTTTATGGATTTATTGTTTTAAATAAACTCATAACATCTCCTTCTACTATAGTGTTTGTTGTTTTTGCAATTACAATATGTACACCTGTGCCCTCTGCTGCATTCTTTAAATTATTTAATTGTGTCGGTGTAAGATCATCTGTAACAACCAATACAGCATTGTCTGCATGTCCAGCATTAATGACAGATTGTTCAATTCCTTCTGTCCATCCACTTTGGGCAGTCTTCACCTCAAATGCTGTTGAACCTTGTAAATTCAAAGGTGTTCCATCGATTGTACTGAAATAGCCTTCTCCATCTATAAAAATGTCTCCTTCGGCAAATACATCAATACCGTGCCCTCCGCCTAGTGCTTTCTCATAAGTTAATGCACAGTCTTTTAATTCATCGGCTCTACCAACATTTGTAGTTCCAATATATCCTTTCCACTTCGATTTTAAATTAACTGGTAAATCATCAAAGTTTTCTATATTAAGATTTTGTAAGGTTCCCTTGCCTGATTTTGTGGACCATGAAATTTGATATCTGGACATTAAATCCATCTCGTCAGCGTCAAAACCTGCATTCATCATGTTGATAACCAGGTCTTCATTATCCGTTTTGGAGACAAGTTCTGCGAATGATTCTGCCAGTTTGTCATAATCAATGTCATCCAGATCCTCTACATCCACCCTTCTACCGATTGTTTTTAATTTTTCAAATGCGTTACTGACTTTATCAGCAAGCTTTCTCCCAAAGTTCTGTGCTGCAGTCTTCGCGGTGGTCAGTGCTCTGCCCACTCCAGTCTTCACAGTATCCACGGCACCCGATATTGCGCCTTTAATTTTACCCAGCTTACTGACATCCTTCACAGTATCTCCGGCGTCGGCAACTTTACTGAAGATACCGAATTTCTGGAATATGCTCTGGCCGCCCATGATTATAGAAATCAGTATCGTGCCCACTATCGAGCCTACCAGGAAGGCGATGTTGAACAGATCCCGAGAGGCGAAGTTCTCAACGGGTTCGCCTGTGAACCAATTGAATATCTGTTGGCCATACCAGGTTATCTCATGGAACACACCCGTTTTGAACGGATTCAATAGATCCGCCTTTGCGAGGAAGCTGTTCAGCATTCCGAGGATGAGGTCCAGGAGCATCGATGGATTGGCTATTATCTGGCCTATCAATGCAGGTATGCTTTTCGCTGCCTCGAACAATGCCCCAATTTGCAGGAACATGGTCAGATCGTCGAAGATGCTCACAGCCATTGCCAGGAATAATCCGATGATCATGCCGGCCATGGTCGCGCCGAGCATGAAAGTGAGGAAACCTGCAACGAGCTGACCCAGTACATAGGTCAGGCCGCCACCCGCCGTTTTGGCCATCTCGTTCCCCGCGATGTCGAATGAGTTCACCTCAACCTCGAAGCCCCATGAATAGTCCGCCCAGAACTCGATGCTGAACGTGTACTCGTAGTAATTGGAGGAATCTGCCTCGTAATCTGTGCCTGTCTCGTCGCCATCCTTGAAGAGGAAGTCCACATGGTCCACGGCGACGTTGTCCGTGGATGTCACGCTTACGGTGACATACGTGTGCTCCGCTATCGGTATGCCCAGGAAGCTGCCCCACTCTATGGTGTAATCCAGGTGGATGTCACCCATATCGGGCATGATGTCCTCGGGTTCCAATGGTGCATTGTCCTTTCCTGGGGGCGGGGTTTGGCCTTCTGAAACGAAATAATCCTCAAGGCCGTCCCCGTCTGTGTCTGGAATGGTCGGGTCGGTCCTGAGGTATTCTGCCCCGTCATTCAATTCGTCTTCATCTGTGTTTGTAATTTCCGGATTGGAAGATACCCAGTATGGAACAGGAGCAGTTTCCTCACCTTGCTTTGGTGAGAGGTAAACATACCAACCGGAAATTTCATCGCCGTCCGAGACACCGTCGCCATCTGTATCGTAATTCGAGGGGTCGGTATGGTAACCGGTTTCATCATGGAATTCTTCACCGTCTAGTAAACCATCGCCATCTGTATCTGGCTCCGAGAGATCCAACATGAATGGGGCTCCGCTGAAATCAATGTAATCATATTCGTCCCCGTTTTTCATCCCGTCCAAATCCAGGTCTAGATTCCTGTCTTTTATGTATGGCTCGGTTCCATAATAGACCTCGTCGATTGTGAGCATTCCGTCGCCATCATCATCTGTATTATCAAGATATGAGTAAACTTGCTTTTTATCTAGAAGTTCTTGAGCATATTCTTCGACATTGATTATTGCGTCTTCATCGTAATCCGATAAAGCTATGAGGTCATTTATAGCTGGGTTCATTCCAAATCTCATATTATAATCAGCAGGTAACAGTGGTTCTAAGTGATATAGTTCGTAATAATCACTCATACTGTCCCCATCAGTATCGATGATTGAGGGATCGGAGATGAATCCCATCGGGTTGAGAAGGTTGTCAAAAGCTACAAGACCTAATTCGTCGCCATCCCAGATAAGGTCGCCGTCCGAGTCCCTATTCCTGGAATCCGTTACATATTTTTGAACCTGAACATCAGATACTGGA
Source organism: uncultured Thermoplasmata archaeon (assembly GCA_964354755.1). Lineage (GTDB taxonomy): Archaea > Thermoplasmatota > Thermoplasmata > SG8-5 > SG8-5 > UBA147. The sequence continues at coordinate 108,905 of CAYHBA010000001.1, forward strand.
TTTACACTGTCATACCAATTATTGATATTTGCTGTATCAATGTAATGGAGAGAGAGCTCACCGTGGTGCTCGATTATCGTTCCAGTAACTATATCCAATCCATCCCAGAGACCATCTCCATCGGAATCGTAGTTTGCTACATTCGGAATCAAAGGCGAACCTGCAGCGGTTTCAAGGTCCTTGTCGGAGTTCAATACGAAATCACCACCATCGATGATGAAAACCTCATTGTAATCGGACAATCCGTCATTGTCTGAATCAGTGTCCCAGGCGTTGACGATGAAATCATTGTCCAACTCATATGCCTGTGTGTCAGGCCTGAGCCCGACAGGGTCGTACTCATATCCGTCGGGAATGCCGTCCTGGTCCATGTCGGGGTTGTTCGGGTTGCACTCTGGACCATCTCCGGAAATATAATAATCATGTCCTGGGGATGTTTCATAATCAAGTTGATAAATGTGTCCTTCATCGAACTTGCCATTAAGGTTAAAATCTTCACCGAAATTATTTCCTTTTAAATCTTTGTTTCCATCGGATAATCCATCAGAGTCAGTATCCCAATTCGTAGGACTCGTTTGTGTGGTAATGTCGGAATCTCCCTTGAAATTCTGAATATTCGTGTATAGAATCCAGTACCCTCTTTCTTTGAATTCGCTGCCTTGTTTAATATCAGTGAGGCTGACCTCCTGCCCGTCTGATAAACCATCCTTATCAGTATCCCATGAACCGGCCTTTGTGCCAAAGATATATTCTCCAAGGTATTCACCAATCGTAGGACCGTCCCAGAGGCCATCGTTATCCCAATCGCAGTCGCGCTTGGCTATGTCGTCCCTTCCATCGCTTACTCCATCGCCATCGGTATCAGGGAGTTCAGGATCGGATTCGCCGTAATCGGAAGGTGCGACCATGCCATCGGCCCATTGTTCTGGGGGCAATGAAGACCAATAATTCCTTTTCGCGAGAATTGTCAGTTTGTCTTCTCCTTTGATAGATAATCCATTCCAGCCGTCCCATAACCCGTCGTTGTCAGAATCCTTCTCGGTCGGGTCCGAGATCTTTGTGGGGTCCCTGTCCCAGACGAAGACGCTCATGTCAGTGCCCTTGATAAGCTCATTGACATCTGTATTCCAATAGGACGCCATAACATCATCAAGGGTCACTCCCATTTCAGTTCCATCCTGAACCTGATCTCCATCAGTATCCACATTTCCTGGATCCGTGCTTAGGACAAACACCTCATACCCGTCCGCAAGCCCGTCATCATCACTATCTCTATCTCGCGAGGAACAGCCGAATGCGCTTTCCAGGCCGTCTATTAAACCATCTCCATCTTTATCTGCAGTTCGGGCACTGTTTCTATAGACTTCCTGGCCGTTGAGGGCGTAGGATTTGATTGTGCGAGCAGAAGTTTGTGCCTCTGTGACTATCGTTGGGATATATTTAGAGTATACTGAATCTTCTTCAATATATATATTAGAACCATCATAATATATTTGTTTTCCATCTGGTGTTTTGTATGCAATTTTTTTGGAGTTAACAATCTTGAAATTAAAATCACCAGTAAGTTGTGTCCAAGAAGTTCCTCCATCTGTGCTTGACATAGCTATCCCATCAGTGTAAGAAGATGTGTCATCTTTGAATCCCCAACCGACTGAGACATAAGAACCAGAAAGGCCACATACAATCCAATAGTACTCTCCAGGGATTAATACTTCTGTATTGACATCAATACCTATTATGCCATTAGTCATTTTGGTAGTAGCAGATGTTACAATGTCAATCGGAGCCATACTTGGTTTTCCAGCATTGTCTTTTCTTATTTCTACAAGAATATTAGTATTTTGGGCAATTGTAAGAGTATTTCCTAGATAATTTCCAACCGCCATGTCTAGGTCTCCATCGCTATCGCAGTCGCCCCATGCAAGTGAAAATGTTTGTAATCCAACTCCAAATATAGCTATTCCAGTTTCAAAACTTCCATCTCCATTGTTCTTATAAAGATAGTTACTACCTCCATTATATTGACCAATAGCTAGGTCTAGGTCTCCGTCTCCATCACAGTCACCCCATGCAACAGTTCTTGTATATCCAGAACCAAATGCAGCTGTTCCATCATCAAAGGTTCCATCTCCATTGTTTTTGTAAAGGTAGTTATTAGATTCATGAATCTTTCCCACAGCCATGTCTAGATCTCCATCACCGTCACAATCGCCCCATGCAAGTGAATATGTAGGATATCCTGCCCCAAATGCAGCTGTTCCATCATCAAAGGTTCCATCTCCATTGTTTTTATAGAGATAGTTACTAGTACCAGTTCCATAATAATTCACAGCTAGGTCTAAGTCTCCGTCTCCTTCGCAGTCACCCCATGCAAGTGAATATGTTGGATATCCATCAACTCCAATTGGAGTCCCATCATCAAAGGTTCCAACTCCATTGTTTGTATAGAGGTAATTTTGACCGACGTTTCCAACCGCTAGGTCTAGGTCTCCGTCTCCATCACAGTCACCCCATGCAATTGAGTATGTATCCCCGGTTCCAAATGCAGCTGTTCCACCATCAAAGATCCCGTATCCATTGTTTTTATAAAGGTAATTTTGCCCAGAGTTTCCAACTGCCAGGTCTAGGTCTCCATCACCATCACAGTCACCCCATGCAATTGAATTTGTATTTCCGGTTCCAAATGCAGCTGTTACATCACCAAAGATACCGTCACCATTGTTTGTATAGAGGTAGTTTTGACCATAATTTCCAACAGCTAGGTCTAGGTCTCCATCACCATCACAATCGCCCCATGCTACTGACCTTGTATTATATGAACCAAATTCTGGATGCGTTATATATAGGGGATTATAATCTACTTTCATCTCAATGGAGTCAATAGATCCAGATTCAATTTTAAATTCCTGGCCAAGTAACAAAGAAGTTGCTAGAGGTATATAAGACGAAGTAGTCGTTTGCTGGGGTGCCATTGATAAATGATTTCCATCGAAGGAAAATGTATTTAGTTCATTGCTCATGCCCGATGGAATGTAAGCTCCTTCGTTAATTCCATTGCTGTCCAGGTCAATATTATCCTGCCAATTTAAATCCGGCAATCCTATCCAAGTCCCTGGGCCGTAATTGAGGTCGGACTGGTTGATGGCTTTGTCATGGACAACAATTCCCTCACCCTCGTTGAACCTGAACCATCCGATGGCCTCCTGTCTCTCCTGATAGTTTCTGCCAGACATGTAGTCGTCAAGCGCTGTCTCCGTGGTGAAGTTGCACTTAAGAATCCTAACTTCGTCTATGAAGCCGGTGAACCCAGCTCCGATGAGTATGCTCGCTGCGGAAGCCGCCATCATTTCAGTGGTTTGTACGTTTATCTCTTCGGATGTGCCCATGTTATAAATCCACATTTTCAGGTCGGCCTCACCTTCTCCATGCCTGTTATAGGTGAAGGCAATGAATGTCCAAACGTCCATTTCCAATACACAATTGGAAATCACGTATGTCCAGTCGCCGTCCGAATAGATTCCCCCAATTAGCTTGCCATTCTCATTCGTTCCGAGCATGTAGCTTGATTCTTTGAAGAGAATCGTTGCCTCAGTCGCTACTGATGGACATATCCAAACCTCAATGGTTATATTGTCGTTTACCTCGAATTCTGGGGCATTAGGAATCTCGACATGGTCATTCCCATCAAATTGAAGTGCGATACCCTGGTTGTCAGAATGCCATATCGGTTGGTTCTGATCCGCCCCCAGTGTCCCGTCGTTCCCTCCAGCGTTTGTCCTGAAGATGACACCCAATTCTCCGCCGTCTCCATCTATTGTCATATCATGTTCAGTATCCGGGTCCCAGGGGTCCGTTCCAACGCCAGGCATAACCTCGACACTGTCATAGAGGCCATCACCATCAGAATCTGTGGCCAATGGAACCGTCCAGTAATTATATAGTTCCTGACCATCGGTTAGACCGTCCCCATCGGTGTCCGGATCGAGCGGGTCAGAAACCAGGAGGTCGAATGCGAATTCTATATCACAAACTTGAATGGTTCCGGCAGTCTCGGCATATACATGAATCGGAACAAGGATGTAACTGTCAGAACCGATATGAACCGAAGAGGTCGGATTGTACAACAGTTGCTGGGTCACATATCTGCTGATGACCAATCCCAGGTTCGATGTTTGGCTTACAGAACCTTCTCTGAAAATAAAATTGCCCTCTGCATAATTGAACCACCACCAGTCACCTAATTCTTTATCCTTATCAAAATCGTTTCCGATGAAAAATTTGGGTGTGCTTATATCATCGTTGATTGCCATCACATTGAATATAAGGTTTGAAAGGTAAGTGGGTGTATTTCTATCGACTGGTACAAGCAAGTCGAATTTTCCCTCGAATGATTCGCTGCTGCCAGTCAATATAATATTGAACGTGTTAACTATCTTTGTTTCTCCTGCAGGTGCCGTCGTGTCATTGAATGCAACTATCGGCATGACGACCTCTTCAGACATCATGTATTTATCCAGGATCCATCCAGGACTGCCAGATATCCTCAATTTGTATTCATGAGTCCCCATTAGTGCCACAGAGTCAGGAGACTTTATCCATTGGTAATCCAGAGTCAATGGCTCTGTCCATTGGTCGATGACTGTTTCTCCTTGAAGGATCTGGATAGTGGCTGATTCGATCTCGATTATCCTGAAATTGTCCCACATTGCCCCACCCGCATTGACTTCTAATTCATCGCAGAGCGGCCCTATCAGCGATATTCTGTTTGAGGATATTGATAATGCAGATTCATTCAGCATGTGCCCGTCCATGAATATTTTAATTCCCCTGTATGAATCTCCATCATAAATCAGATAAATTTCAAAGGAGTGCCAGTAGTCTATTGAAACATTCGTCAAGGAAACGGACACAGGAGTACTATCAACAAAGGTGTCCAGGAAGAGTTTATCCTCCCTGAGCACTAATTTAATTATTCTTTCTCCAATTGGATTATCCGCTTGGAATACTACAAGTTCATTTGGGTGTTGACCAGAAGGTACAAAGAAGTCGAAAGACGCCAAAATATTCTCTCCTATGGTTTGAACGAGATTTCTGTATGCGTGGATGTCCTCTAATTGGAGATAGCCGTTATCGTTAACACCGTCGGGCACCCATCCCTCAAGACCATCTGAGAAATCAATGAAGTTAGAATTTATGAATTGAATCGAATCGATGTGGAGGGTTGTCGCTCCAGCTGTGGGATAATAGAGATTATCTGTGTCGATTACACGGATATACATTGTCGAACTTATTTGAGGAGGAGTAAAATAATGTCTTACATCGTTGGGCGCTGGTTCCGTAATGGTGAACATTTCGACTTGCTCACCTGCAAAGTCGCCCGTAGTCGAAAATTCAAACAGGAAATTATCGTTGTCAATGCCATCAACGTCGAGCCATCCATTGACCACAAATTGTGAGAAGGCACTCACTGTTGCTGGATCTATGTTGAATACCCATGGGTTCTCCATTTGCAATGAAGATCTCCCTTTTGTATATGTAATCTCTAGAAGGTCTATTGTTATTTCTGTTGGCGATGAAACGTCGTGCCAGTTGTGATCAGTATCTACGACTTTGATGAAAATACATCCGATGTAATTCTCACCTAGAAGGAGTGCAAAATTATTGATTTCGAAAGTGTTGCCATCTGCAGGTATCGTCGCGATAGTGTAATAGATTATACCATCTTCTGAATATGAGATTATAAAGTCATCGTCAACATCAACAGAAGTCGAGCCGGCCATGTTGAGCATGTAATCTCGTCCTATATCATCTAAATGAACTATCCAGATTTGTTCAAGTTCATCCTGATATAATATAGGAGTATCATCTCTTGATGAACCTTCCGGTGATTGTACTTCGGTTTCAACGAATGTCTTCGTGTTTTCATTGTTGATGAGAGTGTATGACATATCATTTTCTCCCGTGATATTAATATCATCGAAGAGATATCCACCGTCACTATCATCCATAATGTTAGAACTAAATAATAGTGAGAATACACCGGACCCACTGGGTATCAAGACATTTTCGTATGTCCACAAGTCTTCTACTAAAGGATCATCATACATGGCGATAAGTGTCCAAGTGGCACTTTCATCTTCAGGCGACAGTGCATCCGTAGAATACCATACAGCTCCCCATTCTCCTTGTTCGCATTCGGACAATCGTTGCCACCAAAAGTTTAGCTGGCAATTTGTATAATCGCTTAAGTCTATATGGTTTGTCCACACATAGGGCGAGTCGAATATCGTCAATTGCAGGTTTTCAATGGATTCCCCGAATGTATCGCTGACCGTGAGAGTCACATCATAAGTGCCGACGGTTGTGTACGAATGGATTGCCTGGCTACCTAATTCGGTGTGGCCGTCCCCGAAATTCCATGTGAATGTCAACGCGCCTCCGTCGCTGTCACTCGCTGAAGCTTCGAATATTATCGGTTCCCATCTAGGATAAGACATTTCTGTAGGAGTAATGAGAGTTATGACTGGCAATGCATTCGTTACAACAAGGCGAGACCAGGTTTCGGAGGACACATGGCCTTGTTCATCTGTAAGACTAAGATATATCTTATACTCACCTCTAGATGTCGGTGTCCAACTGAATGATGGGGAAGTTGAAAGTAGATCATTAGGGTCGGACCGCCAGTTATATGATAAAGTTCCTCCTTCGTAATCTATACCACTACCTACAATATCTACCGGAACCCCTGGGGTAACGGGATTAGGGGTAATGGATTCGATAATTGGAAGAGGATAGTAATCAAGATCCCAAGATATCGTAAAGGAATAATCTTGGGCAGCCCCAGTGGTTCCCGGTGGCCATGTCAGCGTGATTTTCGCAGCCGAACCATAGAAGTGATTGCTCTTTCCTGAATAGGTCACGACATTGTTTGAGTTATATACCTTAATCAAGAAGAAATCAGTATCAAGGTGAAGGTTCACATTGATATCATTTTTGGTGGCATAAATAATTTTAGAACCACTTTCTGAAATACTGCCATCACCAAATAATATTTCTTTTCTGTCCCATGGCATGTCCCAGGTTATGGTGAAGGAATAATCTTGGGCAGCCCCAGTGGTTCCCGATGGCCATGTCAGGTTGATTCTCGCAGCCGAACCATAGTAGTGATTGCTCTTCCCTGTATAAATCACGACATTGTTTGAGTTATAAACCGTAATCAAGAAGAAATCAGTATCAAGTTGGAGGTTTAGGGAATTAACTATATTGGAACCATAGATTATTATTGAGACGCTTTCTGATATAGAACCATCACCTGTTAATGTTTGTTTTGTGACCCATGGCATGTCCCAGGTTAAAGTGAAGGAATAATCTTGGGCAGCTCCAGTGGTTCCCGATGGCCATGTCAGGTTGATTCTCGCAGCCGAACCATAGAAGTGATTGCTCTTTCCTTTATAAATCACGCCATTGTTTGAATTATATACCGTGATCAAGAAGAAATCAGTATCAAGTTGAAGGTTCAGAAGGTTGACTATATTGGAACCATAAATTATTTTAGTTTCGCTTTCTGAAATACTACCATCACCAATTAACGTTTCTTTTGTGTCCCATGGCATGTCCCAGGTTATAGTAAAGGAATAATCTTGGGCAGCTCCAGTGGTTCCCGATGGCCATGTCAGGTTGATTCTCGCAGCCGAACCATAGAAGTGATTGCTCTTTCCTTTATAAATCACGCCATTGTTTGAATTATATACCGTGATCAAGAAGAAATCAGTATCAAGTTGAAGGTTCAGAAGGTTGACTATATTGGAACCATAAATTATTTTAGTTTCGCTTTCTGAAATACTACCATCACCAATTAACGTTTCTTTTGTGTCCCATGGCATGTCCCAGGTTATAGTAAAGGAATAATCTTGGGGAACTCCAGTGGTACCCGATGGCCATGTCAGCGTGATTTTCGCAGCTGAACCATAGAAGTGATTGCTCTTTCCTTGATAAATTACGTTGGTGCCTCCTGAGCCCATTGAGTTATAAACCGTAATCAAGAAGAAATCAGTATCAAGTTGAAGGTTCAGGAGTTTAATTATAGTAGATTCATAAATTATTGCAAAACTGTTTTCCGAAATGGTACCGCTGCCAGTTATTATTTCTATCGGTTCAACCTCTCCCCATGAAACATCATAAGGCTCAGTCTCATGAAATACAAATTCTCCATTCGGGTTCACAACAGGAGATTCTTCGAATATGTCTTCCGTTCCTGAGTATGTCTCCATATCATTTGTTTCATCAAGTATGTCTGTGGAGTAAGTGCCCTTCATCTTCACATAGAAATACCAATGACCATCCTCATCCAATATTGGAAGTAGATATGTGTCGCTGATTGATGCTTGTTCACCGCTAGCATATGGATCATAGACAATGTCTGCACCCTGATAATTTTCAGATTCAAACCACATTGTGCCTATGATATTTTCGACTCCATCTATTAATCCATCATTATCGTTGTCCGGGTCAAGTGGATGTGTCTCGCCATTGTCGCATATGCCATTTGCATTCGTGTCTTCGCCTACTTCATAGCCAATATCAAATATCCCATTGGGGTCTTCATTATTTAGGGCCAGGTCATGGAAACCATCCCACAACCCATCTTTATCCGTGTCATGTAATGCGGGATTTGTCCTCATCATTTCGATTTCGAAACGGTCCCCTAGCATATCGCCGTCAGAATCCGAGCAGAGTGGGTTTGTGCCATAGAAATTTATCTCGTACCAATCGTTCAGCCCATCGTTGTCCGTGTCCTTTACATTGGGATTGCTGATTTGTGGGGCGAATTCCAAATGAATGCTCATGTATTGGAACCATCCGTAATTCAATGACCCGAGCGTTATATTGACTTTTCGATCTCCGTTTTCATCAACATTGATATTCTGGTTGAAATGGTCCTGAAGGTCCTCAATCGTCATTTCACTTGATACAACGCCTGCGACTGCCCAAATAGGTGATGTGGCATTTCCGATAGATATTGTGATATTTGATGGGGAAACAGCGCAGTTTGGCACTACATTCCCTATGATGTCATCGAAGGTGTATAAGGCGACAGCGCCAACCTTGTTTGGATATTTATTTTCCTGAGCAGAGAAATCATCAAATATTTCCTCCGATGTCAATACCCTGTTGAGTATGCGGACTTCATCCAATGAGCCTTGCAGGCTGTTTACAGCTGAATATTTGGCTCCAATGGTGGGTGTCCCTATTTTTGGATTCATCCCAAGTCCAGTTCCCTTCAAATCCCCATTGATGTAAATACAGGAACCTACAGAATCGGTCGTTACCGCTAAATGATTCCATTGCCCAGCATCCCATTCAAAGGAGTCGACATATGCTAGATTGAAGAAATTGATGTTCTCGTTAAGGTCTTCTCCGCCACCGATGCTGCTCGTTAGTATCCACCAATCTCCTGGCCTTATACTCGAATCGATTCTCCCATCCATTAAGTAATAAGTATTGGTTTTATCGGCAATATCGATATAAAACCACATTTCAATTGTCATCGCTTCCGGATCTCCCAGGTCCGTGTCAATGTGTATGTAATCGTTGCCATCAAAACTGAGCGCGGGTCCTGATACAGAAGTCCATTTTGGTCCAGCGAGGGTCCCATCTGCATTATTGCCTGTTGCATCAGTTGTTTTTGTGCCTTTACCCTCATCAAAATGGTACCACGCGACTGTACCCTCTCTGGCAGAGCAAGGAGAACCATTAAGACCGGCTATATAATCTTCCAATATATCGTCTGGTGTTAACGCAATGTTCATAATGGATAGTTCATCAATTGAACCACCAAAAGACTTATAGGCATTATTGCCAATATAATTAGATCCTGAGTGTGACAATTCTCCAGGGCTATATGCAGTATCCTGACCATCAATATAAATTTTCACTATTGTGTCAGAAACTGTGACGGCAATATGGTGCCAAGAGTTATCATTCAAGCCAGAACCGGCATTATAATACCATACTTCATTATATCCAAATGATATTTTATCCTGGCCCGTATTGCCGCTGCCTGTAGTTATTGTGAAATCATCATCAAATGAAGATATTTCCATTATTCCTAATGCATCTCCTATGGTCGTTGAATATTTTATCCACACCGAAACAGTGAAATCGCCACCTCCAACATCCAGAATTGGATTTGAATTTATATCGACATAATCACCTTCATTCTCAAAACTCAATGCTGAACCCGATATTGCTGTGCGTGTTGCTCCAAAGTTCGCACCATCTCCTCCGGTCACGACATAAGGATTAATTGTAATCTTTGCATCCGTTATGTATGCATGGTCTGGAATTGGGACCGCCATCGTATGATTCACCAGCAATCCCTCAGGAGATTCGGATATTGAACTCACGTCAACATCATTTATAACGGGAGTTATTAGAATATAGTCAATTAACGCACCAGGTTCAACAGAGATGTGGATAACATTAAATCCATAGAGTTTTATATCATCCTCTTCGTCAAATAACGTCACCCAATGTTTGCCTGATACAATAGCATTGTATGTTTTTATTATCCCATTTACTTCTCCATACACTGTTGTGGACTCGACCAGAGCCATAATTATATATTCAGGTGCGTCCTCAATTGGACCGAAATCCATCTGGTTGCTTCCACCACTGTTTAGATAAAATTCGTCAGAGTCACATTTGAACCAATATGTGTTCTCAAGATACTCCTCTGAATCACTCAATCCATCCCTGTCTGTGTCATAACTGTTCGGTGATGTTTCCGGTATGAGATATGATGTGATATCAATATCCTCAATAGTAATATTATCGAACAACAGGAGATCTGTTGGGCCAGCATTTTCGATAGTAAACCTTAATGCAAATGCACACGTATAATATCCATCTTCAATTTTATATGAAAATGATTTCCAACCAGGCGTCACAGGTCCATTAATTTCCAACACATGTTTGAATGTGATGCCATCTGTTGATATCTCAAGCGAACCCGTGGTGGTTGCGCTTCCAAATGAATCAAATCTAATTTTCGTGTTTGTACAATCAGAAAGGTCAATGTTATAAACCATACTGCCTGGATTCTCAAATTTCATATAATATTCGGCATTATTTTCTTCAATAACGCCACCAACGATGAGCCAGTTTGCGTCAGCTGTTCCTCCATCAAAGGATTCTGTAAAAATGCTTGTAAACGATATCCCATCATGGTCCATGTCTTCTTCGCCATCCGATAATCCATCAAAATCAGTGTCCCACAGTGTCGGGTCGGTCATCGAGTTTCCTTGGTCAGCATCTTGATGAGTATCAAAAGGTCCTCCGGATTCAATATTTGTAGCGAAAATGTCAATAGTATTACAATATCCTGTGATAAATAACGGGGGAACATCATCATCAGTCAAAACGTTACATTCATCGGGGGCATCATAATAACGCCCAGCTTCTAATCCATCGAATAATCCATCACCATCGGAATCTGTTTCTGATGGTGAAGTTCCCAATGACATCTCTCCAAGAATTGTTTTCAAAGTGTTATCTAAATCAAATTTGAGAGTGTATCCATCTATTAATCCATCATTATCTGAGTCGAGGTCTACTGGTGATGTGCCTAATGAGAGTTCTCCTTTATGAGATCCATGGTAGGGATTCTCCCAGAATTGGACCTTGAATGCCAAATCCTTATCTGGAATAGAATCTAGCGAGCCGGATGAATAATGGTCTCCATCACTTAAGAAAAGGCTGAAATCATTTGAAGAACTATCGACAACAAATGAATATGTATTCCCAAAGTCCAGTTCTTTGTTAATAATAAATTCTTTCCAGCCTGTAGAAATACTGGTATAACTATTAATAATAAGTGGCATTCCATCGAATGTTAGACTTATATCTGTCGGGTTTTCAGGTGTAGCTTCCTGTATTTTTATATAGAGCCAAATTGATTGGATAGATGTGAATGCTGCTTTAAAAGATTGCGAATAAACTGAATTTGCCTCTTCACTGATGTTAGTTTGTTCCAGCCAGTTACTTGGACCGTCCCAGAGTCCGTCTGCATCGGTGTCTGCTAGAGATGGGTCAGTGATATAATTGATTCCGCTGTAATCGTTGTCTATACCATCCAAATCAACAACATTTAATTCATCTCCGTCCCAGAGCCCGTCACCATCAGAATCTTTCATGATTGGCTTTGATTCACCAGCATCAGTTTTACCATTGCAGTTTACATCTTCTCCAAATCCTGTCGATGTATCAATGCCATCCCAAAGCCCATCCATGTCAGTATCCACATCGTATATCTTGGTTTCACCCTCATCATACAATCCGTTTCCAGAGGTGTCTTCTGGACCATCCAGTATTCCGTCCCCATCCGAATCATCATTTAATATATTTGGTATGCCATTCAACGCCTTCGGATCGTCTCCAGTTCCAGTATCAGGGACCACAATAATCTCCTTACCATTTAATGCATAATATGAAATCGGTCTGACATCGGTCTCAATATTGGGGTCACCGTCTGCTGGGCTATATTTTCCACCTTCGAAATATATACACCCATCACCCGAATGGTCATATGTTATTGTATTACCATTATAATCTAATATAGTACTCCCAACATCTGTTGTGGATTCACTCCAAATAAAAGCGGATAATTTTGTTTCTTCATCTGAATACAGGTTTAATTGTGATGTGAGCCATTCATATCCAATAGAATGCCAATTCTGTTGACAAAGGTCAACAGCGATCCATTTTTGTTTCTCAATACTAAATTGCACTGGAGTGATACTATCTATATTGGTTCCGTCGCCAAGCTGCCCGTATTCATTGTAACCCCATGACCATACTACACCGCTTGAGGAAAGTGCAATAAAATGACCTAAACCGCTTGCTACGTTGATAATATTGGATAATCCGTTTATTTTAACCGGAATATTACTTGAGATATATGTGCTATCTCCAAGTTGTCCATGGTTATTGTCCCCCCATGCCCACAGGGTTCCATCTGAACAAAGGACAATAGACTGGTGATAATCACATGCAATTTTTATTCCGTTGAAAAGTCCAAAGACCTGAACCGGGATGTTAGAGTCTCCGTTATAACCATTTCCAAGTTGTCCTTGGTTGCCATTGCCCCATGTCCATACGGTTTTATCTGTGCAAAGGGCCATCGAGTATTCAGAACCTCCTCTGACACTTAACGCATTGGATAAGAATGATGTTCCAGTTCCATCGAGAACTTTTACTGGTTCATTTTGATCAATATTGGTTCCATCACCTAGTTCACCATGTGTATTTTGACCCCAAGTCCACACAAATCCATCCGAATCAATTGCAATTGAATGGAATGAGCCAGCTGATATGTTGATGACATTGGATAAACCACTGACCTTCACAGGAATATTGCGGGAATTTGCATTGGTTCCATCTCCAAGTTGCCCATAATAATTATTTCCCCAGGCCCATACAGTTCCATCGGAACTAAGGGCAAGTGTGTGTGATCCACCACCTGCAATCTTCACAACATTTGACAAAAATGAAGTTCCAGTACTATCGACAACTTTAATAGGGTAATTTTTATCAATATTTGTGCCGTCACCAAGCTGACCATAATAATTATATCCCCAAGTCCACACGGTTCCATCCGAACATAGTGCACTTGCCGATTGACCACTTACTGCGATGTCTATAATGTTTGTCAACCCATAAATTTGAACTGGTTTGTTACGATTGATATAAGTGCCGTCACCGAGTTGCCCTTGATTATTGTAACCCCAGACATATACATTACCATCTGAAGAAAGGGCAACAGATTGGTAGATACTACTTGAAATTCTCATTATATCAATTACCTTTTCTCCGGTTCTAAATACAGTTCTAGCTTCATTGCCATCAGATACACCATCGTTATCGCTATCTGAGTCTGTTGGGTTAATTTTTGCATCCCCATCAGGATTATCGGAATATGTCCAACCAAGCTTATACTCAAGAAGGTCGTTTAAACAATCATTGTCTGTATCCACGTTGATGGGGTTAGTTTCACCGGCATCAAAATTCCCATCTTGGTTCAAATCTTCTCCGTAAAATTGATAGGTTCCATCTCCGAGATCCTTAGAGTATACATCCAAAGTCACCCAAGGGTGTGTTTCATCGCGAATGATGTTGCCACCATCTATAAGACCGTCGTGATCCGAATCGATATCCACACAACTCGCAAAATGGTCGTTGTCCGGATCAGCATACCACATCCTCTCCAGACCATCCAATACACCATCCTCGTCTGAATCCCGATCTATCATGTTAGGTAAACCATCGCCATCAACATTGAAAATATTCACATTGAGAATCTCACGTCCATAATATTCATTGCACATAGCTTGATTATCCAGGTCCGCGCTTGTTTCGCCCTCTGAAGTAAATTTGGCGTAAACACTACCTATCTGGACATACACCTCTTGAAGGACATCATTATAGAGTATTATTTTTCCATCGACTGTCGGATATTGAAGTTCAGAGGTTCCGGAGCTTATATCACCGATATCTACGATAGTATTGAAATAATAGGGATTAAGATCATCGAAAAGGACGCCATCTATGTCCCAGATCCCACCGTTATTGATTAAGTTGGGAAGCGCTAACCAGGTACCATCGTCATATGTCAATTCGCCTTTATTATCTAATGCTAATGTCAAAGAATCCAGATAAAATTTTCCTTGAAGAGTATTAATTCCTCCGATAGTGATTTCATAAATTCCAGCTATATCAAATGTCAAAGTCCCAATAGTTGCGACTGACCATTCATCTGCCTTCTTCGCAGAAAGCTCCACTCCTGTCCAAGAAATGCTTGTTCCAGGACCAGATGCACCAACTATTTGGGCTGATATTAATTTGGGGTTGACAAATTCTGGTCCAACATCTTGCAATGATAATTTAAGATTGTAATCCCCAGGATAGATGACTTTAAAATTAAAAGTTGCTTGCGAGAAACCTATGCTATTTTCATCACTTTGGAAGTGGACTTTCTCTCCACCTGATGCACTATCATCTGAAACTACATTCACATTGCCACCATCAATGTAATCTTCTGCCTCAATAGTAATAAATGTTGATGTGTCAGCGTTAGTTCTGAACTTGACCTGTACCTCACGGCCATCTGAAATTCCGTCGTCATCCGAATCTTTATCATTGTTGTTCTGATATCCATCATTATCTGGATCCTCAATATAATTTAATTCATCCCCATCGCTCAGACCGTCATCATCGCTATCCAGGAGGAGTGGAGATGATCCCGTGTAAAGCTCTCTGGAATGATAATCTAGTTGAGGTGTAATATCAATGGATGGCGGTTGGACACTATTTAATGTGAATACATGAACCTCTCCCTCAAGAGTTCCGTTGTTATCAGCATCTAAACTATCAGCATTTGTCGACCATACCAATAAAGTGTCGAATGCATAATCCTCATATCCCGCCAATTTGAATGCAAGATCAACATCATTAATTTCGCCCCAGGCATATTCTGAGCTTTGACGGTAATATAAATCACCAGAGGGATATGGATTTCCCTCTTGTGCACCAAGGTTGAAACTATTATCTTCCGTGTCACTCATATAAATAACTACCCAATATTTTGTTCCGAGTTTCAATCTGACCTCATTCAATGATAATTCTATACCGTCAGGTATTACTGTATGTGAAATCGGATTGGGAGGGGTCATTGTGTTAAAATTCAACACATGGGATGTAATAACATAATCATCACTTGGGTAACCATTTTGATCTTCCCGGATCTCAAGAGATAGATTCCCCTTTTCAAAAATCGAATCATCTGTGGGGTATATTGTAATTGACGAAAGGCATTTTTGATTTGGATCAAGTATAAAACTCTGAGCAAGTATCGCTCCTTCTTCGATTGATTCGATATCATCATAACCTGATTGGTAAGATATCTCGTTGTCAAGGATTCCTGTCCATTGTGCATAGACAACCGAGCCATCATCTAATGTCAATATGGGCTCATTTTTCTTTTGTGCCGCAGAGAATGATGATTCGGAACTCAAATCTGAATACGATTGGAGGTAGTTATATTGAGTTAGTAATTTAGTATCTGGATGTTCAATATAAATCCAATCACTTGAGTCAGCTTCGTTATAATATCCCGTACTTGCTGCCCCATCTGGGATTGTTGTACGGAATCTAAGCCCATTAACTTCATCACTGTCCTTCAATCCGTCATTATCGGTGTCAGCATCAATTGGACTTGTACCTATGGCATATTCTTGGCCATTAGTGAAAGTATCCCCTTGGCTGCTATCCGCATTCTCTGCAGCGTCCAACAGATTCAAGGGGTGGAGTGCTGGGTAATATCGCACTTCCCACCCATCCGGCATTAGGTCTCCGTCCGAATCCGGATGTGTCGGATTTGTATGATCATCTATAAATCCTGTGTATTCATCATTATATAGTGTTTCAACTTCATAAGAATCATTCAATCCATCGTCATCGGTATCTGCTTTTATTGGTTTTGTTCCATAGGTATTTTCACCTCTGTATAACTTGCCCCAGATAAATACATCATCAGCATCCCAAAGTCCGTCTCCATCTGTGTCAGATTTCATTGGGTCGGTTTCACCGATATCTACTTCTCCATTATTATTAATATCCTCTCCTAATCCAGAGCCTGGATCCTTCCCATCCCATAACCCATCGTAGTCAGAGTCTTTGACATATGGATTTGTTTCATGCTGAATTTCAGCCCAATCTCTAAGGCCATCATCATCAAAATCCGGGTCAAAGGGGTCAAGACCCTGTCTGGAAATATACAAATCGAGTTTTTTAGACTTGATGTCAATATTATTTATCGGGGTGGTATCCAGACTTATTGTATAATCACCAGGGTTTAAATGTTCATAAATAATATTATAGTTAGCATCCTCTAAATATGATACCTTACCACTGTTTACCTTATAATCTGAAATCGAGTCTTGCGAATTGGATTCATCGGACAACAATACATAATTTGAGTCAAATAATTCCATTTTCGTAGAATCTGACAATACTGATAATGCAAGTATTTTAGCCCTCCCTTTGTTTGGTTCGTTACTTGGAATAATCATCTCGTCCGGGGCGTGGTATTCAAGTGCTGGATTGATTTCCTTCATTATTGTTTGAGTGGTTAACTTGATATTGTAATTATCGTCATCAAGAATCGTAAAGGTATATTCGATATCTGAAAATGTATTGGCCAAATCTATTTTTTGCATAGGAATGAATTGATTAACCTCCCCGAAATCTTTAAGACCGTCATTGTCACAGTCATCATCGACTGGATTAGTATTGGCTAATATTTCATAGCCATCCAACAACCGATCGCCATCCGTGTCGTTTGTTTCAATCAATACTTTTGCCTCATCCATTGATTTTCCTTGGACGGTAATCCAATAGGTTAATTCTGGTGAATCCCAAATGCCATCTGAATCAGTATCAACATTAGACGGAGATGATTCAATATACATTTCATACGAATCTGTCAATCGGTCACCATCTGAATCCTTTATAAGAGGATTGGTTCCCCGCTTTTTAAAATCGACTTTTCCAATATATAATTCAAAGTCCCCATTGTCAGTAAAGATTTCTGGATTCGCAGCTATCCAAATTTCATCTACGGCGCCATTTAAAATAAATGTCCCAGTATATGATATTTCGACGGATTGATATGTATCATCCAAAATAGGTAATGAATTAAAATGATGGGTCAATTGAAACTCTGTTGGATTGGTATAGTCATCGATTACTATGAATGCTTTAATCGCCCCATTTACCAATGATAATGTTCCTTCGTTTAGCGTTGCAGACCCTAATAATGCAATTTCATATTCGCCGTTAACAAATGACTTTATGTCAAAGTAGGTTTCACTATTCCATTTATAATAATTATACTCAATCGGAACATCTAATAAATAATTGTAATAATCCAGAACTTCGTCCCCATCTATTAGGCCATCTTCATCTGAATCTTTATCATTCGGATTTGTCCCAATAGAGGTTTCAATGCTGTTAATAAGTCGATCTTGGTCATCATCATCATTTGCATCTGATGCATCAGTTGGATCAAATCCATACTGCATTTCCCATGAATCGGTTATTCCATCCAAGTCACTATCTATCTGTGATGAATCCGCAACAGTGAACAGAGTGAAATGTGATGACTTGGACCAGACAATGGATTGATAGATATTAATTCCAGTCGATTCGCCTAATGTGCTATTGGCATTGATAATCCATTGTGCACCATCCCAATAATAAATCCTCAAATATTCTTCATTTAAGTTCAATGGAATTTCATTAATATCGTATGATATTTTAATAGTGGCTTCAAATGGCTCTGTAGCGTTTGTAGTAATATCATAGTACCTACCCAGACTTTGAGTTAGTGTATTAACTGGAATTATTTCTTCTACCGTTAATTGATAAATAGAGTTACTAGAGTATTTTATTCCAACACTCACTTTATTATCAGAACTTGTAGTAGAAATATCGTTATCAATAAAATCCCCATTGATTGTGTAATTGATTGGGTCAAAATCACTCATGTCTGGGATAAGGTCATTGTCAAAATCTGGGTTAGTAGAATAATTCAATGAGCCAGAATCAGATGTTAACTGGAATTTCAATGTCCCTTCAATAGTCATTTTCATTGAATAATCAGAAATCGGTATCACTGAAACCTCAGATGGTTCTGTCCAGGTCGTTCCAAAATCGATGCTAGTAGAATACTGTAATGAATAAATATTATTGTTATTTTGTATCCAACCGACGTACAGGAAATCGGTACGAGCATCGTAGGAAATTTGAGGCGTCATCGCTTTGTTTGTGGGTGATGAAATATAGGTAATATTTCCCCATTTGTTTCCGTCTTGGATGTTATTCTTGTATCCAATTACTTGGATAAGTTCACCATCTCCAGGCTTCCAATGTTGTGCTTCCCAGGTGAAATATTCATTTACAATATGCACATGACTGGAAGAATCTACAGTATAATTCCAGTCTTGTTCTGTTGAATCAATCCACCAAGATGGTGGGTTAACATTTAACCACCAAGGTCTGCCATCATTATCATGGCCGCCATGCCATCCCCAGTGCCAAGGTTTGACCGAATTAAACCACCACGCAAATTTGCATTGGCCATGGTCCCAACTATATCCATGGGAAATGGATACATTACAAAGTGATTCATGAGTTCCTCCATTATTATCAATTAACAGTAACCTAACCGAATATACCCCTTCTGAAAGATATAAATGTGATGCCATTTCGCCAATCCCCAATGCACCTTCGCCAAAATTCCAGAGGTAGGAAACCAAATTCCCATCGCTATCAATTGCGTTCTCTGAAGTAAAGGTAATAAATGCTAATTCCTTTATATCTAAGGGAAAGGCCGCTTCAATATATGCGTCTTTGAAATATTTTATTGAATCACTGAATTTTTGCTTTAATATTTCACGTAAACCTTTTTCATAATCAGTTCTGGCTTCTTGTATATGAGATTCTTCGGAATTGTATATTTCGTCCATGTAATTGATAAGAAGCAAGGTTTTATCTGAAACCGATGTGGATAATGAATTCATAGCATTGACCAATTCAATTGGTACATTTGGCTTATATTTCTTTTCTGCTAATTCCATGTTCTTTAATGCATCCTTAATATATTCAAAAGTCTTGTAGTAATGATAATTTACAGCATTTGCCAGTGCCATATTTAAAGAATCGCTTGCATCATGTAATCGTGATTCAATTTCTGGATTAGGTGCCGCTTCTAATAATTCATCAATGTTTCCAGTCACCTGAATTATTTGCTCTTCATATGATAACTCAATAATAGCGTCCCCAGTTGGTGGGTCATTAACCTTGAAATGAATTGTTCCACTCACTGAAGAACCGCTTCCAGAATATGTAAAATCTCTGTCAAGTGCAACGATTATCTGATGCAATCCAGCAATAGATTCCCAAGCTGCAGTCAGAGTAACACTTGAATGAGGAAGTAATTTATCGATCACTACAGATTCAAACAGAATTTCATCGGATAAAGCATAAAATTTAATGGGAATATTATAAGCTGCCAGGTCACCTTCATTATTTACATTCGTTGATACGAAAATTGTATCTCCTGGCAATGCCATCGGATTCATTATCGTCGGACTGTCTATGGTTATAATTGGCATTTGATGAGTCGCATAGTAAATATCATAATATCTATCTCTATTATCCAACCATACAATGTGTAATCCTCCAAACGTGTCAACGGCAATACTTGGATATGAGGAGTCAGATTCGATTGCATTTGTTAATTGGGTATTAGTCACCAAGACTGATCCGGTTTCATCTAGACCCTTGTAATGGATTGATGATCCATGGTTCGAATCTTCCTGCCAGACTAAATATACTTCAGGTGTACTAAGTGAATAGTTGTAAAATGCTATTACTTCCAAACCTTTAGACAGAGGGAAAAAGATATTAATTTCACCGGTTTGATAATTTAATGAATAATCATTATTTTCCTCTAATTTTTCGAATTCTTCCTCGTCCTTAATATAAATGGAACAATCACAAATTCCATGATAATCTAAATACATTAAATTATCAAAATTCTCTATGGATGGTCCATAAACAAGTTCATTCGTAACAGTTCCAGAACCATATCTATAAAGGTCAAGTTCAGGGTAAACAGAATCTTCAGCAGTATTTGTTAGTTTGATTTCGCTACTCCAAACTCCATTTTCCTGTTTCATGTAGTAAATCTCTTTTTGACCCTCCACTCCATTACTCCATGTGAAATAAACATTGCCGTCAGCAGCTTCCATATCCATCTGACCTGAATCCATTGTATTATAATATCCGATTAATTCGACCGGTTCCCAGGTTTCTCCATAATCCGGACTATGGTAGTATAAAAGCTCATTCGTATAATAAGTATAATCCGCGATAATGATATGAATATTACTACCATCAACAGCAATGCATGATGTACCATTAAATTCTCCATATGGGCTACCAGAATATGGAATCAATACTTCTTCAGTCCAAGACATGTCGATATTTGACCAAGTAAGAATCATGTGGTTTATATAGGTCAGAAGACCCGTTGCAGTCCAATCTGTGTATGAAATGTAAACAATGTTATCTTGAACATCGATATCTGGCTGACTTGCTGAACTTAACTGTAGAGGAATAGACCATGAATTTCCACAGTCTGAACTTAACAGAACATAAGTAAATGGAAGACCGGGCCATTGTTCCCAGGCAATTGCAATGGAATCTCCATTGCCTTTCATAGTCATATAACCAACAGGTTCGTCAATTTGAGGGCCAATCGGTTCCTCTACACCCCATGCTTGAATTCCATAATTGTATGTTTTTTGATAGATCTGGGATATCCCTTCATTAGTGTCAATATAAACCAAATGAATGTTATTATTTGAATCCACACAAACTTCTGGATACCGAGGAGATTCAAGATTGTCGACCAATTTTACATTACCGATTCCCAACCAACTATTCTCATTATCAATGACCTCGTCAGACATACCCTCAGTATCTGATGAGATTGTTATCTCGATTGACACGCTTCCAATTGATCTTACAGTAACTTGACTTGTGCCGACGGGAAGCAAGAGAGGGAAGGCCGGTTCGTAAGGGGTGGCAACATCATTCATTTCGTCAAAAATTGAGATTTTATCATCTGTTACTGCAAAGAAATATATTTTATCTGCTGAATATATAGAAAGTGCGTGCTCAATATCAACTCCTGGTATTGTTAGAGACAGTTCATGGTCTTCATAGGTGTCTCGATATTCCGGATTTTCAGCAATATTGAATTGACCAGGGTAGGTCCGCCCCTTTAGGACACAATCGTCATAGCCCTCGATATGGTTGCCATTTTTGACCTGTTCAATTAATATTCTCATGCCTGTGCATGAGGTGAAGCTAATTACTGCATCATTATCACTTGGCGTTCTTTGGATTATGAAAATGGAATTGCTCGAATCTATAGATCCGAATGGCCCAAATGAAGTGCCTATTACAGGATAGGAATTCTCAAGGTAGATTTTTAACATGATAATTTCGGAAATACCAGTGAATTTCAGGTTTATAGGCCCCGAATCCAGGACATCCCATATCTTCTCAAATGGAAGTGTGTTTACATCCACGATCAAATCGCTCGGGTTCACAAATGCCGATGCTGTCGGCAAGAGCATAATAACGGCAGAAAAGACTGCGAAT
This sequence comes from uncultured Thermoplasmata archaeon, assembly GCA_964354755.1. Classification (GTDB taxonomy): domain Archaea; phylum Thermoplasmatota; class Thermoplasmata; order SG8-5; family SG8-5; genus UBA147. The sequence continues at coordinate 131,195 of CAYHBA010000001.1, forward strand.
GCTATTATACTCTTCTTCCTACGGTTGCACCAAAATGCTATTTTCATGCTCTATCCCTCTTTTGTAGCGCTTAATTTCCTCCCCCCTATCTCCGAGAGAAAACCAATGCCGGAGGGAAATCGACAATATCATATTTAAAACCCTCTCATCAACTCATGTACGTCTATGTAGAGGCATGGCTATATGACAAATTAGCATGCTAAAAATGAATATCCAATGTAAAATGCCATGCCATCAACCATAGTGCCCCGAATAGGTAAGGGATGGCTGGGGGAGAAGCGCAAGACCAACATCAAAACCATTAAATCCGGTCATGCAATTATCCCTTTCGGGAAGCATGAAGCTATTATGTGGGCAGTTCCTATCACAATCAACTCTTCCCCACTTTGGGCGGGGTTCTGATTCAGAGCATGGCTTCAACGCCATTGAATCCCGCCCTCTCTTTTTTTAATATACTCTACCTGTTTTTAATGCTTTTTCGAGATCGTCGATTTCCGGAACGCCCTCGAACTTCTTTTTTCCGATGATTACGGTGGGTATGGACTTCACCCTGTCGAGCCATGCCCTGAAAGTGGCATAATCATGCGCAACATCGTATATCTTCAATTCCAGGCCGTGCTCTTCCGCGAATCGGCTCACAAGATGCAATGCCTTGACGCAATCGTCCTCCATGTCGCCGGAATACATGGTGGTGGAATCGAGACAGTCATATAATTTGGAATAAGTCAGGCGCGTGCTATGATAGCCCGTGCCGGTCGTCCGTTCGCCTTCGCCCGCTATGGCAGTGCCGACATATATCTTGATTCTCACATGGCATGAATGGGCACGATGCCGTAAATATCTTCTGGTTGTGAGGTGTATCGGCTTGATGACCAGTACATTCGTATCTGACTTGTCCTATTAGACAAGTTAATTGGACACCCAATTGGTAACCCTCAATAATAGAACCATAACTGGACCCAAAGAGAGTTGAACTCCCTTGTGATGTTTAAAATCGACAGGAAGGCCTATTCCAGCCCTTTTAAGCCTCGTTCCCCCATAAAAAGGCATATTTCCCCGTTAAGAGGGAAAACGTCGCTAATAGCCCTAATATAGCTTCTTTCCTTGAATATCAATTCTCACGGTTCAGCCCGGGAACGGCTCTGGACCCCATAATTAAAATCATATCCAATTCCAACGTGTTAGAAATTAGTATTTCAACCTATGCCCAGCATGCTTAAAGATTCTACTTATATCGTCACCTACATTAACCAATCATGAAAATCGGAAAGATACAGAAGCCGGTGGGTTCGCTGGAGATACTCGTGCACCTCCACAGGAACAAGAAAGCGACCATCACCGACCTTATCACGAAGGCGGACCTGAACCAGCGCACGGCCTATTCCGCGCTTTCGAAGCTGCAGGACCAAAAATTAATCACCCGGAATGTGGGGAAGGGGTTCCCCATGTCCAAGTATTATGGGCTTACCAGGAAGGGCAGGGTGGTGGCGGGGCACCTGGATACTGTAGATAAGCTGTTGAAGTGATACTGTCCATTATTACCTCTAAAGGTATTATAGTACATGACATAAGTATTTGATTAAAGTCATCCTGACTGTTATGATGTACTGGCTTTAATCGCAGGGATTATTGTTGCCACAAGTATTAATCAGAAACTAAGGTCACATACTATAATTATATATCAATTTCGGACAAAAATTGCTATGAAATTAAAATCGGTCTTAAATTCTGTTTGAATCTCAAAGGACTTGAACTTCATTCTGCGGTTTAAAATGGACGGGAAGGCTCGTTCCAGGACTTTTAGATTCTGATCCCTAAACCGACACCACAACACTCTCGGCAGGGTGCCCCTTGCTAATGACCCTTTTTATGGCTTCTTACCTGATTTTAAGTAATATGGTTTTGAACAATTTGTTCTCATGTTTGGATCGGCTCCTTTCCCCGTTCTCAGAATCGTATCGCAATCGAGTTCAAAACCAAGGTCGGGTGTGAAATAGAAGAGTGCATGGCCCTTGCCCTACTGTGCCTAGAAAAGTTCAGGGAGTGCTGAAGATGATGAATGAGGTGGATGGTGTATTGAAAATTGTGAAAAGGAAGAAGTATTACAATGGGTGTTTGGATTAGGAGTCTGAGAACAGATATAAAGTGTGTTCATTCAACAGAATTGACGCAATTGTTTATAGTCGGAGATATATTGGGTGTGGAAAGGGAAGTTAAAATGGCATCTACACAAAGCTCCAAAGTAGCAATAGTCAAAGATGATAGTATTTCTGAAAATTTAAATGAACTGAAATATTATGGGGTAGAAAAATATCATAAAAATAATCAGGAAACTGTAAAGAAAATTTATAATATGATAGATAGAGGTATCTCTTCTCTCTGTAATGATATCTCGGATATAATCAACCCTGGAATCAACACTATATTTATAAAACCAAATTTATCTACTGCTGAAACTCCAGATAAATTAATAACCACAGATCCACGAGTCCTAGAAGCTGTATGTAAATATCTCAAAGATAAATTACCATATATAAAGATATGGGTCGGTGATCAACCATCCTATGGTCCCGAAACCATATCAGAAGATGCTTTCACAATATCTAAATTAGAGCATGCAGCTAAGGCAGGAGGTGCCGATAAAATAGTATACTTCGGCAAAAGTAGTGTAGGGAAGAAAAGGGTTAAAGTTCACGATGGATTATTAGTCGATGAATTTGAAATTTATGAAGATATTGTAAACGCAGATTTTGTCATCAATCTTCCCAAGATGAAAACTGGGTTAGATGATATTGTATCTCTTGGGTTAAAAAATTGGCAAGGTATACTTGCTTTTACAGGTCATGATACGGACAGAGGCTCAATGTACAATCAAGACAGACTTGGTCAACAAGCCAATCATAGAGCAGATTTGCCATTAAAACTAGTGGATATTCATAAAGCAGTAAAAGCAAATTTAACGATAGTTGATGGAATATGGGCTATGGAAGGCCAAGGCCCTTGGCATGGAAATCGAAAAGTAATGAACACTATCATTATAGGTGAGGATGTAGTAGCCGTTGATGCCACATCATGCAAGTGCATGGGAATAGATCCCTTCGAGGTAAGTGCCGTTAGATGTGGAGACACTTATGGTTTGGGGAACGCCAAGGAAGAAAATATTACTTTAGTCGGAGACCCCCTTAATAATGTTGTAAAATATTTCAAACGAGCCTGTCCAAATCCGATTGGATTAATAAAAAATGTACATGTACATGTAGGTGCAACATGCCATGGCTGCTTGTCAAACATACGTGGTGGCTTAGACACCATTAAAAAACACAACCTTCAAATTGAAAAATTGAAGGAAATTCATATTTTTTGTGGTATGGACTTGAATTATTCGAAAAGTATTAAGCCCATTCACGGACTTATTATTGTAGTAGGAGATTGTTCCTTCATTAAATCGGATACGACTAGTATGTCTACTTATGACAAAATTAAATTATTAGCTGGGAATAATACTATCATTACTCATAAAGGATGTGCTGATGTTAGAATTTTTGTTGATTTACCACGTCTAATATCAGATGCTATAGATAACATAAATGACTCTTGAAATAATATTCTCAACCATACATGTATTTACGGATTCAGATAGGGATATAGTTCATCGGGTCTAGGTAAGCGTTTAAACAATTCCACAATTATATCGCAGTTGCTTTTTTTGATCCCTAACATGCTTGATGTTTCATTTAATGCTTCCCCAATACAGCCTCCTGCACAATAATCTTTAGCAACACATATTTTGCATTCATCTAAATTACACAATCTCCTCCTTCTTATCACTTCTATTTTATCTTCGAAATAATGTATTGTTTTATCATTGTTGTCATACTTCCCATAAATTAAATCTGGTAATATTTTTTCACTATCGTAAGCCATATCACAACATGTGACGTAACCATCTGGAGTGAGATGGGGGGTTGGAATCATAGCTCTGCAGGCAATGTTAACTTTCTCATCAAAATTTGCAGTTAATATACTCCCATAGAATATTCCTTTTTCTTTTGCATAATAATATGCATCTATAAAGTTATCCACAAATATTTTTGTATCTGGTTCTAATAATTCTAGGGATCTAATAAATTGTTTTTTTTTATTTGCAACTGGAGTGAATATCGGATAAACAGAAATGGCATTCACCTTCAGATTTGCTAAATAATCAATTATTTCTCTTTGTACGTTGACATTGAAATTTCCAATAGTAACTCGTATACCCAACTTGGTATTTTTCCGATTAGAGATTATTTTTATATTCCTTTCAATAATTTTTGAGGTGGGGTTATTTTGTAGAGTTGGTCTGTATTTATTTTGTATATCCGGTGTACCATCTAAAGATATCCAGGCCATATTGACATTTTTAGAAATCCATTTAGCCACCGACTCTGAAAAAAAGCCGTTGGTCTGAATTTCAACAAATAAATCTCTCCCCGCACGTAGAGAGGCGTATTCTTTTATTTCTCTCATTCTATTAAATGCCAATGTAGGTTCCCCACTGCCAAATAAGCGAATAGCTTTTGAGTCGAATTCCTCAAAGAAATCATCGATACCAACCTTAGCAAATTGTAAATCGATAATTTTTTTTCTTTGGCGCGATGAACTTTTCCTACTATAACAATACACACAACGCATGTTACATTTATTTATAATAAAAAATGTTATCAACTGTTTTCTATAATGTCCCATTTAAATCGACCCTTTGATTATGATGTCTGACAATTTTATTTGTTTACACATTATTTTTGCGACGGATTGAATATAATCCCTTATATTCTCTGCTATATTATCTGTAAATTTTATACCCATATCATCCAGTCCTATGCCTCTACCCATGAGTATGGCAATACACTTCGTCTTCGACTGTGGTTCATATAATGCTAGGTTGATTGGGACCATATCATGATACCTTCTTGTGGTTTCATAGAAGGATATAGGATGCGATTCAGAAATATGATTTTGAATTAAAATTTCAACGAAGTTATTACATGCAATTCTACCCGTTCGTGTGCCAGGGTATACATAACAATATTTTGTTTTGTGATTTGTAATGTTGTCAATTACTAATTGGGCAAAATTTTTTTTTAATTCATAATAGAATTCTGGTACAAGCAACCAAACGACCTTCCGACCCTTTTCTATCTCCATTATTTCGTCTAGTGATAGAACCTTACAGTTCATTCTATCACACACCGTCTCTGGAAATAAAACCTCATTTTAATCCTCCCAAATTATATTGTTGTACCTGACTCCTCTTAGAGTATTTATCTTTTTAATAGGAATACACTTTAGCACTCCCTAATTACATCTGATGCTCATATAGTTATCTATCTTTTTTTAGTACTTTGAATTCGTGGGATATCGTTAACTCCTGTGCTGGGAACGAAGTTTGCGAGAACACCCAAGTATTTGAACGAATGAATGATTTCGTATGTGACGGGTTGTTAGATTGTTGATACGCTGGGACGAAAAAGGTGGAACGTCTCAAGTCTCTCATTGTTCTAAACCACTGAGGAAAGCCTCTTCACCTAAATATTACCATGATAATAGTAATACTTATGAATCAGTAGTTATTATGGGGTATAACCTCGATTAATTTTCAGGTGATAACTGCCTATGGATTCATCCAAGTCAATAACAATGGAAGACGCCATAAAAAAATATGTTAAAAATGGTTCAACAGTGTATATAGGGGGTCTTGTATCACATGTCTGTTTTGCAGCTGTGCATGAAATAATTAGACAGCAGAAGAAAAATTTAACATTGATACATCCATGTATTGATTTATCTGGTGATTTACTGATAGGAAATGGGTGTGTAAAAAAGGTAATTACTTCATTTTGCTCAGATGAATTTTTTGGACAGTGCCATGCATTTAGAAGGGCAATAGAACAAAAATATCCTAGAAAAATTGAGATTGAAGATCATTCTATGGGCTCGTTAGTATTCCGTTTAAAGGCTGGAGCTTTGCATATCCCTTTTATTCCCATTAGATCTGTTATTGGATCTGATATCGAGCGTGTCACTCCAAAAAATATCAAGAAGATTACTTGGGTAAAAGACCCATTTAATAACGAATTAACACCTGTCGTTAAAGCTATCCATCCAGATGTGGCAATAGTGCATACACAAACGTGTGATTACGATGGTAATGCGCAATTATCTGGCGTCGTAGAAACAATTTTAGACGGTGTAGATAGTAGCAAGAAAGTAATTATCACTACTGAAAAAATAAGGAACTTAAAAAGAAAATCATGGAACTCCAATCTTACATTTATACCTGATTTTATTGTGGATGCCATCGTGGAGGAACCTTGGGCATGCCATCCTACATATCTCCCGAATTATTATAAAATTGATGATGAACATCGTTTCATGTACCATAAGATGGCCCGTGAACCCCAAGGATTCAATGAATATACATCCGAATGGATAACTGGAGTAAACAATAGAGATGAATATTTGAAGAAAATTGGAAAAAAACAGCTCAGGTTATTAAATCTTGGCTTAGCAGTGGTTTGAAATGTGTGTGAGGTCTTAGATATGAATAATAGAGAAAAACCATCAAATGAAGAAATGATGATTATTACAGCTGCAAAGGAAATACATGACTGTCAAACTGTTATAGCTGGGGCTGGATTACCTTTTATAAGCACTCTATTAGCTCAAAAAAGTCATGCACCGAGTATGATTTTAATGTTTGAATCTGGGATTATTAATACAAAACCTATGACATTACCTAAACTGGTTGCTGATTTATCTTTAATAGAACAAGCAAAAGCAATAATACCTTCCGCTCGTTTTTTTGGATTATTAAACTCAGGTGATATTGATATGGGATTACTAGGCGCCGCTCAAATAGATAAATATGGAAATATAAACACGACTTCTATTGGCGACCCATATTTTCCTAAAATTCGATTAGCTGGAAGTGGGGGATCTAATGATATTGGGAGTTTGGTGAAACACGTTGTAGTAATAGTACCACATGAGTTAAGAAGATTACCCAAAAAGGTGGATTATATCACCACACCTGGTTATGTTTCTCAATGTAAAAATCGAAAACGCTTTGGTTTACCCCCTTATTCTTTAGTCGTTATTACATCATATGGGATTATGAGAATAAACGAAAGTTCAGGAGAATTATATCTCGCGTCATATTATTATGGAGTAAAGGTAAAAGATATAGAAAAAAATACTGGGTGGAAATTAAAAATATCTGAGGATGTATTCGAAATGGAGAAAACTCCCCAGAGAGATACTCAGCTTTTGAGAAATATTAGATCCTCAGGTTGAAAGTGATTAAATTTTAGTGTTAATATATTCAATTCCTAGCTTAAAACCCTGTTTAAATACAATCGTTGGGTGTCTGGAAAATTTTAAAATATCTAGCTGATTTAAATTCTGAATATACATCTCTTTCTTCACCGGAATTATATTTAATGCAGCAAAGGCTCCTAGCATTAAAAAATTCATGCAATCAGGGTATCCTTCTGCTTTACTAATATTACTAGCATCAAGTAATACTATGTTTGTTGTTATTTTACTAATATCATTAATTATCTTTTCAATGCTCAAATTATTGCAATTCATCGTTGGGGTAACTATGCAATTGTTAAGTAGAACAATAGATTTTGATGTAAGATAACCAATCAATCGTTGCGTTTCTAAACCTTCTAGACCGATCATTACGTCGCAACCTTTTAGAGAGATTTCGGGTGAGTATACATTTCCAACTCGTATATGAGAAATCACAGATGCTTCTTTAATGGCCATTCTAAAACGTTGAGTGTATATAACTTTATATCCTTGGTTAGAGATTGCATTTGCTAGGACTCTGGCCGAGAGAAGAACCTTTTGCCCTCCAATACCAGTGATTATTATATTTTTATCCGCTAAATTGTTATTGCCTTGCATGGACATACTTGAATACATAAACCACACCCAAAGCATATAATTTGGTCAACTTTCACTTTTTTCGTATCCCAATATAATGCCGGGCAACCTAAGTTATTTATACATATACCACAGCTATTACAATTTAAGCTGTTAATTATGGCAGTTTTTCTCCTTTCACCACCAATTTTCATCTCTCTTTTCGCCGCAGTGGCACATTTTCTTTTCGCAATAATTACAGAAAAACTTTTTTGTAAAAGACATTTCTTTAATGCTTCTGTGGTTTCATAGAGATTATATGGGTCTACAATAATTGCATCAGTTACACCGCAGGCTATTATAATGCTAGTTAAATCAATACTATATTCAATCTTGGGAGCTTGATTGAATAAATATGGAATTTTCTGCCCACCAGTAAGTCCAGATACTCCATTATCGACTACGTAAACAAGTATTTTTGCTCCCGAATTTTTCGCATCCAACAAAGGGGGTATACCAGAATGAAGGAATGTTGCGTCGCCTATGACTGCAATAATATGATCTTTTGAATTTGAATATGCTAACCCTGTAGCAAGGCCAATACTAGAGCCCATATTTATATTTGTATCAATAACATTAAAAGGTGAGTAGGCCCCCAGGGCATAGCAACCAATATCTCCTATAACTACATAATTATTATCGCAAATTTCTTTAAGCGCATTCTTTAGAGCATACATCGAACCACGATGCGGACAACCTGCACAGAACATTAATTCACGCGAAGGTATCGTAAATGCTGATTCCGTCGATTTAAATGTCGTATTTGAACTTTTCATGTTGAAGGTACGTGATAAAATTTTACATACAATATCAGTACTGAGTTTACCAGCAATTGGTATATAGCCATTGATCCTCCCAAGAATTTTAAAATGTAGATCATTTGCATTGAGTATAGAACTTATTCGATCTTCTAGGATTGGTTCATTTTCTTCCAGTAAAAGAATATTTTTAGTACCCTTGGCGCCTTTTAAAAAATTCAATATTACATCGATACTTACTGGGTTCGGCATTCCGATTTTTAAAATAGAAAAATGATTGGGATTTACCTTTAAAACTTTAAAAGCTTCTTTAAGATAAAGATATGAGGCTCCAGATGATATTATATACTTTTGTTGGGTGTTCCCTTCAATTTTATTAAGAATAAGTCCTTCAGTTCTACTAATTTTCTTTAATTTTTTATGCAATTCGATATGATGTTTTACTATATTTTCTCCAAGTAAGAAATAGTGATTTATGTCTTTGTTAAAGTTCATTGTTTTTCTTCTTTTCTTAATATTACCATAAATTATTTTTTCTCTCATAAATAATATCTCAGAAGTTACTCTAATAATTACTGGAATGCTGTATTTTTCTGACATGTCAAATGCGTCAATAACCATATCTTTTGCTTCTTGGGGCGATGATGGTTCGAGCATTGGAATATGAGAAAGGAGAGAGTAATAGCGATTATCTTGCTCAATAGTAGCGTTTCCAATACCCCCGATATCATCTCCCGTAACTATTACTAAACCGCCATTTACACCAATTAAACCTAGATGCAATAAAGAATCGGATGCCACATTTAAGCCTACGTGTTCTACAAAAACTAGAGCCCGTAAGCCACCAAGGGCAATCCCACCTGCGATCTCAATCGCTACTCTTTCATTGGTAGTCCACTCTAATCGAATTTTAAATTTCTTTGAGTCGAGAGCTAAATAATCTATAACGCCACTTTCAAGGCCAGGATAAGCTGTAGCTGCCGTTATATTTGATTCTATTGCACCTCGTGCAATAGCCTCAGCTCCAGAAAGTAACATACTATTATCCTTTTTTTTCTGCTGTGGCTTGGATATACTAATTATAGTAGTCATTTCTTTTGTGTCCCTTTTTCATCTGAGGATAAATGCTGGTTATTTATCGCGTTATCTCCTGCACGAGAGAATGGCACAGGATGAATATTATTTGTTTTATTTTTTCTTACCCACAAAAAAGCGCCAATGAATATTTCAATTAAAATAATGAATATAAGAATTAAAAGCCAACAATTTGCCCAATGAATACCTACTTCTATGATTTGAGCTACAAGTGATACAATTCCTGCAATTGCTGCTATTGCTAATAGAATATTAAGGAGAGTTGTATTTCTCCGGATTTTCTCAAAAACTCTTGCATTTGAAAAGTCAATTTCTTCCTTTATTTGTTCTTTGTAACCATCTAACTCGTTTTGAAGTTGTTCGGAATGTCGTTTGACTTCTTCTAGAGGATTCTCCTTTTTAAAAATGTCAATCATGGTATTTAAAATTTCCATTTTCTCTTTGCTTATGTTTAATAGTCGTATTTTTTCATTGCATACAAGGATTCTCTCTTCGAATTTATTTCTCTCTACAATCAATTTCTCACATTCAATTAGACACTGCCTTCTTAGGTCTATTAAACAATGCCATAGTGGATGTAAATATTCAAGACTAAGCTGTATCTCTCTCTCTTCTAATTGATTTTTAATGTTTAGATTCATATTTGAGGTTAACTCATGAAACCTAGTGTTAATCTCAGTTGCTTTTTCAACCGCTTCGTTTAAGAAATTAATACATTCGAATAATGATATTTTTTGTTCTTCTAAGACATTCATTTCATTTACAGTGAAATTTGCGCTCATAAAACTCTCAAGAATTGGTTCTATATGTTGATGATTTAACATAGGAAAAATGGATTTAAGTATGTTCCCAAGTACAGTTTTGATTTTTTTCTCAAATAACTCTTTTTGCTCTGGGTATTCTCTACTTTTATTACGTTTATCGATTAGTTCTTCCAACACATCCCAAGATGTTTTAGATGACATATCAAGTGTCCTTATTTACGATTATTATGCGGATTTAAATAAATCAATTATTATTGTTTTTTTATGAGATAATTCCATGAGTGCATATTTACCTCCAATTCGACCTAAGCCACTGTCTTTAACACCACCCCACGGAACTCTCCCTTCCCAAAAGTTATTACATTCATTAATGGTAACTGTTCCAGTTTTTATTTTTTCTGCAAAATAAAATGCTTTTTTAATATTTCTTGTATATATACTAGCTTGTAATCCATAATTCGATGATTCTGTAATACGAATAGCTTGGTCATCATCTTCAAATGTAATTACTGGACAGACCGGACCGAATGTTTCTTCTTTGTTTATCAACATGTCTGTGGTGACATTATCGATGACGGTGGGTTTATAATAAAGATTGGTTGGGAACCCTTTGGCGCGCCCTCCACCAGCCTTTATTGTGGCTCCCTTTGTAATTGCATCTTGTATATGGGTATCGGTTTTGTTAGCTACTTCCTGATTATTTAATGGCCCCATTGTCGTTCCACCTGAGAATGGATTATCTAATTTTTGTTTTTTAGTTTCAGCAACTACCATTTTAACGAATCTATCGTGAATATTTTTGTGAACTAAAATTCGTTCACCAGCATTACATACCTGACCTGAATTCCAATAACAACTAGCGGCAACATCCGCTGCGGCCATCTCAATATTTGCATCATCGAGAATTATCATAGGACCATTTCCCCCAAGTTCAAGCGTCAGATGTTTACAATTAATTCCTCCCGATTGAGCGATTTTCCTACCTGTTTCCGTTGATCCTGTGAACATAATCCCATTAATTAATTTACTTGAGGATATTGCAGCACCAGTAACATCTCCCACTCCCTGGACAAGGTTTACTACTCCTTTTGGGAAACCTGCTTTAACTAGACATTGGATGAGGCGCAAACCACCAATTGGTGTTTGTTCTGCGGGTTTAAGTATGATTGAATTGCCAGCTGCCAATGCAGGGGCGATGTTAAATGCTGGAATATCCCAAGGAAAATTCCATGGTGTTATCACTCCGATAACACCTATGGGCTCTCTTAGTGTAATTACTCTTTTATTAGGATCAAAAGTAGGTAAAACTTCTGTCTCAAACCTTTTTATATCCTCTGCGGCACCTCTAAAATATCCAGCGGCTCCTTTTATTTCAATATTAGCATCAGTTAACGGTTTTCCTTGCTCCAATGTTAATTCTTCAGCAAATTGGCCAATATTATCTTCAATAATTTGAGCTGCTTTTAGTAGTAATTCACCTCGAACACTGTGATGAGTCATCCTCCAATTATCTTGTGCAATTTGAGCAGCTTGTGCGGCCTGTTCAACAAGGTCAGAAGTAATGTTAGGAATCTTCCCAATTTTTTCTCCATTAACTGGACTAGTTATATCAATGAATTCCACCTTATCCAGTTTTTTCCATTCCCCATTGATGTAAATTTGCAGTAATTCTTCAGTCATGAGCATAGTTATCAGGACACCTATGTTACTTATCGTTAATATAACTTTTCTTCTATGTTTATAATTTTATTAGACTTCTAATTTTCTACCTCAGCATGACTTTATTTGATAGTGATATAGACACCACTGAGTATAACCCCTAATAATAAATTTGTTAATTAATATTTCTAATCATTTTTCGCATGTTGAATTTTGTTATGGTATACATGTCCTGCACACTTGAATTGGGGAAACAGGATATTGTATTGTACAGAAGTAAATTATAAATATAGGATATAAAAATTATCTTGACAATCTCATTCAGTACTATTAGGAGTGCCCCTATTTTCTTCAATTTCACCCCGAACAACTTAATCTCAATCCTTTCATTTCTCTGCCAATACAAGCTCCGCAATCTCTTCCACCTTTTGTTTCCTCATCTCCGTGAATACATAGACCCATGCCTCAAGTATCTGCCTCTGGTTTTTGTCAGTTACTCATTCTCGGTCAGGCTTGGCGACTTGTCTCAGGCTCCAAGAGACTTGAACTTGTTGAATCTGGAGCCTATTGGAATACAGCCTCTATTGTCTTAATCGCATCTATATCCTTAATCCGTCCATAATAATTCATCGTAGTCGCGGTAGTCCTATGGCCCATTACTTTCAAGACTACCTGAAGTTCAGACCTTTTGTCTATGGCCATCTGGCAGAATGATGAGCGATAGTCCTTCCATCTCAATTAACTCGAACAATCTATTACACCCATTCTTGCTGTAAAGGCCTCTTCTGCGTCGATTTAGAGGGGGTCGGTTAGAAGGTCATAAGTGTGTCGCTTGAAGCTGTACCGCACCGTTTACCCCGTTTCTTAGGCCTTTCAGCCCCGTTTGGATGAAGATCCCCTTCACAGTCAGCATTATATACTCTTTTTCCAAAAATACCCCATAATTGACTTATTAGCATTCCCGCCCGGCACCAATTACTATTGTGAATCTAGGTTTACCGGTATTCCACGAAGGATCCGCACGGGAAGATGTCGCTTTGTACACAGAATGCGACATCGGGGAGTTCACTCAAGGAAAGGAAGCGAGAAGAAAGCTCAAAATTGACCGAGTTGAGGAGCCTGCTGTTCCAGGAGCGACTATGTTATGGGCTATGCGTATTTGTGAGGGGACCAATCACCTAACGACCACAGTGTCAATGAGTCAAACGAATGGACGGGAAGCTGCTACGAAAGCCTTATTACCGGGCTTTCGCATTCACTTGGTGTAGCGGAGGAGTGTCCGTTTAGTGCGCATTGTATCGTAATAATAGGAGTATGTTTCGATGGATAAAAGAAGAGAACACAAATGGCTGTTAACGAGTCTCTCGTGGTCTTTTGCATTATTTCTAACATACATCTTTTTTCAAATAACAGATTTATCTGAGCCAGATACCCTTACAGATAAAAGTATAATTATTTTGATATTTATAGCTGCAATGATGCTGGTGCCATTTTTTAATAAGATAAAAATATTTGATTTAGAACTAGAAAACAAGGTTGATTCAATCGATAAGAATATTAAGGATTTTAAAACAGAAGTTAGGACAAATTTATCATTAATTTCAAATAACATCACTACCATTGGCAATAACATATCGAATACAATCTCAATCAGCATACCAGGCACTGAACAATTACGCAATGAACGGATAAATATTGATAATACGTTGAACACGAATATTAAAAGTAATTCTAACACTATTAAAGAAGAACTGGATATAAATGATGATGGTGAGGATGATAAAAATATTATGGCTTTAGCTAGGACTCGAATAAGACTTGAAGGTTTACTTAGGATAATAATAGGAAAAAGAACAAAAACAAACAACGTCACGAAGAATATAAAATATCTTAGTTATAGTTCACTATATTGTATGTTTATAGATGATTATAGCCAGTATAAATATTTGCAAAATTCTTTTGCATATGTTGGTCAAATAGCTAATGCTGCAATTCACGCACAAAAGATATCTTATGGACAAGCAAAGGAAGCTTTAGATTTGGGGTCAAAACTTATCGCAATTTTAGAAGACATAGCACAGAGCAATAAATAGAGTAAAATAATAACCTGCACCAGTTCATACTCGTAACGTAGGGCACACAGCCATTCTCTTAATGAAGGGATGGGGAGCGGGAACGAAAGCCTTAATATCGGACGCGCGCATTAGTTGGCGAGGAAAAAGAGGGGAGTTTATTGACTGAAATGGATGTCTGGGATGAAAAAAAATTATGTAAACCTAAGCTATATTTTCAAAAACAATTAAAAACACCAATAGAGGGTATCTCACTCACCTCTGCAAAAGGTGGAGATACCGTTGAAGTAGCAATACGAGGATATTTCACAACATTTGATGGAGATATCTTTTATAATACTATTGAACATTTATCTAGTATTTTTTTACATCCAGAACTAGTTCAAAATGGGATGTTAGAGCAAGATGTTAAAAATGTTTTAATATTTATTGACAAAAACAATTTAGCAACCATACACATCAATTTTTCAACAATTGCGAAAATAATGGTTAAACACGAACAAGCAAAATTAACACCATTGTTTTCTGATAATATTACAGATGTCATTGCCATCGAGTTTCCTGGTATTGAAATGAAAGAAGAAGATAGTGTAATTTATTTGTTCTCTTCACGATGGAGAAAGGGATTATTTTTTAATTTTGTGAGTAATTCAGCGAAAAATACCAATATTGGTAATTTGGCTACTTTATTCGCATCATGCCATATGTATCTTCTTTACCCTGAAATACATCGACTTGATGAAGAGGTCAAAGGTAGGATGTATAAATCTGGTTGGTTTCCTTTTATTCGTATTTTAGGAAGACACCGTATTTTATTAGACGCATTTAGAAATAATTTTCCTATTGAAAATGCAGAAACTCAATTAGTTGCACAATTTAATAAAGATGTAATTGGTGAAATGAAAGAATTGTGGATGAAAAAAGAAGTTTTTAGAGTGCATAGTGAGTTCATAACCAAAGGGGTTGATGAATATCTAGAAGGAGATTATATTAGTGCAATTTCTATTTTATATCCTCGGATAGAGGGATTAATGAGACATCTTTACGTTGAAAAGGATAAGCCAACATCCGAAGAACTTAGGAAGAAAATAAATGAAATTGGAAAAAAGAAAAGTAAAGAATTTAGTATGTTTTTACCAGATGAGTTCAACGCATATTTAAAATGTTTCTATTTTTCATCATTCAGTCTTAAAAATGGGGAATTACACCTTTCAAGGCATTCTGTCTCTCATGGTGTTGCGGAAAAAAATGATTTTTCTCAAATAAAAGCTTTTCAGGCAATTTTAATATTAGATCAAATTTATTTTTATCTATAACACCACTAGTAGGGAGTAGATGGCCATCTGCGGGAACTCGTTTCCCGCGCCCGATGATTCCGCACCCCACTAAGATTTGTCATTCCATTTTATTTAGAGTTCTCATTTCAACAATCATCGTCTAAACCCTTAAATCCTATAACTCCATTATCCTTTTGAGGAAGAAAGGAGCTTATTCGGGCAGAATAATCACGATCAACTCTTCCCCATATTTGGGCGGGGCGTCTTTACCCAAGCTATAGCCAGAAATGGCCAAATGCCCTGCCCTCTCTTTTTCTGCCGATTTGTTATTTCATCTCGTTTAGTTCTCATTTCCATTATTTCAATCTAAATCTATAAATTCCCCCAGCCGATTATCCTTTTCGGGAGGTGAGAGCATATCCAAGGGAGGAAAGAGCAGAAGCCCGAATGACCAGAGGTCAGATGCGAAAAACCCGACCAGTTCTGAATACAGGGCAACGATGGATAACATGTCCAACCAGAGCAATCCGACCAGTTCTGAATATAAGGCGGCTACGGACAACCGCGCCAATCAGATGAATCCCAATCACCAGGTATCGAAAAGTAAGAAGTGAAAATCAACTCTTCCCCACTTTGGGCGGGGCAATTCTCTCTCCAACTGGGCTTCGGCCCGTCTGTCGCGTCGCGGAGATGTAGTACCCCACACCCCCTTCATTTCATACGGTGGGATTTTAATTTATTGATATGATTAGGAAACGGGTGGACCGCCAAAAGTATTCATTGAAAATACTTAACGGACGGGGCTATCTGAAGTCCCCCGAATCCAGATAGTCGCATGTTATCTTTCCCGAGCAAAGCGAGAGAGCGGCGGGGTCGAGACACGAAGTGCCGAAGAGATTTGAAACCCTGCCGTAAATTTCGCTGTTACCGTAGTTTTTTCTTATTTCCATTCATCGTTTACTCCGAAGGGCGGGGGCTTTAATTATCAATATCGCCATCATTTTCATCGACAACATCTGGCAATTCTTCATTACCACGTTGATCTATAATGTTGCTAAACCTCATGAATTCCTGGGTAAGAGCATGCTTCCCTCTTCTCAAATTTGCTTTTGCTTCTAATATATTAGCTATCAGTGCTTGCTGTGTTTGTTGGTCAGGAGGAAACATTATTAATACATTTTCAAAATCCGTTATTTGGGTCCTTCTTCGATTGCTATGGCCAGTTGTTATTGCGCGAAATGCACGTTGGTAATATCTTGAACGAAGTAATGTTTGCAGAAATTCAGATGATAACCGATTATCTATTACCTGATAAATAGGAAATTCTTTAGTTACAAGGCCTCCATTAAAATCTGTCGGTACAATTGCAATACAACCTTTCCACAAATCAATTGATGAAAATACAACATCTCCGGCCTGAGCAGCATACCAGCTTCCTGGACTAACTTCTATAAAATAATCACCAGACCATGATGGGGGGTTATTTCCTTTACCTGCCTCACGCGCTCGAATTTCACCGGTTTGAGCTATGGTTAATACTATATAATTAGCATCTCTTTGAAAGTTTGTTAATGGGTCATCACGTTTTCTCAATACGTCTCCAAGCCTAATCTGAACCCACCCATCTGGAATTGTTCTGTGAGATTCGCGCTCAAAAAGATGGTATTTTGGATCAAGACGATGACTGGGATGCGAATTCCAAAGTTGTGAAAATTGCATCGCCATACAGTCTGGATTAATTCGACCCTGATAATTTTCGGATTGTTGTAGGAATCTCCGCCATTCACCCAAAATGGTGCCCTCTTGGTTTGCATTTAAATTACCGTTATTACCGGGTGAATATAGGTCATTTACCGATGAAAGCGCCCCAGTTGTTGTATAGCCAACAGAGTTTGCCTCAGCTAAAAATGTAAAATAGTCAAGATTCGAATTTTGTAGCGCCTCAGCAACATGCGAATCAACTAAAATTGGGTCATTTTCAATGTAATTTGGGTTTAATGCCAAATAAGCCCGATTAAATGACCGTTGTTCTTGTGTGGTGAATTTTCTATAAAAAATAATTGAGGTCTTGTTTTGTGCACCGGCCTTCCTAAAAGCATAATCAGGTAAAGAAACTATTGCTTCTATTTTACCAGTTGTCCCTAAAAGCATTCTGGTTTGTGGACAATTTGATGGGAGTCCTTGGTTATTTAACAATCCATCTGGAATAACAAGACCTAATCTCCCCCCCGGTTCCAAGAATTGAATACATCTCTCAAGAATTACTTGCTCGGAATCAACCTTTGTGCGCCCATTTGCGATTCTGAACGATGTTAACGTATTATTTCCGAGATGATCATCATCATTTTCTTCGACCTCATCCCCAAAGGGGGGATTACCTACAATGCGTGAGAATGGTGAGTTAGGGTTGTTAAGGCGTGGATTTAAAAAGACAGCATCCAGGCACGACCTATCTCCTTCAATATTGGTGTGACCATCGTGATGTAAAAGAAGGTTAATTTTACATATTCTGGCAAGTATTTCGTGAATTTCAATTCCATAAACATGCCCTAGCGCAAAATCTGTCTTTAATCTCTCCCTTTGTGCCTCTGGCTGACCTGCATAATCATTTTCAATTCTATGCCATGTTTGGAGGAGTGCTTCAAGTAAGAAACCACCGGAGCCTGCGGTTGGGTCTAATACATAATCATTTGGTCCAACTTCAATCAAAGCGACTATAAAACGGGCAATTTGACGCATCGTGAAATATTGCCCCAACTCCCCTCGAAAAACAGAGCCGAAAAATTCCTCGAAAGCACGACCGATTGTATCAACTTCTGTACGAGTAAAAGAAATAGACTGTAAAGTCTCCACGACTTGTGCGATTTTTGTTTCGGGAAGATTTATACCAATGTCGGGGGGGAATATTGACGCATCAATTCGTCTTGCTTCTGCAAATAATGTATGTATTCTATTAGCGACCGCTGCTGTGGTCTCTCGATTTCCTACTTGAAACCTTCTGGGTTGACCCGTGGGCGTAGTTCTTTCATCTATTACTTTGGCAAAAAGTAATTTGCTCCATTCATCAAATGCCATTAAAGGGTCTCTTCTCCCACCTGCCCAGATTATATAATGGGCTCTACGTATTCGAGATGAAAGAAATGGTGTTTCAACTGGTTCTATATCTCCATCTTGCCCTGCAATATGTGAATATTCAGGTGCATCACCATATTGGTTAGGGAGCAAGGCACGCTCCCCCAGTCTATTTCTTTGCCTTTCACCAGCAGGAAAATTAGCGACATCAAATATAATAGACATATCTCCCTCATCATACAACGCAAAAGAGGCACGGAGAGAGTTTGCATTTCCGAAAACTTGTTCAATCCATTGTCGTCTTCTTTGCTGGGTTTGCCCAGCAGCTTTGTTTTCAACAACAAGATATGGGTCGCGACATTGGTCATCTATGTACACTACAATATCTGCGAAATCGTTAGGTGTTCTTCTCGGTACATTCACTTCTGTTCGCAACCGAATAACGGGGTAGTCTTTTTCAATAATTAGCCAAGAAATCGTATACGCACGCACCCATTCTTCGGGATCTGTCCAAGAATATGCGCGCTGTTGATTGAGTCGATATGTTACTCGTTCCCCATCAATAGAGATAATGCCGCGCCGTATTGCTTCTATGACACATGGATATGCTAGTACGTCCTCTGCCGAATCGAATGGCATTAAATTCCTCCAATTTGATTAAGTCCACGAAAGAAGGACATGTTATTAAATGTTTTATATGAAGTTCTCGATTTTGCCCCCGCCCGTTGAAATAAGAAAAAACTTAGGCCGAGCGCAGCGAGCCGTTTAATGCCCGTTAGCCGACAGTCTGGACTTGTCCAGTGGACTGCACCCCGTTAAATGGACAATTACAATAGTTATGGTTGCATTGGAGGCTGTGCAGTCCACTTCAATGAATTTCAATAGATTTGTATTATTCTGGAGCGCCCATTAGATAGCCTGTTGTTAATCCATGACTCTTGAACCATGCTTTTACCGCGCTGACATTATCTGCTAATATCCCATCGATTTCGGAATTTTTCGGAGATGACCATACGCCCCAGGCTATCAGGTTTTCAACAACCTTTTTCACTTTATCTTTGTCTGCAGGTTCAAGTATGCGGTAGAATGGGCGCTCTCTCTCGGCGTTATCTTGGATGTCCAATTTGCCACAGACAGATCCTTTCATTATGTCGCTCCAGGCCATTATTGACTTGGAGCCAAAGATTCGACTTAACTTAATTTGGTTTTGGTCATTCGCCCCTGCCGATGCATTCCAATTATGCATGCCAAGGTCATAGAAATAATTCATAAGCATGACAATGTTTTGAATCTCTTCTTCACGTTTATAAGCATCAGTACCAATCAGGTCTTCGAGTGGTTCACGATATAGGAAATGCGTAAAAATTGATTTTGTTAACATGTCAATAGTTAATGGGCATTCATTTGTACCTCTTTGTTGTGGCGATATATATTTTGCCAGTTTGTTATTTTCATCTTTAATAATAGAATTGTATAGGTAACTTCTAAATTTTTTATAGATGTCTGCCTTTGTGCTGTTCTGAAGTGAAGTTAGATATTGAATAAAACCAGCTTCACTTTTCCCATGACCATCCTCAAGATGCGTATATGCCTCAAATTCCTTACCAAACTCTTGTCCTAATTTACCTACCATTATACTTGCAAAGAATCTTGTCTGGGAGTATTTATCATGTGCCATTATGTTTGTTTCAGTAAGAATTTTTAGATCTGGATTAATGTAAATTTTACATTCAAATCTTCGCCTGTCGGTCCAAAGCAGAGATGCAATTTTATGTTGGCCATCGAAAATTAAAATTCTGTTATCTTTTACACGCCCAATGGACGGTTGAAGAACTGGATGATTTTGAAAATGTCTAAACATTTCAAATACCTTATCATAAATTAGATACCTGGGTTGCAACCCATTCTCTTCGTTTTCATCATCATCACTATCTATAATTTCAATGGGTAAGGTTGCATAAAAGTATTTCATGTGGGTATCTGGACATTCATGTACACTATTGATGATTTTTTCTGAACCATGTTCGATAGTTATTATCGAATCTTTCTCATAATGGATTATTGATTGACCGAAATTAGTAATATCGCCATTAGATTTCATGAAATCCAATAGGTTCCCCAAAGTAAGTTTGCTTCCCATTGTAAAGAATTGTTTCAGTCGGAGTTTCACTCGAAAATCAAATAATGGTAAAGTTCCTTTTGTCTTATTGTGTTCTTCACACATTGGTGCTATATTGTTTAATTCACTTGCACCACCTGCGGTGAATGCCCTTATATGATCAAACTGAACATTTGCATCTGGATTTATAGGATGACCATTGGCAAAACATATTCGTCCGTACTTGGCTAGAATTTGCTTTTTTTCTTCCTCATTTAATTGTCTTTTTAATATAACTGCCATGAACATCCCTCACATATGAAACTATGAAATGAAGGACGTTATATTAAATTATGGGTGATTTACATTGAATATAAAATGAAACATCGCGATACCGTCGAATTGACATCTAAACTAGATAGGGGTCATAGGGGGGACGACATTGTCGGGCGCGGCTCTCGCTCGCGCCCTCCTGCGATTGGGGAATGTCGTCCCTTGGGGGGCAGCATCATTAGCGCTCCGCGCACAGTAAATCTAGCTGCCCCCCACACCCCCCTTCCGCCTTCGGCGAGTGATGGTTGGGCGGCCTCAATGTTAGGGACCTAAAGGTCCCGGGCCGCCAGTAGGATGACATTCCCTCTTGGGAATGTAACATGGGAGTTAGCGGTATTTGTCCAGTTGGCGAGTTGGTTTGTGGGTATTCGGGGCATCGACTGACGGTTGAACATCGGTTCCCGTGTTGGTGTTGTATTTGAAACTAACACCGGGCCAGCTCTTTAGGGAGCCAATGCCGGTTGAACTCTCCCAGGTCGAAGACGCAGTATTTCACCGAGTAGTAATGAATAATGTATCCCTGGATGTTATAATAGTACTCGCTAAGGTATACCAGGGTTATGTTGCGATAATCATCGTCATGCAAGACATAGTAATGTCCCTGAGAGTATCCAGATGTGGATCCTGTATACTCGAACCTGGCCTTGGAATAGTTGTGCCACAGCTGGCCGGTGACGTTTGGTCTTATGTAATTCTCGAAACATTCCTGGAGCGTCATGTTTTCCGGCACGCTGGCCGGCATGGAGAGATCTTCGACTTGATAGGTTATGTTGACCGGATTAGATGCATTTGTTGGATTGGCCGCCTTCTCTGCAGTCCACATGACGCTGTGAATGTCATGCTTCAGACCGAAAGAATGGCCGAACTCGTGAAGTAGTGTTTGGATGTTCAGAAATGTGCTATTGAGCGGCTCCGTCCTGTCGGGGGAGAATATGTCCTCCGGGCCGTTGAAGTAAAGATAGATGTTATCCGCCCAATCGCTGAGGCCGCTTGCATGAGCAACTCCCGAAGATGTTTCCGATTCCGGGCCCGCGCCCTTGAGGAACGTGATGTTTATGGAGACATGGCCGTCTGCGATGGCCTTGGTTCGGAGACGGGCAATCTCGTAGAGAATGATCGGGGATCCGCGCGAATAATTTTCTTTGCTGTCATTCTGGAACGACTGAACTGATTTGAGGCTCATACGATAGCTGAAGGTCTGATTGATGGATTCCAGGGCCATTAGAGTAAGGATTCTCGCGCAGTCTGCGGAGAGGGGCTCTTCCACCCAAACATTGACGTGAACAGGGAGGCTCGAATATACCAGCTGACCGTTGGTGACCATGTTTGTACATAATGGGGTAGCGATGATGAATAGTGCGATTATAAAAGCAGCCAACTTTCTGTAATGCTTTGACCAGATGGTTAATGACATGGAAATTAGGATAAGAGATAATGGAAAGGATAGGAGTAATGAGAGTAGTAATGAGGTAAGGTAAGATAATGAAGGATGTAGAGAGAGCCAGAAGGGAAGTAAGATGATAAGTATGATAGTCAAAGCTAGCAGTAGTTTATAATGAAGTTGGATGAACGCTTTTAACGCATTTATTCTGTTATTCAAATGCTCCCTGAAACTCATGGACATGGCCAGGCAGTCGAAGGATATAACGATTGGCGTGTTATTGTTGTTATACGACGACGAAATCGCGCGTCCTTGATATCGTAGCCGCGAATGTGCATAACCGCCCTCTCTCCTACCCGCTGGAAAGGTTTATGGTCCTCTTTCGAGCACGGAAAAGCACCCTCATTCGGACCTAAACCTTTTGGCATAGCCATAAGGGAGAGCGCGGAAATCGAATTTTTGATTATGAAAACGATCGAATGGGGATTAACTGGCTGTCGGTGCAACTCACATCTCGGATGGTGAGTAGCACGACTACGACCATAATTGGCGACTGCGCCCCGGTTGCCCAGGAAGCAGGGGTGAAGGAGAAAGACTGGAGTGAGGAGCGGATATACCGCCTGGAAAGGGACCTGGAAGCATTCTTGGCCCGCCATGGGAGGCGATGAAGATGATCGCTATAATAACCAAGTATCTGGGCCCCTCGGATTACCGGGGGAGTCGTGTGAAGGCTTTCACAGACCAGGACACCAGGATCGTGGACTGGGACCACGCCCTGAGCATGGAAAAGAACCATGACAGAGCTGCGGTGGCCCTGTGCCAGAAGATGGGCTGGAAAGGTACGCTTGTCCGCGGAGGGATCAAGCATGGGTACGCCTATGTGTTCGCCACATACGGTCAGACCGGGATGTACTCGGGATTCGACAGTATCGAGATTCCGGAGGTGAGCCAGTGAAACCGTACTGGCTCTGGACCAACCGAGAGACCCGCGAAAACCTGGAATTGACCGGACAGATATCGGTTCCGCCGGAAGATGGCGAACCGGATTGGATGGACAGCGTGGAAGTCGAAGAGGTGACGGCATGAGCCGAGAGGCGCACTGGCACAGAGTCCTGAAGCACCTGGCCAGGTTCAGGGCGGAGGACATGGCTTTCTCGTGTCCCGATGAGGTAACTCAGAACGGCATCGCGAAGGCCCTTGGGCTGACCAGACCGCACGTGGCCCTGATCCTGAAGAGGAACCTCGTAGGTCAAGGGTTCGTGGAGGCGAAGCTGCTCCACGTCCAGGGCAATGGCAGGAGGAAGCTCGGGTACATGCTGACTCCGACCGGGTACAAGGTTGTCCAGGGGAAGTATTTCTAAGGCCCATAAGGGCCTTTTTTTTATGGCGTGCTTATTACTAGCTTATAATGAAATATATAATCAATTTTAGACTCGATTCTTAGAATGTAACCAAGCTATAAACGTACATGAGGCAAAAAAGGTTATTGAAAGATAAGTAATAATATCGTAATTCGTCCAATTGGAATATATACCTAATAAAAGTCCGACAATGATATGTATCAATAATGAAATGACACTGCCTATTACAGCCCCTTTAATAGATTTCTTCTTTACCCTCGGTTTTACTAATGGTTTTGAACTCAGATTTTTATCTTCAATAGATTTGATTTGTTTATTTAGGTCATTAATAGTCTGATTAAGAGATTCTATTTGCTTTTGTACATCTAATTGTTTACTCGTTAAATCATTTATAATTTCATCTTTATTGGTTGCGGTGTCGATAAGGGCTTGTAATTGATTTTGTAATGCGGTTAGTTTACGAGTTAATTCATTAACCATCAAATTCATGGCGTATTCCTTTTCCGACATCTCCTTGGATTTTCGTACTTTGTCTAAGCCAGTTTTAAAGGCTTTATCTGAATACATATCAATAATAGACTCCGTTGTGTATCCCTCGTAATCAATCCACTCATCCATTGTGTCAATAATGTCTTGAACTCTGATAGTAGGTATCGATGCCTTTACACTAGAATCTATTAGTTCAATGAAATATCCTATCGGTTCCTTTGTTTCATTGCCAGAAATATATTCATACTCGTCGAGAATTGATAGTATCTTTTCGATTTGAATAGATGAATGATGTTTACAAGCATCTCCATAATCCAGTTCAGCATTTTTTAACGATGAATCATCAGTTATAAACCAATACTTTGAACCGATAATTGATTGGCCATCATCATTATTTCGAATGCGTTTTATTAATAATATATGATATGCATCATGTTCCTGAACCATAGGATCTTTAGCCATTGCTCGTCTTATGCATTCTTTCATTGTCTGAAAATTTTCATCTTTGAATATCGCATGATCCTTTTTAACTAATTGTATTGAATATAAATTACTTAAGTTATCTAATTTGTTCTTCATTGAAAGGTAGTAACCTGGCCATTTACTAAGGTCCTTTTCATTATGCCCAAAATCATGAATGAAAACTTCATCCACATTTTTTAAGATTTCTTGAAGACGTTTAAATTTCTTGCTAAAGCCCTTCATTAATGCATTTGCCCCATCTAATTTCCTTATAAATTCTTCCTTTGTTAATTGGGTATATTTTAGTTGAATCTGAAATAAAGAAGCCATTTGAATTAGGCGAATTGCGTAATTATGATGTGGATTACTTGTACAGAGCAGAGGAATTATAATATTAGTGTCTAGATAAAATTCGTGGTTCATGAATTGTTTAATCTCAAAATTGATAATGTCAGGATCTGCATTTTTAATTTGAATAAAGATGAATAGGCGTGATAAAGAAGTTAAATATTCAAGGTATTCTCTTGGCATTTCTAGGATGTCAACAAGGAATTCTGGTGGTAGATCTTTATATTCATCATTCTCGAAAGATTGAATTGTTCTCAAGGCAATATCGTATATGTTGGGAATTTGAAACATCCCATCTTTATCGGGAGCTTGTTTTAAAGATACAAAATGACTTGCCAGTTGGTGTCCATGATCTAATAGTAGTGCTATAAAAAAGGCCTCAAACAATAAAAGGAGACCTTCTGGAGGATAATATTTACTTGTCTTTTTCTCTATATTCTCATGAAGACATCGTGCAAAATCATCGCGCGTTTTTTGAAAAACGCTCTCGGAAGCCTTAATAATTTTTATTTCCTGTTCTGAGAGAATGAACCGGTTCTCACCGATTTTCGAAAGAATTTTCTCGGATACTAGTTCATCAATGATATTTTTAATATTATAGGGTAAAATAATGGCAATGGGGCAATTTAATTTCAATGAAGAAGTTATTTCATCTGTTGTTAAACCATATCCATCTGTATCCGCAATAAAAATTGCTTGTTTTATAAAAAAAACATCTAACTCATCATTGATAACTTGGGCTTTAACGTTGCATTTGAACTGTGCTAAACGTATCACGAGTTTTCTTGTTTTTTCATCATATTTTTCGTTGATCCCTTCACCAATTAATAGAAGAATAACCTTGTATATAATACATTTGCACAATCGATGAACGAAACTACATGTTCAATTACCTATAGGGAACTCATCATGGCTAGCCTAATGAAATATTCATTAGTTTTAAAGAGCTTAATCAACTCACTCCTCTATAACTTCTAGCCAGTGGTTAACTTGGAGTCCAGCTAAACGCCTTGGACTGATTGCTTGTTTCCCACCTGCCACGCTAGACCTTTGAAAGTCCAAGGCAACGGCAGGAGGAAGCTCGGCTACATGCTGACGCCGGATGGGTACAGGGTTGTCCAGGGGAAGTATTTCTAGAGGCCCAGGAAGGACTTTTTTTTATGGCGTGGACGAATATTTGCTTCATGAGTTGATCAATTAATACTATATTTTGGTAATATAATTGTAACGAGCCCCATCCCTAAGGATTGGAATATAGTCACGGACTCACACTAATAGTATCCGTTATATAGTTGATATAAGATTAGAGGGTAAAATATTTAAGATAGCGAAAGAACAGGAGATAAATTAATGTGCCCATTAAATAACCGATGGTGGAAGAAAAATGGATGATCGAGTTGAAAAAGGATTTAATAATTTAATATATATATTAATTTTTATAATTGTATTTATAATAATCATATTAAGTTCATTCACACATATTGACTTGGCTTTCCTAATAATTTTTTTCTGTTTTCTTATTTTAATTGTCAGTTTAATAGCTACAAAAATAATTGAATATTTTTCTTTAGCGTCTATAAGAATATTAGTCTTTGATATTCGCTATAATACTTATTTAATTTTAGAAACTGGATTATCTGTAATTTTCACTTATTATTTTGTTGCGTCAATGTTTTTTTATTTGTTATTAAAAATAGCATTGCTGAAAACCCCATTAGATTTAGACCAGACTGATGATTATACAATATTAATGTTCTCAATAATATTAAGTTTTATACCCCGAATGACTTATTATACGAAAGGATTTCAATATTCAAAAAAGGTATTTCTTTCAATAATAACTCCATTATCGATATTTAGTATTATTTGTCAGATATACGAATTACATTTAGGACATTCGCTTAATTTTAATATCTCTGGTATAATAATTGGAAATGTCATTAATTTTATATTGGCGGGTGTTGTTTTTTCAGTAACAGCTTGGATTTTCGGTGATTGTTTCATTTGGTTATCTAGAAAAACCCTTTATGAACATAAACTAATTTACAATTCAAAAGACGAAATGAAATCTCAGATAAGAATCCAAAATGTAGCAATTATTGAGAGATTGTTTAAACAGTGGAGAGAATCAACTGGTGATAAAAAAAGTGAATTGGAAGATGGAATTAATTATGCTTATCAACTTTCGATAACCGAAATGCCAGCGCATATAATAAATATCATTTCAATGTCACGTATGGCTTATTATTATAACGATGAATTAAGGTCCTATTTATTAAAGGAACTCAACAAGCCAGAAAATACTACCATTATCTTTGATATCATTAGATTTAAACTTGAGGTTTACAATAACAACCAATTACTGGAAAAAGATGCCTTAATAAAAGTATACAGTAAATATACGAATAAATATAGAAGTCCCAATAGTAAACCATTTGTGGAAAAATTAATTAAATCATGTTTTGAAGATTATGAAAATTCAGACTGGATTGTCAAAAGAATTGCTAAACGGACTATTCAATATTTAGGATATGAATATTTAAGTTGGGGATTAAAGGAAAATGAGCAAGAGAAATTCAAAGAGATTTTTGATTCTTCAGTGTAATAATTATAACATGTTGGGCAAATAGATAATGATCAGAGATATCCTCGGTTAGGTGAGAGTATAGAAACAATGCACACAATCGTATGCTTATAAATATATCGACAGGAATGAGAATAATCACTCCTAAATTCGGTATACCTCCAGATACCTCGTCAAGCATTCTCATTGCCTTTCAACCACTCCTAATTTTCCGGCCCTTCTCATGCTCCCCCTTCACGACCTTCGGCTGTAAGGGCCTGCGCCCTGGAGAGTACGACTCTCGAAAGCCAGCGTATCATGCCGGGTTGAGGCGGTCCAGCAACGTCTTCAGCTGGCCGCTGATTTCATAATTGCCGCGCCGGACCTTCGAGATAACGCCCAGGTCCCTTAGGGCTTTCTTCTGCTGGTTGTGCAGTTTTCCGGGTGCTCGCCCGGTGTTGATCAACGCTTCGTAGAAAGGCTCGTACTTGCCTGCCTTGGGGCCGAACATGGCCTTCTTCATGATTGAATGGAAGAACTCGATGGTCTCGTCCTCTGGAACCGGGTGGTTTCTCGCGTTGTATCCGCGCCCGTTCTGGCCGTTCTCCTTCATCTCGAACTGGAACATCCTCTCGACTATCTCCCTCACGTAATCGGGACAGCTCAGGAGCTGGAGCGAGAGCGGTTCCTTCGAGCCTTCGGTCGTGAACAGCTTGGCGAACTTGGTCGGTATCATCTCGTGCCTGAGCATGATGTGGCGCCCTGAATCGTGGAACTTCGGATAGACCTTGTACTGCATGATGAGCAGGGTCGGGTCCAGGCTTGGAATGTCGCAGTAGAACATCGGCCTCCTGGAGCCCTGCTCCCACTTCAGGTTGGCGTAAGAGCCAGAGAAGCGGTAGTAATCGAGGAACAGTGTGTTCGTGTCTATGTCGCCTTTCACATGAAAAACGACATCACTCCAAGCGAATCCTTTGTGAAATAGCAATAAACCGAGATGCAGAATATTAATCGATAATGGGGGAAGATGCGAATTAGTAAAAAAGAGGTTTCCCTGAAATGGGGATATTTATACCTATGGGCTTGGCGGCGTTGCACCTAAAGTCCTCAATTCAACCGACTTCTGGGTCAGAAACGATACTTTAGGGTCCGCCCGGGATTGGCAAAATGTATTATATTGCATCAATCTATTATAAGCAATGGTTACTAAATGGTAAAAAAGTCTAAAGGATTTCAAATCGAAGAAGGCAGAGAAATATTAAATGGAGACAGAACCGAAGCCGATAATGACTATTACATCAAAGCCAAAACTGCACAAGAATTTAACAAATTGGAACCCATTGCACAAGGTATTTTGGATAGATTGGACGCCATACTGGAAATCACGAGGGAAAACCAAAGAGAAATCCAGAGAATGAAGAAAAAATCTAAAAGTCTGGCTCGATGCTGAACTCGTACATTTTATGAATTTACACACAGTTGTAAGATTCGGAATATCGAGTTTCCGATTGCAACCAAGACAGTTTTGATGTTGATCGATTAACGGGGCAAATCTGAGAAATTTCACCTTGACCTACACTTGATATTTTCAAAGCCATTATCTGATTTCCACTCAACTTGTTTTATTGATTGACCGCCATTTTTGATATTCTTCTTTTAGCATTAACTCATACCAATCTATATCATTTCTTTCTTTCGCTTGATTCACTTTGTAATTATAATATTCTCTTCCTTTAGTTGTAATAGAATAAAGAATTTTAGTATTCCCTTCAAGTTCACCTGGTTCAGTTACTTCACGCTCAATATATCCAAAATACTCCAATCGCTTTAAGGCCCTATATACTTCCCAATATTTTACTCCCAAATCTTCAGCGAGTTCATTGCAGGATGCCCAAGCATGATTATCCACGCGTTCGAGCAATGTAATCCAATCAATTTTGTAGCATTTTACCATCATTGGATGGATGTTTATCGTGTATATAAATTCGAGCATTTATTGATATATCTGCAAAAGTAGAATTATTGTGTTAATGAATTTCCATGAGTGAGGCGTTGCACATAAAGTCGGAGATTCAACCGACTTCTGGGTAACAGAAATAGAGCTTTAAGGTCAGCTAGAGAGAAATATTATGTAAATAATATCCTGATTTTGTATCAGAAAAAGAGAGGGCATGGCTTCGGGCTACAAAGCCTAGGTTGGAGAGAGAAATGCCCCGCCCAAAGTGGGGAAGAGTTGATAATCACTTCTTGCTTTTTGATGCCTGGTGATTCGGATTCATTTGATTGGCGCGGTTGTCCATAACTGCTTTATTTTCAGAACTGGTCGGATTGCTCTGGTTGGACCTGTTATCCATCGTGGCTCTGTATTCAGAACTGGTCGGGTTCTTCGCGTCGGATCTCTGGTCGTTCGGGCTTCTACCCCTTCCTCCCTTTGATATGTTCTCACCTCCCGAAAAGGGTAATAGCCCGATGAGATTTAAGGGTTTAGGTTGGAATGGCGTTGCACCTAAAGACCCTTGAAACGACTACTTCTGGGTCAGAGGGGATACATTAATGTTAACTGAGATTAACTTCAAAAATCTGAAAAACAATTTCAATATCCTTTTTATTCATGAGGCCGATTGTGACCTCAGATTCAAATCCCGATTCTGTTTGACTCACAATTACTTTATACGCGCCATACTGTGCCATATAATCCAAATGAGCGATTTTAAAATCCTTTGCATATGCTTCATAAAATTGTTCCCAATTGTCAAAACTCCATTTTTCATCTTTAAAATCGACAACTAAACTAGTCGAAATATGGTCAGTCCCAAAGCCATATGGTCGTATTGCGTCGTATAATTTCTCTATTTCATCATATGCTTGGCAAAGTACCTTTTCTGAGAATTTAACAGGGTATGTTTTCGTTTTCTGCATATTCTGTGTTATATCTCTAGATATTAAAATAAATTTCGGTGGGAATAGGGTACGCTCAAAAAGATTAAAAATCCGGCTCGATGCCAGACTCATACATCTGAACGATTAATACGGTAATGTTATAAGCCAATATCTTTTGCATTCTTAAGTTTTCAATATTTCTTATCATATTCCCTAGAAGTTACAGAGGGCAAATGCATTGCACAATTGACTTTTAAGTCAAAAATTGTGTCTTAGGTCAACCTTGTCTTTTTTGTGCAACGCAGACCTCATAAATTGTGAAAATTCGTCCTCTCCCGAGACAAACTCTCCCCTACGGGGAGGTGCCTACAAATTCGTGAGACAAATTTGTGGGACGAATTTATTATTACTCCAATTAATTGTTTTTTAAAATTTATGAAGAATGTCTGGCTTATTTGCTAGTTGTTGATAAATAGGGGGTATTTTGTGTATATTTTGCTACAATTATTACTCGATTGAAATGCGAAGTAGTCCATCTGTGTTATCCGGGCATATGGCTTATGTTATTTTCGTGGGACAATTTGTGGGGCTATTTGTAGGACAAAAAATCTATAAAATTTTTGGTTAAAAAGGTTTTATTTCTTACAATCAAAAAAAAGGGGATATAAAATTTGATTTTCTGTAACAATCCTTATTAGGCATTTCATTACAGTTATGATCGACTTGCAACAATTCTTTTTAGGGCTTATTATGGGGGCTGTAATAGTACATTATGTACTATAAAGTACCAAAATTAATATATATCAACGAATACAATTACAGTCATAAGACATTTGTCAACCCTTCCACACACACAGTGGGGAACGTGTCTGAAGGAAGGTAAATGATGACAGTCGAAAATAAATTCAAGTCACGAGATAAGAAGTGGCACATTGTGTGGATTGTTTTTAATCAGAACGCATTTGGGAATGGAGACCTGGTGAAAATTCACCCGTCTAATTCTACAGTTATCAAGGGGGTATAGACATGGGTATTGCCTTTGCAACTATAAAGAATTTAATGCAATCCGCAACGGACCAACCTATCAGCGACAAAGCTGTTAATACCATGATAAGCTATGTAGAAGGGGTCATAATCGCCAAAACAAGAGAAGCCGCAGATAATCACGGAAAGAAGAACGATTTGCGTAGAATACAGGGATTAGCCCCTAAGAAGCGAATCGATGCGGAGGCGGTATTGACTACGGTAAATGAGTCAGTCAGCCGAGAGCTGATAGGTGGTGAAATAAAAAATGAAACAAAGCAAAACAATATGTGCCAGGAAGATAGAAAGCAATCGTCAAAGAGGAGTGATGTCGTTTGAGTTTCCCAAAACGAAAATGGCATCCGATAATTGACGATTACGCCAAATATCTATCCTGCAAGGACAAAAGTGAAAGAACAATCAAATCGTATAGCTACCAGGTGCAAAGATTGATCGAATACACAGACAAGGAACCAAACTCTCTTAACCAAGAGGATTTGGACAAGTACAAGCTTCACTTGAAAGAGACGCCATGGGCTCCAGGCAAGGAACTAGACCGGAATTCGTACATTCCAATCAGCGGTGCGATAAACCACTTCATGGATTATTTAGATAAAAAAGAATGCAGATTCACCGCAGCGCCAGCAAGAACCAAGCCAGTCACACCCTTGACTGTTGATGAGGTCGCAAGGATCATCAAGGCAGCCAGGAAGAAACGGACCCGCGATTACGCATTGCTTTGCACACTGTTCTACGGGGCTCTCAGAATATCGGATGCATTGAATCTGGACATTGAAAACATTGATTTCGAGAGAAAGAAGATTAAGATACTCGACAGCAAAGGCGGGTATTCCGATGAAATCAACCTCCACGACATTGCGCTCAATGCAATCCGGGAATACATGAACACCGAGCGAAAGAGATATGATGTTAAAAACAACAAGGCTCTGTTCATCTCTGAAAAGACCGGAGGACGCCTGAAGCCTAACTCGATTTGGAAAACACTGAAGGATTACCCAGTTGACGCAAAGATAACCAAGAGAGTGAACACACACATCTACAGACACAGCTTCATCACACATATGGCTGAGAGCGATGTATCATTGCCTCTAATAATGAAACACAGCAGGCACAAGGATCCGAAATCAGCCATGAAATACATACACGTTCAAGAAGAGAAGGTGAAAGAGGCATACAACAGAATTGCCCCAGATCTCTTTTCCAACGATGAAAAGGCCCCAGAACCTGAACCAGCAAAGACTCAGCCAACCGCATCTCCAGCCTACAACAATACCAGCGATGATTTGCTTCAACGAGCGTTGAACTCTTTAGAAAGGGGTTTGATTAATGAAGAAACATTTAGAATGTTGATAGGAAAGGTGGAAAATAATCCGGTAAAAAAGGAGGATAAAAATGACACAAATATATCCTATATTTCCTAGCCAGTTACTGAGCCAGAGGGGGTTATGACTTCCACCTGGCACTTTTTTCTCATTTGATATCAGACGTGCCAGGTGGATGTTAGGTCGAATTTCCAATTACTGAATCAGCTGAAATTCGACCGTAACCACAACGACCGGTTCGCACCTACATACTCCGAAGGTCGTTGTGACCTCAAGGAATCGATTCTATCATCCTTCGCTTTGCTATTTTGTTTAATTCATGCCAGGATATTCACAGAACAGCCATATCATTTCAGCGTCGCCAGCTTCCTCTCTGTCCTCCCTATCCCCGTCACGGATCCGATGCTCTCGTAAATGGCATGGGCATTGCGGTAGTCCTCGGCCGCGCCTTCCTTCTCTCCGGTGGCCATGAGAATGTCCCCCCTGAGTTCCAAGGCATCGGCAATCCTTCTCGGTTCCTTTGCCTTTTCCCTCAGCGCGATGCTCCGGTTGATGCTTTCCAAGGCCCCTTTGTAATCTTTCTTCTCCATTTGGATGATGGCATCCAGCATCTCGACGCCTGACAGCCCTCTCTCATTCAGCATCCCCATGCTGTATATCTTGCGGGATGCCTCAGAATACTGCTCCGCCTTGTCAACCTGACCGAGCAGCACATATATCTCGCCCGCATTGAACAGCAGCCATCCCTCCATCCTTGTGAACTTGATGTTCCTGGCAACGTTCAACCCATCCTCGAAATGCATGACAGATTCGGTAAGGTATCTTTCCTTTTCTTCGGGGAACTGTTCCGACATCCTGTGGTAAAGCACGCCGAGATTGTTCATGATGTTGGTCCTCATCTTCTGTAATTTGTATGTTTCCTCCATCTTGGACATCTTGGAAAGGCAGTCGTTGTAAAACCAAATGGCCTTGCTCTTGTCCTGGAATATGTCGCCGTACAGGACGCCGAAGCCCATCAATATCCTCACCTGCAGTTCCTTGTTCTTGGTAATCTCCGTTTGGTCTGTTATTTCCTTCTCGTGCTTCTTGATGAGTTCGGTGATGCCTGCATTGGCCTTCTCGAATTTCTTCTCGGCCTCAGAGTAATGGCCGCATTTCCACAGGTATATGCCCCAGTCGACGTCCAGCCTGGCAAAGAGCCTCGGTTTCGCCGTCCCCGTGACATTCCTGACCAGGGATTCCGCGACGATTATCAGGGACTGGGTCTGTTTCCAGTTGGGCGTCTCGATGTATCGCTCCGAGAAATCGAGAAGCACGCTGGCGTACCTCTTGCTCAGCACGGGTTCCAGGGAGCCAAAGTCCTCCTTGTGGGTCGAGAAAAGCGTTTTCAGGGCATTCAGAAGCTTTGGCTGCTTCACGGCCTCCTTGAACGCCTCGGAAACCACTTCCCCGATGCACATCCGTATCGCGTCGGCAATGTCGATTATCTGCTCCTTGGAGAGGTCTGAGGGAAGTGCGTCATCAACGCCCAGGCCAAGCCGTTTTCTTATTATGGGAAGCACCAAATCGTTATCCGGCAGGTCGGACAGCAGGTAGCCCAGGATTATTTCCTCGTCCAGAATATCCAACATGCCCTGTCTTGCAGCTTCTAAAAGCGCTGAATTGATTTCCTGTGCATCCATCAACATCACTTGATTGAGATTGTCCAATACACAACCTGAGTATATATTTTTGGGCTTGCTGAAGGCATTTTATTCCAATTAATAAGCATTTTATCCCGATAATGCATTTGGGAGTTCATGTCCGAAACCAGCCAGTTCGAGTGCGCATCGTGCGGAGCCCACCTGGAATTCGACCCGAAGGCCCAGGCAATGAAATGCCAGTTCTGCCAATCGGAAAAGATCGTCCCGGTCGAGCACAAGGCCATCGTGGAGCATGACTTCTACTCAGCCCCGAAATCCATGGGCTGGGACAGGCAGACCGTCAGCTTCCAGTGCGACTCCTGCGGCGCGACGATTTCATCGGAATCGACAGTCGCCGGCAAATGCACGTACTGCAATTCCCCGTATGTCAGGGAGAAACCGTCAAGGGCCGACCTCGTCAGGCCGGAGACTCTCATCCCTTTCAGGGTGGACAAGAACAATGTCAACACGCTGTTCAGGAACTGGCTGGGCAAGGGCTGGTTCACGCCTTCCAACCTGCAGAAGCTAGGCAGGCTGGACCTCATCAAGGGTGTCTACACGCCTTTCTGGACATACGACGCCCAGGCATATTCCACCTGGACGGCGGAGAGCGGCTACTATTACTACGAGAACGAGACATACACGACCACGATAAACGGCAAGTCCGTCACCCAGACCAGGCAAGTGAGGAAAGTCCGGTGGGTGCCAACCAACGGCCAGAGGCAGTCTTTTTACAACGACGTGCTGGTGCCGGCCTCCAAGGGCATGAACCAGGAGTTGATTTACAAAATATATCCTTTCGACCTCAACGCGCTGGTTCCCTACAAGCCCGAGTTCCTGAGCGGATTCCTGGCAGAGGAGTACGCGGTCGACCTGCAGCAGGGCTGGGGCGTTGCCCAGGGCACCGTCCTGGCGAGCGAGAGGGACAAATGCGCGAAAGAGGTTCCCGGGGACACGCACAGGTTCCTGAGGGTCCAGACAAATTTCAATGGAATAACTTACAAACACATCCTGCTGCCTGTCTGGATAGCCGCCTACGAATACAAGGCCAAGACATACCATTTCCTGGTGAACGGCCAGACCGGAGAGGTCCAGGGCTTCAGGCCGATTTCATGGGCCAAGGTTGCGCTGTTCGTCGGCGTTGTGGCGGCAGTGGTCGCGGGGCTGGCCTACTTCTTCAGCATATCTTAAAACCGGTCAGGGTCTGACGCCGCTGTGCAGCCTGGTGCCGCACTTGACGCATATCGGGTTGTCCTTGTCGAATGCGTACGGCGTATCGCACTGCGGGCATTTCAGCACACCCTCTGCCAATATTATTTTACCCGGATCGATTTTCGGAAGCTCGACCCTCCTTCTGGCCTTCAGCTCTTCGCGAGTCTCGCGCACATCTATCAGGGCCTCCGGCCTCCTGTGGTAAAGCGCTTCCTCGTAGGCCATCTGCTCCTCCACGGCCTCATGGGCATCCATGTGGGTAAGCTCCCTCTGCACCCTGGACTGCCAGGGGTTTCCCGAGAATGTCCTTTTCCGCCCGAACATCAGCCATCCCCACTCCACCGGGTTGCTGTAGCTTATCAGGAAAAGTAATGTGAGGAGCAGGGCCGTGGCCAGCTGGGGTAGGTAAATCCAGGCGGGGGGCAGGGCAAGGACGACCATGATTGGAATGAATGCCAACGTGAGTATCAACAATGACAGGTAGATCGTAAGGATCCTCTGTTTCTCCTTGTAAATTGCCGTGGACTTGTGCCTATCCATGTATCATGCTAGGCTGTCAATCTTAATAAACCCCACGCAAGCCTTTCCGGCCCGAGGAGATTGACCTTCTCCGTTCCATCACCCCATGTTTTCCTTCACCGCTGCCATTCCCAGGTCCGAAAGCTCCCTTGCCCTGGCAGGCGACGGCGAGTCCGTGTACACCCTCACAAGCGGTTCCGTCCCCGAAGCCCGTATGAGAAGCCAGCTCCCGTCCTTGAATATGTACTTGAGCCCGTCGATGTCGTTGAGGCTGGCTCCGTCGGGTTTGAAGTTCTGCCTGACCTTTGCCAGCACATCCCCCACCCGGTCCCATGTCCCTTTGACATTGCGCTTGAACTGCACGTGCCTGGGAAATTCCCTGACAATGTCGGAGAGCTTCTTTTTTGTCGTTCCCAGAATCTTGGCCATCATCGCGGTGGCCATGATGCCGTCCGCCCACATCGCCTCGGGGGGGAAGAAGTACTTGCCGGATTCTTCGTACGCGAACTTTGCATTGTAAGTCCGGGCGGCCAGGGTTATCTCCGGGGGTCCAATCGCGCATTCCACGACCTCGCCCTTCCAGACCTTCTTCATCAGACCAGAGGAATTCACAGGTGTCACCACGGTTCCAGGCCCGCCGGAGAAGATATACTTGGCGAATATCACTGCAGCCATGTCCTCGGAGACTGGATTGCCTGTCTCGTCCACGAACAGCACGCGGTCGCAGTCTGAGTCGTATGCCGCTCCGAAGTCGGAGCCTGTTTCATCGACCAGCTCCGAAAGCTCGCCCACGCAGTCGGCCCTGGGCTCCATCTTCCTCGGTGCGAAATCCATCCTTGAATCGTGCATGGCATGGACATTGCACCCGAGGTCGTTCATGAGCCTGGGAACCAAGCCCGCGCCTGTCGCCCCGCCAGTGTCCAGCGCCAGTTTCACTCCCCGCCCGGGTAGGTTGCTGCCGCATATCCTCTGGACGAACTGAAGGTATTCGAACGCGAAATCCTGCTCCCCGGGAAGCTGGCCGGCGATATTGTTCGGAGCCCTCACCTCCCCGGCCAGTGCGGCAATCTTGTCGGTTTCGGCCCTGGGGGGAATTGTACCGAAACGGTCCAGCGGTATCAGGCCGATCCTGTCATAGGAAAGGTGCGAGCCAGTGACCACCAGCCCGCCGCCCATTTTTCTGGAGCATATCATTGCGCATACCAGTGGCGAAGGCGCCACTCCCAGGTTCACGACGGAAGCACCTGCGGATTCCATGGCTGCGGCGCATACGCCTGCCAGCCTTGCCGCTCCGGGCCTTGTGTCATAGCCCACGCCCAGGGTTTTGGTTTCCCCGAAATACATGGCCAGGGATGTGCTGACTTTCCAGCATACCTCCTCGGATATCTCCGTGTCAGTGAGCCCTCTCATGCCTGCGGTTCCGAATCTCATCTCCAAGCTCAGCCGCCCTCCGCTATGGCTGTGCCGGCGCTTGTCCCTATCCTGCTGGCACCAGCCTTAATCATCCTGATTGCATCGTCGCGCGTCCTTATCCCGCCTGACGCTTTCACTCCCATCTTCACCCCGACGGCCTGGCGCATGAGCCTCACCGCTTCCTCTGTGGCCCCCCCTGCCCCGAATCCGGTGGATGTCTTCACGAAATGAGCGCCCGCCTCCTTGGCGATCTTGCATGCGCTCACTATCTGGTCCGGGTTCAGGAAGCATATCTCGATTATGACTTTGACAGGCCTGCCCTGCGCGGCCCGGACAACGGATTTTATATCCCCGAGGACGAAATCTTCGTCTCGGTCCAGGTGCTTTCCGATGTTCATCACCATGTCCAGCTCTTCCGCGCCCTGCGCGATGGCCGTTTCCGCTTCCGCGGCTTTGGACTCGGTGCTTGTGCATCCCAGGGGAAATCCTATCACGGTGCAGACCTTCACGCCCGACCCCCTGAGCAATATGCTGCACAGGGGCACCCAGGACGGATTGACGCAGACCGATGCGAACTTGCATTGAATCGCCTCGGCGCAAAGCTTCTCTATCTGGCTTTCCGTTGCATTGGCCTTTAGCAGGGTATGGTCTATCATTCCCGCGATGCTCTCGGTCATACCATCGGCCTCGGTATAGTCTGGGACTCGAATATGGCCGTTGCCACGGTGTCCGTCATCAATGTGATGTAGTCTATCACCATCTGGGCATTGTTCGTCCCCACCCAGTATACCTCGTTCATCTGGTTGACGAAGTACAATATCGAGCTCCTGGAGCCGCCGAACTGGGCGAGGTTCTCCTTGAAAATCGCAATCCTGGCCGCGTCAATCATCTTCTGGTCATGGGCGCCCGTCAATTCCTCCAGCTCCCCGAGGGATTTGCCCATCAGGGGATTGTCCCCGTTCTGGTCCTGGAATCTGTGCAGGGTGGATTGGTTGTTGTCAGGTGCCCTCATGTCATCCAGCTCGTTCAGGAACCTGTCGAAAAGCGAGCGGAGCATGTTCTCGGTCTGGGCGGAATAGGCCATGCTGGCCTTGCTCCGGTATATTTTGGGGTAGTTGAACTCCCTGATGAGCTTGTTCAGAGCATTGAGCACCTGCGGGCTCAGCCTGATGTCGATGTCCTTCCTGGCCGGCTCCCTGCCGTTGGCTCTGATAAAGGCTTTCCTGTCGTTGTGGAAATTCATGACGAGGTCTCTGACAAGAGTGTCTATTATCTCGCCGTTGTTCGTGCCCAGCACCTCCGATATCGCGGGCGGGATTTCCCCCTGGCTGATTATGCCAGACTCGGCAGCGTCTTCTATGTCCTTGCCCACATAGGCCAGCCTGTCGCAGAGTTTGACCACGCAGCCCTCCAGGGTGGACGGCTCCTGGTTGCAAGTCGCCAGAAGGTCGTCTGAAGCCTCTCCCACTTTAAATGTCCCAGCCTCGATCTCGCCGCAATGCCTGACTATGCCTTCCCTCACTTCGTAGGAAAGGTTCAGGCCCTTTCCGCCCTTCTCGAGGATGTCTATGACCCTCAGGCTCTGGATGTTGTGGAGGAACGGCTTGCCCAGATGTTCCTCGCTGAGGTGGCTGAGCACCTTCTCGCCCTTGTGGCCGAACGGCGAATGGCCGACGTCATGGCCCAGCGCGACGGCTTCCGCAAGGTCCTCGTTAAGCTGCAGCCACCTTGCAATGGCCCTCGACAGCTGCGCGACATGTATAGAGTGCGTCATCCGATTGCTTATCAGCGGATTGCGGGGGGACATGAACACCTGGGTCTTGCCAGAGAGCCTGAAGAACGATTTCGAGTAAAGGAGCCTGTCCCTGTCCCTGGCGAAGGCTGTCCGGTTCTCCCCGGACTGCTCCGGTTCAGGCCTGGGCCTGCCCCTGGATTTGCTGCTGGGCATGCCATAACTGAGGTTGATTGTGCTCTCCTCCCTCGCATGAGAATGACGCTTAATCTCCTCCAGCAATTTTTCAGTTTCCGCGTCTACCTGCATCCTACTCTCCTGACTGGGATTGTTTCGGGGCATATCTGTTTTTCTGTCGGGAATACATGTGCCAAGACCAGGATATCAGGGAAAGGATACTCTTTTATAGTCTGGTCAACTCAGCTGAATTCATGCCGCAGAGGGAGTTCATGGAACTTGCCATCGAGGAAGCCAGAAAGGGCATCGCGCATGGCCAGACGCCCTTCGGAGCCTGCATTGTCAAGGGAGGCAGTGTTATTGCCCGGGGGCACAACCGCGTGTGGGAGACTACCGACATCACAGCCCATGCCGAGATAGTGGCCATCCGGGAGGCATGCAGGAAACTCGGCACGATAGACCTCTCGGGATGTGACATCTATGCGACCACAGAGCCCTGCCCCATGTGCTTCGGTGCCATTCATTGGGCCAGGATTGGGAAGGTCTTTTACGGAACTGGCATCGCGGATGCCGCGAAGGCCGGATTCAACGAAATAACCTTGTCGAATGCTGACATGGCCTGGATGGGCCGCAGCCATGTGAAATCGGCGGGCGGGCTCATGCGGGATGAATGCATGGCCCTGTTCGAGGATTTCCTGAAGAGGCAAGAAAGAAAGGTATACTGAGGGAAAGCAATGAAGCTCGGCAGCCTCTCCATTGAAAATCCGTTTGTCCAGGCGCCCATGGCAGGAATCACCGACGCAGCTTTCCGAACTGTCGCGCGCAGATTCCACAGGGGCCTTCTTTACACAGAGATGATAAGCGCGGAGGGGCTGTGCCGCGGTAACTGGAAGACTCTCAAGTACACAGAGATATCGAATGAGCATAGGCCTGTCGCCCTGCAACTGGTCGGCCACGAACCTGAGCGAATCGCCTTGGCCGCATCCCTTGCAGAAGGCCTCGGTGTAGACGCCATAGACATCAACGCAGGATGCCCCCAGTCAAGGATAACTGGTCCGGGTTCGGGAGGCGCCCTCCTCAGAACCCCTGACAGGCTGGCTGAGGCTGTAAGGCTCGTCAAGAGGGCGGTTTCGATTCCCGTATCTGTGAAGATGAGGCTGGGTTATTCCAAGGACGAATCTCTCGGCATTGCCGGTCTCGTCCAGGATGCCGGGGCGGATTTCATCACTGTCCACGGCCGCACAGTCAGCATTGGATTCTCGGGAGAGAGCGACTGGCAGGCAATCAAAAAAGTCGTTGACGCGATGGACATTCCTGTCCTTGCCAACGGCGATGCAAGGAGCGAGGCCCTGGCAGTCGAGCTCCTGAAGAAAACAAACGCGGCCGGCGCGATGCTGGGCAGGGGAACGAGGGGCAGGCCAGACCTTCCCGGAACTGCGGGTTCACTGCTCGATGCGGGGACGTTCAGGCGAATGACACCTGACACATTGTTCGACACCGTGATGGAGCATGCGCGCCTGGAGCAGGAACTGTTCGGAGAACTCGGGGGCATGAAGCGGATGCGCAAGCACGTGACCTGGTACCTCAGGGCCGCAAAGCTGAGATTCGACACCCATGAGGTCTGTGCGCTGGAGGACATCGGGACCCTCCGGGACCTTCTGGAGAAAGCCATATTTGCGAAAGCTTAATGCCGGCAAAGGCCATTCTGTCCCTTATGAAGCGCGCCCGCGGACATAGGAAAAGAAAGGTGAAGGCATATTCCTACGGCAGGATAGCGGGCAATTACATCAGGCTTTTCTCGCTTCCTGGCAAATTATTATTGTTGTTAATTATAATTGTATTAATATTAATATTTTCTTTAATATTTATGAATGCGGTGCTTTGACATGAAGAGGGTGCTTTTCCTGTGCGTGGGCAATTCCTGCAGGAGCCAGATGGCTCAGGCTCTTTTTCAGCATCATTCCCGGAGCAAAGCCGGATTCGAGGCCAGGAGCGCGGGGACGAAGCCTGCGAAGGCAGTCTCCAGGCTTGCCACAGAGGCCATGGCCGAGAAGGGGATTGACATCTCCGGACAGAAGCCGAAGCCCCTGACCAAGGACCTTGTCGACCGGGCCGACCTCCGGATATCCATGGGATGCGGCGTGGAGGAGTCATGCCCTGCTGTCTACCTGAAGATGTTCGAGGACTGGGGGATTGAGGACCCGTACGGGGGGACCATCGAGGATTACAGGAGAGCAAGGGACGAGATAGAGGCGAAGGTTAAGGCGCTTATAGCACGCATTTCCGAAAAAGGATGAAAGAAACGCATCTGTGCAAGAGATTCGGAAATGATGACGATGGCTACATGTGCAATTCGGATTAAACGCCATCGTCGGTTCTGTCGAATCTCGTGATTATTGCCGGGGTAGATTCGACGAACCCGCAGCAAACTTTAATAGCAGTATGCTTTTGGACGTTTGCTGCGGGGATGGCCCAGCCCGGATGCGGACGAATTGCTCCGCAACTCGTCCTTCCTCAGGCGAACAAGTTCGCCTTCGGAGGCGCCGGATTGCCGCGCAGCGCCTTACATGTGGGCTGTGCTCCCTACCATAATAAACTTTATTAACACTGTATCATTGGCATATTGTGCCGGGATAAGCGAACATACAATGCGCGGGGATGGCCCAGCCCGGTAAGGCGCAGGATTGCTAATCCTGTGCTCTATGAGCTCGGGGGTTCAAAATGCGTTTTGGCTTCGACGGCCAGAACGCAATGAAATTCCCCCTCCTCGCGCTTTTTATTTCCATACTAAAGCTTAATACCTTAATCGTTTTTCACCGCCTCATGTCATCTGAAAACATGTTCCTTCCGCGACAAGTGTTCTTCACGAAGGGGGCAGGAAAGCACAAGGAAAAACTGAGCAGTTTCGAGGACGCGCTTAGGGATGCTGGCATCGAGAAATTCAATCTTGTCCGGGTCTCGTCAATCCTTCCGCCGCGCTGCACAATAATAACCAAGGAAAAGGGGCTGCCGATGCTGGAGCCCGGGCAGATAGTCTTTGTTGTGATTGCCCAGGTCGAATCGAACGAACCGAACCGCCTGGTGGCAGCGTCCGTGGGCATGGCCAATCCTCTGGACCAGGAGCATTACGGCTACCTTTCCGAGCACCATTCATTCGGCCAGACCGAAAAGGTCTGCGGGGAGTACGCAGAAGATTTGGCTGCGAAGATGCTGGCCTCCACGCTCGGCATTGATTTTAATGTCACGGCTGGATACGACGAGGCGAAGGACATATTCAAGATGGGCGGCTTCGATGTAAAGACCAGGCATGTGACCCAGTCCGCTGTCGCAGACAAGGACGGGCTCTGGACGACAGTCATCGCTGCGGCAGTCTTCGTCACCCACGGCTCCGTGGTCGAGAACTCGAAACCCGAACAGGCAAAGCAATAGGAAACCTTTTATTCGATATCATAATCGGTCGGCCAATGACAGAACCGATTGTATCAGTCATCATCCCGACCATGAACGAGGAGGCCGCGATAGGCAAGGTTTTGGACGAGATAAATGCAGCTCTGAGAGGCATGGCATTCGAAGTGCTGGTCGTGGACACCGACTCCAAGGACAGGACCAGGGAGATTGCCGCCTCCAAGGGGGCCAGGGTGGTGAGCGAGCCGCGCAGGGGCTACGGCCGCGCCTACAAGACTGGCTTCGCCCAGGCCAAGGGGAAGTACATCGCCACGCTGGATGCCGATTGCACCTACCCAGCCTCGGAGATCCCGAAATTCCTGAAGGTCCTTGAGGCGGGGGAGGCGGATTTCATCTCAGGAGACAGGCTTTCGACTATGGGGAAAGGCGTGATGTCAGGAAAGCACCGCCTGGGCAACTGGGTCCTGAAGGTCACGATGAATGTTCTTTTCGGCATGAAATCTGCCGACTCGCAGACAGGCATGTGGGTGTTCCGCAGGGACATACTGCCCAAGCTGAACATAGTCAGCGACAGGATGGCCATGTCCGAGGAGATAAAGGTCGAGGCCTTCAAAAAGGTCAGGTACAAGGAGGCCCCCATAAAGTACAGCCCAAGGGTCGGGGAAGTGAAGCTCAACACCTGGCGCGACGGCAAGGACAACCTCATGTTCCTGTTCAGCAAGAGATACGGAAAGGCAGGCAAGGCCAAGGGAGAGGATTTTTAATTTATCCAGCCAGCCACTGAATTATCGCCGGGCACATAGCCAGCGCTCCGAAGAATATGCAGAAGCTGGAAAAGTTCACGGATTTCGCAAACCTTAGCAGCGCGCCCATGGACAGGTATCCGAAGACGAAGGCGGCGAATGATGCCAGTGCGATGAGGGCCAAGGATAAAGGGCCCATGTCGCCAAAAACCAAGAAATAGGCGAACGCGGCCAGCGATACGGGGAACGAGAGCAGGAAGGAGAAGGTCAGGGCCTCCACCTCCCTGAACTTCCTGGTCAGCAGAGCGCTCAGCGTCATTCCGGAACGCGAGATGCCTGGTAGTACGGCAAATCCCTGGGCCAGGCCCACGAGCAGGTAATCCGCAGCTTTTCCCTCGCGGATTCTCCTGAACGATTTCCCGGGCCGCCTCCTCAGAATTATGCCGGTGAAAATCAGCCCAAGTCCGACGAACAGCGTGATTGTCACGCCGGTCCAAAGATTGCTGTCGAACGATTTCTCCAGGAGGAACAGGAACGGCAGGGCGCAGGCCAGGGAAAGG
Source organism: uncultured Thermoplasmata archaeon (assembly GCA_964354755.1). GTDB lineage: Archaea > Thermoplasmatota > Thermoplasmata > SG8-5 > SG8-5 > UBA147. The sequence goes on from CAYHBA010000001.1 coordinate 175,590, forward strand.
ATTGTCGCAATCCAGAAGAACTTCCTCTTGCCCGAAGGCTTCACGAGGTCCAGCACGCTGACGAGCTGCCGCGGGTACCGGGCGAGCACAGCGCATGCGGTGCCGATGTGAATCGCCAGGGCAAAAGATATGGCCTCCTCGGGGCGCATACCCATGAAATTGACCATGACGATGGTTATCTGGCCGGAGCTAGACAGGGGCAGCCATTCGAGAAGGCCCTGGATTGTGCCTATGAAGAGTGCGGTGAACCAGTCCAGCATTTCAAATCCCTCAGGACACGCTCACGCTCTGTATGTTGTGGTGCCGGCTGATGATGTCCCTGAAAATCTTGAGGTTCCGGCCCTGCTTCCCGATTGCCTTGGCTTTCAATGCGGGATTGACCTTCACAGTGGCGTGAATCTGCTCGCCCCGCGTCTCCAGCTCGACGCTCTCGACCTCGTATGGGTGGAACACGCTCGCGACAAACTGCTGTGGGTCGTCCGAGTACTCGATTATCTGGATGGTCTTGTCGAGCGCCTTCCTCAGCCTCGAGACGTTCTCGCCGTCCTTCCCGACCGCCTTGGTTATCCAGCCGTTGTCCACCATGAAGATTATCTTGTCCTCCATAGGAACGCAGTCCCTGACCCGTGTGCGGGTGATTTTCTCGAACAGGCTGATGTGCATCAGCGTCTCGTTGTCCAGTCTGACTTCCGCCATCTTATTACCTACTTTTGGAGTATCTGCGACTCGCCCGGCGCGATTATCGTGACCACCGACACCGAGAAAGGCTTGCCGCACACGGCCCCGAGCTCCCTGTTGCTGCCTGGGAATTCGATCACCGGTACGGCTTTCTGGTCCCTCAGGCCCTTGTCCGGGCAGTTCGAGGCTATGACTATGAGCTTGCCCTTCTTGGTCTCGATGGCCTTATTGGCCTGCGAGATGCCGAACTGCACCTCGCCAGTCTTGGTCGCGGTCCTCAATGCTCTGTTCAGGTCCATTTCAATCCCTCTTCTTCTTTGCCGCTGCCGGCGAATAAATCAGGTTCACTGCGCCCGTCCCGACAGTGACGGGCTGACCCACGATAATGTTCTCGGCCACGCCGTCCAGGTGGTCAGTTTCTCCGGTTATCCCGGCCTTGAGCAGGTGAGTCGAAGTTATCTCGAAGGCGGCCCTTGCCAGGACGCTCGACTTCCTTCCGGATATGCCGTGCCTGCCAATGGCCTTGACGTCGCCGTCATTGCTCATCATGTCTGCGACCAGCATGATGTGGCGCTTGTCGACCGTGAGGCCCTGCTCGTCCAGGGTATGGGCCGCCTCGTCTATTATTGACTTTCTGGCTGCCTCTATCCCGAGCACCTGCGATATCTCGATTATGCTGTTTGTTGTGGTCCTTTTGGGGTCCACATCGTCGTTCTCCAGCATCTTGGCCAGGTTCGAGCCCTCGGTGTAGATGACGAATTCGTCGTCCACCTTTTTTATCACGGCCTTCTTGATGCCCTCTATGCCCCTGATTCTGGCCTCCCTGACTATCTCGAATATCTGCTGCAGCTTCCTGAATGTCGCTGTTTCGGGCTTTATTGTGACATTGTCCCCCTCACGTTCAACTACTGCCTTCAGGCGCCTTTCCTTCTTCAGGGCGAGTACGATGTTGTCGACAGTGAGCCCCTTGTCCTGGAGCTTCTTCTTGTTAAGCTCTATGACCAGCTTCATGCTGTCCACGTCCGTCCTGACGTCGGCAATGTCCAGCAGGATTGTTTCCTCCAGCGTCGATGCGACCTTCTTCGCGTGGGCGGCGTCGTCCTTCTTGTCGCCTCTGAGGTAAACTGTCATCATTGGCGTGCTTGGTATGCGCCTTGCGTCCACTATCTCGATCAGGCGGGGCAGTCCCAGCGTGACGCTGATTTCCGCAACACCGGCGTAGTGAAACGTCCTCATGGTCATCTGCGTTCCGGGCTCGCCTATGGACTGGGCCGAGACGATGCCTATGGACTCGTTGGGGTCGATCGTATGAATGTCGTACTGCTTCACGACCATCTCTATGACCTTCTCCAGGTCCTTGGCTTTCAGCTTCAGGTTGCCCTGGTACTGAGCCAGTTCCTCGATGAGCTTCCTCGGGAGACTGTATCTCTTCTTTCCCAGCACCTCTGCGATCTTCTTCTCCTGGGCTGTGAGGTCCTTCACCTTCTTGGGGATCACCAGGTCGGTGCGCCTGACCTTGGGCTTCTTCTCCTCCTTCTCTCTGGGCGCGGCCTTGGGCTTCGGCGCGGCCTGCAGCTGGTCCAGGCGTATCTTCTTGGCCCCTATTTTATTGAGAAGGTCTTGCGCGTCCTCCTCGGAAACGTACCTGCAGATTATCTCGAACGGCGTCTTCTTCAGGTCGCCTATCTTGAAATTGGCATTGGCTATGGCCTCGGAGACCTTCGCGCTCACCCCGCGGCGTATCAATGCGTTGACAGTGTCCTTCCTTGCCATTCTTAGACCTCCTCTGTCTCTGTCTCGACCTCTTCGATATCCTCGTCAGTCTCCACCATGTCCCTTTCCAGGGACCCGTAGCTCGCCAGGTTCAGCTTGACGTCGAGGTCTATGTCGTCGCGGTCCCCGAGAACCTGGAAGAGTATGTCCTCCATGTCCACGGCCTTGCCGCCGATTCCTCTGGACGGGTCTATGCCGTCGTCTCCGAACTTGAACTGGATTATGGTGCCCGCAGTGTTGCGGACGCTTCCGTCCTGCATGACCTTCAGGTCTTCAAGTGCGTTGATGAGCCTGCGCTGCATGTACCCGGACCTGGATGTCCTCACTGCAGTGTCAACCAGGCCTTCGCGGCCTCCCATGCTGTGGAAGAAGTATTCGGTCGGAGAGAGTCCAGACTTGTACGAGGATTTCACGAAACCCTTGGCCTCCGCGCCCAGGTCTCCCTTGGAGAAGTGGGGCAGGGTGCGCTTGTTGTATCCCCTGGAGAGGCGCTCGCCCCTCACTGCCTGTTGGCCGACGCAGCCGGCCATCTGGCTCAGGTTTAGCATCGAGCCGCGGGCACCGCTCCTCGCCATCATGACTGCCGAGTTCTCGAGGCCCAGGTACTTGCTCGCGATCCGACCGGCCTCGTCCCTTGCCTGGCCCAGCACGCGCATCGCTTCGACCTCGAGCGTTTCTTCTGGCCCTCTACCAGGCAGGTTCTCCAGTGTGCCGTCGTGGTATGCGTCCACATAGCCCCTGACCTTCAGGGCGGCCTTCTCCAGCATGTCGTGTATCTGCATCTTCGCGTCCAGCGGTATGTCCTCGTCGTCAATGCTGGTGCTGAACCCGTGTATCATTATCGAGCCCACTGCCATCTTAATGGCCAGCTCCAGGAATTTCTTTGCTTCGCCGGTGCCGAAGTCCCTGGCTATCTTGTCCAGGATGCGGCCCTTGAAGGCGCCGAGCGCCTTCTCGTCGATGGTGCCCTTGAGGAGCTTGCCGTCCTTGATAACGACATAGGAATCAAACTCGCAGTCCTCCTTCTTGCATGTCTCGCATTTCTCGCATATCGAGGATTTGTAGGAAATGTTCAGGCCCTTTGGAAGGCAGATGCTGAATAGGTCCTTGCCTGACCAGTATCTTATTCCGTTCTTGGTCGCGGCCGGCTCGGGCCATTCGATCTTCCCGAGCCTGTTCAGTATCAGTGATGCCTGTTCGGCCGGGTAAAGCGGGTTCATGTGGGTGAGCATGAACGAGCCTGTGATGTAGTCGTGTATGCCCCCGATGACAGGTCCGCCGAATCTCGGGGAGAGTATGTTCTCCTGCACGAGCATGAGAATCCTCGCCTCCGCAATGGCTTCGGGGCTCTGGATGACATGCAGGTTCATCTCGTCCCCGTCGAAATCGGCATTGTACGGCGGGCAGACGCAAAGGTTGAACCTGAATGTCTTGCCCTTCATCACCCGAATCTTGTGGGCCATCATGGACATCCTGTGAAGCGAGGGCTGCCTATTGAACAGAACTATGTCGCCGTCGGTCATCTGGCGTTCGACAACATTGCCGACCGCCAGGTTCTCCGCTACAGTCTCTGCGTTCTTGTCCGTGACCTTTATCCTGCGGCCGTCGTCCCTTATCACATAGTTCACGCCGCACAGATATTCGCCGTGCTCGGTCTTGGGCTCCGGCCCTCTCTTGATGATATTCTTGACAACCTCGATGTTGAAGTTGGTGATGCGTATCGGTATGGTCAGTTCCCTTGCCGCGAACCATGGGATGCCCACTTCGTTGATGGAGAGCATCGGGTCCGGCGATATGACTGTCCTTGCGGAGAAATTGACTCTCTTACCGGACAGGTTGGACCTGAAGCGGCCTTCCTTGCCCTTGAGCCTCTGGACGAGCGTCTTGAGCGGGCGGCCGGACCTGTGCCTGGCCGGCGGTATGCCCGAGGTCTGGTTGTCGAAGTAAGTGGTAATATGGTACTGCAGCAGTTCCCAGAGGTCTTCCACGATGAGTTGCGGTGCTCCGGAATCCCTGTTCTCCCTCAGCCTCTGGTTGATGCGCAGAACGTCCACGAGCTTGTGCGTGAGGTCGTCCTCCGACCTGTCCCCGGAATCCAGCGTTATCGAAGGTCTTACCGTCACCGGCGGAACTGGCAGCACATTCAGGACCATCCATTCCGGCCTCGAAACATCCGGGTTCAGGCCCAGCGGCACCAGGCTCTCGTTGGGTATCCTCTCGAGCCTTTCCCTGACTTCCTTCGGGGTGAGCTTGTGGCCCTCCTCGCGGAATGTGGACGGCTTGTCCAAGGTGATTTTCAGCTGCTCGGCATTGCAATACGGGCACACGGTTCTCACGCTGGCGTTCTTGGCTGTGTCCTTCATCAGCCTCTCGAACTCTGTGAGATCGCCTCCCAAGTCCTCCAGCATATGCCTGAGGTTTTCCTCCTCCTCTATCTGGCTGGACGTGAGAAGCACCTTGCCGCACTCGCGGCACGTGGACTGGAGCAATCTTTTAATGTCCTTCACGAAGCCGACATGGATCACGGGCATGGCCAGTTCTATGTGGCCGAAGTGTCCGGGGCATTCGTCGACCTTCTGGCCGCATGTCTTGCACCTCAGGCCCGGTTCTATGACGCCCATGTGCATGTCCATCAAGCCCATCTCGATGGGGAAGCCATCGTCGTCGTATGTATCGGCTGTGATTATCTTCACCGCGGACATCCTTCGGATTTCGTCTGGAGACAGATGCGCGAACATTATGCCGTGTATGCGCTTGTTTACGCCGCGCCTTATCATTTCAATTCCTCCAGCTGAAGCCTCATGGCCACTCCGAGGCTGAGAAGTTCGTCCATGAGAAGCTTGAACGCGTAGCTTGTCTGCACAGGGTAAACGCTCGAGTTGTTGCCGCAGACAGGGCACCTGAGCACACCCCTGCGGTCCATCATTGCGACATGGCCGCATTTCGGGTTTCCGCAGATGAATTGGGTCGTGCCGTCCGATTCGTCGAGCAACCTGTCCTTGATGACCATGGCCGCGCCGTGTCCGATCAGGCAATCGCGCTCCATCTCGCCGAACCTCAGGCCGCCCTGCCTCGAGCGTCCCTCCGTGGGCTGACGGGTGAGTATCTGCACGGGACCTCTTGAGCGCACATGCATCTTGCCGGACACCATGTGGTGAAGCTTCTGGTAGTAAATCACCCCGATGAATATGTCGGCCTCGATGAGCTCCCCGGTGACGCCGTTGAACATGACCTCCCTGCCGTTGTGCTTGAAACCGGAATCCACCAGCGCATTCCTGAGCGAGTCTTCCCTCTCCCCGCTGAACGGCGTTCCGTCTATGAACCGGCCCTCCATGGCTCCGACCTTTCCTCCGATCATTTCGAGAACATGGGCGACAGTCATGCGCGAGGGAATGGCATGCGGGTTGATTATCAGGTCCGGGGTCATCCCCGATTCCGTGAAAGGCATGTCCTCGGGAGATATTATGTGTCCGATGACGCCTTTCTGGCCGTGCCTGGAGGCGAACTTGTCCCCGAGCTCCGGTATCCTGGGATCCCTCACCTTGACCTTGACTAGCCTTGAGCCGTTCTCGGTCTCGGTGAGCATGACGCTGTCCACCCAGCCCTTCTCCCCTGGCCTTACAATGACCGAAGTCTCGCGCCGCTTCTGCGGAGTGAGGAAGTCCGTATCTTCTTCGAGGAATCTCGGCGGGGATGTTTTCCCGACCAGCACGTCCCCTCCCTGGATGTAGACCTCCGGATTAATGAGACCGTCCTCGTCCAGGTTGTTGTACGAAAGGTCGGCCCTCGCTCCGCGGACGTCTGCCGGCGGAATCTCGAAATGGTCTTCCTGGCCGCCCGGGTACCGCCTCTCCTCGGCCTTGTATGTCCTGAAGAACGACGAATGGCCCAGCCCCCTTTCGATCGAAGCGCGGCTCATGACCAGGGCGTCTTCCATGTTGTACCCGTGGTAGCAGGTGACTGCCACGACGAAGTTCTGTCCGCCCGGCCTTTCCTTGAAATGCACGTACTTCATAATCTCGGTCTGGACCATGGGCTGCTGCGGGTAGTGCATCAGATGTCCCCTGGTGTCAGGCCTTATCCTGTAGTTGGAATCCGCCATTCCCAGCGATTGCTTGGCCATCGCCGAGCCCATCGTGATCCTGGGCGAGGAATTGTGCTCCGGGTAGGGGACCATTCCCGAGGCTACTCCAAGTATCAGCATGGGGTCTATCTCCATGTGCGTGTGGTCGGGCAACAGAAGCTTGGGCACCTCCATCTCCCCGGCGCAGAACCCGCAGGCCAGCTTAGCCATAGATTCTGCAGTGCCCACGTTTGTCCATGAGACATTGCCCTCGGAAAGCAGCTTGCCGCAGTTCGGGCACTTGGACGGCGCCGTGTAAGGCATGACTGCGATGAACGAATCTTCTTCTTCCTCCGCGTCAATCCACTCGACAACGCCTTCCCTGATGAGGTCCTTCATCTTCATGCGCCCACCCATCAGCCCCTCGAGATGGCGCTTGGTCAGCATGAGCCTGCCGTCCTTGACGACCAGCAGCGGCCTCCTGAGGCGGCCCTCGTCGCAGTTGATGATGATGTCGTTCATGTCCATGTCGAACCTGAGGTTCACCTCGTGGGACAGTATGCCACCTCTCCGGCGTTGGCGAATCTCCTCCACCAGGTCCTTGGCCTTGTCATGCGTGCCCACCAGGTCCCCGTTGACGTACACTCTTGTCAGGTCTGTCTGCTGGCTCTTGACCTCCTTGACGCCCAGGTCCATGAGCAGCTGCTTCATCTCCCTGTCATGCGAGCGTTCGCTCACGTCCACCAGCAAGGCGCAGTTCTTCACCAGGCCGCAATTCTGGCCTTCCGGAGTCTCGTTCGGGCACAGCCTGCCCCACTGCGTGGGATGCAGGTCCCTAGCCTCGAAGTGAGGCTGCGTCCTCGTGAGAGGTGACGTTACCCTCCTCAGATGGCTCATTGTGCTCATGTTGGAGGTGCGGTCCAGCAGCTGGGATACGCCCACGCGGCCGCCCACCCAGTTCCCCGTGGAGAGCGCATGGAGCAGCCTCTGCGTGAGCAGGTCGGGCCTTATTGCCGAGCTTATTTTCATATTTTTCTTCTTGGCATAGCCCCTTTCCAGCTGGTACTTGAGGTCCTTGACCAGGTTGGTGAAGGAAACCCGAAAAAGATCTTCCATCAGGTCGCCTGAAAGCTTGAGCCTCTTGTTGGCATAATGGTCTTTATCATCCTCGCCGCGCATGCCCAGGAAAAGCTCCAGGACTGTCCTGGCCATCCTCCCGAGGAATATGGCCTTTTTCAACCGGTCTACGGGCGCATCCCCCAGGTGCGGCAGCAAGGCCTTGTCGATTATGGACTCGACCTTCTTCTCCCTGTACTCCTTTGCCTGGCCTGTTGCGAACTTCTTCTCGAGCCACAGTATGGCGTCCTCCGTGGTGTTTATCCCGGTCGGGGGATACAGCTTCTCGTCCGCGCATTCCTCGATGTTGGCATAGACCATCGTGTCCATCTTCTTGTCGGAGACAATGGCATTGTAAATGTCCTGGTCAACCTCCATGCCCAGGGCTTTCATCAATATGATCAGGGGTATCTGGCCCGTGGCCGCGGCCACAGACACCGTTAGGATGCTGTCCCGCTTCTTCTCGAGTAGTGTGAGCGACCGGTAACCTTCCTTCTGGGAGAACACCTTGGCAATCTCCGTCCTGGTTCCGTACCTCTCGTTGTACTCGGCCAGCACCCTGTTCGGGGCCAGGTCCTCGAGCGAGATGAGCACGCGCTCGGTCCCGCTCACTATGAAATAGCCGCCCGGGTCGCACGGGTCCTCCCCGAGCTTTGCCAGCTTGTCCTTGTATGTCATCTTGGCCAGCACTTCCTCCTTCGGCGCGCCTGATCCAACGAACATCCTGTCGATGTTCTCCTCGTCGAGGCAGCATTTCTTGCTCTTGACCATGAGCGGCAGGTTGCCTATGTGCACCGCTTCAGGCTCCTTCTCGACGCCGTTCTCAATGATCGTGAATGTGAGAGTTATCGGGGCCATGTAAGTCAGGTTCCTCAGCCTGGCCTCCATGGGCGTGAGCGGGTTGGTCGCGCCGTTGGCCTCCCTGACAACAGGGTCCCCGATTTTTATCGTCGGCTTCTCGTGGGGGTCTATTCGGCCGTCCTTTCCCCTCTTCCTGCCGATTCTGACTTCGACGACGTTGCCGTCCGTCCTGTCATCGTCCAGGCGGATGATGCCCCTCAGGCTCTCGTCCTTGGACACCCTGATGTTGTCCACAATCATCTGCATCCTGTTGTTTATGTTCTCGACGGTCGGAAGGAAGTCATTGTACGACGCAATATGATGGTTCACAATGCTCCGTTCCCTGAAGAACGCATCTACCAATTCACGCATTATTTTACCCCCTGACGACGACCCTGTATGCCACCGACACGCCGGATACGGCATGTGTTCTGACTATCCTTATCAGCCTGCCTTCCTCGATATCGATTCCCTTGGCCTCCTCGATGAGCTTTATGCATGGGTCGGATTTCCTTATCTTGGGAAGCTGGTCCTTGCCGATATTGTACTTTGTGAGAATTTTCTTCTCCTCGGCGACATCCACGAGGTGATGCTCAGGCACGTTATCATGTTCCAGGACATTGTAATCGGACATCTCAATCACTCCGGGCAAAACTTGATTCGGCCATGCTCCAAGCAACGCTTTTCTCTGCCATTCACACACCTCGCTAATATGTTGACGGGCCCGGAGGGATTTCCGACGGGGCACCTGCCATCTGGGCAGGTATAGCCAGCGATACAGACTGTTCGCCGATCCCTGTTCGAACCCTCGGCCACCTGGTATCTTCTCTAACCAACGCGGTTCGGCATCAGTCGAGTAAAAGCCAGATGCTCTTTCTAGAAGGCTGTTCCCGGAACAGTCTTTACCTAGCTGAGCTACGGGCCCACCCAGTGTACTGTTGGTTTAGCCTTTCCCCCGATAAGCTGCCTATATATAAAGCTTAGCGTATATTTTGTAACATTATATGCAGGAACGGAAAAAATAATATAATCACATGAAGATAATAATGCAAATTCAGAAAGTATTATATATTACCCGTTTGGGAAAGCATTTGTTCTCGGCTTCATTACCGCAGAAGCCCTCAGGGACTCTGTCTCGCTGGCCGTCAGGAACCGCCATGAACCGGATCTGAGCCCAGCGAGTCTTAGTGGGCCCACCCGCTCCCTCACAAGATCCCCGACAGAATGGCCGGTGAATTCCAGCATCCGCCTTATCTGGCGCTTCCTGCCTTCGTGGAGCACGAACCTGAGAATGGTCAGGGACCTGCCCCTTTTCACTACCGTGACGCTGCAGGGCGCTGTGGTTTTTCCGTCGAGGATAATCCCCTCTGCCAGGTTCGAGACCTGTTCGTCGGAAACCCGGCCGTTCACCGTGACCAGGTATTCCTTGTCCACCGAGGACGAGGGATGCATCAGCCTGTTGGCGAAATCGCCGTCGTTGGTCAGCAGAATGAGGCCCCGGCTGTCCGCGTCCAGCCTTCCGACCGGGTACACTCTCTCCGGAACATCCACAAGCTCGGTGACGAGCGGTTTCCCCGAGACGCTTTCAAGCGAGCATTCGTAACCGGCCGGCTTGTTCAGGGCGATGTACACTTTCTTCTCGGGAACCAGCGGGCGGCCGTCCACCAGGATTACGTCTTTCTCATTATCGGCTGAATCGCCCAGCGAGGCCCTTCGGCCGTTGACGGCGACCCGTCCCTCCCTGAGCAGGTCCTCGGCATCCCTCCTGGAGCAGAGCCCGGAGGCGGCAATGAGCTTCTGGAGCCGGCCCTTCACGGCATTCCCCTGCCGGATTTGTGCTTCCGGCATATTTCGATAAAATTTTTGAACATATCAGATCCCTGCTCCGTATGCTCGACCTCGGGGTGGAACTGCAGGCCGTAGTACGGTTTTTTCATGTATTTGAATGCCTGGACCCCGCAGTTCTCGGAATGGGCCAGGCTGGCGAATTCCTTGGGCAGGAGCTTGACCTCGTCGTTGTGGCTCTCCCAGGCCTTGAAAGGCGTTTTGATCCCGGCCAGGATGTCGTCCTGCTCGTCAATCGTTACGTCGATCGCGCCGTACTCGGGTATCTCGGCCGCACCGGCAGTTCCGCCGAAATGAAGCGCCATGAACTGCATCCCCACGCATATGCCCAGTATCGGGAAGTCTGCCTTGTCCAGAATGTCGCCCGTGTTCCCGAGTTTCATGGCCTCGGTGCCGACGCGGGGAGCGCCGCCTGAAAGAACCAGCCCGTCCACCTTCAGGTCCCCGAACCTGGTGGTGTTGGGTATTATGTCGGTCTCGACATCCAGGTAACGGAGGACGCGCCACTCCCTGTGAGTCCACTGGCCGCCGTTGTCGAACACGTCTATACGCATGTCGATTCGGAAGCTTCGCTTGTATTTAACCTATTTTCAAAATTTCCTGACCTTACTGGGTTTCGGTTTCCGGCTTAATCTCCTCGGTCTCGTCCATAGGCTCGGATTCGCCTTCCGCAGGCGTTTCTGTCGGGACTTCGGTGGCCAGCGGTTCTCCGCCCTCGGGCGTGTCCGGTATCTCCGGAATGAAGCCCGCCTTCAGGATTTGGGATTTCTGTATCTCGACCCTCTGCAGCGGGTGTATGGGCTTGCAGGCTGTCGCGGCCATCTTTGACAGCTGGCCGGAAATGATGGCCTTCACTATCTCGTCCAGGGGCCTCTGGGTGCAGAACTCGCTGAGGACATTGTGCACGATGTGGCGGATCTGGGCCTGCTGGGAGGAGCGCACCCTGTTGCCGGATATGGCCAGCGGCTTGAGCCTGATTATGAACTCGTCGCGCGTCTTCACGTCCACGACCATGTCTATCTTGCTCTTCCTCCTGCGTGTCATCCTCCTGACATAATCGCTGGACATGTCATGTCCGATGAAGTATGTGTGGGCTTCGGTGCCGCGCACGTCGTTTACCTTGAGTCGCAGCTTGATGTGCATCTTGGAGAAATCACCGTTTATGTCCTGGACCGTGACTTCCGCGACCCGGCCAATCAGGCTCCCCGGCTCATCGGCCAGCGCCTCGGCTACCTTCAGCCTGTTGAACATGTCAGGCGCCATCACGTTGTACCAGTTCTTGGACTTCCACTTGTCCTTGGTCGCCCTTCCTTTGGCCTTTGTTTTCGGTACTGGCATTCACACACTCCCGTTGGGGTGAGCGGAGATATTGGATATGTTATTTATAGATATGCCATGCATTTTAAAACACCTATTTCAGCTCTTCCAGGGCATTGGCGAATCCCTCGAACCTGGCATTCAGGCTGTCCAGGGCAATCAGTATCGCAGTCTTGGGATCCAGGCTGCCGTCAGTCTCGAACCTGAACACGTACCGGTCCGTCTTGGAATCGACAGTGACAGCGCCCATGCCGCCCATGTCCTCGTTTTCGCATGTCCTGCACAGTATGCAGGCTTCGGGATTCTTGACCTTGAGCGACTTCTTGCTGACTTCAAAAACGTCCCTGGGGCAGTTTCCGGCTATGCGCTCCGGATCCTTCACCTTGTCCTGATGGATGGTAATCTTGGGTATCGGCCTATAGCCGGCCGCATGCACTGCCTGCCACCGTGCATGGGTCTTTCCCGTCCCCAGGTGCGCAGTGGCATATATCAAGAGCCCCTGGTCCTCCGTGAGCGTGACTATCGGTATGTTCTGGTCCAGCGGCTTCAGCTTCTCGTCGCCTAGCGGTTCGAGGTCCTTGGAGTACACCGTGCACGGGCCCCGGCGGTTCAGCGAGTACATCATCTGGCAGTTATTGCATCCGCCCTCGCAAGTGCACTGGCCTTGGTATTTAAGGTCGCCTGCCATAAGCGCCTTTGTATCGGTCGGGACCGGAATCATGCTGAGCCTGTGCGCGATAATCTCGTCGAACAGTGGCGTGGTGCTCTCGTAGGTGCGCCCGCTGTCGTCGCTTATTGCGCCGAGGTGAAACTCGACATTGTCAATGGCCATCTTCGGAGTGTCCACGACGAGGGTGCGCCTGAAGGCGTTTATCAGGTGCGGCTCGACATCCGAAAAAATAACGGACGCCTTGTTCCCGGATATCTCTGCCCTCTCGATCTTCATCGGTCACACCCTTCTTCCGCGCCTGCCGCCCTTCTTCTTGGTCCCGTCATGAGGCAGCGGTGTGACATCCTCAATCCTGCCTATCTTGAGGCCGGCCCTGGACAGCGCTCTTATGGCCGCCTGGGCTCCCGGTCCCGGGCTCGGCTCCTTGTTCCCGCCCTGCGCCCTCACGCGGACATGTATCGAGTCTATCCCCTTTTCCTTGAGTATCTCGTTGACATGCTCCGCGGCCTTCTGCGCGGCATATGGCGAGGCCTGGTCCTTCTGCGTCTTGACGACCATTCCTCCGGAGCATTTCGCCAGGGTCTCGCTGCCGGTCTGGTCGGTGACTGTGATGATAATATTATTGTACGATGCAAATATATGTGCTATGCCCCATTTCGCCATGCTCATGCCTCCTTTGTTTCCGGAACCTTGGCCTCGGGAACCTTGGCCTCCGGGGCTTTGGTCTCTGGAACCTTAGATTCCGCAGCTGGTCCAGTCGGTTTGGAAGGGTCAATGCCTTCCGACGGACCGACAGGAGCGTCTGCAGGGACCTGCTCTGCGGGCTCGTCTGATGCGGCAGGCCTTTCCCCGCTGAGATCGTCCTTCGGCCTGGCCGGGTGAAGGTCATCGGCCAGCGGGGAGTAGGCTAGGTAAGCCAGCGTTTCCTCCTCCGACCTCTTGACCATGTATCCCGGTATCGTGACCTTCTTCCCGTTGATGGAAACATGGCCATGGACAATGAATTGCCTTGCCTGTTTCGGGCTGCTGCTCAAGCCCTTGAGGTAGGCAAGGGTCTGAAGCCTCCTGGCCAGCAACACCTCGATGTCGAGCGACAGAATGTCGTCCAGCGTAGCCTCCTTGCTGATGATGCCCATCGAATCCAATCTCTGTATGAACTCATCCCTCTCCTTCTCGGCCTGCTTGTCGCCGTAACGGATCTTGGCCTGAAGGTTCCTGGCCCTCTGCCTGAACGTCCTGAGGAGGGACGCGACCTTCCAGAGCTCCGTCTTGTTCTTCAGCCCGTGCTTCCTCAGAATCTCGTTCTCGGAGGCGATTCTCTCGCCCTGCCAGGGATGCGAGGGCGTGTCATATTTTCTCGTGCTGAATTTCGGGTCGCCCATTGTAAAAACCTCACTTTGCCGCCGATGCCGCCGCCGCCTCAGCGACAGTCTTCTTCATGACGCCCAGGGTAAGTCCCTTCCTGCCGTTTGACCTTGTCCTTTGGCCGCGGACCTTGTGGTGGGTCTCGTGCCTCACGCCCTTATAACAGCGTATCATGCGCATCCTGTTGATGTCGTCGCGCTGTGTCAGGTCAAGGTCGGTGCTGAGAACATGGAAATCGTCCCCTGACTCGAAGTCCTTCTGGCGGTTGAGCATCCATTCGGGAAGGTCGTTGGACAGCTCTGCAAGTATCAGGACGAGTTTCTCCTGGTCCTGGTCCGATATGTGGCCTATCATCTTGTCCGAAGGATAATTCACCTTCCTCAGGGCTATCTGGGCTATCCTGTCTCCGACTCCCTTGATGCCCGCAAGCGCTGTAATGGCCGGCTTCTCGCCGTTTATGTCGGTGTTCGCCATGCGAAGAATGTACTTGAAATCCTCGCCTTTGTCGTCGTCCTTCTTCTTAGTAGGTTTCTTATCTGCCAAATATGAACCTCCAGCGGAGTTCCCCCTGGGAAGTACGAGATTGTATAGAGAAGATGTATATAATGGTAATTGAGATAGCAACAGATTTTTTATAATGATGGCAAATCATTCCGAATTCGCAATCGCAATACTAGCAATCTATGGCGGCATGCCCCGCCTGTTTTCAGCGGCATTCAAAGTCCTGCCGAACATTTGGAACCGGAGGGCGGGGTACTAGAATCAATTTCCCAATGGGTGACAGAGCATTCTGGAGCAATCTGTTGCTCTATTTTAGGGGCCCTGCCTGTGAGGGCAGGGGGGCCGGGTACTCGCCTGGCACATCTAAGCCAGGCGAAATTGATAGCTCTTGCATGGTTTCGTCTCTCTCATCCTTCGGATTGCATTTTACCGCAAAGCCTGAAAGAAACATCCCCATGCAAGAGCTGGGAAAGCAGTACCCCGCACTAAGAATATGCAATGAAATGCCAGGTGGGGCATGCAGCTCCAAAATGCTTTGCCAGTTGAATGCCTGCAACACACCGCTGCCGTATGTTGCAGCGGTGCAAACTATTTACAGCACCTTGCGATATTCTCCCGCATGGCCGAGTGGACCGAGAAATACAGGCCGAAAACCCTGGACGACGTCGTGGGCAATCCGGCCGCAATGGAGAACCTGAGGAAATGGGCCAATGTATGGGCCTCGGGCATCCCGAAGAAACGGGCCTTGGTGCTGATGGGAGGGCCCGGGATCGGCAAGACGACCGCAGTGCTGGCCCTGGCAAATGAGATGGGCTGGCAGGTCATCGAGATGAACGCCTCGGACACGCGCAACTCCGAGGCCATCAGGGCCGTCGCCACACACGGCTCCTTGGGCGAGACATTCACTGATTCAGGAGAATTCGTGACCTCCAAGGAGGGGAAGAGAAAATTAATTTTATTGGACGAAGCCGATAATATTTTCGGCAAGGAGGACTTCGGCGGCGTTAAGGCCATAGGCCAGACGATTCTCGAGACGCAGCAGCCCATCATTCTGATTGTCAATGACTGGTATGCGCTGAAGAAGCGCAGCTCCGTCATACAGAACAACGTGGCGACCATCGGTTTCATGAGGCCGAGGGCAAGTACCATTGTCAGCCTGCTCAGGTCCATTGCCAAGGCCGAGGCGGTCGACGTGCAGGAGGAGGTCCTAACCAAGCTGGCCGAGAAATGCGGGGGAGACATCCGTGCCGCGGTCAAGGATCTCCAGTCCCTTGCGGAGGGCAGGACCCAGGTCAGTGTCAAGGACCTTTCCTCTGTCGGGGAGAGGGACCACTCGCTGGGCATGATGAAGTCGGTCGAGGCCATATTCCAGACTGGGAACTGCAAAAGGTCAAGGGACATTGCCTCCAACATGGACGAGGATCCGGAGACGCTGATACTGTGGATGGACCAGAATATACCTGCCGTCTACAGGGAACCCGCCGACGTCCATGCGGCTTACGAAGCCCTTTCCAGGGCCGACATATTCCTGGGGAGGGTGAAGAGGAGGCAGAGCTACGGCCTCTGGGGGTATGCGGCCGACATGATGACCTGCGGGGTATCCCTCGCGAAGTCCAGGGACTACCGCGGATATGTGAGGATAAACTTCCCGCTATGGCTGATGAAGATGTCCAGGAGCCGGGCCATGCGCGAGACAAGGAGCAATCTCGCCGCGAAGCTCGGCAAGATGACGCACAACAGCGAGAAACGCGTTCTCCAAGACATTTTGCCGTATTTCAAGGCAATGTACGCCCAGGACAGGGAGTTCAGGCTGCACATGACGCGCAGGCTCAATCTCTCGGAGGAGGAGGTCGGATTCCTGCTGGACACCAAGGCCGACACACATCCTGTGAGGCATGTGTTCGACGCCCTGAGGAAGGTGGATGCGGTTTCAAAATCCGCCGCAAAGGAGGAGGAAGCGCCCGAGGAAGCTCCTCCCGAGGAGGTTGCCTCTCCCGAGGATGCGGCCCCAGATGAGTCACCCAAGAAAGAGGAGCCCAAGCAGCAGAAGAGCCTGTTCGAGTTCGGGTGATTGGATGGAGGACGGGATTAGGGCGATCCTGGAGAGGCAGCATTACCATGTCGTCGGCAGGCATTCCGGAGTCAAACTGTGCCACTGGCTCGGGGAGAAGCTCCTGCGCCAGAGGGCCTGCTACAAGGAAAAATTCTACGGCATCCAATCCCACAGATGCCTGCAGATGTCCCCGGCCGTGAACAACTGCACACAATCATGCCTTTTCTGCTGGCGTTACCAGGGGCTGCTCGAGACTGCAATCCCGGAGGAGGACGAGCCCGAGTCTATTCTCCAGGGCGCGATCGAGGGACAGCGGAAGCTGATAACCGGCTACAAGGGCGACCCCAGAACTGAGCAGGGCATGTGGGCGGAGGCGAACGAGCCCAACATGGTGGCCTGCTCGCTCTCAGGAGAGCCGACGATGTACTCAAGGCTGGGCGAGTTCTTCGGAGCTTGCCACAGGAGGGGCATGACCACATTCCTCGTGACAAACGGCACCATGCCCGAGGCCCTTGAAAAGCTGGACCCGCTCCCGACCCAGCTATATGTCACCGTGGCCGCGCCCAACGAGGAGTTATACCGGAAGCTGTGCGTGCCGCTCCTGAAGGACGGCTGGAGTAGGCTGAACCGGACCCTGGAGCTGCTCCCGAGCCTCGGGACCAGGACAGTGATACGCCACACACTGGTCGAAGGCTGGAACGTGGGGTGGGAGAAGGAGTACGCCAAGCTGGATGCGAAGGTCGACCCCCTGTTCATCGAGCCAAAGGGTTATGTGTTCGTCGGTTATTCCCGCGAGCGGATGCACGGCGATAACATGCCCAGCCAGGAAAGGGTCCTGCAGTTCTCGGAGAGGCTGGCCGCAGAGACAGGGAGAACGATCCTTGCGGAGCAGAAGGCCAGCAGGGTCGCCCTGATTGGTGCGGACAAAACGAAAATGAAGATACGGGGTGACTGAGTGTTCGGGGGCTTCGTCGACTGGATGATGGAGCTGATCAAGGACCCGGTGATGTACCTATCCTTCGTATTCGTCTTCGCGCTCCTGGCGGCCATCATACTGCCCCTCCCGGTCGAGGCCGTCCTTGTTGGCTTCATATTCTACCTCACAGACCCTGGCGGCGACTTCCTGGGTTTGGGTATCGCCGGAGCGTTCATACTCATCGCAATAATCATGGGCATCGGGAAAGCGCTGGGCGCCTGGATTGTGTTCGTCATCGGAATAAAGGCCGAGAGGCTTATCAACAAATACCTCAGCTGGGACTGGTTCAAGAGATTCCTCGCGCGGGTTGAAAAGTTCTGCGTGAAGCACGGATACATGGCAATGTACATGGTCATGTGCATACCCCTGATGACGGATACGGTACCGCTGTACATCTTCGCCATCCTGAACAAGGATGGGGAGGTCTTCGAGCGCAACTGGTTCGTGCTGACCAACCTCTGGGCCGGGATATCGCGGACTCTGCTCGTCGGGATACTGGCCGTTGGCGGCGTGGCTACGTTCGGGTACGCGAGCAACCTAATCTGAGGGAAAGGTTTTAAAGAGAAAAACAATGCCGGTTCCGAGCATTGTTTTCCGTCTCCAGCTCAGGAAACCAGGAACGGGGAGATTGCATGACCGAAGAAAAAATACTGCCCGAATGGAAATACCAGCTCCAGGGCTTCAGGGGTCTGAATCCGCCTCCGGTTCCGAAGAGACCGGCTCTGTTGGTCATTGACATGCAGAGGTACTTCTGCGATCCTGCAGCCCCCGCGTACAGCCTCGATTTTGAGAGTGCGATCGAGCCATGCAATACGCTGATAAGAAAATTCGAGAAGCTTGGATTTCCTGTCTTCTTCACGCAGTACTACACCAGGGGGGAGAAGGATCCGACTGTCCGATGGTGGGGCGCGAGCCTGGACAGGGACAGCGAGTGGGTGTCGCTTGACACGAGGCTGCATGTTCCGAAATCCGCAACCTGTCTGTTCAAGCACACGTATGGCACGTTTGCCTCGACCGGCCTGGCCCTTGAGCTGAAGGAGCTGAAATGTGACTCTGTCGTCGTGTGCGGCGTGATGACGGACCTGTGCTGCGAGACCACTGCCAGGGAGGCGTTCGACCGCGGCTTCATCGTCTATTTCATCGGAGATGCGACCGCTACCAGCGACCCGATGCTGCATTTCTCGGCGTTGGCGACGCTGGCACACGGATTCGCGTTCCTTTTGACCGCTGAAGAGATGCTGGACCTCCTGGAGGGGAAGGATGGCTAAGGTCGCGGTCATAGGTGCGGGGCCCGCAGGCATAGCCGCGGCCATACAACTCGCGAGAGCGGGCCATGAAATCACGGTGTTCGAGCCCACCAGGATAGGCGGGAACCTGTGGAATGCGGGCTATGTGGAGAATTATCCGGGCTATCCGGGCGGCATACCCGGCAGGAACCTGGCTGGCCTGATGAAGGAGCAGTTCGGGGAGAGGGAGTTCAACATACGGAACTCGGCCGTCACCGAAGTGAGGAAGACTGACTCGGGCTTCATGACAGTCTCGGACTCGGAGGACATGTTCGACGGCGTCATAGTGTGCTGCGGGACAAGGCCCAAGAGGGCCGGCTTCCCCGGGGAGGATGAGCTGGCCGAGGCCGGCCTCCTGCACTATGGGATTGCTGACCTGAGGGCATGGCCCGAGGGCGGGGACGCCCTGGTCGTCGGCGGGGGCGAGTCGTCCATGGACATGGCGCTGAGCCTCGCGGAGATGGGGCTGAAAGTGACTCTTCTGCACAGGTCGGACCTCAGGGGCATAAAGCGCCTGCTGGACAACCTCTCGGCCGAGGAGAGCATAGTCACGCTCAGAGGCACCGTGACAGCAGCCAGGCGGCACGGGGAGAAGGCTGTCGTCTCGCTCAAAACAGAAGCTGGAGAAGAGGAGAAGGCCTACGACCTGGTGCTGGTCGCCGTCGGAAGGGAGAGCTCGCTGCCCGACCTGGTGGGCATAGACCCGCTGAATCAGCCGCCATGCTTCAGGATAGCGGGGGACGCCATGCACGGGGGTCTGGGCCAGACTGCCATGGCCGTGGGTGACGGAGTCAGGGCCGCGATGGAAGTGGGCCGGGAGCTTCGCAAATGAAGGTCATATCCAGCCAGGGGAATCCTGAACTTGCGACTGTCCATGTCGGCGAGCTGGAGGACGGCTCCAGGATTGAGTTCGTGGAATCGATACAACCCCCGCGCACCAGGCAGGAGAAATGGGTCAATGTCATCTCTACCATGGTCGGCTGCCCTGTCGGGTGCAAGATGTGCGACGCAGGGGGAAGTTTCAAGCGGCCCCTGACAGACCTGGAAATGCAGGAACAGATTGATTACCTTATTCTCCAGAGATTCCCGGATGGTCTGGTCGATTCCGCCATGTGGAAGATTCAGCTGGCCAGGATGGGCGAGCCCACGCTGAATCCGCAGGTCATCCTGTTCCTTGACATACTGGGAATGAAGAGACATGGAAATTTGGTCATCAGCCTGTCAACTGTCGGACCATCAAACTGTGCAGAGTTCATCCAGGAATTGAAATACATCAAGGATCTCTATTTCCGGGGAAGATTCCAGCTCCAGTTCTCGATACACTCGACCGACGACGAGGCAAGGAGGAGGCTGATACCCATGAGAGGCCTGGCTCTGCCCGAGATAGCGGCCCTGGGCAGGTCCTTCCGGTCCCCCGGGGACAAGAAGGTGACGCTCAACTTCATTGTCATGAAGGACGTGGAAATCGACACAGACAGGATAGCCAGGCTGTTTGATACTGAGAATTTCCTCATCAAACTCACGCCCCTGAATCCGACCTACCGGGCGCAGTACCACAAGATACATCCGGGCTTCGACCCGGAGAACCCTTCGGCTGTCCGGGGGCTGGTGGCCAGGTTCGAGGAAAAGGGATTCGAGACCATACTCTCCATCGGGGAGATTGAGGAGAGCGCAATAGGCTCGAATTGCGGACAGTACATAAATCATATACATAAAATATAATTATAATTATATATTAAATGATTTGAATCGATTACCGCAGCCCACCAGCCTACCCCCTCCGAAGCCGCCACAACATTTTTACCCCCGACATCCCTATCCATCATCGTAGAAGAATGATCGGCCTCATAGTCCTGGCAATAATCATAATCCTGTATTTCCTGGGCATGGTCGGAGCCCTCTCCGTGGCAGGGGCGTTGGTCCTGGCCGTGGGCAGCTTCATGGCCCTGATTTATGACAGGCCCAAGGACAAATGGAAGCGCGCGTGTTTCATCGCTCTCTCGGTTGCGGGGATTGCGTTGATTGTCTATGATGCGGTTTCCAGCTGAACTGGCCGATGGTTCCAATAATCAGTAAGTTGAATCGACTATCTGCAGTTCCGAATGCCGAAGGCTTCGGATGGAGAAAAAGCATTCGACGATGGCCCGTCTCCCATTCTGTTAGATAAATCAGGGCCATGAATTGCCATCGGTTTGACAGCAAGAGGTGAATACGAGACTTAAATGAGGGCTCATGGAGTATTCGCCGTGATGACCCCATATTATGAAATACGCAATCAACAACTTCCGCAAAATTCGAAAACATCTGATGTAATTTTGCGGGTTTACAGCGTGGCCTCGAACTCCTCTATCTCCATGCCGAACTCCTCGTCCGTCTTGATGAGGCCCTTGTTCTTCATGTACTCCCTTGTCAGGAGCCAGTATACCGTAGCGAGCGCCCTCCGGCCCTTGTTGTTGGCGGGCACGATGACGTCCATGTTCTTGGTCTCGTTGTTGGCGTCGCACAGCCCGATAATGGGGATTCCCACGTTCAGGGCTTCCCTCACGGCCTGCTGGTCCGCGGCCGGGTCAGTGACAAGCAGGAGCCTGGGCTCGATATAATCTCCGAGGCGGGGATTGGTCAGCGTTCCCGGGACGAAGCGCCCCGCAAAGTATTTGGCGCCTATCTTCTTTGCGAAGGTCTTGACAGGCTTCTGGCCGTACTGCCTTGCCGAGACCACCATGATGTCCTCGGGGCTGAACATCGAGAGGAACTTGGCTGCTGCGCGGATGCGCTGGTCTGTCTGCTTGAAGTCCAGCATGTAGAGGCCGTCTGACCTGACTTTGAAGAGGAACTTCTTCATGTCCGCGCTCTTCTGCTGGGTGCCTATGTGGACGCCGGAGCTGAGGTAGCTCTCCTCTGGTATTAGCAGGGGCTGCTTGGTTTCCGTCTCCGCCTGTGTCTCGTTGTCTGTCTGGTCCATGCCATTCCTCCGGGTCTTGTTCTATCCCGCCCTCTTGACGGTGATGGGCAGTACTTCCTTGTCGAACTCCATAGTGGCTATGTCGATGGGGTCTATGAGGGCATCGGGAACCTTGAGCAGTACCGGGGCGCCCATGCTTATCTGCAGTGCCCTGGCACCTATGATCCTAGCCTTTTCAAACCTTGTGTATTTCATCCTGCATCACCGATAGGGGTCACCCATGATTCTGGTATCTCTTATAAATCTTTCCTCTATGCCAAGTCCCTTCGGTTTTATCTCCAAGCCAAGTCCTGCGGGACGTTGGCACGTACTTGGTCGCCACCTATTCTGGAATAACGCCTTTGGCTCCATGCCAAGTCCCTGCGGGACGTTGGCACGTGCTTGACCCTGCTTCGACTGGAACGATGATGATGGGTTGGAGCTCAGACCCCCACCCAGAAACTGCCTGATATCTTCTTTACAGCAGAAATCAGGGACAGAGCAGCCAGGTAGCTGGTGCGCGGGTTGTCCGGAAAAGGCATGTTCCTCGTCCAGCATTCTATCTCGCCAAACTTGCCCTTGGCTATTATCCTATGGGTGTTCAGGGTGGCCTTGGGGTCGACCACAATCCTGACGACGGTATTGTCGATGCCTATGCCTGCCAGGCTGAGGGTCGCAGCCACGTTGACGTTCTTCGGGAAGTGTTTCACCGCATCCCTCGCATGCCCGTTGAAGATTACCCTGGGGCGCTTTATTGTGTCCAGGTCTATCCCGCTCTGTTTCAGGAATTTCACCCCCCTGAAGGCCTCTATCGGCTTGTAGGACATTATGATGACCTCCTCCACCTCTGATATGGCGGCGGCGCAGATGCCCTCGATGCCGCATACAGCTCCCGAGGGAATGTAGACCTTGCAGCCCTTCTGCTTGGCCAGTATCCGGCATTTCTCCTTGAAGTCGTCCTCCACGAAAGCCCCGACGCTCATGACCAGCACGTTCTTGCCCATCTCGAGGGCCTTCGGGATGTATTCGAAGACTGCTGCCTGTGAGGCAGTCTCCACAACGAGGTCTGAGCTCTCGAACGCATTCTCCAGGTTCTCGGCGTATCTGACTTTGGTGCATTCCTGCATAAGCCGCTCAACTGCCTCTTTCTTGGTGTCGAACACATGCACCAGCTCAATCTCGTCCATGGTTTCGAGGAACCTTGCCAGCGTCGTTCCTATGGACCCGCAGCCGATTATGGTTATCTTCATGATATCAACCGATTCCGAGGGAACATCAATCCGGATTTAAGATTACCGATTGGTTTTTAATGGGCAGGGGCATTATTACCCACGATGGCAAAAGGGCCGGCAGACATGCTCGGAGACTGGCAGATATTCTTCTTTCTCGGCATGGCCGGCCTGTTCTTCGGCTGCTTCTTCCTCCTGATGGGTTTCATCCTGATGACCGTGGGTTTCGATTCGAGCGCCTGGAAGCTTTTCCTGCTCGTGCTGGCCCCCCTGGCCCTCGTGCCCGGAATAATCCTGATGGCCCTGGGTTTGAGAAAGCGCACCCAAGCCAAGGACCTGGAGAACCTGGCCAACCTGCTCAAGACCTATCGCAGAATCAAGGTCCGGAAGATTGCAGAGAAGATGGGCGTCACCGAGTTCGAGGTGGAGAAGAGGATAGCCATTTGCGTGGAAAAAGGCCTGGTGAAGGGCTACATCGACCGCTCGACCGAGGAATTTTTCACGGAGGAGAGCCTGGGCCAGATCATACCGCAGGCAGGCTGCCCTAAGTGTGGGGCTCCCCCGGAGCGCATTATACTGGTCGGGGAGACAGCGAAATGCGGGAACTGCGGGGCGGCTATTCAACGAACTGGCGTTTGATATCAGGGCATTTACGCAGCGGCATGCCCCGCCTGTAAGGGCGGGGTTTCAAAGTATTACATTTTAAGTGCGCTTTTCATAGCGTGCACAGAATCCCTCGAAGCCTCGCCTGGGCATGATTGTGCGTTTTCTAGGGCGAGGATCCATATTCCCAACTCTGGCATAGGTCGCAAGGAATCGTTTCTTTCAAACTTAGGATGAGAGAGACGCATCCTTGCAAGAGTTTATAAAACGATTGCTGCATGACAGACTGACGAGAAACGCAATCGTTGGTCCTGACGAATTCCGAAACAGAATGATGAGGGGAACTCGTCGGACCTGCGTTGCTTGGTTCGATGTAGAAACAAACTGCAACGCAGGGATACCCGAGCTTGGTCTAAGGGGTAGGACTTAGGATCCTATGGTTAGTCCTTCGTCGGTTCAAATCCGACTCCCTGCATTTTATTTCAAAGGATTTGAACGGAGTTCAATCGAGGTTGACAAAGTCAACCGAGAGATGACCAATGCGAAGCATTCGTCTGGATTTTCAACTTCACTGTAAGCAACCTCGGAACAATAGTTGAAAATTGGACGGGCTCATGATCGTAAGCAATACCAAATAATAATGAGTCCGTCCAGAATCCGACTCCCTGCATTTTCATTCTAATATAATAATATAAATATTAATCTAAAAGAATAATCCTATTGTCGGCATGTCCAGGCAGTCCATGTCGAACGCCCTCACGCCTTCTCTTGCCAGGGTTTCGTCAAGCTTTTCCCTGCCCAGGATCCTGCCCACCAGGCAGGACCTCCACCACAGGTCCAGCATCGTCGTGGCCATGGCTCCGAGGTATGTCGTGGCAAGGTCGTGTTCGTATCCAGCTTCGCGGCACAGCCAGTATGCGTAACCGAGGAAGGCGTCGCGCGAGTTCAGCAGCCCGGAGTATTCGCCGAACACACCGAGGGCGCCTCGGTCCGGAAGGGGCAGCCCCACTTCCCCGGCGGGGATTTCCATGGTCGGGGCCAGGCTCCCATCCTCCGCCAGCTCCTGAACCTCTATCGAATCCCCAGCGGCTCGGTATGTCAGCCACCTGAGCTTCTCATCGACATACACTGGCTGCCAGGCAGGGTTTTCCAGGTCCAGCTGCTCCATGTTCCCGGCCAAGGCGGTTTCTTCAAGGTCCCCGGGGTGCATCGCCGAATCCACGGCAGCGGCGACATCCTTGGCCGGAACTTTGCCGGACTCAGAATCCGCGAAGGCCAGCAGTTTCCCTATGCCCCCAGGGCTCCTGAGAGCAGGCAGCACGGCATGTCCATATGCCCTGAGCTCGTCAGGAGTGCGGTAGCCATCGCCGGCCTCCTTCCGATAGGCTGCCAGGGAGTTACCGGCTTCGGCCATTGCCTCGGCTATGGACCGGGGGTCCGCATCCCCAAGCACCGCTTTCCCGAACTCCTCCAGGGATTTTCCGCCCCGGACTATGCCCCTGCAGGACAGGTTGGCGTTGAGCTGTAACCTGTGCAGCGCGTGAATGTGAACGGGGAACTGGCGGCAGAATGCAGGCCTGATGTCGTAGGCCACACATCTCCTATTCCTGAGGAAATGGCACGCGCCGTTCCCGCCCTGCAGCTTGATGGCGGTAGGCCGGTCTGTGTAATAACCCTGGATATGCTGTTTGGTCAGTCCCACAACAAGGCCATTTTTCCGGAATCTCTCCAGCTCGGCAAGGCTTAACTCGGGCTGGCACAGGCAGCACATGGCGCAGCCCTCAAGGCACGAGAACGAGTATCCGGCAAGCTCGGAAGCGTCGACCTCCATGGGACTTGCTATTTCCGGGGGGCTTATGAAGATTTCTCAGATGTCCTTCCTGTTGAAGATGAATATGCTGCTGAGGAATGTGGTTGTTGTCAGGAAGAGGAACCATGCGAATATCATCGGGGCGTTGACGAACCATGGATAGTCCATATCGAACCCCATGAAGTCGGTTGTGCCGAACAGGTCCATGCCGCCCATCCCGTAGATGTCCATGAAGCTGAAATACTCGCCCGCCCAGACCCAGTCTGGAAATTCCGGCATTACTATGTTCCCAAATTCATCCACCATGCCCATCAGGTCGCCGCCCGACGCAACCCACAGGCCCATGAGCACGATTCCGGCTATCAAACCGCTGAAGAACACCACCAAGCCGCCTGCGATGGCTGTGGAGCGCTTGTTGGCGATCGTGGACATGAGCAGCGAGAAGCCGAGGAAGAACATGGAGAAGATGAACGTCAGTATCATGAAGAGGAGATACTCGAAAGCCCCGGTGAAACCCGCCAATGCGCCTACTATCAGCCCGGAGATGCCGAAGCCTAGGAATATCGTGACCAACATGACCAGTCCGAGGCCGGCGAACTTTCCCAGTATCACGTCGTTCCTGGAGACAGGGCAGCCTAGGACGACCTGCATCGAGCCGTTCTCGCGCTCCCCTATGACGCTGGCGTAGCCGAGCATGATGGCAATAATGGGGAGAAGCATCCCTGCAATACTGGACATCATGGAGACAGTGGCCTCGAACCCGTGGAACTCCACATCTCCGCCTATCTGGGCTCCGCCGAAGTAGGACATGACTATCGTCAGCAGCAGGAAAATTATGCTGAGCGCCAGCACCCATTTGTTCCTGACATTGTCCATGAATTCCTTCTTGGCAATGGCTTTTATCTTGCGAGGGTTGAACTCAAGCTGCATTCCTGTCACCTCCCGGGGTCGAATCAGCGCCTATGTACCTGATGAACGCGTCCTCCAGGGAGGATTCCTCAGTCCTGAGGTCCTCTATCACCACGTTCGCCTGGTTTAAGACCTTCATGACCTGGGCTTTCTGGGCGGCCTCCACGGGCACGGATATCACCTGGCCGTGAGGCTGGATGCCCTTGAAGCCCGCAGCGTCCAGCACCTTTACGGCAAACGATGCGTCCCCGGCCACACGGATGACGAGCTTGGGTTTTCCGGTAAGCCCTTCGCTCACCCTTGAGACCGTGTCCTCTATGACAAGCTGGCCCTTGTTCAGGATCGCAACGCGCTTGCATAACTCCTGGACCTCGGAGAGCAGGTGCGATGAAAAGAATACGGTGGTTCCATTCCCGTTCATCTCCAGCATGATGTCCTTCAGCGCCCTGGCCCAGCGCGGGTCGAGCCCAGACGTGGGCTCGTCAAGGATCAGCACCTGGGGGGAACCCAGCAGCGCCTGCGCCACTCCCACGAGCTGGACCATGCCCTTGGAGAAAGTCCCGACCTTCTCGTCCCGCCACTTGTCCATGCCCACTCTGGCAAGGAGCTCGTCGCATTCTTTTTTTTCGGCGCCTTTGAGCTCTGCAAAGAACTCCATTGTCTGGTAGGCTGTGAGGTTACGGAAGAACTGTGCTCTTTCTGGGAGGTAACCGAAGCCCTGGCGGGCCAGCACGCCCATCTCCCTTGTGTTCCGACCGTTTATGAGAATGTCCCCGGAATCGGGATGCGTGAGGTCCAGTATCATCTTAATCGTGGTGGTCTTTCCCGCGCCGTTCGGCCCGAGGAATCCGTAGATGTCGCCCTTCTCGACATTAATGTCCAGATTCTTCACTGCCTGTACATTCTTGAAGGTCTTCTTCAGACCCTTTGTCTGGATTATGTAATCGGCCATCGTATCGGCATCCGATTAAGTAAAAAACTATATAATGGTTGTCTGGGAATTCCCAGAACCCGTGCATGACTGTCAGCGGTTTCAGATGACCCTTTTCTTCTTCACTGTCCTTGGCGGTTCGGCTGCATCTGCTTGCTTGGGAGCCTCGGTGATTGACTGGCCGCAATTGAAGCAAAGAGTGGACCCCGGGGCCAGCATGGTCCCGCATCCAGGGCAGGGAAAGTCGCCTTCGGGAGGCTTTGGTTCCGCTGGCTTTTCCTGAACCTGTCCTTTGTTCTGCTCGATGATATGCCCGCAGTTATAGCACATCACCGTGTCGCTGTCCAGCTGAATCGAACAGCCCGGGCAGAGTATCTGGCCCTCGGGCAGGGGCTCGGGAGCCGGAGGCGCGGGGGCTGGCGCTGCCGGTTCTGGCTTGGATTCGGCCGGCTGCGGCGCAGGCTCTGCTTTCCTGGCATCTAGCCCGGCTTCCCTTGCTGCCAGGTCCTTCTCCCTCGCCTCGGTGGCTTCTGTCTTGGCAGCCAGGTCTGTTCTCACATTCTCTATCGTCGCCCTCTGGGCTTCCAGCTTCTGGCGGGCATCATCCATCTCGGACTCCTTCTCGGCCAGCGCCTTCTCGCGCTGCGCAAGGCTGGCCGCGGCAGCGGCGTCATCCTCGGCTGCGCGGGCCTTGGAGGACTCGAGCTCGGCCCTGAGCCGCGATATCTCCGAATTATTTTCTTGGACTTGTTTCCTCAGGTCTTCGGATTCGGATGTCCCGGCTGCCTGGCTTTCAGCGAGGCCTGTTCTCTCTGCATCGAGGTTTTTCTTGGCCTCTGCCAAATGGCTCTCCCCGTCCTTCAGCTGGTTTTCCCTGTCAGAAATGGATTTCTCGGCAGCGGAGAGGCTTGACTCTCTTCCCTCCAAGGCGGATTCGGCCTCTTTTACGGCTTTCTCCCTGGAGAACAATTCCGATTCCTTTTTATCGAATTCGGACTCCTTGGCCGAAAGGGCATCCTGCTGGGAAGCTAGCGAAGCCTGCAGCGAAGCCACCCCGT
Organism: uncultured Thermoplasmata archaeon; assembly: GCA_964354755.1. GTDB lineage: Archaea > Thermoplasmatota > Thermoplasmata > SG8-5 > SG8-5 > UBA147. The sequence goes on from CAYHBA010000001.1 coordinate 203,554, forward strand.
CCTGCGCCGCCCTGGAATCCTCGTCAAGGCCCTGCTCCCGCGACAGGGCCGCATCCTCGCGCAGGGTCAGCTCCTTCTCCCTGGCCACGAGGCCGGCTTCCTTCTCGGCGAGCTGCTCCTTCTTGGATGCCAATTCTGACTCGCGGCCGGCAATCTCCTGCTCCTTCGCGCCAAGCTGGCTCTCCCTCTCGGCCAGTCCCTTGTTCAGGCCTTCCTCGCGCGAATGGACATTGGCTTCCTGAGTGTCTATCTCGGCCTTCTTTGCGTCGAGCTGGGTTCTTGTTTCGGCAAGCTCCTCCTCGGACGCTGTCAGCTCAGTTTTGAGCGCCTTGAACTCCGCATCTCTGGTTTTGAAAGTTTCCTCAGTCTCAGCCAGCTTGGCCTCCCTTTCTATAACCGCGGATTCTCTTTTCTCTATTTCCAGGACTTTGGCCTCTGCATCGGCCTTTCTCCTCTCGAAATCGTCTGCCAGGGCCTGTTCCCGCTCTTTCAGGGATGCTTCGATGCCGGCCAGTTCCTCCCGTTTCTGGCTAAGTTCCGCCTCCCGGGCCGACAGCTCTGCCTCTCTCTTTTCAAGGTCCTCTGAGCCGGCTGCCAACCCTGACTCCCTATCTGTCAAATCGGACTCCCTTTCCGCAAGAGCGGATTCGCGCTCCTGCAGTGCAGCTTCACTGGCTGCCAGGTCAGCTGTCTGTTTTCCAAGCGACTGCTCAGCCTCTGCCAGCTTTGTCTCTCGAGGCGCTACAGAATTCTCCTTCTCCGAAACAGATGATTCTCTCTCTGCCAGCTGGGCCTCGAGCTGGCGCAATGATGCTTCGGCCTCGTTCAGCGTGTCGTTCCGCTTCTGAATCTCGGCTTCTTGGCTGGCTGCAGAGGATTCGCGCTCCGCGAGGGCCTGCTCCCGGTCCCGGAGACCCGCTTCGGTTGCGGCCAGTTCGGCCGCCTGTTTCTCGAATGATTCTGATTTCTCCGCGAGTTTGGATTCTCCGGAGGAAAGGGCGCTTTCCCTTTCGTTAAATTCTGCTTCTTTCTCTGTCAGCTGCGTCTCCAGCTTCCTGAGCGTTTCCTCGGCCTCTGTAAGGGCCTGCTTCCTTATCCCGACATCGTCCTCCTTCTCGGAAACGGAGGCTTCTCGCTCTGCCAGCGCCTGCTCTTTCTGCCTGAGGGCTGCCTCGGCTTCATCCAAGGCGTCTTTCTTGGACTGGATTTCGGCCTTGAGGGTTTCGATTTCCTCGCGGTCCCTGGCCAGCGCCTCCGCCCCGCTTCCAAGTTCGGCTTCCTTTCCTGCCAGGGATTTCTCCCGTTCATCGATTTCACCTGTCCTCGCGGCAAGCGCTTCTTCCGCCGTGGAAAGCTCAGCCTTCTTGTCCGAGAGAGCGTTCTCCCGAATGATTATCGATGCTTCCAAGGCCTTGATATCCTGTTCCCTCTGCGAAAAGTTTGACTCTGATTCTGCAAGGGCCTTCTCCCTTGCCCCGATGTCCGCGTTTTTCTCCTCGAGTTCTGACGCCTTCTTGGATAGAGCATCCTCTCTCTCTGCCAGCGAGTTTTCCCTGCCTTCGATGTCTGACTCCTTCTGATCGAGCTCGGACTGTCTGGCCTCCGCCTTTGAAAGCACTTTTGAAGCCTGCGCCTCTTTGTCCGCGGCAGAACTTTCCTTCTCGGCCAGGGAATTCTCCTGGGTCTCCAATTCCGATTTCCTTTCGTCCAGGGAGCTCTCCCTGGTCTCCAATTCCGATTTTCTTTCGTCCAGGGAGCTCTCCCTGGTCTCCAATTCCGACTGTCTTTCGCCCAGGGAGCTTTCGCGGGCCGACAGCCGCGATTCTGTTTCCTCGGTCCGTTTTAAAAGTTCTTCCTCCCTTTCGGCAAGTTCCGAGGCCCTGGTTTCACTTTCTTCGGTCTTCCTGGCCAGCTCCTCCTCTCTGGGGGCCAGCGCTTTCTCGGCCTCGTCGACCTTCTGCTCCCTCTCTGCCAATTCCGATTCCCTGGACGCGAGGGCCTCTGATTTGGAATCTATCTCCGCAGCCCTGGACTCGAGAGCGAGCAAATCGGCTTTGAGCGCATTTTCCTTTTCAAGAAGCGACTGCTCGTGCTTTTTGATGCGCTCCAGATTTCCAATGAAATCGTCCCAGTGGGTTCCCTCGCCTGCCATGAAATGCCACGATGAAATATCTTCATATATATATAATACAAACCCATAATCTCTTTGCCGGTTTGTTGCCGATTATGGGAATTTTTAATTGTGGATGCTGTTGTTTGCCCAATTATGGCGAATGCTTTTTTCTCCATCCGAAGTCTTTTACTCCATCCGAACTGCGAGTTCGGAACGTTTGGCTGCATCCGAAGCCTTTTAATCCATCCGAACTGCGAGTTCGGAACGACCAGCATTCAGCTCTTGAATTCACCGATTGCCATCAGATTGTCATGAGCAGAATGGCACTCGATTTAGTTCATTCATGATGCATCATCGTCGAACGCTTTGAATGATGAAGCTTGGAGTCGCGTTCAACACAGGAACTCTCAGCAGTCGCATTTCCAGGCCGGAAGCCTTCGGGTCGCTTCCTCGATTATGGTGGATATCTTCCCGACATTCGCATGCATGGTCTTCATGACCTCTTCCATGCTGACGGGTTTCTCTGCCCAAACATCGTAGTCCGTGACCATGGCCAGGTTGGCGTAGCACATCCCGAGCTCCTTGGCCAGCTGGGCCTCCGGAACCAGGGTCATGCCTATGATGTCAGCGAAGTTCTTGAACATCCTGGACTCGGCACGGGTCGAGAACCTGGGCCCCTCGATGCAGACATATGTGCCTTTCGGATGGTGGGGAATGGCATTGTCCGTACATATCTTGGCCAGCATCTGCCTCAGGCCCTCGCAGAACGGGTCGGCCGCCGAGACATGCTCGACCTTGGGCCCGTCGAAGAATGTCAGCTCCCTTTTCTTGGTGAAGTCTATGAACTGGTCGGAAATGACTGTTTCGCCTGGCCTGTAGTCCTGCCTCAGGGAGCCGACGGCTGAGGGGCATATCAGGTGTTTCACTCCCAGCTCCTTCATTCCCCATATATTGGCCCTGAAATTTATCTTGTGTGGAGGAATGGTGTGGCCGATCCCGTGCCGAGGCAGGAAGACCACCTCCACCTCGCCGGAGCTGCCTATCACGTAAGGAGCCGACGGCTTGCCATAGGGTGTGTCCAAAGGCTTTTTCCTCACTTCTTTGAAGAATCCAGCGTCGGCGATTCCGGAGCCGCCTATTATGCCTAGCTTGAGAGAGATTGTATCACCGGGGAGGGATTGTGGCCCGCGATAATATCCTTTCCGTGGCATGGCCCATGCTGCATCGATATGATTATGTTAAGAAGCCAGATATGGAGAAATATTTATATTTAGACAAAGGCATCCAAGGTCAATGGTCGAAAGGAAGCTGCGGGGCAGCGTCATAAACGGCTACCTGAAATTCGTCGAGAAAAGCTGGGGCAGGGAAGGCCTGGAAAAATGCCTGGCAAGTGCGAAGCTCACTGGCCTGACCATCAAGGACGGCGTGTTGTACCCATATTCTATGAATCAGGCTGTCATATCCTGGATATCGAAAAGCCACAGCATGGGATATGTAAGGAAGGCAGGGAGGCACACGGCCAAGAACCTCGGATTGCTGGCTTACATAGTCAGATTCACCAGCATAGAGACCATGCTGGGAAAGGCCAAGGATGCATATTATGAGGCTTACGACTTCGGAAAGGTCGACATGGTCATAACTGGGAAACGGGCCGTGGCCACCATGAAGGACGTGGCAGATATGCCCGAGACCTGCGAGGGGTGGATAGGGGCCCTGGAAGCCCTGCTGGAACTGACCCATACGAAAGGCTGGGTCACCAAGACCAAGTGCCAGCTGAAGGGAGATCCCCATTGCGAGTACGAGATTGTATGGGAATGATCAATGGATGACGACGGCATCAACACCGTCTACGCTTTTAATCCTGGGCAGCAGCCGGGCTGGTATCGGCCTTTCGGTGATGATGAACGCCTTCGGGTTCTCTGTGAGCTCTGGGTCGTCCGCAATTATCTGGCGGATGCTTATTTCCTCGTCAGCTATGATTCCAGTCACCCCGGCGATAATCCCCGGGCACGTCACATCCCTCGGCAGTATCTCGACTATACCCCATCCCATCCTTGTGGCGATGTTCTTGAACGAGCATATGGAGACAAGGTCGGAGAATATCGGGGCGAGTTTCTTCGAGCGCTCGATCCGCGATATTGTACTCTTCACTGCACGCCTGTCCGTGCCTGACACCTCGGCCAGAGCCGAATAGGACTGTTCAATCCTTCCGCAGTAGACACGGCCCTCTCTCACTGAGAGCCCATGCATCATGAAGAGCCTGGCCACCTTCTCCTGCGCCGGGTATCCGTGGAATTCCTTACTTATTTCGTCCCACATTGGTTCACCGCACATAATAGTACAACGATAGATTAAAAGCTTTTGTAAAGTACAAAAATGTACTATAACGACCAAAAGAGTTAAATAGAGCACATGATTCGCCCGAGCAGTGATGAAATGACAACGAGCGCAGACGAAGTGAAAATAACACTGGAGCCGGATGAGGTCCCGAAGAGATGGTACAACATACTTGCGGACATGCCTGAGCCCATCGCGCCTCCGCTGCATCCGGGGACAGGGAAGCCCATAGGCCCGCAGGACCTGGCGACTCTCTTCCCGATGGGGCTGATAAGACAGGAGGTGGCTGAGGACCGCTACATCGACATACCCCCAGAGATACGGGAGACCTACATGCATATAGGTAGGCCGACTCCCCTCTACCGGGCCAAGAGGCTGGAGAGATACCTCAAGACGCCCGCAAGGATATACTACAAGCGCGAGGACGTGTCGTTCGCGGGTTCGCATAAGCCTAATACAGCCATCGCCCAGGCCTATTACAACATGAAAGAGGGCGTTGAGAACATTGCCACGGAAACGGGGGCCGGGCAATGGGGAACCGCACTTGCGTTAGCCGGCTCTTTCTTTGACATCAATATAATGGTGTTCATGGTCAGGGCGAGTTTCAACCAGAAGCCGTACAGGAAGACAATGATGAACATGTACGGCGCGGAGGTCATCTCCTCGCCGTCGAGCAGAACAGAGTTCGGAAAATCCGTGCTGTCGAAATACCCGGGCCACCCGGGCAGCCTGGGCGTCGCGATAAGCGAGGCAATCGAGATTGCGGCCAAATCCGGAGGCAATACAAAGTACTCGTTGGGCTCGGTTCTGAACCATGTGTTGCTTCACCAGACGGTCATAGGCGAGGAGACGCTCACCCAGCTTGGCAAAGTGGACGAGAAGCCGGACATCATGATTGGCTGCTTCGGGGGGGGCTCGAACTACGGCGGCTTCATACTTCCAGCCATGGGAAGGAAGCTGCGCGGCGAGCTTAAGGACGTAAGGTTCATCGCTGCCGAGCCAGAGGCCTGCCCCAAGCTGACCCGGGGCGAGTACAGGTACGACTTCGGGGACACGGCCTGCACAACTCCATTGCTGATGATGTACACCCTGGGCCATGACTTCATACCCTCTCCCATCCATGCGGGGGGCTTGAGGTACCACGGGGGCGCACCGGCGCTGTGCAAGCTGCAGAAGCTCGGGCTCACTGAGAGCAGGGCGTACGGCCAGCTCACCACATTCGAGGCAGGTGCGGCATTCGCGAGAGTCGAAGGCATAATCCCGGCACCCGAGTCCACGCATGCCATCAAGGCGGCCATGGACGAGGCCATTGCCTGCAGGAAGTCAAAGGAGGAGAAAGTCATAGTCTTCAACCTGTCGGGACATGGCCTGCTCGACCTCGGAGGGTACGAGGAATTCCTTTCGGGAAAGATGAAGAACGCGCCCAATGGAGGTGGGTGAGCCGACAGTTCACCTGGGCTTGCACACTATCTCGTGAATCTTCAGGTCGAGGAAATTTTTCTGGTGAACCGGAGTCAGGACCAATGCGGTGTCCGCGCCCGTGCCCGAGCCCCCGATGCACATGACGGGCCTGCCTGAAAGCTCGCCCGCGTCCGCTGCCATCAGCGATATCTCGACGCAGACCTTGGTGCCCTGGCCGAAAATACGCAGGGTGTCGGCCACCAGCTCAAGCGGGTAAAGGCCCTGGTATTTCGTCCGGAAGGAGCGCTCTATGCCGGAGAGCGCATGCGCGGCCACCACCACCCTGACGCCCTGGGCCTCCAGTTTCCTCCTGTTCTCGGAGGTCATCTCGGCCTTGAACGGCTCCTTGAAGCCCGCATGATGGTTCACTGCGATGATCCTCATACCCTGGAACCTGGAGACGGCCTTGAGGGCTGTCTCCCCGGTATTCGTGGCTATCACCACCTCTCCAATTTGCAGCTCCCTTGCCCTGCGGGCGGCCAGCTCCAGGCATTCGGTCGTGTTCTGCGGTCCGGGTTTTTCGAATGTTCTCATTCCGTGCCTCCTTTCAGAATACCTTCACCGCCAATATGATGTAACCGATTGCGGCCATCGACAGCGATATCGCGGCGACCAGCCAGAGCAGGCGGACCTGCCTGGCATGCACCTCCGGGTCCGGCTCGGGGATGTAATCCAGGATTCCTATGACAGTGTCGGTCATGCGCCGGCCGCCTCCCTCTTGGTCTTTATCTTCTTCAGCCTGAACGTGTTCTCCCTTTCCATCTCCTCGAGCCTGAACTCGATGAACCTCTCTGCCTCCCTGAGCTGGGGAATCACCCGAAACTCCAGCGCGTTCACGCGCCTCTTGGTTCTCTCAATCTCGTCCAGCAGCTTCTTCAGCGTGGTCTCGGTCTCTGCCGCCTTGATTATCAGTTCCATGAGCTTTTCGTAGGACCTTGCTGCGTCGCTGATGTAGGGAGATGTGCCGATTATGCCATAGCCGCGCTCCTCCAGCTTCCTGCGGACCGCCGTGCCTTTGATGACCGGGACTGTCACGCCCATGATGTTCCTGGAGGAAAGCGAGACTTCCGGATGCCTGGACAGGGCAAATGATGCTGTCTTCACCGCAAGGGCGCCTTCCACGGTGGACGCTATCGTGATGTTCTGCCTGGCTTCCTCGTGCATCCTCGAGAGGTCCCGCCTCAGGACCTTAGCCTCGTCAAGTATCTTGAAGAAGTTCATTATGAGGCCCTCCATTTTGATTTTGAGGAGATCGTACCCGCTCTCGGATATGGCTATCTTCTTCTTTACGGCGAGCAATTCGGTTCTTGTAGGTTTCACGTCCAATGCCGGCATCTTCACCCCTGCTTCCTCGGCACGGCTGGCCTTGCCTGCTTCGGAATCTGTTTGACCCTGTGGGCCGGATGGTACTTCTCGATGTACTTGGAGTCAATCCTTGAAAGCTCATCCTCCGGTATGCTGGATAGTAGTTGCCAGGACAGCTCGAGCGTGTCCTCGATAGTCCTGTTCTCGTTCGGGTCCTGCCTGACGAATCTATCTTCGAACAGGTCAGCGAACTCCAGGAACTGTGCGTCCCTGTCCGAGAGGGATTCCTTGCCCACGATTGCCACTATGCCCCTGAGGTCCTTGCCCCTGGCGTATGCGGCGTAAAGCTGGTCCGAAACGACCTTGTGGTCCTCCCTGGTCATGTCCGGGCCTATTCCGGCGTTCATCAGTCTGGAGAGCGACGCCGAAACATTGATGGGCGGGTATATCCCGGCCATGTGCAGTTCCCTGGAGGTGACTATCTGGCCCTCGGTGATGTAGGCAGTTAGGTCAGGAATCGGATGGGTGATATCGTCGCCAGGCATCGAGAGAATCGGAATCTGGGTGATTGAGCCCTTCTTGCCCTTGACCTTGCCGGCCCGTTCGTACAAGGTGGCGAGGTCCGTGTACATGTAGCCGGGGTACCCGCGCCTGCCAGGCACCTCTTCCCTTGCCGCGCCTATCTGCCTCAGCGCTTCGCAGTAATTGGTCAGGTCAGTGAGGATGACGAGCACATGCATGTCCAGGTCGAATGCCAGGTATTCCGCCGTGGTCAGCGCCATCCTCGGCGTGATGAGGCGCTCTATGGCAGGGTCGTCCGCCAGGTTAAGGAACACTACTGCGCGCTTCAGGGCGCCTGTCCTCTCGAAGTCGTCCATGAAGTATTCTGCCTCTTCGTGCGTAATGCCCATGGCCGCGAACACGACCGCGAAGTTCTCGCCCGTGCCGAGAACTTTCGCTTGCCTGGCAATCTGCAGCGCAATCTCGTTGTGAGGCAGTCCCGAACCGGAAAAAATCGGCAGCTTCTGGCCCCTCACGAGCGTGTTCGTGCCGTCTATCGTCGATATGCCTGTCTGGATGAATTCCTTGGGGCTTTCTCTTGCGTACGGGTTTATCGCCGAGCCGTTGATATCCAGCCTTTTGTCCGGGATGACGGGCGGCCCGCCGTCCAGCGGGTCCCCGGAACCTGAAAGTATCCTTCCCACGATGTCCCTGGACACGGGCATCTTGAGCGTATCGCCCAGGAACCTCACTCCGGAGGTTATGCCTATGCCGGCGGTGCCCTCGAATATCTGGATGACGACAAGGTCCCTGGAAGTGTCAAGCACCTGGCCCCTCTTGATCGAGCCGTCGGGGAGCAGTATGTTCACCATCTCGCTGAACATCACGGGGTCTGTCTTTTCGACGAAGACCAGCGGGCCCGCGATCCTGGAAATGGTCCTGTAGTCCTTCATTGCGCGCCCTCCTTGAGGCTCTCCATCTCCGGCTTTATCCTGGTCAGCAGCGATGCCAGTATTGCGTCCATGTCCTTCTCGAACTTGGCCCTTGTCAGTTCCGTCCTGACTGGCAGGGAGGTTATGTCACGGAGGCCCACATTCCTGGCCAGCGCCTCCGCTGCCGCATCTGAGTACACCTTGATGCAGCTGAGAAGCGCGAACTGGCGCTTCATTGAGCTGTAGGTGTCAACCTCGTGGTACGCATTCTGCTGCAGGAATATCTCCCTCACCATCCGGGCCATCTCCAGGGTGAGCCGCTGCTCCTTGGGCATGGCGTCCGTGCCTACAAGCTGTGCAATCTCCAGGAGCTCCGCCTCCTTCTGGAGCAGCGTCATGGCCCATTCGCGCAGCGCCTTCCATTCCGGGTCGACATTGTCCTGGAACCATGCCTCCAGGGTTTTTCCGTAAAGCGAATAGGATGTGAGCCAGTTTATTGCGGGGAAATGCCTTCTCTCCCTCAGCTTGGTGTCCAGGGCCCAGAACACCTTCACAATCCTGAGCGTGTTCTGGGTTACTGGCTCGGAGAAATCGCCCCCGGCCGGCGATACTGCCCCTATTATCGATATCGAGCCCTGGCTGCCGTTGAGGTTGTCTGTCCGGCCCCCGCGCTCGTAGAACTGCGATAGCCTGGACGAGAGATAGGCCGGATAGCCCTCCTCCCCGGGCATCTCCTCCAGCCTTGAGGAAATCTCCTTCATGGCCTCGGCCCATCTGGATGTCGAATCTGCCATAAGGCCGACATTGTAACCCATGTCCCTGTAATATTCCGCGATGGTGACGCCGGTATAGACTGACGCTTCCCTCGCCGCCACAGGCATGTTTGACGTGTTGGCTATGAGCACGGTCCTGTTGATCAGTGCCTTGCCAGTCTTCGGGTCTGTCAGTGCCGGAAACTCCGTCAGAACCTCGGTCATCTCGTTTCCCCTCTCGCCGCAGCCCACGTATATCACGATGTCCGCGTCGCTCCATTTTGCCAGCTGCTGCTGCGTGACTGTCTTTCCGGTGCCGAACCCCCCGGGAATCGCCGCAGTGCCGCCCTTGGCCAGCGGGAACATGGTGTCAAGGATCCTCTGGCCGGTTGTTAGCGGGATGTCTGGCATGAGGCGGCCGTTCACCGGCCTAGGTACCCTGACTGGCCACCTGTGCATCGGCTTCAGTTCGGTCCCGTCCTGGAGTTTCACGATGACCTCGTCGACTGTCTTCTCTCCGGGAAACACCTGGGCGACGGTGCCCTGGACGTTGGGCGGCACCATGATCCTGTGGACCACCGCCTTCTCTTTCGTTTCAGCGATGATGTCCCCGCCCTTGACCTTGTCTCCGGGTTTGACTTTGATTGCGACGGGCCACCTGACGCTCCTGTCCAGGCCGTTGGCTGTGGCTCCCCTGCTTATGAAAGTCCCTTCTTTCTTCACCAGCACCGACAGGGGGCGCTGTATGCCGTCGTATACCGTGCCGAGAAGGCCGGGGCCGAGCTCGAGCATCATGGGCTCGCCTGTTTCCGTGACTGGTTCCCCGGGCTTGATGCCCGAAGTCTCTTCGTAGACCTGGACGATTACCTTGTCCCTGTCGATTTTGATGACCTCGCCCATAAGCCGCTCTTTGCCGACGAGGACCACGTCGGACATGCTGGGGAATATGCCCTTCGCAGTCACGACAGGCCCCGCTACCCTGTAGACTTCTCCGGTCCTGTTCACGCGCTCACCTCATTCGGTTGCAAACAAATCAACTCCTATCGCAGCCTTAACTTTATTGCGCAGCTCCTCCTCCTCCCCCCCTATCTTGATGATGACTGGCCTGATGCTTCTGAGCATGAACTCCTTCATCGGCTCGGATACATGCTTGACTTCCTGCTCGTGCACAATCAATATGCCGAACCTGTCCCCAGACGCGGCCGACCTGACTGCGGATTCGATGTTTTCCGGCTTGGCAGAAAACACGTCGTTCACGCCTGCCAGCCTGAAGCCCAGTATGAAGGCCTCGCTTCCAACGGCGGCTATTCTCATCATATGGCAAGCAGCCTCCTTATCCTCTCCTCGGGAAGCGCATGCTCCTTCCCCTTGACGATGATCCTGATGAACTCCGTCTCCTTCTCCTTGCGGATGACGAAGTCAATGACCGGGACTATGGACAGCGGATATATTTTGGAAAGCTTCTCGGAATAGTCCATCATGTAATTGTCGAGCTGTATGGCCACGAGGTTCGCCGACGATGCGTCCACGCCTCCGAGATCGGATTCAAGCGCGGCCTTGACAGCCTGGAGCGCCTCATCCGGCTTCTTGGCGGACAGCTCGCACAGCAGGTCCACGGAGAGCTTCTCGCCGCCGGGCACCATGAACTCCCTGAACTTCTCCGATGCCAGGCCGTCCTGCAGCATCTCCATTAGGTTGTGGGCGTTGACAACGTCTATCATTCGCCTTGCCAGGGTCCTGTATATCTTGGCGGGCTTGGACCTGCCCTTGGCCGATTCGAGCAGGCGCTCGTAGTAAGTGCGGTCGTAGAAATCCTCTACGGGCCTAAGGCCGCAGTTCTCCTCGCAGATGCGGTTCACGTCCTCCTCGGGCGGGACCCTGTAGCCGTGGCTGGCGAGCTCGGCGATCGCCTCCTCCGGAGCGGTCATGTCAGCGAGGCTCTCCAGGAACTCCCTGTCCAGCGATGCCGCCGGGACCAGGTATTCCTTGACCTCGGCCTTTGGAATCTTGTGATGGAGCCCTCTGAGGATGACCTTTATGTTGTAGACGTTCCACCAGTCCAGATAGTCCTCGAGTATGCGCTTCAGGTTTCCCTTACTGAACCCGAGTATCTCGCGGTAGGTGCGGGCGAGGTTGAGGATGAGGGCGCGCTCGACAAGTTCGTTGTCGGAGTACTTGCTGGCAAGCTCGGCCATCTCCTTGTGGTATGCTCCTTCGCTCAGCAGCCTTGCAATCTCGGAGGAGCCCATCTTCATCAGCTTCGGGTAGGTGTCCACTGTCAGCAGATTCCGCTTCTTCCCTCTGACCCTGGCAGTGACATAGGGATAGTTGCCCCTGTTCAGACCTGCAATGCTGTTCTTCAGCCTCGGAACCGATGACTGCAGTGTGGGAATTTTCATGGGTGGCCTCCTTCGCCGAACAGCATGGAAGAAACCTCGCCCAGGTTCCTGTCCCAAAGGTCTTTCAGGAGCACCTCGAAGCGCATGTCCATCTCAAGGTGGCCGTCATCGCTCTCGAGTATGAAACCGCCGGCGCTGGTTATGTGCCCGCCTTTGGTGTATCCGGAATGGCCGGAGAACAGAGACTCCTCGCCCTTGACAAAATGGATTCTTCCGCTGGGAATGTCCTTCGCGGCCTTTGCCATCAGAGCGGCGTATATCTTCTTCTTGTCGGCCGGCGAGAGCTTGGCGAAATGCTCCAGCACGCCCCGGAAGGCCGTGTCCAGAATCCTTTTCCTGGACATGAGCATTCGTTTTTTGACTTCCATTTCAAGGCCGGCTTCCTCCCTGGACCGGAGCTGTGCTATGGTTTGAAGGGCTTTATGGCTGTGCTCAGCAAGTATCTCATCCCTTCTGCGGTTGGCCTGGGTAATCCTCTCATTTCGCTGCTTTGCGGCTTCCTGCAGCATCGCCTGCTCTGCCGCTTTGCTGTCCTGCTCTACCTTGCTCACTATCTTTTCCAGACTCATTGGCTCACTTCTTGACAGATCTAGGGTGTCATGACTGGCACTTTTCCAACAATCAGTAGGGCTATGAGGAAACCGAAGATGATTATGGTTTCAGGAATGACCATCAGTATGAGGGCCTTTCCGAATATCTTGTCGTTCTCCGCCATGGCGCCTACCGCTGCCGACCCGATCTCTTTCTCTGCCCAGGCTGTTGCCAAGGCCGCTAAGCCTATAACGGCGGCCGCAGCCAGGGCAATGGTTCCTATGTCGTCGAATATTGCCATTTTCTATACCTCCTTCGAATGTTTTCTGTCATATCTCAACGGGTTGAATTTGATTCCGCCGCCCTTGTAGAATTTTGTGAAGAATTCCACGTAGTGCAGCCTGAGTGTCTGGATGAGGGGGCCGATTATTCCAAGGGCCAGGTTCAGTGCGTGACCGCCCACCAGTACGGCTATGCCGATTATGATGCCGATCCCGCCAGATTCGATGGCGGGCATAGCTAGGTTCTCGTTGAATGCCAGCGCTATACCTATCGAGGATAGGCCGATGGCGTAAATTCTGGTATAGGATAGAAGGTTGCCGCTCAGGCTGGGCAGTTCAAGGAGGGTGTTCATGCCCTCCACGGCGAATGCCATTGCGACACCAGTGCCCAGGAGTATTATGCCGGCCAGTGCCTGCGGGTCGTCGAAACTTATCCCCTCTCCCGATATTAGTCTGGGCATGGCCGAGAATGCGAAGAGAGTCAGCCCTGTAAGTATCAGGCACCAGCCGCCTTTCTCCAACACCGCATGTTTCAGCCCGTGCTGGATCCAGACATTCCTGAAGCCTATTATGTATCCGAGCATCAGGTGGAATATGCCTATCCAGACGCACAGTATCAGCATCGGCCCGACCATGTCGGTGTCGCCCCTGAGGACTGGGAATCCGACTCCCAGGATGGTGAAATGCATGTTGCCCATTATCTCGAACCCGAAGAACTCGTCGAACAGGAATCCGAAAACAATGGACGAGATTGAGCAGTACAGCAATATCTTGTTGAGGCCTGGAGCGCCGCCTGCCATGCCGAGCTTGTTCATGAGCTTGGTCAGCCCGCCGGTAAGCACCAGCAGCAGTATGACAATGCCGTAGCCGACGTCCCCCAGCATCAGGCCGTAGAACAGCGGGAACGATATGAACATGAAGAGCGCGGGGTCTATCTCGTCATACGAGGGAAGCGAGAACATCTCGAGAAGCATCTGCATCGGCGTGACCGGTTTGGGATTGTTCATCAGGATGGGAGGCGCTTCCCCGCCCTCTGCCCCAACCGGGAGCATGTCCACAGTGCCGCTCCTTATTCCCTCCAGGCCCTTCCTGAGGCTCTCGACGGATTTCGCCGGCACCCAGGCGTCTATCACGAAAGTGAACCTGGCCGTGCCGAACCTCAACGGGATTTCTGCCTTGTTGGCCTCGATGGAGAGGTCCTCCAGGGCCGCCACAATGAACCGCTGATTCGATTCCCTCAGCTTCTCTATCCTTCCCAATACATCGGCCAGCTTGGTCTCCAGCTTCGGTATCTCGGAACCCAGCCTGGCCATCGCATCCGCGGGTATCCCGCTGAGCTGGGGGATTTTGATTTCCGTGAAGCCGTGCCCGAGCAATATCTTGTGGGCTTGGTCTGAATATTGCTTGGATATGACAAGGACGGCAATGTCCTGGGTCCGGATGAACTCGCGCGCATCGGTAAGCTTTGCCAGTTCGGCCTCGGGGTCTGTCTTCAGCAGCCCGGAGAACACTGTCACCGACTTACAGCCGTGCAGATTGTCCAGCGGAAAATCGAGCCCGCGGAAAGGGGTGAGGGATGCCAGCATGTTCCTTTTCCTGGAAAGCAGGTCCTCGAGTTCTTTCCTGGCATGCGTCTGTGCGCTTATCTCGAGCTCGAGATGCATGAGCGCGGCATCCAGTTCGCTCCTTATCCTCTGGACGGGCATTTTCTCGGCATCGGGGATTCCGGACTCCTCGACCCCGAGGCTGGCGGACACGCTCATCATCTTCAAGAGCTTGGCGCTGGCCTCGTCCGCCCCGCTCAGGGGCGTGCCAATGTCATGCACCTCGTCCCTTTTGAAATCGATGACATGGAACGAGCGTGAGTCATAGAGGTAGTCCACAGCCTCGCCGATGGCGTCCATGGTTCCCATGACAAGCACCCTTGTCATCCTCTCAGTCCTTAACATCGAACTCCCTTGCAAATTTCCTGTGGATCATCTCGTAAACGCCCTGCATCCTGGCCATTGCCGCGGATTCTCTGGTCTGGGCCTGCAAGTCCGATTCGCGCAACCTTTCCTCGCGGATTGCCGCGCATTCCATCCTGGCAGCATCCACAGACTTTCTCATGCTTGCCCGGGCGTCCCTCTCCGCCTGCTCGATTATCCTCGAACACTCTGCCTGGGTGGAAGCCCTGACCTGGGCCATCCTCACCCTGGCCCTTTCCTCCCTCGCGGCGCCCTCCAGCTCCGCCTTCTGGATGGCCTTGAGCAACTCCGCCCTGGGCCTGGCCGTTTCAGCCAATGGGCTCAGCCTCCTCCGAAAAGGGGCACACTGCTCCGTTCCGCGCAGTTCTCGAGGAAACAATCAAACCGCATCACCTTTGCCGGGCTTCTCGGCATCGGTTCAATAATGCAATGCGATATAAGTTATTTTGTCAATCAACCTGGGAACAATATTATAAGTGTCGCGCATATCGAGGCGACGTGGTTTTGATGGGTGTCGGGGGGAAACTCAAAAGCCTGGGAATCCGGCCTTCCAAGAACCTCGGACAGAGTTTCCTGGCCGATGCCACTATTGCCGATTGGATTGTCAGCAAGGCCGGCATCGGGCGTGCTGACAGGGTGCTGGAGATAGGCCCAGGGCTCGGAATCCTGACAGAACGGCTCGCCAAGGCAACGGATAGCCTCACTGTCATCGAACTGGACAGAAGGCTGGCAGCGGACCTCAGGGAAAAGGGATTCAATGTTATCCAGGGCGACGCCATGGAGGTGGCCTTCCCGGAATTCGATGTCATGGTGAGCAATCTGCCATATCAAATTTCCTCGGGCATAACCATGAAGCTGCTGGACTGCAGGTTCAGGAAAGCCGTTTTGATGTTCCAGAAGGAGTTCGCAGAGCACCTTGTCGCAAAGCCCGGCCAGGCCGCATACTCGCGCATCTCCGTGATGGCTGGCTATAGGTCGGAAACCAGGATACTGAGGCATGTGCCCAGGGGCAGCTTCCACCCAGTGCCCAAGGTCGACTCCGCAATTGTCGAGATTGTTCCCAGATCCCCGGATTTCGAGATAATGGACGACGGAACATTCCGGGAAATCGTAAGGGTGCTGTTCTCCCACAAGAACAGGAAGGTGAGGAACGGCATCGCTGCGGAGCATGCAGCGCTCGGCCTCGGGAAGGAGGAGGCGAAGGCGCTGGCTGAGACATTGCCTCACGGGGACGAGAGGCCTGTGACCCTTTCCCCGGAGCAGCTAGCCGGGATTGCTAATGCCATTGCCGGAAAGAGAGCCCAGTCCGATTAAAAAAAAAGTAGGATTGATTGGCAGCATCTTTCAGCGAAAATCGTACGACGGCCCGGCATCAATTCCTGAAACTGAATCAGGGCCGTGAATTGCCAGCTGATATCAGCAAGAGGTGAATACGAAAACTGAATGGATTCTCATATAGTATTCGCCATGATTGTTTGCTGCATATATCCACAATCAAAAATCCGGTAATCTCCGGCTGCAATGTGTGCTGAGATTACCGGGTTTCAAAATAACTCTCGATTATCTTCTTCTGGCCGCGCCTGAGAATCTCGGACAGCGTGGCCGGGGATATGTTGAACATCTTTGCCAGGTCCTTCACGCCGATTCGCTTGGGGAAGTCATAGTACCCGCGCTGGTAGGCCATCTTGACTATCTTTTCCTGGTTGTCTGTGAGCATCTCGTCCTTGGACAGCTTCTTCATCTTTACCAGCTTGGGTGAGGCTTTCGCGATTTCCAGCTTCGACATGAGCTTCCTCAGGCACTCGTTCTTGCTGGATATTATCGTGTATTCCAGCCTGCCGTCCTCCTTGGACCTCGCCGAGACAAGGAAGCAGTCCGTGGAAAGGAGTTCGCGGCAGCCGAAGCATTCGGCCGACTTCACCACGCCTATTGCCCTGTCAGACTCGACAGCTTCCAGTTCCACCAGCTCGATGCCGTCCAGCCCGCTGAGGAATGTCCTCACTTCCTCGATGTCAGCATCGTTGAGCTTCATCTCGATGAGGTCCTGGACGCCTGTCTTGCCGTAGGGAAGAGTGTTGAGTATCTTTATCTCGACGCCGAACTTGCCCAGAAGGGAGGATACCCAGGCTCCGGGCGGCTCGAGCGATATGACAGATTCAATCATCCGCTTATTGATATTAAATCGTGTATATAATCATGGCGCACCTTTGCGCCGTTCAGATGCCCCATTGATGATTATCTAAATATCCTTTCGTGGGAAAATTTTATAAACCGACCCCATTATGACCATTCCCTTATTCGAGAGGTTTTGAATGCAGAAGCCTAAGGTCACAGAAGAAGAGAACGCGGAAATCCGTTACAGGGGAATCATCGAGAAACGCAACGAACTGAACGACCAGGCCAGGGAGTTCGCCGATGCAAGGAACATGCTGAACAACGAAAGGCGCGAAATAATCGAAGACATACAGGTCCTCAGGGAGGAGAGGGACGGGATTGTCAAGAAGATGCGCCAACACAAGAAATTGAGGAACCAGCATCAGGACAAGGCAAAGGCCCTCATCGAACAGAAGAAAGGCAAGCGCAAGGGCATACACAAGGACCTGGACAGGGACATCGAGACCATCAGGGCCGAGGTCAAGATGCTGGAGCTGAAGCAGGAGACGACCGTACTAACCATCGAAGAGGAAAACGAGCTTCTGAAGAACCTGAAGAAACAGTACAACGAGGTCAAGAGGCTGGAGGCCATCCAGGGTGAGCAGGATGCCATCCTTTCGGAGGTCAAGAATGTCGACGAAAAAATCACGCTTCTATTCAAGATGGCGGACGAGGAGCACGCGAAAGTTGTGGCCCTGTCCAAGCAATCCAACGAGGTGCATGACCGCATCACGCTCATGAGCAAGTCCATCTCCCACCTCATATCCGAGGCAAACAAGAACCACGAGACCTATGTCAAGCTGAAGGAAAGGGCGGACGAATACCACCAGAAGGCCAATGAGATGCGCGAGAAGATAATGGCCGTGCGCAACCTGAAGAGGGACGAAATCAGGGAGGCCAGGATGCTGGTCACGCAGCAGAACAAGGCTGCGAGAATGGCCCTGAACGACGAGAAGAAGTTGGAAGCGGCGGCAAACGACGCCCTCGAGACGCTTCTCAAAAAGGGCAAAGTCGAGATAAGGTGAGTTTTTGAAAAGAGCAGTTATACTGGCCGGAGGCGTGGGCAAGCGCCTGAGGCCCTTGACCGAGCACAGGCCCAAGCCGCTAATTCCGGTCGCGGGAAGGCCGTGCATCGACTATGTCATGAAATCGCTGGTCAAAGGCGGATTCGACCAGCACATCATCACCACCGGATACCTTTCAGACACGCTGATCAAGAGGATAGGCGACGGCGCGGGTTATGGTTCGTCTATTCTGTACTCGTTCGAGGCCGAGCCAGCCGGGACGGCCGGTGCAGTGAAGAAGGTCTCGTATTTCCTGGACGACACATTCGTCGTGGCGAGCGGAGACGTTCTGGCTGACATAGACATCGGAGCCCTTTACGATTACCACAAGAAGAAGAACGCCCTGGCCACCATGGCCCTCACTAAGGTGAAGGATCCGACCGACTTCGGAATCGTGGGCCTGGACAGGGAGGACAGGATAGTCAGATTCCTGGAGAAGCCCAAGCCCGAGGAGGTGTTCTCCAACCTCATCAACGCCGGTATATATGTTCTCGAACCCGAGATACTGGATTACATCCCGCCAAACCAGATGTACGATTTCTCAAAACAGGTGTTCCCTGCGCTGCTCAAGGACGGAAAAGCCCTGTACGGAAGAATAGTAGACGGAGTGTGGCGGGACATAGGAAATCCGCATGACCTGCTGCAGGCCAGCCTGGACATCGTGGAGAAGGAAGGCCAGAAAATCACGCTTGACAAGGTCAAGACCAGGGGAAACATCATGCTGGGCAAGAACTGCGCCATCGAGAAAGGCGTGAAGATCACTGGTCCGGCATACATCGGCGACGACGTCTACATAAGCGCTGGTTCCGTGATAGAGCGGTCCTGCATCTACAACAATGTCTTCATAGACAGGGACGCGAAGATAGAGGACAGCATCATCCTGGACGGCTCGAAAGTCGGGTGGCAGACCCAGATCACGGACAGCGTGATATCGCGCAACTGCCAGATAGAGGAAGATGTTACGCTGATAGGCAGCATTGTCGGGGACAACATGAGCGTGAAAATCCACTCCCGCCTCGAGAATGCCAATGTCGTCCCGCCGTCCGTCAATGGCGGGAATTAGCGGTATCCAAAGCTGCGCTTTGGACATTCTTGGCTCGATAAGTCCCATTTCAATTCTGATTTTCACTAATTCTCTTCAACAACAGCATGCCCCGCCTGTTTTTGGCGGTATCCAAAGTCCTGCGGGACATTTGGAACGGTAGGTCGGGGATTCATATTACCATCTCTTGCACGGTTCTCAAGGAATCGTTTCTCTCATCCTTCCCCAACCTTTTAATCCAGGAATTACCTATCCAGGTTAGATGAACTCCACCCCTGGATTAAACCTCACCGCAACCGACCGCGTGCTGATCCACCTGCGCGACTACAGGCATCACGCCGAAGACCCCGAATACCCGCAGGCCATGAGCCAGAAAGGGATCTCCGAAACCACGGGGCTGAGGCTGACCCATGTTCCTAGGGCGCTCAAGGTTCTGGAGGGGAGGAAGCTGATCGACTCGGCCAAAGCCCATGTCATCGGAGAGAAACGCCGGTACATGGTGTATTTCCTCACCCAGGCAGGCTTGGAGGAGGCGAACGGCATCCTGAAACTTCTGGAGAAGCAGCCCAGCGTGCAAGAAATCCTCGAGGGGACCAAGGGGCCTGTCCTGCCTGTCCTGTTGGAGCTGGCCGGGGAGAAGGTTCTCAAGCCCAAGTTCTGCAAAACGGCAGGGCCCATTCCGGACACTGAAGGATTCGTCAACAGGAAGCATGAACTCAGCGAGCTGGGGGAGATGCTGGACAACGAGAAAATCAGAGTCATGGCCATATACGGGAGCCAGGGTTACGGTGCATCGACTCTTGCCGCGAAATTCGCCGGGGATTCAGGGAAGAAATGGTCCGTCGCATGGGTACAGGCAAGGAAGGACCTGCCCGGATTCCTCAAAACCGTCCTCGACACCCTGGGCGAGATTGTCCCGGACCTGGACAAGTCAGCCAAGTCCCCGAAGAAGCTTGTCGAGCAGCTCTCCGGCAAGAGCATTATCATCGTCATGGACGGCTATTACGAGGCCACGGACGAGACTGTCGAATTCCTGCAGGGCCTAGTTTCGGCCCTGAAGCCGGCATCCGGGATAAAACTCCTGGTCACGGCCAGGGAGGACACCCCTTCATACAACCGCTTCTACACCATAATAGACCAGCATGACGGGACAGTGGGCGAGGTGCACATACGCGGCCTTGACATGGAGCATTGCCAGATCCTGCTGGGCACCCCGGACATCGACCCCGAGGCCATGAAGAGGCTGTTCATGTTCAGCAGGGGGAAGCCGCCGACATTGAGGCTGCTGGCCAAGGGCAACGAGAAGGAATTGAGACAGCATACTACGTTTTCCCCGGAGGAGATAAAGCTGATGCTGTTCCTCAAGAGCCAGAGGAAGGAATAAATAATTTAAATATCAAGAAGCACCTGGATCGCGTTCGTTTCCGGATCGACCTCCAGCATGTGATACGTTATGGCCTTGACATCTGTCTTTAGCTGGTGTTTGTCTGCGTCCAGCTTCTCCCCCCTTATCCTGGCCGTCAGCCTGGTGCCTGTTACATTGACCTGGAAATCCGAGAACAGCATGTCGTCCACATCGCACAGGAAAAGGAGCCTGGAAAGCCAGTCAACGAGGAGCTGCTCCAGGTCCGGAGCCTCGCACTCCACCTTTTTAATTTTCAGGGGCTCGACTGTGGAAGCGTCGCACATCGTGTCGAAGAGGGCATAGGCCGCATTCTCGAAAGCCTCGTCCATCGTCTTCCCGGAAGTCCTGATTAAAATATCGGCCGTGTGGTCGATTATCTGGTATCTCTCTGCCATGGTGACTTGTATCTGTTTCGCTGGTATTTATTACTTCACCTTTCCCGCCTCTCCCTTCTCTTCCCCGGCTTGGCCTTCCTCTCGCGCTTCTCCTGCCAGACCACGAACTTGTAGCTGAACACCACCAGGCCTATGAAGCCGAGTATTATCAGGACATAGTACAACGTGTAATCCTTCTCCGAGGCTTCATCGGTGTGGATTTCGACCGAATACTGGACGTCGATGCCTGAGGTGGAATTCACCTGGATGAAATAATCCCTTGAAAATCCATAGTCCGGGGGAAAGGTCCTCTCGAAATCAGTCACTGGCAGGGGTGTGCTGAAGCTGACATAGTAGTTCAGCGGGTCCTCCATCTTGGACAGGTACACGGAGATATTGCCTTCCCCGACCACATGGAACTCGAAATGTATCTCCTGGCCGATTTCCGCATGGACCACGTAGTATTTCCAGGGGTCCGCGGCAGTCACCGTGTCCGTGCTTTCATAGCCGGCCGGAGGGACCTCGATGGGCTCCGGAACCGTCTGAGCCAGAGCGGTCACCGATGACAGAATAATTGCCAAGGCCAAAAATACCGATAAAAATCTCAGAATCCCACCACCGCAGTCACTCTCAGCCCCTGCTTCCTCTCTCCTGCACCGGCCACAATGATGCCGCAATCCTTTCCGGCAAGCCTGGAAAACAGTTTCCCCAGCTCCTCCAGGTCCCCGTAGAGGCTCCGGCCCTCTACAAAAAGGATGGCGGATTTCGGCTTCCTGGAGCCGAGGTCGAGCCACTTGGATTTCCCGAGGGTCTCGATGGCTGCGAACTCGGCATTCTCCCTGTCCCACTCGGCCGAGTCCATGGCCATGACCTTTCCCAGGGCCAGGTGTTTCTCCAGCATGCCAAGGTCATCCCTGCCGAATGACCTCAGGAAAAGGTTGACGGGCGAAGCCAGCACGCTGTTCATGACTATAAAGGCCCTGTTGATGGGCAAGTTGGGCGCTTCCGCCAGTATCATGTCGTTGGGTATGACCAGGGAGGCGTCCGCCACCTGGATGAGGGACTTCAGTTGCGCCGTGGCCCTGTCCTTCCTGGAACCGCCCTCCACGGAGAACGGGACGCTGGCGATGCAGAACCCGATGCTCCTGGATACTGCCGCCGCCCTGGCGCCCACTACCGCGCCCCAGCCCCCGCTCAGGCCCCCGAGGCCGGCAAGTATGAAAGTGATGTCCGCGCCTGCGAGAAACTGGGCCAGCTCCTTCTCGAACTCGCTTCCCGCCAGCCTCGCGGATTTGGAGGATATCATGGCGTCGGACTCCAGCTCCCTGGCGCTGGCCAGCATCTTTTTCTCTGTCCTGAGCAAGGCCATGGTCTGCTGCTCGGAGCCCACAGCCACCCGCATGGAATTGTCCGGAAGGAGACCTTCTGCCAGGATGTTGCATCCTGTCCCGCCGCAGCCGACGAAGGCGGCCTTCAGGGGCGGGCCTCTAGGGCTTTGGATGATAACTGGCTCGGGATTATCGAGAGACATTGCAGACTGTAATACCTGTGGAATTAAAAGGATTTGGAAAGTCCGTAGATTACCAATCTACGGTCCAAACCGTGTCTGCCGGCACATGTATCCAGTACCCGAGTATTTTTCTTTAAATTTCCTGCGCTGGCTCGGGCTCCAAAGAAAAATATTCAGTAAATAAGAAACTCGCCACTCGCCTGCTCGGAAATTAGCCTACCAATCCACTGTCCAGATGGTATCAGCCGGTACATGCACCCAGTATCCTTCTCCCGGCTTCATCACATAGTTCGGGCCAACCTCACTTATAAGAGAGGGAGAACCGGGGTCGTATGCCTCCACCCGGTCGGCGCCCGTGCCCCAGAGGGCGGTCGCGACATTTTGTTCTGTTTGGGTGGGGTAACCGACCAGGTTCCAGCCGGCATTTAATAATATATTCGTGGCGACCGGTACATTTCCATAGATTACCAGGTTACTCGATGAATTGGTAATGTGGAGCCAGAATCCCATCGTGTGGTCGATGCGGGCTAGGTCGTTGACTGAGCTTCCGACCCTGCAAGTCTTCCAGGGGTCCATAATGTCTGTGGCATTGTAATACTTGACAACGTCCCACTGGCCTGAGATGGAGGCCAGTACGTTTGGGATGGAGGAATCGGCCATTTCCAGGGGGATGGAGACGAGGTTCCAGCCAGCCGTCAGACTGATGTTGAATATTGTCAGTGGTTCCGAGTTCCAGGGGGTCATCAGCGGGTAGTTGTCCTGCGCCCCCGCACCGCCTCCGATGTTCATGTATGGAGTATCTCCAATTCCATCTGGAGGTGGAACATCCTGGGTCGAAGTGCTGTTGAAGTCCACGCCAGTGTAGTCAGACCAATAGTTTCCACCGGAGGGATATGTTGAGTTCCATTGGTTCGTACCAGTGTCGTCAGAGGCTTGATTCGTGTTGTTGACGATGTTATTGTGATATATGGTGGTGCTACTGGAATAATTGAAGTAGACACCGTAGGCGGTGTTCGAGGAGATTGTGTTGTTAGCGATGGTATTGCCGTCGCTCTCCCAGGAGAGGCAGATGCCGTAACCGTTGTTCGAGGCGGTGTTGTCGGCAATGGTGTTGCTGCTGGAATAATTGAGGTAGATGCCGTAGGCGGTGTTCGAGGAGATTGTGTTGTTGGCGATGGAGTTGCCGCTGGAGGAGGCGAGCTTGATGCCATACCAGATGTTCGAGGAAACGGTATTGTTAGCAATGGTGTTGTTGCTGGAAGAGCCAAGGGTGATGCCGTGATCGCTGTTCGAGGCAATGTTGCTAGTGATAGTGTTGCTACTGCAGGTGGCGAGAGAGATGCTGAAATCGCTGTTCGAGATGGTGTTGTTGGCGATGGTGTTGTTAGAGGAGCCAGAGCCAAGGGTGATGCCATACCAGTTGTTCGAGGAAACGGTGTTGTTGGCGATGGAGTTGTTGCTGGATGATCCGAGGAGTATACCGTAACCGCTGTTCGAGGCGGTGTTGTTGGCGATGGTGTTACTGCTGGAGAACTCGAGGCGAATGCCTCCTTGGTTGTTCGAGGCAATGTTGTTGGCGATGGTGTTGCTGATGGAGGAGTAGAGGGAGATGCCGAAGTTGTCGTTCGAGGAAGCGGTGTTGTTTGCGAGGAGGTTATTATCGGAGAATGCGAGAAGGATGCCAATGTTACCATCGCTAACATTCTGGTTCTCCACAATCACGTTTGTGCAGTTTGCGAGGATGACTTCACCAGCACCTGGTGGAATTGTGCCGCCGGATAGGTTCTTCCAATAATAAACTGGCTTCCCATTGACAGTATTTGATGTGTCGATAGTGTGTGTGTTAAAGTGCTCCTTTAGGTTGCCATAGATGAAAATCCCACAATCGACCATCGTGTTATCCGTTAGGGTGTTGCTGATGGACCAGTAGACGTAGATGCCGTGATTATCGTTGTTCGAGACGGTGTTGTTGACGATGGTGTTGCTGTTGGAGGAGTAGAAGTCGATGCCACCCCGGTTGTTCGAGACGGTGTTGTTGGCGATGGTGTTGTTGCTGGAGACGTAGACATTGATGCCCCTATAGAAGTTCGAGGATGCAATGTTGTTGGCGATGGTGTTGCGATTAGAGGAATAGGTGAGTAAGATGCCGAAGAAGTTGTTTGATGCGTTGTTGCTCTCAATTTTGCCATTCGGGGTATTATACAAATATATTCCGGAATTTTCATAATAGATTTTTGAATTTCCGCTCGCTTCATGCAAATAACAATCTCTCACCAAAAAATAATCCGTTGTATTCCCGATGTAGATACAATACCCATACCCAGTCCCGTTAATATCAAAATTCTCGATTAACCACGGATTCCCCGCAGTGCCATTCCCGCCCGTCACCTTCGGCGATGTGGCGAAATCCGCATTCGAGTTTATCCTGAACGGGGTGCTGGCAATGTAGGTCACACCATCTCTTACAACTTCTTTCCCCTCGACATTATTTCCAACATCGGTGGACATGGCCAAGGCTGACGCGACCAACGCCGCGCACAACCATACTGCAACCAGTTTCTTCCTCATTGCTCAATCCCACAGATATTTATCGATATCAAAATGTATATAGATGCTTATCGTATTTATATGTTGAGCCTGGGACAAGTAGGCGGTTGGACCCGATGCCGGGGCTCCGAAGCCAGGTTGTATGTCGATTTAAACACCTCCCCGCCCTCCAGTTTTCATAAAATAACATTCAGGCGAGGTTTCCTAAGGATGAAAACGGAATCGGTCATATCGCCAGATTCGTCCAATCTGGCGGTACAACCCCGCCCTTACAGGCGGGGTATGGTCGGGTTGGCAGGATTTATAGCAACAAACGTTATATATTCACCCTTCCTTCTAAACCCCATGGCTAAGAAGAACGAACTGGGAATGGTCCATGTCTACACAGGGGACGGCAAGGGCAAGACAACCGCGTCGCTTGGCCTGGGAATGAGGGCCGCAGGGCACGGGTACAGGGTCCTGATGATCCAGTTCATGAAAGGGGACATCAAGTACGGGGAGCTGGAGGCGGCCAGGCATATACCCGGTTTTGAGATAAAGCAGTTCGGCAGGCCGGATTTTGTCGATAAGAAAAACCCCGCGCAGATCGACATAGACCTGGCCAGGAAGGGGCTGGAGCATGCCTGGGAGGTCATGAAAGCCGGAAAGATTGACATGCTCATCCTGGACGAGATAAACGTGGCTGTCGAGTGGGGGCTGGTTTCGGCTTCCGCCGTGGTGGAAATCGTCAAGGCCAGGCCAAGTAATATGGAAATTGTTCTGACAGGCAGGTACGCGCCCAGGGAATTCATAGAGCTGGCCGACACGGTAACAGAGATGAAAGAGGTCAAGCACCCTTACACGAAGAAGGTCATGGCCAGGAAGGGAGTGGAGTATTAGTGTCCCCGAGCATGTGCAGGTTCCTGGCTCTCCAGATTTTGGCCGTGCTGATTCTTTCGGCACTAGCACTCCCGGGGGTTCATGGGCAGGGAGCCGATGAGAAATGGACCTTCATGGTCTACATGTCGGGCGACTCAAGCCTCGACGAGAACATGCCCGAAGACATCCGGGAGATGCAGTCCGTGGGCTCGTCCGAGATGCTGGACATCATTGTCCTGTACGATTCGTCAGGCTTCGATGACACGAAGCTCATGAAAGTGAATGCTGGGGGAACAGCCGACCTGGGACTTGGCCTAATAAACCAGACATGGGCAGGCGAACTTGACCTGGGCGAGCCCGGGGTTCTGAGCCAGTTCGTGATATGGGCTGCGGAAACGTATCCGGCCGACAGGTACATGCTGGACCTCTGGGGCCACGGCAACGGCTGGCCAGGTATATGCCCGGACAAGGGGAACTACCTGACCCTGCCCGAGCTGAACACCGCTCTGGGGGCTGCCTCGGCCACAGGGCTCCAATTGGATCTGCTCAGCATGGACGCATGCCAGATGGGCATGATGGAGATAGCATACGATGTTCGCGACTATGCGGATTACGCCCTGCTCTCCCAGAAGGACATACCCGTGGACGGGTGGCCCTACGACCTTTTCCTGAGCAGGCTTGCAGGCAATGGCACCGTGGCCGGGAAGGGAGCGGCTATGATAGAGGACTATATCACGTGGGGGAAGGTGCACAGCTATTACTCGCTGACGCTGGCACTCATCGACCTCTCCGCGATGGAACAGCTTGCCGGGGCAGTCGACGGCTATGCCCTGGAGGCCATTTCGGATGCGGCATACTTCAACATGGAGTTCGCGGCGGCCAGGGGGCTCACCGAGAAATACGACGGCAACGCGCAGTACGACCTAATCCATCTCCTGGAGAATGTCGACAACTGCACGCAATGCAAAAGCCTTGAGGCGCTGGCCGATGATGTCCGCTCGGCGTTCGCCGCCGCCGTTGTCCATGAGAACAGCTGGTCGAGCGCCACGGACCTGGAGAAGGCCAACCACGCCAACGGGCTCTCTGTCTGGTTCCCCATCAACGCCCCGACCTGGGACTATATGGCGACATCGCTCGCCCGGGACACGCACTGGGACGAATTCCTGGGTTCCATGTCCGCATACTTCCAGCTTCCCGGAAGGATTGAAATTTCCTATGAAGCCGATGCGGAGCCACTGGATTCGGACGAGGACGGATTGTTGGATTCGGTGAGAATCACGCACGAATCGGCCGGGCAGAATGCCGCCAGGGTTGAGCTGTACGGCCCTGACGGTTCTCTCTTCGCGAGGGAAACAATGGCCGGTGAAGGGGCCGCAGATATCGCGCTGGGAAACCTGGGCGCCTACCAGGCCGCAGCCTACCTCCGCGATGCGGACGGAATTCTGCTCAATTATTCATTTTTCGGCACTGGCCTTACAAAGGAGGGGCTCAGCGTCATATCCGGTCATGTCAAATCAGGCACGGGCAGGGGCCAAAGATGGGTCAATATCGCCTTACTGGACGGGCAAGGAAACATTGTCAAATCCACTGTGACGGATTATTACGGATTCTACAGAATCGAGGTGGTCGTGCCCACTGACACGGACGGAACCGGTCTGGTTCTGGAATGCGGCCTGGGCCCGGACCGGGCAAATGTGACGGTGGGCAGCCTGGCTCCCGAAAACGAGTACGATTTCACACTCTCGTCCGCTGGAATGGACGTGAAATGGATCGTCAGGGCCATAGGCATACTGAACCTATCGGGAATATGCTGCCTGGTCTACTGGGCTGCCTGGGGCAGGCGTGAAAGGTCAAGGAAATTCGGCAAATCCCAATAGCTTATTACCTGGGCTGACGATTCCGTTCGGATGAGGTTCAACGCGGATTTGCACATTCACGGCCGCTACTCAGCCGCCACGAGCTCGGACATGAATTTCCCCAATCTGGCAAAGGGCGCGGAGCAGAAAGGCGTCCAGCTCGTCGCCACCGGCGACTGCCTCCACCCGGGCTGGATGAAGGAAATCCGCGGGATGGAGGAAGTGGAGGAAGGCACGTTCCAGCAGGGCAAGACCAGGTTCTTTCTGACAACAGAAGTGGAGGCCGATAGACGGGTCCATCACCTGCTGATGTTCCCCTCGGTATCCAGCGTGGAGGATTTCACGGAGAGGCTGGGCGACGCCAAACTGAGGTCTGACGGAAGACCCAGGATCCATTTCACCGGGGAAGAGCTGGCGCAGAGGGCAATTGACTCCGGAGCCCTCATCGGGCCGGCTCACGCGTTCACGCCCTGGACGGGCGTTTACGCCCACTTCGGCTCCCTGAAGGGCTGCTACGGGGACCTGGCCTGTAAAATCCCCTACCTGGAGCTCGGCCTAAGCGCCAACACAGATTACGGGGACCAGATTCCCGAACTGGCAGATGTCACATTCCTCACGAACTCGGACGCACATTCGCCCCAGCCAGTGAGGATAGGCAGAGAGTTCAACACTGTCGAGGCCAAGGACGCAACTTACCGGGAACTGGTCATGGCCATCGCTCGGAAGAAGGGCAGGAAGTTCGTTAGGAATGTCGGGCTGCCCCCCGAGGAAGGCAAGTACAACAGAAGCGCATGCTCTAGGTGCTACGCCCAGTTTGAACTGGACCGGGCGCTGGCGCTCAGGTGGAGGTGCCCCTGCGGCGGCAGCATCAAGAAGGGCGTGAGGGAAAGGGCACTGGAACTGGGCACCGGCAAGGTGAAACATCCCGACCACAGGCCCGAGTACGTGTACATGATACCGCTGGCCGAGATTATTGCCAAGGCAGTGGGACATTCATCGCCATTCACCGGGAGGGTGGACGAAATCTGGAGGGCGCTGGTCTCCGAACCGAGGACAGAGGTGGAGGTGCTCATGGAAATGCCAGCCGCTGACATCGGAAGGATAGCCGGGGAGGCCATCGCCGTGGCTGTGCAGGCCTTCAGGGGGGGGAAAATAAAAATAATCCCGGGCGGCGGGGGAAAGTACGGAACTATTCTGCTTCCTGGCCAGGAAAGACCTGCCATCCCCAAACCCGCCGGAAAGGGACAGAAGGACCTGTTCGATTTCGGGGGATAGGATTATTAGCGGCGATGCAATTTCCCCCCAATAATATTGAGGGGTAGGCATGCCGGAAGACATTGTACTAGACAGGGATTTGGCCGTGAAGGCCGTGGACGCAGCGCTTGAAATGGGTGCGGAATATGCCGAGGCCAGGATGGAATCGTTCGTTTCGAACGGTCTCTTCCTGAAGAACGGGAACCCGGAGATAGCCGGGTTCGGGACATACTCCGGCATGTGTGTAAGAGTGCTCATCCACGGGGGCATGGGCTTTGCATCGTCGGACATTCTCAACACCGATACAATGAAGTCCAGGGTCGAAACGGCCGTCAGGATGGCAAAGGCGTCGTCCAGGCTTGTCAGGGACAGGATAACGCTATCTGACGAGCCCACCCATGTCGCGGATTATTCCGTTCCCCAGAAGAAGAAACTGGCCGATGTCGGGCTGGACGAGATTGTCAGCGCGCTCGGGCACATCGACAAGGCGATGACCGAAACTGCCCCGATCGTGAGCAGGTTCATGCAGCTGGTCATGGAGGAGAGGACCAAGTTCTTCGCCAACTCGGACGATTCGAGGATTTATTCTGTGATCCCGAGAATCGCCATCTTCACGATACCGACCATAAAGGACGGAGACAAGATGGCACAGGCCATGCTCCAGAGGGGGGTGTCAATGGGCTGGGAGTACATGGACCCCCTGGCCCGCGCCGAGGAGATATGCCACGAGATAGCCATGACGCACAAGAACATGAAGGAAGGCGTCAAGGCGCCTGCCGGAAAGATCGACATGGTGCTCGGCCCTGAAGTCGTGGGCATAGCCGCCCACGAGTCATGCGGCCATCCGTACGAAGCCGACCGCATATCAGGCAGGGAAGCCGCGCAGGCAGGAGAGTCATTCGTGAAGGCGGACATGATGGGCACCAGGATTGGCAGCGACGCCGCCACCGTGGTGGACGACCCCACGCTCGAGAATTCCTACGGCTATTATCTGTACGACGATGAAGGCGTTAAGGCCAGGCCCAAGATCCTCATTAAAAACGGCATGATAAACGAGTTCCTGCATAACCGCGAGACCTCCTCGGCCATGGACATGGGCTCCAGCAACGGCGGGGCCAGGGCCAACAACTACAACCGCGAGGCAATTGTCAGGATGTCCAACACGTTTGTGGCGCCCGGAGACCATGCTGACGGGGAGCTGTTCGAGGGCATAAAGCTGGGAGTTTACATGAAGAGCTTCATGGAATGGAACATCGACGACAAGCGTTACAACCAGCGTTATATCGGCAGGGAAGCTTATCTCATCGAGAACGGGCAGGTCACGAGCCCAGTCAGGGCGCCGATACTGGAACTGACTACACCGGCGTTCTGGGCCGCGATCGACGCGGTCAGCAAGAAGCTGGAGTTCGCGGCCGCAACCTGCGGGAAGGGGGAGCCGGCCCAGGGCGTGCCCGTGTACACCGGAGGTCCGCACATCCGCCTGAGGGGCATCACCCTGGGGGTGGGAAAATGACCGACTGGTGCTCACTGAAGCCTGCCGAGCTGCCCGAGGCCATCGTGAAAAAAGCCCTCAAGATGGGCGCGGACGATGTCATATGCACATCCGAGACAGGCGACACCAAGCAGATAAGGTTCGCAAACAACTCGGTGACTGCTTCGAAGTCATGGGCCAGCACTGAAATAAACATTTACATCACCAAGGATAAGCGCATACTGTCCACGGACATTACAATGCTTTCTGAGATCGACAGAGCCCTCGACGAGCTGGCCAAGAGAGTGAAACTCATGGAGCCGAACGACGAGTTCGGCGGAATCGCCCAGGGCATCGGAAAGTACAGGAAGGACATGGCCGATGCGACAATCGCGACCATGGTCGAGGAACTGTACGACCATGTGGACGCTGCCATAGCCTCCGCCCAAGAGGAAGGCGCCAGCAGGGTCGCCGGTGTCCTGTACTCCAAAACGCAGCAAGTTCGCTTGGCCACGTCGGGCGGCGCGGTCGGCTCCTACGGCGACTCGGCCCTGGAGATATCGGTCCGGGCCATGTCGGACGCCCAGAGCTCGGGGCACATGGTCCAGTCCGTCACCAGCCCATGGAGGTTCGACCCGGAAAGGGTCGGCAGGGAGGCCGGGAGGCTTGCCAGGGAATCCAGGAACCCTGAAACAGGCGAAGAGGGCAAATTCGACGTTGTTTTCTCGCAGATGATATTCGCCAACATTCTCGAACATGTCGGCGCTTCCTGTTCGGCCGGGACGGTCGATGCGGGAATTTCATTCCTCAAGGATTGCCTGGGAAAGGGCGTGGCAAGCCCCGAATTCAATTGTTATGACGACGGGACCGATCCGGAATCGATACTGTCCCCGCCTTTCGACCAGGAGGGGGTGCCCACCCGCAGGACCTCGCTGTTCGAGAAGGGTGTGCTGAAGAACTACCTGCATAACACCAGCACGGCCAAGCGGTACAATACCGCGTCCACGGGGAATTCCGGGCTGGTTTTCCCCAATCCCTGGACAGTGTGCATGGAGCCGGGCATGAAAACCAAGGACCAGCTGATATCGCAGGTCGACAGGGGGTACTACATGACCAACACATGGTACACGCGGTTCCAGAACTACCAGACCGGGGATTTCTCCACGATACCGAGGGACGCCATCTTCCGCATCGAGAAGGGCAGGCTCGTGGGCCCTGTGAAAGACATCAGGATATCCGAGAACATGCTGAACATCCTGAAGAATGTCAGGGCCGTGGGAAACGACCCGATGCTGGTGCACTGGTGGGAGGTCGAGAGCCCCGTAATATGCCCGCATGTGCTGGTGGAGAAGGTAAATATTACGAAGAGCACGCAGTAGACTGCTATATTAAAAATTCAATGCAAAACAGCTGTTGTCAGGAAGCAAAAAAATGACATCAATGGTTGATATGCTCCACATCTCTGCGAGGCCTTATACCCGCTGGTGGTGGTTCTCAGGGAAGATCAATGAAGAAGATGTGAAATATCAATTGGATTGGCTCAAAGAGAATTATTTTGGCGGGGTGGAAATTGCATGGATATACCCGCTCCCCGGTTCCGATCCCGGGCCAAAGTGGCTTTCTCAGGAATGGTCTGACATCGTCGCCTTTGCAAAAGGATATGCGGAAAAGATCGGCCTTGGTTGTGATTTCACCTTTGGTTCATTGTGGCCGTTCGGCGGTCCAATCGTGGATGAAATGGATGCATCGAGGAATTTCCTGGGACTTTCAGAACAGAGAATAAAAAAATCATGGGCGGAGCGGGATTCACCTCCCAGCTATGTGCTCAATCATCTCGATCGTGCATCACTCAGTCGATATGCTGGCAAGATGGGCGCAGCCCTCTTTGACGCATTGAACATTGGACCGTCCGCGCTTTTCTGCGACTCTTGGGAAGTGGACACTGATATGCTCTGGACCGATGGCTTTGATGTGTCATTCGCACAAAGGTTCGGCTATGATGTTTCTCCCTACATGCAGAAGTTGGACGAGTTTCCCGATATTCGATACGATTACCGGAAGTTGTTATCCGACTATGTGCTCAACGAGTTTTACATACCGTACACAAACAATTGTAATTTACTCAAAGGTATTTCCAGAGTTCAATGTCATGGCGCACCTACTGACCTCGTCGCCGCATATGCTGCAGCTAATATTCCAGAGAGCGAAGCAATCTTATTCGATCCGCACTTTTCCCAGTTCGCCTCTTCGGCTGCGACCCTCACGGGTAAAACGGTCGTATCTGCGGAATCCTTCACATGTCTCTATGGATGGAAACGATATCCCGGACCCGGCGATTTCCAAAACCACGAGCATGTCGCGGACATGAAATTAGTGGCCGACGCGCTTTTTGCCAATGGAATAAACCTGATAATCTGGCATGGCATGCCCTACAATCCAAAAGGCGGCAATAACAGATTTTACGCATCGGTACATGTCGGCCCGGACAGCTGTTTCATTGACGAACTCCCCGCATTCAATCGTTATCTCGAACGCATTAGTTCCTTTATGCGACTTGGACAGAATTTCACCGACATCGCGGTGTACCTTCCGCTTGAAGACAATTGGATGAAGAGTGTGCTGCCCGAGAAACTCCGCAGGCCGAGCGCGAAATACTTCTGGGAATTGCATTATCAAAGGATCCCTGAGAACTTGGTTGGGTATAGGCCCACCTGGATATCCAATTATTTTTTAAAGGACGCACAGTATCGCAAGGATGGGCTGCATTGTGGCCGCGCCGTCTTTAGCTCCTTGTACATCGACGTGGAATGGCTTGATCACGAGGCGCTCTTGAACATTCTCTGTCTTGCAGAGAAGGGGCTTCCCATATGTCTCAAGAAAAGACCGAATCAACCAGGGCTGAAAAAGAATCCTGATTTCGATAAAAATCTCGCCAAACTATTGGAACATCACAATGTGAGGGCCGACCTGCTGAAAATTAATAAACTTCCACCTTTGGTTGCGGGTGAAGAAATACCCGAGTTCTTCTGCCGGATTTCAAAGGAGGCAGCATTCATATTCTTCGCCCATCCAAAAACAAAGGAATTGAAATATCCTATGAAGTACGGACAATCGCTATGCGAAAAGTCCATTGAAATACCTATAAAGGTCCATATTTTCAATAATAATATCAATGTAAGATTGGTATTCGAACCATATCAATCCATACTTCTGAGAATAAACAAGAATGGCGACACCTTTTTTGAGGATATACGATTTTTACCGAAAGAACCGATTCGATGACATCACTGACCTTTGAGTTACATTTTATCAAGACTCACCTGGGACGGCGGGGGAGCAACACCAGTTGCGACCAATCCAAATTATGAATCCAGCTGGGGAGCATACGACATGTAAACTACCAGCCCCTAAAGGGACTAGCGTTTGTTGCCAGGGCTGGATGTTTACCTAGGCAGCCTTGCACCTGATTATCAAAGCTAAGATGCTTTGATTTCATATGATGGAAAATGTACGGTGCAAGGCGGTCTATCTTTTGCATGCATTCGTGTAAAGGCCTTTCATCCCTGGCTTAAAATCCAGGGGGTTCGGAGCGACCACACTTGGTCGCGACTAAACCGAATCTTGGATTCGGTGATACCGGCCTTTATCACTAAGCAGCCATTGTGGCATTAGAAAATGTTATAAACGTCAGCAGCTTGGCGGTTGCACCCGAGAATAAACCATGCAGGAATAGCCAAGCCTGGTCTACGGCGCTAGATTCAGGGTCTAGTCCTTAGTGGTTCTCCGGTTCGAAGCGAAGGCGAACGGCAATTAATTGCAGTATCGTTCGCTGAGTTCAGGACGAGAAACGGTTTCAAGCAACCTATAGCATTTCTCGTCCGTGACTGCATCGAGCTTGCTCGATGCAATTGAGCTGGACTTCGCGAACTTCCGGATTCCTGCATCTATTCTTTCCAATTTGCTGTATCGTTCGCTGAGTCAGGACGAGAAACGGTCGTCAACAACCCTGAGCATTTCTCGTCCGTGACCGAGTCGAGCTTACTCGACTCGATGTTGGCAAAGTCCTTCGTGAAAATCCGGATTCCTGCATCACATTCTTTTGGTGCGCAACACGGTTATTTCAGAGCAAGTTATAAAAACTCTTTATAGTATCATGTATTGGTGGAATTACCCGCGGGGGCAGCAGAGTGATTGACAAGGGCTTCAACTATCTGATTTACGAGGAGAAATCCGACATCGCGTTCAAGATGTTCACCGACCTCATCAGCTCTGGGTCTCCAGGCCTCTGCATAACCACGCTGTACCCTCAGAAACTTCAAAAGATGTACGGGATGGACAAAGCCCAGGTGCATTGGCTCTCGGACTCGACCGGCGACAAGGAAACCTTAAGCCCAACCAGGCTGGATTTCGAGATCACCAGGGTCATCAACAAGTTCATCAAGGGCGGGGGCGAACCCGTGTTCCTCCTGGACGGCATGGCCTACCTGTCCCTGGAGAACGATTACGACAAAGTGAGAAAATTCATCAAGCGCATCAACGACATGGCCTCCATGCACGATGCCACAATCATGATCGTGATAAATCCGGACTCCTTCTCCAAGGAGACCGTGGCCATGCTTGAGAAGGACTTCGACAAGATAGGGAGGCCAAATGAGCTCGACCCCTCCCTCGGAGGCGGGCATCCCGCGCCGGCTCCGACCGGGGCAACCCCGACCCATGCACCCATTCCGCCTGTCGTTTCCTCAGCCAGCCTGCGCATACAGATGCCTCCGGAATCGCCTGTCGATTTGCCCTTGGAGGAGGAACTGGAGCTCGAGATAGAAGACATTTACCTCATCCACAGGGGGACAGGCACGCTCATCCAGCGCAGGACCTGGCGGGAGCAGGACCTCATCGACCCGGACCTCATAGGGGGGATGTTCCAGGCCATCCTCGATTTCATAAGCAACTCTTTTGCCAGCAGCCAGGCGTCCGAGTTCAGCAGGATGGAGGTCAAGGGCTACATCATTTTAATTGCGGACGGCAAGTACATCTCCGAGGCTATTGTATTCTCGGGCAAGGCCGAGGAATACATACACAAGATCCTGAACGATATCAAGAGGGTGTTGAAAGAGAACATCGCCGACATCGAAGGCCAATACGGAAACGTGTTCAAGAATTACGATGGCGATGTGAGCAAACTCAGGGGCACCAGGAAATCACTGGACGCTCTGGCTCTTGGCATCAACAAGGCACTCGAGCCGCATATGAAGAAGGGCGTGAAGAAGCACCTCACCGATGTCGAGAGGCGGCAGAGCCAGGAGAAGTACAACCAGGCGATTGCCCTCGGGAGGTCGAAGAAATACGATGACGCCCTCAAGGCATACGACGAGGCCCTGGCCATAGACCCGTGCAATATCCAGTCGCTGTTCAACAAGGCGGTTGTCCTCCAAATGCTGGGCAGGGTGCCGGAGGCGCTTGTGTGCTACGACCGCGCCCTCGAGGTGAACCCGAACGATTCCGAGACCTGGGGCAACAGGGGCATAGCCCTCAGGAGCCTGGGAAGGACGGAAGAGGCCATTGAGTCATACTACAAGGGGCTGGGCATTAACCCCGGGGATTCGGCCCTGTGGAGCAACCTGGGGATCGCGCTGAGAAGCGTGGGCAGGGTCAAGGAGGCCATTGAGTGTTATGACAAAGCCCTGGAAATCAATCCGAGCGACGCGGGCGTGTGGAGCAACAAGGGCGTGGTCCTGGGCAGCATGGGCCTTCTGAAGGAGGCCATCGAGTGCTACGACAAAGCCCTGGCAATCGACCCGGGCAGGAAGCTCGCCCAGAGAAACAGGGATATCGCAATAAAGGAATTGGAGAAGAGGAGTGTGAAATAGGGGATGAAAATGCTTGACAAGGGGCTGAGATATCTCATCTACGAGGCCAGGACCAATTTCACCTATGAGCTGTACGCCGAGTTCCTGAAAACCGGCACGAAGGGGCTGTGCATCACCACAACTATACCCAAGAAGCTGGAGAAGGAATACGGCCTGAAGAACACGGAAATCGTCTGGATAACCGACATGGAAGGCGTGGAGAGCGCCTTTGACCCCAAAGACCTGAACAAGAAAATCTTGACCAGGGTGAAGCAGTTCACCGAAAGAAACAATGACTGCGTCATTCTGATAGACGACCTCGGATACCTGATACTGGAGAACAGCTACACCGAGGTGAGCAAGTTCCTCGATGCCCTGAGCCAGTGCACGACAAAAGCCAAATGCACCCTCATGGTGCCGATCAACCCGGACTCTGTCACAAAGGAGATATCGAACGCACTGGTCAAGAAGTTCGACCAAGTTAAAGATGTAAGGAATTACATTCTCACTGGCAACAAGGTCGAATGCCCCGAATGCGGGGCCATGTGGCGGACCAATGTCGACGCATGCGACATCTGCGGCTACCAGTTCTCAGCGGAGACCAACAAGCCCGGGCTCACCACGGAGGAGAAGCCCATACCGAGGATGGAGGCAAAGGTCTCTGGCAAGCTCAGGGTCAAGCCCCCGGAGGAGGATAAAAGGACGCCGGAACCGCCGCCACCGCTTGCCTACGATTTCGAGAACAGGCCTTCGGACGATTCCTGGTTCAACAGGGGCGTGGCCCTGGAGAAGATGGGGAAGAGCGAGCAGGCAGTGGAATGCTTCGACAAGGCGCTGGAGCAGAACCCGAACGATTCATGGGCATGGTTCAACAAGGGAGTGTCCCTTCACAGACTCGGACTCCTGGGCGAGGCACTTTACTGCTATGACAAGGCCCTCACCTACAACCCGAACGATCCGGACTTACTATCGAACAAGGGCATTGCCCTCAGGACGCTGGGCAGGGCGGACGAAGCCCTTCAATGCTACAAGAAAGCCCTGTCCATCAACCCGGCGGATTCGGGCATCTGGTCCAACATGGGCGTCACGTACCGGGTCATGGGCATGAACGATGCGGCGCTGGACGCGTACAACAAGGCCCTGACCATAGACCCCTATGATGTGGGAGTGTGGCTGAATAAGGCCGCCGCGCTTCAGTCGCAGGGCAAGTTCGACGAGGCAATTGTCTGCTACGAGGAAGTGCTGAGAATCAACCCGTACCACCCCGTCGCGCTGAGGAACAAGGAATTCGCAATGTCTAGGACGCTGCGCAGCTGAGTTATAGACCTAAAACTATATTTTTGCCCCATCAAGGTATCTGGCTCGGCTCGAAAAGGTGCCGTACTCCGCAATTATCCCGAAATCTATAGAATGGCACAGAAGCAGCATGCAAGACGCATAATTGAGTTTTACAGCAGCGAAAGCGCTGAATCCCCAACCGACCGCGAGACCGATTTTACTCAATTTCATTTCCATGACGTTGACGGGGGTGCAGGATAATCAGTCAAACGACGCGGAAACACTCGCCTGGGTTTTGTGTGTGTGCGGGGGTTGGGGCAACCCAGCTCAGCAAGGGTAAATCCGCACCAATCGACGACCAACTTAGAGGATACGCTGCTGACGCAGAAAAAGTTGGCTGGCCAGGCCTGTCGATAGGGTCAATCCGGAGTAATAGCACACACACAAAATTCATCAAGTTACAGGGAGACATAAAGGAAGCGCACAAAACTCCCGCCGATAACACAAAACTCGAACGGAGATGGGAAAATGAAACAAAGTAGACAGAAATCGAATCTAAGGGAACGCTACGAGACAGTAGCCAACGCAATCAGAAAGACATGGCCAGCAGAGGCCATAATCCCTGTAAGTGCAATCAGATTGCTGATGGAGCGCCTCGACGTGCACATGTGCGACGAGCGCACCCAGAACAAGAATCTTAATCGACTCATGAGCAGCCAGGTTTTCGGCGATGCCGTCCTGGAGCGCGTCGATAGCGGCAAGATGAAGGTTCTTTCGAGGACACAACTCACCATCGAGGACAGGTGCACGATAGTTGAGTTGGTGCAGCAATGAGAGCGGGCTACAGACGGATGAAGACCTGCCCGGAATGCAAAAGCTCGAAAGTGTCCATGGCCAATGGGGTATTTCGTTGCGGGGCCTGTGGATATTCTAATTGCCTGCCAAATGCAGATAATTCAAGGTTGGAGTTCAGAACATATAGGAGGAAGCAATTTGGCAAAGAAAGAGTCGATAAAATACCATGAAACCCTGATAATCGGGCTGAGTCAGGAAATTGCGGACCTGATGATGAAGGGCGGCATCGATGTCGTGGAGTTCAAGCTGCATTGTACTGATTTATCTCTGGTGGTTCTGACCTGCATATCTTCCCGCGTGAAGAAGGCAGACCATCAGGATCTTGTCAAGATGCTCAAGAAAGCCGGGCGCACCTATATCACGCTGTTTCTTTCGGATGCCCAGATTCCAACGCTGATGGCCATCAGCGCAGATGTCGGTGGCATATCTGGCTCGTATCGTTGCCATCATGAAGGGATATTTGTCACGTATGAAGGAAAGACATTCAACATTCTGCTGAAGTTCGTGCATGAGAAAGTTGGCGCCAAGTTGCTGTTGAGCCAGAGACTTCAAGACGCGCTGGCTGAAAAGAATGGCGTCATCGAACGACAGGCCGCGACAATGGGATAATTGTATGACTAACAATGCGCTCCTGAAAGCGCTTGTCAATCTCGAGAAGAGCGACAACGAACGAACCCTCGCCCTCCGGAATGCAGTCACCTGGGCGATTAAATATGGCATTGTGCCGAGAGGACCCGAGGCAGGAAAGAAGTTCTCCTTCGCTGGCCGGCCATGGATGGTCGAACCGTATCTGGTATTGTCCCAGCCCCATGGCCGCGCCGTATTCGTGAAGGCTCGCCAGCTGGAGTTCTCGACCATGGCAATCAACGTCGAGCACTACTGGGCGGACAAGCGGCCGTATACGGCCTGCGCCCATGTCTTCCCCACTGCCAAGCAGATGAACAAATTCTATGAGGAACGATTAACGGTGATCTACCGCAAAGGCTCCAGATTCTTTGAAATGCTGGCCAACATGAAAGCCGATGGCATGGAAGTTCTGAACCGGAAGATGCACCTCTTCCGGAACAGCAGCTATTATTCCATGGAGTTCACGGTCGGCGAGAACGGGGGGAAATCCGAAGGTCTCAGGTCCCCAGCGCTGGACGTTCTGGCCTGCGATGAGCGCGCGGATTTCCCAGCTGATATTTCTCCAGTTCTGACGGAAGCTCTGAGCCACAGTGATATAAAAGTCCAGTTCGACCTGGGAACCCCGACCTACAACGATACAGAGCTGGACAAGATGTGGAAGCTCAGCACTATGGAGGAATGGAAAGTTCATTGCAAGTCATGCGATCGCAAGCAAAATCTTACCATGGACAACCTCATGGCCAATGAATACGGGGAATATTTCAAAGGTTGCATAAATTGCCGTGCGGAGCTGGACACGACAATCGGCTCCTGGGTCGCCTTCAATCCGGAGGGATTCTACCGAGGATTCCACCTCAACCAAATCGTAGCGCCCTGGGTATCCGCAAAGGAAATCCTGCAGAAAAAAGCAGAATACCTGCCCCGACGATTCGCAAACGAGGTTATGGGCATGGCCTTTGTTGGGGATGAAAAGCTCCGCTTCAGAGCCAAGGTCATGGCCCGCGCCGATACCACAGGAGAATACCGACCGACAGTGATTTACGGAAATACCGTGGTAATCGGAGTCGATCACGGAAACTCGACCCGATGGATCGCAATATCCCGAAAAGAAGATGGGAAGACAGTCTGGCTTGACACTGGGGAGATCGACGATGTCGATATCAACAATCATGCGCTGAAGATCGCGGAGTTGGCGTATGGCTACGAGAGAAACAGCGTTCGCGTCGCCCTCATGCTCGATAGCGGTTATGGAAAGGCGCAGAACCAGAAGCTGATGAAGTTGTTCCCGCACCGGGCCTTTGCGGTCTTTTACGGCGGGGAGAAGATGACCCGCCCTGCATGGCAGGACAAACCCCTGGAACAACACGTCACAATCGAGCATACCAGTCTCTGCGAGAATGCCGAGCAATACCTGAACGCTGGAAACTTTGTCGTGCCTTTCGGGCAGGGAGGCATAGACTCGACGCGCTGGTCAAGTCTTCTTGATGAGTTCGACGCTGTGCGAGTTGAAGAAGAGGAGATAAAAACCGGGGGAAAGAAGCGGGTCTTCGTGACCAAACATGGGCACGGCTACATGGCCATGGCCTACGCCTTGCTCTGGTTCGAGAGAACCGGATTCAACCGGGAGCTGAGAAAGCCGAGGTCCGCATGACCACCGAGGAAGAGATCAGAGAGCTGGAGAAGGTCCTGGCGGAGCTGAGGCGAAAGCCTTCTGACCGCCCGCAGGGAAACGCAACTTCCTCGATTGATATCCTCCGATACCTTATCGGCCGGCCGGAGAAGCTCCGGGCAACGACCAAGATAATGAAGGCCTTCAACCTCTCTTACTCCATGTTCGTGGAGAGAATGTACATGTCCCTGGGCAAGGGCTGGATCGAGAAGGAGAGGAAAAACAACAGGGTGGTCTGGTCGGTCACGGAGGAGGGGAGGAAGATATTGAGGGAGGAGTGAAGTGGCAATCAATGCAACGGAGTTCCGACTTTTCGAATTATTTTATATATCCTCTGAATTATGCAGGTTCTATGAAAGCGGGAGCATTTCCATTTAGTGTACTAAAAATGGAGGGGAGACTTACAATACCATTTTTCCAGCGAGGCTATATCTGGATAGAAGACAATTGGCAAGATTTACTCGAAGACATGGAAAGCGCAAACAAGAAACATTTCTGGGGATCATTAATTTTCAAACATGAAAAGGAAACAACCGGTGAACCAAAGAAAATTATCATCATCGACGGTCAACAAAGATTAACGACGATGAGTATAATGTTAAAGGCATTATACGATACATTCTCGCCGGGTATTAAGACAAGCACAAAATCAGTAGTAGAAGACTTGTTGTTATACAGGGTAAGTTCTACATCTCCAAAGTTTCAAGTCAGAATCCAACACTCACGTATTGACAGAAAATCCTATAAAAAGGTTATAACGTCTGGATTAGGAGAAACAGAATTAACGGATGCTGAAATCAAAGATAATAATCCAATAATGAATTGCTACAGGTGGTATACTGAGAAACTTTCATCCAAAACCGAAAGTGCCCGGGAATTTATCTTCAACACCCTTACAAATATTGATAACAAAATGCTGGTCATCATCGACCTTGATGAAGATGATAATGAACAGACAATTTTTGATACAATCAATACGGCAGGGGTAAGATTAACAAGTACTGACATTATAAAAAACAAACTCTTCCAAAAAGTCGTGGAATTATTCGATGAAGACCAGGCTATTGAGTATTATAAGAATACATGGGAGAATTGTTTTTTAAAGGATGAAGAAGCGAATGCTTATTGGCTTGGTGAGAGTTCAGAAGGAAGGATGACAAGGACCAATAGCGATATTTTGCTCCATTCGGTAGCGGTTATCCAAGGATTTTACAATCCAGTGGATGATAAGCTCGGGGATTTACCCACCCGTTACAAGGAAAAAATCGATGGATATGATTCATCAACCAAAGACAAACTCATTGAATTCATCAAAGAAATCAAAGCCTTTGCGACCATTTATAGGATGGATGTACCTGTATTCGATAAAGACTTCCTATTGACATACACCAGGCAAGAGGAAAGATTGTTCCATATCCTCCATGAATTGAATATATCAACATTTCATCCTTACATACTATACATCCTGAAGAAATATCCCGCTGGGAGTGCGGAGAGAGCTAAAGGATTATACGACCTCGAAAAATTCGTCATGAGGAATATGATGGCGAAGAATCAAACAAGGAGCTATATCAATTATTGTAAAGAATTCATAGACGATCCATCTGAGATTATGAGGAAATATGCAAAGATAACTGATGCTGAAGTGGCTGCAGGTCTGAGGGACATCAGGACTAATGGAACCGCATCATTGATATTGTTCTGGATAGAGTTAAAACGGCTTGAAGACCCGCACGATGTCAAAGAGCTGCATTACCATTATTCCCTTGAACACATAATGCCTCAGAAGTGGGAGCCACATTGGACGGATCTTCCAACAACTCATACAGATGGCACGCCATTATCCGTTGACGAAATAGCTGAGGCCAAAGCTGAACGTTACAAACGCGTGTACTGGCTTGGCAATATGACTCTTCTCAGAACCAGGTTGAACTCTTCACTTAGGAATCATACCTATGAAAGAAAAATGAATGGAGAGGGAAAGAAGAAAGGAATCAAGGATTATGCCTCTCTGACAATCACACGTGCAGACCTCGTAGAGCCTTTCCAAACGCTAGGGCAAACAAAATGGAATGAATCGAAGATAGAGGGACGAACTAGGAAACTTGAAGAG
The DNA here is from genome assembly GCA_964354755.1 of uncultured Thermoplasmata archaeon. Lineage (GTDB taxonomy): Archaea > Thermoplasmatota > Thermoplasmata > SG8-5 > SG8-5 > UBA147. Next base: position 246,056 of record CAYHBA010000001.1, read on the forward strand.
GAAATCAAGGCATTGTGGTAAACAAGAATGCAACCTAGCTGAAATCACGAAAATTTCGTCTCCATCATCCTATCGATTTCACCCTGCCCATATTTATTGATAACATAATCCATGTATTCTTCGATTCCCATCATTCTTGCGAGCTTATGTGACCATCTTTTAAACTGTAGGTCTGAATAATAGAACATAGTATTCTTATCAAATGGCTCCACAATCCGGATTATGTATCCATCTTCGACAAATCCCACTCTACGAATAGTCATCAACTCCCGAATTCGAACTCTCTTCCACCTGTCGGAATTATCAAAGTCGAGGACTATCTGCCCATTTATTAGTTCGAGGGGTATTTGGCGTGAGTTGGCAAGATTCTTGAAGTCGGAATCAATCTTCTCCATCAGTTTCTGAGTCATAACCCAGCATTTCTGATTGCCGTGGTATTTTCTTATCCATCTGATTCGAGAGTTCATCAGGGCTTCGTATCTGATTTTAGGAATTTTTCCTATATTTTTACGAAGTGGAGCTGAGCCTGTTCTGTCTGTGATGTGGTTGGATATAAAATCTCCATCATCCATTGTTATCAAATGAATGTCTCCCACACCCTCAAGGCAGAGTCCAAAAACCATTCCGTCCTTGGTTTGTCCATAAAACATAATGCCTTTGTCCAGAGCAGTAATCTTAACGGTTTTCTTTTTCCCCATCTCAAGCCACGCTCACTTGACCGTTCATCAATCCTCGATGCCATTGCTGATAATTAAAGGTCACCCTTCAAAATAATTCCGTAATCTCTGCTCAATGACAGTGCAACCAAAATTGATAGGTTTATCAGTGATTTTCACAGTCACGATATTACCAGAGACACTATATGAACCAGATACCTTTCCTGAAAAACATCCACTCTGCGTATCCCCGCTAACTATTACACCGTTCCTCGCTGCTTCTTGTCTTACGTGTCCCAGAATTAAGTTTAAATCCATCCTGACTCGAATTGTAAATGTTGGACACCCGGACATAATAATAGTTAGGATTCCGGGCGATAAATAAATTGTGGTAAAAAAAAATAGGTCAGTGAGGGTTACCAATTAGACATCCAATTAACTTTTCTAATTGGACAGGAAAATATTTACAGTGTCAAGTCCATCCACGCCATGTGAGAATCAAGATATATGTCGGTACGGCCGCAGTGGGCGAAGGCGAACGGACGACCAGCACAGGCTACCATAGCACGCGTCTGACTTATTCCAAATTATATGACTGCCTCGATTCCACCGCCATGCATTCCGGGGATATGGAGGACGAATGCATCAAGACATTACATCTTGTAAGCCGGTTCGCAGAGGAGCATGGCCTGGAATTGAAGATGTACGATGTTTCGCACGATTATGCCGCTTTCAGGGCCTGGCTCGACAGAGTGAAATCCATACCCACCGTAATCATCGGAAAAAAGAAGTTCGAGGGTGTTCCGGAAATCGAGGAACTTGAAAAAGCCCTAAAAACCAATTAGAATTTATAAAAAAAGATAGGCAGGGATTTAGTCATTTCTGACATGGTTGGAGAGAGATTCCCTGCCCAAAGTGGGGAAGAGTTAAGCGTGATATTGCCCACATAAGCCTCAGCTTCCCGAAAAGGATAATAGTGCGGGGGGGATTTATAGATATAGATTGAAATTATGGAAATGAGAACCATAAATGAGATGAAATAACAAAACGGTAGAAAAAGAGAGGGCAGGGCATTTGGCCATTTCTGGCAATACATTGGGTAAAGACACCCTGCCCAAATTTTGGGGAAGAGTTGATCGTGAATATTCTGCCCACATAAATGCCTGCTTCCCGAAAAGGATAATAGGGCGGAGGGATTTATAGGTTAGGGTTAGGTTGAAATTATGGTAGAAGAAAAGGCAAAAGAGAAGAAAAAAGAAAATAATCCGGAGTTTGTTTTAACTGCCGCGACTATGAATGCTATTGCGGATATAGTCAAATCACAAAAACGCACAGAAGATTTGGTTAGAGCTACAATGGCATCACAAAGTACATTGGCAACATTAAATCAAATCGCTCAAAATTCATTAGCAATACAGAGATTCATGGCCCCAACAATGAGCATCTTGGCCTCCCATTTAAATGAAAAAAAAGCAATGGAAAATTTACATCAACAAATGCAATCTATAGCATGCTACGAAAAAACGTTATCTTCCCCCTCAATTGGATTAATAAAACCTGAAATGGCGATAATTGCCACAAATCAGCAAAAGATTGATGAACGGTTGGATAGAATTGAAAAATTAGTAAAAAGAGTAATTCAATTACTTGGCGAAACCGAACTTTCTGAGGAACAAAAGAAACAACTCGAAAAATTAATGAAAGAAATCAATGAAGAAACCGATAAAGCATACAGTTGATTGGTAATTGAGGTGATGTTATTACTGGCAGACCAAGAAGACCAAGCCGAAAGGAAATTGAAAAACAATCGGAAAAAGCCCGTAGAAGAGTTAAAACCGAACCAATAGAATAATGGAAATAAATAGCCATTATACTCTTAATCAGGCAACGGTTTCCTTTGTTGATAGTTGCATACGACTTTAGTAAGCAATGCAGGGAAAAGAAAGGCAAAATAAAAGCCGCCGCCCCTACCCTTTCAGCGTCATCCAGCGCAGTATCAATAACGCCATTATTATCGCGTTCAGAAAAATTCCTGTGTTATAGCCAATACAAAAATTATAGACCATTCCGATCAAACAAATGAGAAGCCCGCTGCTCAGGATGGCTTTTATCACTCTTCCGTTCATCAATGCTCAATGCTATTGCTGATAGTTAAGGATTGGTAAAGAAAAGACTTGCCCGGAAGGGATAATTCGGACCTAGGATCCAGAATGAAGGGGCGACTACGAAGTTTAGTGCAATGACATTATGTAATAAACTGTTAAAGCATGTTAAATGTATGTTAATCATCTTTAAATCGTATCATAACTATTTACAGTTAATGGACGAATCATTAGAAATAATCAACTGGTTGAAAAGTGGAAAATATAGAGTTCCAATGCTAAACGAATTACTATCTCCTAAATCGCCATCTGAACTTGCTGGCATTCTAAATATAAATCGTGCCTCTGTTAGTAGGATAATAAAGGATCTAACTAGTAAAAAATTGATAGATTGCACTGAATCTGGTGCCAAAACAAAGTTATGTATTATTAATGAAAAAGGCAAACACATAATAAAACTCTTTTATGATATCGTGGGTGGTGGATGATATAAATATTTCATTTCTTAAAAAGGCAATGGTGAATAGACGGGTACCAAAACCCGCTTCAGGCACGTTGTCTGGACACGCTGCTGGAGAACCCTTTGATAAACTTGTTTATCAATTAATTAAAGAAAAATATCCTAATAAAACTTTTAGGCAATATGAATACTTAAATAAATTATACCTTGATCATCCCAAGGTAACAACTTACAAAGATAGGTATAGTTTAATTTCATCTCCTGCATTGAGACTTTTATTAAATCGAGGCGTTGGTGTCACTAAAAAATGGACCTCTACTAATCAACTGAAAGAAAAGCAAGATGATACAGCTGATACATTATTGATTTCTGGAAATTTCCATCATATTATTGATGTAAAAACACGAAATATAGACAAAAAGGCACTTGCACCAAATATTATTTCTGCTAAAAAGTTAGCAGAGATGTCTTTAATAATGATTAAAGAAACGGATTTTGATAGTTTTAAAATAACATACGTAGGTGTCGATTGGGCCCTTGAGGGGGCTTATTTAGTTTGTAGTAAAACAACAATGAAAGATATATTTCAGGCAACTCCCTCTTCCTTGTATATAAATTGGTCTGCAGCCAATCAAATCCAGTTCCATGTTGAAAAACTTGACCAAAGTTATAAAAAAGGAATTAAGACTTGGTGTAAAGAATATCTCGCTCATTATGTCGAATCTGCAAATCATCGAATGAAACACTTTCGTAAGAAATTTATTAAACCATTCGATATCGATTAGTTAATAAATCATGGAATCTAAAATTTTATCGATATCTTCCTTTCCTTTACTTGATTGTGTTTTAATTATGTGGTCTACTATCTTCACGATTTTATTATGTATGGCAACTTCATTATCATTTGACCAGTCGATTAATCTTATGGGTATTTTTGAAAGTGGTTTTTCAGAAAATTCAAGTACGCCACCTCTTGCTAAGCCTTGATATTTTAACCAAGTTAATATGGTGTTTGAATTTAGTTGGGCTAGAATGAATCGAATATCCTCCTTTACCCATTGTTTTAAAACGATACCAGTTACATCTTGTGTCGGATAAAATTGCCCCTGGATATATGAAAAACGAGCATAATTTCTCTTATCAATTCGTTCTTTACATGGACAGAATATTTTAGAATCGTTTGTATGAAACAATTCCCAATTTCTTAAGAACACCCATTGCCACCAGGGAATATTACGATTATAGGAATATCTGGCATTTAATTTTTCTTTGTGTTTTAATAGTTGATTATATACATGTGGCATCTTCTCTTTTAATTCCCTCTCTGAATGAAGATTGTTAAGGAAGATATAGGGGGTATATCCAGTAGCCCAATATTGTTTAAGATCATACGCTTTTATTACGTTGATAATGTATGATTTTTCTGTCTTATTAAGTGTGTTCAAATCTGAGAGTTGGAATGCTCGGTCCAATCCGCTTACAAGACCATTTCCTATTTCTGCAATATCTCCGAGTCTAATATTTCTCTCAAGATTGAAATCCTCATTTATCTTTAAGGTTGGATTAGAGAGTGTATAGTATTTCGTTCCAGTAAAATTAATTTCGGAACATATATTTTTAGGGATATCCAATTCCTCTAAATCGTCTTTCGTGAAAAGTTTAGCTAAGCTATAATAATCTGTTTTTCCATTTAATGTACATTTTACTTTAGGAGAATATATGTGTTTTGTTTGTTTCAAAACAGAAATTATTGCTTCATATTGTGGTGGAATAATGTTCCAGGGCTGTCCGTTATGAAATTGATGGTGAAGGTATGCTTCATAAATATCTTCGTTCAGATAAGGATTTCTACTTGATAATTTATTGAGTATTACTGAAATTTCCTCTAGATGGGTAGCTGTTAATCGTTTCTTACTATTTACATTTACAACGAGGATGGGCATATTTTGTTTTTTGATACTTTTAATGAATTTAAAGATAATGATCGAGGAGGACACATTATCAAATATCCTCATTTCATTAAAATTAATTATGTGTGTGATAGTTCCATTTTCTGTGAGAAAACGTCGTAATTTGCTGGCATGAAGGGTTTTTAACCAAAATCCCGGAGTAATAAAAATTAATTCTCCGTTTTCTTTTAATGCGTCTACAGATGAATAAATAAAGGGATATAGTAAATCTGCCAGGCTGTTCAATCGTTCTTTCCAGATTTCATTTTCTGTTAAATATTGTTGAAAATCTTTAGGCATGTTTTTCCATCTTACATATGGAGGATTCCCAATTACTAAATCGTAATGATTTTGTAATTCGAGCTTTAAGAAATCTGTATATTTCATTTCTATCTTGGATTTATTGTCTAATGTATTATCAATTTCAAATGCATCGATATTATGGTAACCTAATTGTGATAAAATTTCAAGAAAGACTCCTTCGCCTGCTGATGGCTCACAAATTAGTTGTTTTTCCTTTATTGATGAAAGAGACACCATGAACTTGACAACAATTTCTGGGGTGAATATTTGTCCATACTGTTTTTCTTTTTCAACCATGATTACCACATCAATTAACATCTATTTAACTATTGTTTAACATCTATGTTCATCAACTGTGATTAATTCATTCAAATATTTAAGCAAGAAGGTGGGAAGACACCATAACTAAATTCATCCGAAATGGCTAACTCAAGGTCATCCCGCCGCGAGGCCAGATATTTGCAATTAGGTGAAATACCCTTTTAATACCACAAGCTGATTTTAATCGGCCTGATGACCAAAGGTTCTGGAACAGGCAGGATGAGCATGGCCGGCATCAGCGAGATGCACCGCTCCAAGTGGATGGGCGGCGGCCAGCAGTTTTTTCCGATGTCCCAATATTCCGGGAAATCCGGGGGGGCTTTTCAATCCGGGATCACCGACAAGAAGCTCATCGACATGTTTCTGAGAGACGAGATGGCTTACCGGATTGTCCGCGATTTCGCTGTTGATCCTCTGAAGAAGGGCTTTTCTGTCCAGGCCGCAGAGGATGACGGGGGGAAGTTCAAGGAGGATTGCTCGAAGATTCTTTCCTCTGTCGATACCATCAAGAAGCTGGGTTCTGCCAGGGTGCTGTCCAGACTGGCTGGGTTCAGCTTATTGCTGCTTGGGACAGAAGATTCCGCGCCTTCCGACAAGCCACCGGAGAACGTCAGGCGGCTGGCGTTTCTCAAGCCGGTGAGCAAGTGGAATGTCCGGGCCATGCACCAGGATACTGATGCGTCTAGTCCTACCTTCGGGGAGATTATAGCGTATGACATCGCCAGCACCCTGCAGGGCGGGCTTACCGACACCAAAACAGTTTCTGCTGCCAGGGTCATTCACATTACGAACGACGAATTTGATTCTGATCCTCGCGGAGTCTCCACGCTGTTTCCTCTCTTCGATATCCAGAACATCAAGAAGGAAACCGATGCTGCTTTGGGGGAATCGGCTGTCAGGAACGCCGAGCCCTGGCGCGTTGTTACATTGCCTCCGGATGCGGACGAGGCCGAGGCGCAGGCTGTGGAAGATGAACTCTATGGTGGCAGGCGCAACATCTTCATCCAGCCGGGAACAGGGAACGACCAGACGGATTACAAATGGAAGCAGTTGCCCCCGAACACCATCAATCCGAAGGACTGGGTTGACTGGGTGAACACCCGCATTGCAGGCGGCTCCGGAATGCCGAAGACCATGCTCGAAGGCGCGACTCCCGGCAGCGTCACAGGTTCATGGGTCAGCCAGGCAGACTATTGGAAGAAATGCGGGGAGATGCAGGAAACGGATATTACGCCTATCATCGGCGAGTTGGTCCGCAGACTGCAGGGCTGGGGGCTTCTGGAAGAAAAGGATTTCGAGGTCTGCTGGCCGACATTGTGGGAGCTGGACGACAAGGAGCTTGCCGCAGTCGCCAACCTTCAGGCCAATGCATTTGCCAAGGTCGTGGCCGCGGCCAAGGACTTGTTCGAATTGCCGAAGGCCGGGGAACTCATGACCTGGGGCATAGACCAGCAGGGATTCTATCTGGAATACGGAAAAGATTCTGGGCGGTACTACCCGATAGCAAACATGAGCAAGACCGGAATGAAGGTGCAGACCGGAGCCATCCGGCAGAGGAAGAATGTTAAAAACAATCCTCAGAATGAAAGGATAAGGGAAGAACACGCGGGAGGCGGAACGCATGTCTAACACGCCTCAACCCAGGATAATGATGGCCGAGATAATCGGCGAGCCGCGCGTGAATGTTAAAGGCCCCTATGGGCCTGAGGTTTTGGTCAAGGCCGTGATAACGCAGGAAGGCGTTCATAATGGCAGCTACAAGAATGCCGAAGAGATTGTCAAGATGGCTCGGTTCGGGCAGCACCGATGGGTCTGCGATTCCCACCCCTGGACGATTCTCGTGGCTTCGCCAACTGACATCAAGGGGTATCAGGATAATATTGCTATTGAAACAGTCGTCATGAAAAAGAACGACCTGACCATGGAAGTGCCGAGAGTCACCGCCGACTTACATGTTGTTCAGGAATGGGCGCCCGAGCTTTTCAAGGACGTTTCCGAGGGGAAGCGCAAGGCAGTTTCCATCGGTTACTGGGCGCAGATTTCCGAAGAGGAAGGCGACTTCATGGGCGACCATTACACCGAGATGGAGAAGGAGATGGTCCAGGACCACACCGGAATTTTGAGACCGGACGAGAAGCCGGCTTGCGAATTTGCATTGATAAACAACGCCATGAAAATGATGACCAAACAGCGCGTTGCTGGAACAAGGTCCGCCTTGGGCGGACAGGGAGGGGTCGATATGGGTGACCCGATCATTGAAAAAGACAAACAAGAGACACCGCCCAAACCCGCAGAGGCAGCAGAGCTGCCATGCGGGGCAACTGGCGGACTGAAGGAAACAGCGCCGGCCGAGGACATGGCCAAGAGGATAACGGAGCTTGAAAAGAGGGACAAAGCGAACACCGAACTCCTGGCCAGGCTGAAGGCCGAGAAGGACGCTGAGGAAAGAGCGAAGGTGAAGGAACTCGCGAAGGAACTTGCCGACATCACCGGGCAGAAGCCCGAGGTGTTTGAGGAAATGTCCTTTGAGGAGATAAAGTCGCACCTGGGGACGGCACAGAACGCACGCGTGACCATACACAACGAGTTTAGAGGCGCTGGAGCCGCTAATCTCGGCGGAAAGGGCGCGGAACCGACTTCAAACGGTCTCACCTGGGACCCTGTGAAGAAGGCGTGGTTTTAGGAGGCAAGTGAGATGATAATTTCAGCAATAATTCTGATGGCCGCATTGGTCGCAGTCACGATCAACATGGCCTATACAGGAGTGAGAGCGCCGTCCAACGGGATAATCGCGCAGGGCGAACCCCTGTACGAGATATTGAAAGTCGAGACGGCAACCAACATGTACCCGGGGCGATGGGTTACAAGAGGCACGAATAACGACGACGTAATCGTCGGGGCGCTGGACAAGTCACCGGGCGGATGGCTTGGATTCGAGTACACGCCGAACAACTACATAGACGGCCATACCGAAGACACGATATACTCGGCCAGCGACATGGTCGCAGTGTACTACGGCGGGAAATTCTGTCTGGTGGCCAGTCTTGCAGCGGGCTTCAACGTCTACAAGTATGACGGGCTGGCGAATTGGTCGGATGGCCAACTGGCTGGACCGTGCGAACCAGGCAATGGCGGGGTTTGGCTCAAGGTGCCGTTCACCAACAGCGCCGCAGCAGTCCACGACACAGGCATCGACCTTCCTGCGGACATTGTCATCGCGGACGTTCTCATCGACGTGACGACCGGAGTGGCAGGCTCAAGCATCGAAGTTGGATTCATCAACGCCGTGGAAAGCGGGGACGAGGACGGCCTTGTGGATGCGGCAAGCTGCGTGAACGCAGTGAAGCTCAGACCGGGAGTGACAGTCACGACCGGCTCGAACACCAAGTACATGGCATCGACCACGCGCGGCGTTTTGCTGGCGGATTTCCAGGCCGGCTCGGATGTCGACCAGGACGAGGGCGTGTATGCCGAAAAGACGTACCGCACTGACGGCACAATCAAGTCGCTAACCTACACCACATCCAATCACGCGGTAGTGGGAAACATCTGGCTGCTTCTTCAGAACCCAACGCTCAAAGTCATCGCCACAGCGGAAGAGAATAAGGACGCAAGCTCAGCGGCTGCGGACATCGTGGTCCGGAGCATCATCTAGGAGGAGAAAACATGAACAACAACATACCGAAAGGAGTGGTTCTGAACCAACCGGTTTCAACGGTCTTCAACGCGAACAACCCTGGCGCGGCCTTCGGGAAGTTCCCGATGGCGTCTGCGAACAGGCTCGCGAACGTGCTGACGAACAGCATGCTCTCCACGGAGGAATGGAGGGAGCTGGAGACGGAAGTCAAAATCGCCGCCAGGGAGCAGATGGTCGGCCGGATGCTATTCGGCAGGGACAAGACAAACCCGCTCGGCTTGGGAATCGAACGCTACGACTTCGACAAGCTGAGCGAGCTTGGCGAGGCAGTAAGCTCCTACGGCTTCCAGGAGACAGCTAGGGACATTCCCCACAAGACGCGCGCCACAGTCAACCTGCTCGTGCATCAACTGGACTGGTTCATCAACCGCAGGACGCTGGAAGCAACAATCGCGAGCGGCCAGAGGATGGACCTCGCGACCATGAAGGGCGCGGCCTACAGGGTGGCCCAGAAGGAGAACGTCTGCTTAATAGAAGGGCTGACCCAGGACGGCACGAACTACGATGAAAGCGGCCTGTACCAAGGCGCAGGGAACTCCGAGGCGACAAGCTTGGATTACGGCACTGTGGCGAACATAGTCACATCAATCAACAACGCCGGCGCACTTCTCAAGACCGACAACATCCCGGAGCCGTACCAACTTGTCCTCAATCCGACCCAGGAAGGCCAGACCCGCGCCCTGATATCGGGCAGCGACAAGTCATACTACCAGTGGATAGTCGAGAGGATAGGAATCTCCGGAACGCCCGGACAGATATTCTCGACGCCGTCCATGACAGCAGGCAACGGAATCCTCATGGCCACGCCGGGCAAGGACTGGTTCAAGCACATCGTCGGATGGGACTTGGACACGTGGGTTTGCGAAGTCGGACCGATGAGGGATCTGTGGGCGAAGACCTTCATAATCAGCGCGGTGGCGTACTACGACAACAACTCGGTCTGCCAGCTGACGACCATCTAAGGAGGCGGAGGCATGGCAAACAAGGAGACAAGGATGATCCCCTGCAAGGTCAAGCAAGGCAAGACGATCGCAATCGGGTACATGGAAGGCGGCAGCGTCAACGGACAGCCAATGGTCGAGTTCGACCCCGAGGGTGGCGCGCCCATGAGGTACGTGATGAAGGGCGGGGAGACTGCCTCCCTACCCGAAGCGTTCTTCAGACGCCACAACACACATTTCGAGCTGATAGCGGCCACTGTCGACGAGTTCGTTGAAAGAGAATCGGCGCTGGCGGAAAGGGAAGCATCCCTGGATGCATGGGCAGCGGAACTCGATGCCAAAAAGAAAGAACTGGACAGCCAGGCCAGGGCAGCCAAGCCCAAGAAGGCGAAGTAATCAAGCGAATGGCGGGGAAAGCTCCCCGCCACCTTTTCATTTTACCATCAGGAGAGATTCAAAATGTCACCGGAACAGATGATCATAGCAATTGCATGTTATACCGGAGTGTTCGCGGCAGCAGCGTTGCCATACTTCCGCAAGAAAGATATCGCGACTTGGGACCGCAAGTACACCTACGTTGTAGTGTTTGCTTGCATTTTAAGCGCGGTAACTCTCGAGACCACCATACTGCAGTATGCAGAGAGCGTTACGCAATTTAACGGCCTTCTAGCCCCATTGCTCACGGCGTTCATGGCCGGCTTCGGATTCCAGGCCGGAACCGCAGAGGCCATGAAGATTCTCGAAGAGATGAAGAATCGCCTGCCGGGGGGGTAAGAACATGACCAACGGCGCGATGGATGCGGCGGCATTCAACGAGATGGACGAAAGCGCCCAGCACATGCATCTGTACCAGCGCCTGGTGAGCATCGAGTCTGCCATGAAAAGCGTGGGGCTTTCGGCACAGAATGCCGCAAGGAGCGCCGACAATGCGAGGTCCGGCATTGCCGCGGAGATCGAGAAACACGCGATATCATGCCTCACGGCGCGCAAGGAAGAGGCCGATGCAGTTGAAAAGGTCGTGAGCAAGGGCGACCGCTCGCTGCAACTCGCCTACGGTGTCATCGTGCTGCTGACAGGGCTCGTGACGTTCGCGTTCGGATACATTCTCAACGGGGTGATATGATGGCCTACGGCAGCCGGGAAAGAGTCAAGGAACTCTGCGGCATCAAATCCACGAACACGAATCACGATAATGAAATCGACGATTATCTCGCGGAGCTGAGCCGCTCTATGGTCGATAATGCGCTCCGGGCGGCAGGCGCCATCGTGCCGTTGGCATCCGTGCCCAGCGAGATTGACGACGCCGCCAACAACCTGGCGGCAGGCGCATTCGATGAGGACCAAGTCGGCAGGAAAAGCGGGGAGCGCGCATGGACAGACCCGAAGAGCAAGCGCGGCCAGGAGATGTTGAAAACATACATCTCAGGCCATTATCGCGGTGCCGGAGAGGGCTGTGGCCCTGGAGGACGGCGGCTGATATTCAGGCGCGTCCGGAGTCCGTATGAATCCGGAGGACGCGTTCACGACCAAGAGGAACCGCTATGACCGCGCTCGATGACTTCGTGGGCAGAGCCAGGGAGACGGTAGTCAACGACCGCCTGCCTGCGATCGCCGAGGCGGAATTGAAACGAAGCCTGGCGTTCATCATGGGGGGCTTATGAAGAAGTACCATTACAAGGTCAATATCGTAGAAACTCATGTCCATGAGGACATACTACAACTGGACCCCGATGCAGAACTGCCAGAAGGCTGTGTGATGGATTGGGACAGGCCAAATGGGAAGGTCAAGATAACCAGCCCCACTAAAATACCAGGCTTGGAGGAGGAAGAGTAATGGGCTGGTATGACAAGATGGAGGACACCGATGAACTGAACCTGTCCAGCCATGTCCCCGATGGCGGAGGCACATGGACGCAGGTAACTTACACCAATGGAACAGCGAAGATTGATACTGCTCAGAAATTCGCTGGCAATTCATCAGCCAGGTTTTACTTATCAGGCACTAATCCCTTCCTGTACATGAGATGCTCCATTACCGGGGTAATGGCAGATACATTTTATTGGAGAGTGAGATGGGATAACATAGGAAACAATCATTTAGTTCAGGGCATCCTGGGAACTGCAGCTGAAAAGTGGGGCCCGACATGGTATATTTATGGGGCATCAGGAACGCTATATTATGGTTCAGGGGTTTCCTACATAACTACTGGAAAGAATTTATCTATTAACACTTGGTATGAATTAAAGGCCGAGTTCAACTGCACGACCAAGACTTATCTACTCTGGATTAAGGGGGGAACCTATGCGGATTGGACATTGGCCTGGGGGTCAGTAACATGGAAGGCCTTTTACAATAGCTTAGATGATTTTTCAGGAGGCATTACCAGAGTAGGCATAAGGACATTCCTAAATGGTGGGACAGGGACCAAGAATTCATGGTGGGATGATTTATCTTTCGGTGAAATCGGAGCACATGACGCATATCTAAAGGTTGATGGCACAGCCTGGGCCGGGGATAATATTGCCACTAAAATAGATGGTGAGGTATTCACATGACAACGGCCACCTTGACCACCTATGCAGATAGTGGCTACGCTACCAGTCAAAGTGTATTCAAAGAGGGGGATACAATATATGCGGATGGCTACCTGACTGAGAGTGCAGCTACAATTAATACGAATGTCCTGCTGGAAGTCTATAATGATGCTGGCGTTAAGCAGGGTAGCAGTGTTATTAATGACACTTACAGCTTTAGCACAGCAGCAGTAAGGCTTGTTACCATTCATGGGCTTACCATCAGTTTTGCATGTCCTTCCACTGAGGGAAGCTATTACCTTAAATTAACTATCTCTGGCACAGGTGTAGAAACATATTATGTCTATGTTAGGTTCCAAGTCAGGAAGGTACAGATATACACTCAATCTGCGAATCCATACCTAGCCACAAGCAGCACCATCTCAGCGGAGATTGAGAAGGGGAACCTTGTAGGCTTCGATGGTGTTCTCAGTGTGCCACCCTGCACCTTAGATATAGTCGGCAGTATCTACACTGCGGATAATGTATTAGTCGAAGCCGATATATTCTCATTCAATCATACTTATGGGGGGGCTAGCTATACTGATTACCTGGCTGCATTAAACGGGGGAACTAAACCTACCTGGGATACCACAGGCCATGACGCAGGCAGCTATTTCCTACTGATTGCATTCAGTGGCACAGGCTTCACTTCCAGCAATGAACGTGTGTTTTTCCATATCCAAGAGGCCCAGCCCACAATATCAAGTCCGGCCATCAGCGCCGCCAGCATCACGCAGGACGAACAGGCGACCATAACCGCCACCTTCACAAACGCCACACGAGCCTGGGTCACAATCATAGATGCCGATGGCCTCGTTGAACATTCCAAGGACATGACAATCGCGGCAGGGGCCGGAACCTGCACAATACCGGGAAGATACCTCACGCCAGCAGTTTACGCGGCCGGGCAGATCGAGATTCACGCGGTCGACAGCACCGGGGCGATTGCCGCCCTGGATGAAACGCTGGAATTGGAAGTCACCGCTTCCGCATCCGCTCTCCTCATCCGGGTTGCCGAAGCTTTGCAGTTGTTAATCCGGACAGATTCACGTTTTTCAGACATCGAAGATGAAGACATCATCATCGCCGCCCATGCCAATGAAGCTGGAAAGGCCATGGGCCAGAAATCCATTGTCCTGATTCCGTTGCGCCAGGTATCGCAGGAATCGACATGCTCTCTGGATGAAAACAAACTCGTCATCTGGGCTGTATCGGTGGTTTATGACAGCAGAACCGATAGGGAAGACTATCAGCCGCTGGAGGACATTGAAGAAATGATGGCCAATCTCAAACAACTTATTCGGGAGCAGGACGACGATCCTGACGAACGGCTCTCAGGCATCGCGCAGAGCATTCATGCGACATCGATGGGAGACGAGAACATGAACAAGCGCGGCGGGACCGTGCTCGTGGGATATACGGAGATCATAGTCACGGTTCTGACAGACGAGAACGGAGAACCCCAATGAGGAGGAACATGCATGGCAAAGAAAAATAATGACAAAATCCCGGCCTATTTCAGGAACACAGGAGGCCCGCAGATAGTGACCTTGCACGGCCCTGTGAAAGCCGGCGAGGTGATGACCACCGATAATCCGACAGTAGCGAAAGGACTCAGGAGCCATTCGCGTTATCGGGAGGTTTCAAAATCGGAATATGACAAATACAAGAAGACTGCAAGCCCAGAGTTCAGAACCGGGGAGGAGACATGGCGAGAATAGTGAAGTACGTCGGACTCGGCGAGGAAGCCACAGCCCTCACCGAAGCCAGCTCAAAGAATGTTTATCTCGATGTCATAGACTTCGACGCCGGCCAGAACCAGCAATGGGAGAACGAAGGCGGCGTGGCCAACAGCTATGTTTCGGACAAGAACATGATGGCCGAAGACGCATCGCCCAGGTTCAACTTCCCAATCGGGCCGGAGAGCGGCATCGGCTGGCTTTTGAAATGGTTTCTCGGAGACCCGACAAGCACGCAGCAAGAGACCAGCATCGCCTACGAACACGAGTTCGAATCCGATGACGCGCTGAAGACATTCACCGTTTTCGCGGGAAGCGAAGACCTCACAGAGGAACCGTATCCTGGCCAGTCCGGAGACGTGCTTGGCTTATCCTGCCAGAAAGGCGGGGTGCTCATGGGTTCATTGTCCGCTTACGGTTTGAACAAAGCCGCTGACAACGCACTCGCGGCGGCAAGCTTCAGCGGCCTGAAATCGTTCAGGTTCAGGGACATGACGTTCAAAGCAGACACCGTCGCCAAATCATCCTGTGTCCAATCGATGTCCATGAAACTGGACCAGGGGCTTGCGAAGAACATGCACACGTCCGGAAGCGCAGCCCTGCAAAACCGGGCCAAGCACACCGTCAGACTCATCACCGGAACCGTGGAGTTCAGCAAGTACGACTCGGCCCTGCGCACCGCTCACAACAACAAGACCGCCGTCGCGCTCGAGTTCGCATGGACCGGCGCCTTGATCGTTGATACGTATTACTACAAACTGACAATCACGCTTCCCTCGGCATATATCACAAGCTATCGCCATCCAGTCAAAGGCCGCGCCATCGAGATGCACACATTCGGTTTCGAGGCAAAGAACGATCCGACCGAGGGCTCCGAGATCAATGTGAAACTGGTCAACACGGAAACCGATTATCCAGATGCCTGAGCCGGAGGAAAAATGACAGAAAGAATCGGCCGCCGAAGAAAAGACTGGCATGTCGAAGTCGAGGAAGAGGACGGTACATTCACCACAATCAGCGGGAGATATGCCGGGCAGATGGACATAGCGTTTTCGTTGATGTCCGCAGAGCAAAACCCCAGGACATACATCGCCATGCTCCAGAAAGAATTGTTCCAGCGCTGCGTAACTTCTCATAAGATGTTTGCCAATCCGCTGGACAAACATGTTCTCACTGAGGAAACATTCGATTCATCCAATCCGACGCACATGCTCATCAGCGAGCTGGAGGACGACGCCCAACGTTCGCTGCTCTGGACAATGGCCCCGTTCATGAAAGAGCTTGCCGAGAAAGAATCTGCTCCGGAGCAGAAGGAGGGCCAGGCGCTTGCCGAGAGATTTCGACAGGAAAAACCTCATCAGGATAACGAAGCTTGCGAAACTGACAGGCCAGATGCCGCACGTTCTGGCTGAATACTATAACGCCCACCAATGGGAATACGGCTTTGACATCGCGGCATACGAAATTATGTCCGATTCGGAAAAGATAACGACCAGCCGACGAAACATGGGCGTCCAGAACTTCACCGAGGAACAATGCGACAAGATGGTTCAAGAACGAAATGCCTGGATGAAAAACCTCAGGGAGAAATCATGGGACTCGTAAGACAGATGGAAGACCTGCAAATCGTGTTCACCAGCCGGGATGAACTGACAGAGAACACTCTGACAGCCGAAGACATCTCGGAAGTCAGGATAAACGAACAGGATCTGGTCGGCGGCAGGGCGAAGATAAGAATCAGGAACAAAGCCGGCAGCAATAAATCGAAATTCTACGAGGGCTACAAGGTCGATGTAAAAATCCAATGGGTCGGCGGCTCTTTAACAAGTTTCTGGCTCGGGAGAATCACCAAGAAACTGCCTGCGAATGATTTGTATCAACGGCAATGCATCACACTCGACGCAGTCGATGAAGGCACATGGACGCTAAGCGGAATTAATACAACAACTTATCACACGCATGCAAGCGTCGATGTCGGAGTCATTGTAAAGGCACTTTTGGACACATACACAACTTTCGACACAGCCAACATCAACCAGACCACAGGAACGACAATCAGCATTTCCATCCAGACCGGAAGAAACATCATGGACATAATCCGGGAACTCATCAGCGGGACAAACAATTCATTTTACATTGATGAGACCGGGCATGCCTACCTTATTGAACGTGGAGCCAGCTCTTCCTATACTTTGGGAGAACTCAGTGGAAGAACCTTCGATGTGGACCGCGACATCTACAGCATCAAGAATGACATTTTGGTCAAAGGCTCATACATCGCCGACGCCACAAGCACCAGCCAGGAAGGCCCTCCGGACGGGTACTGGAACATAGACAACAGCACCTACAGACGGAAAATAAAATTCACGCCGACCGGCACGATGATACAGGCAGCAATCATGGCATACAATTCCGCAGCCAGCGACCATAACCTCATGATACGCATCCAGCCTGATAACGGCGCAGGAACCGGGCCAGTGGATATCGCGAACTATTCCGCAGACATAGCGACCGTATTCGTACCGAACTCGGTAATAAACACAGAGGAAGCCGAGGCAGTCGGCGGGGATATCAACGCAAACCTGATCGACGGCGTTGTCGATTACTGGATTATCGTCGAAAGCGACAGCGCGACCGGGAACTTATTGACGGTCGGATATAAAACCGTCTCCGCTGTCAACACCCTGATTTACGAAGTCTATACAAGGGAAGAACTGATAAACACGCCCGGAACCGGGACGGACGCGGAGAGTATCGCTAAGCATGGAACTCGGGCTTACACACATATTGACAGAACGCTCTCATCACAGGACGAAGTCGATGAGAAGGCCGCAGCTCTGCTCATCGAATACAAAGACCTTGCCAACACAGTGAAAGGCGAATTGCTCACAGACATATTCACCGGCGCCCATGCGAGAGTCGGCCAGGGCGTCACTGTCAATTTGCCGGATGAAGAGGTCGATGGCAACGTTCTTGGCATCATCGGGATAGTCTGGTCCATCCGGACCGAGAACGGAACATATCTGGACATCCCGAACTTGATACTCTCGGACACACCGCCTCCGCTGGATGATGCGGATTGGGCGGCACAGATCGGAAGACAGATGGATTCCATCAGCAATTCCGTCTCGGTCATTCAGGCAACATCCAGAAGTATTCCGATGCACGCAATCGGCGGGACCAGGCACAGCCCCAGCACATTGGCAGCTCTAAATGCCCTGATATCCGACAATGATTTAGTCGGCGACGATGACGCCAGGCTCAGCGACGCCAGAACACCTCTGGCTCATGACCACGAAGGAGTCGATATTAAAAGCACAGGGGAAACTGGCACAGCTAAATTCTTAAGGGTAGACGGAGACGATACTTGCTCATGGCAGCCAATCCCGGCAGCCGACCCTCCGGAAGGAACGGCTGTGAAGTCCACAGGGGAAACCGGGACCTCGAAATTCTTAAGGATTGATGGCGACGATACCTGCTCGTGGCAGGAACCATCTTCACTGGACACTACAGCCATCCATAAGGCCACAGACGGTGAAATAGCCGCTATGGATGATAAGACCCCGCCAGTGGATGCTGATATGTTAGTGATAGAAGACAGTGAGGCCAGTGATGCCAAGAAGAAGCTGACCCTGGCCAATCTAAAAGCATATATCGGTGGCGGGGCCAGTGGTGAAGAAGTGGTCATTACCTGCTATAATGACACTGGTGACCAGATAATTAAAGGGTCCATCTGCTATGTGTCTGATGATAACGGTGGCACACCCATGATAGCCCTGGCCAAGGCTGATGCCGTGGCCACCACCAGGGGCATGCTGGTTATGCCTAAGGATGACATAGACGACGAAGGCACCGGTGAATGCGTGGTGATAGGCCCGGTGGATGAATTTAGTGAACTAACTACAGGCATGCCAGTCTATATAAGCGAGGCATCAGCCGGGGTCATCACACAGACCATACCCAGCACTGCAGGCCACTATGTCAGGATAGCGGGCTATGCTCTCAGTGCAACAGTGGTGTACTTCCTGCCTGATGGCACCTACATCAAAAGAAGGTGAGGTTGATGACTTATGAATATTTTAAGTGGGATAGCACCTTAGAAGGCTGGCATCAAATTCTTTCATTATATTCCACTTGGACCATAGGTGTGTCAGCCACACATTACCATAGCAGCCCTAAGTCACTCAGACTTTTGTGGACCTCTGGAGGTTCCGATGCCTTCAGCTACTATCAGCATAGTGGGAATGCTATATCGGTAGGTTACTTTACTTTCTGGGTATATAGAACTGGGGGTAGTGTAGTCATGGTGCTAAATTCAAACATTACTGTGAATGCTGGTGTCGCTAACCCACCCACACCCTTTACTGATTGGAATGCAGCGATTGATATGGCAGGCACCGGGAATAAGGTGTATTACAGAAGCAGTGCTGGGGCCTGGGTGGATACTGGGGCTACAGCTGCAGCGAATACCTGGCATAGGGTGGATATTAGAATAGACTGCACCAATGACACATATAGTGCCTGGCTAAATGGTGTCAAAATAGTGGATGAAGTGGCAGTAGCTAACAGCTTCACTGATGTACAGATGACCTATGTATGGGCATCTGGGACAGGTGGATATTACCTTGATGATGTGGAAATAGACGGGGTAGGGCCTCTGGAAGTCAATGAAGTCAGCTGGTGGTCTGAAATAAACGAAGTGGACATTTCAAACATATCAGAACTGAACGAGGTCAGCTGACGTCCCGCGCCGCAGCGCTTCACATCGTTCGCGCACGAACGTAGGAGCGCCCGGTGCAGAACGCAAGGTGGCGCTCACCCTGCTACTGTCGCAGGAAACACGTAAAGAAATAAAACAATGAACAGGAAGTGATAGCATGGAAGAAGACATACTGAACAAGATACTCAGAAGAACGAGAGAAAGTTCCGGCATACCACCCGGAGAAGCAGACCAATACGCCCTGGTCGGAGAGTCCGGCCCGGAAGCCATCGTCCCGATGTACCGTGACGGCATCAGGAAGTCCTTGGCGCTCATGTCCGGGGTCACCACCCATACATACAATGTAAGCGGCGGCAGCATCGAAGAACTGAACGAATACGGCCGAGGGTCAACACCCGGATACTCCAGCGTCCGACCGCTGGGGGACTTTGTGTCCAGGCCGGGACAGCCAGCGCAGCCAATCAGCCAGGACGATACCGTCTTCGGCATGAAGGACCCGGCCGGCCTCAATTCGGGAACTACCGTCACCATCACGATTGGCACGATAATCGCCAGCGGGGAAGACGAAGGAAGAGCGGCGGCCAAGGCCTTCAAGGAAGAGATGGCACGCAGAGGCGTCCAGTTCTCCAGGTAGGTGATGACATGGGCAACCTATCATCTGGAGATATCACGGAAATCCGGCTGTATTATTCCAACCACCCGAAGGAATCTTACGAAGACATAGCCAGGCATTTCAATCTCTCCAAAGGCACGATATGGCGGATTGTCAACAAAGGGGATCCTGTCGGTCCCGATGCCCCTTCTAAGCGCGTGCGCGGGGAAACGAGTTTGAACGATAATGCGGAACACTCCTCAGAGGTGGCTGTCCGAGAGCAGCCAAGGACGGAGGCGCTCATCGCAGGGGCCAAGAATGAGGGCAAGGAGATAATGAAGAAGCTCGACGAGCTGCTCCGTGGGCAGGATGCCCGGTTGAACAAGGTCCTGGAGGCCGAGCGGGACTTCAGGCAAGCGCTGAAGGACAAAGGCATGGATTCCGAGGAGAGGTATCGGCTGGAGAAGGAGATGAACAAGGACTACAATGTCGCTATCCTAGGGCTGAAATCCACACTGCACCAGATGGCCGAACTTTCGCGGAGCATCAACATCTTCGTGGACAACCGCAAGGTTCTCAATGTCACATACGAGCAGTTGCCGCCGATGGCCAGGCAGCGCATGGATGAAGCAGTAACCGAACGCCTAATCGGTGACATGTGGCCGCTGATGTGCCCGGAGTGCAAGGCCAGGTTCATCGAGCTGACTAAGGTACAACCCATAGAGCCGGGGGAGCCGTGACCGGGGCATGCCCTCTTTCAACCTGTAGTCTGGCTCATCTGGACGCTAGTATCCCTTTCCGATTTCGCTTCGGTTTCAACGCTTTTTTATTGGGTTGATGTGCGCCACCGCTCAGGTGGCACACCGCGCCGAAGCCCTAACAAAATCGTTCTGCGGCGGCGCTTTGTTCGAAGGCACTTGCCGCACCGGGACTGTGTTTGGGTCTCTCCAGGTGGGGCATGCCAGTATGGGGGTGAGGGGTATGCTGCAACCTTTGATTATTTCGACTCTTTTCCCATGAACGGATACTTGTAATCCGTAGGTGGCAGCAGGTTCTCCTTGATTGTTCTTGGGCTGACCCAGCTCAGGAGATTGAGGTATGAGCCTGACTTGTCGTTTGTTCCGGAGCACCTCGCGCCTCCGAACGGCTGCTGGCCCACGACTGCGCCCGTGCATTTGTCGTTTATGTAGAAGTTGCCAGCCGCGTTCCGCAGTATCTCTGAAGCTTTTACAATGGCATTTCTGTCCTTCGCGAATATCGCTCCTGTAAGAGCATAAGGCGATGTCTGGTCGCAGAGCCGGAGCGTCTCTTCGTACATCTTGTCCTTGTAGACATAAATCGTCAGTACGGGACCAAATATCTCCTCCTCCATGGTCTTGAAGTGCGGGTCCAGAGCCTGTATGAGGGTCGGCTCGATGAAGTATCCCTTGGATGAATCGGCCTTTCCGCCAAATATTATCTTTGCGTCCTTGGACTGACGCGCTATTTCAATGTACCCAGAAATAGTCTCGAATGCCGATTTGTCTATGACCGCATTCACAAAATTACCAAAGTCCTGGACATCGCCGGTTTTAATCTCCTTAAGCATCTGGATGCATTTCGCTTTAACGGGCTCCCAGAGGGATTCAGGGATGTAAGCCCTGGATGCGGCAGAGCATTTCTGGCCCTGGTACTCGAATGCGCCCCGGACCAGTGCCGTGGCGACTGAATCAGCCTCGGCCGAAGGGTGTACGAAGATGAAATCCTTGCCGCCGGTCTCGCCCACCAGCTTCGGATAGGATGAATACACACTTAGATTCTCTCCGAGCGTTCTCCAGAGCTTGCTGAAGACTGCTGTCGAGCCAGTGAAATGAATACCAGCTAACCTTCGATCGTTCAGTGCGATGTTTCCAACAACCTCGCCGGAGCCGGGGACGAAGTTTATCACGCCGTCCGGAAAACCCGCTTCCTTGAATATCTCCATTAGGAAATAGTTTGAGAGGAGCGATGTCGTCGCTGGCTTCCAGAGCACGACATTGCCCATTATCGCCGGAGCGGTCGGAAGATTTGCTCCAATGGCGGTGAAATTGAACGGAGTAACCGCGAAAACGAAACCCTCCAGTGGTCGGTATTCAACTCGGTTAAGCGTTCCGAGCGAGGCTTCCGGCTGGTCTGCGTAAATCTTCTGGAGATAATAGGCATTGAATCTAAGAAAATCTATTGTCTCGCATGCTGCGTCAATCTCTGCCTGGAAAGCGTTCTTGCTTTGACCAAGCATGGTCGCGGCATTGATGAGGAACCGGTGTTTCTTGGAAATCAATTCAGCGGCCTTGAGCGCTATTGTCCCGCGTTCCTCCCAGGGAAGGGCTTCCCAGTCGGATTTTGCCGCGATTGCGCAGTCTATCGCTTCCTTGACCAGTTCAGGTGTCACTTTGTGATATTCGGCAAGTATGTGTTTATGGTCATGGGGCATGACGACTTTGCCCTTGTCGCCTGTCGGAACCTTTCTCCCGCCGATGACTGGCATGATTTCTATCTTGCTGTTCTCTATATCTCTCATTGCCTGGATGATGGCTTTTCGCTCCGGACTTCCGGGGGCGTAGTTGAGAACTGGTTCGTTCGCTGGCCTGGGTATGTTGATGATTGATTCATTCATAATAAACACCGTTATTCTGGGCCAAGTATATCGGCTATATTAATGTGATGTTGAACCAATTTCAATACGTTGAATGATGTGATTTTTCACGACCTTGGGATGCAAAAGCGTATAATTATAATGTTTCAATTATATATTCGAGCCAGCCATCTATGATTCAAACTTCGTCTGATGCAACAACGGACGGCAGAAGGCACATACAACGGAACCGCTGGCCCTCCCCCCACCCGCACCGCGCTGGAACCCCTTTTCCTATCATTCCAGTCTTTCGTTCATGCCTGCTTCCGGTCTGGCCACCTTTTCTCCCGTGAATCCGGTGAGAAAAGTTGTCTCAAACAAACATCGGCACCTGTGCCTCGGGTGTAAAGGAAGCAGAGGCGAGCATGAACGACCAGCCAGTTTGGCTTGGATATTCCCGCGAATATCGGGAATGGAAAGCCTGGAACGAGTCGGTGAAGGAGCTGGTTTGAATGGCTATGGAATCGATTAGCTGTGATGGCATGCCAGAGGTCTTTCCGGGGGATTTCCCCCGGAAGCCACCACAGCCTTTCCATAATCCATTCAACACGCAAGCCAGCTTCGAGGTGATTCAATGAGGGCATCGTCGCCGCACTGGCTTCGGGTGCTTCAATATCTGAATCACTTCAATCCAGACGACCTGGATTTCGTGGCACCCTTCGACATAACGCAGAACGGGATCGCCGATGCCCTCGGAATCACCCGGCCGCATGCGAGCCTCGTGTTAAAGAAACTCATCACGGATGGTTTCGTGGAGCGAAAGATGCTCCATATCAGAGGAGGCCGCAGACGAAGGCTGGCTTACATTATCAGCCCCTCTGGGATTCAGGTGGTGAGAGCTTGCTAGGCCAAGTGACGCTCGGCCAGCTCGCAGATGTTACGCGGGGGAATCGTGACATCTCCCTGCAAGTCGATGATATCCTGATCCGGCGGGTGTCCGGCTCCATAGAGAAACTTGGCGAACCTGTGATAATTGGCGACAGTCGGACACCCTGGCCGGGGAATCCGGACACCTTCATTCATATTCGAGTGTCCAGGAGAGATGTACTATTCCCCCGCTATCTGTACTATCTTCTCCAGCACCTGAACCAGAGCGGCCAGTTCCAGCGCATCGCGCAGGGTTCGGTCCAGCAGTTCATCCGCGTCCGTGACGTCGAGGCGATCGGGCTGAGGCCGGGGTGACGGCGCCCGACTGCTCGGGCGGCACCAATAAGCGCTGGCTTTGCTGCCAGAGACGAACGCAAAGCCAGGCGATTAAAGGTGCCGCCCTCGCACGACGATGGTCGTGCGCGCGTTGTTAACATACTCCTTACATACGATATGCAATTATATAGCTACAAGCCTCGTCTGTAAGGACGGGGTTATGTTAACTAATACTAACGGATATAAACTATATATACCTGTTATCGGATAATGGGAACACGTGACTTGGCGTAGCGGAGGAGTGCCCGGTTAGGAACGTGAATTTGGGGATGGCCAGTTAGGTGAAGTGATGATAATTGAACTCTACCTAGACTCAGATAAAGGCGCTGTGAAAGGTGAAGGTACTGGAAACCTTCCATGGTCTATGAGAGCGGGTTGGACACCAACAAAGGATTCTTCACTTAATGTTAAGATGGCATTCGTCAATTTTACCGATGAAGAAAATGAATTGAGGACTCGACTTGACCGAATTGCTACCGAACACAATCTCGAAATAATTCTATATGACACAGCGCGGACTCGGTATGCAATGCGAGCTTTTTTCAAAGGAGTGAAGATATTGCCAACCGTAATTATTGGTAAACATATACTGACTGGCAAAATTACTGAAGCTCAGATAATCAAAGTAATAAATGAGCAATCTAATGTTTGAAAATAGATACAAAAAGTAGGCTGCAACATCCGCCTTTTGCTATACTTAACAACCATACTTAACATCACCGCTAGCCCGCCCCCTCCTCCGCCCTGCACTGGCCCTCCTCTACCCCCAGTCTTTCGTTCATGCCCTGCTTCCGTCCAGCCACCCTTTCTCCCGTGAATCCGGTGAGAAAAGTTGTCTCAAACAAACATCGGCACCTGTGCCTCGGGTGTAAAGGAAGCAGAGGCGAGCATGAACGACCGGCCAATTTGGCTTAGCTATTCCCGCGAGTATCGGGAATGGAAAGCCTGGAACGAGTCGGTAAAGGAGCTGGTTTGAATGGCAATGGAACCAGTCGACTCCCTTGATTGTGATTGGCCGGGGAGTGTTCCCTGGCCATTCCCGCCTGAAAAGGCGGTCTCCTCTGGGGGGCGGGCGCGGTATTGCCTAACGTGAGTCTGGCGCGCCCACGCGCCAGTGTTGTACCGAGCGAGCAGGTGAGGGCGAGTTTTCTTGTTTACTGAATATTTTTCTTTTGGAGCCCGAGCAAGCGCAGCGAGGTCAAAAGAAAAATACTCGCGGCCAGTTCCAGCGCATCGCCCAGGGGTCGGTCCAGCGATTTATTCGGGTTCGGGATGTCGAGGCGATCGGGCTGATTCTGGCTTGACATCCAGCTACACTCGGGCGGTGCCAATAAACGCTGGCTTAGCTGCTAGAGACGAACGCAAAGCCAGGCGATTAAAGGCACCGCCCTCGCACGCCAGGCAAGGCTGGTCGCGCGTGCGCATTGTTAACATACTCCTTACATACGATATGCAATTATATAGCTACAAGCCTCGTCTGTAAGGACGGGGTTATGTTAACTGATATTAACTGATATTAACTGATATAACCTATATATATCTGATATCGGATAATGGGAACACGTGACTTGCGAGGGAGTGAATAGCTTTGAAGGAGATGGGCCTGACTGGCATCGATATTAGAAACTATGATAAAACGATAGATATCGACAATTTTGTCCGGTTTTACAATCATGCTCATTCGGATTATCCATCACATAATACTCTAACTGCTGACATCGCGCAGCAATATATTTTTGGAAAACCAGGGTATGATTCTCAATCACATTTTCTAGCAATCAAGGATTCAGAGATCATCGGAAGTGTCAAAGGGGAGATATTTGCTGGAAAAAGAGGAATTATTGGAATGATAATTAGTCCAGAACACCGTATGCTTGGGATTGAAGATGTCCTTTACAAGCTGGTTATGAATTACTATCGTCAGAAAGGATTGGATGAAGCCGGAGTCCATGTTGATTCGTCATTTCCAAAAATGATTGATTTCTACAAGTCACATGGATTTACCATTTGGAAAATATCATACCAGATGTCATGTAAATTAAAGCAATCTATGAAAACTAGTTCTAAAATGGCAGCAGGTTATCATATTGGACCATCCAATCAAAATGAGATTGATAAGGTAAGGAATGTCTTAGCAATTGGTTTTGAAAATGAGCATGTAGAGGAAATAATTGGTGAATTTGACCGACTTCTCCAAGAAAAGGGTTTTGATATAAGTGGAATAATTGTGGCAAGGAAAAGCAACGATGTCATTGGACTGATATTTAATTTCATCCATCCAGCGATGCCGGATAGAGGATTTGTTACATGGATTGCTGTGATTCCATCAGAGAGAAACAAGGGTGTGGGAAAATCCCTATTATCATCGGGATTGTCTTGGATGAAAGAGAAAGGCGCTTTGACTGTGGAATTGAATGTCGATTTAAAGAATCCCAGCGCATTAAAATTATATCAAGACTGTGGGTTTGAAGTAGTATCTGAAACTAATATTATGCAAAAGGCCCATCTCCGTTTGTAAGTTGAACGACCGAGCTCGGCCATGAACATCTGGAAACGACGAGAGGCCGCGTGGATGCCTCGCCGGAGGATTGCGTCCTTGCACTGCCGCTCATCGAGCAATCCGCACGGATGCGAGCCACCGTTTTCCCAACGTTACGGCGAAGCAGCCACGAGTACAACGAAGGGACGGGGAGTGTGAACGAAAGGCTTATTATCTGCCTTTCGCATTCACTTGGGGCAAGTGGCTACTGGCTAAGGCTGTGTGCCCGTTTCAAATCAATTAAATATTTCTCTGCTACTTCAAGCCATTTGATTTTATCATCTTTTGAGATCACTTGTTGTCTACGTAGCTTTAATGAATAGTGCACAATGTGTTTTTCATTGTTTTTGAATGCCATTGCTATTTCAGAGTAGCCATTGACTGACTTGTTATCACTCACAAGATGCAGTTCAATATCAGCGATGTAAAAGATTACCTTAATAAAATCTTTGAATGTGAAGTCAGGGCAAATTTGGTCTTTTTCTTTAAATGTATCTTTATGCTCATAAAATATATCAATATGATATTCCAATTCGTTTCTCAGAGTCGCTGGCTTGATTGAAAATTCATTAAAGTTTAACTGTTTTCCATGTACTAATTTCGCTTTCTTAAGGAAGTTAATGAATACCGGCAATTCGATATTTTCCATTATACTCCCTTTGGATTCCCCACCGAAAAATTCGTCATAACTCATCATGCCAATGTCAATTTTGTGAGCAGAGCGAATTTTATTATTCAGAATTTCGTTCAATTGCGTCTCATTAGTAAAATCATAACTGGACTTCATTACACCGATAAAATCGATATCGCTGTTATTTATCATGTCTTTTGTGATAAAAGAACCAATAACATAAAGAGAGATTAAATTATCCCCAGTA
Organism: uncultured Thermoplasmata archaeon; assembly: GCA_964354755.1. GTDB lineage: Archaea > Thermoplasmatota > Thermoplasmata > SG8-5 > SG8-5 > UBA147. The sequence goes on from CAYHBA010000001.1 coordinate 273,386, forward strand.
TGCTTTAATATCGTATTTTTAATTTCATTAATGAGTTTTTCATCATTCATAAATACCAAATAGATTTCAAGATTATATAGATGTCTCTTAACAAGGGCATGCAACCGAATGATAATTAAGGGAGCCACCTCCGCCGTGACCACCTTGTATTGACGAGAGGTGGCGTTGATGCCCCAGCTAAGCCAGGCAATGAATTGAGCCCCAACGGATTCTATTCACAACGAAAGCCTTATTACCGGACGGATGCATTCACTTGGAGATGGACGTTTCAGTCGTAGGTTCTGTGCCCCCCAAATCCTTAATAAAAATTTCATTAATATGGATATAGGAGCTACTGATGATTATTAAATTCGATATTAACTATATTTTGAAGGTCGTTTTAAAGAGCTTCATTTGTTCAATTTTGCTAATTGTCGGCATGATAGTTGGGGGAATTGTGGCAATAACCTTAGGACTGACTCAACCAACAATGCCAGCATCAATTGATACAAATTTAACAATTATTCTAATGATACCTGCGGGAATGATAATCTCTATAGTCCTTGGAGAGCTTTTTAAGAAATTAAATCAAGGTTTCCTAGAGCGATTTGTTTGCATATTTCTTTTCAACTACATTATCTATTTTTTGCTCCAAGTCTTTGAATCGGTTATCTTTACTACAATGATGAATTTAAATTTCGGGATTGTAATGGATATTTTTCCTTCCCTGTTTATTTCGTTAGCGATAGCCAAAATGTGGAAACCCATCAAGGAAGACCGTAGCCTTAGAACTGAAGCCAAAAGTTACTTTGCTAAAAGAAAAACCTTGGACTGGACATGGAGATTTGTATTGGCTTGGCTCGCATATGTACCTTTATATTACTTTATAGGTGTGGCAATTAGCCCGTGGGTTCTTCCATATTATAGTGATCATAGCTTGGAGTTAGGCATTATTCTTCCTGATGTATCTGAAATGATTGCCCTGCAGTTCATACGGAGTGCTTTTTTCCTTTTCGCAGCAATGCTAGTGATAATAATGTGGAAGGGAACCAAACAATCACTTCGGTTGTGGCTCGGTTTCTCAATTTTCGTACAAGTGGCTGTAATTCCATTAATCGTCGGACATTGGCTCCCAATCGGATTGAGAATACCACATGCTATTGAGTTGACTATCGACTCCTTCGTTCAAGCAATAATTTATGTGGGACTTTTATTTATTAACAATCCTAGTCCTAATAGTGTTGTATCCAAGAATTGAAGAGTATACGAGAGAACCGCTTGAATGCCTCGCCGGAGCTTTGTATCCTGGTAGCGACGAGATTCGCCAACAAAGCGTACGGTTGCAAGCCACCATATTCCTGATGTTACGGCGAAGCAGCTACGAGTACAACGCAGGGGCGGGGAGCGGGTTTAATGCACAATGCGAATTGGGGTTGCATTAAACCCGCACACCGCCCCGACCCTTCATTCAACGTGAAGACACCTTGAAGCTAATTGCTTCTACATCTTTTCAGGTAACGCCTCAATATTCCACGAGTATTCCTCAGGGATGCAGCGCCCATGGGGGCCTGTGGCTTGTCCTTGTTGAGTGATTGACCCGCGACAGCCCCCCACACCCCCACCCCTTCGGAATGATGGTCTCTGTGCAACCGCTTCGCTCTTGGTTTATGAAGTGTGGACATCCCCCTGGATGTATGTGTGGCGATACTTTCGCCCACCCCTTGCGCCCGGTTAAATATTCTCCGGGAATTATCAATCCGGGAGGTAATAGCTTGGAAAATTCAGTCAAGATATTCTGCAAGCAGGGAAAGAGTCAATATTTGGTGAGCGAGACGAATGTCGAGCTTTTCTTGTCCAGAATGAAAGTGTCATGGGTCCAGGACAGATGCTTCATCACCTTTGCAACCCCCGAAGGCGGCGTGGAGCTCGAGCTGCCCCGGAGCAGTACGATTGACATGATTGAGTCGCTGATCATGATGCTGCCGCATGAGGATATCCAGGAACTGCTCGCGGGGATGAGCGAGGTAATGGCATGAGACGGTTATTCCTTGGTGTAGACCCGCTCTTCTCTCGCTAGGGCTTCGAGGCGTAACCTTATGGCTTCCTTTATGAAATCCGTAGGTGTGGAATAACCCAGGCCAGCTTTCTCAATGAATACTTCAACACGGTCGAGCAAGTCAGCCGGTATGCTTACGGTTCTTACAGGGGTTCGCATGTGTTACCCATAACGCACAGGACATATAAATCTTTCGTATCAATCACTTGTCAATTACTTGTAGCATAATTTATTTATATGAAATAGACCTTACAGGTGATTGATAAATATGGGAAAATTCAGAACGATAAGTCTGCCTGGCGACCTTTACAAACAAATCGAAAAAAAGGTTAAAGAGGGAAATTACAACACTATTACCGAATTTGTCAAAGAGGCTATCAGGCTCAGACTGGAAGCAATGAACGGGTAGAGAAAGGAGCCGTGGAGCCATGGTGTTGCAAACAACAGCGCTGGGGGGCGCAGGGAATGATCGCATGAATGTTGAGGAAATAGTCGAAAATATTATCGGCCTGACCACAGCGATCAAGGAAATCAGCGAGACAATCCAGGAACGGGCGCAACCATATGCAGACCGCTTGAAGGCTCTCCAGGAAGAGATGGACCGGGATCTGTCGGAATTGAAGGCGCAGTCCGAGAAAATGAAACTGGAACTGGCCGAAGACAAGACTCTATTGATAGAGCACTGGCCGGTGGACAGCGGCAGGATAGAAACGCGGGGATGGACAATCGACAGGAAGGAACGGAAGAGCGTGGAGATTGTTGATGAATTTTCATTGATGGATACCTTACTGGAGGTGCTGCCTCAAAATAAGATGCCCTGCAACATAGCCTGGAACAAAACCAAGCTGGCCAAATTGATTGATGATGGCGTGATACCAGAAGAACAAGCCCGTTCAACCGTGACTATCAGCATCGCCATTACTCCGCCGGCATCCGCAGATGACGAAGAGACTGCCAACGAGGAACGCGCAGATAGAGACCGACTTGTTCAGGTGGACAGAGCCGCCAGAGGCCATTACAGCACATTGTCGGGGGCCGGAAACCCATGACCCTCAACAACCCCAAGGGCACGAACGACCGAGGCCGACTGATAACCTATACAGTCCATGATCTCGCAACCGGGCTCGAGTTGTTCTACTTCCAGGGAAAACGATTTTCCGCCCAAGCTGCGGCACGCGAGGCCATCAGCCGGAAGATAGTGCTGCCGGTCGAGGTCCGCTGGATAACCGCCAACCGTTGGGGATTCAATACCCAGCATCGGATGGTGAGCGCGTGACCACTGAGCCTCGCCGCGGCCCGTTCTCCCTCAACCAAGCTCTATGGATACAGGATTGTCAAATCTGCCCCTATTGCGGCTGGAGACGCGGGGACATGCACCCGATACTTCTCAAACCTATATGCGCCCACCAGGTCCTTGCCGGCGAGGTCATCCGGAGTCACATGCGGGCTGCTGAGAGTAATGTCATTTTCATTACAGCCGACAAACTGGCGGAGGCAATGCTGTGAACGGCTGCGGCGAGGGAAACGGTACATGCACCAGCACAACAAATGAGCCCCTCGAAGCCGCTCAGCTGGGGTATAATCCCCAATCGCTGCAGCCAAATTATTTATCGAAGCAATCGATACGGAGGGAGGCAGATGCCAAGACAGGAAACGTATCTGTGCCGAATAGATCAATGGGAAGCAAAACTGAACCAGAGCAGGAAGTCGCCATACACGGTCGCCAGCTATACCGCGGCGGCCAGGTTGGCGCGCAGGATACTGATGGAGAACGGAATCCAGACAGCCCCCAAGAAACTGTCGCAGGAGGATATCGAACTCATTTATCGGAACCTGCACAACAGCGCCTACAAGATGGGCGTGAAGGACTTCCTCAGGTTCGTGGAAAACCCGTATGTGGAACGCGCGGACACCGGCCCGGCTCCGAAGTGCATGAACAAGGCGGACTGGTTGGACAGGGACACGGACGAAGACCGAATAGTCTGGGAGACGGCGATGAACTCGCCGCTGTTCGAGAAGGTCATTGTCCACTTCGAACTACACCTGGGAATGAGGCGGGGCGGCTGCAAGCGGCTGCTGATGTCCTACTACTTGGGCAGACACATGATAGTCCTGGAAAAAGGACGGGAAGGCGGAAAGTTCCGAACCATCCCAGTACACCCGTTCACCAAGGACATCATGCGGGAAGTGAAGGACTTCAGGGCGGACACCCTGGAGCCGCACGCTTTCAGGAACGGCCTGAAGGTCCCAGAAAAGGTCATCGCCTGGCCGAACCACCACAAGATAACCACCCCCTCGGACAACACCCTGAATATACTGCTGAAGAACGTCAGCAGAAAGGCGGGGATAGAGTTCAGCCACCACACCCTGCGGAGGACCTGCGCCAGGAACCTCTACTTAGAGATGGTGGAACGGGGCAAGGTGAACCTAGCTGCGATACAGCGGTTCTTAGGCCACGAATCCATGGAAATGACCGTGAAATACTTGGGCATCAACATGGTCGACATGGAGGAGATGATGTCGATAGGCTCCCAAAGGTTCCAAAAACCGATAAATTCGCCGGACTGCACCGAAACGCCAGTAGCCAGCCTTTAGATGGGGCAAAACTATATATTCGGAATATCCTATGATGTACTTGCGCGTGCGCGCATGAGGGGCAGGAAGAAAGATGGCTTGGTTCGACAAAAAGAAAAAGGATGAGGACACTGGTCACGGTCTTGACAGCAACATCGGTACGACCGGCGCCCTGACCGAATCCAAGAAGGGCGGTCTTTTCCCCGGGAAAAAGGAGACACATAAGCCAGCTCCGAAGAAGGCCCCTGCGGATTCCATCAGATGCGGAATATGCGACTCGCTGTCGCCGGCCGGAAGCGCTGAATGCATAACCTGCGGCGGCGCCCTGGGTGATTCTGATGTGTCTGAGCCAGGAGCCCGGGCCGTACAGCCGGAGACCGTTCAAAAGCCGATTCCGGTCCCGGCCGGACCGCCGGCGGGAAAGCCTAAGAAAGCGCCTCGGCCATTGCCTGAGGCTGAGCCTGAGCCTGAAAAATTCCAACCTGCCTGGACACCGCTGCCCGATGAGGAGAGGAAGGTCGCGGAGAGAGAGGTCAACGAACATATCAAAATACTTCACAAGGTTTTGCAGAAGAATCAGATTACCAGGGAGGAGTATGACAGGCGCGTCAAACAGTTGAAGGTGGACAGGCACCTGGAACCGCCTATGCCCAAGGCAAAGCCGGCACCAAAACCTGTCAGGGCGCCGACCCAGGCACTGCCTCCGAAGGAGAAGGCCGCCCCTGCGCGGGAGCCCGAGAGAAAGGCGCAGCCCGAGCTTGTCCAGGACGAGCTGACTCCAGAGGAAGTCCAACTGCAGACAGAGCTTGTGGGCATAGACAGGGAGAAGGCCCTCGACAAGGAGATCGACGAGATACTGCCCATGGAGCTTCTGGCCCTGGAGGAGATTGTCGTGGAGGCCGAGGAGGAGCCCGAAACCAGGCCAACCCCCAAATCCCAGGCGGAGGCCGAGCCCGAGAGGAAGGTCGGATTCCTGGCTTCCAGGAAGATATTCGGCGACAAGGCCAAGCAGCTCGAGGAATGGGAGGCGCAGCTCAGAGCCGAGGAGCAGAACATCCAGGCTATGAAGGCGGCACTGGACAACAGGGAAACCAAGCTCCAGGAGAAGGACCTGGGGATCCAGACGGAACTGCAGATACTCCAGACCAAGAAAAAGGACATGACAATCCGCATCCAGAACCTTGACAAAAAGGAGGCGGAGCTCCAATCCCTCGGCGGAAAGCTGGCGCACCGCAACGAAGAGCTGGACATAATGGCCGCCGAGATATCGAAGCGCGAGGAGGATCTCACTGGCAGGACAGAGACCCTGGGCAAGAGGGAATCGGAACTTGCTGACAAGACGCTCATGTTCGAGAAGAAGGAAAGGGACATCGTGGCCAGGGAGAGCGAGACCCGTGAGAAATGGCTGGAGATGCGGGAGTTCGACCGCAAGATAACGACCCGCGCCGAGGAGCTGGATGCCGCAGAGGAGGAGATGAACGAGAAGCGTGCCGCCCAGAGGAAGCGGGATTCGGAACTTGACGACAAGCGCAGGGAACTGGATGCCAGGGGCAGGGAGCAGGAGGCGAAGGTCAGGGAGCTTGCCTCGCTCGGGGAGCAGATCGCCCAGAAGGAGGAGAAGCTGATACAAAATGTTGAGGCGAACCAGACAAGAGCCAACGAGCTGGATGACAGGGAGGAATCGCTGCAGGCCAGGAAGGAAGAGCTTGACACGCTGGGCACTGACCTCCGGGAGAGGGAGGAGAGCATGGAGGCCTGGAAGAAGCGGCTCGAGGCAAAGGAGAACGAGCTTACTGTGAAGAATAACGAACTAGCTGGCAAGGAAGGGGCCATCAGGACGGCCGAGAGGGATCTCGACGGCAAGAGGGAGAAGCTCAAGGCCAGGATACAGGAGATAAAGAATCTCGAGGAGCGCACCCTGCTCAGGAAGAGGGAAGTAGATGAGATAGAACTCATGCTCATCCAGAAGGAAAACGAACTGTTCAACAGGGAACAGGGCCTCTCCAGAAAGGAAGCCGCGAAGTGATTTCCATGCCCCATGTCAAGGGAATTCATCTGGCAAATGTTTTCAGGTTCGTAAGGTGGAAGCGCGGCCTTCTGGGCCTCAAGCGGTTCCAGGACGACATAAAGAATCTCCCGAACTGCTCAAAAGCAGACGAGAACACCTTCGTGGAGAGCAACTGGTACGACTACGAGCTGTACATGGAACTCCTGGCCTCCGCGGACAGGATATGCGGCAGCGGGGACATGTCCAAGATATTCGAGATAGGCGTGTGGAACATACGGAACCTGGGGCACCTGAGCTACATGGCCAGGAACCCGGACATCAGGGAGTTCATCAAGGGCGCGGTCACGGGCTGGCACAATGTCTATGATTTCGGCGGGGTCGAGCTGGTCGAGGACAACCCCAAGAAAATCATAATGCGGTACAGGGGCTTCCCGGACGCACCGGAGAAATGCCAGTACTTCAGAGGCAGCCTCACCGGTATGATGGAGATATGCGGACTCGAGGGAAAGGTCGAGCATACGGCCTGCAACACGAAGGGCTCCGAGTACTGCGAGTTCGTGCTGAGCTGGCAGTGAACGAAATTCCTGCCAATGCCATCATACCCTGCCTGATTGTTATCATTCTCCCATCCGAGGGCGGGGTCGTGACCCGGTTGACGGAACCGGGTTGGTGATGATTGAGTTCATTCCTAGGAAACCTCGGGGCTTGCCCCGGGGAGGTGTTAAAACCGGCATTCGACCCGGTCCTGGGATTCTGGCATCGGCCAAGATATAGTTATGCATGAATAACAAACATATTTATGCCACAGATGCATACAGCATATGTCGTGAACATATGAAAGACATGAAATGCATATCTTGCGGTAAGACTGCCAGACCAGCGAAACTCAGCTTCCAGGGCAGGAAGATAGACGGATGGAAATGCACATGCGGCGAGGAGTACTTCGAGCCGGAGCAGGCGCAGAGAATTCTGCTGCTCAACCAGGTCAGGAAGGAAGTCTACCGGGCCAAGCTGGGCAGGATCAGGAGCAACCTTATCCTGCGCATACCCAAGGCCGTCGCGGATGCCCTTGAGCTGAGGGCCGGGGAGGAAGTCACCCTCAGGGTGGAGAGTGGCGGGGAGATAAGGGTGATGATTGGGTAATGGGCTAAGGCTTTCTAATACTCCAGCGCTGCGAAAAGGATTTCCGCAAATGCTCCAGCACGTTCTTTCGCGCATACATATGCGACCGCATCCGGGTCCCCGCATTCCGCTTCCGATGCTTTGGCCCCGAAGGCCTTCGCGCATTCTCTGGCCCTGGCGATTCCCTTGGCTCCCGCCCCGGACCTGAAAACGGCCACTATGCGCATCCTGTCTTCCCCGGCAGGGCTCGAAGCCAGCCCCAGGAATTCGGGCATCTTCTCATGCCCGGCCTGTCCTATGAGCGTTCCTTCACTATCATTGAAAGTGGAGCGCACCCTGATGCGCAGCCCGGCCGATTTCGCGAGCAGCGCTGACTTATCGTGGAGCACCCTGGCCCCGTGTTTGGCCAGCCTGAACATCGAATCATAGTCAAGGAATTTCATGTAAGGCGCGCCTTTCACAAGGCGCGGGTCTGCCTTGGCTACGCCCAGCACGTCCTTGTAGATGTCCACGAAATCTGCTCCCATAGCCGCTCCTATCGCGACCGCGCTGGTGTCGCTGCCTCCGCGCCCCAGCGTCAGAATGTTTCCTGTCCTGTCAACGCCCTGGAAGCCGGATACCACCGGCACCTTGCCGGTCTTGAGGACCGCCCTGATGGGCTTGGGGTCCACCTTGCCGGGGACGGCATCGCCGAAAGGCCCTTCCGCAGCGAGGCCGGCAGTATGGGCGGTCATGGGGACTGCCGGAATTCCCTTCGAGTCCAGCAGGGAGGCTATTACACAGGCCGAAATGACCTCTCCGGACGAGGCCAGCAGGTCTTTTGTCAGCCCGTCCGCGCCTCCGGGGAATTCGCCCAGCAGGTCCAGAAGCGTGTCCGTGGCGTAGGGGTCGCCTTTTCTGCCCATGGCCGAGACTACTAGGACGACTTTGTCTCCGTTGGCCTTGGCCTTCTGGACTTTTCCGGCGAGCAGCTCTCTCGAAGCTGCGTCGGCCAGCGATGTGCCCCCGTACTTCTGGACAATCAGCGCCATTCAGACCTTCCTTGAATGCAGCCCTTTTGCGACGAGGGTTTCGGCAATCTGCACGGCGTTCAGGGCCGCGCCTTTCAGCAGGTTATCGGAAACGACCCAGATATTGAGCCCGTTCGGAACGGTCGTGTCCCTGCGGATGCGCCCGACGAAGGTCTCATAGCGCCCGTCGCAGTCCAGCGGAGTCGGGTAAACGAGCTTGGACGGATCGTCCATCACGAGGATGCCTGGCGCTTTTCTGAGCAACTTCACGACTTCCTCCACCTTGAAAGGTTTCTCTGTCTCGATGTTGACTGATTCTGAATGTCCCCTGATCACACCGACGCGGACAGCCGTGGGGCTCACTGATATGGCTGGGTCCAGAATCTTGTGCGTCTCGTTGACCATCTTCATCTCTTCCTTCGTATAGCCGTTCTCCAGGAAGTCGTCGATGTGCGGAATCAGGTTGAAGAATATCTGCCGCGGATAGACCTTCACTTCGATGGGCCTGCCTTCGGAGTACTGCTTCGCCTGGCTTTTCAGCTCGGCTATTGCCGGGGCTCCGGTCCCGGATACTGCCTGGTAGGTCGAAACGACGATTCTTTTGATCTTGTACGCGTCGTGGATGGGCTTTGCAGCCACGAGCATCTGGATGGTCGAGCAGTTTGGGTTGGCGATGATGCCCTTGTGCCCGTCCAGGGCCTGAGGGTTCACTTCCGGGATGACCAAAGGAATGCCCGGTTCCATGCGCCATGCCGCGGAGTTGTCTATGACGACCGCGCCTTCCTTGACGGCGACGGGCGCGAGGGCCAGACTGGCCTCTGTGCCAGCCGAGAACAGGGCTATGTCCACGTCCTTGAAGGCGCCGGCCTTCGCGGCGCGGACAGTGACTTCCTTTCCATTGTAGGTTACTTTCTTGCCGGCCATGGATTCGATATCCATCGGGATGAATGCCGAGACCGGGAACTTCCTCTTCTCGAGGGTCTTTGTCATCTCTGTTCCGACTGCGCCCAGCGCGCCTACCACTGCTACCCTGTATCTGTCCATCTGTTTCCCTCCTACATTTCCTTATGCATGTTCAGGACGTCGATGAGTATGGCGAAACCTGTCTCTGTTTTGCCTGCGCCTGGACCTTGGATGGTCACTGCGCCCGAGAGATCTGTTTTGAAGGTGAGGGCATTCACCGCGCCGCCGACCCCCGCCAGAGGGTCGCTCAGGTCAAGTTTGACCGGTTTCACGGAGGCTATGATCTTGCCGTGCTCCTTTTTGGTGGAGCCTATGAGCTTGTACCTCATGCCCTCGGCCTTGGCCTTCTGTATATCCTCGATCGTGATGCCGGAGATTCCGACCCTCTCCTGCGCATCCGCGGGCGAGATGCTTCCCCCCAGAACCACATTGGACAGGATGACGACCTTGGCCAGGGCGTCGAAGCCTTCGACGTCCGCGGTTGGATCCGCTTCCGCGTACCCGAGCTTCTGGGCCAGGGCCAGGGCGTCGGCGTAGCTCATGTTCTCCTCCTCCATCTTCGTGAGCATGAAATTGGTCGTGCCGTTCAGTATGCCCCTGATCTCCTGTACATCGTTCCCTGCCAGGCAATACTCCAGAAGGTCGAATATCGGCGTGCCGGACATGACCACGCCCTCGTACCTGAACAGGACATTGTTCACCTCGGCCAGCCTGTGCAGTTCCTTGCAATGGAGCGCAACCGGGCCCTTGTTGGTCGTCGCCACGCACATGCCTCTCTCGAAAGCCTTTTTGATATGGCTGGTTGCTGGTTCCCCTGTTTTAATATCCGTGTAGGTGACCTCGACCATGATGTCGGCCTCGGCCTGCTCCAGCATCTCCAGGGAGTTCAGACCGACAACGGCGCCGTTCGCCGGGAAGTCATGGACTGTGCCTTTGGACCTGACATGCTCCAGGAACTTGGCCATGTCCATCCCGTCAGGGACAAGAACCGAGCCCTTCACCATATCTGCTACACCCACCAGGACAGGCTCGAAATCGAACTCCTGTTCCAGCAATTCCTTCTTTTTCACCAGTATCTCCAGGAATCCCTGGCCCACCACCCCGCACCCTATCAGAACCATTCTCCTCTGCATGATTTTTCACCTTGTCCAGCAATGAACGGATGTGATTATATAATTTTATCTTATCTGATTATTCGTGCGAAGGTTTTATATCCAAGAGTATGTTATATTTCATCGAAATAAATAATCGGAGCACTGGACAATGGAAAAGGATTTGTGCAAGCTGCCGCCGGATGAGTGGATCCAGAACCTCAAGTTCGAGACCACAGACCAGGTCAAGATTCCCCCAAGCCTTGCTGACCAGGTGATAGGCCAGGAGGACGCCGTCTACGTGATAAAGAAGGCGGCCGAGCAGAAGCGCCATGTCCTCCTCATCGGGGAGCCGGGAACAGGCAAGTCCATGCTGGCCAACGCCATGGTCGATTACCTCCCGAAAGGCGAGCTGGAGGACGTCATAGCCTATCCCAACCTGGAGGACCCCAACGAGCCCATAATCAAGGTCGTGCCCGCAGGAAAGGGCAAGGAGATTGTCTCGGCGCAGAAGGCCGAGGTAATGCTGAGGCAGAGCCAGAAGTTCCAGACAATGTTCACAATTATCTTCCTGATAGTCGGCTTCGCAATCATCATGTTCATCATAGACCCGAACCACAACCCGATGTGGATTTTCTTCGGGATACTGGCTGCGGTTTTCATCTACATGGCGACGAGGATGCCGGGAGCCCAACGCCAGGAGATCGGGCAGGTTCCGAAGCTGCTCATGTCGCACCTTCCGACAGACAAGCCCCCGTTCATCGATGCGACAGGCGCGCATGCCGGCGCCCTTCTGGGCGACGTGAAGCATGACCCGTTCCAGAGCGGCGGGCTCGAGACTCCCCAGCATGACCGCGTCGAAGTGGGTGCGATACACAAGGCCAACAAGGGCGTTCTTTTCGTGGACGAGATAAACATGCTCAAGATGGAGAGCCAGCAGAGCCTCCTCACAGCCCTCCAGGAGGGCAAGTTCCCCATTGTCGGGCAGAGCGAGCGCAGTTCGGGAGCCATGGTGAAGAGCCAGCCTGTCCCATGCAGCTTCGTGCTTGTGGCCGCTGGAAACCTGGACTCGATATACGGCTCAAAGGACGAGAACGGCATCCAGCACGGCGGCATGCACCCGGCCCTGAGGTCCAGGATACGCGGCTACGGTTACGAGACATACATGAAGACTGTCATGCCAGATTCCGACGACAATAGAAAGAAGCTCATCAGGTTCGTCGCGCAGGAAGTGGTGAAGGACAAGAAAATCCCCCATTTCACGAAGGATGCGGTCGCCGAGATCATCAGGGAGGCGCAGAGGCGCTCGGGCCGCAGGGGCCATCTCACGCTGAGGCTCAGGGAGCTGGGCGGGCTCATCAGGGTCAGCGGCGACATCGCCAAAGAGAACCATCTGCCATTCGCCACCAAGGAAGAGGTCCTGCAGGCAAAGAAGGTCGCGCGCTCGCTTGAGCAGCAGATAGCGGACCGCATGGTGGAGCAGAACAAGGAGTACGCGACGCTGCTGACAGAAGGAACGGCAGTCGGGCTGGTGAACGGCCTAGCAGTGTTCCAGGGCGACGGCTCGCTTGCGGAATATTCAGGCATGGTCCTGCCCATCGCAGCGGAGGTCACCCCGGCCCAAGTCAAAAATGGCGGTGTGATAATTGCCACGGGTCGTCTCGGCGAGATAGCCAAGGAGGCCGTGCAGAATGTTTCAGCTGTCATCAAGAAGATGACGGGCGAGGACATTTCCAATCACGATGTGCATGTGCAGTTCGTGGAGTCCAAGTCAGGAATCGAAGGCGATTCCGCATCCATTTCAGTCGCCACGGCCGTGTTTTCAGCGCTCGAGGGCATCGAGGTGGACCAGAGCCTGGCCATGACGGGTTCGCTCAGCGTCAGGGGCAAGGTTCTTCCGGTCGGCGGCGTCACCGCGAAGATAGAAGGCGCCGCAGAAATGGGGCTGAAGAAGGTCCTGATACCCAGGGCCAACATGAAGGACGTACTGCTGGATGACAAGTACATCGGCAAGATAGAGATCATTCCAGTCGACACGTTGAGCGACGTTCTGCAGCATGCGTTTGTCGGCAAGAAGAAAGACAGCCTTGTGAAGAAGCTGGCCGCTGTCGTGCCACTGAGTGCAAGTGTAGTACTGCCAATCCAGACAGACAGAGTACCATCCTGAGAGGGGATACCGATGTGCGGTTTCATGTTCGAGGGCTTGTCCGAAGATGAGGAGGAGGACAAATTCGTCGGAAGGGAATGCTACGTTTTCAATAACACCCTGGGAATTTCCCTCGATGACGACAGGTGCGAGCACTGCCGGCATTATCTCACGCTGCAATGCAAGCATATCCATGAATTCGTCGACGAGGACGGTGACGCTTGAGGACAGGTTTGTTCCTCGGAAGGTTCCAGCCGTTCCACAATGGCCATCTCGAAGTCATAAAGGAGATAGCCCCGCAGGTGGACAAGCTGGTCATAGGGATAGGCAGCGCCCAGGACAGCCACACCCTGGAGGACCCGTTCACGGCCGGGGAGCGCCATCTGATGATTTCCGAGACTCTGGACGAGCTGGCCATAACTCACTATTTCCTCATACCTATAGTGGACATAAACAGGTACTCGGTCTGGGTGAGCCATGTCAGGTCGCTGGTCCCGCCGTTCCAGGTGATTTTCACGAACAACGACCTCACTGCCAGATTGTTCGCGGAGGCAGGGGTGGAGGTCGTGCGGCCAAAGCAGTACAACAGGGAGATGTACACGGGCCGGAAGGTTAGGAGCATCATGCTGCAGCAGGGAAATTGGGAGGCGCTGGTGCCTTCGGGCACTGTGAAAGTTGTGAAGGCCATCGGCGGCATCAGGCGCATCAGGGAGCTGGCCGGGGAAACCCCATGAAGCCGGAAGAGAGGCTCGGGGAACTGCTCACCTCGAAAGGCCTCACATTGGCCGTGGCCGAGTCCTGCACCGGCGGCCTGCTGGGCAAGACAATCACGGACATGCCTGGCTCCTCCGCATACTTCCTCGGGGGCATCACCGCCTATTCGGATTCATCCAAGGTCGAGATTCTGGGCGTCCCGGCCCAGACCGTGGAAAGATTCGGAGCGGTTTCCGAGCGCACCGCCGTCTGCATGGCCAAGGGCATACTGAACAATTTCGCCTGCGACATCGGGATAGGGGTCACGGGAATAGCTGGGCCGGGCGGAGGCACCGAGGAAAAGCCTGTGGGCACCGTATTCATCGCGGTGGCCAGCGACGACCGGGAGCTGGCCAGAGGTTTTGCATTCAAAGGAAAGAGGCAGGAAATCAGGGAATCCGCGGCCGGCGCAGCCCTGGAACTGGCATGCGAGTTCCTCGCGGGGGAATGAGCCATGGAAGTCCGTTGGAACGTGGACAGGAAAATCCACAACCAGGCCTGGAAGCCCATCCGGGCCATGTCAGCGAAAGTCTCCGTCATGGCCAAAGGCGCGAAGCGCATCGTGGACCTGGGAGGCGGTTCCGGTTGGTTCGGCCTGCACCTTGCCATGGCCCACAAGGATGCCGAAGTGATTTCGGTTGACACGGCGCCCAGGCTCGGTCAGGACAGGGTAAGGCACATCAAGGGCAGCGTCCTGGACATACCCTTGGAATCAGGATCCGCGGATATCGTAGGAGCAAATGCAATCCTCCACCATGTACCGGACGACCTGGACAAATGCGTCTCGGAAATATCCAGGATAATGAAACCGGGCGGGATATTCCTGGCCCAGGAGCCTCTCGCAGGAAATCCCCCTGCACGATGGATTCGGGGCTGGGTGAGGACCAGCGCCCACGAGGAAGGCGAAAGACCGCTTCCCTATTCCGCGATGGAGAAGGCCATCGTAAAGGGTGGCTTGAAAATTAAAAAGGTGAAATTCTATTTCCTCACGTCTTACATGATACCCCATCTTGTGCCCCTGGCTCCCAAGGGGATAAGGGGAATCCTGAGGAGGAAGGGCCTGTTCCTGGTGAGGCTGGACAGACAATTGTTGGAAAAAATGCCCGGGCTGAGCAGGTGGGCGGCGTATGTCAGCATTGTGGCGAGGAAGGTTTGAAATCAGGGTACAGGGTTCATCAGAGGGTAGTTGTCCTCTTCCACGCCCGAAATCCAATACGGAGTATCTCCGACACCATCACTGTCGGCATCCGCTCCATCGTAATGGGACCAGTAATTGCCCTCTGCGCCGTTGTCCCACTGGTTGGTGGCATTGTCGGTCCAGCATGGGCTGTTGTTTTGATGGTAATAGAAATTATTATGGTATATCTGGTTGTAGCCAGATGATGTGGAGATGTACAAAAGGATGTAGGCAGCGAGGTATACCGGCCGGGACAATGTGTTGCTGACAATTATGTTACTTGATGAATAAATATAAATAGTCGAATTCAGTAGATGGTTATTGGTTAAGGAGTTGCTATCGCCACCAACGTTGATACTAGAATTCAGGAGACCATTGTAGGTGATGGAATTATAACTTGAGGATTCAAGGGAGATAGAACTGAAAGAAACGCTATTGTTTGCTATTATGTTGTTGTTTGATGAAGTAAGGAAAATTGCTCCAGTATTCCAGAATGTATTGTAGGCGATCGAGTTGTCGGTTGAGGAATCGAGATAAATGAACAACGGGTTATTGTTGGTGATTGTGTTGCCATCGGAGGAGTGGAGATAAATGCCATTTTCCATATTTGTGGCAAGATTATTATCGATATATCCATTCTGGGCGTTGTAAAGTACTAGCCCCCCCATCCAGTATGGGAGGCTGTTGACGACTAGATTTCGTACGCAGCAGTCCCTAACAACGAAGCAGTCAGTCGTATTCCCTATATAGATACAATAACCATAATCAAGTCCGTTGATGTCATAATTCTCGATGATCCAGGGATTGTTGGTTGTCCCATTCCCGCCGCCGTTCGCATGTTTTTCGAAATCATCATCGGAGTTAATTCTGAATGCTTTGCTTAAATTGAACAAACTGGTGAAGGGCATTGCGTTTTTCTCGTGGGAGAGATTGCCCTCGCCCATCTCATTGACCGCTGAGATTCGATAATAATAGGTTTGGTCATTCACAAGTCCCGTGTCCTCGTATTCTATTTCGGAGACATTGGTGATGTAGGCCTCTCCCCCCGAAACATTCCCCCTATATATTCTGTATTCTGTGATATCACAACTGCCGTTGTTGACCGGCGGATCCCAGGAAAGTGATATGGTGGAATCTCCCGGAATCAGCGTTATATTTTGGGGCTCCGAAGGAACGGTTCTTTCCTTTGCCTGGGCGATAATCCATTCCAGCTGGAATAACTGTGCTGAATAGTCAACTATCTCGTAATCGAAAATCTCCATTTTCACTCCAGCACTCCCCTCGAGGCCGGCATATACTGTCCACCATGGGTCATCTTCGCTGGACGCGGATAACCTCATGTACGGACTCAATTCCACATGAGGACCTAGAATTCCCATTATTATTAGGTCGACTTTTGGCAATATAGCATAAGCCTTTGCCTCGGCTGAAACATCTGCGGTCGGCTCGGCACAACTGGCCGAGCGTTGCACTGTATTTATTAACGACCAGCTTCCGGATTGATATTGCACTCCCCCGCGAATTGTCAATGCGGTGTTGACCGTTGTTTCAATTCCGCCCTCTATTGTAAGTTCCGCACCAATCGATATTTCCAATATCGGTGTGAGAACTATGGGTATCACCACTAACGGAGTTACAACCGGGATGACTATCGGAGCCAGAGTTCTCGTGTACAGCAAAGTTTCCTTCTCAAGCGTGATAGAATGGCTTGCCCTGATGCAGAGGCTGGATGAGATGGTTGCATCCGTATAGAATTCGAGATCTGTCAGTTTCCAGTTTTTGATTGTTGCATGACAAAAAACATCGGTGGTAATTGCTGCGGCACCAGTTGTGCCGACCGATGTTCCCCCCGAGGAGTACATGGTGCAGCCCAGGTCGATGCTCGTTGAAGCCCTTGTCCCGCTCCCGAGGTCCAGGGTCTGGTTGACATATATCTCGCCGTTCTCGATCACATCGGTCAACGCTGCATTCTCGGTCATTAGGGTGACCACGTTTCCATTTTGTTCAATTCCGGTAATTTTCCTGAGATAGCCATAGCCCGCCGTTCCAACGATGATGCTGTCGACCGAGTAATTCAACTTGCCAGGATCTGAATCGTAAGTGTAAACAACAGTATCGTTCCCAACTGTTACGTTTTGAAGAGCCTCATCGAATTCCGGCTGGAATATAGCGGGTGGGGCATGTGCATCATCATCGTCCTCTCCGTTCTGATACACCAGGACCGCGAAAGCGGCCAGGATGACAACGGCAGTCACAATTATAGCGCCGATGATTTTCAAGCGAATGCCCATGATGCCTCCCACAATTGATATGGATGTAAGTTATTAAATACTATCTCAAGGTGCACCGCCAATCGCAATATCTCCGCAAAGGCGCATCGATGGCCTGGCTTCAATTAATGCTGAATCGAACGCCAAGCTTCATTTTATTGGCAAAAGGTGGATTCGACAACAATATGCCGACAATACAGAATCCACCGTGGGTAAGAGATTTCCAGCTTGTTATCCAAAAGGGGGAAAGGTAATTCCGCAATCGGCAATATGGAAACGATTTGATTGCGGCTTCAGGCGACTTCCATGCCGGTGCTCATCGGGCCCTGCTTCTGCCCGACCTTGACCTGGGGCATCTGTATCGGCGGCGGAAGGCGCATGTCCCTGGCCAGGACGACGCCCTGCATCAGGCAGTTCCTCATGATGAGGTTCAGGACTTCGTTAGCCACGTCGTCCGGGAGCTTCTTCTCCTTGAGCCATTTCTGGGCTATGCCAGACTGGCCCTCGAAAAGCACATAGCCCTCGAACTTGATCGAGGCGATGGCGCCCATGCCGGTGTAGTTGATGGCGAATCTGAAGTTGAACTCTGTCTCCTTCTCTGCGCGCTCTATGACCTGGGTTATCTCGTGGTTCACCTGAATCTGTATGTTCTTCTGGATTTCCGTGGACCTGGCGAACCGCCTCGCGTCGATGGCCATGAATTCGAAGTTCTTCACCGGCATCTCATATCCCCTACTGGTCCTTTATGTCCTTCTTGATGTTGGGGCGCTCCTTGTAGAATATCTTGGTGCCGCAGTTGGTGCACTGTATTCCCACAGTGTTGATGTCGCCCCTTATCCTCTCCTTGCACTTGGCGCACCTGTACAAGCTCACTCCTCCTTCTCGGGAAGCACCTCTGTCTCCTCGGGCTCCTCAGGAAGCTTCTTTCCCAGCTCCTGGGCGAGATGGGCCTCGTCCTCTTTGGCGAACTGCTCCTCCTGGGCCATGGCTTCCTCCTTCGTGTATGCCCTCACTCTGGTGGAATATGCCGATGCCGCGAACTTGAGGTTGCAGTGCCTGCATAACCAAATGCCGGAGGAAACCCTCTTCACCGCGTCCGCCTGGCACTCCGGGCAGCGCAGCGGCCTTGCTCTGTGCCTGCATACGCTCTTTATCTGCTTCCTTATCTTGACGCCGTACCTTGCGCCGAACTTACCCGTCATGCCTGCCTTGACAGTCCCTTTTGCCATGTTACTCACCTGACATCAGTCTGGACCTCAGGTCCAGAGTTAGTTTTTGAGCGGTGTCCAATGCCCTGCCGACCTCGTCGTAAGTAAGTGCTCCTTTTAAACCTTTCTGCATTGCCCTGATGTGGCCATTCTCGTCCAGGGACACTGTCAGCCTCGCGTCGGCCGCAAGCTCCTCCATGAGAGTGGGGTCGACCATCATGATGTCCTTTATCTTGACGAACGTGACTGTGACAGGCCATGATCCTACAGGCAGGGGCGTGTCCTTCCCGAGCCCGAACCTCGAGGCCGGAATGACGGTGCCGTGCAGGGCCAGGAGGCTTGCCATCGTGGCCCCGTCGAACAGGTTGCCGTCGTAGTTGACGGCCTGAATGTCCAGGTTGAGAATCCAGACCTTCTTGCCTGGTTCGATGCACAGCTGTCCCATGTCTATCATGCCGCTCTCCCTGATGCCCCTGTCGACAACCCTGGCTATCTCGACTGATTCGTCAGTCGGGGCGCCTGTCTCGAACCCCGGATGTGCCATTGGCTTGAGCTCGCAGCCTGTCATGAGCACTCCCTGGTCGGGCTTGTCCGGATACGGTTCCCCGGGCTGGGCCTTCACGCCCACTAGCACGTCAGTCTTGCCGAGCTGCAGCCTGGCGCTGCCCTCTGCGGTTCCGATTGGGTTTATTTGGAATTTCATTGCGCGCATCAAGTCCAATGACCGGTCGTCCTCCCTGCAGCCCCTCTGCGCGAGTTTGTATATCAGCTCCCTCCGGATCTCCGGGATGATGGTGCGCTTCATTTCTCCACCTCCCCGTCGTCCATGTCCTCCAGGCTCCTGGCGTACCTGCGCCTGAGCGCGTCCTGCTGCAATGCATGGATTTTCCTGCAGGCTTCGATGGCCATGTCCAATGCCTTCATGAATTCGTCCGGGGTCATGTCTCCATCCATCTGGAGCATCACGATATCGCCGGTGCGCGGGACGAATCCGACCGGCATGTCAGCCTGGCCGAAATTGTCCTCCTTCTTGCCGAGGTCCAGTATGAGAACGCCGTCCGCCTTTCCGGCGGCGCAGGCGGCAGCCATGTCAATCATCGGTATGCCGGCGTCGGCCATTGCCACGGACGCCGCGGTCAGTCCGGCGCATCTGGTGCCTGCGTCCGCTTCCAAAACCTCGATGAAAACGTCAATGCTGGCCCTGGGAAACTGATGCGTGAGGACTATGTTCTCCAGGGCTTCGGCTGTGATTTTGGATATCTCGGTGGCGCGCCTGTTCGGGCCCGGACGGACCCTTTCCTCACTCGAGAACGCGGCCATGTTGTAGCTCACCTGGACTATGGCCTTGGTGGGGTCCTGGAGGTACTTGGGCTGGGCCTCCCTCGGGCCGTAGACGGCTGCCAGCACCTTGTTGCTGCCCCATTCCAAGTATGCCGAGCCGTCAGCGTTGTTCAGTACTCCGGCCTCTATCTTCAGCGGCCTCATCTCGCCAGGCTTCCTGCCGTCCGGCCTCAGGCCGTCCTTTCCCATCAACCTGACCACATCTGACATTCAATCACGCTCCGTTCCCTGATTCGGAGCCGCAGGCCGCTTGCTGCCTGGCTCCCCCTCGAGGAAAGCCCTCACCGATTCCGTGAGTCCGTTCCTGTGCACGCCCTTGTCGATGAGGTTTATTGCGGCTGCGGCCCTGGCAATGGCTTCGAGCTCGCCGTCTACCCATATCATTCCGTTCTGGCCCACGAATATCCTGCAGCCCGTGTGCTCCTTGAGCATTGATATCATGGAACCGCCCCTGCCTATCACCCTGGGGACCTTGGAATGGGGAATCTTCAGTATCTGGCCGTTGTTCAGCTTTCTCAGGCCCTGCTCCTTCATCGTGAGGTTCACTCTCCTTGTCTCGTCGACCATGCCTATCTTTGCCAGCACAATGTCGCCGACTGTGAGGTACTGGCCCGCAGCGCCGAAATCCACCTTCCACTGGGTCTCGTTCGCATGCAGGAAGGCCACGTAAGGGCAGTTAATGTCCACCATCCAGTTCGAGGACCCGACATCCTGAACCAGGCCAATGACCGAATCGCCCTGCCTCGGCAGGTACCGGCCGCCCAGGGGCATGACGTTGATGAAGCCGGACCTGATGTTCTTTATCCCCAGCTGCGCCGCGAAAATGGCATTGCCTCTCCGGTAGGTGCCCATACCCGGCTTGAAGCTTGTGTCGCCGAGCTCTTCGCCCGGCATCACTAGAATCCGCTCCGTCCCCTGAACATCATCCTGAGACATGAAATCACACCCTTTTCCGGCTCCCGACGGAGGAACCGGTCTAGCTCATGACCCTGCGGACACCCCTAATAAGTCCCTACTTTAGTATTTTGCTCTCGACATTGCCCTTGGTCTTCTCATTTAGTTTGTTAAAAAGGTCCTGCTGCAGGCCGGCCGGAATCTCGATTATGCCCATCCAGGAGCCGTCCGGGCCCCATTCCTCCTTGCTGACCGTCCCCAAGGCCTTTATGTCGCCATAACACTTGCCGTAATCGACGCCTGCCAGCTTCACAGCCAGCCTCATCTTGTCGAATGTGATCGGGATAATGGCCCTCAGCGCCTGGACAATGTCCTTGACCTGGACTGACGCTGGTTTCATTGGGTCTATGTGAATGCCCGCTTCCGCAATCGCGGCCTCGATGCGCTGCGGCGGATGCGGCGTTTTCGTCTGGGGGTTCATGCCCTCCCTGGCTATGAGCGCCACTATCTGGCGGTGCTTGTCCTCCTGCATCTTCTTGCGCTGCTCGGTGGTGAGCTGGACCTGGCCTTTCTTGAGAATCTCGACGGCTATGTCCCTGGAGCTGGAAGTGGCGAATGCCTTGGACATCTCCTCAGCGGGCGACCGGAAGCCCTTCTTGGCGTCCGAGAAAATCTCATCGGCCGGCATGTGCTCCAGAATGTCCTTCCACTCGGTTGGCTTGCCATCGCCGACATAGTCCGCCTCGACAATAATCTCGAATGTATGGCCATGGGAGTCGAGCCTGGCAATCACCATGCCGTCCATCAGGCTGTCCGTGTGCTCCTTCTCAATTTGACCCCCCCTCGACCCGCCTCTTGGTCCACCCATGTTATCACCTACAACTTGTCAGTGAACTTCTTTATCTGTTCCGGCGCCAGTCTCTCGAACTTCTCGCCCTTCTTGATGACGCCGATCTCGACGGTGTTCTCTGTCGGAGCTTCCTCGCCGCTGAGCTTCAGGCCTTCCAGCCCAAGGACGAGGGCGTCGTCCATGGACATGCCGTCCTTGAACTTGTTCTCGAAAAGTTCTATTACCTGGGCTCGGCCAGAGCCTATGCAGCCTGCCTTGTAGGAACTCAGCGCGCCGCTGGGGTCTGTCTCGTAGAGATGGATTCCCTGGCTGTCAACGCCGCCCACGAGAAGTGCCGTGCCGAACGGGCGCACACCGCCGTACTGTGTGTAGTTCTGCTTGTAGTCGCAGACCCGCTTGACCAGCATGTCCGTGCTTATCTTCTCCTCGTAAGTGACCTTGTTTATCTGGGCAATTATTCTTGCGTAGTCCACAAGGCACCTTGCGTCGGCAACGAGACCGGAGGTCGCGCACCCGATGTGCTCGTCAATCTGGAATATCTTCTCGACCGAATTGGACTCGACGAGCTTGCTCCTCGTCTTCTTGTCGGCCATGAGTATCACGCCGTTCTTGAACTTCAAACCCACAGTGGTCGTTCCCCTGCCAACCGCCACCCTGGCGTATTCGACCTGGAACAGCCTCCCGTCCGGTGAAAATACCGTTATCGCCCTGTCATAGGCCATCTGTCCTGCCTGCATGTTTTTTCCTCCTGATTGATGGGGTCAATAACACTCACGATATTAATGTTTTGCAGGAAATCAACTGCCCGCCACATAGTTGGATCTGTGCCTGGCCTGTCATAAGCCCATGCTGAAGTCCTGGAATATCAGGAAATAGCCTACCGCGAAACCCAGGATGGCTCCGGAGTTCAGAAGCGGAAGGCCAGCCTGGGGGCGACCCTTCATCACAAACCTCATCAGGACGGCAAATCCGACCAGAGAACCCGTGAGCGTGGTCAGCGCGACCCCGAAACTCTGCAAAGTGGGCTCCATCCCGATCACCTCGCCCCTGTAGGTCACTTCGCTGCCCAGGAAAGTCATCGCCGATATCACGAGACTGCCCGGGAAAACAATGTCGCCCAGTCCCATGAACATGGCCTCTCTCTTGCCATTGGTGGCCAGTGTCTTCTTGAGGCTTTTCTGCCTCCTGAAGGAATATCCCTTGGACTTCGGTACGACCATGATGACGGGTAAACGTTTCTCAGTAACGGCATCCGCTATATCCAGCATATGCTTGGTCTTGTAGACAGCGACCGCATCATATATCGCCAGAGCTATCATCAGTATGAACAGCGGGAGTATTCCCAGGGATATACCCAGGATGGCTATGATGCCCGCTCCCACAACTATGCCGATGCTGTCCACCACATACCATTCCGGATACTTGTAAAGGACATAGGTGAGAAAGCCGGCCATGCCTATGCTGATGAAAAGGAGAAGGTAACTCAGTTCGTCATTGTACCTGTAGATGAATGAATTGGTAAATAGAAAATCGAACAGGTAGGACAGAGGTATCACCAGAACGTACATCAGCGTGAGCCCGCTTGCGAACAGGACAAGGCCCTGGATTATGCCGAGCTTCTTCTTCTTTGCGAGGAACAGGACGAAGCCGGAGAACAGCAGTATGAAAATCACATACATGACGGGTATGCGCAGGTCATTGGGGTTCTCGAAGGCCTGGTAACCCATGCTCATGAACGGCAGGGACATCAACATGCCCAGCGCTATAGTGGCAATGAATATCGCTGCCATGGAAACAACTGAGCGGTACTCGGCCCACCTCGGCACGCCATCACCTACCCGGAGACCAACTGGGCGAAGGCCGAAGTCCCGGAAATGTTTGTTATCTTTATCTTGACAGTGGTCCCCTTGGTCGTGCCAGGCACGAAGATTATGTACTTATCCACTTTGGCTATGCCGTCCCCTTTCTTGCCCAGGTCCTGTATCAGCACGTCATAGGTATTGCCTATTACCAGGGCAGGTATTTCCGCGGCCGCAATCACCCTCGGCACCTTCACCGGCCTGTGGGCGCCGCAGGCCTCGCATTCGAGAATGAGCACGCGCCCGTCCTTCACGAGCTTCGAATCGGGCCTGCCGCATTCCGAGCACAGCACATAGGTGTTGAGGTATGTCTTGAGCCTGGTCTTCACCTGCTCCACTCCGAGCCTGCTCTTGAAAATGGCCCTCCGCCCGTCCAGGTTCCCGGCAGTGCCGAGCTCCCTGAGCAGATAGGCCAGTATCGCTTCCGCATCCCTCCTGAACGAATCCGCTATGTCGCCGAAGTTCCTGAACACCGTGGTCTTGCCTTCCTGAAAGAGGTCGGGTTCGGGCATCTGGAACCTCTCGCCGTCGCTGGTGTGCTCCGGAAGATTCTCCTTTGCCTTTTTCAGAAGGGCCTCGTAGTCGTAGGATGCCATGCGGATTGCCATAAGACGAACATAATAAAAAGGTTGGGGTGAGTATTTTTCTTTTGACCTCGCTGCGCTGGGTCGCCCTCCAAAAGAAAAATATTCAGTAAATAAGAAAAATCGGGCTCCCATGCTCGCTCGGTACAACGCCCTCCGGTCCAAACGTCCCGAAGGGACTTTGGATGGAACTAACCTTTCATCACACCCAGCGGCTTGAGTCTCGCCACCAGCCTGGATATGCCTGCGCCGTCCACCACCTTGACAACATCGTCGATGCGCTTGTAGGCGAAAGGCGCTTCCTCTGTCAGCACTTCCTTGCTGGCCGCCTTGACATAAATCCCGTCGCGCCTCATGTCCTCCTTTATCTGGTGGGATGTGAACTGCCTCATGGCCTGCTGCCTGGACATGACCCTTCCGGCGCCGTGGCATGTAGAGCCCCATGTCTCCTTCATTGCATTGTCCGTGCCCGCAAGAATGTAGCTGGCTGTGCCCATATCGCCCGGTATTATCACGGGCTGGCCTATGTCCCTGTAGTCCTGCGGAACATCCCTGTGGCCCGGGCCGAAAGCCCTTGTCGCGCCCTTGCGGTGCACATAGACCTTCTTCCGCTGGCCCCCGACCTGGTGCTCCTCGAGCTTGGCTATGTTATGGCATACATCGTAAACAAGCTTCATGTCCATCTCCTCGGCCGAGCGGGACATGACCTTCTCGAATGACTCTCTCACCCAGTGCAGAATGAGCTGGCGGTTGGCCCAGGCATAGTTCGCGCCGCAGGCCATGGCCTTGAAGTATGCCTCGCCCTCGGGCGAATGGGCAGGCGCGCAGGCCAGCTGGCGGTCAGGAAGGTCGATGTTGTACTTCTTCACAGCCGACTCCATCTGCCTGATGTATTCCGTGGCTATCTGGTGGCCCGCTCCCCTGGAGCCTGTGTGGATCATCACCATTATCTGGCCAGCATGGTCTATTCCGTAAACCTTGGCTGCGGCAGGGTCGAAAATCTCCTCAACGCGCTGCACTTCCAGGAAATGGTTGCCGGCGCCCAGGCTGCCCAGCTGGGGCGCGCCCCTCTTCTTTGCGTCGTGGCTGACGAATGTCGAATCCGCGTTCTTCATACTGCCGTTCTCCTCGGTGTGGGCGATGTCGGATTCCCAGCCGTAGCCGTTCTGCACGGCCCATTCCGAGCCTGTGTCCAGAACGTCGTTGAGCTGGTTCGGGTCCAGACGGACCTTGCCCTTGGATCCGAGGCCGGACGGGACATTCTCGAACATCGAGTCGATGAGGGCATTGACCTTGCCCTTCACATCCAGCTCTGTAAGGTTTGTCCTGACCAGCCTCACTCCGCAGTTTATGTCGAAGCCCACGCCTCCCGGGGAAAGCACGCCCTCGTCGAAATCCGTGGCTGCAACCCCTCCGATCGGGAAACCGTAGCCCCAGTGGATGTCGGGCATGGCCATGGACCTGCCCAGTATTCCGGGTATGAATGCGACGTTCGCAACCTGCTCCAGGGCATTGTCCTTCCTGACCTGCTCCATCATCCTGGCGTCTGCGAAGATTAGGCCTTGGGTGCGCATGCCCTTCTTATAACTCATGGGTATCTCGAAACGGTAATCGTCCAGCTTGTTGAGCGGACCTGTCCAGTTCTGCATGTCGTCGCCTCGGGAAGGTATGCGGCGCCATGATATTTAAGTGTAACGCCAGCGGTTTTTCCATCCTGAAAATATTTGTGTCATGCATTAAATAATGGCTGGCAATCAAGGGCCGATGAAGGCCAACACCATCAACGCGCTGTCCAATGCCGCCCTTTTCGGGTCCCTGCTCCTTGTCCCGCTTTTAGCGGAGCAGCTCGGGGCCAGCCCATCGCAGATAGGCATAATCGTGGCCGCCTATGCGCTGTCCAATTTCGTCTCCAGCTACATCTTCGGCAGGCTGGCAGATGTACACGGCCGCAGGGTGTTCCTGATTGCGGGGTTGGCCCTTTCCTCAGTGGCCTGTGCCGTCCAGTACTTCGCGAACGGCACCGTCACACTCCTCCTCACCAGGATATTGCTCGGGTTCGCGGCCGGGATATTCCCCGCGGCGCTCATGGCCTATGCCTACGAGTCAAAGACCAGCATGACCAAGTTCATGGCCTGGGGCTCGGGCGGTTGGGGCATCGGAACCCTGCTGGCCGGCTTCACGGCAACATGGTTCACCATCAAGGAACCGTTCCTGTTCACGGCCCTGCTGATGGCCCTGAACATACCCATAGCCCTGAAAATCAGGTTCAGGAGGGAGAAGAAGATGTCTGTGCCGTTCTTCCCGACCGCCATCATCAGGAAGAACATAGAGATTTACGGGCCTGTCCTGGTCAGGCACACAGGGGCCTGCGCCATCTGGGTCATGTTCCCGATGTTCATCAGGGAGATGGACGGCGCCGATGGCGCGCTCTTCTTCTGGGTCGGGGTCATGTACGCGATAAACTCGTTCAGCCAGTTCATATTTATGCGATATTTAAAATATAAAAGTTCCATATTAATGCCATGGGGCATGGTGGCCAGCGCCGTCACATTCCTTCTTTTTATCGTGTGCCACGACGTATGGACGCTCATGGCCGCACAGGTCGTGCTGGCGCTTTCCTGGGCCCTTATCTATGTCGGTTCGGTGAACTTCGTCATGGCCAACAATGAAGAACACGCCACGGCTACAGGATTCCTGAACTCGACGCTCCAGATATCTTCCATCCTCGGAGCCCTGGCAGGGGGATTCATCATCGATGCGACGGGCGACTTGCTGGCCCCGATGTGGCTGGCCTCGGGGATGGCCGTCGTAGGACTAATTCTATATTATCCCCTGAGGAAACATAGGCTGGCCAAGAGGAAAATTAGTGTCGTATGTTGAATCGAATCCACTCCAAAGCCAAAGGCTTTGGATGCCGGAAAAAAGCATTCGCCCTGATTGCCCATGCATTTTTCCAGCACAATTAAAAAATTCGGTAATTTCCGGAGGCACATATAACGAAATTACCGTTCGCTGACCTTGGATTTTCTCAGCCTCTCCTTGGCCCTCTGCCTCTTCCCCACCACCTTGCAGAATACGTACCCGAAGAACGAGAACAGCAGCCTGATGAGCTTCCATACATTCTCCTCCCTAGAGACCTTCACCATCTCGATGGGTGAATAGGATGTCCACAGATTGCCGTGCCTCAGGGTGAGCTCCTTTCGGCCGAAGCCGTACCAGAATGACTGCTTGAAGAAGCCGACGAACGAGGATCTGGCGTTGTGGTAGACTATGGCGGTGGGCCAGTAAACCAGTTTATACCCGGCCTCGACGGCGCGGTAGTTCAGGTCCACCTCTTCGGCCTCCTTGAACCAGGGGTCGAAGCCCTCAATCGCCTCGAATGCCGATTTCCTGTAGGCCAAGTTGACGCTGGGGTATGTTATGTCCACGCCGTTGAACAGCATGCCGACCCTTTTTAAGGAAGTGAAACCGTCGTAACCCAGGCGGACCTCCCTGCCGGCAACAACGTCCGCATCGGCCATCGCCTTTATCAATTCGTCCACCCAAAGGGCATGGGCGATGGCGTCGGCGTCAATGAACGCGACAATGTCCCCCGCGGATTTCCCGACACCGTAGTTCCGGCCCTCGCCCCGTGTGCCGGGCTGGACATGGAGCTTCACGAACGGAAACTTGGCCGCGTACTCTTTGACTATGCCCTGGGTGCCATCGGTGCTGTTCGCGTCAACGACCAGAACCTCGTGAGGCTTCCTGGACTGGTGGACTAGGCTGTCCAGGCAGTCGCGCATGAAAGCGCCCGCATTCCTGGTGATGACAACGACGCTGAGATTCATCGTGGCAATTTATATTCTGCATCTTTATAAAACTTTCGGAATTATAATGGACCGCCCAGCCATATGCATCCGAGGATTATTCCCAGGGACAGGGCGTTCAGGTGGATTGCCTCAACATGGCGCTTCAGCGTGAACCTGCCCCAGCCCGCCCAGAACCTGTCCGAGTCCGGACCGATTTCCCTGAACCAGGTTCCGGGTCTGAGATTCCTCGGGAATGTGAACACGGTACGGCCGGTGAGAAGCTCGGCCAGGACATGCGCGAGCGCGCCCGCGCCCAATGCCCCCGTTGCCTGAAAGGCGGTGGATTCAGGCCAATGGCGGAGCTGGATTGCAATGTACGCACCCATGCCTGCCAGGTAAAGAACCACGAAAGCGGTCGCAAGGGAATGGCCTGCAGGACTGCCATGGGTCACTTTGGACTCGGCCAGGCCAAGGCCGAACAGCATAGCCACTGCCGCGGCAAGGAACAGGTTCCAGGACACTGCCGCTGTTCCAGTCAAGATGTTTGCGATAGCCATTGTTGCGGCTGCCAGAAGCGCAGGCGTGAGCCGGTTCGACATACTCTTCCCGGGCGGGAATCGACATTCGATTATATAAAATCAGACCAACGGAGCATGAGCAAGGTTTTAACGATATGATGGGATTTCGCCCCGATGCCCAATAACTACTGCCCCTACTGCGGCCGGTTCATGATGATGAAGGAGTTCGAGCATGCCTGCGACCGGGTGAATGTCATGCGCGGAGTGAAGGAATGGTGCTCTCGTTGTGGGGGGAGGATGGACCCGATGACGACGGACCCGGATTCGGACATGTGCCCGGTGTGCCGCAATAAAATCGACCCATTTTCCAAAGAATTCGATTAGATAGTGAATTCAGTCGAAAAGGTTAAATAGGGTTTTGAATATATATTCATAACAAGGAGGTGAAGAAATGCCAAATTACAACAGGACAGGCCCCAGGGGGGCCGGAAGGATGACTGGCCGCTGCAGGGGACCCTGCGGCTCCGGGATGCGGTTGGGCAGTCGCGGGCGCATGCCTGAGCCGGCTGACGAGAGGAAATCCCTCGAAGCCAAGCTACAGGCCATGGACGAAGAGAGAAAGCTGGTTGTGGCCAGGCTGAGGGAGCTCGATTGAGCTATGCCTAGGCCCAGGTGCTGCCGGAGGATCTCGTCCGAGCCGGGTATAAACTCCTTCAAGCCGGCCGGGGTCAGCCTAGACGAGTTGGATGAGATAATCCTCGGCATAGACGAGTTCGAGGCTGTGCGGCTCAAGGACCTCGAGGGCCTGGAGCAGACCGAATGCGCCTCGAGGATGGGCATATCCCAGCCCACGTTCCACAGGCTAATCGCCGGGGCCAGGTCTAAGATAGCCGACGCCCTGGTCAACGGCAAGGCGCTGAGGATTGAGGGTGGCAATGTCAGTTACCGCGGAAGAAGGAAATGCAGGAAAGGAGGATGCAGGCATGAAGGTGGCAATAGCCAGCGATGATAAGAAGACCATATCTCACCATTTCGGAAGGGCGCAGGGATTCATGGTCTATGAGATAAAGGACGGAAAGGCGAGCTTTTCCCAGTACCGGGAGAATGTGGGAAAGAGCAAGGGCGAATGCGGCACATGCGACCACGGCGCTATGATAAAGAACATCGCGGACTGCAAGTTCGTTATAAGCCACGGCATGGGCCAGCGAATCTACGCTGACCTCACTGCGAAGGGCATAATACCCATCGTCACGGACGAGGACGCGGTCGAAACAGCCCTGGTGCAGTTCATGGGGGACTCGCTGATAAACAGGCTGGACAGGCTGCACTGAAACCTTTTTATCTGCCCGATAGCTTTCCATGAACATGGTTCAAAGGCAGTGGCTCTACCGCATCCAGCCCAGGCGGAAGAACATGCTCAGGGACGGACCCACGGACGAAGAAGGCAGGTTGATAGGTGAGCATTTCGCCTACCTGAAGGACCTCACTGAGAAGGGCGTGGTGCTTCTCGCGGGCCGCACCCTGAACACGGACCCCACCAGCTTCGGCATTGTCATTTACCTGGCCGAGGACGATATGGAGGCCGCGAGGATATTTGCGGACGATCCGGCGGTTAAAGCAGGGGTGTTTGTGGGGGAGGTTTATCCCTATAGCGTGGCGCTGGTGGGAGATATTCGATCTACCAATCAATAGTCCAGAGGGTGTCAGCCGGCACATGCACCCAGTACCCTTCACCAGGTTTCATCATGTATGTCGGTCCTATCTCGGATATTAAGTAGGGTGAGCCCGAGTCGAAGGCTTCTACTCGGTCCGCGCCTGTGCCCCAGAGGGCGACGGACATCATCATCTCTGTTTGGGTCGGGTAGCCCACAAGGTTCCAGCCGGCGTGGAGAAGAATCTGGGTGGTGGCTGGAATTTCGCCTGTCACGGTCAGATTACAGTAGGCTGTCCCGTGTATCCACAGGCCCATGGTCCTGTCTATGCTCGCAAGATCGTTCGTCGGGCTCCCTGGCCGGTAGGTTTTCCAGGGGTCGGAAGCATCGGTGCTCGAATAATATTTCACGGCATCGTACTGGCCAGAGATGGAGGCCAGGACCGAGGAAATGTCCATCGAGGTCATTTCCAGGGGGATGGATACGAGGTTCCACCCGACATAGATCGGAATGGTGAATTCCTCGGGGGTTGAGGGTGTCCAGGGGGACATCAGCGGGTAGTTGTCCTGCGCCCCTGTCCCGCCCTGTATGTTCGTGTAGGGAGTGTCTCCAATGCCGTCGCTGCCAGTTTCATTTTGCCCTGGGCCAGAATAGAGATCGGTACTATTGTAGTCCGACCAGTAGTTGCCGCCGGAGGGGTAGCCGTTGTCCCAGGAATTAGAACCAGAATCATCGTAGGCCTGGAGGGTGTTGTTTATAATATTATTATGGTAAAAGGTGTTATTATTGCATGATAACCACAAATATATGCCATTATCATTGTTTGACATTGTGTTGCCAAAAATAAGGTTATCGTATGAATCAATAATTTCCAGACCATAAAAAGAATTTGATGAAATAAAATTATGCATAATAAGTGATTGGCTTGAATAAAATATAACAAGACCTGCATAATCATTCCATGTCATTGAATTATTGATAATTTGTGTACCAATACTATTACCGATATAAATTCCTTCTTCATTATCATACACAAGGTTGTCTGAAATAATGTCAAAATTCCCTCCATCAATCCGAATGCCTCTTTGATTAGAGTATAAATTATTATATATTATTTTACTGATATAAGTATCCGAACCCGATACCCAGATGGCATCTAAATTGTTATCATACATTGTATTGTTTGAGATTGTAACATTGCTGCTGAATACGTCCATCCCATGCTCATGATTTGATGAGACAATATTTCCTTCAATATTTTCATTTAATGATTGATGGAAACGAAATCCCGCAAGTTTATTTGATAAGATGGAATTATTCATAAAAATATTTCCCATTGTACTGAAAACAGAATATATTCCATATGAGTTTGAAAAAGAAGTACTGTTAGTAACCTTGATCATATTGGAATTTACAAAATAAAGGCCATTTCCATAATTTAATGAGACATTACATTCATTTATCAATCCATTTTGACCATAATAAATAATCAATCCAGCTTCAGGATAAAATGGATATGAGCCAACACCATCAGAATCATGTAGGAAACATCCATTTATCTCAAAATAGTCAGTTGTGTTTCCAACATAAATACAATATCCAAATCCCGCACCATTGATGTCCCAATTCTCAATTATCCAGGGATTCCCTTCGGTCCCATTTCCGGTTGCCCAGTTCGCCACGCCATGGTCCTCATCGAAGTCCGCGTTCGAGTTGATGCGGATGGGCAGGTGCGGGGTGTATTGGGGTTCCTCGCCCCACGGCTCCATCAGCGGGTAGTTGTCCTGCGCCCCAGTCCCGCCCAGGATGTTAGTATATGGGGTGTCCCCGATGCCATCTCCGCCACTTAGATTCTGGCCCGGACCGGAATAAAGGTCAGTGCCGTTGTAATCGGACCAGTAGTTGCCGCCCGAGGGGTAGCCGTCGTCCCATAAATTCGCAATACCATAATCATTGGCATTAATCAGATTGTCGATTATTACATTATGATAGATGTGAGTTAAATTTGCTGTGTCCAATTGAATGCCTATAATATTATTTTGTATAATATTTTCAATCAATAAATTATTAGTGCTGGGAATTTTCACTAAATCGTTGATAAAAATTTCATAATCATTTCCATCTGACCCATACCAGCAAACCGTATTCTCATTGTTTATCATCGGAAAATAATCATTATAGTTATTGTTTGTTATTTGTATATTTCCTTTTTCTTCGTTCCAGTAGTAGATTTCTGCGTCAGTTCCATTATAATCATATGAAACAATATTTCCACCATCATTAAGGTCAGAAATCGACTTAGGAACTGAGATAGCATCAATCTTTATCGTGTCATGACCATCCCAACGATACAAACCAGATGTGCCGTTCGCAGTCCAATAAACATGTCCTAAATTATTTAAATGAGGATTAATGCCAGTCATATTATCGGTGGTAAGTTTTGTTATGTTTGCATGATCATACAAATAAACTGTGTCTATTGATGTTTCACGTACGTACCAAATCACTTGGCCCAGATTATTTATTCCGCTTAGGTCATCTGTGTAAATATTGTCGCTAAGCTGAGAGGTCAGTGTACCATTCAACAGGAATATCTCTGAATCACTTCCATTTCTATACCCTTCCCATGCGATATCCGCATTGGCATTTATTAATGGATTGGAATCAAAGTAAACATTATTGGAGATTTGGGTTATATTTTGACCATCCCAAAGGAATATTTCATAATCATTTCCATCCCATCCCCGCCAGGTGACATATCCCTCATCATTAATCTGAGGGATTGTGGCATAATGGCCAGAAGTTATTTGAGAAGTACTGATACCATTCCAGAAAAATATCTCCATGCCCACACCCACATTCCCCCGCCAGGTGACCTCTCCACGATTATTAATTTTGGGTTCGTCATCATGGTAATTATTATTAGTAATTTGTGTTGTTCCATTTTTATCCCAGAGAAATATTTCATAATCATTTCCATCCCACTTCCGCCAGACAACCTGTCCTTTTTCATTGAAATCGGACAAGAAATCAGTATCATCATTATTGGTAAGTTGAATGATGGAATTAATAATGCCTGGAGTTAAATATATTCCGACTGTGTTATTTCTGCAAATATTATTTTCAATAATGCAGTTGTTGGCGCCTATTAATTTGATTCCCGATTTATTTAATATGCTTTCACTATTCAATATAGTAAATCCTGAAAAATGCACCCAGTTCGCACTGATGACAACAACATCCCCCACATAATTGCCGTCAATGAAAGTGGTATTTCTACCCTCACCAATTAAACTCAATGATTTATTTATGAAAATATTCTCATGATAGGTTCCATTACTGACCTCAATAGTATGCCCGTCCAAAGTATCCGGGTCATCAATCGCAGCTTGTATTTCAGTGAAGTATTCATTCGTGTCGATGTTGTGAATAGGTCCAGAGGTATTACCGGACCCGCCCCACGGCTCCATCAGCGGGTAATTATCCTGGGCGTTGGTGAAGTAGTACGGAGTGTCGCCGATGCCGTCGCCATTTCCGTCCGAGCCATAATAATCCGACCAGTAGTTTCCCCCGGACGGATAGCCATTGTCCCACGTGTTAGTCCCGTAATCGCGGGCGTTGTAAGGATTGCTGTAAATATTGTTATGATACTGCGTGTTATAATCCGAGGTGCTGGTGATGTATATTCCATAAATATTGTTGTGATGAATCTCATTGGCAGTTATCGAATTATAAAAGGACGACAGGGGGAGATAGATGCCCACATTGCTGCTCTCGGAGACGTTGTTGCCCGATATGATATTATAATCTGACTCCTGAATGTACAAACCGCAATCCGAATTATCAGATACATAGTTCTGCGTTATGATATTCCCATCGCTGGACGAACCAAGGACTATCCCGCAATTGCTATTGTGGATCACTGTGCAATTGTCAACAGTGTTGTTGGATGAGCCCTCAAGCATTATCGCATAGTCACTCCCGGCATTCAATTGGCATCGCGATATTTCCGTGAACATTGTATTCTCAAGCAATAAACCGACACCTATGGAATATGGAATATCGCAATCAGTGCATTTGCCATTGTACACATTGTTGAGGATGATTCCCGAACGTGTATAATAGGGCCAGTTCATCGGACCGGAAGCGTTGTTTAGGTTGCATTTTCTCACCGTGAAATTCTCGGTCGTATTCCCGATATAGATGCAATATCCATTCCCAGTTCCATCAACATCCCAGTTCTCGATTATCCACGGATTCCCCTCGGTTCCGTTCCCCGTGTCCCAATTCGCTACCCCGTGCGCCTCGTCGAAGTCCGTGTCCGAATCGATGCGGATTGGAGCATGGGGTATCAATGCAGCGCCTGAAGCAATAGTAAACGGATAGAGCACCGATGAAAACCGTTCATGTATGATTCTCCCTGTCTGGGCATGCAGCTGGAGCGTGTGGTTGCCCGGGTTCAGGATGCCAGTGTCAATAGTTATCCTGTATGTCAGCTGGCCTAGATATCCGTAGCCGTACCCGAAATCGTACCCGTAGCCATAATTATAATCGTAGCCGTATAAATATCCATAATCGTAATAGTAATAGCCGTACCCGTAACCGTATCCATAATCCGGATTGTACTGGCTGAGCAGCGTGACGTTGACGCCGGCAGGCAGGAATATGGGTGCCCCGTCAACCGTGAAGGAGGCATTGAAGGTTGTGGCTCCTTTGACATCCATTGAAATGTAGTTGATTGGTATCTGTTCCCCTGACTCAATCGTGATGCTGCCCAGGATGTCGATTGTTTCCCCCCGGGTGTATTCGCTCTCGAGGTTCTGGACCGTGACAACAACTGCCCCGGCATTGCCAGGCAGCAGCGTGAACACTGTGCCGATGAAGATACAGGCAACCAGCAGAGAGACGACTTTCCTCTTCCACTCCTCTTTGAGCCCCATTTATATCCACCTCCACTAGGAGTTGACGATATTTATCGTTTTGCATCGAAACATTAAATACCTTTTCTCTTGTTCAGTAGGTGATGCTCATCGGGGATCCGATCCTGGCGATTGTCGCTTATCCAGCACTGCTTATTCTGCCCGGCCTTTTCTGGACATTCATATTCAAGGACCGCCCGGCCGGAGCCCTGGCCAGGCTCGCAATCTCCGCTGGAATTTCCGTTTCTGCGATGACAACCTGTGTTTTCGTCTCATACCAATTCCTCGGTTGGAATGTGAATCTGCCCACTGTTCTTGCGATAATGATTTCTGTCACCCTGTTTCCGCTTCTCATTGCGCTTGTGGCCAACTTTCTGCCCTTGAAACACAGCATTTCAAAGCCAGGGAAGATGCTGGGCGACGCAAAGGATTTCATCCTGGGATTCTTCAAACTTGGCAACTATAGGTCCAGGCATCGGGTCATCTTGGGCCTGATTCTGCTGCTGGGCATCGCCCTGACACTTGCCCCGCATTTCGGCTACGGCCTCCCTATACACACCGACGAATGGCATTACATGGCCGGTTCGGACAACCTGATCAACCAGGAGAGTCAGAACCCGACCAGCCTGTATTATGATTATGGCCAGTCAAGGCTTCAGCACTGGGAGATGGGCTTTATAGTCTTTCTCTCGGTGATGAAAATCGCGAGCGGCATCTCATGGCCGTTCCTTTTCACCACGCTTCCCAGCATTCTGTTTTCCCTGGCGATATTGACTGCATACCTGATAGGAAAAAAGTACAACTGGGGGCTTCAGACTGCGTTCCTCCTTGCCCTGACTCCCTCGACCCTCAGGTTCCTCGGACCTGCCTTCCTTGTCCCGGCCAGCATCGGAATCTTGATGATAGTGTTCTCATTATATCTTATAACCTGTATAAAAATAAAATGGAAATACCCGCTCATCATGCTGGCCCTGCTTTTCACGTTCATCGCGCATCCCCCTTCAGGGGGTTATCTCTTCATCGTGCTGGCCGCATCGGCTCTGGTGTCAATTGCGCGGAAGGAAAGGAAGGAGGCCATGTGCCTGGGCGGCATCCTTCTCCTGTTCCTGGCCGCGGCATTCACCCTTCCCCTGAATTACATGGAGGGAATGAGCTGGGAGGTGCTAACCCGCGGATCAAGGTTCTTCCTGCCCCATCTGACCGCATCCGGGTATCTCGGGCTCACAGGTTTCATAATCCCGATATTGGCTACGATAGGCGTCGCATTCATTTTAAAGAACAGGCAGAAGGCCGGGCAAACGATTGCACTGGCATTGTATTCCATGATTGCCTTTGTTCTGGTCATCTATTATGTCTACCCGAACTTCTTCTCGGTCCAGGCAGTGTTCGACCGGGCAATCATGGTCATCATAATCCTTGCGGGTATCATTGCCGGGGTAGGGCTGGCTGTCATCCAACAAAATGTGTCCAAACCTTTCTCGATAATCCTCATCTGCTGCATCCTGGCCTTGTCGCTGAACTCGCATGCGGGCGAGCCATACTACCACATCATCAGCCAGGATGAATACGAGGATTTCATCTGGATAAGGGAGAATCTTAATTCGTCATATGAGAGGGCGATACTCGACCCTTGGAAGGCCGTAGCCTTCACGCCAGTTACCGGGAAGATGGTGTTCTATGCAATCCCTCAGGGACCCGGAGACCCGGACATGGATTACAAGACAGGTCAGATAGCTGCATTCTTCGCCGGGGGATGCACTGACACACAGTTCCTTGTGGCGAATGACATCGATATAGTCTATACCCATGGATACTGCGGTAACCCGGACCTTACCGAGGTCAGGCCTGGGGTGTATGTTCTCGAAGGATGAGAGAGACGCTTCAGTGCCAGAGTTCGGAAATGCGTTTCACCCGGCTTGCGTTGGCCGGGCGAGTACCTGACATCCCCGCGCTCACACGCGGGGCTTTCAATAATGGAGCATCAGAATGCACCATATGCATGGACAAGCGCACTCGAAACGATATAGTCCCAAGACCCCGCCCTCACAGGCGGGGCATGCTGAAAATAACAGCTGATAATCTATTTCAAACCTGCGGATTCCGCCAGCATCCGCTTCAGTTCTTCTTTGGTCTTGGCCTCTATGCCGAAGAACTCCATGAACTTGGGCGCGGTTTCGAGGATGAAGCCCCTGTTGGTCCGGTTCTGGTATATCAGCTTCATCTTGATTAACAGGTCCACATGGTCCCGTGCCTTCTCGCCCACGATTTCGAGCAGCTCCTTCTTCTGCATGGGCTGGTAATAGGCAATGAGGACTGCGGTCTTCGTGACATCGCGGTCCAGCTCCTTCTGCGCGACTTCCTCTGTCTCAAGGGCGTATTCCTGCTTCAGCTGCATCGAGTAATTCTGGCCGATGTGGACTATGTCAAGCGCAGTTGACCTTGTTTCGTACGCGCGATTGAGTTTCTTGAGCGCGCTTCTCACGGCTTTTTCTTCGAGGCCGGTGAGCCCGCATATGTCCTTGACTGTGAGCGGCCTGCCTGCGGAGAACAGCACAGCCTCGACATGTTCCGCATCGCTCAACTCACACCACCGCCAGGCTCTCGGCTGGCACTATGGGCATAGGCGTTGCGTTCTCAATGGGGGCCATGTCCCTGGACTCGATGCTTGTGATGAATATCTCTCCGTAAGGCAGCTTCTGCTGCTCCAATTCGATTTTCTCCATGTTGGCCAGGAACAGGGAGGAAATGAACACAGTCACCTTGTCGAATGTGTCCTTCTCGTTCCAGATCCTTGTGATCGGTATGCGCTTTGCCTCGCACCTGCATATGCGCTGCCAGGTTGTCGAGATGTCCTCCTGAAGGCTCTCGCCGTGCAGCTTGTCACCGATGACTATAGGCACATCGATGGGCTTGACCAGTTTATTTATCCTGTCCCTGAGGGCCATTTCTTCCCTTGCTTCGTCGAATGCCTCCAGGAGCGAGACTAGGGTTACCGGCCTCACATCGGTGCTGTGCACGGCTTCGGTGAGGAGCGGGTCGCTCCCCAACACGAAGTCGCTGAATCCCGAGCCGGGTATGGGCTCGTAGGCTGGCTCGATTTCCCAGTCTGAGAAGAATGACTCGACCGGTTCGTCCACTTTGTCGGCCTTGTTAAGAATCCTGACGCTCTGGCTCTTCAATATGGACCAGGCCATCATTACCAGCTTTCCCGCGATGATGAAATTGACATCGTCCTCCTTCTTCAGCTTGGCCAGGTACAGCTTCGTGAACTCGCCGAGGTCTATGTTCCAGGGGTCGAACTTCTCGTCAATGACCAGCTGGAAGGCTATCGCGGCCGCTCTATCCACCGGGTCCTGGAGCACCACCTGGATGTCCATGTCCAGCTCCTCCATTATCCTGAGGTAATTGTCCAGGTCGATGCCGACATGGCCGGGCTCGTCTATCATGGCCTTGTGGAACAGGAGATGGTTGATTATCTCCGTCTCCTTCTCGCCCATGGTCTCCAGGGCTCTCTCGTTCAAAATCGGGCACACACTCGGTCTGTTTTCCGCTTCCATGTTATCCCGTTCCCTGGCCCGGTTCGGGGCCAGCAGCTTTCTGGGGTTCTTTCACGTCACCCAGGTCCACTTTCATGATGACATCGGAAATTCCCTTCTTCTGCATAGTGATGCCGACTATGTGGTCGGCCTGTCTGAGTGTGACCTTTCTCAAAGATATCTGCAGGAACTGGGCCTGTTCGGAATTCTTCTTGACCATCGCGGCCACGTTCTCGGCGTTTATCGCGTCCAGGTTCTGGTCCACCTCGTCCAGGACATAGAACGGGCTCGGGTCGTACCTCTGTATGGCGAATATCAGGGCCATGCTCACCACGCCCTTCTCCCCGCCGGAGAGCGCTTCCAGCCTGTGCACTTTCTTGCCCGGAGGTCTCGCGTTAATCAGCAAGCCCGCGGAGAAGGGATCGTCCGGGTTTTCCAGCAGTAGCTCGGCCTCTCCGCCCTCGGAAAGCTCGGCATAAACCATCCTGAATTTTTCATTGACTGCCACGTGCACCTTCAGGAGGCCTATCTTCTTCTTCTCGTTGAGCTCCTCCACCAGCTTGAGCAGGCGCTTCCTCTGCTCCCTGAGCCTGGTGAGCTCATCCTTGAGCTCGTCATGGCGTTTCTGCTGCTCGTCATAGGCATCCAACGCCCTGAGGTTAACATTGCCCATGGACTCCATCGCGGCCTCAGCGGACCTGATTGTTTTGTTGAGCGTCTCTGTGCTGGGAAGCTTGGACACATCCCCGATGCTCAGCTTCTTGACTATTTCCTCGGCTTCTGACAGCATCTTCCTGGCATTCTCGACCTCTATTTTCAGGCCCCGGACGAAATCGTTCTTTGCCTCGATGGCATGCTGCGCCTTCTCGATGTCCGCTTCTGCGTCCGTCTTTGACTTGTAGGCGTCATCACGTTTCTTGCGCAGCTTGGCCAGCTCGCTGCCCATGGAATCCTCGATTTTTTGCATGGCCTTCAGGTCTGTCCCATGCTTGGCCAGGAGTTTCTCCTTGGTGGCTATGTTGTTTTCGTCCGACTTGAGCTTGGCCTCTATCAAATCGAGCGATTCCTTGACCTCGGCCATCCTGTCTGCCAGAATCTTCTCCCGGCTCTCCAGGCCGCTGAGCCCCGCGGAGAGCTCGGCTTCGGCCTTGGTCAGCGCTCCCATTCTATCTTGCAGGTCCTTCATTGCCTTGCCCATGCCCTTGGAGGCCAGGGACAGCATCTCCTTTTCCTTGGCCTGGCGCTTCGAGTCCAGCTCAGCGAGTTCTTCCGAGAACTTCTGCAAATCCGACATGGACCTGTCCCTGAGTGCGGAGGTCTGCTCCAGTTCCACTTCGAGGTCCTTCATGGCCTTTTTTATCTTGTCAAGCGAATCCCTGAATTCCTTGCGCTGCGCTTCCAGCGTGTCCACCACTGCCGAGCCCGAGGTATCGGACATGCCTGCTTCCTTGACCTGCTTCTCCAGGTCGATGAGCGATTCTCTCGCGGCCTTCAGTTTCTCTGCGAGCTTGTCAGCCTTCTCGGTGGCTTTCCGGAGGTTCTCGCCGACTGTATCGAGCTCTCCCCTGGCAGAGGAGCCGAGCTTCATCATGCTGCGTTCCTTGATGCCGCCTATCATGGCGCCCGAGGCCTCGACAAGGTCCCCGTCCAGTGTGACGAGCCGGACGCCGCCCATGCGCTCCCTGGCAGCCTCGAGGGAATCCACGACAATGGTTTCCCCGAACACGTAGCCCAGCGCATCCCTGTACTCCTCCTTGAACTCCAGCAGGTCAATCGCGAACCCCAGCGAGCCCTTGACTGCCATGAGCGATTTCCCCCTGGGCCTCTGAGGTAGCATTTGATTGAGCGGGAGGAACATCGCCCTGCCCACCTTGTTCTTCTTCAGGAAATTGATTGCCTTCTCTGCCGAGGCGTCCGTGTCCACAATCACGGCCTGCATCCTGTTGCCGGCAGCCGTGGCAATGGCTGTCTCGAACTTCTCGTCCGGTTTGACCAGCTCGGCAACTGTGCCGTGAACGCCTTTGAGCTCACCCCTGTCCCTGGCCTCCAGTATGGCGCTGACGGCTGCGCTGTATCCTTTCTCTACCGATTTCACGGCATCGCTTTCCGCCTTCAGCTGGTTGTAATCCCTCGTGAGCGTCTTAATGGCCGCCTCAAGCTCGAGCGACTGCCTGGAAAGCTCTTCCTCCTCCTTGCGCTTGGCCATGTATGATTCTTGGAGTTCCTTCAAATTTCCGCTGGCCTTTTTCCCCTCGGACTTCAGCTCTTTGAGGCGCCAGTCCGCGTCCTTGAGCTGGAATTCCATGTTGGATTTCTTCTCCTCGAGTTCCTCGAGCTCCTTCTGCTGGCGCGCCGCCTTGTCCACAAGCCTGTCCTTCTCCACCGTGAGTGTCCTGACTTTCTCGGACAGCTCGTCCACCCGCTTCTTGATGGCGATGACTTCCTTCTGGACCGGCGTGGCTGCTGAATCCGAGCCAGCAAGCTTCTTCTCGGCATCGTCGAACTCTTTCCTGGCCTTGGCGAGTTCGGAGCTCGCAGCCTTGAGCATCTTCGAGGTCTCGACCTTCTCCCTGGCCAGCGATTCTTTCTCCCGCTCCAGCTTGTCCATGTCGGCCTTTCTCTGCTTGCGCTGCGTCTTCATATCCGCGATGGAATCGACTGAATTCTGAATGCTGTCCTGGCACCTGGCCACTTCGACCTTGAGGGCATCCAGGTTCTTTCTTAATTCCGCTGATTCGGCCGTGCTCTTGGCCTCTATCTCCTTCTCGGCCTTGTCGAGCGATTCCTGGATCTTCTTCAGTTCCACGGCCATGGCGTCCTTCCCGGCGGACAGCTTGGCAATCTCCTTCTCGCGACCGGCTATCTGCTCCTCCAAGCCCTGCATCTCGTTCTCCAGGCTTTCCTTGCGCTTGTACTCCAGCTGAGCTTTTGCGACATCAAGTTTTTCTTTCTGTTCCCTGTATTTCAGGGCGCTGGAACGGTCGCTTTCCAGCTGCTTGAGCTGCTTCCTCAGCTCGTCGAGTATGATGCTTATCCTGTCAAGGTTGTCCTCAGTCTCCAGACGGTCCTTCTCCGCCGTGGCTATGTCCTCGTCGAAGCGGCTTATGCCTGCTATGTCGTCCAGTATGCCGCGGCGCTCCTTCGGCCCCATCTCCACGATGCGGGTGATGTCGCCCTGCTGGACAAGGTTATAGCCCTCGGCCGATATCTTGGCATGCGAGAGTATTGAGTCAAAATCGTTGAGCGAGGATTTCTTATCGTTAACGTAGAAATAACTGACATAATCGGCCTTGCCGGGCGAACGCTTCACGTACCGTGTCAGCTTGACCGTGTCGCTGGCCACGGGGAGTATCTTGTCAGAGTTGTCGAAGATTAGGGATACTTCAGTAAACTGGGCCGGGCTGCCTGCCTTCCCGCCGTTGAAAATCAGGTCAGTGAGCCGGCCGGCGCGTATCGCCTTGGAGCTCTTCGGCCCGAGAACGAACAGGATGGCATCAGAAATGTTTGACTTGCCCGAGCCGTTGGGTCCGGTGATGGCGGTATAGCCGTCAACAAGAGGCACTCTCATCTTGCCCTTGAAGGACTTGAAATTTTCCATCTGGATCTCTTTCAGATACATTCGCTTCACCTGGAAACGAATGGACAAGTCCGGCGCCGATGACCATCTCTGATGCCGGCACTTCCGACATGACGGGCCGCTGAGCCCGCGAGAATGGTGTCTGGCCTACTTCAGCGGACTTCCGTGTTCGACCGGAAATCCACGCAACCCATCCGCTATGGTCTGACATGTGTCAGACATCAACCTATATCTATGCACTAGTATAAAAATACATCGGTGGATGTATGACTGCATGTTTTTCCGTAAGGATCATCATTTCGGGACCGGAAACAATTGTCTGACAAATAACAGAGAGGCCGGCTGCGCAAATGGAAACACCATAACCATCTGATGGACAAGTCAGCAATCATTAAATACCCTTCCTATTATCGGGGTCAAACACATCGGAGGCGCTTTTATGGAAGAGTCACTGTGCAATGTGGAATTCCTGAAGGGACCCAAGGCCTTCATCGCTAGGGTGGAGAGCGACCTGGGTGGCATCAGGGAATACAGAAGCGAGTCGTTCGAGGAAGTGCTGGAGCAAGTAATAATAGACCTGCAGGAAGAGTTCGAATCTTCCACAGCCGCGTAATATCCCGACCATTGAAAAGGAAGGATACTGGCTGCCGCGGGCAATCCTGAGTTGCATCCCTGTCCTTTACAAAACCAATTTCCCTGACCTCATTATGGGCTCTTCGGTGCCGTCAGGCATGCTGGCGACTATTGTGGGAAGTTTTATGAGGCCGTCCAGGTGAATCATGGCCTTGGCGTCGTCGTCGTAGTTGGCCCCGATGGCTATGTGACAGGTCGAGTACACTTTCTCGTCCTCCAGCATGTTGCCGACTATCTCGGCCTTTCTGTTGAGGCCTATGCCCAGCTCCCCGAGGTTGCGGGCGTTCCTCGCGTACTCGCTCCCGGCTGCGGGGTCAAGCTTCCCGGCTTTCACGGCTGCAAGCGCGCTGTCCCGGCCGTTCTGCAGAGCCTTCTCGAGTATGGCAGCCTCTTCGCCGCCCTCCAGCGCCGTCACGTAATTGCCCCTCACCCTGGCAATTATCGGCTCCCTGACTATGAGGTCACCCTTTTCCAGGGAGATGGATCCGTCGAAGGCTATGGTGCCTTGCGAGCTGCCCAGCTGCGGAGAGATATAGGTTTCCCCGGCAGGCAGGTTGCCGCCCCGGCCAGGCAAACGGAAGTCGCCGTCGTCTGTCTCTGCCAGCCTGTTCCCCAGGCCTATTGTGATGTCCGTGCCCCGGTCCGAAGCCACGTGAACGCTGACCGCCCTGTCCAGAACATCCTTGACCTTGGTGCAGTCCTTCCTCAGCCTCGCATAATCAATCGGCACTGTCTTGGCGAACATCGCGGCTGTGACGCTGGGCGACCAGAATGCCCTCATTCTTTTTCCGCGATAAAGATAATCGAATACATGGTCGTACTCCTT
The DNA here is from genome assembly GCA_964354755.1 of uncultured Thermoplasmata archaeon. GTDB lineage: Archaea > Thermoplasmatota > Thermoplasmata > SG8-5 > SG8-5 > UBA147. Next base: position 316,723 of record CAYHBA010000001.1, read on the forward strand.
GTCCCCCAGCCTGTAATTGGTCTTGATGCCTGCCTCGTCCTTTCCCAGCTTCTCGGCGCTCAGGGATATGCAAATATCAGGATTCGAACGTATGGCTTCGACAACGGAAGGCTCGGCATAGTCCAGCTGTGTCTTGTAAGGCTGAACCATTATGACTGGCTTGCCGCCGAGTCCAAGTATGGCGTCGTACATGGCCAGGGAAATCGAGTACACATTGCTTTCGGGGTTCGTGATTATCAAGGCCCTGTCTCCGGGTTTAACGCCCAGCACATCCTGCGCTGCCACTCCTGCGGCTTTTTTCAATCCCGCGCTTCTGATTATTTTTACACCGCTCACAGCCGTGCTTGCGTCCATAGTCCTCGCCGAGTCCCGGTATATCTGACAGGGGATATTAGGGTTGGTATTCACCCTGCCACTTGACCCGGGAAAAGATATTATCCTGTCAGCGCTTAACCGGCTGCATTCAGGAGGATTACGATGGAAAAGAACGAGGATTACGAGAGGATTCTGTCCACCTACTACGGCGAAAACCAGGTGGTGGCCATGATTATGCTGAAGATTGACACTAAAGATGCCGAGGGCATAGCAAAGAAGGTTTCGAAATTCGACATCGTCGAGGAACTGTTCATGGTCACAGGGGACGTGGACATAATACTCAAAGCCAGGTTCCCGAACTACAAGGCATTGAAATCATTCGTGCTGGACTCCCTTGCCCCGATTGAGGGCATCAAGGAGACGAAGACCATGATGGTTGTCACCCCCTTCAAGGAGAACTGCACGCTCCTGTTCCCGCAGTAAACTACCAGCCCCTAAAGTGGCCGGCGCTTCTAGCCAGTGCTGGAAGTTTACCATGGGGCAGTTGCATACCTATATCATCGAAGCTTGCCAGCTTCGATTTTCTTCGAAAAGATGTGCACGGTATGCAACGGTGGATTGACGACTGCCTATGCCGATTCACCTCGGCCTTAAAAGACCGAGTATTCTCGTCATTTGTGCAGTAATTGGCCCGGAAATTATTATATGGGGTTGATTATACACCGACCGAGGTGCGCCATGACCGCACAGGAAAAGCTTGAGCAGATAATCACAATACTCGACCAACTGGCAGAGGACAACACAGTCCCCAGGAACATCCGCCGCGGAGCCACAGAATGCAAGGACAGGCTGCGCAGGAAGAACGAGGCCCTGGACGTCAGAGTCTCCGGAGCTGTTTCGAGCCTTGACGAGATGGCCAACGATCCCAATATTCCGCTACACGGACGCACGCTTATTTGGAATATAATCTCCCAGCTCGAGCAGGTGCGGTAGGGCATTTTTCCGGCAATGCATATCCTCGCAGCAGGCCATGACTGGCTGAGATTCTCATTTCTTATATAGGTCCGTTTCTCTCATCCTCATTTAAACTTATAAAATGAAGATCGGGAGGGCATTGTGCCCTCCCATTTCCGTTTACTGGGGCGTTGGTGGCGGCGGAGGCGGCGGGTATTCGCCAGGCTGCTGGGGGACTGCTTCGGGCGGCGGGGGAGGGACCGAGGCTTCCTGGGGGGTTTTGGAGGCCTTTGCGAACTTCCTCCATTTGACTGCGCCAACGATTGCGATTATCAGGGCGATAATCGCCAGTATCAGGACGATGAATGCTCCGGCGTTCAGCCCGGCGATAGTGCCGTGGGCCAGCTCGCCAGCGTCCGAATCGATTATTATGGTCTGGCCATCATCGAAGGTGTCAGGTTGGCCTACAATCTGTATCATCACCAAGTGCCTGCCGTCCCTCAGCTCTTCGGGAAGCTGGAACTCCAGGACGCCGAACAATTCCGTGACCCATATCGTATCCGTGTATTCGCCGACGAAGGTTATCTGCACCTGGAACCCGTCAGTCTCCTCGGGGCCCTGGCCTATCTTGACTATTGTGTAATTGACCTTCATGATGTCGCCCGGAGAATACGAGTTTCTGAGTATGGTGAACTCGATCATATATCCGGCATATATCGCGGCCGTGTCTGATTCAATGTAATTGCCCTCAGCGCCGGTAATGTAAACAGTTGCGGTCGGCGTGCTCGGATATGTGTCAGGGACCCTGTAGATGAATGTACCGTTGGCTGGCACCCCCTCTGCGAGCAGGGCGCCGTTCGGGTCGGTTATCCTGTAGTGGGCGCTGGCCTCCGTATCTCCGGTAAGCACGTACACCCAGGTGATGTTCTCTCCCGGCAGGTAGACGCTTTTGGTGGTGAACAGGACGGCCTGGCCGCTGGAAACCTCGATATTATATAACGAGGCGAACGCCGTGTATCCGTCCGATGTTATGGCCGTCGCCTGTATGAACAGGCTTCCATGCCTGTCGGCCGGCAGGTTTATGGTCAGGTGCCCGCCTGTCCCGAACCCGAGGGCGATTGTATTGCCGGAACTCCAGCTCCCGCCCAATCTGGCCTCGTAGGAGACCTGGGCGCCCGAAGTCTCTACGCCGTCCCTGAGAACCCTGTAGGGGACAGTGACTGTCGAACCCGGTCTGTAAAGGCTCATCTCCTGGTAGAGCATGAGGGTTATTATCGGATCGTTGCTCACGGAGAATGTGCTGGTCGTGTTGTGTTTGATGTTCCTGTTCAGGTCGAATGTGGCGTTGATTATTATCACATAAAGGCCCTCGGCCGCGCTGGCCGGTATGCCGTAAATGTACTGGGCAGTGCCGCTTCCGTCCGTCATCACTGTCCAAATATTGCCCACGGTCACTCCGTCATGCTGGGCCTGGGCCCTGACCTCGACGCTCGGGACAATTGAGCTGCTGCCCTGGACAAACGAGTTAAAGGTAAGGTAAACAGATTCCCCGGGCCTGTAACTCGCACGGTCGCTTGCAGTCGAGATGTCCAGCAGGCCGACATTGAACCCGACGCTGGTGTAATCGGTGTGGTGGACAGCATCCTCCGCATCGATGTCAATGTCACCGGATGACCCGGGATATGCGTCCTTCGGCACAGTGATGCCGAAGCTGCCGGACGTGCCGCTCAGGTCGTCCAGCGTGTCGCTTGTATAGCTGTAAGTGTTGTCGTAATAGTCCATCTCCGTGTCCGCTATTATGCTTATGGGCCCGCCGTCATGGTTGTTCACGGCCCTCCAGAAGAGCGTTCCTGACTGGCCCGGAAGGAAATTGTCCTGGCTGAGCCGGGCGTCCACGGCGAATTTCTTCAGTTCGAAGGCCATGGATCCTATGAGCAGGGTGTCCATGTACACATCCACGTAATATGTGCCGTCCGCTATCTCGGGGAATGTGAACTCATGCAGCCATTCGGATGTGCCCGCTAGCACATTCCATGATGCTCCGGTAAGGGCTGTGTGGGCGTTGTTTGCGATAACAACCCTGTATGCATCCTGGAGCGAAGTCTCTACAACGATAACGACATCGTCACCCTGTGCGTAGATGCTCTTGCTCGGACGGAGGCTGATGTCCAAGTCAATGACCATGAAAATCGCCGTGCCGATGATCTGCCATGTGTGATTGTACACCCTGATGCGGTACGTGCCCTTGTCGGCCTCGTCATAGCCGATTGTGTACAGATTGTTCTCATCATCTATGCCATCTGAATCTGTGTTGAGCGTCCAGTTCACGAGCGGGTCCGCTTCTCCCTGCTTGAACAGCAGAACCCTTGCAGCGTAGGAACCGCTGTCATAGGGGTAGGTGGTATTATCGAACAGGTGGATTTCGTACCCGACCGATTCGCCGCCGAAGAATACTGTCCTGTTCTCGCTCCAGTGTTGGGGCTGGATGAATGCGTGATTGGGCAATGCCACTGTGAAGTTAAGGTATCCAATTACAGAGCTTGCGCCGTTATAGATAATAACCGCATAGAGGCCGAACTGGTTGATGCCACTGGGGTAATAATATCCGTAGTCTCCTCCGGTACTGTTCGTGTTCAGGTATTCTGTATCAACAGTACTTCCATGGTGTTCGATATAGTAATATGCATTGGAACCATCGTAGGGATTGCCATATTGATCAAGAATAACAACATTAACTTCTACACGCTGATCCTCGTCGAATGCATCTGTCGCATCCCCGAAGTAGGATGTGTGGCCGGTTGCGCTCCAGGCCTCGGGAGTGTAAACCTTGAATGTCTTGCTGACCACCAGTTGACCTGTGTAATTCGCATAGAGAATGTAGTCACCTATCGCATAGGGGCCATAGTCAATCTCTGAAATGATGCCAAAGCTGTTCGTGGTGCCTGAACCGGTGAATACAACCCCGATTCCAGCCAGACCGTAAATGGTCACATCAATCAGTGCTGACTGAAGGGGGGCACCTGCGTCATACGCGGTAACCTCGAATCTTACGTAATCCCCGGTATCGAAATAGTCTTGCTCATGATAGTTCCAATCGGACAGAACGACCGTTCCGCTGAAAGGTGCGGCCCTTGCTGCGGGGGCCATCACCATTGCGCTCGTCATCAGCAGGCACACTATCAAAATTGCTCTCCAGTTCATTTTATTACCTCATAATTATTCTAATCAATAAACGCTTTGACACTATATATTATTTTGGTGAAGGATTAAAAATATGCGGACGCCGGGATGCAAAAGATTGATCTCTGAGACGCTAACCCAATCTTTTGCCAACGCCGAATTCATTTCTTGTGGAGTCTGTTCCAAATCATGAATTCGGCTTGCTCGCAACATAGGCTGTGAATTTGCTGAGGTCTATGTTGCTCGGCCAGCCGAATACGTATAATAATGTTATCAAAGTATTCGGCGTATCAAAACATATTCCAGCATATTTTTCTGTGAACGATAATAGGCGACGAGAAGAAAAAGATGCGGATGCCGGGAGTTTCGATGAACATACCAGGGGCTGTTCATTTCGAACCCGAGCAGCAAGCTTGGGAAGCTTGAATCCTAACCAGCTAGATTACATCCGCACAAGGGCTGGGCAGGGATGGATTCGGGATATTAATATTTCTGCGGCTACCACTTGCCCTTATTCTTGTCCTTCTTCATCTTCCAGCCCTTGGGGGCTTTGCCCATGACGACCTCTGGCTGTTGAACGGGAGACTGTGCCGGCTGGACAGCAGAATCGACGGCCTTGGGCATGTGCATATGAATGCTGGGCAGTGTCACGGGGAAGAACGGGTGGTCCTTGCCCTCGGCCTCCATCTCCCTGCGGTGCTGGAGGGACATTATCCCACCCACATAACCGAATACAACTGTCAGGACATACGGATACACGAAGAATTCGGCTGACCACAGGGCCTCGGCGAACTTGTGCAGGTAATCCGACATGAATGCAAGTGCCGGACCGAAGACAGGCAGATTCTCCGAGACAAAGTCCGCGCCCCGCCCAGGGAAGCCCAGGAACCAATCTATCTCGGACACGTGGCTCCCCATCGCCCTGAGGATGAACAGAAGGAAAATGATGCTCATCGGTGCGAGCGCGGCGAGCGCGCCTTTCCACGGGACTCCGGCCTTCCTGCCTCCGACGTAACCGGCTATCATCTGCCCGAAGGGCGGGAACCAGAATAGCAGGAGCGAGAGAATCGATGTGTACCATACAGCGGACCAGAAGCTGTAAATTTTCTTCTCCTTCACGGCTTCGACAGTTTGGTCGTCGACAATGAACGGGTGCGGGGCATTGCCCATGCTGTAAACTCCGCCTGACTGGAGCCGCCTTGTGGTGCCATCCTGGCTGGCCAGCTTGTTTCTGCCGAACATCCCATCCCGGTAATATATATGGACTGAAGTATAAAAAAGTTGTCAGCCGGTCACTTCATCTTCCTCATGACGAGCCAGCCCGCGATGCACGCAACTGCGAATATGATGATAATGACGATCGCTATCATGGTTCTGCCCGTACCCGGAGCGCTGGCTGTAGTGAAAGTGGCAACGTAGGGCGCCGCGAGGCCGTTGCTCCAGAGGTCGGTTGCTCCCGTGCCCACCGTAACCGTGTAAGGCTTCGAGTAATCCAGGCTGTCCGGGTGGAATGTCATGTTCCGGCCGTCCCAGGTGAAGGTCCCTGTCGCATTCCCTGAAATTGCGAACGCAGCTTCTGTCAGAGTATGGTTCATGGGTTCGCTGAACATTATTGTGATGTTGCTGTCAACCGGGAACGCCCTGTCCCCGTCCTCGAACGAAAGGCCGATAATCTCGGGGGGGAATATGTCTCCAAGGTCGGTGAAGGTGACCTGCTTGGTCTGCGACACATAGATCCCTGTCAACGGATTCGGGTCGAAGTTGTAGCCTTCGGCAAATACCTGGATGTTCAGCGGGGAAAGGATGACACCGGCCTCGGACACAGTGCCGTCCTTGACAACCATAACTGGAGTGCTGCCCCCCTGGTCCGTTGTTACATTGTGCAGGACCAGCTGACTCTCCCGAACGACAACCCGCGCCCCTGCAATCGGGTCCCCGTAGTAATCCAGGACCCGGGCTCGCATGCCGTCGAAGGTCTGGAACAGGCAGTTGTATCCGCCGATGATTACTGAGTCAGGATCCACTGACCCGTTGAAAGCCGTGCCTGTGGCATTCTCGTCCAGGTATATCTGGGATTTCAACGAGTTGAAGAATTCGGAATTGTACACTGTGAAGCTGGAGTTGGTTGCAAAAACCGAGTTCATCGTGTTGGAGACATTGCTGTTCCGCATCGTCACATTGCTGCAGTCGTAAAGCGTCACAGAACCCTGGGCCGTGAGCGTGCCATAATACCCTTTGGACCAGCCCGAGTCCATCTGCAGGCCGTCAATGGTGAAATCGCTCCTCCCGACATAGAAGCAATCGGTCACCTCGATGCCGTTCACCGTGTTGTTGACCATGTTGGCCAGAATATGCCTTGATTCATAGTCTATGTCCATGCCGACATGGTTGTAGACCAGCCTGTTGTTCATGATGGTGGCGTTGGAATGTATGAACCTTGTGCCGTTGCCGCCGCATACCCTTATCGTGTTCCCATCAATGATAGGCGCAGCGTAGAATCCGTGAATCCCGTCCCTGCACTGATATATGTCGTTATGGGCTATGGTCGAGTTGCCCCAGCCTATTATGCCGATCCAGCATGTTTCAATCTTATTGTTGACAACATAAGCCACATCGTAGCAGACTATTCCGTAATAGCATGTCAGTATGCGGTTGCCGTCGACTACCGGGGTGGATTTATTGTCGCAGACTATGCCGACCCAGGTGGTGAAATTCACATAATTGGCTCTCACAACGGGGGAGCAGTTCATCCCGCACCGAACGCCGTAGTAAAAGGTGAACTCGATGGATGAATTCGTCAGAGTCAGGTCCGAGCCCCAGCATCCTATGCCGACCTCCGAGTAACTGATTGCCGCATTGTCAAATATGCATGGCCCGGTGCAGTTCTCCAGGGTGATGCCCTCCCAGTCCATGGTGGCCGGCGTGTCCGAGAACGGCTTGAAGGATATTGTCTGGTACGGCGAGCCGTCAGCCGTGATGTTGCCCTTCACATGCAGGCTTGCGCCGAGCTCGAACTTCACGGTCACGCCCGGCACTATGGTCAGCGTGACATTCTCCGCGACCCAGATGTCCTTTGCGACGTAGATGAACGGATATGTCAGCGCATTCCATTCCGTGTCAGCAGTGATATTATCAGAAACAATGAGGCCGCCTATGGCAGCCCTGGTCCCCGGAGAATCAGTATTTAGGCCCTGATGGCAGTGACAGTACAGCGCGCTGCCCAGCAATGCGAATATGACTATGACACATGCGATTATCCGGTTCATGGGACCGCCAGCGTAGCTGAATTAATGCAGGAGCCCGGCCGCGCGCAGCTCCTTCTTGAGAGTCTCGACGCCTGTCTCGATGTCGTCCACCTTCTTGGCGCCGGTGCATACGACCTTGCCGGAGCCGAAAAGCAGCATGACAACCTTGGGGTCGGCCACCCTGTACACCAGACCGGGGAACTGCTCAGGCTCGTACTCGACCCTCTCGAGGCCGAGCGTTATCGCGATGGCGTTGAGGTTGAGGTCGTTCTTGAGGTCGTAAACAGCGACAATGTTCTGAACAGTGATGACAGGTTCCTTGATTACCGGAAGCCCGGCTTTCTCAAGCTTCTTGCTCACGGTTTTAATCGTCTTCTTGACGCTCTCGATTGTCTTGGCACCTGTGCAGTTGGCCTTCCCGCTCCTGAAGAGCAGGATTGCCGTCCTCTCCTCTTTCAGCCTGTAAACCAGACCGGGGAACTGCTCTGGCTCGTATTCCGCGCCGTCCAGGGCAAGTGCCACCTGGTTGAGGTCAAGTTTCTCCGCAAGAGTGGTCGATGCAACGATATTCTCAATGCTGATTTTCTGTTTCTCGGACATTTTACACGCCCCCAAGTTGTATGCATTTTCAATCTTAGATGTATAAATACTATATAAAGACTATTGGAGATAATCTGTGCTCGGAGAGCTGCATTCGCGGGCATCCGACCGACCGCGCCATGCCCCGCCTGTTTTTAGCGGTATCCAAAGTCCTGCGGGACATTTGGAACGGGAGGGCGGGGTTGTACCACCCGGTTGTCTGAATCGAGTGGGTTGACAAAACTAATATCCAAAATCCCTTAAAACCTTGGCTGTACGAGCATTGTAGCTCCATGGCAACTTATTAACATCAATGCGAGTGAGACGAATGGCTTGCCATTCGTTGCAAGGGCAGGGATGTGAGGCCCCACAAACGCTCACCGTGGCCTCCGATGTATGAGCTCTTGTAAGGGGACGATTCTCTCATCCTAATGATACCGCCGCCACATCCGAGTACACCGGCCTCTGGGGCGTCAGCACGCTCTTCTTCAGGATGATGCGGTCGACACTGACTTCGCCGAACTCGCCCGGCTCCCACTCCCGGACTACCTGGGCCAGCTCTCGGATGTTGCGCCCGTCCTTGATTCTACCGATGGTGATGTGGGGAGAGAATTTCCTTTTCTCGGGCTCGAAGCCCAGGGGCTTCAGGCCGTCGTCGATTTTCCCCGCAATGATGCCCAAGGGTTCCGCCCCCTCCAACCCGGCCCAGACAACCGATATCCTGTTGAGGTTGGGAAAGGCTCCCGAGCCTTTCATCTTCATCTGAAATGGGGGTATGCCGACTGCTGCGGACTTCATGATTTTCTCGATCTCCGGAATCAGTGATTCATCAGTGTCTCCCAGGAACTTCAGCGTGACATGGATGTTATGCAAATCCACCAATTTAACGGTCGCGCCAGAAGCTTTCACAGCCTTGGTATATTTCTCCAATTCGGCCGAGAAAGGCACTTCCACAGCGATGAATGCCCTGAAGGTCACTTACTCACCGTAGTGCCGTTGAAGGGCTTTCCCAATATTGCCTTCTCCAGCTCGGCAAGGTCCCTGCCCTGCACCACCAAGGTCCTGATGCCCGACCTTGCTACAATCTTGGCGCCCATCGGGTCGAATACCACGTTCGGGCCTGCTCCCGGCTCCACTTTCATGCATATCTCCAGGAGCTTTGTGAATGTTATGGCTTTCAGCCGCTTGGCCTTCGGGTCCTTCCTCGGGTCCGATGTATAGACACCGTCAACCGATGTGGCATTGACCAACCGGACTGCGCTGGCTCTCTCCCCCAGCATCGCGGCCACGGCGTCGGTCGTGTGTCCGGGATGGGTGCCTCCCATAACCACTATCGAATGATCTTTGGCGGCCGAAAGGGCTTCGTCGAATGTCTCGGCCGGTATGTGGTAGGCCGAATCCCCGAGCGCGGTTATCAACATCCTGGCATTCAGCCTTGTCACTTCAATGCCGATGTCATCGAGATAGGATTCATCGGCTCCCAGACTCCTTCCCAGCTTAATGTAGTATCGGGCTATGCGGCCGCCGCCCACGACGATGAATAATTTCACTTTCCCGGAGACGCGGTTCAGCATCCTGGCCAGCTTGACGATGAAGCCTTTGTCGTCATCGTCCGGGACGAGAATCGAGCCGCCGATTGAGACTACAACTGTGTCCATGCTATCGATGGGGAATCAGCAGAACCATATTTGATGGTTGCGTAGAAAAAAGCTATCGCTATTCGCCGCCGAAGAAGCCCCTTAGAACGGGGTGCATCTCCATCATCTGCTCGCGGCCCATAGCCTCGTACATCTGTATCATGATGCCCACGGACAGCAGGACTCCCGTGCCGCTTGAATTTCCCACGGTCCCCAGCATGTCTGCGAATGCGGCCAGGCCGCCCACGATTGCGCCGCTCAATACCGTTACCACTGGAACATAGCGTTCAAGCACTTTTTCGAGCACCCTCGGATCGCGCCTGAAACCGGGTATCTGCATGCCGCTGTCCTGTATCTGCTCAGCGACGGCTTTCGGGCCCATGTTGGTCGTGTCAATCCAGAACTTGGCGAACATCACCGAGCCGACAATCATCACTGACAGGTACAGGAATAACCTGGCCATCACCTGGAACATTGTTTTCTGCACGCCTTCGGTGTAATAAGGCAGATAGCGCGAGTCGAAAATCGGCAGCAGCCAGTCCTGGAGACCATTGATGCTTGACACATACCACGCGGCACCTCCGGTAAGCTGGGGGGTTGTGCGGGCTCCGATTTCTGCATAATGGCCTAGCATGGCATTGTGCCCGAGGAACGGGACAGTGGAAAAGAAGGAGTTGGACCAGAAAAGCATTGCGAACATTCCCACGTTTGCCAGCACAGCGGCTATCAGGATGACAGGGATATTTGATGCATAAATCAACTTGATGGGGTAACGGCCCCTGGCCCCTCTGGCGCTCTCATGCGACAGGGGCAGTTCGATGCGCACGGATTCTATGTAAGCGACAAAGAAGAATATGGTCAGTGTCCCGACCAGCGCGACAATGGGATTGGGCTGTTCGATCAGCACGCGCTGGAAATAACCGCCAGACATATTGCTGGAGGATACATGCGTGAAATAGTACACTGTTTTCATGAGGGTGCCGGCCGGCGGATTGCTCACGCTTGTGGGCAGGGAACTGTCCACAGGCATCCAATTCAGCGTTCCTGTGAACATCTGCTGCGCCACGCCGGCTGCGATGAAGAGGGATATGCCGCTTCCGATGCCCCATTTGGACACTGTCTCGTCCATGAGGAACACCAGGTAGCTTCCGAAACATAATTGGCCTATGACGAGGAGTTTGGCCCAGTCCGATCCGATGTTGGTCTCGAGCGAGCTCGACGGTATCAGATAACCGTAGACCTGGGGAACGGCCTCCACGATTATCATGATTATGACGAGGAATTTCTGGACACCCTGGTAGACTTGTTTGTCCTCATCGTCCTTGAGGTCCAACTTGATTATCTTGGCGCCCACGAAGAGCTGCATTATGATGGACCCAGTGACGATCGGGCCTATGCCCAGATGCATTAGCGAGCCCTGGGCGCCGGCCATGATGGCCCTGTAGCTCTCGAACAGGTCTATTGTCTGCTCCTGGTCAAGGCCGTATATCATGACGTTTGTCAGTACAAAATAGAGTATGAGAATCAGGACAAGCCAGAACATCTTCGTCTTGAAGTGGACATGGCCGTCAGGCTTCTTGATGGAGGGAAGCCTCTCGTAAATCGGCTTCAGTTTGTAAAGCAGACTCTTCGGCTCTTCATCCTCAGTCATGGACATCACTCATTTTTCTGTGCGGGAGTCTCGACCTTGCCCCCTGCGGCTTCGACCTTCTGCCGGGCAATGGCAGTGGCCTCGGCAACCCTGATTGTGAGGGGCGTTTTAATGCTTCCGCCACCCAGCAGCTTGTTGTACTTGGAATTTGTGAGGTCAATAACCATGCCCTTCTCGGCTTTCTTGGCAAGGCCGTATTCGATCAGCTTCGGAAGCTCGGTCTGGAGGCTTCCGACATTGATGGTGACCACGTCCTTCTTTGGTGCATGGCGCTTGAATCCGTGCCTTCCGAAATGGTAAGGGTCGTACTTGACCGTGTAAAGGTACTTGTGCTTGTGCAGCCCGGCGTTTCCCTTGCCGCCCCTGAGACCTGCGCCCCTTCCTGCCTTTTTTCCGCGGCCATGCGTCCTGCGGCCCCTGTATTTCTCTGTCCTGTGCCTCATTTGGGAGCCTCCTTCTTTGCCGGGGCCTTCTTGGCTGTCGGTTTGGCCTCCTTTCCCGGAGCGGTCGCTGCATCAGCCGGCTTGGCTGAGGCGGCCGTTGCCTTGGCTGGCTTCGCCGGGACAGGCCCTGCTTTGGTCGGTTTGGCTGGAGCAGGCCCCACCTTGTCTGATTTGGCCGGGGCAGGCTCGGTCTTGGTGGCTTTGACCTTGGGAGCTGGGGCTTTGGTTTGCTTGGTCTTGATGGCCTCAGCCTTGACTGCCTGTTTCTTGGCTACGGGGGCTTTAGGCTCAGCCTTCGGCTTTGCAGGTTCCGGCTTGGCCTTTTCCTTGGGCACGTCCAGCATTCTGAGGATAAGGTCATTTATCGCCTCCCCGCGGTACCCGAGGGAACCGTGGTCATTGAACGACCGCTTCACTGACTTGAAGCCCCTGTGCGGCGGGTGAAGCCTGAAAATTGGCTTCACATCCTTCAATGCAGTGTATTTGACATTGCCGCCAGCCACTGCCTCGGCGAACTTCATCAGGGATTCGTGCTTTGTGTTCTCCTTGATATACTGGTTGGTTACCGGCCTGTCCCCTGACAGCCTGCCGCGCCTGAGTATCATGTTTGTCAGGACCTCGGACTTTATCTCGCCCCAGGTGATGTAATCCTTGGCTTTCTGCAGCATGCCGTCGTAGGATTTTCCGTCCGGAACGAGCACGCAATGGTTCACCCTGGTCAGCCTGAGCGACTTCAGTGTCAGTTTGACATCATGTATGGCGTTTATGTCGCTCCTTATACGTATCGCGGCGCGCGTCATTTTGCATCACCTTCCTTTTTTTCCTCCGCGGGAGGAGCCTCATCCTTGGCCGCGTCCCCCTCGGGGGCTGGTTCGGATGCGAGCGGGTCGACACCCGGCGCTTCGATAATCAGCTCCAGCTTCTTCTTGCCGGACTTTAATTTCCTGGCCGCGGTCTCCTCGTCCGCCAGCTCCTTCTCTCGTATCTCGATCTCCCTGGCCTTGGCCTTCTTCTCCTCGATTATCCTGGCCATCTCCTCCGGGGACGTGTCCAGGGAGACTTGGTTCAAGGGCCCGGTGAGTATATGAAGATTCTTGGCCTGGGTCGCCGTCACCTTCATTCTTGATGTTTTCTTGAGCGCCTCGAATACGGCGACGCTGTAATTGACAGTTGTCTTGGTGTGCCCCTTTGTGAGGCCCCAGGAATCCTTTATCCCTGCCATTGTGACGACTTTCTTGGCTATGTCCCCGAGTGCGAGCCCGACGCCCCTGGGCGCTGGCTTCAGCGTGACAATCACAGAGCCGCATTTTCCGTCGACCGCGAACGGTACTGTGTGCGGGGTCCCGCAGCCGCATTCCCATGAACCGCAGCCGCGTTTCACCTCAATCATGTTGAGTTTGGCCTTGTCGATGGCATTCCGTATCGCCGGACCGACCTCCTTGCCCTTGGCCCGGCCCATTCCGACGAAGCCGTCGCCGTTGCCCACGACGGCCGTGATGGCGAACCTGACCCTGCGTCCCGAGTCGGTCATCCTCTGGACCATGTTGACGTCCAGGACCTCGTCCATGAGCTCGGGAAGAAGTATATCCACTATCTCCGGCTCCTTGATGGGGAGCCTTGTGGCAAGCGCGTCGCTCATCGTCGTTATCTTGCCTGAATAAACCAGCTTTCCAAGCTTGGTCTTCGGAACCCATGCAGCGCTCGACTTCGAGTCGTCCGGGCGCCTTTCCCTGCGTCCGCCCCCGGGTCCACCTGAAGAACCGCCCCTGGGCCCGCCTCTCGGACCTCCTGGCCCCCTCTGGCCGCCGCGGGGTGCGCCCCTCGGACCGCTCCTTGGGCCCGGCGGTCCCCTTCTGGGTCTGTCAGACGGTCCGTTTCTCTGTGGTTGCTCGTCAGCCATGTCTAGCCCTCCCTGATCTTGCCGGCGACAGCCTCGAACATTTTAGCCACCTTTTCGTTAATGTGACTGCCTGATATGCGTTCCCCCGCAGGAAGAACCTCTTCGCTATGGGGAATCTCGATGCCCGCATCCAGCATCCCCTTGAGGGCCGCGAACACCTTTGTGCCCCTCTTGGGGGGCCTGAGACCCATGTCCAGCACGGCCTTTTTCACTCCGGCTTTCGAGGCCCTCTTTCCGGCCATGAAACCGGCTAGATAGGCCGAAGGTATGTTTCCGGTGGTGTGCTTCCAGCCCAGCTTTTCCAGCTCCATGGTGGTGGCTGTGGCCAGGACTGAGTCGCCCCGCGGGTTGAATTCGATGAACTGGACAATGGTGTTCTTGGATGTGCAGCGCACGACTGCCCTGGGCAGCCCCGAGGAAATGAGCTTGTGCCTCATCCTGTAGTCCGTCTTGCCCAGCCTCCGTCTTTTGAACGGCACATGGTATCTCGGTCCAGTCGCCATGTTCACTTCGCCTCCTGTGCAACAGGCGCCTGTGCGGATTCCGGCATGTCCTTCAGGTAACCCTGCAGTTTAAGCTGGGTGATTAGGTGGGCCTTATTCTTGAACATGCCGCCCTTGGCCTTCATATAGAATTGGCGGTATGTATGGTTGTCTATGGCTCCCTGATCCTTCAGTTCTCTGAGTTTCATCCTTACGGGACGGATGAGCCTAATCCACTCGCGCTTCCTGGGAGTCCTGGCATTTTGGCCTCCTTTCCGGCTGCCGGGCCCCCTGCGCCTGCCCTTGCCTTTCTGGGCATGGGCCTGTTTGGACCTGCCCGTGGACTTGCCCTTCTTCTGCTTGGCCTGTATCAGGCCCCACTTGATGGCCATCCTGATGTCCTCTCGTGTTATGCAGTCCGCGACCTTCTTCATGTTGTCGGGGTCCGGGTCAATCCAGATCCTGTTCTCGCCGCATTTCAGCATCTCAGCGGCCATCCTGCGCTGGTTCTTCAGGTTCATTTCTCCGCCTCCTTTGAAGGAAGTTCTATGCCCCGCTTCTTGGCTTCAGCCAATAGCTCGTCATGAGTCGCCCTGTCGAAATTGAGTATGCGTAGGTTCATCTCATCCGCCTTAAGCGCGATGTGCATCCTCTTCAGGTAACCAACCGAATGGCCTATTCTGACGGCCTGCTTCTTCGGGTCAAGATTATCGAGGTCTCCGGCATTGAAAACCATGACTTCCTGAAATCCCGATGGATGCCTGCCCCTGGCTGCTTTAGGGCCCCTGTAGCCGATAGACACAAAGCCGGGTTCTCCGCTGAAATGGCGTCGCAATTTGGAATGTATGCCCCTGGGCTTCCTCCATTGGGTGCCGACTCTTTTGTACCTGAACCATTCCTGCCTGTGGAATTCCGGCCTCCTGCGGTTCTTGTCCTGCCTGAGGTCAAGGGCAATTTTCTCGGATGGTGAAATATCCGGCTTGGCGCGGGGTTTGTACTTCTTTTCCTTCTCGCTGTCCGCCTTGGGAATTTTTTCCTTCGCAGGTTTCTCCCCATTGGGGGATTTTGCTGCTTTGGCCTTCTTATCGTCCTCGGGCATTTAATTACCTCCCTTGCGCACAATGTATATCCCATCCTGAAACTTCCTTGGATCGTAATGTTTTATTATAGTGGCCTGTTCGATATTCGCTGCGGTCTGGCCCACAAGTTCCAGGTCAATTCCGGAGACCATGACTTCGTCGCCCTTGACTGCGACCTTGGTCCCGCCAAGTATCTTGGCCTTCCTGGGGAATTTCTCGCCCAGGAAGTTCTCAATCATGAAATCCGTCCCCTTGACGGCCGTCTTCACCGGGAAGTGCGAGTAAACTATCTTCATCTTGTACTCGAATCCCTTGGTCACTCCCTCTATCATATTGTTGATGTGGGACCTTATGGTTCCCTGGAGGGCATATTCCTTTCTCTTGGGGAGTGTGCATGTTAAAATCACATTGGATACTTCCTTGGATATTTTCACGCGGGATGTGGGGAATTCCCTTGCCAGCGTTCCCTTGGGTCCTGTGACCGTGACCTTCATTCCCTCGACCTGGACCGTGATGCCCTTGGGAATCGCTATTGTATCCTTTCCCTGTCCTGTAACCGGCATTGTCTCACCTCAGTACACGTATGCCAGCAACCTGCCGCCAAGCCCTTGTCTCTTGGCCTCGGTATGGTTGATGACACCCTTCGTCGTGGTCAGTATCAATAGTCCGAAGTCCTGGGCCGGAAGGTACCTGGCCTCGAATTTCTCGAGGTCCACCTTCTTCACCGAGAACCTTGGCTTGATAACGCCGCATCCGTTGATGCTTCCGTTCAACACAACGCGGAAGGACCCAGCCCTCCCGTCTTCTATATACTCGAATTGCGAGATGTAATTGCCGTCCTGCATTATCTTCAGTACACGGCCGATGAGCTTGGAGGACGGTGAAATAATGCATTCCCTCTTGCCGACTGTCTCGGCGTTCTTTATCTGCGACATCGCATCGTTCAGTGGGTCATGTTGCATTCTTTCGTCCTCCTAGGAGTACTTCTTGAAGCCTATCTTGGGGGCCATATCCCTGAAGCACTGCCTGCAGAGCCTCAGGCCGTAACGCCTGACCATGCCGCGCTTCCTTCCGCAGCGCCTGCAGCCAACCTTCCTCCCGAAGACCTTCTTCGGTTTCATTCAGATACCTCCGGCAGTAAATGTAATCAAGATATCACCTCGACTTTGAACTTGTTCTTGACGAAGGCCATGCCCTCCTCCTTCGTGATGCGCTGCTTCGGGGGCAGCTTGCTCGATGAAAGGTTCCTGTCAGACACGCGCCTGCCCGGTCTTGCCAGCGTGACGCAGACATCCAGGCCGAGTATGCCAATCTGGGGGTCGTATCGCATTCCCTCGAAGTCTGTGTAGTCAGATATCCCGAGGGAAAAATTGCCTTCCTGGTCGAACGAGTAGTCTGCTATTCTGTTCTCCTTTACCCAGAATGCTCTGGCTATGAAGTCCTCTGCGGCCTGGCGCCTGAGAGTCACCTTGCAGCCTATCGGCATGCCCTTCCTGATGCCCCAGTCCCTGTTCGTGGTCTTGGACTTGGTGCGGACCGGGGTGGCTTTCGTGAGCATCGCCAGGACCTTCTCAGCCTTTTCAAGGTTCTCGCCGGCCTCGCCGACGCCGATATTGATTACCGCTTTCTGGACGCGTATCATCCTCATCTTGCCGCTCGCCCCGGTCTTCTTCATAAGGCGTTCACCTCCGGAAGCGTTATCTCCGAGGATTCCCCGCCGACCATGAACACATAGTCCTTTACGGTCGAGAAACCGTCCTTGAACTTCACCAGGTTCGGGGTCGAGCTCCTTGTGACAATAAGCGCTTCCACCGTCCCAAACTGGCCGATATGGGTGCCCCCGGTCAGGTACGCGATGTTGCCCTCCTTGAATTCGTGCACTCCGAGTATTCTCTGGTCGGGTATGGAGATTTTAAGGGTGTCGCCGGTCTTCCTGACATTCTTGTCCAGGACAATGTTCCTGCCGTCATGGAGGTTGAGTTGTATCCTGCCGTCCTTGATCGTTGTCTTGTTCTCTATGCGGACAAGCTTCCACTTCGCCTCTTCAGGCATTATCCTCATCAACCTGAAATGACCGTTCCTGTCGAGAAGCAGCCTGAAATGTTCCTTGCTGGCAGGGATGGATATCACATCCATGATGCCCACCGGGGCCTTGAAGTGTGTCGCCACCTTGCCATCGATGAATATCTTCCTCTCGCCTATGATGCGCCTGGCCTCTCTGGCCGAGTCGCAGTATCCTGCAAGGTCCCTGAGCACGACCAGGAGGGGCATGCTCCTCTCTATCGGATGGGCCCCGGGGATCTGCTTGGTGATCCATACATGGGTCTTCCGGCCTACTGGCCAGGATGTCGGCGCTGTGAGCCTCTTCATGTGTTTGCTCATTGTCTATCCCTCCTTCAGCCTTTCAAGCTTCTCCTTCCTTCTCGCATCGGACAGGTTGAGCTTGGTGATTATCACATTGGACGGGGAAATCTTCCTGGCAATCTGAGTTTTATCCGCTTTCGGGATGGTGATTCCCTCCAGCCCAATGGCCATGTTCCTTGTGAAAATATCTGTGACTATGGCTTCCTTTCCCAGGATATCCTCGTCGCCCCTTACTATCTTGACAACATCGCCCTTTATTACCGGGAGAGACCTGCAATTGTACTGCTTGATCAGGTCGTTCCCGCTGTCGCCGCACAGGTGCGCGGAAATCAGCTTGCGCTTGTTGTGGGGCTTGGCCGTGGCACGCCCCTTCCTCTGCTTCCTTGGCTGCTTTGATGACACTGATGCTGGCATGTTGATCCCTCACACAATGATGGATGCCGTCGCGGCTATCCTGGGCCACCTTTCGGCGGCCTCCCTGGCCACCGGCCCCTTTATGTCCGAGCCCTTTGTCTCGCCGTTCTCGGCCGTGATAACCACGGCATTGTCTTCGAACTGGACCATTGTACCGTCCGAGCGTCTGAATGGTCTCTTCTGCCTCACTATGACGGCATGCAGAATCTGCCTTCTCATCTCAGGGGTTCCCTTCTTGACGCTGACTATTATGAGGTCGCCTATCCCGGCCATCGGATACCTTCTGTGCGTACCGTGGTATTTGGGGACGGCAATGACCTCAACAATCTTGGCACCGGTGTTGTCTATGCAATCCAGCTGGGCGCCCGTGGGTATCCCCCTTGTCTGATTTCCCGCCAGTCCTTTCATCTTCATCACTCCTTATTTATTTTCTCGATTATGACGAACGAGACCTGCTTGCTGAGTGGCCTGCATTCCATTATCTTGACATGGTCGCCAACTTTGATGTCCAGGCATGGAGGATTGTGCACCATGTACTTGCTCGACCTCTTCTCCAGCCTTTCGTACTTTCGGTTCTTTCTCATGTATTGCTTCTTGACCACTGCTGTCAGCTGCATCTTTGTGGACACGATGTCCCCCTCGAGTATCTGGCCCCTTACGGGGAGCGTTCCGTGGAAGGGGCAGTCCCTGTCCGCGCATGCCTTTCCTGGGGCTTTGACATCGATGCCTATGCCCGATGCGTCCTTCTGCTTGGCCGGCGCGGGTGTCTTGGGCTGGCTTTTCCTTACTGTCGCCCTCTTGGGTTTTACAGCTGGCTGCTTCGGTGCCGGTTCCGCTTTCGCCCCGTCCGTGTTTGCCTTTGCGTTTGTCATTCTTTCGCCTCCTGCGTTTCAGCAGGTGAATTATTGACCTTGATCTGCTCGCCTTTCTTGACCTTCTTGGTCCTGTCCTCGGACCTGAACATAATACCGCTGCCCATCAGCATGACATCCTGTCCGCTCTCCAGGTGGAAGAGGAAATCCCTTCCCTGCTTCGGGACCATTATCCGCCTGTTTCCGGAGAGCAGTCTGAAGGTATTCATGGTCTCGTCTATGACCAGGCCTGCGTGTTCGGGTGCGCCGCCCCTAAGGACAGTGACCCTGAGGCCTATCAGTTCGTGGCTGCCCAGGTTTTCGGGCGTTCTCATGGACGCCCTCCCATGCAAACCGTTCTCATGGCATGTCCCCCTTGACTTCCACCTTGAAACCCATCTCAGCGAGAACTTTCTTGACCTTCTTGACATGGTCACCCTGGAGTTCTATGTTTCCGGCTTTGATGGTCCCCCCGGCAGCGCACTTGGTTTTCAGGGTCCTGGCAAGCTCCTCCACATTGATGTCGGAGGTGTTTATGCCCGTGACCACCGTAACCAACTTGCCGTACCGGCGCTTGTCGCTCCGGATGATTATCTGCTGCTGCTCCCTGGCAATCTCCTCGCACATGCAAAGCTCTTCGGGGAGCCCGCAGACTGAGCATATTCCGGCCATTATTTGCTGGCCTCCGTTTTTGTTTTCCCGGCTAATGCAACCTCTCTCTGGATTGTCAGTATTCTCGAAATGTTCTTTCTAAGCGAGCGTATCTTTCCCGGGCTCGTTGGAGCGCCGCCCATGGCGCCAAGCCCTCTCTCGTGCATTAGCTCGTCCCTCAGTTCCTTGAGTTTTTCCGCCCTCACATCGGGTGTCATCTGCCTTATCTCACTCGGCTTTAGCTGGGTCATGGACTCCCTCCTTCGGTGTCTCCGTTTCGTGCTTTTTTTCAGCGGGTGCTTCTGTCTGAATTGGTTCCTCGGCTTTCTTCTTCTTCTGCACTGGCTTTTCCGGTTGCTCGGGTGTCGCCTGTGCCGGTTTGGCCACTGCGGGTTCCGCCGGTGCAGCCAGCTGAGCCGGTTCCTCGACCTTCTTCCTCCTCTGAGCGGGTTTTTCCGGTTGCTCGGGCATTTTACCCGGAGCTTGGGTGGGCTCCTCCACCGGTGCTTGGGCTTGTTGCGGAGCCTCAGCCTGAGCTGGCTCTTGGGCCGGTTCTCTGATGTTCACCTCGTCGGGCAATCTCGCCTTCGGATGCATTATCTGGACCTTCACGCCGATGATGCCCGGCTTCAGCTTGGCCGGTGTGAAACCTTCCTCCATCCATTGGAGTTTAGGCTCGCCGCAGAATTTGATGTGGCCCTCCTTGAACTTCTCTGTCCTGTGCCTCTGGCCGGTGAGCTTGCCGGATATTATTACCTGGCAGCCTCTGGCTCCGTTGTCCATTATCCTGCGGACCGTGGAGTGGCCGGCCCTCCTGAAGTGCCATCCCCTCTCGAGGGCTGAGGCGAGCTTTTCCGACATTATCTGGGCGTTCAGGTTTGGGTTTTCCACCTCCACGACCTCGACCTGCGGCTTGTCGAACCCGAAGTCGAACTGAATGGCATCCGTGAGGGCTTTTATGCTGTCCCCCTTCCTGCCTATTACAAGCCCCGGTCTCTCGGTGTACAGCGTCACCCTGGTGCCCATGGGTGTGCGTTGGATGTCGGCTCCCCCGAATCCTGCGCGTTTCACCTCCTCCTTGAGATATTCGCGGAGCAATGCCCTCTTCACGTTTATGTCGACAAATGCGCGCTCGCCAGCCATGCCTATTCCTCCATCATCTCGAGTATTATCTCGATGTTCACTGTCTCCTGGTTGAACTTCTCCCAGCGGCCGTGGGCCCTCGGCATGTAGCCCTTGGTCACCCTGCCCCGCGAAGCTGCGGCGGTCGCAATCTTGAGGTTCTCCTTGTCGCCAAGGTCGTCTATGGACTTGTCCGCGTTCATCTGCGCACTCTCGACAACCGTCAGAATGGCTTTGGCTGCCTTCACCGGGAATCTGCCCGGGCCGGCGCCTTTGGTCGCATATCCGCTCCTTCTGCGGTGCGGAACCATGCTGTTGTATCTCCTGAACGGCACGGCCTCCTTCTTGTCTATGACATTCTGGAGCAGGTCAATGGCAGATGTTATAGGGAGGCCCCTGATGGCCCTGCATATCTCGACCGAGTGCTTCGGGGAGATGGGCAGTTCCTTGCCTGTGGCCCTTGCCATTTTTTCCGGGTCGAATTTACCTGTGTATCCCATTTCATCACATCCTCACTTGAGCGGCATGAACTTGGAGGACCTCGTCGCCCCCACGCCCGGCCCGGAGTGCTTAACGGCACCCCTCGTCGGAGCGAACTCCCCGAGGTAGTGGCCTATCATCTCCGGCTTGATCTCGAATTCCAGATATTTGCTGCCATTGTAAACAGCCACACGCTTCCCGATGAAGTTCGGCAGGATTACAATCTGCCTTCGGTGGGTCTTCAGCACGGGCTTGTGCCCGGTGAGAAGCCTGTCCACGAAAACCTGTTCTTCGGAGTTAAGGCCCCGCGTATACGAGCGCCTGGCCCTGGACGGGAGCAACGGCAGAATCTCGCCCATCGGCATCTTCTGCAACTCCTCCACGGTGAAGCCCTGGAACGTGAATTCCTTCTTCTTCCTTGCCGTGATTGCGCCCTTCTTCTTCCTCGCCTTTCTCCTGGCTGCCTTCGGCGACGGCCCCTTGCCTGGCCTGGTCATGGTTATTCATCCCTCCCTTTGTTCTTCTTTCTCTGAGGAGACAGTCTGCCAACCTTTCTGCCTGGCGGCGTATTGCGGCCGACAGTACTCTGGGTACCGACATGTGGGTGGCCCCCGCCCCCGTGCGGGTGGTTGCAGGCGTTCATTGCCACGCCTTTCACCTTCTTGTTCCTCTTTGCCTTGCTTATGCAGCTGTAATACTTGTTGCCAGCCTTGGCAAAGGGCTTGTCCGACCTGCCAGAGTTGGCCAATATGCCTATGGTCGCAAAGCATCTGCCGTCGAAGTCTTTCAGTGCGCCAGACGGCATCTGGACAGTGACCTTGCCGCTGCGGGTTATGATGGCCGCATAGGTTCCCGCTGTGCGGACATACTTTCCGCCGTCACCCGGCACAGATTCTATGTTATGGACCAGTGTTCCTTCCGGGATCTCCTGGAGTGGAAGTATGTTCCCCATCTCTATCGGGACGCCGGAGCCCATTGTGATTGTCTGGTTGATTCTCATGCCCTCGGGGACAAGCAGCAGTGCGAACCTGTCGCCGAATTGGACCTTTGCCATAGGAGCGCTCCTGCCCGGGGCGTGGAATATGTCCACGACTGTTCCCTGACCCACGACGTTCCTCGGGTAACCCGGAACGCCCTTGTGCCTGTGGCTTGGCGACCTGTATGTGGAGCCGCCCTTTCCCCGTCTCTGCGGGATTATCGGTTTTCCCATTTCAATTCCCTCCTAGTTACATTAATCGTATTCATGAATATCAGCCTCAGAATATCCCCAGCCTCATCCCGACTTCCTCCGCGGAAAAGTCCTTGGTGAGCAGGATAATGGCATGCTTGCCGTTCATCGTTATGCGGGTGTTCACGCGCTGGACCTTCACATCGTATCTCTTCTCGAATGCTTCCTTAATTTCCTTCTTGGTCGCGTCCCTGCGCACAATGAACTCAAGCCTGTTCCCGTCCCTGTTTTCCTGTTTGGGCGAGCCCGAGATGTGGTTCATGGATTTTTCTGTGACATAGGGCGTCAGTAAAACCTGTTTCGGCATTATTCCTCACCTCCCAGCATATGCAGGGCCTTCTCGCTGAACACTGTCAGCCTGCCTGCGTCCCCTCCGGGGGCCAGGAGCTCTACGTTCAGCCTGGAGGGGGACACTATGTCGACGCCCGGAAGGTTGCCGAAGCATTTCCTGACCTTCTCGGTGTTGCTGACCACGAACAGTATGCTTGACGGGCACCTGTATTTCCTCCCCCTGGTCTTGCCCCGACCGGCTCTGAGATGAATGCCTCCCTTGGCCCGGTCCAGCTCGTTTGACAGACCTAGGGCCAGTAATACTTTGGCAGCCTCCTTTGTATAGGCGGGCCTCGAGTTCTCCTTCTGGTAATCCTTTGTTATCCTGTCGAACAGTGTCTCGAAATCATCGTTGACGACCATCGGCACTGTTGCGTTCTCCGGAACCCTGTGGCCTCTGGTGACGACAATGCTCTGGTTCCCGACCGCCGCAAGGGCGGATTTGAGCGCAAGCGCCTTTTCCTTCTTGTTTATCTTCTCAGTCCAGTCCTTCTCGGCCCTGGGCGGGTGCGCCCTCCTGCCCCCTGGGGTGTTTGGAGCCTGTGCGCCTTTTCCACCGCCGTGAAGCAGCCTCGGTGTCCTTGCCATTCCGCGGCCTTTTCCCGGCCAAGAGACTGAATGCCTCATTCCGGCCCGGGGTGCGGAGCCGTAAGGCTGGCGCCTGTTCGCCCTGGAGGAATTTACAGCCTTTCGGATGATGTCGGGCCTAAACTGGGTCGTGAAAACATAAGGAAGCGGGATGCTCTTCTCGACTTTGCCGTCCAGAGAGTAAACATTGACCTCGGACCCCTTTGCCTGAACGGCAATCTTTTTAACCTTCTTTTTTGGAGCCTCGACCGGTTTGGATGATTCCTTCGGAGTTTCGGTCTTGGAAGGAGCATCCTTCTTGACCGGTATCTTTGGGGCAGGTGCGGCCTCCTTCTTCGGGGCAACCTTCTTCGCGGGCGCCTCTTTCCTGGCGGGGGCCTTATTTTCTGCTTTCTTGGTTTCTGTCTTCTCTGCCATTCTGCTCACGCCCCCTGCTTCGATTCCCTGGAGATATATACAATATCCGGGGACTCGACCTTGACGCCGACAGTGTACCTGGTGGCGTCCCTGAATCTTATCAGCCGCTTTGTCGGGCCCGGCACCGAGCCATGAACTATTACGTACTGGTTCACCACTTTTCCGTAGTGGAGGAAACCGCCGTTCGGCGTTATCTCGTCCTCCGGGCTTCCTATCTTGAGGACGCGCTTGTTGTACTCGGTCCTCTGGTGATAGCCAGTCTGCCCAGCTTGAGGGACAGTGGGCCTCACGTATTTCGGGGATTTCGGGCCGAGCGTACCGATCATCCTCCTGTGCTTGCTGTTCTTGTGAGAGAGCAGCTTCACTCCCCATCTCTTCGTATGGCCCTGGAAGCCATAACCGGCTGTTATCGCGGCCACGTCGATCATCTGGCCGGGCTTGGTGAAATCTGTGATTGCAATTTCCTTTCCCAGAAGGGATTTGGCATAGTCCATCCTCTCCTGGACCGTTCCGCCGCCCACGCGAACCTCCATGAGCTCCGGCACCTTTTTCGGTATTCCGGTGACCATTTTCGGAATCGTGTGCATTATCACGCGGACCTCTTCCACGTCGGCGGTTTCCACATCCTCTCCGTGCTTCTTCTTGGGCAAGGGTTTTCTCTTGGCCAGTTCCTTGTCGAACTTGCTGGTCCACACCTCGCCAAGGCTCTTCAGCCCGTAGCTGCTTCCGCCGTAATATCTCACGGCCACGACCTTCATCGGCGGCGTCTCCAGGACAGTCACGGGAATCTGGACCTCCTGCCCGGCTGTCGTGCTGGTAGGCCTGTAGTCAGTCATGAAGGCATGCGTCATGCCGGCCTTGTATCCGGCAAAACCCTGAATCCTCGGCCCCTCGCGGCTTTCAGGCCACGAACTGAACTTGGGTACCGGGCTTTTCGCTCTCACGCGCGGAGAGTAACCTCTCGAACCTCTTTTCGGTCTGCTTGGTGCTGCCATTCTTTTGCCCCCTGGGGGTGAGCGCCGCTACGCTGAGTTGCGCTGCATTCCGCCGTTCCTATGTTCGACGGTGAGTCGTGCCAGTCCGATATTTCAGGCCAACCGTGACGGGGGCCGTCCCTCAAAACATCGTCGGGGACAGCTATGGGAATGACTATCCCAAGCCGTGTGGTTGACATATCAACCTGGCGGATTGCGGGATAAGATGGGGGTATATAAAGATAATGGATTTTGCCAGTCTGAACCGCGTCTCGGGCGCCATCCTCAGAAAGGTTAATATTGCGAGGGCCACTGACACGGCCGATGACCATGAAAGTAGTGGTAATAGGCATGGGCTATGTCGGCATTCCCGCAGCAGCTCTTTTCGCGGATGTCGAGGGATTCACTGTCACGGGCGTCCAGAGGAAATCGGCCCGTTCCGGCTGGAAGATTGACTGGCTCAATCAGGGGAAGAACCCGATTGGCGGAGACGAGCCAGGCCTGGAGGAACTGCTGCGGCGCGTGCACAAGAGGGGATCTTTCAAGGTGGTGGACGATTACTCGGCGGTGAAGGATGCCGATGCCGTTCTCATAGATGTCCAGACGCCCACCGATGAGGACCACATCCCAAGGTACGAATCGCTCAAAGAGGTCAGCCAGACCATATCCAAGCTCATAAAGAAAAATGGGCTTGTCGTCATCGAATCCACTGTTGCCCCCGGAACCACGGAGCATATGGTGAAGCCCATCCTGGAGAAGGGCTCGGGCATGAAGGCCGGAAAGGACTTCTACCTGGCATTTTCATATGAGAGGGTCATGGTCGGACGATTGCTGAAGAACATCACTGACCTTCCGAGGATAGTCGGCGGGATTGACAGCGAGAGCACAAAGAGGGCCATGGCCTTGTACAAGCACATTGTCAAGGCGCCGCTGCATGCTACGGACTCGCTCACTGCCGAGGTCGCCAAGGTCGTGGAGAACACCTACCGGGACGTGAACATAGCCTTCGCAAACGAGGTGGCAGTGGCATGCGAGAGCCTGGGCGTGGACGTGTACAAGGTGAGGGAGCTGGTCAACACCCTTCCCAACGATCCTTCGAACCCCTCCACCAACCCTGTGAGGAACATGCATTTCCCCGGTGCCGGGGTCGGCGGCCATTGCCTTCCGAAGGACCCCTGGCTTTTCAAGTACGGCCTGGACACGTACGGAAAATTCAAATTCGAGCCGAAGATAATCGTGAACAGCAGGCATCTCAATGACTGGATGCCGGTTCACATCGTGGACATCCTCGAGCAGGAGCTGACCAAGGCAGGAAAGAAAATGAAAGGGGCCAAGGTGGCAATCCTCGGGGTCGCATTCCTCGAGAACTCGGACGACACGAGGAACTCGCCGTCCATGATTTTCTACGACGAGCTGGTGAAACGGGGAGCAAAACCCGTGCTCCACGACCATCTTGTCAGGGAATTCGTGAGGCCCTATACCAATGACCTGGAAAAGGCGGTCGGGGGCTCGGACGCCATCATCCTGGCGGTCAAGCACAGCATCTACAGGGACCTGGACTTCGCTGCCCTGAAGAAAAGGGTCAGCACGCCCATCCTGATCGACGGAAGGAATTTCTACACAAAAGAGAAAATTGAGAAAGCTGGCTTCATATACCGCGGCATAGGAAAGCCGGAATGATCACTCGTATACGTTTGTCGAGGCGGACAGCATGACGCCGGCCGGAACGAACGATATCGTGACCAGGAGCGGGATGAAGAAGCCGTAGAAGAGCACGTTCTTCAGGAATCCGGAGCCGTACTCCGCAAGGTCCAGCAATTTTGGCAGCATCATCAGGAAGATGCAGATGCCTATGGATGTGAAACCGATGAGTAGGGAGAATATAAGAGCCCGTTTCGGGCTGTCGAATGCGAAGCCGAGAATCAGGCCAGCGAAGAAAGGCGTCATGACGAGTATCAGAATCCCTATCACTGAACCGAACAGGCCCCACGGAAGCTCGCTCAGCGCATATATCAGGTAGACCGATGACATCATGCAAAGGGCGAATCCTGTCTTTGCCAGCATCCAAGGAAGGGAATTGTACTTCGCATGGTCGAAATCGGATGTCTGCCCGTCCTGGCGGTCCCACAGGACTCCCAAATCCGTAACTGGATTTGTTCGAGGGGGTTCATTCGAGATGCCTATGTGACCACCTCCACACCCTTCTCCTCGAAAGCAAGATTAGTGACAAGGTCGCGCTCCGGCACGTACAGCCTGAGGTTGAGCGCGATATCTGCAGAGCCTGTGCCTTTGATGGTGTCCAAGTCTGCTTGGGCAAGGTCTACATACAGTATCACAGTGGTGGTATTATCAGCTTTGATGCGGGTGGATGCGAGTGCAATGGGGTATGCTGTTCCCAGGGTCAGGTTGCCGTCGGCGCCGGTTCCCCCAAGGTCGATGTCCAGGCCTCCTGGGTTCTCCACCCTGAGGCGTATCACTAGTCGTTCTTCGCGTTCTTCGCTAAGCCAGGCCTCCGCGACCGAGACCTTCAGGCCGTAGCCGTCGCTGGCATAATTCAGGTAAGTCAGGACGGAGAAGGCCATGATTATGACCGAGATCATGCCGATGGCCAAAAAAAGCCAGTGCAATGCCTGCCTAGCGCTGCGTATTTTCATGTGCAATACAGTAAACAATCTCAATATAATTAATATATCATTGATAATATTCTCAATAACGGCTGGTAGTTTACTGTTTGCCCTTGCTCGAGAGCTTCATGAATGCGAACAGGAGCGCCTGCATGTACTTGCCGCTGCTCTTTAGGCTTGTAACGTCCCCGTTCCATTCCTTCAGCTGCAGCTGGTCTTCCTTCTCCATGAGAGTGAGAACTTTCGTGACAATCTTCTCGCTCCACGGGTCCACCGAACCCTCGGTGATGGCTATCACTATCGTGAACCTGCCGCTCTGGACAAGTATGTATCTGTTGTCCACGGGTATGACATTGAGCTTCTGAGGTACGTACTTTGGCGAGCGCAGGAAGTTCCTGCCCGTTTTAAGGTCGCCAAACAGTTCCTTCTGCTGGTCCTTTGAAACGACCCTGTTCGTGTGATGCGAGATGAATCTCCCGTCTTTATAGAGCAGGAACAGGTCTTTTACGACCATTGGGACGCGCCGCCTCTGGCTTTCCGTCCTGGGCTGTTCTGACCCGGAACTTGATATCTGGGCTCTCAAGCCTTCCTCGGCATACGCCTCCTTGTACTCCCGCTTCAGCTCGCTGAACTCAATCTCAATGCTCTCCGGATCTGCGGACTCGGCCAATTTGGCCCTGAAGGTTTCCACGCTGGCCTTCATCGAAGGCAGGACCATCTTATCCAACATTGATAAAATCTCCTTTGTCCTGCACTTCTTATTCAAGCCATTGAAGAGCGCATAAGCGGCCTCATGCTGCATGGGCTGGGAAAGGAGCCTGTTGAGTTCTCCGACCTCGGCCTCGAATCCTGCAGTGTCAAGCTTCTGAAGCTCGCCTTTTATGACGCCGTTTATCCCTATCCCCTTCTCAAAAGTGTCAATGGCCCCTTTCAGTTCCGAAGGAGAAGCTGTCTCGGCCAGCGTTTCGAGCTGGGAGACATCGTGTCCGTCAGCGGTGAATTTCGCAAGCTGGGTCCTGAACTTTTTTGATTTCTTGTCCTTGGAGTCGTCCTTGGCCGAACCCCCGATGACCTCGGAAACCGCATCGGCCAGTGCCGGTGCCGCCTCTGAATCCTGTCTTGCCTGGGGCGATTCAGAAATCTGTCTGTCTCTGTCTTTGCCTTTTTTTCCACCTTTCTTTCTGGCCATCTCTTTGCCTCCGATCCACCGAGCTGTTCCGGTTTATTGGCTGATGACTTCGAACTTGCCGTTCTCGAATATCAGCGGCATAAACTGTCTGGAGTGGTGGGTCTTACGCATCTTGACTACTCCTAGGTAAAGATTGGCTCCCCTATCGGTCTGCTCGACCTTGAGGTGGATTATACCGTCGGAGAGGAAATCCTCTATGCCATAGAGACCGTACACCTGGCGGTCGGTCGGCATCTCGGAAATCAGGAATGTGGTAACGCCGAGGTCGCGTATCTGCTCGAAGAATTGGAACAATTCCCCGCGCGGGTTCTTGAACGTGGTCAGCGCGTAAACGGCTGCCAGCGAGTCCAGGACCAGTGCCTCGCATCCGAACTTCTGCTTGTAGTTCTTGAGAACGCCGATGATGGATTTGAGCCAGTCCACATTCTGGGGCTTGGTCTTGTCCACAGTGATGTCCTTCCTGACGCGGGCCAGGTCCACGACAACCAGGTCGTCCAGTCCCCTCGAAGGCAGGCCCAGCTTCTCGACATGGTCAAGTATGCTCTGCTTGCTCTGTTCAAGGGTGAGGTAAATAGCCCTCAGTCCGTTCTTTTTGCATCCGTTGTAAATGATGCTGTAACCGACGGTCGATTTCATTGTGCCTGCGTGACCGCAAATCAGCACTATGTAATTTCTCGGCACTCCTCCCTCAAGTATCTCGTCGAGTCCGATGATATGGGTCGGTATCCTTGAGTCCACGCCGCCCGTTTCCTCGGGCGCCTGTACATTTTCTTCTCCAGACATATGAATCCCAGTCCTCATATTTGATTGTGGAATTAATTTCGCACTCATGAGATATAGAACAGCTATATATACTTTTTACGGAGGATTGAGATATTACCAAGTGTCCAAAGGTGTGCCATATAATTCTTCAGTTAACAGTTAAATCATAAATATTCGTAATTGTATAGTTAATTATTTATATCACCGCATTTATTTGCTGAATAACCTAAACCTGAGAAACAATGAAATATTCATTCCTAAATCAATGGAATGAAATGAATGAATAGGAGAGGAAACGGATGAAAACAACCAAAGTTTTAAGTGCACTAGTAATCGGAATGATGATAGTGTCCAGTATCCCTCTGTTCGCCACAGCCCAGTCGACAAGTGGCGAGCTCGTCATAGCTCTGCAGCAGGACATGACTAGCATGAATCCCTGGGACCCTGACACGAACGATGTATGGAAAACTTTTCAGATAGGTTGGAACTTCGAGGGCCTTATGGCCTACAACCCTGATTATGAACTATACCCCGTTCTGGCGGCACCGAGCGCAACTGGACCCAATGGAGTGGATGCGACCATCACAAATGGTGGAATGAATATCTCTGTCAACATAAGACAGGGCGTCACGTTCCATGACGGAACCGCAATGGACTCCCAAGATGTAGTGTTCTCATACCAGACACTCGGATGGGGCCTTTTCCAGACGCAGGTCCTCGGGCCGCTGTACTGGGATGACGGCACAACCTTCACCCGGTACGATGGCGGAGTATGCAAGATCGGCGTCGAAACCAACGGAACATACAGGGTGGACTTCCGCCTGAACGGCAACTATGCCATGTTCTGGTACCTGACAATGGCCGTCCCGATCATGCCGCACCATATATGGAACACACACACTATCGATATGGTTCCAGCTGACTATCCAGCATACAATGTCACAGACGAGAAGAGCTGGGATTACAGCTTCGGAGACGATACCACAGAAACGACTGCAACGATCGGTACAGGGCCTCTGATGCTCCAGAGCTGGGTAAAGGAGCAAGGCTCAATTATTGTGCCATACACAGGCTACTGGGATATAACCGGCACTACCACATGGCAGAGTGTGAATTACCCGAACTACCCACAGAACGTCGACAAGATACGATTCAAGATATACACACAGCTGGACGTCGCAATACTGGCTCTCCAGAACGGCGATGTGCACCACCTCCCGTGGTCTCTGACACCGGGCTACTACAACCTGCTCAAGACAGACCCCAACATAGGGATCGAGCTGAACAAGGACCAGGGATTCTTTTACATGTCCTACAACTTCAGGAAAGGCGCGATAGCTGACGTCAACTTCAGAAGGGCAGTGGCCTACTGCGTTGACAAGCAGTACATCGTGGACAGGCTGATGGGCGGATACGGCATCCAGGGAAGCGTCCCTATGTCCGTGACTAACACATATTACGTTAATACATCAGTCCCAGCATGGATTGCTGGAGGAGACCTGAACGCGGCAAAGGCGCTTCTTGACACAAACGGCTACACCGACAAGAACAGCGACGGCTGGAGGGACATGCCCGACGGCTCCCCGCTCAAGTACAACATACTGACGCCGCCGAAGGACTACGACCCGATAAGGGCTGACGCCGGCATCATGATCGAGAAGAACCTCAAGTCTATCGGCCTGAACATCGCGGCCGTGCCGACAAGCTTCGACACAATAGTGAGCGCGGCATATGTCTCGCTGGACTTCGACATGTACATCCTCGGATGGTCTGTCGGTTCATTCCCTGAGTCATACCTGAGGGACTTCTTCCACGGCGACTCCGATGTTGCAATGAACCCGGCCGGCTCCAACGCAGCCGGTTACCACAACGCAACGGTCGATGGCATGATAGATGCCATGGAAGAAGAGATGGACACAGAGGCAAGGGCCCAGATGATAAAGGATATCTGCGGAGCAACAATGATGGATGTTCCGTACGATGTTCTTTACTACAGGACCAACATCGAAGCCTACCGCAAGGACATCTGGTCCGGTTGGGTACCTGCATTCGGAACCATTTACAACGGATTCTCGGTATTCAACCTGGGCGCAACGCCCAGCAGCGGCGGCGGCGAGGGCGGGGAATCAGGCGGAACGCCCGGATACTCTGACGGAGCTGCAGACAAGGTCGCATTCAACGGCACGATGGCCCTTGACGCTGTCATGACAATGCCCGACTCTGTATCCACGGATTCAAGCTTCGTGGCCACTGTCATGGTCAATGAGTTCTACGAGAACACGACCACCCATGTAAAGGACACAAGGGCCTGCGTCGGGGCAAATGTCCAGTTCATAGCGGATATCGGCCAGTTCGCCAACGTCACGACTGGCGCGAACGGAAAGGCAAATTTCGTTGTGGATGTTGACTGGGCCAACTATGGTTCAATCAATGTGTTCGCTAACGCCAGCAAGGGTACGTTCTTCAAGACGATGTCCCAGGATATCACTGTTAACTTCATACCTGCGACAGCCACGCTCAGCCTCTCTGCCGAACACGCAGTTATCGCACCTGGCGGAAATACAAATGTCACTGCGAAAGTCACCGATATCAATGGCGACCCAATGGCCGGAGTGACTGTCAGCGTTGACAACAACCTGATGTTCGGATGGTCAAGCAGCAATGCGTCTGCCACGAATGCAGGCGGAGAGGTTTTATTCGTCTACCACGCGCCTCCCACATCAATGCTGCCCAATACAAACAGGTACGAGCAATTCAAGGCAACCATCACGGTGCCCGGAACAATCATACCCGAAGTTCAGGCCACATCGCTCATCATCGGCATCCAGAACAGCGTAAGGGACTGGTACTCGATTGACATAACAAGTGTTACCGAATACGTCATCTCGGGTAACCTGTCAGGCACGCTTCCACTGACCACAGATGTAACAGCCACCATTCTGAACCAGGCCGGGACACCGGTGAACGGCGTCAAGGTCAATATATCGGTTGACAACACCATAGCGACACCTGATGCACTTGTGAAGACCACAGCCGGAGCTGGAACAGTAACATTCACCCTGACCGCAGTGGACCTGGGAAATAATACCCAGAGCACACCGGTCAAAGTCTACAACTACACAAAAGCCTACGCCACATCAGACATGTTCCTGCTTTGCAACGCCAACGAGACCAACACAACGACCGGATACGCAGCGGATATCGACTTCGACGCAATGGTCGAGCACCAGGGCGCCGGGTCAATATCGGCCACAGTCTGGGACCAGACCGGAGCGCCCGCAGCGGGAGTTCCGTGCCAGTTCTTCATACCGGTCATGGCCGAGGGCATACCCGCCATGATCGACGGCGGAGACCACTGGGAATGGTACGAGTACGGAGAGGACTGGGACCTCAACTGGCTGGGATCCAGCTATATCGGAAGCTGGCTTGGCGACAATGCAACCGTAACTGACGCCTTCGGACAGCTGAACGCGACCTTCACCACACCCTCATTCATCGCAGACAGCCTGATAGCGCTCGAATTCGGAATAGGCGGATACGGCGTCACAGAATCCTTCAACAGGACCGTCAACAACTTCTGGATGGAGTACCCAGGCCCCGGATATGCGACCCCACCGCTCACAGACGATGCGGACGTCTACTACTGGGCACCGGCTGACTTCACACTGAAGGACTCCGGAATAGTGTTCAGAGCACCGGTTGCCGCACTGGCGAGCTTCGAGATGGATACACCGATTCTGTCTGCAGCTGACCAGGCAGGCCTGTTCACCATGACCTTCATGGACCTGGGCGGGCCGCTCGCAGGCGCAGATGTCACCCTTGGCCTTGGAACCGCAAAGCCAACCTTCCTCGACGATGAGGTAACCGACGAAGACGGTATCTACACCTACATGTGGGACGCCGCGACAGCAGGATACGCCGACTTCGACGGAGCGCAGGGCTTCACAGCAACCATAACACAGGCAGACTACTCGCACTTCCCGTTCGCCTTCTACGCGCCATACGTTGCAAAAGGCAGCGAGCCGTCGAAGTTGATTGTGAACGCAACCACAACCACACCGACACTGGTCTACGGAACTAAGGCAAACATAACGGCCAAGATAACCGATGACTACGGCAACAACATCGTGAATGCGACCGTCATAATAGGCGGAACCGTTGTCATGTCCAGCGCCACAGGAGTTGCACAGGCACTCATCGACATACCCAAGGTAGAGGGCCTGCAGGCAATACCGGTGGTTGCGTTTAAATCCGGATACGACGGCGCAGACCAGCTGGTATACGTGCAGGTCTACGACGACGAGCTGTTCCTGGCCATCGAGTACTGGAACCTCAGCGCACCGACAATTGTCACGGAGAACGTGTCATTCGAAATAGGCTTCACAGCCAAGAACAACGGAACGATTGCCGGATGGACGACATTCGAGTTCCTGGTCGACGGAGTTGTCAGGGAGACAATCTACCCGAGCTTCACGGCCGGGCAGACCAAGAACTTCGAGTTCGCATGGACTTTAACCGACTTGGCCAACCACACATTCACGGTGCGCCAGCAGAACAGGAGGGCTCTGTCCCCCTGGACACTGGCCGCCGCGAGCGACTTCGACGGCGACGGGATACGGGACCTGATTGACACCGACGACGACAACGACGGAGTCCTGGACACCGCAGACGCTTTCCCGATGGACCCGACTGAATGGGCGGATTTGGACGACGACGGAATCGGCGACAACACCGATACCGATGTCGACGGCGACGGCGTGCTGAACACTGCCGACGACTTCCCGTGGGACGCAGACGAGACACTTGACACGGACGGCGACGGAATCGGCGATGCAGCAGACACTGACGATGACGGCGACGGAATCCTCGACGCAGAGGATGACGACCCGCTCACCCCGGCTGTTGTGGAAGCTGAATCGACCGGCTACGGCATGGCAATTGTCGCGGGAGCGGCAATCGCGATGCTGGTTGTCGGCCTGCTGATCGGCATGATAGTCGCCAAGATGATGGCCGGAAAGGCAGCCGAGACAGCTGCACCGAAGCCGGAGCCCCGACCGAAACCGGCCGAGGAACCGGTAGAGGAACCAGCAGAGGAAGTTCTGGAACCCGAGAAGCCAGAGGAATAAACAGGAAACAATGAGGGGGCGCAACGCCCCCTCCCTTTTCAATTTTAATTATTTTGATAAATGCTGTTACAAATCGGGGCGTTCGCAAAATATGATATGGGATTGTCACAGTCTTATTTTGCTTACACAGCCGAATTCATTCAGTTGACATAATAGGCTATCCATGAACCCGGCGTGCTCGAGACATATGCCATGAATTCAATCCTGTCTTAAGTCTCTCGTCCCTCCCTTTTCATATTTTCTATTATTTTCATTTCTCACAGGATGCAACGAATGGCACTGCTGGAACGCCAGGAGCATGGAGGGCGAGCAGGCCAACACGGGCGTTTTAAACATGATTCTGGAATATCCATATATACTAAATATGTATAAACCACGGCATGGCCAAAATGGGTCGGTATGTGGCCGGCAGACTTGTTCAGGGTTTGGTCACAATGATCATCGTGACCAGCATCATATTCATTCTCTTCGAAGCCATGCCCGGCGACCCTCTGGACAAGTTCAGGGCGAATCCGAACACAACTCCAGCGGATTTGGCAAGGCTTGAACGCATGTACGGTCTGGACCAACCCGTTTATGTGAGGTATTTCAGGTTCATGGGGAACATGTTCACATTCCACTTCGGGGATTCATATTCCAAAGGCGCGCCTGTTTCCGACCTGATCGCCCAGAAAGCTCCGAGGACGCTCGCGCTGTTCGGCACCGGGGCGATATTATCGTACATCATCGGTGTGGCTATCGGGTCCTACATTGCATGGAGGAGAGGCGGCATCGCCGAGGGGTCCATCATCACCAGCTCGCTGTTTTTCTACAATATGCCAACCTTCTGGATCGGCCTGATAATGATATGGGTGTTCGCCTATTACTGGCAGCTGTTCCCTCTTGGCGGTTTCACAGGAATGGAGGAGACAATTGCCCAGTTCGGGCTCACAGGTTCCGAGTCCTATGCGGGGCTTCTTGATTTCCTCTGGCATATGGCTCTGCCTTTGTTCGTCGAGGTTCTTATCGGGGTTGCGGGTGTCATCCTGCTCATGAGAACCTCTCTGTTAGAGGTCATGAGGGAGGATTACATACTCACCGCCAAGGCGAAGGGCCTGAAAGAAAGGCAGGTGAGGATAAAGCATGCCAACAGGAACGCCTACCTTCCGATTGTCACATCCCTCACCCTGACAATGGCTTCGGTGCTCGGCGGGGCCGTGATTTTCGAACAGGTGTTCTCCTACCCGGGCATGGGGCTGCTCTACCTTGAGGCCCTGTACAACCAGGATGTTTTCCTTTCAGGCGCTATTCTCTTCATCCTTTCCCTGCTCGTGATAATTGCCAATCTGATTGCCGATCTTCTTTACGGGTTCCTTGACCCGAGGGTGAGGTATTGACATGACAGTAACGGTCACCTCCAAAGTGAAATTGTACATGCGAAATACCCTCCTCCTCACAAAGAAAGCGCTCTTGCTCATCAAAGGCAGCAAGCTGGGCATAGCGGGACTCGGCATCATTTTCGCATTCGTGTTCATGGCAGTATTCGCTCCCTGGCTGGCTCCATACGACCCGGCTTTCATCGCACCCGCCGAGGATATATTCAATATCGACAGGATTGTAATTAATTATTCCGCATCGGACGGGTATCACCCGATGGTCATCGGGCCGACCACTCCCGGGGAATCCTCGATGGAAGGCGGGACATGGTTCATCCTGGCTAACAGCAATGGCAGTATTAGAATGGATTTCGCCATAAAGTCCCAGACAGAGGATCCGTTCACAAGAGGGAATATTAGCATCGTACTTGACATAGCCGCCCTTGGGCTGGATACCCCCCTCTCTGAGGTATTGTATATCACTCCGGCGAGAGGGTATAACAATAGCTATGCCAATGCCCCGACCTATGGCGAGAGGGTGATGGCCGGGCTCCTGGCCTTCATGGCAAATGATTCTTTTGTGATACTTGACCCATTTACTGACACTGTGCTCTATCAAGAGAGTGTCGGTTTCGAGCCTATCTGGTTCAACCAGGACACGACCTCCGCGGCCAACATGCTCAATCCGCCGACTCAGAAAAAAATCACTACAGGCTGGTTTCCGTCGCTGGAAGGACCTATGAGATACCTCACCTTGGCTGATGACAGCCACATCCTTACGTACGAGTTCGAATATTGCTGGAACAGCAGGGGCATAGGCCCTGTCCAAAAATTGCTCGATCAGAACCTGACCGTGGCAGAGGAGCCGCTGGCCTATACATTCGACAATCCCAAGTACAGGGACAATGTCACAGGAATTTATGTGCCCACTGCCAACGGAACCCTGAACTTCTACAACACAACCACGAACGGGACGCCCCAGTATGCCGTACAACTGAACGCCAGCGGGGCTGTGGCTCAGTTCACCGGTCCGATGGGATTCTTCAGGAGCCCTGACTCTTTCCCGAGGGTGTACATCCCGACGGGTGCAAACGGCGATTTCTCGGTCAAAGTACTTGACCCAACACAGTTCCAAAACACCACAACGAAAGGCTTGATAGGCGACTTCGCCGGGGCAGACGGAGAAGTGACGCTTGCCCCCACGTCAGCCGTGACTGGCAACGTCTATGTCACAGTCAACTATATTGCGGACGACGGAACGCCCTACAGTGCCGTCTACCGCATCAATTCCAACGGGACCGTGGACCCGAACTTCCTCGGAAAAATGGAAGCTGTCGCCGTGACCGTCTTCCCGGTGGAATCGGCATCCCTTATCTACGCCATGGACACGCAGGGGACAGTGTGGGCTTCGCAGAGCATTTCGTCCGTTGACACGCCCTATGCTGACAGGGGCATGAAGGAGAAATTCAACACCGGCTCAGCCCAGACCCAGTTCGTGTACTTCGGCAGCTTCGGCGGCACGAAATACAGCACGACCACGACCTCGGAGGAAATTTACGTCATGTTCTACAACCCAGATGAGGATACAATGACAATTTTCCAGGCCACAGGCACTTCGCTGGGCGCCCTTCCGCCCGGAACCTACCCGTCCGGCAACAGGTACTACCTGGGCACGGACAATGTGGGCCATGACATACTCACGCTCCTGATATACGGCAGCCGCGTGGCCTTGTACGTAGGCCTGACAGCGGCCTTCTTCTCGGTCGTCGTCGGAACACTGGTCGGGCTTGTCTCCGGATATTACGGGGGCATGATTGACGTGGTTCTGATGAGGATCACGGACATTGCCCTGAGCCTGCCCTTCCTGCCCATAGTCCTGATTTGGGGACAGATATGGGGCCCGTCCATGACAAATATAGTCATAATCCTGGCCCTCTTTGGTTGGCCCGGAATAACCCGTGTTGTTCGAGCACAGACACTCTCCCTGAAGGAAAGGTCGTTCATCGACGCGGCCAGGGTCTCAGGTTCGAGCGACACCAAGATAATAATGAAGCACATAGCGCCGAACGTTCTTCCGTTCACGTTCCTTTACATGACCCTGTTCGTGGCCGGAGCCATCCTCACTGAGGCGGCGCTCAGCTACCTGGCCCTCGGCGACCCGAAGAGCATATCATGGGGAAACATGCTGTCCACCATCCAGACTAGCGGTAGCTCTCTCATTGCCCCCTGGTGGCTGCTGCCGCCCGGCCTCTGCATCACCATTCTCTCAATGGGATTCTATCTGCTGGGCAGGGGAGTGGACGAGATTATCAATCCCAGGCTGAGGAGGCGCTGATATGGCCCTGCTCGAGGTCAAGAACCTCACTATGCATTTCAAGGTCACGGACGGCTGGGTTTATGCCGTGGAGGATGTGAATTTCACTCTGGAATCAGGAGAGACCCTGGGCCTGGTGGGCGAATCCGGCTGCGGCAAGACCACTCTGGGATATGGCATATCGCAGCTCCTGCCGGACAATGCCTACATCAAGGGCGGCCAGATATTTTTCAAGGGCCAGGACATTCTGACGCCCAGCGTGAAGAAGAACGGTACGCTGGACGGGTACAGGGCGGAGATCAGGGAGCTCAGGTGGAAGGAGATATCCATGATATTCCAGGGAGCCATGAACGCCTTCAACCCGGTGCAGAGAATCGACGACCAGATCATCGAGGCCATCCGCGTCCACGAGAAAGTCACGAGGCAGGAAGCCGAGGCCAGGGTGATTGAACTCTACAAGCTTGTGGGCATCCCCCAGGACAGGATAGACAATTACCCGCACGAGTACAGCGGCGGAATGCGCCAGAGGGCCATGATAGCCATGGCCTTGGTTCACAACCCGAGCCTGATAATCGCGGACGAGCCCACAACGGCACTGGACGTCATCATGCAGAGGCGCATCCTAAGTGAGATCGAGAAAATCCAGAAAAAATTCAACATGGCCATGATAATCATCACGCACGATGTGTCTGTTGTGGCCAATGTGGCTGACAAGATTGCCGTCATGTACGCCGGCCGCATCATGGAGTACGGCAGCATAAAGGACGTGTTCAAGCGCTCGGCCAACCCTTATACCAAGGCCCTGTTCGGCGGTTTCCCCAACCTAAAAGGCGAGAAGAAGCGCATCGCCAGCATACCGGGCAACCCGCCCAGCCTGGTCGAGCCGCCCAGCGGGTGCAGGTTCCACCCGCGCTGCAAGTATGCCAAGGAGATATGCAAAAAAGAGAAGCCGAAAGTAATCACCTTCCGAAATGGCCAGCGGTCGCTATGCCATTTCGCCAGGGAGGTTCAGGCGGGAGGTGCGGTCTGATGGGCGAGCCCATACTTCACATCCGGAACCTGAAGAAGTACTACGAGATTCGGCAGGGCCTGCTGGCTTTCAGGGCCAAGCCAATTCATGTCAAGGCCGTCGACGATGTCACCTTCACAATCAACAAAGGCGAGATATACGGCCTGGTGGGCGAGTCCGGCTGCGGCAAAACCACGACAGGAAGATGCATCTCCAGGCTCGAGGACCCCACTGACGGGAGCATCCTGTTCAGGGACAGCGACATAGCCAAAATACCAAAGAAGGAGCTGAGGGGCTTCAGGAAGAACATGCAGATGATATTCCAGGACCCTTACGAATCCCTGAATCCGAGATTCACCGTGTTCCAGGCTGTCGCCGACCCGCTCACAGTCCATGCCAGGGAGCAAAACATCGAGGAAAGGCTGGACGCGGTCGTGAAGGCGCTGGAGGACGCGGGGCTGAAGAACCCCCAGGACCTGCTGGAGCGGTTCCCGCACGAACTGAGCGGCGGGCAGAGGCAGAGGGT
Source organism: uncultured Thermoplasmata archaeon (assembly GCA_964354755.1). Classification (GTDB taxonomy): domain Archaea; phylum Thermoplasmatota; class Thermoplasmata; order SG8-5; family SG8-5; genus UBA147. The sequence continues at coordinate 356,512 of CAYHBA010000001.1, forward strand.
CGCGATAGCGCGGGCGCTGGTCGTGGACCCCAAATTCATTGTGGCGGACGAGCCTGTTTCCATGCTCGACATCTCGATACGCGCAGGGGTCATGAACCTGATGCTTGACATCAAGGACAAGTTCCACATCGCCTACCTGTTCGTGACGCATGATGTCGCCATAGCCAGATACATGTCCGATAACCTGGGTGTGATGTATCTGGGCAACATGGTGGAATCCGCGGAAACGGACGAACTCATCAACAATGCCACTCATCCCTACACAAGGGCTCTGCTGTCTGCGGTACCCATCCCGGACCCGGACTACGAATGGGTCGACGTGCCAATCAAAGGGGACATACCGAGCCCAATCAACCTGCCCACTGGATGCAGGTTCCATCCCAGATGCGTCTGGGCAAAGGGCATCTGCAAGGAAAAGGACCCGGCGGCCATCGAAGTGAGAACCGGCCATTTCGTCAAATGCCATTTCGCGGCCGACCTCTTCGGGACCAACGAGCCCCTGCCAAATGTTCCGTCCGGAGACGAGGATGCCGCCCGATAACAGGGCCGGCAACCCGATATTCTCGGGAAAGCGGCTTGCCTGGGTTCTGATTTCCCTGGTCTGCGGCATTTCGCTTGCCCTTTCCGCATTCTCTGCAGACAACTACGTGGACATAGCCAAGGCCAAGATACTATCGTATGTGGAAACCACGGATACAATGTCATTGAAATTCGACGGGAACGGAACCCTGAGCTCGGTGAACCTGACCCTCGAATTCAGGATAGTGAATCCGAGCGACAAGGAACTTAGGACCTGGATTCTGACTTACAAAGGCTGGCTCAGGGACACGCCCATGGAGGACGGCACCGACACAAGCCGGTGGATGATAGACGGCCGGCTGGACAACGAAGGAGCGGAGATGAGGCTCTACCCGGTCTTCGTCACCACCTATTCGCTGGACAATCCGTCGGTTATTGTCCCGGCCAGGTCGGAGATCATTGTCACGAGGTGGCTGGATGTAAACAGGGACAATTATCCGGACATAATGTCGAACATCGCAGACATCTACACCCATGCAGCATCAGAGGGGCAGGAATTGGAATGGATGCATTACACAAGTTCGATCCTGTTCATCCAGGGCGTCGAGCAATACGCTGGACCAAATCACGACGCGAACCTGATAAGGAGATTCGAGGGATTCGACCTCACGCCCGGGGTGGGGGGTGCGGGTTGACATTCCCTGCTCTGGCTTTCGATGGGAAAAAGCTCAGGAACATTGCCGCCCAGACAGCCATGTACTTCATGCTGGGCACCTTCATTGGGTTTTTATTCTTCTACGACGTGTTCAACTACTACTGCGCGCCCTTTAGCGCAAGCTTGCCCTCGTGGGTCCTGGCCGCGTTCCTGCTCTTTCCCGGAGTCATCGCCTGTTACCTGTACCCGGACATAATCCATGTCATGCTTTCCGCAATCCTGCTCCCTCTTTCAGGGGCAATGTTCTGCTTCCTGCTGTTCGTCAGCCCCGCATTCTCAGCTGACATTGTCGGGACATTCTCGGACTGGCTATTTGAATTGGCCAGATTCATCCTGCCTGATGTAATTCTTGCATGTGCCGTGACTTTCACCACAGGGTTTGTATCCCTCTATGTGTTTGACACAGATTGAACATGGACAATCGGTGGAAAATTATATAAGCAGAACGATTGTTCCAGGCGGTGACGAACGGCGCAGAACCGGGTATGGCTCATTGAGTAGAATGTTGCCCGGAACATGCAGCGGAGGCCAACGAGTCATCACCAAGGGCGGCGCTTTGCTTGGGATTCAAGAACATAAAAGAACGATTGGAGGGCTCTTACAGGCTCATACGCATCAAACGCATCAAGCTGGGATTCTACGCGCTCGAGCTGATTCTGGGCCTTGTCCTCGGATCAACCATGGCCGCCTTCCTGGGAGCTGAGTTCGAGCCGTTCTATTTCCCTGTTGATATATTCGTGTTCATCATGCTCATCATGCTGCTCATCATATCGGCGGAGAACATTTACTTCAACGGCCTGGAGCTCAGGTACACCAAGAACAAGAGCAGGAAGTTCCTTCTGGCCAGGAATGCCATCAGGGGCTCGATGGCCATAATCGCAGTGAGTGGCATATGCGTGCTTTTACTGATGCTCCCCTACAGCCAGGAAAGGATGGCAGAGATGCATATCGCCGACGGCGCTGGAGACGTTCAGATAAATCAGAGAAACACCAATACGTCATTCCTCTGCCAGGACCAACTCGGCTTCAGCAGGGCAAAGGCGATTCACATAGAGGTCAGTGATTCCCATAACCATGTTAGCATAGTTCCGAGCAGCCCCACCGGAACAATCATATGGCAGGCTTCGTCCGAAACCACCTATAATTGGGGCGGCCTGAAGGACCATTCAGGCATGCAGGATTGGGTTTACATCGTTGTAGAGAACCAACAGGCGCCGGCTCCGATAAATTTCAATTACTCGGTCACAAGCGAGGTGTCGCCTTTCATCAATGTCTATTTCCCGATAATGGGCCTCTTTTTCATAATAGTGCAATGCGCGGCAATTTCGATAACATATCCCATAAGGGAGACATACGCATCCTCTTCGATATACAGCAAGAGATATGTCCCGGAGAAAGACACCGGGGAGTACTCGGTCTCGGAAATCAAGCTCTCGAGGAAGGAGAAGGAGGAGGATGAGGCGCTCTTCGAGAAGACCATCGAGTTTGCGCCACCGCCTGCGCCGAAGCCGGCACGCCCCATGCCCAAAGCGCGCGAGCTGAAAGAGGAACACGCTGAGATGGCTCGGGCCAAGGGAAGGGTGGACGACGGCCTGATAGTGGAGCCGGACATTGAATGCTCCAACTGCGGGGAGATGAACTCAGCGCAATCGGCCTTGTGCTTCTCATGCGGTACGGCACTCAAGGCCAGGGAAAAGGTCGCCGTAGATCCGGCTGCCTATCTGAGGAAAGGCGAGTCCTTTGCCAACGCAGGCAGGTTCGAAGACGCCTTAGGCTGCTACGATGAAGCCCTGAAGCACGACAGCATGAACGAGAGAACATTGCTGCGCAAGGGCGAGGCACTGCACAAGCTGGGCAAATGGGGCAATGCCATCCAGTACGTCAACACGGCGCTGAAGGTCAACCCGAACAATGTCCAGACACTGGTCCTCAAGGCCAAGATTCTGGAAGAGAGGGACAGGATGGACAAGTCCATCGAGATATACTCCCAGATACTGACACTGGACCCGGAGAACAAATTCGCGAAAGCCAGGATGGAAAGGCTCGGCAGGAAGTTCAAGGAGGTCGCCGAGGAAGCGGAGTTAGAGAGCGCGGAGGACGTCCTCGAAGCGTTCATGGAGGTGCCGGGAATAGGCCTGGCCCGCGCGACATCGCTCTACGAGGCCGGGTACACCAGCTTCGGGACGCTGAAGAAGGCCAGCGAAGAGCAGCTGATGCAGGTCAAGGGCATCAGCAGAGGCGTGGCCAAGAAAATCCGTAAAGGACTGGACGGATTTCAATAGCGTTTGACAAGCAGCATGCCCCGCCTGTATCAGCTTATTTTTACGCAAGGGCGGGGTTTCATATTATTGGCTGCATGGGTGACAAGGCATTTCAGGCATTATATCAGCCGGTTTGGAAAGCCTCGCCTGAATACAAGCGTTTGGGAGCAGGAGGGCGGGGATGTCGGGTACTCGCCTGGCTTGTGCTTGCCAGGCGAAACACATTTCATGGCTCTGGCACTGGAGCGTTTTTCTCTAGCTTCTGACGAAGTTTGAGAGAGACGATTCCGTGCGAACCATGCTAGAGATGAGAATATGGATCCCCGCCCTAGAAAATGCGACCAACTGATCAGGCGGGGCTTCGAGGGATTCTGTGCACGCTGTGAAAAGCGCACTCAGGATGCCACCACATCGAAAACCCCGGGCTTACACCCGGGGCATGCTGGTGAGATAAGCCTTGTTCATAGGTCGCCATGGCGGATGCCGTAGAACGCGCAGCATCCGCCATGCTCTTCCAGCTTAATTCCCAGGGCCTGCAATCCCCGAACCAGATTCTTGGAAGGCATCGCCACCGCAGCGATGCCCAGCTCCTTCACCAGCTCCGGGGGGAGAATATCACCCCTCGGCCTCATGCATCCGATACCCAAGGCGGTCTCCCGGGGAAGGATTTCCCTGGCCATCTTCAGGACCTCAACCAGTCTCTTTCCGGCCAGGGCATCGTTTTCTCCAATCAAGGCGTTTATCACGACAAAGGGGATTTCATGCCTGGCTATGATCTCCAAAGCTTGTTTCTCCCCTGAATCCCCGCCCCTGTCCAAGCCGGCCGTGATATGGGGCACTACCCTCAGGCCAGTCTGTTTAAAAGTGTCTAGGGCTTTGCCGAAGTATCCGGGCTCCAGCTCAATCCCGTAAATCCTCTTCACGACCTCAGGGGAGCCGATGATGTCGAATGACACGATGTCGATGCCCTTTCCCCGGAGCTTGGGGATATTGTCCAGATGTATGAAGCCCGTATGTATATTTATCGATATATCTATATTTTCTTTTATATTTCTAATAATATCTAAATATTCGAATACAGGAACCTGGCCGGTCGCATCGCAGCCCCCGCTTATGAGCATCCCTTTCGCTCCATCCGTTGCGGCTTTTGCCGCAACGGAATGCAGTTGGACCGGGGTGATGGCCGGAGCCATGTGCTTCAGGTAGCGTGCCCGGCAGTGGGGGCATTGGAGCTGGCAGCGGGGGCCGGTCAAAGAGATTTGGACGAAGTTCTGCGAGGGATTGTAGATTGCGACCATCACAATACCCGCTTGAACATTCGCTCCAGCTCCGCATTGGTTATCCGGATTATGGTCGGCCTTCCGTGCGCACAGGTGTAGGGATTCTCAAGGCCGTGCATCTCCTCGATTAGCAGGGCCATCCTCTCGTGGCTCAGCTTCTCGCCCGCCTTTATCGCGGAATGGCAGGCCACCAGGTGCATTATCTCTTCCAGCTTTTCCCCGATGGACTTGGCCTTCCCCATTTCTACCAGCTCGCCAACCAGGTCCCTGAGGCCCTGTTCGGTCTCTATGTGGCCGCCTATTGCGGGGACGGCGCGCACCAGGTACGTGTCCTTTCCGAAGGGCTCTATCTTGAACCCCAGGCCCTCGATGACAGGGCGGAAATGCTCCACCAGCTGGGCTTCCTTCTTCCCGAGGCTCAGCAGGATTGGCGCGATCAGGTTCTGGGCTCCTTTCTTCTCGGGGCGGTTCTTCAGCCTGTCCAGCATGACCCTCTCATGGGCAGCGTGCTGGTCTATTATCATGAGGTCTGTGCCGCTCTGGGCCAGTATGTATGTGTCAAGGATCTGGCCTATGACCTTCATGCGGGGGAGCATGCGGCTTCCTGCGACCTCTTTCTGCTCCTCGGCGGCCTGGAACAGTTCTCTCTGTTCCTGCGCCTTGGCAGGAGATGCTTTGGGGGATTTGGCTTCCCGCTTTTCTGCTTCGGTCACAGGGAATAACTCCCTCAGGGTCGGGGCAGGTTCCGGTATGTGCCGGGTATTGCCAAGGGCATCGGCGACCGACTTCGAGACCAGGCAGGCCACCGCCTTCTCTTCCGAGAACTTCACAGTCCTCTTTGTGGGGTGCACGTTCACGTCCAGCTTTGCAGGGTCTATGTCCAGGAAAAGCACTCCGACAGGATGCCGGTTCCTCATCAGCAGGCCGGCATAACCGTCTTCGACAGCTTCGGAAACGAATGAGCTGGCCACGGGCCTGGAGTTGACAAAGATGTAAAGCCCGTCCCTTGTGGATCTAGTGACCGCGGGCTTGGCCAAGAATCCCATGGTCCTGATTCCTCCGGATGACGCCTCGAAGGTCACAATTTCTTTGGCCACGCGCCTGCCCATGACATCGGAGATGCGGTCGACCAGGCTCGCAGCCCTGGGGAGGTTCAGCACCTCGATGTCCCCGTTGTGTAGCCTGAAGGATATTCCAGCATTGGCCAGGGCCCTTTCAGTTACAATCTCGATGATATGGCTGACTTCTACCCTATCTGATTTCAGGTACTTCAGCCTGGCCGGGTGCCCGCCGAACAGGTTTTTCACTGCAATGGATGTGCCCACCGGTTTTCCGACCTGTTTCACTTCCCCAGGCTTTCCTTTTTTAAATGTCAGCGACCATCCGTTTGCCGAACCCGCGGTTCGGCTGGAGATGAAAATGTCTGCCACGGCGGCAATGCTGGACAGCGCCTCGCCCCTGAACCCCAAGGTGCCCAGGCTCTCCAAGTCCCGGATGGTGTTTATCTTGCTGGTTGCATGCTGCACAAAGGCCAGCTTCAGCTCGTCCCCAGGGATGCCGCAGCCGTCGTCCAAGACCTCTATCAGTTCTTTACCGGCTTCGGAGACCCTCACCCGAATGTCAGTCGCTCCCGCGTCCAGGGAGTTCTCGACCAGCTCCTTCACGACACTGGCAGGGCGTTCGATGACCTCGCCTGCGGCTATTTTATTCACCGTCGATTCATCGAGTATCCGGATTCGGCTCATTTCCCCTCCTCCGTTTTGGATTTCAGCTCATGGAGCTTCTGGAGCGCCTGCATCGGGGTCATGTGGTCCACGTCCAGCTTGTCAAGCTCCTCTTCGAGCGGGTGCCGTATTTTATCTATGTCCTGGAACATGACGAGCTGCGTGTAGGTCTTGCTCTTCTTCTTCGACTTAGGGTCGTTCGAGAGGTCCATCACGGTCTGGTCCTCGATGTCCCTGAGCAGCTTCTTGGCCCGCTCCACGACCTCGGGAGGCATGCCGGCAAGCTTCGCCACCTGTATGCCGTAGCTCCTGTTCGTGCTTCCGGGGATGACCTTTCTCAGGAAGATGATGTCGTCCTTTTCCTCCTTCACGGCGATGTTGCAGTTCACGACTCCGTCCAGCAGTTCCTCCAGCTCGTTGAGCTGGTGATAGTGGGTGGCGAATATCGTTTTGGCTCCGACCTTCTTGGAATGCACATACTCGGCCACGGCCCATGCGATGCTGAGACCGTCGAATGTGGAGGTTCCGCGGCCCAGTTCATCCAAAAGGATGAGGCTGCGCTTTGTGGCATTCCTCAGAATGTCGGAGACCTGGGTCATCTCGACCATGAAGGTGCTCTGGCCCCTGGACAGGTCGTCGAAAGCGCCTACGCGCGTGAATATCCTGTCGACAAGCCCCAGCCTGGCAGCCCTCGCCGGCACGAAGCTGCCCATCTGGGCCATGAGGGAGATGAGCGCTATTTGGCGCATGTATGTGGATTTCCCAGCCATGTTGGGGCCGGTGAGGATAATCACCCTGTTCCGCTTCATGTCCAGCAGCGTATCGTTCGGAATGAAATTCTCGGAGAGAAGGCTCTCTATCACCGGGTGCCTGCCGTCAGTGATGGATATCACATCGGATCCCTCCAGCTTCGGCCGGGTATAGTTCTGGAGGACCGCTGTCTCAGCCAGGGATGCCAGGGCATCCAGTTCGCCGAGCGCCTTTGCAGTCGCCTGGAGCCTTGAGGATTGGGCCGCCACCTTTTCCCTCAGACTGCAGAAAATGTCGTATTCCAGGGCTGTCGAGCGCTCGTTCGCGGAGAGAATCTGCATCTCCTTTTCCTTCAGTTCGGGAGTCACATACCTGTCTGCATTGGCCAGGGTCTGCTTCTTCGTGTAATCCGCGGGAACCTTATCCGCCTGGCTCTGGGGGATCTCAATGAAGTAGCCGAACACCCTGTTGTACTTTATCTTGAGCGTCCTGATGCCTGTCCTGGCCCTCTCGGTCTCCTCAAGGCCGGACATCCATTTCCCGCCTGTGCGCGCCATGCCCCTCAGCTCGTCAAGCCTGGCATCATAGCCCTCCCGTATCATGCCCCCGTCCCGCACGCCGACGGGCGGTTCGTCGGCAATGGCCTTCCCTATCTCGCCCGTGAGGTCCTGGCAGGGGTCCATGCTTTGCAGGATGCTCCCGAGCAGTTCAGGAACCTTGCCTTCGAGCGTCCTGGTGATGGGCTCGACAGCGGCGAGCGTCTCCCCGATGGCCGCGACATCCCTGGCATTGGCGCTTCCGTAAATGCTCCGGGCCAGCAGCCTCTCCAGGTCCCTGACGTTCTCCAGGTATTCGCGGATATCCGATTTCAGTGCCCTGTCGCCGACGAAAAGCCCGACCGAGTCAAGGCGTTGGTCAATGAGTTTGAGGTCCATCAGTGGCTTGGCCATCCAGTTCTTCAGCGTCCGGCTGCCCATGGGCGTGAGAGTGCGGTCCATGAGCCCGAACAATGTGCCGGTTCTTCCGCCGTCCCGGATGTTGCCGAAGAGTTCGAGGTTCCGGAGCGTGACTGAATCAAGCATCATGAAGTCTTTTATCTCGTAGAATCGGACGGACTTAATCTGGCCGACGCTGCCCTTCTGCATTTCCTCGAGGTATGCTAGCGTCGCGCCTGCAGCCGTTACCGCGGGCGCAGAATCCGCTATTGCGGATATGTCCGCGATATGGCCGCAAAGAGTCTGCCAGGCATTTTCTTTGGCGAACTGCCCGGGCGTCCCGAGGGTGACGGAGCACCGGAGCTCGCCCTCCATTATCCGCTCCAGCCCCTTCGGACCGATGTCCGGGGAAACCAGGCATTCAGAGGGAGAGTACCGGGCAATCTCGTTCCTTAGCTGGCGTTCGGCATTCTCTCCTTCCAGATGGGTGACCAGGAACTCTCCGGTCGAAATGTCGACCGCGGCAAGGCCGTACCCGGATGCGTGGCCGCTCACCGCGACCAGGAAGTTGTTGGCCTTGCCCTGGAGCATCGAATCCTCCATCACGGTTCCCGGGGAGACAATCCTGATGACGTCGCGCTTCACGATGCCCTTTGCCTTCTTCGGGTCCTCGACCTGCTCGCATATGGCGACCTTGTACCCGGCTTTGACCATCTTGTGGAGGTAAGCATCCAGTGCATGGTAGGGTATGCCGGCCAGCGGCATCTTTTCCCCCCTCACCTTGCCCCGGGTGGTGAGCGTGATGTCCAGGACCTTGGATGTTATCTTGGCGTCGTCCTCGAATGTCTCGTAGAAATCGCCCATCCTGAAGAAAAGTATCGTGCCGGGATACTCCGATTTGATGCGGTAGTATTGCTTCATCAACGGCGTTTCATCTGGCAGTTCCTCGGCCCCCTGAATACCGGAAATGCAAGCCTAATATTTACATATTGGGGGGATTGGAGAAGGTTAATATCCCCTTTCGCGGTTTGACCGCGGATGCCTCCGGAACCAGCACCGACCATCGCCTCGAAGAACGTCACCGTCAGCTACGGCCATATCACCGCCCTCAGGGACTTCTCTGTGAATGTCCCCCCTGGCATAGTCGGCCTGCTGGGCCCCAACGGAGCCGGAAAGAGCACGTTCATAAAGGCCGTCCTCGGGCTTCTTGTCCCCGACAAGGGCCAGATACGCATCGCTGGCCATGATTCCCAGTCGGAGGGCCTCACCGTCAGAGACATGATCGGCTACATGCCCGAGCACGACTGCCTCATTGACACGTTCACGGCTGTCGAACTGGTTTCCTACATGGGCCAGATATCAGGGATGAAGAAGAACGACGCAGTGCCCAGATGCCACGAGATGCTGGACTTCGTCGGCCTCGGGGAGGAGAGGTACAGACCGATATCCTCCTATTCCACGGGCATGAAGCAGAGGGTGAAGCTTGCCCAGGCCATCGTGCATGACCCCAAGATTCTGTTCCTGGACGAGCCAACGAATGGCATGGACCCGCAGGGAAGGGAGGACATGCTGAGCCTCATAAAGAAAATCCGGGAATCGGACAAATCCATCCTGGTCTCCACACACATCCTGGACGACCTGGAGAAGGTGAGCGACCATGCCATAATAATCGGCGACGGGAGGCTAATCACGCAGGGCGGTATTGAGAAATTGCTTGCAGGAAGCGAGAGCCTCAGGGTCGTGAAAGTGAGAGGGGCCAGGGCCAATACGGACAGGTTTATAGTCTCGCTGAAGAAGGCCTTCGAAGTGAGGTCGATATCGGAGGAAGGGGGTCAGACCTCCGCGGTCATAATCAACATAGGCGACGGGAATCCTGTTTTCAGGCTATGCGGAGAGACAGGGGTCCAGCTGAGAGCCTATTATCCGGAGAAACCCACTCTCGAGGACTTCTTCATAGGGGCGCTCGGAGGTGATTCGGACGGGAATTGATCCGATTCGGTACAGGCCATGGACCGGCAAGCGCACGGCCAAGCGAGAGAGGATACTGGTCATTTCGAGGACTCTCTTCATGAAGAAGCTGAAATCCAAATGGGTCATTTTGCTCCTGGTCCTGGGCTATCTCGGAGTGTGGGCGTTCCCAATCATATTCAACTCGCTGACGGCGCACGAGACTCTTGATGGCGCCACCATGTCGGTTCAGATGGGTGATTCCTTATTCTTCATATTCACTGTGCTTCTTGTATCGCTGGTCTGCTCGGATGCGATTTCTGAGGACCTGAGAAGCAATTCATTCGTACTATATTTCTCGAGGGCCATTAAGAAAGAGAGTTATCTGGCAGGGAAGATCGGGGGCATATTCATGACACTGGCGCTGTTCTGCCTCATACCGCCAATCATAATGGCCATAGCCCTACTCGGGACACAGTCGGGATCGAATTACCTGGGCGGCATCGGTGTGCTTGGCCTTACAGTCGTCTCCGGGCTGGTCGCCACACTGTTCCTGATTCCGTTCAGCCTGATGATTTCGGCATTGACTGATAGGAAGTCATTCGCCGCTGTCGGCACGTTCATGACTTTCTTCGTCCTCAGCATAATAGGCAGCATATTTTCGGAATTTGAAGCCAACTGGCAGCTGTTGGACCCGGGCAGCCTCCAGGCCTTCTTCTTCAGCTGGCTTTACGGCGAGGGGTTGCCTTCAGGGATAAACGGGGGACTGGCTGCGGCCATGCTCTGCGCATTTGCAATTGTGCCGCTGGCAATTGTATATTACAGGGTGCACAGGAAGGGGGTGGGCAAGTGACCTCAGTCCAGGCACTGAAGCCACCTGTGATACAGGCAAACTACCTATGCAAATGGTACGGGGATGTGATAGGCCTCAACAACCTGCATCTCACAGTCCTGGAAGGGATAACCGGCCTGGTGGGACCGAACGGCGCCGGCAAGAGCACCTTCTTCAAACTGGTGACAGGCACGATAAAATCCAATGCCGGGGACCTTACCGTGATGAGCAGAAGGCCCTGGGGTAACACAGAGAATCTGGCGTCCATAGGTTTCTGCCCGGACTACGAGTTCCTGCCCCTGGAGATGACTGGCCGGGAGTACCTCAGATTCCTCGGTGGCCTCCATGCGATGGAAAAAGGCACACTCGAGAAGAGAATCGCCGAGGTCACGGCAATAGTCGGCATGGCCAAGAACCTGGACAGGAAGATGGGCGGTTACAGCAAGGGCATGAAGCAGCGATTGAAGATCGCGGGCGCGCTCCTGCACAACCCGAAACTCCTGCTGCTGGACGAGCCGCTCAGCGGGCTGGACCCTCTGGCAAGAAGGGACCTCATGGCACTGATAGACAAGCTACACAAGGAATACGGGCACACGGTGATTGTAAGCTCGCATGTGCTCCATGACATAGAAAGGATGACACATAACATCGTTCTCATCTACAAGGGCAGGGCCGTTGCCTCGGGCCAGATTTCCGAGATAAGGAATTTGATAAGCCAGCATCCGCACAATATATTGATTGAAGGAAAAACCTTGGGGGAACTGGCCAAGGCCCTGATGGACCAGTCCTACACCGTGTCTGTGGGCTTCAACAACAGCCGGAATAGTCTCACCGTGATGGTGAGCATTCCCGAGGAATTCTTCGATTCCATGCCCGGGCTCGTCGAGAAAACAGGGGCGAAGATAGAGCGCATGTACAGCCAGGACGACAACCTGGAATCTGTCTTCAAGTACATGGTGGGGTGGTAGGATGGAGTTGAAGAAAATAATCTCACCGGTGCTGGCAATATTCAAGTACTCGGCCAGGAAGATACTGTTCAACAAGCGCTGGCTCATCACCCTGCTCATGATTCTGCTCGCAGCCGGGATAATGGGCTATGCAGGAAGCCAGGACATCGACGCGCTGGACGGCGGAGCTGACTTCATGGACATATTGATTCTCTCTTTCATGATGCCGATCATCGCGATGATTCACGGGGCATCCCTCATCAGGAATGAAATCGAGGACAAGAGCATCACGCAGGTCATAACCGCGCCCCTGGACAGGAGGATTGCCTACCTGGGATACTATGTTGCCCTGGCAGTTTCCCTTTGCATGATAATGCTCCTGATAAGTGTTGCGGGATGGCTGGCTTACTTCCTCCAGAAAGGCGTCAGCGCGGATTCCCTCGCGATACTGGCTTCCATGTCAGCGGTATCGGTCATCGGAGCCCTGGCCTACTCGGCCCTTTTCCTGGCGATAGGCACACTCTTCTCGAAGCCGGTCTATTTCAGCCTGTTCTATGCCTTTGTCTGGGAGGCGTTCATAGGCTCGGTTCCGGGAGCCATCAGCCATTACACTGTCAAGCATTTCGTCAGGTCGCTCGGCTCGGCCTGGACACATCACGGCGACCTGGCGTCGTATGACGGGGCCGGCGTGGGAACTTCCCTGCTGGTTCTGGCCGTGCTGACTGCGCTCCTGCTGGTCATGGGGGCTGCGGTGTTCAAGGAAAAAGAATATCCATGAAACGCAAATCTTTTTAACATCTCCCTGCATGGCATCGCCGTCATGAAGACAACTGTCGCGTTCAGCCTTGCAATAATCTTGCTGCTTTCCGCCTGCGGAGCCCAGGCCCAGTCAGTCGACGAGCCAAGGTTCGTCAACCGCATGCTCGGGGACTTCAGCACGCCCTCGATAGAGCCGGGCGATGACGGGATTCTCTCCTTCACCGTGAACAATCCGGACCCGGTGAACCTGACTGGCGTCATGGAGGATACTGTAATTTCTATTTCGATTTACAGGTACGCGACCCTGGAGGAATCCCTGCCCGTGGAGGACGTGGATGAGCCTCCGGTATTCGACAGCACCGGGACCACTTTGACTTCGGTGACCTGCGGCGACATCCAGCCCGGGGGGAATGTGACCGTGCCCCTCGCTATTGCAACAGAAAGGGGAACGGCCCATGGTTCGTACTTCTCGCAGTGCAGCTATTTCGTGAGGTTCAACCTCACATTTTCCTACTCGGGGGAAAATCACACAATGGTGTCCAGGGGCCATTTCACGGACGGGCAGTGGGAGCTTCTCACATCTGGGGATACGGGAGCCGGGGAAATCAACCAGACCTACCTCCATGAGCTGGGCTATTCCGGCATCATACCGGACACTGCATTCTCTGTCAGGAAAAGCATACCCATCTGGCCTGCTTTCATGCTTGCCGGCCTAACTGTGCTGAGCGGCTTCGCAGCATTCTCGTTCTTCGTCCTGGACAATCCCGGGAGGTACCCCAAACTCGAAATCAAATTGCTGAGGTTCAGCGGCCGCCTCAACCTGTGGAAGAGAAAAATTCCCGGCCTGCTGAGGAGACCCAAGAAAGGGGCTGGCACCTGAAATTTATCATATCAGAAAGATATAAATAGTCTCTCGCTGATTGGTCTGACGGCGAACTGATGCTTGACATGGACGTAATGCTGTGGGATTTCCTTCCTAAGATACTGCTGTCCATTTTCTGCGGCAGCCTCATCGGGCTCGAGAGGGAGCTGAGGGACAAGCCCGCTGGCATGCGCACATACATGCTCATCTGCACGGGAGCGGCAATGTTCACCATGGTCTCGGTTTACTTCATCGAACAGTGGGGCGGCACTTCAGACCCCCTGAGGGTGGCTGCCCAAATAGTCACCGGGGTCGGTTTCCTGGGTGCCGGCACGATTATGTTCACGAAGGGCCATATCAGCGGACTGACAAGCGCCGCTGCGATTTGGGCGTCCGCAGCGGTAGGAATGACCATAGGCCTGGACATGCATATCTTCGCCGTGATAGTGACGCTTCTCATCGTCCTTTCGCTGGTCATCCTCGGGAAGGTGGAGAAGATTCTCGGCCTCAAAGGCAGAAGGCCTTACAAGTTCAGGGCGGTCATGGACCTGCAGGCTGTGGCGGAGTTCCAGGATGCGGTGAAAAATTCGCCCACGAAATTCAACATAGTGGAGATGGAAACGGCCGCAGACAAGGTGGCCATAGTGATAGAATGTCATCTCTCCCGTTCGGAGAGGCATAAGTTCAAGAGCCTCCTGATGAAGCTCGGAGCGAATTTCACAATCCTGGAGGATTGAAGCTAATATTTTATGGTGAACTCGCAGTATTTATCTCTGTCCAGCATGCATTTCGTCTCGTTGACCGTGCCCTTGGTCTTGGTCACTTCCAGGAGACCTTCGCACACGCCGCGCCAGACATCGCAGCTTTCTTTAATGCGGCATACGTCATAAAGCTTGACGATTATCAGGTTCTCTTTACTGGTGTCGGTCTCGATCTTGCCGTATGAATAAATCTCGCTGAAATTCTTCGGAAATTTGTTAGCGATTGTCTTGGGGTCGGAAAACCTGACCAGCCAGGACAGTATCCCAAGGTTCGATGCGAGGTACCTGCCGCACTCGAGAACGTAGGGCTCGCCCTTCTCCCTGGATATCCACCTGAGTATGTTCTCGCGTATCGCGTCCTGATAATAGTTGCCGTCCCTGAACTCGCCCCATAGGCCAATGTCGCTCATGCAGAGGCGATACCCCTCCTTTCCCCATTTCTTCGTGACGAAGCCCAAATACGAATTCAATATGCTTCCGCGGACCTTCCTCTCCATCAAGCACCAGTAACGGATGTATTGTCCAGCCAGTTTAAAGATTTAACTGCTTGCGATACATTTATGGCATGAAAAAGTTTGAAATAGTAACATTTTTATATTATCGGGATGAGCTTGATGTTCGGCGTGCCCCTCTCAACATCATTGACTATGCCATATATTATTGTCTTTGGCTTAATGCCAAAGATGCAGGGGCATTTGTCTATCGTTATTATCTTGAAGTAGGTGTCGGCCATGTTCATTATCTCCTGGGTGAGCTTCAGGCCAGGCTTCAGAATTCCGATTCCCAAGTCCCTGGATATTTTTATCTTTGCGACGGCATCCAGCAAATGCTGTATGGCCACCTCGCCACCGCGCAGATATTCAAGCGTGTCGAAACCAGTGAAGTCCATGATCGGTTTGTTCTCCGAACCCCTGAGGTATTCGACATTGCTCTTCCATGTCCTGAGAGCATCGTCCTTGTTCCGTGTTCCCAGAGCCATGATGTAGGATGAGTCGCTCTTGTTCGTGAAGTAATCGGCAATGCGCACGAAGTTCTCGAACTGACTTTCCGGCAGGAATTTGTCCAGGTCTTTCTTCAGCGTTTCGGCATGGTCGCCTCCCGAGAGGACCGCAAAAATGCCCTTGTCCAGCGATATGAAATTCAGGAGAATCGGCACAACGATGGAGTGGTACTCCTCGTTGGAGACATTCTCGTTCACCTCGATGACATTGTAGCTGCCTGCGGCATATCCGCCTCCGAGCAGTGCATCCAGGTCCCTGGTGCCAGTGCTGTAGTGATTGTCCTTATCGGGCATGGGTTCCCACTGTTTTATATCGCCCAGGTAAATTTTGAAGGGGTCGAATGTGTTGAACCGCCCGTCGTTCAGAGTTACAAGGTAGGATGGCTGGAGTATCTTGGTTCCCCTTAGTTTCTCTATGTGAATGTTCCTGACCCGCCTGCCGTCCCTGGACTCGAATGTGTGCTTTACGACGCCGTCCACCAGGTACTCCACGTTCGTGGCTTCCTTATTCTCAAGGACGAAAATGACGTCTGCGTTGGAGCCTTCGACAAGGTCCTTCTGGATGCAGGTGACCAGCTCCTCGTTTTCCAGGCTGTATTTGTTGGTCACGCCTTCGATGCTGTCGATGATTATCATGGTCTTGTCCGGGAGGTTTGCCTCGACGCGGTCGTAAATGCGTTCTATCTCGGGCATGCGGTTCCTTTCGAGCAGAACCGTGAGCCTTGTCCTGTCCACCTTGGCCGGCGGGGCCAGGGGCTCGTCGCTGACGCTTCTCAGGAAATCCTTGGCTCGGCTGAGCTTCTCCATTGTCTCCCTGTCCGGAGTTTCGTCCCCTTCATCATCCGGAACCAGGGCTTGGAGCAGCACGCGGCTGGAGTCGATTATGCGGTTTTTCATCTCCTCCTTCTCGAGCCACGGAAATTGCTTGAACAGGGCTTCATCCGATACCCGGCTGGACAGGTATATGCTCTTCTGCGGGTCCCCAAGGTCCTCGAGGAGCTGGAGCGCCATGGTTGTTTTCCCGGAGCCGGCACCTCCCTTCACAAGCAGGGAGCGGCCGCCGGGTTTGCCGAAGAACGTTCTGAGTTCGCCGGGAATGGATATGTGATTGGAATGCGGCTTATTCATTCTGCATCACCTCGCGTATCCTGACCTCGGCCTCGCTGGCTTTTTTGTCCAATTCGGCTGCGTCCAGCTTATGGCTCATCAGCACAAGTATGGCCTTTCTGCCCAGGCTCCTGGTTATCATGATGCCGCTCGGGCTGGTTTCCACGCTCACCTTATGGGGCTTGTCCCAGCCGCTGCCGGTGAAAATGACTTCGGAAGCGCCGAATATGGTCGCAGAAAGCGTGGCTATTGTTTCAGCCGAGATGCCGTGAGGCAGATGCCAGGCTATTGGAGCTCCGCTGCGGGTGATGACCGCTGAAATCTCCACACCGTGCTCGCTCTCGAGTTTTTCAAGTTCCCTGTTAAGTTCGGCGACTATTGTCATTGTCCTGCCCCCTTTAGGTCAGAGTGACGTCATGCATCTCAAGTTATATAAGGATTGTGGATGAAAAAAGGTATCTGGCGAACTGCAACCTCAATGCCTCTGCAATGTCCGGATAATGTTCTGCCCGGAAGCGAATCATGCGCTGCCGATGGCATCAGCCAAGGTTATTGCAATGCCGCGACCCGCTTACATAACTTTTTATATATTTGTATATGTTTAGGGTGAAAGGTTGCGGGCATGCAAATGCCTGCGATTTTGTTCAAGGCAGGTGAATGGATGAGTTCCATTGTAAAAGAGGTATTGGCCCGTTCGGTCCCGGAGGTTACGCACCAGGAAGCCCCGACAGAATACCGCGTCGGAGGACAAAACGCGGAGGACGAGGAATTAGAGCGCATACTGGCAGGTCTCAAGACAAACATCAAGATTGTCGGCTGCGGTGGAGGAGGAAGCAACACCGTGAACAGACTGGTGGAATCCGGCATCCTCGGCGCGGACCTCTACGCGCTTAACACCGATGCCCAGCATCTCCTAACGATTCACTCCCCCCACAAGATTCTCATAGGCAAGAGGTCCACAAAGGGCCTTGGAGCCGGCGCACTTCCCCAGATAGGGGAGGAGGCAGCCAGGGAAGCCGAGGAGGAGATAAAGGCCGCCCTCACCGGAGCGGACATTGTTTTCGTCACCTGCGGCCTGGGCGGAGGAACCGGAACTGGTTCGGCGCCTTTCGTGGCCGCGATAGCCAAGGAACTCGGGGCGCTGGCAATAGCAATCTGCACATCGCCTTTCAAAGCGGAGGGAAGCATCAGGATGGAGAACGCCGAGTACGGGCTGGAGAAGCTGAGGGCCGTGGCGGACACAGTCATAGTCATACCCAACGACAAGCTAATCGAGCTTGTGCCTAAGCTCTCGATTAACGCCGCGTTCAAGGTGGCGGACGAGGTTTTAATGAGGTCCATAAAAGGCATCACAGAGGTCGTGACAAAACCCGGCCTGGTCAACCTTGACTTCAATGACATTAAAACAATAATGAGGGGAGGCGGCGTGGCCATGATTGGACTTGGGGAGAGCGACAGCGAGGACAGGGCCATTGAGGCAGTGAACGAGGCCATTGACTCGCCGTTGATTGACGTGGACATTGCGGATGCCACAGGCGCACTGATAAACGTCACAGGAGGCTCGGACATGACAATATCGGAAGCCGAGCAGGTCGCTGAGATAGTCCAGTCGAGGATTAGCTCGAACGCCAGAATAATCTGGGGGGCTGCGGTCGACCCGGAGCTCGAGGGAATGATCAGAGTCATGATAGTAATTACTGGTGTGAAATCGAACCAGATGTTCGCAAAACAGGACACCAGGAGGGGCAAGGACATAGGTGTGGACCTCATAAGGTAGGCACTTTTCAACCCGGGTGAGCACATGGTGGACATAGTCGAGGAATCATGGAACGTACAGGGCCGTATCGAGGGCCGCTTCAAGAACATAGGAAAAGGCAAGTACGGCAGAGTCCTCAAGATGGCCAGAAAGCCGGATAATGACGAATACGTCAAGGTCCTCCAGATAACCGGCATCGGACTGACACTCATAGGCGGCCTGGGATTTCTCATATACTGGCTATGGACGCAGCTTCCCGCATATTTCTGAATTTTGAGGTCTCACATGTCGCTTCTCGAAGGAATGGAAAAAAAGGAGCCTGAACAGCCCCCCAAACCGGCAGATGGGCCTCAGCCGCAGGAGTCCAGGAAAATCAAAATTACCTGCGAAGGCGAGGAGAAGAGGTCCATCACGACAGGCATCACCACCGAATACGTTCTGAAGGTCATATACGAGGGAGCCAGGCCGGACAGGCTGAAGCTCTCGGTTAAACCTATGCTGGACTCCGCGCTCGGAGAGCAAGGCGCTGACTGGGTCGTCGTTGTGGACATGAAAGAGAGGGACCAGAAAGCCTGGGAGGTCACCAGGACAGGCATCACGGAGAAAGAAGTTGATGTGACGTCCAACCAGACGCTCGGCATGGCAATCAAAGTGACGTCCCCCAAGGGAGCCAGGTACGGAGACGCTATCAATATCGTCATGAATGTAAGCTCCGTATCGGACCCTGCGATGGCAGACTCTCTGACCACGAGAACCACAGCCAGGCAGTCAGTGCTCGCAGTCAAAACACAGATAGGCCACGAGAGAACAGTGGCGGACACGCTCAGCGTCCGCGCGAAGGACCTCGGCGTGCTTTCCATACTTTCTCCGGCGCCTCTCAGGGGATATGTCCTCGTCGAGGCGATGAACTCAGACAGATTGGAGGAAATAATCAGGGGAATAAAGCGCGCCAGGGGGCTCGTCGACGGCGAGATGAAGCTGGACGAGGTGGAGCATTACCTCACTCCGAAGGCCCTTGTCTCGGGGATTGTCGAGGGAGACATCGTCGAACTGGTTGCAGGGCCTTTCAAGGGAGAGAAGGCCAGGGTGCAGCACATAGACGAGGGGAAGGAGGAAATCACGGTCGAGCTGTTCGAGGCCTTGGTGCCCATACCGGTCACAGTCAAGGGCGACAGCGTCAGAGTAATCGGAAAGGAGAAGTGAACATATGCCAGAAGTAATTGAGGTGCTTGTCGACGGAGGAAAGGCCACGCCCGGCCCACCGCTCGGACCCGTTCTCGGGCCGATGCAGGTCAATATCATGGAGATAATCAAGGTCATCAACGAGAAGACGAAAGCGTTCGTTGGAATGAAGGTCCCTGTCAAGATAACGGTGGACCCGAAGACCAAGGCATTCGATATCTCGGTCGGAACGCCGCCCACCAGCGCCCTTGTCATCAAGGAGTTGGGAATAGAGAAAGGCTCAGGGTCCAACAATGCCACGAAGGTCGGCGACCTGAAGATGGAGCAGGTCATCAAGATTGCCAACATGAAGGAGACCGCCGTTCTCGGCAAGACCCTGAAGAACCGCTGCCTCGAGGTCGCTGGGACATGCGTTTCCATGGGCGTCACGATCAACGGCGAGGACGCGAAACAGGCGCAATTTTTAATCAAGGATGGAAAGTGGGACAAATTCTTTAAAGAATGATGGTCTCATTTTCAAAACATCTTATTGCTGCATGCCCCACTTGTGAGGGTGGGGTAATAATGTATTGGCTGTATGAGTGACAGAGCAATCTTGGACATTCTGTTGCTCTGTTTTCGGGGACCTCGCCTGTGAGGGCGAGGGGGCTGGGTACTCGCCTAGCTTGTGCGCGCCAGGCGAAATTGGCAGCTCTTGCAAGGTTTCGTTTCTCTCTAACTTCGCATTGCATACTATCATCAAAGTTTGAAGAATCGCCTCCATGCCAGAGCCGATTTGAATCAATCGCCGGCCATCGCCTTCCGGCACTTCTCGGCCCAGGGGCGCATTCCCATCCTCTCGAATTCAGCGAGAGCTTTTCCAAGTTCTTCCTTGGCCTTGGTTTCTTTGCCCGCTATCGACAAGAGACAGGCCTTTTCGAAAATCAGAATCGCCTTTTCCTTCAGGTCTCCGATTTCGGTCAGGATTTCTTCGGCTTTGTTGTACTCGTCCATGGCTCCGTTATTATCTTTCAGCTTGCTCAGTACTGTGCCCAGGACGCGCCGGCTCGCTCCTTCCTGAGACCTGGCTCCGATCTCCACAGAGGTTCGAACTGCCTTCCTGGAATAATCCAAAGCAGCATTGGCATCTCCCTGGCATGCATAAACCTCGGCCATGCCTCTCAAATTGTGAATCGAGACAAGTTTGTCTTTGATTTCGATGCAGATGTCAAGGCTCTTCCTGTAATGCTCCATGGCCTTGTCCAGGTCGCCCTTGTCTTTGAAAATCTCTCCGATATTGATTAGGGCCAGGGCCATGCCAGACTGGTCGCCCATCTTCACCCTCAGGGCATAGCTCAATTTCTGGTTTTCCAATGCCTTCTCCAGTTCCCCGAGGTCCCGTTGGGCAAGGCTGATATTCCCAAGCGAATTGGCAATGCCGACGGAATAGCCGATTTTCTCGAAAATTCTCAGGCTCCTGGTCTGGTAACCAAGCGACACCTCAAGCTCTCCCCTGTCCCAATGGGCAAGACCTATGTTGGCGAGCACGCCCCCAATCCCCGCTTGGTTTCCGATTTTTTCGTTTATCTCCAAACAACGTCTGTAATGATCCAAGGCCAGGTCAAGGTTCCCTTGGTTATGGTATACGATTCCCATGTTGACAAGGGCAGCGGCTGTCCCCTGTTCGTCCTTGATCGACTCCATGATGCTCAGGCTGTGCTTGTAATACTGCAGTGCCTTGGCGAAATCGCTATTGTTCCAGTATATTATTCCGATGGCCCGGAGAGCATCCCCGACATCCTTCTGTTCGCCTACCCTGGAGTAGACAGCCAAGGCCTCCTGCAGCCGTGCAAGGCCCTGTTCGTTATGTCCCTTTCTCTGAAGTGCACGGCCCTCTCCGAACAGCAACCTTCCCAACTCCACGTCATCTTCGCTTACGAGTTTCTTGGCGGTCCCCAAGATGCCGAGCGCGCTCTCGAAATCTCCTTTGTTGAGGAACACCTCGGCCGTTTTCCTTAACATGCGCGCTTTGGTTGTTCCGTCGGCTGCGGAATCATTGATTGTTTTATAGAAATTAATAGCTTCGTCATAAATGCCGCTGACCACTTGGAGGTCGGCCAGCTTTTCCATGACCTCTGATTTTTGTTGCTCGGGCAAAAAGGCAAGGGAATTGCGGTATGCATGGATGGCTTCTTGATTGAAGAACCTCTCCCTTGCAGAATCTCCGGATTTGACTAGGTATGGGCCGGCTCTCGCATCGGTTGCCTTTTGGTAATGGTATGCCAATTCACTCATTACTCTATCGGGGCTGGCCGAAGCTTCGAGGAACTCGGCAATCATCCTGTGGTATTCCTCCCTGAGTTCCTCCATGATGCCGTTATAGAGCACCTCCCTTATTTTTGTGTGATCGAAGGAATACGTCCTGGCTGAGGAATGAATCAGCCTGTGGCTGTTCTCGATTTCAGCCAAATTCCTCAGCACGGCAATTCTGCTTAGGCCTGTCAGTTTAACAATTATTTCTGCGGAGAATGTCTCTCCGATAACGGCCCCGCATTCCAGAATGTCATGCTGCTCTTTATGCAATCTGTCCAGACGTCTCCTCACCACATCATAGACCTTTGTAGGGAGCTCCACCTTCTCAAATTTGCTCGTGAATGTCCATTCGTCCTCCTCATTCTTCACCATGGCCCCTTCCTCGACCAGCATTTTCAAAAGCTCCAAAACGAAAAGAGGCGTGCCTCCCGTTTCCGTGTGAATCTTCTCAAGGAATGCGTCCTCCACGGAGAGGCCCCGAAGGGCTGAGCACATCACTTGGCGAGTGCCCTCCATATCAAGTCTGCGAAGCTCCAATCTTTCAAAGGAATCCTCCTGGCTCATGTCCTGCATCGTTCTTTCCAGGGGATGCACCTTTCCATAGTCGGGATGTATCAGGTCCTCGGGCCTGTAAGTGGCGATAATAAACACTCTGGAAGTCCTGATGTTGCGAGCCAGGTAATGAAGCAGATTCAGCGTTGTAGCATCCGCATTGTGAAGGTCGTCGATGAATAGAATCACCGGCCTTTCAAGCGAAAGGCGCTGGATGCCCAGGAGTACATTGTCGTATAAATTTTCCCTCTTCAGTTTGGGGTCCTCCACCAGAAATTTACCGCAATATTTACCGCTCTTGACAAATTTGGATAGAATGGCCTCGAACCCTTCTATCTGGGCCATGTCACCCTCCCATTTTTCAATGATGGTTCCGAATTGCTGCCATGCATCCGCCAAAACCTCCTTCATGTCGGTGATGAGCAACTCGCTGAAACCGCCCTTGACCACGCAGGCCAAATGCAACCCTCTGTCTTCTTCCATTATGATTTTGAAGTCCCCATAACCCAACACATTCAGCTTGCCGGTCTTCGAAGATTCGTCCACCATCCGCATGGAGTCCTTTACGAATTCCCCAATGGCCCTCAGCATCGCTGAAAAGATGTCCGAATCGAGATTGATGTCACCGATCTCAGACCTTGCCATCAATAGGCCGCTGTCGTTCACGAGATATGAGGAAATCAGCAGAGGCGGGGGATCCCCCGAAATAAGATGGGGCAGCCCCACCTCTTTCAAGGCATTTTTTATCGGCATGAGGGGTTCAAGGCTTTCAGTGAAACACTGGCCGGTCATTATCCTGAAATCCTTTGTCCTTGCCTCCTTGATAAGTTCCTGGACTATCCTCGTTTTGCCCACGCCAGCCTCACCGGAAATAAAAATGGTTGAGCCATTTCCGGCCATTGCCGATTCCATGGCCTTTGTCAATTTCCCCATTTCAAGCTCGCGGTCCACCAGTTTGGGCCTCAGCAGCAACCTTTTTTCCACGAGGCTAGGTAAGGCATGTTAATAAAAAAAGGCTTTCCCGGGACGAAACATGGAATTGTTCACAAACAGGCCCGGTTCAGGCACCGCTCCAGCGCTGTCGGGATGCATGCGATGACGTCCGTCGCCGTCATCGACTGCCCCAGCCGCTCGAACGCCAGGTCCCCGGCTGCGCCGGAGAGGTAGGCGCCCATCCTGGCTGCGTTGTAGGGCTCCACGCCCTTGGCCATGAGACCGGCGACAATGCCCGCAAGGACATCGCCAGTGCCACCCACGGTCATCCTGGGGTTTCCAGTGCGGTTGAGCTTGTGTCTTTGGCCGTCTGAAATAATATCAACAGGCTGTTTGAGAAGGACTGTGGCGTCAAACTTCTTGGCCAGAACATCAACGGCTTCCGGACCGAGCTGCTTCGAACCCCCGAGGCGCGTGAATTCCCTCGCATGGGGAGTGAGAACCGCCGGAACCATGAATTTGAAAGATTTCGCCTGTGCCAGTGCGAATAGCCCGTCAGCGTCCACGACCACGGGTTTGTCGAGGCCCTTGAGAAATCCGTTGACCGCTGCAACGGTTTCTCCGCCCCTGCCCAGGCCAGGGCCGATGAGAATCGCGTCTGCGTCCTTGGATAGTTCTTTAAGGGAGTCCAGGTGCGAAGGGGCGAGGAAGCCGCCTTCCAGGCTGCGGACAATGAACGTAGGGCTGTATGAGGCAATGGCCTGGAAGCTGGACTCGGGCGTCGCAATGGTGACCAGGTCCACGCCGACTGCCTGCGCTGCGAATGCGGATAGCGCGGGCGCACCTGTGTAAGGCCCGCCGCCAATTATGAGCAGGCGGCCGTTCTGACCCTTATGCGAGTCCTTGGCCGGAAGGGGGTAGTGGACGAATTCGCCCATACCGGTGTATTCAGCAGCATTCGCTGGGATACCGATATCGGCTGTCAATATCTTGCCGCTGTTTTTTTCAGTCATGCCCTCCTTGGAGTCATGCAAGGTCACTGTCATCAGGGGTTTGACTGCAAGGTCGGTGCCGAGGCCGCTGGGTATGTCAACGGAGATCACTCTGGCCTTGGAGGCATTGACCGCCTTTATCCAGGCCGCAAACGGTTCGCGGGGCGAAGACCTCAGGCCAACGCCGAGCATGGCATCGATTATAACAGGATGATTGGCAATGACTGAAGGCTCCGGGTCATTCAGTATTCTCACGGACTTTGGCAGTTTCCCAGCATTATCGCGCAGGAGCTGGCTCTTGGCCTTTTCCAGGGGGACTACTTGGGCAAGCGTCACATCCCGGCCCGCAAGCGCCAGATGGCAGGCCGCCACCACACCGTCCCCGCCGTTGTTCCCGCCACCGCATATGATAAGTATGGCTCCATCCGGGCATTCGCGCAACACCGCATCGGCCACTGCCTTGCCTGCGTTCTCCATGAGCTGGCTTGCCGGAACGCCCAATTCCTCGGAATTGATGTCAAGCACTTTCGATTCTGAGCAGGGCATCATCTGTTGTCCTCCAGGTACATCTTCAGTATCTTCTCGTAGAGCTTGAAATCCTCGCTCCTCGCGAACGAGTCAATCACGTCCTTGGGGAGGTTCTCCAGTATATTGTCCATGGCCTTGAGCAGGCGCGCCATCTCGTCCCTGTGCCCGGGGTCCAGCATATGTTTGCCTTCGAGCATCTCGGCCTGCTTCTTCATCTTGTCCTCGACTTGGGCCAGGGCATTCTGCATCTCAGTATGGCGCGTGTCATATTCAAGCTCCTCATGGATCAGTTCCCTCAGGCGCTTATCCATGCTGTCCTTCTCCCTGAGAGTCTCTTCAAGCTCCTTCTCGAGGGCTTTTATGCGGGCAGAGAGGCCGTGGGCCGCAAGGGTCTCGACTATCTCGGCATCCTCTATCTTCCTGGACACGTCCACGTTGAGACGGCCCCTCACCTTGGTGAGCTGCCTGTACTCCTGCTGGAAATGGCAGCCGCGCATGCTGAGTATGCCAAGCTCGAGCGCGCCGCCGTTGTTCCTGATGTCAATTATCCCGTCGAACAGCTCCTCTATCGCGGCACTGGTCATGGTGTCGTGGGCATCCCTCTCCATCAGCGTGAATGAGGTGTACTTCCTGCTAGCCAGCTTGGCGTTTATCGACTGCGCGAACGAGTAAACCGTCCTTGTATCAAACAGCCTCAGGGCCGGGGATATCACCTCGAGGACCGCGAGCGATGTCACCTGCTCGCTTATCTTCCTGAGGGACAGGTCAATGCCGACGCCCAGGTGGGTGAGGTCCTTGGATGTCCTCACAATGCCCTCGTCTATCTCCATGCCCAGGACCTTGGAGCTCTTCTGCCCGTACCAGTCCACTATCTGCAGCAGGCCCCTGTCGATCAGGCCTTTCCGGCTGAGGCCGTTCTCGGACATCCACTCCCCTATCGTATCGGCGTTAACCGATGACAGTGCCAGGAGTATGGCATGCCCCTCCTTCTGGGCTTCCATGACCACGGGCTTGACATAATCGGCCGGCATCATCGAACTGGGTATCCACACGAGGAACGAGCTGCCGACCGGAAGGCCGTCCGGGGAGAGTGATTCAATACCTGGCAGGCCCATTGTGGCCTTTTCCTCGTCATGGTCGAACTTCACAAGCTCAGGTACTTTCCCTGACTCGGGACCGTTAATCTCAAGCCCCCGGCCAGTGACTGCGATAGGAAGCCTTGCCGCGCTGAATCCCCCTCCGGAGTAGGATGTTATGCGGAATGACGACCGCACCTTTCCGTGCTCCACAGACCTTTCAATGCACATGGTGCCGTCGAATATGTCTTCGAGCATGTCCAGCTGGTCAGGGGGGTGAACAGCCCTGTTGAGCAGTACGAGCCCTCCGCATCCGGCATTCTTCAGCTTTGCCCTGAGAGAACTCAGGAAATCATGCATTCTGTCGAAGCCCTCTACGACTGACGTGGGCGAGACAATGTCCATGACCAGCCTGACAGTCGGGAAATCCTTCGAGCTGCGGAGGGCCATGTCTATGCCCACGGCAAGATTGGTCAGGTCGTTGGACACCTTTATCGTGGACCCGGAGACCTCGATGCTGGTTATGCGCTCAGTGTGCCTGGTGTGCCAGTCCACGAATATGAAGCGTCCTGATTGATCTACCTCGCCCATGTTCACGCCAGAGACCTCAAGCTTCCTGCGCACACACACGCCCGAACAGCCCGCGCTTACTACAATCACGCAGCCGCCCTTCTGAAGGCCTTCCCTGACAAACATGCCTGCCAGTATTTCCTTCTCCACGCCGCTCGGGCCCTCCAATACAAGCGTGTCATCCTTCCCGATGCCGTTCCTGAACAGTGCGTCAATGGCCCCGCATCCGAACCTCACTGTCCGGGCCAGGGCCCCGCCGAAAAGACCTGTAATAATGCCCAGTTCCTCGGGTATGCGGCCGAAGGTTGACAGCTCCCACTCGAAAACCGACAGTGGAAGACCGGATTTCTCGACAACAGCCGAGAGCTGGGAGACAGCCTCCTTCACGGTCGTACCCTGGGTAAATTCAATAGAGTCGAGAAGGTCCGAGACTGATTTCACGCAGCCACATTTTCTGACCTGGGAGAGTATTGCAGAGTTGCCCTCGGTGCTCTCGGCGGCAATCCTAGATAGGAGGCGCAGGAAGATCGCTCTGACTTTGCCCAGTTCGTCAAGTGCCTCGATGCTGGACTCGGGAGTCTCCTCCCCTATCTGGAAGAGCTCGGAGTATGACTTCGACAGGATGCCGGCGTTCTCCTCCCCCACCTTCTTTCTGTAATTGGCGATGGAAGTGCTAAAATATATGCCTGTCTCGACCGAGCCTATGAATATCTCGAGGAATTCCTTTATCGTAAAAATAAGCGTGCTCAGAGCTTCGCCGGTCTCTGCGTCGTCCTGTAGTCCTGACGGTTCAATTCTCAGTTCGTCAGTCACCGCGAGAAGCGTAAGGACTGGGTTCTCGCGCTTGAACCGCGATATGACATTGCCTATGTTGAGCTCAAGAAACAACGCCTTGTTGTCCTGCAGCACAGTTTCCAGGAGGCCTGCGAGCAGGCCAACGTTTGACACGCCTGCCAATTCATCCCCCTGCCGGCTGTCCAGGATTTCAGAAAACCTTGGAGTCAGCCGACACGCTTATCCCGCTGGAGGTGATGAGCATGGGGTGCTTCATCGTGTCGTGCTTGGTGAACCTCATCTTTCTCACGGTAACGGTTCTCCTCAGCTCGCCTTTCATGTCCTCCAGGCCGAAAACAATGAAGGAGTCGGCGATGAACTGCTCTACGCCGTACCTTGTCAGCTGGCCTCCTTCAATGGATTCAGTGACCATGAGTGAAGTGATGTCCTTCTCCCTAAGGAAGCTTCCGAACTTGAACAGTTCCCTTCTCAGTACGCCGGGCGAGTCCTCGTAGTACAGCCCGACTGCTGTAACCGAGTCCAAGGCAAACCTCTTGGCTCCTGTGAAGTCCATCAGGTTCCTCAGCAGTTCGATGAGTGCGCCGAAGCCAATAACGCCTTCCTCCTCCGTTGTCTTGACCCGTCGCCTTACTTCCCCGAGATCCAGAAGAATGAACTTACCATCCTCCTCATACTTGGTGATGTCCAGGCCGTACGCGCTCAGGGCCCTGAGTATGTTCTCCCTCGGTTCTTCGAGCGTGAGATAAATCCCTGTCTCGTCCTTGTCTTTGACGCCGTTGTAGATGTACTGAAGCGCCAACAGGCTCTTCGCGCTTCCGGCCGGTCCGCTGACCAGGTTGACCGTGTTCTCGGCAAAGCCGCCGCTCATCAACTCATCAAGTCCGGGAATCCCGGTTGGTACCCTGCTCTTTATCATGTCATCACCACTTTGTCGCCGTTGGCTATCTTGCGAATCTGCATCAGGACTTCGTCAGTCTCTTCGCCCAGGAAGAACGGGAGCACTGTCTTCAGCTTGGTTGACAGCCTGACCACGCCGTTCGGATCGATTGTGTTGAGGTCCAGCCCCAGGTCCGAGCTCTGCTTGGAGAGCACGTATACGCTCATGAGACCCAGGGAGCTGCCCTCCATCACTTTCAACACATTGGTGCCGAGTTCGTTCATCTCAATCGCCCAATATCCCCAGCCTGCTGAGTTCCCCCAGTATGAGCTGGGCTCTGTCCCCCTCGAAACAGCTTTTCACGGAAGTGGAAACCATGACCTGCGCCGTGGCCTTTCCGAAGGCCGTGATGAGAGATGTATTCAGGGTCTTCAAGGACTTCGACGGATTGGCTTTGTCGAAATCGGACTCGCCCATCTTGAGGATGTTCCTGGCCATCTGGGGGCCTATTGCCTTCCCCAGCGTCTTGTACAATTCACGGTATATCCGCTCTGCGGATTCTGCATCCAGCACTTCCAATTGATGCCCCCACACATTAGTGTATTACTGAGGATAGAAAGCTGATATATATAGTTTGGCCAAAATG
>CAYHBA010000002.1:0-279807 GCA_964354755.1 uncultured Thermoplasmata archaeon
TGCGAGTCGGTCGTTAATAATTTTAACATCTTATATATAAATCTTACTCAAAAGCTATTTATATACTCCTATTTATATAGGCAATTGGGGGATTTTGGGCTAGTTGTTAGAGTGCATCCCATCCCTTCTGACAAGGCTAGCCCTCCCTTCCTTTTTTGAATCAATAACAAATTAAGGCAATCTCACTCCCAACGGAGGAAGGGAGGTTAGACGAATTGTCCGCTGCAACAACCTGCACAATTCGTCGCGACCGACGATTGCGTTTCGAATAATATTAGTATAGAGCAATCGTCTCCATTTTATCAACTCTAGCATTGAATCGATTTTCTCTAACTAACTATCTTTTAGTATATTGACATCCAATACATCGGTTTCCAAAAACGCGTCGAATCATTATAATTGGCAGCATTGCCCCGAACTCAAATCATTAAATACCATTAAGATAATGTCAATACGATGGTAGCCAAACCCGATGTCATGGGCCTTCTGGCACTGGCCGATCTGGCAATAGCGAGAGGCGATTATGAGCGCTCGCTTATCATACTAAAAGATGCGCTGAATATATCGGAGAAAACAGCGCCCAGTGACCTGAAGCAGCGGCTGGACATCCTGATGAAAATGGCCGAAGTGAACCACATCACCGGACAGTGGGTGGATGCCCTGATGCATCTTGACAATATTTTGCGCACAGCCTCAGAAAAGAACCTCGTGGGAGTCATGGGAGAGGCGCTGATTACTTCCGGCACCATACTGTCCAAGAAGGGCAAATGGGACATTGCCAAAAAGAAGTTCGATCAGGCCATCGAGCATCTGGGCCAGAGATACCAGCATCCGCTGATGGCAAGGGCACTGATAGGAAACGGCATAATATTCTGGAGGAAAGGGATGGGCGATGAGGCCATCCAGTTGGCAAAGAAAGCTTTCGCCATTGCAGAGGAAGCCGAGAACGACGACATCATGGGAAGCGCCCAGTCATTGATTGCCAGCGCAGCGTTTGACATGGGGAATTTTGCTCTGTCTCTGACTTCAAACGAGAAAGCGCTTCAGTGCTACCGCAAATCCGGCAACATCATTGAGGCAACCAGAGTCCTCAACAACACCGGCGAAACCCACAAGGTGATGGAAAATTATTCGAAAGCCATAGATTGCTTCAACGAAGGCCTCAGGCTCACAACAGGCAAGGGTGTACGGAGGAATATGTCATATCTCCTGACAAACCTGGCCGAATGCCATGTAAGGGAAGGGAGGGGTCTGGAAGCCAAAACATTCGCAACAATGGCCGAGACCAATGCCTCCGGCATACAGGACGAGTACCTCCAGGCCATGCTCAAATATACCTGGGGTTTGACATATGAAAATGATGGGGATTTCGGCAAGGCAAACGAGAATTACATGGCGGCGCTTTTGAAGATGTTCTCGCTGGGAATACCTTTCGACACAGGATTGATGGAACTCGCATATGGCCAATGCCTTCTGAAACAGGGCAAGAAAGACGAAGCCATCATACATTTGAAAGACGCAGTCAATTCATTCAAAACTGCCGGCTCCAAGCCCATGGAACAAAGGGCAGAAGCAATATTGGGCAAGATTAAGTGACATCACCAGACAAACATCTCATTGACAAGGACCAGGGCGACGACCGTCCCGCAGACCAAAATCGGCAGGTTTGCCAGAAAACCCTCGAAAGCCACTCTGAACAACACCGAATCCCCAGATACTTCCCCGGTCTCAATTTTATAATTCCTTTCCGTTCTTCCACCTCCCTTGCTTTATGCAAATCATTGAAATGAGCAGGACGCCGGCAATAGGCACGGCAATCTGCCGCATCTCCGGAATGATTACGACAGCCGAGTCAGAACTCGATCCCAGCCCGGCGCCGTAATTGGACGCATAATCGAGGAATGCCCAGTTGGTTATCGTGCCGCTGCCTGTCGTTGCGTTGACTGTCACAGTCACGGTGAGCGAGTGTGTGCCTGGCGCCACACCGGTCAGAAGCCATCTCAGTGTGCTCCCCGATATTGTGGGTGAGATGCTGGCAGACACAAATGTCACGCCCCCGGGCAGCGTGTCGTTGATCCAGACCGAGCCCGCATTGGCGCTGCCCGTGTTATTGTAATAAATGGTGTAGACAATTGTCCCGCCGGCCACGGCCTCTGCGACATCAGAGACCTTCGCCACGTTAATTACTGCCTTGGAGCAGGAAATGTTCGCGGAATCTGAACTGTTGCCCATGGGCCTCTTGAGGGCATCGTGGTAGACCAGTGTTGCGGTATTGGTCAGGATTTCTCCGTCGGCTGGCAGCGCGTTCATCCTTACAGAGAGAGCAACGGAGTTGACAGTATCATGGACAACATTGTTAAAGAACCAAACAAGACTCTGGCCCGCAACGCTTGTCGGGTTCGGAACAGCGGAAACATAGTCTACCCCGGCTGGCAGTGTGTCATTGACCCACACGCTCTTGGCATTGCCGTCGCCCGTGTTGTTGTACCATATTGTATAAGTGATAAGCTGCCCAGGTTCGGCAACAATGTGGGAAGCGGTCTTTTCCACGTCCATGATGGGCCTCTTCCTGTCATTGGGCGCAGCAGGCGTAGGGCCCTCGGGCACCAGCCAAGCATTATTGGAAATGTAGAAATCAGCTGCACTTCCAGTGTCGATGGGCATTCCGGTGTATTCATGCTTGAACCTGGACCAGGTCTGGGTGGCAGCGATTCCGCCGGGGTATGTGGTCTGGTCTATAGTGGTCCAACCGCCAGGTCCCGGCGGATTACGTTGCAGGAGCACAGTTCCGCCCCCGTTCGGGAAGTCATTGCCGCCGGTGTTTACTGCGAAATACTCCAAACCCGATCCCCAGGCTCCGAGCATCGTGCCTGCCGGGAATGTGTATACCGTGTTGCCTCCGACCCTGACACGCCATCCGCCGATATCCACTGGCGTTGATGTGGGATTGCCCACCTCAACCCACTCATTATTGTTGTTCCGGACTGATATCTCGTTGATGACTATCCTCGAGATCGGGCTCGTGACAGTTACCGATTCTGAGTCGGATACTGTGGGCAATGAGATTCCACTAGGGTCCTTATAGGCACATGCAACATTGTTTGTGAGAACAGTTCCGATGGCTACCCCGACCCCGATCCGGACAGTGAGTGCGACCTGGTAATTTCCGGGCGCAACATTCTGAAAATACCAGCGAATGTTCTGGCCGGATACGGATGCAGGCGTGGGCATTGCGGAGACATAGGCCATCCCAGTGGGCAACGTGTCGTTCAGCCAGAGATGGGATGCCGTTCCCTCGCCGGTATTGTTGTAGTGAATTGTGAAATCCACATAGTCCCCCGGCGAAGGGTTGGAATATGCCGCAACCTTTGCGACCTGCACTGATGGCGGGGGCACCTGGACAGTGACATCCCATGAATCCGAGGAGCTGCCCATAAACCTTGAAAGTTGGTCGGTGTACTGCAATTGAACATTATTCGTGAGCACAGTCCCGGTGGGCACCCCCGCATTGACAGTGGCTGACACAGTGAAAGAATGCGCTCCCGGGGCGACCTGGGAGAAATACCACCTGTATGTCTGGCCGGAGGACGAGGAGAAAGGCACGCTGGATGATACATATGTCACACTAGTGGGCAACGTGTCGTTCGCCCACACATGCTTTGCATTTCCGTCGCCCGTGTTGTTGAACCATATCGTGTAGGTGATGGTGTCCCCGGGCAAGGCTGTGGCCCTGTCTCCGGTCTTGGCAACGGCAATGATTGGTCTTGTCCTGTCATTCGGCGCTCCTCGCGACGGAGCTGTCGAGGTATAGTAATCTGCTGCCGAATTAGTGTCCGTTGGCATGCCCCAGGTGGCGTTCTTGAATCTGGCATAGCTCTGCCCCACCGGAACCGCAGCGTAGGCGAACGAGTCCACAGTCGTCCAACCGGGCCCGGGGCTGTCCCACTGAAGGCTCACTGTGGCCCCGCCGTTGGGCAATTCATTGCCCCCCCCGAAGAATGTGGCAACGTAGTACTCTGTCCCGGAGCCGAAGGAGCCGAGAATGGTGTTGGCCGGGAAAACGATCAGGTTGGTGAAACCGACCCTGAGCCTCCAACCGCCTATGTTGATGGGCACGGCGGTAGGATTGCACAGTTCCACCCATTCGCCGTTGTTGGGTTGGGCCACGATTTCGTTAATGACCGCGTTGTCGCCGGCGGGTGAGCGTGTTCCGGACGCGGGAAAACCTGAATCCGAGGGGCTCAGCACGCTGTCTGATATATCGGTGCTGCCTGTCCAGTCCTCGAAAGCTACATAGGCCGTGAGGTTGTCGCTTGGGTTCAGGCCCAGAGCTGAGTATGGCACAGAACCTTCAAGCCTAGTCCAGTCAGCAGCTGCCGAAACATTGCGCAAGAACCTCCAGCCTGTAGGCAGGTACAGCGGATCGTTCACGTACAGCTCGCTTGCCATGATGCGGTTCTGCTTGCCGCTGATGACGGCGGCATACTCCACTCCTGGCGCGCCTCTGAGATTGCCTCCGGTTCCCGGATTCGCGTCTGTGTCGAACATGATATAGGCCCTGTCGTCACCCAGATTTTTCTCGTGCTCAATGGGGCCTATGAACACCGAGACGGTTGAACCGCCATAGGGAGCAGCCACGCTCGTTGGGACGGTTGTGTTCAGCCACCAGTCCTGGCCGTTCGGGTAGTCTGCCTGGCCGTCCGAGTCAATGTCCGGCATGTTCCCCGAGGTAATGGACTGCGAATCCGGGGTTCCGTCATTATTGAAATCCAGGTAATACGGGTCAAGACTGTCCGGCACCGAGTCTCTGTCAGAATCACTCTCGGGGGCAGGCTGGACCGACTCGGGCCTGAACCTTATCACCGGAAGGTCTGAGCCACCCATCATTATACCGTTGACCGAGGCATAGAACATGAGCTCCGAGTCATCGTCCCACGTAAGCCTCGCATCGGCAAGGTCTATGTCGGAGTTCACATGGCTCTGATTGACCCGACCGGAAATCACATCCCCGAACCTGTCCTGATTGGGAATTGTATTTGCCCAGTCGCCGAACGCGCCGTCGACCGAAACAGAATCAGGCACGCCGATGTTTTGCAGCCTCATGCCAAGGTTCCGCACCCTGGCAGGGGT
Organism: uncultured Thermoplasmata archaeon; assembly: GCA_964354755.1. Taxonomy (GTDB): domain Archaea; phylum Thermoplasmatota; class Thermoplasmata; order SG8-5; family SG8-5; genus UBA147. Next base: position 5,131 of record CAYHBA010000002.1, read on the forward strand.
TGTGGCATTCGCACCGTCCAGCATTATTCCCACAGTTCCAGTTGCAGAATCCGGGACATATGCTTCCACGGACAGGACGGCCGTATCGCCCCGACCGAGGACCAGCGGCTGCATGAAACTCAGGGCGAAGGCATTGCCCGAGACAGACATTTGCGTCGGCACTTCGGTGCCATTCTGGTCAGTCAGCGCAATGTCGGCCAAGTCGGGGGCATAGCTGCCCACAGCAGTGAAATTCAGCCCCATGAATTCTGCGTCGTCTGGAGAATGGGCGCTCAGCGTAAGCTCGCCCAGGACAATATCGGTTCCTGGGGCGATGACGTCTTCACCGGGATGTCTGAATGTGGCGACATTTCCGCCGCCGGCATCAGACATGAAATAGTCCGTGGCATCGGAGTTTCCATCAGTGTCCATGCTCATTGCCAGCATGCTAGGTTCCCGCACGAGCTGAACCATGTCCCTCGGTATGCGCACGCTCGCCTCAAGGCTGGCGCCCCCGATTGCGCAGAGAACCGAGCCAATGCCGAAGAACCCATTCCAGTCTGTTCGGTTCAGCGTATTATCGAACCTGTTCAGGTTCGTGCCCATGACTGTGCCGTTCCAACCGTATATCTCTGACATGAGGTCCATTCCGCGGCCTTCCATGATGTATCCGGTGTTTGGATTCCCGTCGATGTCCACGAACAGCCATAACGAGTCCACAGACCCGGGGGCCGTGTTGAAAGGCTGGCCCTCGAAAAGCACCCTGGCCTTGAAGGAGTCAGCCTCGAGCATCATGCCTGTCTCAAGTATCCTGAGATTGGGTGTCGCGAGTGCGCCGCCGAGGAAGTTGCTGTAGCTCTGTACGTCCTGCCAGTCTGCGAAATCCCCGTCAATGTTGATGGCGCCCGACTCATTCTCGACCATGATGTTCCCCAGCATGGAAAGCATGAGCACCAGCGTGACGAACAGGGCCATGGCTGTGAGCCTGTAACGCCACATGATGCGCTCCCTGCGCCTCTGCCTGAGCCTGCGCAGCGCGCCCGACCCGTCGATCATGGCCTCGCCGTTCACCAGGCCGAGGCCGTTCACAAGCCCGCCGTTGATGAGCCCGGTTCTGGAGCCGTTTATCATGCCAGCGCCATTTATCATTCCTGAGCCGTTGACCCTGCCATTGGTCCTTCCGTTAATCATTCCAGTTCCGTTGATCCTGCCGTTGGTGAGGCCGTTGACCTTCCCGGCAATACCGTTTACCATGCCGTTTATCTTTCCCCTGGCAGCCCTCATGCCGTTGACCCGGCCCCGGCCGTTAGTAAGGCCGTTCGTCTCTCCCCTGGAGAGCGCCTTTCCCCCGGATAGGCCGCGTTGTGCAAGCAGCCCGTTGACTCTGCCGTTGACCCGGCCCTGGCCGTTTGTCAGGCCTATGCCAATCTGCGGGATTGGCCTGTGCGCGCCTTTTGATTCCTTCCTCAGATCGGCGTAGGTCTTGCTGATGGAGGTGTCGAAGCATTGGATGGCCTCTTCATGCCGCCCCATCTTTTCAAGAAGCTCGCCCTTCTCCTGCCAGAGGGATCCGTTCTCCGGGTCCGTTTCCAGGTCACGGTCTATCTCCTTCAATCTGGCCTCGACCTTGCCTGACAGGAGCTCGCTGTCAATCTTCAGCTCCCCGATGTCGTCAATGGCCGCAATCTCTGAAAGGTCAACCTTGCTTTCGGCAAGCCCGACGCCCATGAGCTCAAGCATGAGGCGCTTGTATTCCAGCTCCCTTTCAGGGTCTGTTTCCGCAGCCCGGTCCAGGCAGGCGACCGCTTCCTCGACGCGCCCTTCGGATGCAAGCTCCCTAGCCCTTTTTATCCAGAACCCGCCGGGCTTTGACGCGCCGGCCAGCTCGTCAATTCCCGCCTCCAGCTCGGCCTCGTCCAGCTGGCCCGATATGTCCACTGGGGCCGGGATCTCATCAAGCTCCAACTCCTTCTCGATTTCCGTGTCTGTCGGCTTTTCGGGTCCTGTCTTCTCTGGAGGCCGGGCAGGAACACCATCGCCGTCCAGTCTCTTCCACCGGTCAAGGAAGTCCTTCGAAACCCCTTTCTTCTCCGGCTTTGCCGCTTTCTTGGGTTCGAGAAGCTCGGCCTCGATATCCTCGATTTCGGCAGCCATTTCCCTGGCAAGCTCGGTGTTGCTCACTCCGCCCGGCGGAACAGCCACGGCGGCACCGAGGTCCATAACCTCGATGTCATCAAACACTGCGCTGCAGGCAGGGCATTTTGTTTCGCCAGATTTCGAGAATGCGCCGCACACGGGACAGAGCACCAGCGACTCCGGTTCCGACACGGACAGGTCCTTGTCCGGTGCAGGCGGCTTCCCCACAGCAGGGAAGGTGGCTTTGGCGGCGGAATCCAGTTCATCCTCGATCTCCACCTGCTCAAGGAGGTCGTCTGCCTTCTTCTCCACGGCGACCCTCCTGGAAACATCCGAGACTATGTGGGGCTCCGCCCTCTGTCCCTCTTCCTCGGCAAAAACGGCGCCGCAGTTGGCGCATTTGTCAGCAGCCTCCGACATGAAGGCCCCACACATGGGGCAGATGAACAGGGCGACAGAGTCCTTGAACCAGGGCTCGTCCTTTTCTCTATCGGCAGGGATATCGAAACCGCATTCGGCGCATTTTGTTGAACCGACAGGGACAGGAACGCCGCACATGGGGCAGAGCACGGCCTGCGGCAGTGGCATTTCCTCCTCCACATCCGCTTCCAGGGCCGACCCGCATATGCTGCATCTGTCCGCATCCCTCGGTATGAAGGCGCCGCAGAAGGGGCACATGAAAAGGCCGCCCTGGTCCTTGTACCAGAAACCATCCTTTTCTTTCTCGGCTGAGAAATCGAAACCGCAGTTTGAGCATTTGTCAGCGCCTTGCGGCAATTCCTTCTTGCACATCGGGCAGATGGGGTTCTCGGGCTCCAGGTATTCCTCCTCGTCGGTTTCGAACACAAGCCCGCAAGACGAACAGGACCTTGCGTCGTTGCTCAGGAACGACCCGCAGTTCGGGCACATTGAGAGCTTGGAACCGCCCTTGTACCAGAATCCGTCAGCATCTCCCGGGGCCGGAGCCTTGGGCTCTGGCGCCTCTTCCTCGCCCTCCTCGAACCGCACGCCGCAGTTGGGGCATGCCAGGCTCCCGTCTGCAACAAGCGAGCCGCATTCCGGGCAGATGAACAGCTTGCCCTGGTCCTTGTACCAGAATCCGTCATCCCCCTCCGGCTTACCTTTGAGGTCCGGGTCATGCGTCAGGTCCTCAATCTCGTCGCTGAATGTCACGCCGCATCCGTTGCAAACCTTGGAACCGGCACTGACCATTGAACCGCATATTGGGCATATATCTATCCTGGGCGCAGATTCGGGCTTGTCCTCGGGTTTTGCGGAAGCCATGGCCGAAGCCGACTCTATTATGCCGGCCGCAATGCCCTCGCTGATGCCTGGGATACTTGTAAGGTCCTTTGGCTTGGCGCGTGCCAAATCCTCTAAGGTTTTGAATCCGGCATTGAAAAGCGACCTTGCTCGCGCTCTTCCGACTTTCGGTATGAGCAGCAATTCGACAAGGTCCTCATCTGTCTGATACATTTCAGGGTGTACCTGTTGCGCGCACTATATATTCATTATAGTTTTCCAATTGACATTATTGGTGATATATTATAACATCATTGGTACATTTTATTGTTAAAAAATCAGCATCCGAGGCATGTGTTGTACGGGTTAAGGCCTATTTCCATATCGAACCTGTGGAACTGGTATCCCATCTCGACCACCATCCTGTCCAGGCCGCGCTTCACCACCACGGGGGGTTTGCCCCCCTCTTGGCCCAGCTTCCTGAGGATATAGGCCCCGAAATCCTTCGCTCCCCGGTAGAATGCGTCGGCCATCTCAGGCAAAAGCCTGGTGGGGTAATATCTCAGATGAGAGCCATCCTTCACGCCAGTCACAAGCCCGGCCGCTTCGAGACCTTTTATGGAACTGGCCGCCCACTGCCTGCTCCTTCCGAGGTTTTCTGCAATCTGGCTTTGGAAAAGCCCAGGCTTGGAAACAATCTCGCTGAAAAGGAGGCTCTGCCTTGGGCTGTTGACGATAATGAACAAAGGAATCCGTTCCTGGCCGATGAGGCCTTCCGGGTAGAAGACGCTCGCCCTGCCCATTCCGTACTTTATTATGTACCCGGCCTTGACGAGCGCGTCAAGATGCCACTTGACAGCGTTTCTGGACAGCCCCTCCCTGGCTGCCAGTGTGCCAATGTCCATGCAGGGATTCGTGCTCAGGAAGGTGAATATGCTGCGTCTGTGCGGGTTCTGGAAGAGATGGCGACCGCTCCTGTCCTGTCCAGGCGAGGCCTCGTCCTTGATCGCACTTGCAAACGCCTTCCCTATTCCCTCGCTCATGTCGATTTCTCCGGCAATTGGATAAATAGGCCCTGAATAAAATGTTTTGCCGTGCCTCAGTCATTGCTGTATTCATCGATTATTTCGCGCATGAGCGTGTCAAGCTTAATCTCGGAAAAATCGTCGTCCCTCAGCTCTTCGAGAACCTCTGTCAGCCTCACATAAACCCTGCTCGGGATCGAGTCCTTCTTTTCCTCGAGTATCTTTCTGAACTGGTCAGGCACGCCCCTGGACGGAAGCAGGCTGGACCTCTCCGGGTCCACAACGATTCCTAGGCCTTTCATTATTGAGTATCTGTGCTCTGTCTTGCTGTGCCTGCTGCTCCTGCATTTCAGTATCTTGAGCCGCCTCTGCAAGCCGCCGTCGGGCGTGTGTATGCTCTTCAGGTGGATGACGCAGTCCGCCAGGTACATGGGTATGACGCTCTCGTTGCCCGAGAGGTCTCCGGCCATGCCGTGCTCCTCAAGCGTGGCCAGGACAGTTCCCACCTTTCTCGTCTCCTTGAGCATGAAACTTATCAGCTCGCGCTGCTCGTACCTGTCCACGGTCGACCACATGACCGGCGTTAGGGGGTCGATGGAAATCCTGGCATTAGCGCCCCCCCAGTCCGCAACGAAAGATGGCAGCTCCTTCTTGATGAAGGCAGAGAACTCGTGCCCGGAGGCGTCTATGAACACGAGCTTCTCCTCGTCAATGTAATCCACAATCTTCTTCCAGCCCATCTGGACAGCTTCCTTAATTATCTGCTCCTTGTTCTCGTCCAGGCTGACGAATATGCCTTCCTGACCCAGCTCCAGCCCCCTCCGGATGAACTGGGTCGCGAGCGTGGTCTTGCCCGCGCCCGAGCAGCCTATGACGACAGTGGCAGAATTCTCGTTGATGCCCCCATCCAGCAATGCATTCAACCCGTAAACGCCGCTTTTGATTTTGTTCATGCGTAACCTCTACCAGCCCCTCTCCTGGAGCCTCTGCTCGGAAGGTATTTCTTCGATGTTGATCCCGGGCATTGCGTCCCCCAGGCCCTTTGACACCTCCGTCACGATGGCCGGGTCGTCGAAATTGGCCACGGCTTCTGCGATTGCCACGGCCCTTTCTTTGGGGTTGGTTGACTTGAATATGCCCGAGCCCACGAATACACCGTCAGAGCCGGACTGCATCATCAGCACTGCGTCCGAAGGCGTGGCTATGCCGCCCGCAGCGAAGTTGACAACAGGCAGCCTCTTCATGTCCCGTATCTCCACAAGCAGGTTCATGACCCTGGATTCCCATTCAGCCATGGTGATGCCGCCGAAGACCACGTATTCTCCCGGGGTTTCAGCATCGCACCATTCGGACCTGACTGCCCTCTCGAGCTTGCCGAATGGGGCAGCATAGGTCTTGGCCACGCTGTTCAGCTCGTTATCGGACAGGTGCGGGAGTTTCGCAATCATTTCCTGGATGAGCCTCTGGTGCCTTGTAGCCTCAATAACATTGCCAGTCCCGGCCTCGCCCTTTGTGCGGATCATGGCCGCGCCTTCCGCGATCCTGCGCACAGCTTCGCCCAGGTGGGTGGCCCCGCAAACGAACGGAATCTTGAAGTCGGCTTTGTTTACATGGAAGAATGGGTCGGCCGGTGTGAGGACCTCAGATTCGTCAATCATGTCCACGCCCATGTGCTCCAGCACCCTGGCCTCGGCGAAATGACCTATCCGGCACTTGGCCATGACCGGTATGGACACGGAGTCAAGGATCTCCTGTATCTTGCCGGGGTCTGCCATCCTTGCCACGCCTCCGTCTCTGCGGATATCTGCCGGCACCCTCTCCAGGGCCATGACTGCCACGGCTCCGGCCTCCTCGGCGATGATGGCCTGCTCCCTGTTGGTGACGTCCATGATGACGCCGCCCTTCTGCATCTTGGCAAAGCCCCTCTTGAGGAGTTCGGTTCCGAACCTAAGGTTCTCCATTTTCAAATTCAGCGGCATTCACTCACCTTGTGCGTATTATTGGGTCTGGATATTTAAGTTTTGGCCTGTTTGTTCCGCAGCCTTCGCTCCAGCCGCCTCTTCCTTCGGCTCTCCGGCTTGACATAGCCCGTTCTGGTGACCTCGTACACGGGCCCGGCAACCAGATAGCACAGGAGCAGGACCCAGAGGATGTAGAATGCCTCGACATAGGGGAGCTCCAGCCCCGCCTCTATTATGTAAAGCCCCATGACCAAAATGATGACAGCCAGAATAGTGCCCACCGCCAGCGCCGGTTTGCCCCGTATCTTCGGGTATGGTATGTCCGAAACCATCACCATGGAAAGTCCTATGACCCACGCGGCCACTGGGTAAAGCTCATACCCCTGGGAGAAAGGACTGAAATCATGATTCCCCCAGAGCATGCAGGGTATCATGACCAGCATAGCGGCGGCGGGTGTCGGAAGCCCCCTGAAGCCAGAGGAGAGATAATCCTTGCCCGCGAACCTTGCCAGCCTAAGGAGCCCGAACCCGACGAACAAAACGCTGGCCAGGACGGCGGCCGCATTCGGTGCCGAGGACCAGGCGCTGCCCAAGGTCCTGTCGTAGTAATTGCTGTAAATCAGAATCCCGGGAGCCAGGCAGAAGGAGACCGCATCGGAAATCGAGTCAAGGAACCGGCCAAAGTCATGCTTCTTCCTGAACTTGCGGGCGGCAATGCCGTCCATGCCATCCACTATCACGGCCATGAGAATCAGCATGACAGCGAACACATGGTTCCCGTCGAGGATGTAGGTTATGGCCATCATGCCAAGTAAGCCGTTAACGAGGGTGAGCAGGTCCGCCGAGGTTATCTTGCTCAGCCATGTCATGGCATCACCTCGGCTATTGCGGTCACGCCCGCGACAGTCCTCTGGCCTTTCACGACCTTGCAAATAACTTTATTCGCAGGCAGCCAGACATTGACCCTGGACCCGAACCTAATCATGCCTATCCTGCGACCCTTCAGTACCATGTGGCCTTTCCTGACATAAGGCACCACCCGCCAGGCAAAGACGCCGGAAATCAGCTGCACCTTGATTTGCCCTATGGCCGTGTCGAAGACCATCATTGCCCCGGCATTCCTTTTCGAGCGCTCCAGGAAAGCGGGCCACATTCCGCCGGCCTTTCTCGTCACCTTGACAGCCACACCAGGAAGCGGAGCCCTATTGACATGGACATTGTACAGGTTCATGAAAACCGATATCACGAGCCATTTTTCATTTCGCCTGACCCAGTCCACCGTACCATCAGCGGCCGAGACAATGCCCTTTCCGGGATGCCTCTCCGGGTCGCGGAAGAACACCAAAAGTATGAGCCAAAACAGGACAAGGGCGAGCGCCAGTGGCCAGATGCCCAGGTACAGCAGGAAAAGCGCGGCTAGCGGGGGAATTGCGAGTATGCCTGCGGAGCCGCGCGCGAACATGCATCTACATTTCATATCTGATATAAACATTAATCTGTTTAGAAAGTTATTTATCCGCATGGGGTCATACTAAATTGGGTGAAGCTAACGGCATTTGACTACGGGCACTGCTTAATGAGAGTGGTGTCAATCATTGCAGCATTCTCTGTTGTTACCGGTTGCCTGGGCAATGTCAATGCTGTTCGCCAAACATACACAATCGAAGATAACCGCTCGAATATTAACATTACAGGCGGTGAAAAATTCAATATTTCTTTGTATGCAGGAAACGATTTATGGTATATCACTCCATATGATTCATCGATATTATCAATCGAAGCTGAATGGAATTGGGTCGCTCATCCAGAGAAACCTGGAAGCGGGTCCATTCATAATTGGACGATTGAAGGATAGCACAAAGGCAATACGACAATCTCGCTGACTTACGGGGCTCCTTGGGATAGTGAAACAGGAACAATATTAGACAATTTCACGCTGTATGTTAATGTGACCTCGAACGCCCCAACGAGCACAGCTTGGGTGGCTATCATTGTAATTATAGCTATAATCATTGTTCCGACTGTCGCAATAAAGAAATGGATGCTTCCGGAAGAAAAGAAAACGAAAAAAGGATGAAAGAACCGTTCCCGTGCCAGAGCTTGGAAATGATTTTTCGCCCGACCTGTGGCTGTCGGGCGAGTACCCGACATCCCCGCCCTCGAGTTTCCAAATGTTTGTATTCAGGCAAGGCTCTCCAAACCGGCTGACAAAATGCCTGAAATCGCTCTGTCACCCATACAGCCAATAAAATGAAACCCCGCCCTCCTGTTCCAAATGTCCCGCAGGACTTTGGGTGCCGCTGAAAACAGGCGGGGCATGCTGCGATATTATGTTTTTAGAAGAAGTCGTCCAGGGTCAATTCTTTATCCGTCTTCTTGACCTTGGGCTCCTCCTTCTTCTTGGGCTTGGCCGGGGCATCGGTTTCATAGCTGAACAGGGATTTCTGCTGCGTTCCAGTCAGCAATTCCTGCGTATCCCACCCGAAGGTGTCCGTCACCCTGGCCAGGGTCATGGCCAGGCGCCTGGCGTAATATTCGTAATCGGGCTTGTGCTCGAACTTCCTGCCGCTGATGAAAGGCTCCACCTCAATCGGCGTTTTGCGGGCGTCTGTGACTATCCAGCTGACTTTCATGCCCGGAGTGAACTCGTAGCCCATATCCTGCAGCTTCCTGGCGGTCTGTACAGTTGTCTGGTTGTTCGGGTCCTTGTAGCTCTGCTCTGTCCTGCACGACCTTGATATGACCAGGCCGGAAACCTCGACATTGCCCTTGGCTATGGCTCCGACGGTTTCCCTGGCGAAGGATATGGCCCCCTCCGTGTCATGGTCCAGTATGCGCTCGAAGACTGTCATCAGGGCATCAGACTGGGCATCAAATGCATCCGTCCTCCGAGTCTCGTACCCCCGGACAATCATATATATTTCCGGCCAGACGACATTGCCCACGTAACGCTTCTTGGCGCCGTGGCTGAACAGGGGGTTGATCACCTTCTCGAACTCCAGGATGGCGCCCTCCTTCGAGTGGCGCTTGGCGACTGTCTTGCCCAGCTCCAGCGCTTCATCCAGGGTCTTGCCCGGGGACTGGAAGAACACCGAGTCTGTGTCCCCATAAATCACTCTGATGCCCTCTGTCTCCAGCTGGCGGATTATGGCCTTTGTATTCTCCCTGGCGAAGGCAGTGATGCTGGCGCCTATCTTAGGGTTGGTGAACCTGTAGAATGACGATGCGAAGACGCCGTACACGGCATTCATCAGCACCTTGATTGCGGCCTGCAGGCCGTCATAGTACTGCTTTTCCTCGGCTGTCTTGGCATTCTTCATCTTCTTCTTGGTGTCGTCCCTGTCCTTCATCAGCCTCTCCAGCACCCGAGGCAGGAGGCCGAGGCGCGTTTCCTTGTCGAGATATTTCACACCGGGCTCGGGGCTGACAATTGTGCCGTCCTTGCTGAGCGTGGTGAAGCAGATGTTCTTGGCGATTATGAGGCTGGGATACATGCTCTTGAAGTCCAGCACGCAGACCCAGTCATAGAGCCCCGGGTCTATGGTGTGGACGTAGCCCCCCTCTATCTGGCTGTCCCTGGAGAAACCGCCTGTCAGCGGCACGGCGATGTTGTTGCGGTCAGCCTCCCTGATTAGAACCGAGTCAATGAGCGTCGAGGTGCGGCCGTTGAATACGTCATCCAGGGGCAGCTTGGACACAGTGGCAAGGTCCATGTTCTTCTCCAAGACTGCAATCTTCTGCAGTATTTTCAGTGCCAGTTCCGCGTCCCTGACGCAATACCTGACCACCTTTTCCTTGTCCGCGGCCCATTCCTTATCGATTTGCTGCGGGTTGACATCGTCCTTCTGTTCGCCCAGCACCAGCTTGGACACGGCGTTGAGTGTTTCCTGCTTCGGGTGAAGCTCCCTCTTGGCATTCCACCATGCATCGCAAACAAGTCGGCCGTGCACGCGCCAGAAACGCTCGCTCACCTCCCTCAGCTCTGTGCCGTCCCTGCCTATGCCCAGGTCGCTCATCCTGTGATGCTGCGCCCTCTCCAGTATCAGCGGTATGTCATAGCTGTCGATGTTGTAGCCGGTGATGATGTCAGGGTCATGCTTTTTTATGAGTGCGACAAAATCCGAAATCATGGTGCGTTCCTCGCCCACCAGGCTCTCGTACACAATGCCGCTGCCGTCGGAAACCGCGCAGCATATAGTCAGTATCTCGTTGGTCTTGATGGAGTTCTCAAGGTCGAAGCTGAGGATCTTGAGGCAAGGCTTGAACGGTTCTATGTTCTTGAACCCCGAAGCCTCGACCACAAGGTCGGTGGTATATTTCCCCTGCTCCTGCTTTTTTCCGGTCACCCGGATGCAGCCGCCCAGGTCCAGGTCGTACATGAACCTGTGATGGAACGGGATGTCTGCAGCGAGGACCCGGCACTGGCTTCCGTATGCCTTTCTGAAATCCGGCACCAGCCAGGGATATTTTATCGTAATTTTTTTGCAGGGCCTGTCCTGGCCGTCATGCAGCAGCTGCACGTCCTCCACGGAAATCACATTGGCATTGGCCTTCAGTTCCGCCACAATGCCGGAGGGCGGCGCCACCAGGTAAAAATACGGCTTGAAGCCCCTGTACCGGACTGCTATGGATTGGTTCTTGTCGGTGCGGCCGTAAAGCTCAACGACCACATCATCCTCCTTTGAGTAGGACGCAGTGAGCAGTCGGACGTTCCAGGTTGCCAAATCATCGCCTCGCAACGATGGTGATGACATCGTCCTTCTTGAGCACATAATCATGCCCGACCACGCGCTTTGTCCTGGCGTCGATGGCCCGGATGAAATTGTCTCCCAGATCGGTATGAACTCTGTAGGCCAGCTCCCTCGCATTCGAGCCCTGCGGCATCAGGTGCACATCAGGAAGCACCAGCCCGTCCTTGTTGGTCAGCTTGTTCTCGTCCTCGACCGGATAGACCGGGATGAGGTTGAGAAGGCCGAATATGGCAGTTTCCAGGCATTTCTGTATCCCGGTGCCGCCGAATTTTTCCAAGTAAGCCGAAATCTTGTCAAGAGCCTTCCTCTGGGCATCGTTCAGCTTCGAGGGGTCTTTCACCCTGAATCCCGCCGAACCGGGCAAGTAATCCAGCAGGCCAGCCTTCGAGGCCTTTCTCAGGGCGAGCTCGTATTCGGCAGAGGTCGGAATCACCACTGCACTTTCGATGGCCCTGAGGGCAGCCAGGTTCTTCTCCGGCGCCTGGTCGCATTTGTTGGCCGCGATTATCATGGGCTTCCCTGCCCGGCGTATCTCGCCGCACAGCTTCAAGACCTGTTCGTCAGTCCAGTTATGCGTCTGTCCCCCCAGGCCGGCATTCCTGGTCGCGTGGGAAATCTGTCCCTCCGAAATAGCCAGCCCGGTGAATCTCTCGTGCAGCATCTTGTCGATGTTTTTACCTTCCTGGGAGCATTGTCGCGAGGCTTTCTTCCAGTCCTTCTGCAGGATCGAATAGAACCAGTAGTCTATTTCCCGCTCAAGGAATTTGACATCCTCCAGGGGGTCATGGGCCCCAATGTCGCAGGGCGTGCCGTCGGCAAGGGTCGAGCCGCTTGCATCCACTATGTGAATGAGGGCGCTGGCCTGCCTCAGATCGTCCAGGAACTTGTTCCCGAGGCCCTTGCCCTGCCACGCATCCGGGACCAGCCCGGCAACATCGATCAGTTCCACGGGAATGAGCCTGGTGCCGTTGTCGCAGGGCGCGTTGTTGGGGTTGCACTGGACCTTGAACTCCTCATGCGGGCATTTGCCGTGGACATAGCCCACCCCCACATTCGGTTTCACTGTGGTGAACGGATAGTTGGCTATCTCTGCCGGCACCATGGTTGCGGCGCTGAAGAACGTGGACTTACCCACGTTCGGTTTTCCAACTATTCCTATATCCATACATTGCCTCCAATCGGATTAGTCGTCTCTCGGGCTATTGATTCTGAATTGCTGAGAATGAAGCCCTCGATTCCCACGATCCCTATGTCCAAGCCCTGCCTCCCATCCGAGATATGCGGCGCATAATATAAGTTACTTGCTTACGCGGAAGGGCTTCGTCCAGTACATCAGCGCCATTGCAAGCGCGGCGATGCCGAGCGGCACAGTCAGCACCAGGGACGACGTGAACGTATCGGGGAACGGCATCCAGTTCATGTCCCGTTGCGTGTAATACGGCCAGAACAGGGGATTATAATCATGGGTGAACATGTCTATAATCACATGGCTCAGCGTGCCGGTCAGCGCTGACAACAGCGCCCAGCCAATGTTTGCAGGCGCCTTTGTGACATCGACGCCGGCGAAGATATGCCATTTCTCTTCCGAACGCCTCCTGATCCATCTGCCAAGGGGCGGGAATATGAAGAACGCGATAAACATCACGACCAGGATGTCGAAGGTCACTGCCCCCAGCAAAGAGTGCATCAGGCCCCGGGTTCTCTCGCCCTCGGATGTGACCAGCATGATAGGAATCACCTCGATGTCAGGAACCATGGCCCCGAAGCTCAGGGACATAAAATGCAGCCTCTTCCTTTTTAGTATCCAGACAGGCCATGCAAAACCAAGGTGGAACGGCGTCAGTGGCATTGGGCGCAGATTGGCAGGGTTTCAGATAAACCTTTCCTCTAAATTTATATCGTATATCTACATCACCACATGGCGATAGTTGATGGTCAACCTGCCTAGCGGAAGGATACTGAACACGCTGTTCGGCGGAGAGGGAGCGCTCGCGAAAGCATTGACGGCGCTTCGGGAGGGCAAGCTGGACGGGCTGCTGAAAACAAACTTCATGCGCGAGGAGGGAACATCGTCGGGCAACATAGTCACAAGAAAAGGCATACCCTATCTTGCGATTCATGAGAGTGCAGAAACAGTGCTCGGCGAAGCAGCCATGTACGAGATAGCGCGTGACTCCGCCAATGAGGATTGCATAATCGAGGTGCGGTCCTATTCCTACAAATCGTCATCCATTTCAGTCACGCATGTTGCAGAGCCGTTCCCGGCCGGCATTCTGGATGACATAGACATCGGCTCGATTCTTCTCACGGTTGCCGGAGAGGAGAGGGCCAGAATTGAGAAGTCCCGGAAAGAGGCCGGAGAAAGGCGCATGAGGTCCCAGGTCCTGATGAAGGCGGATGACGAGCTGGACGCTAGGTCGGCCGAGCTCGAGCAGGCCAAGCAGGAGGCTGCCACCAGGTCGCAGGACATTGACAGGATGAGGTCCGAACTGGACGCACTCCGAAGCGGCAGCGTCGCATTGCTGAAGCAACTCGCATCAGACAAGAAAGGGCTCAGCCAGGACGACGTAATTGCCATGGCAAACCGCAAGGTGGAGGACATAAAACTACAGGCCAGGCAGGAGGACATGGAGAACCGCGCCAGAATACTGGACGAGAAGGAGCGGAACCTCAGGAAGAAGGAAATGGTCCTGGCCAAAGAAGAGGAAGTGATGCGCGCCAGGGAATCCGACGCCGGACAAAAGGAGAAGACCCTCGCCAGGGAAAGGGCCGAGCTGGAGTCGATCTGGGCTGATATATCGGAAGAGACAAAGCGCCAGAACGCGGCCAGGGTGGACCTGGATGCGAAAATCGAGTCTTACGTTCAGAAGGAAACACTGCTGCTGAAGACCGAAGACAGGCTGCAGAAGGCAGAGAAGGACCTCGATTCGAGAGAAACAGCAATGGTTCAGACCGCGAGGGAACTGGAGGGCTCAAAGGCATTCCTTGCCAGGCGCGAGAAGGAAATCGAGGAGCTGGAGACCAAGCTCAATTCGGAGATGAGGAGCGCCGCGTCGGAGAGGAAGCGGCTGGAAGCTCTGGCGAAGGAGCTGGATGCGCAGACAGTCAAGAACAGCGACAGGGAGAGGGAGATAGCCAGGCTGGAGGAAAAGGCAGAGTCTGCCGGAGCCAAGCTTGCAGAGCAGAGAGAGGCGATTTCCGAGGAAAGGAAGAAACTGGCTGATGAAAAATCCGATTTCGAAGCCGAGAAAAAGGAACTCGAGAGAATAGGCCAGCAGCTGGGCGCGATGGAGTCTGCCATGAAGGAGGAGAAGAAAGCCGTGCGCAACATATCCAGGGAGCTGGAGAAGAAGGAAAGGGAAATCTCCGCGGACGAGGAGCGCATTAGGTCGGACATGTCTAAACTAGCTGACATGGAGAAGGAGGTCAAGGGCGCGAACACCGAGATGGCGAGGGAGAGGCGCATCCTCGAGCGCGACCGCGAGAAGGCCGAGCAGGACCTGAAGGAACTGGAAGCTGCAACGGGGGAAGTCGAGAAAAAACTCGAGCTGCTCGCCTCCAGGACGAAAGAACTCGAGGAGAAAGAATCAGACCTCGAGGGCAAACAGGCAGAGCTCGGAGCAGCCGCCAAAGAACTGTCCAAGGAACGCCAGCGCCTAGGGAAGGAAAAGGCAGACCACGAGAAGGAACTTGAGGCTGAGCGAGAGAAGCTGCGCAAGGAGGCCGAGAAGCTGGACGCCAGGGAATCGGAGCTCAAGGACCACAGGACGGAGCTTGACAGGCACAGGTCGGCGCTTGACAGCCTGAAAGCCGACCTTGACGGGCGCGAGAAGGAGCTGGAAGGGAGGGACGAGGAAATCGAAGGGACGCAGGCTGCCTTGGCCGCCGCCGAGAAAGAGCTGGACGGTTCAAAGAAAGCATTCGAGAAGGAAGCGGCAAAGCGCGAGAAGGACATGGAAAAGAAGGACCAGGCCATACATGTCAACGCCGAGAAAGTGGCCGAGCAGCGAAAGGCCCTGAGGGAGCACGAGGACAAGGTCCATCTCGAGCTGGAGAACGTCAAGGCCGAGATGGCCAAAGTCGTCAAGGCGCGCGAGGACCTGGACAAGGAGGACAAGAACCTGCGGGACCACGAGAAGATGCTGATGGCCAAGGACGAGAAGCTGAAGGCGCAGGAATGGAAGCTGGAGAAGATGGCCGAGGAGATGCGCGAGGAAATTTTGGCGGAATTCCAGACCAGGATCAACGAGCTGGACGAGCGCGAGGCCATGCTTGCGGAGAAGGAGGAGAAGTGGAAGAAGCGCCAGGACGAGGTCTCGAAGCTGAAGGAACGGCTCAAGGACTTATAACAATTCCAGTTATTTCACCATAATCAGAAATCCTTAAATACATTCGTCTCCTAATATAGGAAATGAGTTGTGAAGGTATGTTTGCATCGAGGGGAATTCTTTGTTGGTTGATATTTGGATTTGTAATAACACTCAATCTAATCGAACCCCTCTCCGCTCAATCAACCGAAATAATTTATGAATGGCATCCACCGATAAAAATTTCATATAATAATTTCATTACATACGGTTTTCCAGGAAGCGGTACACAAGAAGACCCATATCTAATCGAAGGATTAGAAATCAATGGAACTGGTTATAGTTACTGCATATTTGTCGAACACTCTACACGTTATTTTCTCGTGAGAAATTGCACTCTTTATGGTGCTGATACGAATGAGTCAACTAATTTTGCAACAGGCATATATTTGAATAATGCCCAACACTGCCAAATCATAGATAATAAAGTGAAGAATAATTGCATAGGCATTACAATTCTGGATCAATATGACGATAATATAGTTATTGAGAGGAATGAAATTCGTGGAAACGGTAAGGGAATTGACATACCCGGCCCATCAAATCGAAAACAGATCAATAACAATTCTTTCATCGATAATGGAATCGCAATTCGTCTTCAGAATTCATCCGCGAATGGAATTGCAAGTAACAATTTTACTATGAATCGTGAAACAATTCACTTGGAGATGCATAGCGACGATAATCACATATTCAACAACACATTTCATTCGAACCAGGGAGGAATTTATTCAGGTGGTTCGTATCGAAATGTAATATCATTCAATACATTCGAAGATAGAGAAGTTGGCATTTCACTATCCACATCAAGCGACAATGTTATTTGCAACAATGCCATTATATCATGTGAAAACGGGATTGGGGTCGGGCAGTTGTCACGCAATAACATTATCAGAGATAACATAATAAAGACCACCAATACGGGCATTTGCCTTGCACACAACAACAGTCGAAATCAGATCATTGGAAATGCGATATCTGAATGTGTGTATGGTGTATATCTCGATTGGAGCGACGGACAAGTGATATACAACAATGCCATTTTCAACACCACATATGGCATATATTCCCCATATTCCAGCTTCAACGACATCAGTTACAACACATTGGAAAACAATGAATTCGGAATTTGGAACGTTTGCGCGGAGGCGAACTCGGTATATAACAATAATTTGACCAGATGTTCAACCGCAATGCATTTCTACTTGTCAGATAACAACACAATCTCGGGCAATATGGTTTTCGACAACGCGGAATGCGGAATCAATTTACAAACTTCATGCAACAATTCGATGAATGATAATTCACTATGCAACAACTCAGAAGGCGTTACAATCACGCAAGGGGAATCCAACAAAGCGGAGAATAACACATTGTCATTCCATGAAGGAGCCGGATTTTATGTGGACAGGTCACCCGCAACCAAGCTCGCAAACAACACCATTCAAAATAACAGTCGCGGCATTCAGGTCATTTGGTCCAAGAACACACGCATCGAGAGCAACACCGTGTCATCGAATACGGCAGTCGGCATCTCCGTCGAAACTCATCACACGACAATGCGTGACAATTACATCCATGACAACCAGGTCGGCGCACAATTGTCCTCAAGCTACAATGTCAGCGTCGATAACAACCGCATTTCAAATAATTCTGTTGGGATTCATATCATTTCGTCGACTGATGACGCGGTGTCAAATAATAATGTGTTGTGCAATAAGGAATGCGGGATATTCATCATGGGTTCTAATGGGAATGACTTTTCTAGCAACAATATTCAAAACAACGGGGTCGGGATTTATTTAATTAACTCGCCTTTAAACACAATTTCAAACAATAGAATTAATCATAATATAGAATCTGGGCTATGGTTGAACAATTCAAATAATAACATCATTTTTAATAACGACTGTTCTAACAACACTATTGGTATTAATCTCACATCCAATTCAAACAACAATACGATTTCGAGCAATAACTGTTCCTATAATAGGATTGGAATATATCATGATAATTCTTCTGCATTCAATACCTACACAAACAATACGTTAGATAATTATGGAATCGGGGGCATACCAGGATTTGAAATATCATCGATATTGATGGCAGTTATGATTGTGCTGTTAACGATAAATCTCCATCGCTCAATAAAACGCGGCTTGAAGAAAACAGATTGATTTCACACATGAAATGACAGATTCTATTCTCCCAAGATTAATAGTGTTATCTCGTTCATTGATCCGAACCTCATGGGCGGCCCCCATGTCGCGGTTCCGGGTGAGACATACAAGGCCACGCCGTTTTTGTTGTACAGGCCCCTGAAATACTTCAGGAAGGCGTATCCGAGGAAGTTGAAGGGGAATACCTGGCCCGCGTGGTAATGGCCCGAGAGTATGATGCTGCCCTTGGGCAAGTCGAAGAATTGGGGCACATGTGCCAGCATTATTACGGGAGAATCAAATTTCCTGTCCAGGGTCCGGGTGCCGCTCACTCCCTGCTCCCCCAGGAAGTCCAGGCCGAACACGCAGAATCCGTCGAATTTCACCTCCCTGTCCCTCAGAACATCCACATTCTTTGGCAGGACCTTGGCAACCTCCTCCACGCCCTCGTAATACTCGTGGTTGCCCGGCGCCATGACTGTGCGGGCCTTCAGCCCGGCAAGGCCGTCCAGCCTGCTGTCCCCGGGAGAGGCGGCACCGGAAACAATGTCGCCGGCGATGAGCACCAGGTCCGGATTCAGCCCGTTGACAGTGTTCACCACCTTTCTAAGGTACCGGGCGCCGTGGACTGCCCCGATGTGGAGGTCTGACAGCAGCACGGCCCTCAGCTTCCTAATGAAAGGCAGCCTCAGCGTCCTGACTTCCAGGAGCTGGGCGTTCACAGCTGAAACGCAAGCCGCGGCAACGGCAAAGCTGAGTATGGCCAGGCCGGACTCTCTTGCAGGCAGTGGGAAAACGAGATTGACAATCTCGAACGGAATCAGCAGGGAAAGGGCAGTGAACTCAAGCCCATAGACCGTGGTCACGGCGACGAACATGCCCTTTGTCCCGCGCACCGCGGACATGCGGACCAGGAATCCGGCAATCAACAGAGCCGTCAGGGTAATTGAATAGGTCATGGAAATCCATGCATTGCCCAAGCCCAGCAGCCCGCACATCCTGTCGAAAGCGTAGAAATTGATTGAAACGACAATGATGAACATTATGCCGAACCCGACAGACTGCAGAACCCGCTTCCGGTCCATGAAGCCCGCAATCCATCTGCCTATAAAACTCCTAGCCGAACGCAGCCCAGAAACGACTGTTTCGTGTAAAGATGCCGAGAATGCTCAGCCCTAATGGGCTGAGATGAATCGGCATGAGCAGTCGTCAATCCACCGTTGCATACCGTGCTTATATTATCAAGCTCAATCGAAGCTCCCAGGCTTCGATAAACTAGGTATGCAACTGCCCTATGGTAAACTTCCAGCCCCGAGTCATGCCGGTGCAGATCATGATGTAAACGCAAGTCATGTTAGGGGCTGTTAGTTTACAGGCAACCCATATATACTGTTTCATTGTTGAATGTCAGAAAAACTTGCCCGGTGAAAGGAATATGTCGAACAGATTGCTGTGCCTGAGCCTATGCATAGTCCTCGCCGCAGGCTTCTGTTTTCCGGCCCTGACACAGCCTGCCAAGGAGCCCGGCTCAGAAACAGACATCAAGAATCCAGCGCTACCCCGGGAAAGCACAGATGCCGAATGCGCGGCCCTATCGCCGGCCGCAGGCATTTTCACCGAGAACGACGGCCAGGTCCCGAATCGGGAGATTCTGTATTACTCTCAGTCGGGCAGCATGGCATTCGCCCGTGGCAATGTGTTCCTTTACAGTCGGGGGGGCGATGGTTCAGCCTCCGGACTGGATCATGTCATCAGGCTGTCCTTTCCCGGTTCGAACAATCCAGTCCCAGTCGGCCGAAACAAGACTGCCGGAATTTCGAACTTCCTGACGGGCCCGGACCCAGGCAGGTGGCGCACAAGCGTCAGAAATTACCTGACCGTTGCATACGAGAACATATGGGACGGCATAGACCTTGAATACAGGCTCGATGGCGAGACCATCAAGTACGAGTTCCTGGTTCGGCCAGGCGCTGACCCGTCCATGATAAGAATCAGGGCGGAGGGCACAGAAGGCCTTCATCTGTCCGGTGACGGTATATCATTCGACATGGGCCCGGCCGGGTCGATAACGGATTCAGGCTTGGATGTGTATTACCTGGACAAAAGGTCGGAGAAGATAGGTGCCAGGTTTGCCCTGGTGGGGCATGACACTTACTCGTTTGCCCTGTCAGGGTGGGACAGCACGCGGGCCGTGGTGATAGACCCCCTGATATACTCGACATACCTCGGCGGAGGCGGCTTCGACCACCTCACGGATGTGGCTGTCGGCCCGGACGGGTGCGCCTACGTGACCGGGTACACTGACTCGGCAGATTTTCCTACCACGCTCGGGGCCTATGACAGCGAACTGGACGTTGGCAGCATAGACATATTCGTGGCAAAGATGGGGCTCAACGGGGACGCGCTCGTGTACTCGACCTATATCGGGGCCGAGTCGCATGATTACGCCCAAGCAATAGCGGTCGATTCGACCGGGCATGCATATGTAACCGGCTACACCGCGTCCTACGGATTTCCGACCACCCAGGGGGCATTTGACCGCACCTACAACGGCGACTCGTACGACTCGTTCGTGCTGAAGCTGAGTGAGTCAGGCGACTCTTTGGCATACTCATCCATGCTGGGCGGCAGAAGCATGGACCTCGGAAGCGGCATTGCCGTGGACAAAGAGGGCTTTGCCTACGTCCTCGGGGAAACACGGTCCCCCGACTTTCCCATATCCCCGGATGCGGTGCAGCGCATTCTCAACGCCGGCCTTCCGGGCGCACCTGACCTGTTCATCACAAAAGTTGGCCAGATGGGCGATTCTCTGGCGTACTCCACATTCCTGGGGCATGACGATTTTGAGAAGGGTAGCGACATTGCGGTGGACGGCAACGGGTATGCGTACATCACCGGCCAGACCAGGTCGGCAATGTTCCCGGTGACGCAGAGGGCATTCGACAGGACTCATAACGGCGGGTATGACGCGTTCGTTGTAAAGCTGAGCCAGTCAGCCACCTCCCTGATGTACTCGTCATTCCTCGGGGGCGGAGAGAGCGATTACGGCCAGGGCATCGTGGCCGGGGCATGGGGTCATGCATATGTCACCGGCATTACAGGTTCGGCAGACTTTCCGATGACAGAGGGGGCTTATGACGAGACGCACAACGGCGGCAACGATGTGTTCGTGACAATGATAGACAGGTATGGCGAATCAATAGCCTACTCCACATTCCTGGGCGGCTCCGGCAATGAGCAGAACTCGAAGATCTCGTTGGACATCGCAGGCAATGCATGCGTCGGCGGCACAACCTCGTCGGCTGATTTTCCCACGACCCAGAGGTCCTATGACGGCTCCTTCAACGGCGTTACTGATGCGTTCGTGAGCAAGCTGTCGCAGTCGGGCGACATGTTGCTGGACTCGACATTCCTCGGAAGCCCAGGCGCGGATTCCTGCCTAGGGTTCAGCGTGGGCGAGCAGGGCTTTGCCTATGTTGCGGGGGAAACCCAATCCGCGGAATATCCTGTGACGGCCGGATGCACTGATGCCTTCTTCGGCGGAAACACTGACTGTTTCGTGACCAAGCTGGATGTCGCGCCCCCCGTGGCCGATGCAGGCCCGGACATGCGGATAAACGAGGGCCAGACAGCTGCGTTCAGCGGTGCCGGAAGCGCCGACAACCACGGAATAGTGAACTATACCTGGACATTCTTCTCCGGCATAGGGAACGTCACCCTTTACGGCATAGGGCCGCTGCACACATTCCCAATTCCGGGGGTTTACCCAGTGACACTGAATGTCACTGACGCGACAGGTTACTGGGCAGCTGACACAATGATGCTGACTGTCGTCGACATCACATATCCTGTGGCTATGGCCGGCCCGGACCAGATTGCGGACGAGGACACTGCAGTGGAACTCAATGCCACTGCAAGCTCGGACAATGTGGGCATAGTCAATTACACATGGTCCTTCTCGGAAGGTTATGTGACCAGGACGCTGTTCGGCGAAACTGCCGCATACACCTTTGCCACGCCCGGGATCTACACGGTAACCCTGGACATCTGGGATGCGGCAGGGAACTGGGCCCGTGACACCTTGGCCGTGCATATAAACGACGTCACCGCACCCACGGCGCAGGCAGGGCTGGACAGGTCCATTTACAGGGGCAACGGGACATGGTTCGACGGCGCAGCCAGCCGCGACAATGTGGACATCGTGAACTATACGTGGCGGTTCAGCGACGGTATCGATAATTTTATCCTCGAAGGCGCGCAGGCACACCATCTTTTCACAGTGCCAGGCATATTCCAGGTTGAACTCACGGTCACAGACTCATCCGGCCTCAGGGGCACGGACATGATGATTCTGACAGTTCTTGAGACGGTAAGGCCGGTCGCGGATGCAGGCCAGGATATGACAGTCAACGAGGCCGTGCCTGCGCAATTCGACGGGTCAGGATGCTCGGACAATGTGCGCGTCACCAGTTGGGCATGGGCCTTCAACGACGGGCTGAACGACATATCCCTGTTCGGCGAATACCCATCCTGGATATTCACGGTTCCGGGAATTTATGTCGTGACACTGAATGCCTCGGACGCAGCGGGAAACTGGAACACGGACACTCTGACGGTCACGGTACTGGATACGCTGCTGCCGATTGCCGTGCCGGGCCCTGACCGTGTGATAATGCCGCATTCCATCGTATATTTCGATGGCTCAGCCAGCCATGACAGCTCCGGTATAACAAACTACACGTGGACATTCGCGTACAACGGCATAGACATAGCCCTTTTCGGAAAGAACCAGTCATTCACATTCTGGACAGAAGGCACCTACACAGTCACGCTCACCGTACTGGACGCGAACGGCAATTCAACATCTGCCAGGATGACGGTCACGGTGACAGAGCCCGAGGCAGCATCCGCAGGATGGAGGGACCCGTACGGCTGGTTTCTGTTGCTGCCCGCCTGCATGATGTTCGCTGCGGCCGTTGCGCTTTACCTGAGAAGGAGAATGGGGGTGGCTGGGCCTTGAGGTCTTGTTTCAGGGCGGTCGTCATCGCGGTATCGCTCCTGGTCCTGGCATCGGCCTCGCCCATTCTGCAAAATTCGGGGCTGCAGGCTCCTGAAATCACAGAACAGCCATGCGCAGAACCGGTCGGCGCGTTCAGGGCCACGCAGGCCTGCAGCTCCCTTTACGGCGCATTCACGGAAAATGCAGGCCAGATTCGCAATTCTGCCATTAGATTCAATACAGCTTCCGGGAGGATAGGCTTCACGAATTATTCGTTCATTGTTTGCACGGGGAATGCCGATGCATCGCCAGTGGAATTCTTCTTCGAAGGGGCAAATCAGGCCGTGCCGTCGGGATTGGAGCCGAACTCTTGGCGCACAAGCTATTTCCTCGGGAACGATTCGGCCGAATGGCATCCGGGCGTTGCCAACTACAATCGCATTATGTATAGAGACATATGGAACGGTATAGACCTGGAATTCACCATGGACAACGGCTCGCTCAAGTACCAGTATCTGGTTCATGCATTCGCCGATGTCTCGCAAATCAGTGTGAGGGCAGAAGGCCACATGGCCATGTCTCTCGGGAACGACGGCTCGCTGACCGTGCACACGCAAACAGGAGAAACAATCACGGACTCGGCCCCGAATGTGTTCTATGCGGATTGCCCCGGACAAACGCTGGCATCCTGCTTCTCCATCTCCGGGGACAGCGGGTATTGCTTCACGGTTCCGGGCCGGGATATGTCCAGACCGATTGTAATAGACCCGCTGGTATTTTCCACATACCTCGGGGGCAATGGCCTCGACTCATGCATGGCCCTGGCCGTGGGCAAGGACGGGTCGGCCTATGTCACGGGCGTGACTGACTCGGGTGTCATTCTGCCGGTCTCGGGAGGCCAAGCCCTCAGGCAGAGCCATGACATATTCGTAGCAAAGCTGGACCCGACAGGCCAGACTCTCGAATATGTCACATTCCTGGGCGGCGCGCAGTACGATTCTGGGAATGCGATCGCGGTTGACGCGTCTGGATGCGCGCATATCACGGGCCTTACTCAGTCAGCGGACTTCCCGGTGACGGCAACGGCAGCGGACAGGACATACGGCGGCGTCGGCGACTCATTCATCACAAAACTGGGCGCGGACGGCCTGTCTCTGGAATACTCGACATACTTGGGCGGAAGCCATGACGAAGAAGGTTCGGGCATAGCTCTCGACGAGGCAGGCCAGGCATATGTCACAGGTTGTACGTGGTCAGCGGACTTTCCTGCGTCGCTCAGGGCCTACAACACACTGACGAACGGCGACTCCGACGCATTCGTGACCAAAGTGAGCGTGCAGGGCGACATCATGCTCTATTCCACATACCTGGGTGGCACCGGGTCCGATTCGGGCACAGGGATTGCAGTCCTGGGAGGTTATGCGTATGTAACTGGGACAACAAGTTCGCAGAATTTTCCTTTGACACCTGGCCAACTCAACATCACCCTGGCCGGCGAGAATGTATTTATAACGAAACTGAGCCTGCAGGGCAGCGCGCTCGTTTACTCGGCCATCCTGGGCGGGGGGGGCTCGGACACGGCCGCCGGCATTGCCGTAGACCTGACTGGTAAAGCCTACATCATCGGGCAGACAAATTCGACGAACCTCCTGACAACGTCAGGCGCAGTTCAGCCGGCCCTCAAAGGCGGCACGGACCTGTTCCTGGCCAAGGTGAACAGTTCAGGCGAAAGCGCCGAATACTGCACCTACCTGGGCGGCACCGGGGACGAAGCCGGCACCGGCATAGCGGTCGATCCGGAGGGCCAGGCCCATGCCACAGGGTCCACGCTCTCCACGAATTATCCGACAAGCACGGATGGGTTCAACAGGTCAAACAACGGTAAAGCAGACGCAATCATCACCAAGCTGGCGCCTGAGGGCGACAGACTGGTCTACTCGACATTCTTGGGCGGGGCCGAGGACGACTCAGGGCACGGCATTGCCCTGACGGACGACGGATGCGTGTTCGTTGCAGGCCGGACGGATTCTGACGGCTTCCCGGTGACCGGGGCAGTCCCGGGCAAGGTCGGCAGCGGCGGCACCGAGACATTCGTCGTCAAGGCAGACATAGCTGCGCCAACGGCAATTGCAGGCCCGGATATGACAGTCAACGAGAGCAACACGGTGCGTTTCGACGGTTCGGCCAGCCATGACAATGTCGGCATAGTCAGCTACACCTGGAGCTTCCCTGACGGCTACGTATTTCAGAACCTGTCCGGACCTGCGCCCGAGCATTTCTTTGCGGTGCCTGGGAACTATACGGTTACGCTGACCGTGCTGGACGGTGTGGGAAACTGGGGCACGGATTCCCTGACGCTGACAGTGCTCATGTATCCCATCCCGATAGCGGATGCGGGCGCGGATATTGTTGTCAACCAGGGAGAAACAGTGCTGCTGGACGGCACTGCAAGCCATGACAACATAGGCGTCACGGCGTATTCCTGGACCTTCAGTGACGGGATAAACTCCGACATCATGTCAGCGGATTCGGCCGATGCGTGGACCTTCGAAGTGCCAGGCATTTACCAAGCTGCATTGACAGTCTACGACGGGGACGGCAACCTGAACACGACAACTGTGACAGTGACGGTTCTCGACATCACGGCACCCGTGGCCCTCGCCGGACAAGTCCCAACCGCGGAAGCAGGTTCGGAAGTCGTCCTGGACGGCTCCGCTTCCACAGACAACGTGGGCATGACGAACTGGACCTGGGCCTTCGTCCACAACGGCACTGCCATAACCCTGTACGGGTCCGTGCAATCCTGCAGGTTCTGGTCGACCGGGACGACAGCCGTGACCCTGACGGTGAGGGACGCAGCAGGCAACACTGCGGTTAATGTCATTGCCGTGACAGTGTCCGGGCCTTCCGAGCCTGCAGGATTCGGCCCTGTAACATTGTTCGGGATTGCGATGCTGGCCGTATCCGCATTGCTGCTTCTTGCCATAGCAACGAAAGGCCGCGGAAGGTCCGGCAGGGAGGGTGGCCTATGAACCGCAATTGCTTGCCCTGGAAAGCACTGTGCCTGATTCTGGCGCTGGCGATGCTGGCACCGGCCCTGCATCCAGTCCGTGGGGATGCGGCCGAGCAAGCGGTGCTGAGGGTAGCAATAAAACCGCTGGCCTCCACAAATCCGCTCACCGCGGACGCGGAAAGCATGAGGGTGCTGGGCCTGATATACGACACTGCCACGAAAATCAATCCCGAGACAGGAGAGAGGCTGCCTTACATAGCAGTGGGCTCGGCCAATGCCTCAATGAACACGCACAACATGACCTGGGCAGACTGCACAGTGGGCAAGTTCGGATACAGCCCGAAAGGGCTATGGGAGGACCCGGGCAAACCCGAAATGACCGTATTCTACGATTTCGGTGGCGTGAGATGGCATGACGGCGTGCAGATGGGAATACGGGACATACTGTTCTCTTTCCATGCATGGGCTTACACGCAGGACGAGTGGCTCGGTCATCCGCTTGCCGACAAGGCAGGCCTTTCGGGGAGCAATTACACCGATACCAGGTGGCTGTTCATCCGGAATGTGTGGGAGAGCGAGGACGGCACAAGGGCGGCCCTGAAGTTCACTCTCCAGAAGCCGTATTTCAACGTGTTCGACAGCTACTTATCGGCATTCATACTGCCATACCATATCTGGGCGGGAGAGGCCTCCAACCAGACCATGAACAACACCATGATCTGGTGCGACCCGGGGTACAACAGCAGCGACCAGTACTCCTGGAAACTGTATTTTGCTAAGAAATTTACCAATCCCAATCCTGTGGGCAGCGGGCCCTTCATCTGGGCCGGGTCGACAGGCGATAAAATCACCCTCAGGGCTTGGGCGGGGCATTTCTACAAACCCGGGTCCAGGTATTACTCCTACGGTTCAGGCATAGCCTCCGAGCCGAAGATCGACGCCATCACGCTCAAGCCCTACATGTCCGAGGAGCAGGCCATCATGGACCTGGGGGCCGACAGGATTGACCTGATAGCCTGGGACATGCCATCGGCCGTGTCCAGATTTGCGGGCAGCGAGGATGTGGGGATGGAATCGCTGAGGTCTGTAACTCTGACTCAGCTCGCGTTCAACATGAGGCGCAGGTCGTTCGGTTATGACAGGGACTACGGCAGCACAAGTTTCGCGGACATTGATTACGGAAAGCCGCTGAGGAAGGCCCTGGCCCATTGCATTGACTCAGTCGCCGTGAACGCCATAGTCAACACGGCAGTGCCTGATCCGGCCCCGCTCTCGGCATTCGGAACCTGGAAGAACCTCACTGCACCGGCATACGCCTTCGACCCTTCGGCCGCAATGAGCATCCTGAACAACACAGGCTACATGCCCACCGACCCTGAATTACCTGCTGGCGAAGGCAACTGGCGGCTGAACCCGGACAGGACGCAGATAGGCAGCCTGCCCACTGGGGCAGTGGAGCTTCTGGTGCCGGACACGGCATCGGACCCGGCCATGTATCAAGCGGGCCTGATGCTGGCCAACCAGATGCGGGCAGTCGGCATCAACACCGAGCTGGCGCAGACTGATCCGGCCACGCTTGCCGCAAGGCTTGACCAGAGGGACTTCGACATGTGCATTATAGAACGGGAGCTTGCTCCTGGCGAAAGGGCTCACCCCGAGACATTGTATTACGAGCTGTTCCACACTGACATGGCCCTGAACGGCCCGAACTTCTGCGGTTACGGCAACGCCTCATTCGACCGAAACCTCGAGCTGGCAATGGCCGCGACAGACCACCTGGCTGAACTGAAATCCGTGCAGGACTCCGAATCGTCCGTTGCATATGACTTGCCCATGTGCCCGCTGTACCACGAGTGCCCGACAGAGTTTTACAGGGCAGACAATTTCGACGGATTCGCTGATGACGGCTCGGGAAGTCTGCTCAACTCTTTATCGATGACAAGGGTGATGAAGCAGCAGAAGGCCATGCTGAGAGCTAAATTCATGGGGCTGTCAATGACCGGGCTGTCCAATTCCACCAGAACTGTCACGGTCAAGGTCACGGATTTAAACGGAAATGCCATGCAGGGCGCGGACCTGGTGCTGGGCGCGAGCGCCGGTTTCCTGCTTAATCTCACAGGCAAGACTGACGAATACGGCATGTTCTCTGCCAATTACACAGCCCCCTATGTCCCCCTGACAGAAGCCTACGGCAACTCGATGGCTGTGAAGATATCTGTCAAATCCGCAACGCTGGCCGGGTACAGGCCCGCATTGCCGGTGGAATTCACCGTCACCGTATTCCCGGAAAGGATGAGGACCCTCTTCATCGAGGCCTCGGCGGACCCGGACACCATTACTGCAATGGACAGCTCGGGAAATCAAGGATTTTCTCACATCAACATCAGAGTGAGGGACGGGGCCAACATGCCGGTGGACGGCGCAGTGCTCAGGATTAGGGCTGGGGACTCCAATATCACACTCAGCGCCCCGGAGGCCAGGACGGACGACGGAGGCTCGGCCACCTTAACGGTATACGCCGCAGAGGTCATGGAGACAGCGGAATGCAACATCACCATAAACGCCACCAAGGGCGGGTTCAGGAACGCGACCCAGGTGGTCTGGTTGACAGTGCTGCCCTATGTACAAGGGGCCGAAGAGCCGGGGATGCCGCTCACCGAAACCCTCGCGCTGCCAGCAATAATCATCATAGGGATGATGGCCTTGGCTGGGACAATATACAGGCTGAGAAAGGGGCGGCGCAGAAAGTAATCCGTGCTTGAGGGTAACCAATTGGTCGTCCAATTAGCTTTTCTAATTGGACAAGTCTGATAAGAATCTGCAGGGGGGATACATGAAAATAATAAAAATATTAAAAGGTGGAGAGATTTTACCTATTCTCTCCATTAATGGTATTTTGCTTTTATGCAGCGGGAACAACGGCTTCTCTAAATATTCTTAGATCATCGATATTGCCAGCCCAGTAGTGGTAGCCATTATCTGCGCCAATTTTAAGGGGCGCATCATTACTGACGTCCATATCGGCATCTGTACTAGTACCCTCACGCACTCCGTCGACCCAAGCTTCCAGTGTATCACCGTTTCTCACTAATCCAACATGGTGCCAAACGTTATTGGTAATGTCTGACGTACCCGTTGCGCTTACGTCTACACTAACACCCCATAGAGTCAACAGCAAACAACCATCACCACCATGACTGATTGACATTTCGTAACCGCCGTAACCGTCATATTTATGTACAATTGTGCGACCGAATGTATCATCTGTTTTTATCCAGCAAAAGATGCTGAAGTCAACGCCCAAATCGAAATCAAGACTGCCATCACTGGGATCACGAACTGTAACTAGTTGATGATTTGTTTCATCAAAATTCAAGGACCATGAGCCAACTTTTACAACCGTGCTGTCCCAAGTTGGATCATATTGTTCGTCCTTATCTGTTGTTCCTAGTACACCGTTATTACTACTCATTATATCAAAGACTTTCTGAGGGTAAGTGCTATCATATTCCATATCCCAGTGGGAAATCATTGTTGCAGTCGGTTCTACGGCTCTTTCGTATATGCGAACATCATCGATATTGCCATCATAGAGGGAGAGGCCAACTTTACCGAATAAAAGGTCTCCGGTACTACCGACGTTTCCATTAGCATTTGTCTCAGTATCCTCACACATTCCGTCTACCCAGGCCTCTAGTGTATTGCCGTCCCTCACAAATCCAATATGGTGCCAAAGGCCATCGAAAATATCTGACGCACCTATTACAGTTGTAGTTGTTAGCCCTATATATAAGTCTACCCGCAAACGATCATTGGAATTGATTGCCATATTAAAACCGCGGGCACCGGCATATTTATTTAAAATTGGGCAATTGTTTTCATCCGCGTTAATCCAGCAAAAGACGCTGAAGTCATCACCATTACCGAAATCGAAAGCGTGCCTTCCATCTGGAACCTGTATATAATCATTTGTGCCATCGAAACTAATGCTGTAATCGATCTTTCCTTGGCCCGGGGCCGCACCACCATATATCACTCCATCATAGTCATCGCCAGCAGAACCAGAATTTATGGCAGTGGAGCCCAAATCATCTAATTTCCAATGACCCAGAGGATTGGATCCTAAGTCGCCAATGAATTTAGTCCCGGTATATACTGCCTGCACTCCTGGCAGCATCATTACGCTCACCAACATAGCACACAATGTCATTGTTGACACAACTTTCAAGTTATTTTTCATATTTCTTCCTCCCTATCTCCCTCTTGGAAGACCTTTTCCGCGAGTGGCGTCTATAATCAGATTGACCTATATAATCGGTTCTGTTGCGTTTGCCTTGCACCTAAATTCAGCCAAAAGAGGTAATTCTGGGTCAGAACGGGGAATCTAGGGTCAGCCTTCAAAATAATTTCGTATTCTTTGCTCTATTACAGTGCAATCGAAATTAGCGGGTTTATCAGTAATTTTTACAGTCACGACATTACGAGAGATATTATATGAGCCAGATACCTTTCCTGAAAAACATCCGCTCCGTGTATCCCCGCTAAGCATCACACCGTTCCTCGCTGCTTCTTGTTTTACACGACCCAGAATCAAGTTCAAATCCATCCTGACTCGAATTGTAAATGCTGGACACCCGGACATGATTGCAATTAGCAATCTGGACAATAAATAATTTGTGGTCAAGAAAAAATACAGGGCGGGGTTTCGGGGTGCAACCCCTTGGAGAGAGAACTCCCCCGCCCAGAGTGGGGAAGAGTTGATCGTGATTATTCTGCCCGCATAAGCTTCATGCTTCCCGAAAAGGATAATAGTCTGATAGAACTTATATGTATTCATGGAAAAATATCAAGTTTATGTGGATAAACCTACTTCACGGATAATGTTTCATCATGAATCATGCAGTCATATAAAGAAAAATGGTGGCCCTACTGATGAGAAACATGGTTGTTGGACTAATATTCCACTCCCAATGAAAGAAGCCATAAAATTTGCAGAATGTGAAAATCCCGCATATAACTGGAAACCATGCGCTCATTGTTTAAAAAAGTATAACAATGAGGATTACACCACAATAATACAAGTATGTAAAGCTCATGGAACTGGCACAGTTTTTGTCCGATAAGCTTAAAATTACTGGCTTCTGTTCCCTTTTTAGATAGCAATGCATCCTTAAACATAAGCTTATATAATTATTTGATTTATAGTTTTCAAAGGGAAGATTCATGCCTCTTACAACATTAATCACCGGAACTATTAACTTATCAAATTGGACAGAAAGGACTATTCAAGAATGTATATTAGAATTAGAAAAAAAGAAAATAAGTTATGAGTATTATGATTTTCTCTATTTAATTTGTTATGTAAAAACAGATAAAAAATATTTATTTGGAAAAATGCTGAAATTACGAAAATCTCAAGTTGAAGAAAGTTTTGACCTTGATTCATGGGAATTAAAAACGGATTATATTGATAAGAAAAGGGTATATTCCCAAATTAGATTTTTAATTACAAAAGATGGACGATTTGTCATGGAAGAAAGAACTCCGTACCTCAGTAAGGGACAGTTTCAAACCGTATTACAAGAACTTTTCCATAAAGTTGTAGAAGCAACAGTCACATTGGATATGGGGTACAAAACGGATATAAAAGAACTTAAAGATTTTATTCAAGCTGCTGATGTTATTACCCATATTGAATTTGATAGAATGAGGGTATCTAATCCAATAAGAACTAAAGGAATTGAAAATATTGAAAGTATAATACGAGCAAAAGTAAGAAAATTGAATCTAGCCAGTCAAAGTGGACAAAGTATAGACACAGAAGAAGAAAGTATTGCTGCAGGAATTGAACTCTCAAATGAAGGATATGCTGATGCAAAAATTCAAGGTACAATAAAAGGCACACGTGCTGTGTTTTCATCAAGAAAACGAATTCTCAAGAAGAAAGTTGAAATTGACGATGATGATGAATTTGTTGGAGAGGCTAAAAATCTTCTCGAGTAAGCTTACCTTCTTCTCCTGCAACATAACGTCCTTTAGCAATGGAAATATTTTTTACTTGTATGAAAAGAAGTACAACACTTAATAAACCATAAAAAGTAAAAAAAATCGTAAATACAAATGTAATAATAGCTGCATTAAAATTTATGTAAAGAACGAAAGAAAACAGAATGGACGATATTAGCGCAATTGAAATTAATATTGCAGAATATGTGAACATGAAAATTGTTTCACTATAAAGTCCAGCTTCTCTAAGTTTTGGTAAGAATTCTTTATCCATAAAGGCAACAAAGATTGAAAATCCAGCAAGCACAATACCCATAAGTCCAGCGTTTGAACCCACAAGAGTAAGTATAATACTTAGATTTTCACCACTTTGAGAGAGATATGGTAGATAAAAATAACACAAGAAAGCTGTGATGAGTATTGCAGGAATAAAGTCCCAATTAAGAATGATGTTTTTTACTTCGAACTCTTTTGCCATATGGAAGAAGCTGTATTCTTCTGGCAATTTTTTTACCCTTTTTAATTTTCTCAACCAATCTCCTCTCTTCATCTTAGTAATGCCAATATTTAGCCTATTATAGGGGGTGAGTGAAACTACTTGATCTCAATTAAGTTTAATTTTCAATCTCCTATATGGCTAATATGCATTGCAATAGCTTATAGTCTTTCATATCATTAAATCTTTTGATACATTTTACGATTCGATATTTCATGAATTTTGGATACTTTTTAATACGTGACTATTTAAAGTCTACTAATTAGTAACCCTCCCAGTTATACAAACAACCGTACCAATTAATTTATATAATATACAAAACAGCGTACCAATGTTATTATATATTGACTTAAAGGATGTTTCGCCCGGTGAGAAAGATTCGGAGAGCTGTTGCTTTAGCAATATGCATCATGATGATATCTCCTCCTTTGTTCGCCTCCGGCCAGGACGCCGGAGGCGAACTTGTTTTGCGGGTCGCGATGCAGGACGACATGAAGGGCCTGAACCCACTAATCGTTAGCGATGTCTGGTCCTGGAACGTGCTGAGCTATATCTTCGACGGCCCCATCAACATCGACCCGGACACGGATGAAATAATTCCCTACATCGCCATCGGCTCGGCCAACCTTTCAGGGAAAGCTGAATCATGGGCTGACTGCGCCATAGGGAATTTCGGGTATTCCCCGGAATCTACCTGGCACAACCAATCTAAACAGGAGGCTATAATCTTCTACGACTTCACGAATGTCAAATGGCATGACGGCATCCAGATGACAGTCAGGGACATAATGTTCTCGATGCATGTGGCCGCGCAGGTTCCTGAGTGGTCCAGCTCCATGGACCCGCTGAAAGCATGGAATTTCTCATCCACGGGATGGCTGGAGGTCTGCAAGGTCTGGGAGAGCGCAGGCAAGCTGCAGGCAGCGCTCAGGTTCAGGATCCAGGAGCAGTTCGCGGATTTCTTCACGTCCACAATATCGACCTTCCTGCTTCCCGAGCACATCTGGAATTCTGCCGTTTCTGGTCAGAAGATATGGTGCGACCCCGATTACGTCTCCAATCCTTGGTTGGTCGCCTTTGCCCAGGCCTATACTAACAACCCTCCGATAGGCAGCGGTCCTTTCAAGTTCGTGTCATGGGATATGGGCCAAATGATTAAGATAAGCACATGGCGGGACCATTTCTTCAGGGAGGATTACAAGTACAAGGCCTATGTCGGTGCCGACGAATATGGCCGCTCATACGCCCGCCAGCCGGAGATAGATGCCGTCACATACCAGATATTCAAAACCGCGGAAGCAGCGGTATATGCCCTGAAATCGGACGATATCGATTACATAGCATGGTCTGTCCCGCCGACATACGTGCAGGAGTTGGCGAACGAGCCCGGAGTCGCGCTCGAGCAGCACGCGGAAAAAGGTTTTTTCTACATGGCCTACAACATGCGGCACGAATCCTTCGGGTACAATGAGACTGGCGCGGATGTCGGAAAGCCGCTGCGCCAGGCTATTGCGCATTGCATCGATAAAAAGACTATAGTGAATAGGTTGCTGCTGAACCTCGGCGTCGCAGGAACAGGACCGATTCCGCCTTTCAACGATTGGTATAATGAGTCAGTGCCAACCTACGACTTCGACCCGGACGAGGCAAAGCAGATATTGGCTAACGCAGGGTACAAAGTCGAGGATCACTATAGTGGAATCCTATACGAAGGCGATGAAGCCCTAGCCAAGGCCGGAAATGGCAATTGGTGGGTGAATCCGGACGGAAGCCCGATTGGCAGTTCCAGTCATGGTCTTATAAACATATTGACAAAAGAAGCAAATTACGACCCCATTTCCGCAAATGAAGGGTCGATGATCGCCCAGCAGCTACGCAATATCGGAATATATGCTCAATCCAATGCGCAGGATTATGCCCAGGTAATTGACAGGATAGAAGCAAGTGATTTCGACATGTACATTCTGGGCTGGAGCATCGGCACCGAGCCCTCCAAGTATCTTTACAGCTTCTTCCATTCCAGCAATGCCGATGTCGGCCAGAACTACCCCGGATACCACAACATCTCTTTCGATTCATTGATAGACCTTGCCCGAAGGACCGAGGACCCAGCCGTCAAGGAAAAAGCCATACTCGACGCCCAGGCCGCCATCTGCTACGACCTGCCTTACGACGTCCTGTATTACCGGACAAACATCGAGGCCTACCGCTCAGAAAGGTTCACGGGCTGGGTGGTGGGAGACAAAGGCTCGATATTCTGCTGGCAGTCGCTGTACAACATACATGCACCGGGCCCCTGGAAGGTCAACGCGCAGTTCGTGAGCCCGCCCTCGGCTGTGCAGTCCAACGCCACGGTCCAGATAACGGTCTATGTCAGGGATCAGGACAGTGAACCGTTGGAAGGGGCCAGGGTCTATCTCAACACCTCGGTCGGGAAGCTCACGAACGAGGAAGGGGTCACAACTGCGACAGGGAAATTCACAACTACGTTCACAGCGCCTTGGGCCGACCCAAACGACCCGGACATGTGCCAAAACGGCACATCTGCCCTAATCCAGATTGTGAAGGCAACTTATATCTCGCCAGTAGGTACATTATATGTGCAGGCTCCGAGCAGAATTGCCTTAGTAAAGGTGTTCCCCCAAACCGCGGAGTTCCTGTCCGTGACATTGACCGCGGACCCGGATATAATAAACCCCGATATAGGCGAGGACGGAACCCCGGGCTTTGCATATGTGGAAGTATCTGTCACAGACCACAATCAAGAACCTCTGGCCGGAGCATCAGTAGCCCTTTCGGATGAAATGGGTGTACTATTAATTGAGCCAACCGACCAGATGACTGACGCACAGGGAAAAGCTCGGTTCAAGGTCACGGCAACGGATTTACCTAACAACGACAGCTCCGAAGTCCAATTTGCCTTAGAAGCGATAGCCATCCACCCGACAGATGTCACCATTCAAGGCAAGAACATGATAACAATATCAATCATTGACATATGGTGGGATACATGGCCGCCCCAGCCCCGAAGCGGCCTATCCTCCTTCGAAATCGCCGTCACAATCACGGCCATACTCATTACAGCCGCCGCATTTGCCATCTTCATGCGGCGCCGCAAGTCCCGCTAACCCGCTTCCGGCGGCTCCTGAATATACCCTTTCTCCATCAATAATTTCGTCTTCTCCCTGGAAGAAGTGATCAGGAATTCGGCAGTCTCCCTCAGCTCCCGGCGCGTCCTTTTCTTCCTGGCGATGCCCTGCTCCATCGCCTTCTCCGCGACCGCAACGGCGGTGTTGATGAAGACCTCTGTCTCATCCATGGTGGGGACGAGGTAATCCTCCCGCAGGCCCTTTTCCTCGGCAGTTTTTGCGATTGAATGGGCGGCCGCAATGTGCATCTCATCGGTGATGGTGCTGGCTCTGACATCCAAAGTGCCCCGGAAAATCCCGGGGAACCCGATCGAGTTATTGACTTGGTTCGGGAAGTCTGATCGGCCGGTTCCGAATATCTTCACTCCTACATCCTTCGCTTCCCAGGGCCATATCTCTGGGATAGGATTAGCCTCGGCAAACACTACAGGGTTGTGGGCCATTCCCCTGAGCCACTCCTTCCTGATGGTGCCGGGTCCCGGCTTGGAGGCGCTGACCATTACATCGGCCCCATTCAGGGCAGCGGCAATATCCCCGGCGATTCCTTCGGAATTCGTCTTCTGGGCCAGCTGCCATTTCTTCGGGTTCTTCCTGTCTTTTTCAAGGTCTCCTCTCCCCCGATGGAGCGTTCCTTTGCTGTCCACAATGATTAATTTTCCAGGCGAAGCGCCGGCCTTTATCAGGGTGAAGGCCAGGCATGTGTTTGCGGCCCCTGCCCCGACAAGGGTTATCCTGGCATCGTGAAGCTTCTTCCCAGCCACCTTCAGGCCGTTGATTATTCCCGCAAGGGTGATTGCGGCCGTGCCCTGCTGGTCGTCGTGCCACACTGGTATGTCCAGCTCCTTCCTCAGGCGGTCCAGGATGTGGAAGCAGTCCGGCGTCCGAATGTCCTCCAGGTTGATTCCCCCGAACGTGGGGGCCACGGCCTTGACAGTGTCGATGAACCTCTCCGGGTCCTTCGTGTCAATCATCAGGGCTGTGGAATCCACGCCTCCCAGGTACTTGAATAATAGGCATTTGCCTTCCATTACGGGATAGCCGGCAAGCGGGCCTATGTCCCCAAGGCCCAGAACCCTTGTGCCGTTGGATGCCACGGCTATGTAATTCCACCTGTTGGTGTGCTCGAAGACCGTCTGAGGCTCGGAGGCAATGGCCTTGCATGGCTCTGCCACTCCGGGCGTGTACCAGACCCCGAAGTCCGAGAAGTCCTTGACCCAGCACTTGGGAATGACTTCCATCTTGCCTCTGTAGAACGGGTGCCAGCTCATGGCGGTTTTACCGGGGCGCTTCGCCCTCTCCAAAAGCTCCTTTTCGTCTGTCACGACCACCCCATCGCCCGAATTGTAATAATGCTTTTCTCCGGAAAGGGCCTTCGCCATGCACCTTGCGGACATCTGCGCATGAAATCAAAGCCCATCGGCTTTGATAATTCAGGTGCATGGCCTTCACGGCTGAACATCCGGCCTGATTGCATTGCCTGTGGAGCCTGAGGCTGTTGGTTTAGATACATTTTTATAGTCGCACTCTTATATAATGCGCGATAGGTATGAGGAGACAGATTGCCATTGCTCTGGGGCTAGGGTTCATTCTGCTGGCCGGGTTCATTTCCCCGGTGGCGGGTGAGAACGATTCGCTGCATGTGGTTCTCGTGGTTGAGGACAGGAACTACAGCGTGGGGGACTCGATGACGGTACAGCTGCGCGTGTACAATTCGGGCGCGCTGGCCAATGTGGCCAGCCCGGATGATGCTTACCTGGGCGTCAGCACCAACTACAACTTCAACAATCCCACGAACTTGACCCTGACCAATTCGGGCACAGGCATTTACACAGGCTCATATACGATCAAGGCCGCGGACAACAATCACAACCTGTATTTCTTTTACGAGGTGACGATTGGAAACGACCACGAGGAAACCGCCAATTACGTCACGGCCCTCGTGATACCAGTATATGCCATCCAGGATACGGTGGACGTGAGTTTCTGCGGCCAGGACATGGTCCCGGCCAAGGGCGGGGACGTTCTCACTGCCACAATACTCACAAAGACTGGCACATCCCCGATACCTGTGACCGGATTCAATCAACTGTATGTCGAGGCCCCGGGCGGGCAGAGGCAGAACCTCACCTTCACCACGGTCGAGACGGGAATTTATAATGCCGCATTCACTGTCCCGCAGATATCGGTCAGCGGGATTTACGAGATTGTGGCCCAGCCAATGGGCATGGGCGACCAGGATTCAGCGATGATTTACGTCAACGTGCTGGATGTGTGGTACCACAGGCTCTCGGTAACCGGGAACACAGTGTCGTTCGAGGTCTGCGTCGCTGACATGTCAGGCGTACCGGTGGCCGGGGCGAACTTCTACATCCGAAGGGGCGAATGGCCCCATGACGAGTTCACAGGAGTGACCAATGCCAGCGGGAAAGCCATGGTCTACGTTCCAGATGTATACGGCCAAACGGGTTTCGGCGGTTACGCCCTTGCCGGAGGCCTTAACCAGACTATTTCCGGGGTCGTGACGAATTTTGTCGAAGAGGATCCTGACAACAACGGGTTCGATATTCTGTGGGAAGGCACGGAGACCATATTCGGACCTGACGAGGACGTTTCCATACCCTACGGGGCTTATGACTCGCAGATTCCGGCGGCTTCAAAGACCATCAATTACTACATCACCGCCAGGGGCACGGATTTCGCCATGATGTTCGGCGGCGGGGACCACGTTGACGGCGCGAGAGAAGTATTGGCGGCCGGAACCCTGCTGACTAACAACCTTGGCAAGTTCAGCCTGGACTTCACCACGCCGGAAGTCCAGTGCGCCATCGAAGTGAGACTGGAAGTCCCTCTGGACCGTGCCGATTTTGGAGACCAGGTCTACGACCTTGACGATGACATGCACTACTCTGTCTGGCCGCCCAACCATTGGGACACGGAAGGATTTGTGTTTTACGCATACGAGGGCAACCTGGACGGGGACGGAGATGTAGGCATTGGCGGCGGCGGGTTCAATCCGGGTGAGGCCGGAACCATAGATGTGAGCCTTTCGGTCAATTCAGGCGACCCGATTGTGGCTCTGTGGGGCATTGGCGAATGGTCCATGGACTCTATGGATAGAACAGACCCGGAATGGATGAGCTGGGTTCCGGCCGGGTACATGATCAGGCTGGAGCAGACGGAGTCAGGAAAGTACCAGGGCACATTCCTCGTCCCCGAGTTCATCGAGGACCAGGACATCACCGTGGTTGCGGGATACCAGGACTCGGCCGACGGGACGCCGCACTTCGACGCCAAGACAATATCGCCGGGCGGGGCTCTGCCCTGGCTGTGGATAATCATCATCCTGGCAATAATAGTGGTCGTGGTCGTGCTGGCCATTGTGCTGAAAAGCCGTCTCTAGGAAAAAGCCATTAAGCCGCATCACTTTCCCGGGGGCAATGGGAATAGACCTTTCCGACATAGTCGAACCCAGGCCCAGCGCCCTCAGGGACTTCAAGGGCCGCGCCATAGCCGTTGACGGGTACAATGCCCTTTACCAGTTTCTCAGCAGCATACGCCAGGCTGACGGCACGCCCCTGATGGATTCGAAGGGCAGGATCACGTCGCACCTCTCCGGCACGTTCCACAGGACAGCGAATCTCCTGGAGGCCGGCATCCGGCCCGTGTACGTTTTCGACGGCAAGCCCAACCCCCTGAAGGCAGGCACGCTGCAGGAGCGCAGGCACCGCAAGGAGAAGGCCCAGGCCCAGTGGGACGAGGCGCTCGAGGCCGGGGACATGGAAACTGCCAGGATGAAGGCCCAGCAGACCTCCAGATTGACAAAAGAAATGGCCGCCCAGGCAAGGGAACTGCT
Organism: uncultured Thermoplasmata archaeon; assembly: GCA_964354755.1. Classification (GTDB taxonomy): domain Archaea; phylum Thermoplasmatota; class Thermoplasmata; order SG8-5; family SG8-5; genus UBA147. The sequence continues at coordinate 44,267 of CAYHBA010000002.1, forward strand.
CGGATACATGGGCGTGCCCTGCGTGGAGGCTCCGGAGGACGGGGAGGCGCAGGCCTCATACATGGCCGGCAAGGGCGATGTTTACGCGGCAGCGTCCCAGGACTATGACTCGCTCCTCTTCGGCGCACCCGTTCTGGTCAGGAACATGACGCTCTCCGGCAGGAGAAAGCTGCCGCGCAGGAACGTCTACGTGGATGTGGTCCCGGAGACACTGAGGCTGAGCGACATGCTCGGTGCATTGCAGATAACCAGGGAGCAGCTCGTGGACATGGGCGTCCTGATGGGCACCGATTTCAATCCAGGCGTCAAGGGCATAGGCCCGAAGAAGGCTCTGAAACTGATGAAGGACCACGGATCAGGCGAGGCAGCCATCAGGGAGAAGAAGCTGGATGTTCCGGGCTTCGAGAAGGTGAGGGAAATTTTCCTCAGCCCCAAGGTCAATGACAACTACGCACTTTCATGGGGCAGGATGGACAGGGCCAAGATAGAGGACATGCTGTGCAACGAGTTCGAGTTCTCCCCGCAAAGGCTCGGGACCACCCTAGACAAGATATCGGGCGGGCAGAAGGCCAGGGCCCAGCAGTCATTGGATGGCTGGCTCTGATTCATTCCAGTTCATAGGGCCAGAAATTCGTGCCGCCCTCGAGTATTTTCACGTGCTTGAAACCGAGGTGCTTGAGCCTCAGGTACCCGTCATACGCGTTCTTGCCGAAGTTGCAGACAACCAGGATCTGCTTGTTCCTGTATTTCTCTATCTCGGGTAACCTGGCTTTCAGCTCCGCAAGCGGGATGTTGAGCGCGCCTGGCACGGTTCCCAGCCTGAATTCCGCCGCCTCCCTGGTGTCCAGAATGAGGCCGTCCCAGGCATGACCATGCACTTCCCTGTATGCTGCCGTGCAGCATGTGCCTTCCATTTTTCCCTGCATCTTGTTGATCATGACCTGGCATGCCAGGTTCACGGGATTTATGGCCGTGGAAAACGGGGGGGCGTATGCGAAATCCGCATTCGCAAGGTCATGGACCGTCGCCTTCATGGTGAGGGCCACGGAAAACGCATCGATGGGCTTGTCCACCGTGCCGCGGCCGTATGCCTGGGCTCCGAGTATTCTTCCTGTCTTCCTCTCTGCGACAAGCTTGATGGCAATCTTTGCGCTTCCCGGGTAATAATGTGCCCTATCATCGGCCGGGACAAGAACGCTGATCCAGTCATGGCCGGCCTTTTCCGATTCTGCCACGTTCAGACCGGTCTTGGCAGCCGACACATCGAATATCTTGACAGCCATGGCTCCCAGTACTCCGGGGAACTCGTCATTCTGGCCCGTGAGGGCAAGGGCCGCCATCCTGGCCTGCTTGTTCGCGGTCGAGCCCATGGGCGCCCAGACCTCTGAGCCGGAAATTATTCCGTATGTTGTGGCGCAGTCGCCCGAGGCATAAATGTCCGGGTCAGACGTGCGGCCGGTTTTGTCCACGCGGATGGCCCCGCGGGCTCCGAGCTCGAGGCCTGCGGCCTTGGCCAGTTCAGAATTTGGTCGAACGCCCACAGACATTATGACCATCTCGGCTCTGATGATTTCATTTCCGGCCTCCACATCCAGGCTTTCCCCGGCTTTGGATATGGCCTTGACCTGCGCGCCTGTGAGTATCCTCACGCCTTTCTTCTCGATATGGCGCTGGAGCCACAGCGCGACATCCTCATCGAAAGGGGGCAGAATCTGCGGCAGCATCTCCACCATGATTACTTCCCAGCCCCTCGCAAGCAGGTTCTCGGCCATCTCAATTCCGATAAGGCCGGCACCGGCAATCACAGCCTTGCCTTTCCTGCCGCAGATCAATTTCATGATTTTGTCTGCGTCAGTCACCGTCCTGAGTGCCAGCACGCCTTCCAGGTCTGTTCCGGGAATCGGGGGCATGATAGAACTAGCGCCTGTGGCCAGGAATAATTTTCCGTACTCCAAGTTAGCCTCGTCCCCCGAGCCAAGGTTGCGGATTGTGATTGTCCGGTTTTTTCTGTCCAGCGAGACTGCCCTGTGCCCCATCATTATTTCCAGCTCGTTGACGTGTCTCAGCTTGTCAGGCGTCTTGATAACAAGCCGGTCGCGCGTCTGAATGACCCCGCCTAAATAATACGGCAGGCCGCAGCCGGCGTAAGATACATCTCCGTCGTCTGTGACTATCAGAATCTTCCAGTCACGCTTCTCTCTCCTGGCCTTGGCAGCGGCTTTTATGCCCGCGGCGACCCCGCCCACGACAATGAGGTCATATCTCTTCATTTCTCACTTCCTCAGAATATGAAGCCCATACGCCCAAATTATTTATACATATTGCAATGGTTAAAAATTAATACAGCCAATGCCATGAGGCCTCGGGTCGAACCAATGTCTAACGTTCCGGACAATCTGAAATACACGAAGAAGCACGAATGGGCCAGGATAGAGGGCAATCATGTCATCGTGGGAATAACAGACCATGCCCAGGAGGAGCTCACAGACATAGTCTACATCGAGCTTCCCAAGGTGGGTGCCGAGGTGAAGGCCGGAGACGCGATTGCCACGGTTGAATCGGTCAAGAGCACCAGCGACGTTTATTCTCCTGTCTCCGGCAAGGTCGTGAAAGTGAACTCAGCCCTGGAGAATTCCCCGGGGGACATCAATGCCGACGCTTATGGAAAGGGATGGCTCGCCGTAATCGAGAGTAAGGATGTGAAATCCGATTTGCTTATTTCGCCGGCCGATTACAATGCACTATTGGGTTAATGGTGTTTGGCGAACTCCAGTCCCAGCTCGAAAGCCTTGAGGTTAATTTCGACGGTCTTGGGGGGCACTGAATTCTTCAGAGCCTGGACTAACTTATCCTTTGAGACAGGGCACTCCGGTGTCCCGGCCAGCGCGCCCAGTAATACAGAGTTTGCAGTGACATAGGACCCGGCCTGTATTGCCAGGGCATCGGCATCCACGGCCGTGAGCTTCGGAGTAACTGATTTTATCTCCTTGAACATAGCCTCAATGTCAGGATACTTCTGCTTGCCTATGGACACGACCACGGGCACGACCGGTGAGGTGCTGGTGACGAATCTCGTGCCCTTATGGGCCTTGGGCAGCGCCCTGTAGGCCTCCATGGGCTCGAACGCGAATATGACGTCTGCCTCGGCATTGCCCACGAGCGAGCTTTCGATGCAGCCGACGCAGATATTGCACATGACCACGCCGCCGCGCTGGGCCATGCCGTGCACCTCGCTCATCACGGCATTCTTGCCCTCCGCAAGGGCTGCCTCGGAAAGCACTTTGGATGCAAATAGGACACCCTGGCCTCCGACTCCGACGACGACTATGCGGGTCATTTCCTCGCCTCCTTGTTCTCGTGGATGGCTTTGAAGGGGCAGACTTTCGCGCAGTTGCCACAACCATTGCATATTCCCTCGTTGATGTGAACGGTTCCGTCTTCAGCAAGATAAATGGCAGGACAGCCCCAGGTCTTGATGCAGGTCTGGCATTTCTTGCATTCCTCCTGGTTAATCTGCCACGTGAGGAAATTGCCTGCTTTCTTCCTGGACCTGACTTCCAGGAGGACGCATTCTCTTTTAGCCACAATCACGGCGAGTTTATCATGGGCCAGCGCATCCTCGTAGGCCTTCTGCATGGACTTTATATCGCTCGGATCAACAGTCCTGACAAAGTCCACGCCGCATCCCTTCACTATGTCCTCGACCGAGACGATTGGAGCCGGATCCCCGCGACCGTCTATACCCATACCAGGGTTTGGCTGGTGGCCCGTCATGGCAGTGGTCCTGTTGTCCAGTATGGTGTAGACGAACTTGTGCCTGTTGTAAACGGCATTGACCACGCCCGGAATCCCGGAGTGGAAGAATGTCGAGTCCCCCAGGAAGGCCAGCACGGGCTGATCGGTCGCTTTGGAGAATCCTCCGGCCGCATCGACGCTCGAGCCCATGCAGAGCAGGAAATCGGCCGTGTTCAAAGGGTCCTGGATGCCCAGGGTGTAGCAGCCTATATCCGAGGAGAATATCGCATCCTTGAAGTTCTGTTTGAGGGCTCTCTTGGCAGCATAATACGTGGACCTGTGCGGGCACCCGGGACAGAGAGACGGAGGCCTCGGGGGCAGCTGCATCCCAGGCTTGTGCACATTCCCAGGCATCAGATTCCTGCCAGTTATCTTGGAAAAGGCAGCCTTCAGGACATCGGGATCGTACTCGCCCAGGACTGAGAAATGGCCTGACCGTTTTCCATAAACGACAATCTTGGAGTTGGCCTCCTTCGCGAGGCCCATCACAGCATTCTCCAGCAGGGGCTCGCCCTCCTCGGCGACGACAATCTTGTCCACCGATTTTATGAACTCCGAAATCATCTTCTCGGGCAGGGGCCAGGTCATGCCCAGCTTTAGAATCTTTCCCTTTATCCCGGCCGCGGCCATGACATCGGCGGCATAGTTGTACGAAACCCCGGAGGTAATTATGCCGTACTCGGAACCGCCCATGTCCACAACCTTGTTGAACTGTGACGCTTCCGTTATCTCAAGGGCCTTAGCCATGCGCTCCAGCAGCTTCACATGGCCTATCCTGGCATGGGCCGGGATTGTCACGAACCTCATCGGGTCTTTGTCAAAATGCCCCTTTCCCCGCTGAGGTCCGAGCTCTCCGGTGTCGACGGCGCCCCTGACATGGTTCAGCCTCGTGGTCGTGCGGACCAGAACAGGCATCTCAATCTGCTCCGACATTCCGAAGGCGGCGAGGACCATGTCCTTCGCCTCCTGGGCGCTGGCCGGCTCCAGCATCGGAACGTTGGCCATGCGGGCATAGTACCTGTTGTCCTGCTCGTTCTGGCTGGAATGGCAGCCCGGGTCGTCCGCGGAAACAACCACGAAGCCGCCCCTGACTCCGGTGTAGGCAATTGTCATGAACGCGTCCGACGCGACATTCAGGCCCACATGCTTCATGAATGTCATGGCCCTGAGCCCGCAGGCCGAGGCTGCGGCCGCGACCTCTGTGGCCACCTTCTCGTTGGTCGAGAACTCGAAATACACGTTCGCGTCTTTTCCGATCTCGTAGAAGGTATTGCCTATCTCCGAGGATGGAGTGCCCGGGTAGGTAGTGGCAAAATCAAGGCCTGCCTCCAGCGCCCCTCTCACGATGGCCTCGTTGCCCAGCAGAAAAAGTCTCTTGCCCTTCTCCTTGGTCAGGAGTCTTGTCATCCTTCCACCAGCCCCTTGGTGAACTCCTCGAGCCTCAGGAGGCGCTTCCACTCCCAATTTACCGTCTTCTGTATCGCGTCGACTTCCTCCTGGGGCAGATGCCTGAACCTGCCCTGGATTGCCATGTAGTCCTTGATGGGCTTGAGTTCCGAAGGCTTTCTTGAGATGGTGTAGACGCCGTTTTCCACCTCGTAGAGGGGATATGCCGCCGTTGAAACAGCCAGCCTGCAGACCTCGATTGTCTTATCGGGCTGCATGCGCCAGCCAGTGGGGCAAGGAGAGTAGACCTGGATGAACTTCGGGCCCCTGATGCCCTGGGCCTTGCGCAGCTTCTTTATCATGTCCTCGGGGAAGCCGACGCTGCATGTGGCTGCGTACGGGATCTTGTGGGCGACCATGATGTCCATCATGTTCTTCTTGGGCTGCTTCTTCCAGTCCCGGGTGTTGCCCACGGGCGTGGTCGTTGTCCATGCGCCCACCGGTGTAGAAGAGCTTCTCTGGATGCCCGTGTTCATGTATGCCTCGTTGTCATACATTATGTAGATGGCGTCGGTACCTCTCTCCGCCATTCCGGATAGGGCCTGAATTCCGATGTCGGCCGTGCCGCCGTCCCCGGCGAATCCGACCACTGTCACATCGTCAATGCCCTTAGCCTCCAGCGCGGCCTTGATTCCCGAAATGGAAGCCCCCGTGACCTCGAAAGCCGTGTTGATGAGCGGGACCTCCAGGCATTTGTACGGGAATGTGCCGGGCATCACTGCCCAGCAGCAGGCCGGTATGCTGACTATCGTTTTCGGGCCGAGCGCCTTGAGCGTGTACCGCATTGCATGGCACCCTCCGCAGCCCAGGCAGCCCACATGCCCCGGGTTCATGTACTCCTCGGTCGGTATGGTGAATTTCGGCATGCTACCAGCCCCCGTGCCCCTTGACGCCTATCCATTCGATGTCATGGTCCAGGCCGCCCTTCAGGGCCAATGCCTTCAGGTATATCTTCTCTATTACCCCCGGAGTCATGTCCTTGCCCCCCAGGCCGACAATGTAATTCATCAGCAGCGGCCTGTCATCCATGCCGTAGAGCGCGCCTCTGACCTCCTGGGCCATCGGCCCCCAGTGCCCGAAGGTGTAAGAATGGTCGCACATGCCCAGGGTATTGGCCATGCCAGCAAGTTTTCGGATTTCCTCGACTGGGAAGGGCCTGAAGACCCTGATTCTCGCCAGGCCAACCTTCTTTCCCTCGGAACGGAGTTTATCCACGACATCCTTGGCCGTGCTGGCTATCGAGCCGGCCATTATCAGGATGGCGTCGGCGCCCTCGCACTTGTAGAACTCGACCAAGCCTCCGTGGCTCCGGCCGAAATGCCTCTCGAAGTCCTTCTCCGTATCGCGCCAACCCTGCCTGGCGGCCTCCATGGCCTCGTTTATCTTGAACCTGAACTCCATGTACATGTCTGGCATGACAAGGCTGCCGAAGCCGTAAGGCTCGCTGACGTCCAGCCTGAAGCGCGGGTTGAAAGGCGGCAGGAAAGCGTCAACTTGCTCCATCTCCGGGACGTCCACAGGTTCCACCGTGTGCGACAGTATGAACGCGTCCTCGTTGATTATGGAGGGCAAGCGTATTTCCTCCCTCTCTCCCAGCTTGTAGGCCATGATTATCGAGTCTAGAACTTCCTGGTTCCCCTCGCAGAACACCTGCATCCAGCCTGTGTCCCTTTGAGCTATGGCGTCATGATGGTCCGCCCACACGCTCCATGGCGGGCCGTTGGCCCTGCAGACATTGCTCATGACCACCGGTGTCCTGGCGCCCGCCGCCCAGATGAGCAGCTCATGCATGAGGAGAAGTCCGTGCGAGGAGGTTGCGGTGTAAGTCCTGGCGCCGGTCATGGACGCGGATATCAGCGCGGCCATGGCCGAGTGCTCGCTCTCCACCTTGACGAACTTGGCCTTCATCTCGCCGGAGGAACAGAGCGTGGCAATCTTTTCAACGATGGATGTCTGGGGCGTTATCGGGTATGCTGATATGACCTCGGCCCTGCAGACCTTGGCCCCGTATGCGGAGGCGTAATTTCCTGTCATGACCATCTTCATTCGACATCACCTTCCATGACCATCGTAATGGCCTGCTTGGGGCATTCGTTGGCGCATATGCCGCAGCCCTTGCAGTGCTTCAGGTCGAACTCCGGGAATGCGTCCTCCTTCATGTGAACGGCCACGTCCGGGCAGAACTTCCAGCATATGGCGCACTTGATGCATTTTGAGCTGTCCAGCACGGGCTTGAACGTCTTCCAGAACCCGGTCTGGTTGGCTGAGGAATTGACGCTGGTTATGGGCGTGAGGGGCAAATCCTGATAAGTCTTGTAGACGCCTTTCAGCTGTTCCTTGGTCATTGTCCCACCACCGAATCGTAGGCTTCCCTGGCCGCAGCGATGTTCTCCTCGACCTTCACCGGGACATTGTTCTTCACCGCCTCGATGAGCGAATCCAAGCCAACGACACCAGAGGCTTTGGCGAACGCGCCCAGAAGCGAGCTGTTGACTATGGGCGCGGCCCTGTTTCCCAGCTTGTGCTCAATGGCAATGTCCGTGGCCCTTACCGTGGCAAGCCTTCTGTCGTCTGCCAGTTTCAGCCTGGCCCTCAGCTTCGCAGGGTTCACCTTCGTATTGACCAGGATGAGGCCGCCCGGCTTCAGGCCTTCCACAATGTTCACGGCCTCGATGAGGGACGGGTCCATGACCACGACGAAGTCTGGCGCATAGATACCTGATTTATTGCGTATCTTCGTATCCGCAATTCGCGTGTAGGCCGTGACGGGCGCGCCCCTTCTCTCGACTCCGAAGAACGGAAAAGCCGACACTTCCTTACCCTCTATGAACGCTGCTTCTGCAAGGATGTTGGAGGCAATGACAGCGCCCTGCCCCCCCCTGCCGTGAAAGCGAACCTCAATCATTCAGACACCGAAGGTTAATTCCCTTCAATTATAAATTACATCACCATATGTCCGCGTCCGTATCTATTTTATCCCTTAAACGATACTCTCCCCCATGGTCGAGGAACCCAAGTTCCTAAGGGTCAGGCTCAGGGCCATAGCCCAGGCCACAGAGGTCGAGGCCAGGGTGCTCGAGGCCGTGGCCTTTGCCTCTGGCACAGATGAAATTACCATCTACAAGGCCGAAGGTCATTTCGGAACACCCATCACGATTATCGAGGTTGAGCTGAAGAAGAAATCGGAGATAAAGAGGTTCATCGGCCTCATGTCCGAGGCCGGGATACTGCAGGCCCTGCGCGATGATTCGGACGCCCGCACAGACCAGGACTGCGCATTCCATTTCAGGCTGGACAAACAGAAGGCCTATCTGGGGGAGCTGGCGCTCGCAGAGGCAAAGGATGTCATAGACGTGAGCATGAAAATAGGTGTTTACCCTGCGAGGAGGGCCGAGGCAGCGAGGGCCGTCTCCGAATGGCTCGGGCAGATGCAGACCGCATAGTTGCCGCTCCTTCAAAAATATTATAGGGACGGAGATTTTACCCGTGATTGGTGTAGACATGACAGGATCAAGCGCCAAGGGAATAGAATGGAACTTCGCGGGCCTCTATCAATCGTTGGACGACCCCAGGATAAAGCAGGACATGGAGAAGGCAGTCAAGAGGGCGGAGGCTTACGAGGCAAAGTACCGCCCGATTCTGAAGCGGGGCATGGCCCCGACCCAGCTCAGGGAAGCATTGGAGGAGCTTGAGGCCATCACCAGGGATGTCAGGAAGCCCTATTATTACGCGCATCTGAAATTCTCCCAGAACACCCAATCCAAGGAGGCGGGGGCGCTCAAGCAGGCTGTGGCCGAGCTCTATGTCAAGGCGGAGCGTCCGCTGATTTTCGTGGAGCTGGCCTGGTGCCACATTTCAGAGGCCGAGGCCAAGAGGCTGATGAAGTCCCCCGAGCTGGCCAAATACAAGCATCTGTTGGAGATCAAGAGGCTGATGAAACCCCACCAGCTCTCCGAGCCCGAGGAGAAGCTGATGAGCGCACTGGAGCTCTCGGGTCGCAAGGCATTCATCAGGCTTTTCGACGAGACAATAGGCAAGATACAGGTGGATGTCACTGTCAAGGGCGAGACCCAGACAGTGCCAATGGAGATTGCTCTGACGCTCCTTTACAACCCGGACAGGGAGAAGAGGATTGCCGCGCATAAAGGCCTCACTGCGGTCCTGCAGAAGAATAATGACCTGCTTACATACATCTTTAACACGCTGGTCCAGAACCACGCCACAGAGGATGAGTTCAGGAAATTCCCGCACCCGGCAAGGAGCCGGAACCTAGCCAACGAAGTAGATGACAAGACAGTGGAGAGCCTCAAGGAAGCCGTTGACAGGAATATAGCCATGGTGGCCAGGTATTACAAATTGAAATCCAGGATACTGGGAATCAAGGACCTGAAGGACTACGACAGGTACGCGCCCATAACCCAGGACACCATACCCTGCAGGTACGACACGGCCAAGGCCATGGCCCTGGCGGCATACACAGGATTCAGCCCGATATCGGGAAACATAGTGCAGGAATTCTTCGACAAGGGCTGGATTGACGCGGACCCGAGGCAGGGCAAGGAGGGCGGCGCGTTCTCGGCGAGCACGGCATCTGACCATCACCCCTACATCATGCTGAACTTTACTGACGAACTCACTGACGCCATGACCATGGCCCACGAGCTCGGGCACGGCATACACCAGTACCTGGCAAGGAAGCAGGGGGACCTGCTCATGGACACGTCCCTGTGCATGGCCGAGACAGCCTCCATATTCGGGGAGATGATACTGTTCAACGACCTGGTGGCCAAGGAACCCGACCCCAAGAGGCGCCTGAACCTGCTGTGCGGCAAGATAGAGCAAACTTTTGCGTCAGTCATGCGCCAGATAATGATGAATCGGTTCGAGACAAGGCTGCACAAAATGCGCAGGGAGAAGGGCGAGCTCAGGCCCGAGGATATCGGCAAGATATGGATGGAGGAGAACAGGTGGATGTTCGGGGACTCCGTGGAAATGACACAGGATTACGGCTGCTGGTGGTCATACGTGATGCACTTCGTCCACTACCCGTTCTACACATACGCCTACTCGTTCGGCGAGCTCATGGTCATGTCCCTGTACGAGCAGTACAGGAAGCAGGGCCAGGAATTCGTCCCGAGATACTTGGAGATGCTGGCCGCGGGCGGCTCCGATTACCCGAAGAACCTGATGAAGAACATGGGCTTCAACATCACGAGGCCGCAGTTCTGGCAGAACGGCCTGGACTTCATAGAGAGGATGGTCAAGCAAGCGGAGGACGAGGCGAAGAAGCTGGGCTATTGATTATTTTCCCTTGAACTTCGGCTCCCTCTTTTCCGTAAACGCGGTGACGCCCTCCCTGAAGTCCTCTGTCGCGCCTGAGATGGATATCATGTGCCTCTCCGCGGCCAGATGCTCTTCGAGCTGGTTTTTCTCGCTCAAGCGAAGCAGCGTCTTAGCCCGGCCTATTGCCAGGCTTGGGCCTTTCACGATTCTCTCTGCTGCTTCCTTGGCCGCGGCCATGAGTTTTTCCGGTTCCACCGCACAGTTAACCAGGCCAAGCTCCTCGGCTTTGCAAGCGTCGATTGTCTCGCTGAGGAATATCAGCTCCCTGGCCTTGGCGCTGCCAACCAGCCTCGGGAGGAAGTATGTGCCGCAGCCCGGAGCCAGGCCAATCTTCATGAACCCCATGTTGAATTTAGCGGACTTGGAGGCATAGCGGAGGTCGCAGGCCATTGCCAGGGCTGCGCCAGCGCCCACGGCATGGCCGTTGACTGCAGCGATCACGACCTTCTCCATTGTGTATATCCGATGAACCGGTTTGTGGATCCAGCCCGAAAGCTCGGCAAGGAATTTCTCTGGTTCCGACGCCTCAGCCATTGCCTTGACATTCCCGCCTGCGCAGAAAGCCTTGCCCCGGCCGGTGATGATGATGGCATTTACAGCATCGTCCTCCTGGCACTGCAGCAGGGCGTCCTCAAGTTCTTCCGACATCGTTGCATCCAGTGCGTTCATGTTGCCCGGTGTGTTCAGGATGATTTGGGCAATTCCGCCCTTGCTCTCCGCTTCGATGGTTTTGTAGGTCATGACACTCGCCGGGTCAACAATCCGTCTTCCATACAAATATTTATCATTAAACCCCGCATAACCGCATGCAATGGCAATTGTGCTGAACTTCGCGGACCTCGGCTGCCTCAACGAATCAGCCGCAGGCTCGCTGGGCGCCGGGATGGCCTCGCTGGCGAGGGCCGGCTTTCCTGTGGTCAGGGGCTTCGTTGTGGCTCCGCATGTGTTCGCGGATTTCCTCAAGAGGCCGGAAATAGCCGCTGCCATGGACATGCACAGGTCTGGAGCGGAAAGCCCCGAGGAAAGCTGGCGAGCCCTCAAAGCCCAGTTCGGCAGGACAAGGTTAAGCTGGAGCCACGAGATGGAGATCCTGACGGCCTTCTCTGGACTGGGCGGCACTGTTTCCCTGACTGCGTCCGCAAGGTTCGGGTACTCGGCCTCGGTGGTTTACGCCAGCTCCGGGGAGGACCTGCTGGCAGGGATAAAGCATTGCTGGCTTGGCTGGCTCAAAGCCAACTCGCACGGGCCGGACTGGAACTGCATTCCGGCTGTCGTGGTCAGGGAGATTCCGGATTCGGACGTATCAGCCGAGCTTATCAAAAAGGGCCAGGATGTCAAGGCCAGGGTGATTTTCGGGCTGCCCGAAGGGCTGCATGATCCTGCAATATCGCCGGACATATTCGAGTTCGGGCAGGACGGCAAGCCGGACAGGATGGAGATGAGGCCGCAGATCCAGCAGTTCATAGCGCGCGGCTCCGGCCCGGCCAGGGTGCCGGTATCACCCGACTTCCGGGAAGAGGAGAAACTAACCGGCGATATGGCAGCCCAGCTCAGCCCGATAATCGATTTCATGCGCGAGAATTCAGCAATCAGCCATGTCACCGTCTGCTTCGTTTCCTCCAGGCCAGTGATACATTCGGCCTCGGTGTCCTCGCCTCCGCTGTTCGGGCACGGGATGCCGCCCAGGGACAGGAGCATCAGCCTGTTGGAGCCAGCCCCGAAACCGACTCACCAGGCTGAGCCAGCGCCTGTGCTGGCAATGAGGATGTACCTGCGGGTTGAAAGCACAGGAGAAATCTCCCCCGCCGCAGATACTTATGTCGACGGAGTCATAATCACGGCAAACCCTCTGGCAAAACCGGAGTGGTCAGGCTCCTTCGGAACCTTTGCCCAGGAGGTCAAAAGGAAATTCCGTGCCTCGGAGACAGTGATTGAGATTACCGACACGTCTCAGGCAACGATGCAAAGACTCGGGGAGGCTTGCCAGGCAATATCTTCCGCAGGCATGAGGCCTGCGGTTCTGATACCGGGCATGCGCAGCCCCGAAGAACTGGCCGGCACAGTCAGAACTATAAAGAAAGCCGTTGCAGCCGCCCCGGAATTGGCCATATGGGTCAGGGTCATGTATCCGAGCAACCTGTATTTCATGGACTCGATAGCCGCCGATGTACTTGCGCTTGACACTGACTCGCTCGGCAGGCTTATGCTCGGCCTGGAGAAAGGCGGATTGACACAAGCGTCTGCCCAGGCGCTTGAAAAGGCAGTGCAGCCTGCCCTGGCCTCAAAGAAAAGCCCTATTGCCGTGATTTCCGATGACATAGTCTCCATGCCGACTTTCCTGGAATTCCTGGTCAGGAACCGGGCGGACATTCTGTGCCCCAGGCCACGAGAACTGGGCACTGTCAGGCATATAGTGGCCTCAGTGGAGAAGCGCCTTCTCATGGAGAAGGGGGGATGACGGTTGTGGGAAAAACCGGAGCCCAGGGCCGCGATAATGTCCGACTTGGAAAATGCACTTGCGCTTGACCATCATTTTTCTGACGGGCATGTCATAAGCTCGATGTGCACCAGCCCGCTCGATATTGCCAGGGAAGCCCATGCAATGTTCATCGAGTCAAACCTGGGCAATGCTGGCCTCTACCCGGGCACGCTTTCCCTGGAGAAGCAGGTCATAGAGGCCGTGGCCGTGCTGCTGGGCGGGAAGCACGTCGCAGGCGGCATTGTGGGCGGCGGCACCGAGGCCAATATCACGGCGCTCTGGATTGCAAGGAACACCACCAGGAAGAAGAAAGTCATATTCCCGAGAAGCGCGCATTTCTCCTTCCACAAGGCCTGCGACATACTTGCCATGGAACCGGTTGTGGTGGGGCTTGACGAGAAATACACGATTGATGTGGACGAGGTGTCAGGGAAGGTTGACAGTGACACGGCCGCAGTCGTGGGCGTTGCGGGCAGCACCGAACTCGGCGCGGTGGACGACATACGCGCCCTTTCCGAGGCCGTCCCGGATGGCGTGTTCCTTCATGTGGACGCGGCCTTCGGCGGTTTTGTCCTGCCTTTCCTGAGGGACCTTGGACACGAGATTCCGGATTTCGATTTCTCTGTCCCGGGCGTTTCCAGCATCGCGGCCGACCCGCACAAGATGGGCATGTCTACTGTCCCGTCAGGGGCATTGCTTGTCAGGGAAAGGGAATGGTTCCGCACGATTCACAAGGACGCACCTTACCTGGACACCCTGGGCCAGCTATCTGCCCTGTCCGGGACAAGATGCAGCGCCGCTGTCGCGGCTACATACGCGGCCATGCGGTCGCTCGGCAGGGAAGGGTATGCCCGGATTGTCGGGGACTGCATGAAGGTGACGCATCATGCCCTCGCCAAGGCCAGGAAGCTGGGCATCGAGCCGGTTATTGAGCCTGTCATGAACATACTCTGCCTTAAGGTCCAGGACCCGCGGGCCGTGCAGAGGGAGCTTGACGCAAAGGGTTGGAAGGTGTCCGTGGCCCAGAATCCGCCCAGCCTAAGACTGGTCATCATGCCCCATGTCACGGCCGAAACGATAGACGCGATGTTCGCCGACATGGAGGATGTCACCGGAGTGAGATGATGGGGGAGGAATACGATTTCGAGCTCGGCAGGATAGCCAGCACCATCAGGGAAAGGAAGTGCCGCACAGTGCTCCTGCAGTTCCCCGATGGTCTGAAAAGGAGGGCCGGAGAGGTCGCGGATATCCTGTCCGGAAAGACGGAGGCCACCATGATAGTGTCTGGCGAGCCGTGCTTCGGCGCCTGCGACATTCCGGCGGCGGACGCGGACCTCATAGTCCACTTCGGGCATCTGCCTATTCCGAACCTGAGGACGGAGAGAAGCGTCCTGTACATCCAGGCCAGGTCCAATGCCGACCCCAAGCCTGCGATTGAGAAGGCCCTGCCCTCGCTCGTAACTCCGGTCGGACTGCTTGCCACGGCGCAGCACATCCACCTCATCGGCGAGATGGCCGGGTTCATTGAATCAAAAGGTTTGGAGGTTCTGGTCGGCAAGGGGAGCAACCGGCTCTTCGCAGAAGGCCAGGTGCTCGGGTGCAATGCATCCGCCGCCCGGGCCGTTTCCGCGAAGGCGAACTCGTACCTGTTCGTCGGGACAGGCAATTTCCATCCGATGGCCATTGCCCTGTTCACGCCCAAGCCAGTCATAGCGGCGAACCCTGTCACCGGCGAGGTCACGGACATTGCGGACGCCAGGGACAGAATGCTCAGGCAGAGGCATGCGGCAATAGAGCGCGCCAGAACGGCCGAGCGCTTCGGGATCATACTCTCCGCCAAATCCGGGCAGAGGCGCATGAAGGCGGCACTCGGCATCAGGGCAATGCTCTCCTCGGTAGGCGCTGCTTCGGTCATAGCCGAGTTTGACACGATTACCCCACAGAAGCTGAACAGCCTCGGGTTCGGGGCCTGGGTCTCCACAGCTTGCCCCAGGCTGGCAATAGACGATTACGCAGCATATGATGTCCCGATCCTGACTGTGCCGGAGGCCGAGATACTTGCCGGGAAACGGTCATGGGACGATTATGTTTTGGATGAGATTGACTGAGCCAGCCTGTGCATTGCAGTCCGTATAAACACTTTATTATATACATTGTAAAATTTTAAATACGTAAAAGACCTTTAAGGCTCAATCAACTTAACAGGATGGGAAGTCAATGAAATCCATAATCGACGAAGCTTTAGCAAGGCATGACGAACAGAAGAAAGCGAAGGAAGTTTCTAAGGCCGCGGGCATTTACAAAGAGAGCCCGGACGACGACGAGCTCAAGAAGCTGGTCGAGACTCTGAGGATAAATGTAAAAATAATAGGATGCGGCGGCGGCGGCTCCAACACTGTAAACAGACTGAATGAGACAGGCGTAGTAGGGGCGCAGATGATGGCAATCAACACGGATGCCACTCACCTTCTGCATGTGCACGCGCCCAAAAAGATGCTGATCGGAAAGAGAGCCACCAAGGGCCTTGGCGCAGGCTCGCTGCCCGAGGTCGGCGAACAGGCCTGCAAGGAGAACGAGGACGAAATCCGGAGTTACCTGGAAGGCGCCCACATTGTCTTTGTCACGGCAGGCATGGGCGGAGGAACGGGAACGGGTTCGGCCGCAGTCGTCGCCGAGTTGGCCAAAGAAGCTGGTGCCCTGGTAATGGGAATTGTCACAATGCCGTTCAAGGCGGAAGGCCACATGAGGATGGACAACGCAGTCAAAGGGCTGAACAAGCTCCGCAACAAGTGCGACACAACCATTGTAATCCAGAACGACAAGCTTCTGGAGCTTGTGCCCAAGCTTCCGCTGGACGCGGCCTTCAAGGTCGCGGACGAGATACTGATGAACGCCATAAAGGGCATGACGGAGATAGTCACCAAGCCCGGGCTCGTCAACCTGGACTATTCTGACCTTATGACGGTCATGGAGAACGGCGGCGTGGCCATGGTCGGCATAGGCACCTCAGGCGACGACCGCGACAGGGTAGAGCTGGCTGTGAACGAGGCGCTCAACTCTCCGCTCCTGGGGGACATAGACATCTCCCAATCCAAAGGCGCCCTCATACGCGTTGTCGGAGGCGAGGACCTGACCATTGCCGAGGCCCAGCAGGCCGCTGAACTGGTCACAAGCCGCATAAGCCCGAGCGCCCGCATAATATGGGGCTGCACGGTGGACCCGGCTATACGCGGCGACGTGAACATCCTCGTGGTCATAACCGGCGTCAAGTCGCCCCAGCTGATGGGCGCGGACGAACGCGCAACAGCCGGCATAACCATGGTCCGCTAACAGCGAGCATTATGGCAGTCAAGGAATTCAGGCACAGGTACATTGTGTTCGAGATTGAGGCCCCCAGAGCTATCGAGCGCTGGGAGCTGATCAAGGAATTCCAGCGCATAGCGAGCCGCATGGGCCTTGACCAGTCCGACGAGATAAGGCCATGGCTCACCGCCTTCCAGAACAACCGCGGGATACTCAGATGCTCTCACTGCGACAAGGACAAGGCCATAGAGCTTCTCAATGGAATCAGCGAGGTCGGTGAGGACAGGCTGAAGATTGCCATCAGGACCATAACAACGTCCGGAACAATTAAAAAAGCGAAGGAATCCATACCGAAATAAATTGAAAATTTGGGCCGGCCTTACGACCGGCCCATTGCTTTTTCATGTTGGGCTCAGTAGTCCATTCCGCCGCCCATTCCGCCGGGCGGCATGCCGCCCGCTCCGGGCGGCGGCCCGCCAGCGCTTTTCTTGGCCGCGATGACGTCGTCTATCCTCAGTATCATTATGGCGACCTCGCTCGCAGCCGTGATGGCCTGGGTCTTGACCCTGAGGGGTTCGAGGACCATCTCCTTGGCCATGTCGACCACCTTCCCGGTGGAGACATTGATGCCTGCTGACCTGCGCTTCTTGCCCTCGTGCTCGCTCCTGAGCTGGATAAGGACATCGATCGCATCGAGTCCGGCGTTTTCGGCCAATGTCCAGGGGATTATCTCCGTGGCCTTTGAGAAGGCCTCAATGGCCAGCTGCTCCCTGCCTCCGACTCTGGAGCCGAATTTTGTCAGCGCCTGGGAGAGTTCGATCTCCATCGAGCCGCCGCCCGGGAGGCATATTCCGTCCTCGATTGCTACGGCTGTGACTTTAAGTGCGTCATGAAGCGCGCGTTCCGCTTCATCTATGACGTGTTCGGTACCGCCCCTGATGAGCAGGGAAACGGATTTCGCGTCCTTGCAGCCAGTGACGAAGGTCATGTCGCTGTCAGAGATCTTCCGCTCCTCGACTTTGCCTGCGAATCCGAGGTCGCTCGGCCTGAGGTCATCGAGGTTGGTGACGAGTTTCGCTCCTGTGGCCTTTGCCAGCTTCTCCATGTCAGACTTCTTGACCCTGCGCACCGCGAATATGTTCTCCTTAGCCAGGAAATGCTGCACCAGGTCGTCGATGCCCTTCTGGCAGACTACAACTGTTGCGCCGGACTTCTTGATGATGTCGGCCTTCTTCTTCAGAGTCTTTTCCTCCTCATCAAGGAACTTCTGGAGCTGGCCCGGGTCAGTTATCTGGATCTTCGCGTCCACTTCGGTCTTTTTAATTTCCAGGGCCGAATCGATGAGCGCTATCTTTGCATTCTTCACTTCTGTCGGCATCCTCGGGTGCACCCTCTCCTTGTCCAGGATTATGCCCTGGACCAGAGTCGTGTCCCTGACCGAACCGCCGTTCTTCTTCTCGACCTTGACATTCTCGATGTCGACCGTGTACTTGCCGTCCTTCTTCTCGGCGACGGACTTGATTGCACGGACCGTCATCTCGGCCAGGTAGTCCTTGTGCGGACCGACGGATTTTCCGGTCATCGCGGTAGTGGCGATGCTGCGGAGCATCCTGTCGTCCTTGAATTCAACCTTTATGCCCATCTTCTTCAGTATGGATATCGATTCCTCGGCAGCAAGTCTGTACCCATTGGCTATTACGGTCGGGTGGACATTCTGGTCAATGAGGGCCTCGGCCTTCTTCAGGAGTTCGCCTGCCAGCACGACTGCGGAAGTTGTCCCGTCCCCGCATTCGTTGTCCTGCGTTTTTGCGACTTCCACAACCATCTTCGCGGCCGGGTGCTCGATGTCGATTTCCTTCAGGATAGTGGCGCCGTCATTGGTTATGACGACGTCGCCCATGCTGTCCACCAGCATCTTGTCCATGCCCTTCGGTCCCAGGGTCGAGCGCACAGCATCGGCCACTGCTTTAGCCGCGGCGATGTTGTTGTACTGTGCGCCCTTGCCCCTCGATCTCTCTGTTCCTTCTCTCAATACGATAATCGGTTGCTGTTGCTGATTCATTTCATTACCCCCTCTTTTCTTGAGTTCTGGAACTCCAATATTTATACTTCTATAAAAATCTTTCCACATCTCGGCAAGGCTTTATCGGGAGTTACCTTTCCCTAAGCCATGAAGGTCGCTGTCCTGTTCTCCGGAGGCAAGGACTCCACCTATGCAGCATACCTGGCCCAGTCCAGGGGCTGGGATGTGGCAAAGCTCGTCACCATGGTTCCGAAGAAAGGCCAATCATACATGTTCCATGTGCCCAATATAGAACTGTGCGGAATGCTGGCCGAGGCAATGGGCATTGACCATGTCTCATCCCCCACCGGAGGAGAGGAAGAGGAAGAGCTTGAGGACCTGAAGGTCGCCCTCACCGGCCTGGGCGTTGGCGGCATCATGAGCGGCGCCATAGCCTCTGACTATCAGCACACAAGGATAGACAGGGTATGCCACAGGCTCGGTATGAAGTCCTATTCCCCGCTCTGGAGATGGAACCAGGAGGCTGTCCTCATGGGCATTTTGGCCGCTGGATTCAAGGTCATTATCGTGGGTGTGTACGCAGACGGCCTGGGAAATGAATGGCTCGGCAGGACGCTCGATGAAAAAGCCATACGGGGTCTGGCGGAATTATCCAGAAGAAACAGGATGAACATCAGCGGCGAGGGCGGGGAGTTCGAGACGCTCGTACTGGACGGGCCGAATTTTGCCAAGCGGATGGAAATTATAGAATCCGAATCGGTGTGGCACGGCACCCGCGGCGAGCTCATTGTCAGGAAAGCCAGGTTAGTTGAAAAGTAATCATTTCCAGGGCTGGACAATCACCTTCACGGATTTCCCCCCGCTGGCCACCAGGTCGAATCCCTTCTGCGTATCCTCCAGCCCGAACCTGTGCGTTATCAACTCCGCTACCGGAACAGAGCCGGCCCTGATGAGCTCCAGCGCTGCAATATGGTCGGCCGGCGCCGCAGCGTATGTCGTGGTCAGGGTCACCTCCTTCTTCCAGAACACGTCGTTGATGGACAGCGGGAATGTCTGGCCCTCGTCGGTCGGGGCAAAGAACATGACTGTTCCGCCTTTGTCCACTGCATCAAGCGAAGCCTTCACAGCAGGAAGGGCACCGGTGCAGACAATGACGTACCCAGCCTTCTTGCCTCCGTTGGCCTTAATCAAGTTGGCTGCAAGGTCTTTGTCCGATGCAACTGAGAAATCCGCGCCCATCCTCATGGCCATGTCCATCCTGTATTCCGAGATGTCGGCCGCGACGATCCTTCCTGCGCCCATGGCCCTGGCCAGGCTGACATGGAGAAGCCCGGAGATTCCGGCCCCGATGACAAATATGCTAGACCCGTGCGCGATGCCCATCTTCTTCTGGCCCCGGAGGACACAGGCCAGCGGTTCGGCGAATGTCGCCTCCTCGAAGCTCACGCCCTCCGGAATCGGGTAAACGCCCCTGTCGACGTTGATGGCAGGCAGCATGACGAACTCCGCAAACCCACCCGGGTGAAAATTCGTGCCCCCCTGAAGGCTCTTGCAGGCCGTGTGATGGCCGTGATGGCAGTATTCGCAAGTATTGCAGGGGACATGATGGCTCGCGACGATTCTGTCCCCGGGTTTGTACCTGTCCACGCCCCCGTCCACGCTCTCCACCGTGCCGGCAACCTCATGGCCCAGCACCAGCGGGACCTTGTCCCTGCGGTACCATTCCATGACGTCCGAGCCGCAGATGCCGCATGCCTCCACCCTCATGAGCATCTCGCCGGGCCCTGTCTCGGGCACCTGCATCTTTTCCAGGCGTATGTCCCTGTTGGAATAATACATGGCCACGCGCATCTGCTTTGTCATGCTCAACCCCATGCCAACGGGATAAATGAATGTTCTGCCCTCGGGAAAACATAAATAGTGAGGTCATTATCCGCAATCAATGGCAATCATAACCCTGAGCTACAGAGACCTGGTCGGGCTCATAGGCCAGGACATCTCCAAGGAGGAACTGTTGGCAATGCTGCCCATGCTGGGCTCCGACATCGACAGCGTAGACGGGGACACGATGAATGTGGAGTTCTTTCCCAACCGACCCGACCTATACTCGGTCGAGGGCGTGGCCAGGGCCGTGCGCGGATTCATGGGGAAAGAGACGGGGCTGGCCGAATATCCCGTCAAGGCCACCGGCAATGTCGTGAAAGTTGACTCCTCCGTGACAGAGATAAGACAGTTCATTGTCGCGGGCATAGTCAGGAATGTCAAAATGACTGACGAGCTCATAGCCTCGCTGATGGAGGCCCAGGAGAAGCTCCACCTCACCCTCGGCCGAAAGCGGAAGAAGGTGGCCATAGGCGTCCATGACATGGCCAGGCTGAAATTCCCATTCACATACAAAGCGGTCGAGCCAAGGAGCATGAGATTCGCCCCCCTGGGATACGCCATGGAGATGGATATGGCCGAGATTCTGAAGCGGCATGAAAAAGGCATGGAATACGCCTGGATACTGGAGGGCAAGCCCAGGTACCCAGTAATTATTGACGCTGAAGGAAAGGTCCTGTCCTTCCCGCCGATAATCAACGGGAACATCACCGCGGTCACGGAGGCCACGACAGACATTTTCCTCGACCTCACAGGCACGGACCTGAACACGCTGAAATGCGCGCTCAACATCGTCGCAACGCTCCTGGCCGAGAGGGGCGGCTCCATCGAAACAGTCAAGGTTGTTTATCCAGATTCTGAAATGGTTCTGCCTGAGATGCAGCCGAAGGAAAGGAAATTGGCAGTCAACGAGGTAAATGCCCTGCTGGGCACCGATTACACGGCCGAGCAGATTGCCGAGCACCTCAGGAGAATGAGGTTCGGGGCGGAGGCCAAAGGCAAGGAAGTCACCGTGAAGGTTCCTGGGTACCGAAATGACATTCTGCACAGCGTCGACCTCATTGAGGACATTGCAATCAGCGCCGGTTACGGCAACATAGCCAGCCAGATGCCGCAGAGCCTGACATTCGGCGCTGAAAGGCCTCTGGAGGCCCTATCCAACACGGCCCGCAGGCTCATGATTGGCCATGGCTATCTCGAGGTCAAGAGCCTGGCCCTGTCCTGCGAGAACGAGCAGTTCGCCATGATGCTCAGGCCGGAGAATCCCGGGCTTGCGAAGATACAGAATCCGATTGCGGAATATTTAACTTGCGTCCGAGTTGCGCTGGCGCCCGGCATGCTGGCTTTCCTGAGGACCAACAAGCACCGGGATTTGCCCCAGAACATATTCGAGGCAGGCAGCGTTGTCTCGGGCACGGAAACAGTCCGGCACCTGGCGGCTCTGTCGATACACTCGAAAGCGTCGTTCACGGACATGAAGTCCCTTGTGCAGACAGTGCTGCGGGACCTGAATATTCCTTTCGAGCTGGCCCACTGCCAGGACCCGGCCTATATCCCGGGCAGGTCAGCGGAAATAATGGCCTGCGGAAAGGCGATCGGCAGCTTCGGGGAATACCATCCCCAGGTGCTGGAGAATTTCGAGCTCGGGTATCCGGTCGCGGGCTTCGAGGTTGTGCTGGAAATCCATTCCAAACTTGTTATTGGTGATGAGGTTCATTAAAATAAACGCCGAGGAGGAGATTCGAACTCCCGTGGTGCAGGGCACCACCGGCTCTCAAGGCCGGCGCCTTAAACCGGGCTTAGCTACCTCGGCACTATGTTGAGATGAGCATCTCTGTGTAATATTTATCTCTATTGGCTATTAAAAATTAGACAATTGCCGAATGCCCCACCCCAAGCTATTTAAAATATGTGGCCGTGGCCCAGAACGGCGGATGCACATGAGCTATGAGTCCATACTTGTTGAGGGCGGCCGCATAATCACAGTCACGCTGAACAGGCCAGACAAACACAATGCGTTCGACGAGAACATGATTGCCGAGTTCACGGACTGCTTCCTGCGGATAAAGGGCACTGATGCCAGGGCTCTTGTCATTACCGGTGCCGGCAAATCATTCTGCGCCGGCGCCGACCTCAATTGGATGGAGCGCATGGGCCAGTATTCCCGCGAGCAGAACCTTGCGGATGTCGAGAAACTTTCTGCCATGTTCCGGGCACTCGCGGCGATTGAAATTCCTTCAATAGCCAAGGTCAACGGCGCAGCTTTCGGCGGAGGCGCGGGGCTGGTCTGCGCCTGCGACATCGCCATTGCCAGCGGGCAAGCCAAGCTAGGATTCTCCGAAGTCAGGCTGGGCCTTCTGCCCGGCGTAATATCGCCATATGTCATCGAGAGAATCGGCCCAAAGGTCGCAGCCAGGTTGTTCATCACAGGCGAAAGGCTAACAGCCAAGGCAGCCCTGAAGCTCGGCATGGTGGATGTTGTCGCCGAACCCAACGAACTGAACGATGCGCTTGACAAGGCAACAGACATGATTCTCCAGGGCGGGCCCGAGGCAGTGAAAGCGTGCAAGCGCCTGGCTAAGGCTGGAACTGGCAAATCGCCGGATGAATTCAGGAAATACTGCATCAATGCTATCGCCGATGCACGTGCTTCCCCGGAAGGAAAAGAGGGCGTGGGCGCATTCCTCGAGAAGAGGGAACCCAAGTGGAGAGCCTAGAATGGACATAACCAAGATACTTGTGGCCAACCGCAGCGAGATAGCAGTCAGGATAATGACGGCCTGCCAGGAAATGGGCATAGCCACGGTGGCCGTATACTCGGACGCGGATGCCGGTTCCCCCCATATGGAGATGGCCAACGAGTCATACTGCCTGGGCGACCCGGCGCCTTCAGCCAGTTACCTGAACATCGAGAAGATCATCGATATTGCGAAGAAGAGCGGGGCAGACGCAGTCCACCCGGGCTATGGCTTCCTATCGGAGAACCCGAGGTTTCCCAAAGCCTGCGCCGAAGCCGGTATTAAATTCATCGGGCCCACCGCAGAGGTCATTCACGGGATGGGGGACAAGATAGAGGCCAAGCGCACAATGAGGAATGTGGGCGTTCCTGTCATTCCGGGCTATACCGGCGAGGAGGAGAACGAGACGCTCGAAGAGGCCTGCAGGCGCATCGGATTTCCTGTGCTCATCAAGGCCTCGGCTGGCGGCGGCGGAAAAGGGATGAAAATTGTCCGCAGCATGGACCAACTCGATGATGCGGTCAATTCTGCCAGGAGGGAGGCGAAATCATCCTTCGGCAGCGACGAACTCCTGCTCGAGAAATATCTGGTCAAACCAAGACATATAGAATTCCAGATACTGGCGGACGAGCACGGCAATGTCGTGCACCTGTTCGAGAGGGAATGCTCGATACAGAGGAGGCACCAGAAGGTCATAGAGGAAACGCCTTCGGTCGCCATGGACCCTGACCTCAGGGCAAGGATGGGCCAGGTTGCCATCGTCGCGGCCAAGACTATCGGGTATTCCAATGCCGGGACAGTGGAATTCATGCTGGACGCCGAGAGGAATTTCTATTTCCTGGAGATGAACACCAGGCTGCAGGTGGAGCACGCGATCACCGAGATGACAACGGGCATTGACATTGTCAAGTGGCAGATACGCATAGCCTCCGGCGAGAAACTTACCCTGGAACAGGACAAGCTGATGCAGCGCGGCCATGCCATCGAGTGCCGCATCTATGCCGAGGACCCCCAAAGGGGCTTCATGCCCAGCACAGGCACGCTAAAGACAGTGGAACTGCCCACGGGCGTCAACATCAGGCATGACACGGGCATAAGCTCCGGGTACAAGATATCGCCTTACTATGACCCGATGCTGGCCAAGCTCATTGTCTACGGCGAGGACAGGAAGGACGCGTCCAGAAAGATGGAATGGGCCCTGTCGAACTATATCGCGCTGGGCGTTACGACCAACATTCCTTTCCTGAGGGCGATAGTGCATCACCCGGCATTCGCCAGCGGTGACATAGACACGCATTTCATTGAGACATATTTCGGGAACTGGGCATCGGCCGAGACGCTGCCGCCCGAGGTCCTCATTGCGGCAGCAATCGACGACATGAAACATGCCGGCGTCATAGAGTCGGTAAATGATGCCCAGGCATCCCAGGAAACCCAGTCACCCTGGACCCAGGTGGGCAGATGGAGGATAGACAGCTGAGGCGATGATATGGAAATGCACTACGAATACGAAGGAAAGCTGTATCCGGTCAAAATAATGCGTGAAGCCGAGAGTTACCGCATAACCGTCGGAGAAAAGACCTTCCAGGCCGAATGCAGGGAACAGAAGCCCGGGTTTGTGACGCTGACAATAAACGGCAAAGTTACCAAATGCAATATTGCCACGGACGGCAACCAGCGCCACATATTCATCAACGGCGAGGTGTACAGGTTCAACAAGGTCGAGGCCGGCGCAAAGCAGGCATCATTTGACAAGCTCCCGTCGAGCATCATGTCCCCCATATCAGGAAAAGTCACGGCGGTCGGCGCGAAGGCAGGCGATACTGTCAGGGCCGGGCATGTCATCCTGACGATTGAGGCAATGAAAATGGAATATCAAATAAAGGCGCCGTACGACGGCAAGGTCGGTAAAATCAATTTCAAGGTGGGGGACCAGGTGGACATCGGCGCCCTCCTGATAGGGATGGAGAAGAAGCCAGATGGAGCAAAGGAGGCATGAGCATGGATGCTATCGAGACAAAAATAGACATCAACGGGACCGAGTTCAAGGAGAACAGGGAGCATTACCTTAAGCTGTCGGCCAATCTCAAGGAAAAAATCGAATGGGCCAAGGCCGGCGGCGGCGCGGAGCAGGTCAAGCTGCACAAATCGAGGGGCAAGATGCTTGCCAGGGAGCGGATAGACGCGCTGCTGGACCCGGAGTCACCCTTTCTGGAACTGAACCCGCTCGCCGCCGTAGGAATGTACGAGAACCAGGCGCCGTGCGCCAGCATCGTCACAGGCATAGGAATAGTCCACGGCCGCGAAGTGATGGTCATAGCCAACGATGCGACAGTGAAGGGAGGTACTTATTACCCAATGACAGTGAAGAAGCACCTCAGGGCACAGGAGATAGCCATGGAGAACAACCTGCCCTGCGTCTATCTGGTGGACTCCGGCGGCGCGTTCCTTCCTCTCCAGGATGAAGTGTTCCCTGACAGGGAGCACTTCGGCAGGATTTTCTACAACCAGGCAAGGATGTCCTCAATGAAGATACCCCAGATCGCGCTTGTCATGGGCTCCTGTACCGCGGGCGGCGCCTACGTGCCAGCCATGTCAGACGAGACAGTCATGGTCAAGGGCAATGCCACGATTTTCCTCGGCGGCCCTCCGCTCGTGAAAGCCGCCACGGGCGAGGAAGTCAGCGCCGAAGACCTGGGCGGCGCCGATGTGCACTGCCGCAAGTCTGGAGTCAGCGACCACTATGCGCAGAACGACGAACAGGCCCTCCATATCGGCCGCAACATACTTGAGAACATGAACCGCCAGCCCAAGACCAGCATCAAGACCAGAAAGCCGGAGGAGCCTAAGTATCCGATTGAGGAAATCTACGGCATCATTCCAAAGGACTCGAAGCGGCCCTTCGAAGTCCGCGAGGTCATTGCCAGGGTCGTCGACGGAAGCAAATTCCACGAGTTCAAGGAGCTGTACGGCACCACGCTGGTGACGGGTTTTGCGCACATCATGGGATACCCGGTCGGCATACTGGCCAACAACGGCGTGTTATTCTCGGAAAGCGCCCTCAAGGGCACCCATTTCATAGAGATGTGCTGCCAGCGCAAGATACCGCTTATATTTCTGCAGAACATCACCGGCTTCATGGTCGGCACCAAGGCCGAATCTGGCGGAATAGCCAAGGACGGCGCCAAGATGGTCACGGCCGTATCAAACGCCCAGGTACCGAAGTTCACAGTCCTCATAGGGGGCTCGTTCGGCGCAGGCAATTACGGCATGTGCGGCCGCGCTTACGGCCCGAGGCAGCTCTGGATGTGGCCCAACGCCAGGATAAGCGTCATGGGCGGCGAGCAGGCAGCGAACGTCCTCTCCACGGTCAAGAAGGACCAGCTGTTCCGCAAGGGCGTGGCCATGACCAAGGAAGAAGAGGAGAACCTAAAGAAGCCCATACTGGAGAAGTACGAACTGGAAGGAAACCCATATTACTCCAGCGCCAGGATATGGGACGACGGCATAATTGACCCCACTCAGACAAGGCTGGTGCTGGCTCTCGGCATATCGGCAGCGATGAACGCGCCGATATCGGAGGCGGGGTTCAGTTTGTACAGGATGTAGGCTCCAGGCGGAGCCTACAAAGGCGCATTCCTGGCGGCATGCCCCACCTGTAAGGGTGGGGTTTTAATACGATGTGCTAGCGAGTGCGAATATCCAAACAATCTGAGGCAATGTCCAACTCTGTTTTGGGAAGCCCCGCCTCCGCAGGGGCGGGGAGGTCGGGTACCTGCCCTGCCAGTGCGTGCAGGGCGAAACACATTTTCAGATCTAGCATAGGAAGCGTTTCTTTCATCCTTTGTATTGTAATCTCCTTGTACGATACAATCGCATCGGAACCAGGCTGTGTGCCGGAGTATTTTTCTTTTAAGATTTTCTGCGCTGGTCAACCCTCTAAAAGAAAAATATTCAGTAAACACCCCACCGAATCCTTCGGACTCGGCTGGGCCTCGATGGCTTCGCCATCTTCGGAGAAAACTCGGGTTCACCTGCTCGAAAATCTCTATGGGTGGATGGGTGCCGCATATGGTCACACATTATCAACGAATAATTGAAAATATGCGCGGTTATTGATATGGAATCATGCATAATTATAAATATTCACATCCAATGGCGACGAACTTTATCGAAAGGGCTCGATGGTGAAAGCCATGGGCAAAACAGAAATCAGCCGCATAGACCTGAGGAAGTGCGCCTCCTCCCCAGTTGACGAACTCTACGCCTCCCTGGGCACGGATAGGAACGGCTTATCATCTGAAAAAGCGAGCATGCTTCTGCAGTTGCATGGGGCGAATGTCCTTCCAGAGCAGGCGCGACCCCTCCTGATAATCAAATTTCTCGGTCATCTCCGAAACCTGTTCAATGTCCTTCTGCTGGTGGCAGCAGGCCTCTGCTTCTTCGTAGGAGTCTCATCGGACGACCCTACATCGTACCAGATGAGCTTGGCCATCGTCGCAGTGGTCATCGTCAGCATCCTGTTCACTCTGTTCCAGGAGAAGCGGGCTGAGAGCGCGGTGGACGCAATCAAGGACCTCGTACCAAAGAACGCAAAGGTGATGCGTGACGGCAAGATCAAGCAACTGGCCATCTCGGAGATAGTCCCGGGCGATGTTATATTCCTCGAAGAGGGGGACAAGGTTCCGGCCGACGTGCGCGTGGTGGACAGCTTCAGTCTCTCCGTGGACAACATCATCCTGACCGGCGAATCGGACCTCCAGAGGCGGTCCACCATGTGCGGAGCCGAGGCAGTTGCCGAAGACCTCTACAAATGCAAGAACCTCCTGTTCGCCGGAACGACAATAAGCTCGGGCAATGCCTACGCTGTCGTGGTCGCCACAGGCCCGGACACGGAGTTCGGCCGCATCGTGGCCATGGCCCAGAATGTCGTGGAATCCGATAGCCCGCTCCAGAAGCAGCTGGACGGCACTGCGCGGCTGAATTTCATAGTCGCGATTGCGGTTGGCATCGCATTCTTCATCACATCCATACTCTTTCTTCGCCTGTCATTCCTGACAAGCATCCTATTCATGATAGGCGTCATGATGTCTCTGGTCCCGGAAGGGCTCCAGATAACCGTGACGCTCTCACTCGCGCTGAGCAGCCAGGCCATGTCGAGGAGGAATGTGATAGTTAAGCGCTTGTCATCGGTCGAGACGCTTGGCTCGTGCACCGTCATATGCTCGGACAAGACAGGTACCATAACCGAGGGCCAGATGACAGTGAGGATGGCCTGGGCTGGAGGGGAGACCTTCGAAATATCTGGCGAGGGCTACGGACCCGAAGGCAGCATAACTTCCGGAGTGGAGACCCTGAAGGCCGGAGACAGAACCGCGCTGAAGGTTCTGTGCGACATTGCCGCGCTGGACAACACGGCCACGCTCGTACCTCCGCTGGACAGGCGCAAGTCGAGATGGACTGCTGTCGGAGACTCCACGGACGCAGCCATGCTGGTGTTCGCGATCAAGGGCGGCC
Organism: uncultured Thermoplasmata archaeon; assembly: GCA_964354755.1. GTDB lineage: Archaea > Thermoplasmatota > Thermoplasmata > SG8-5 > SG8-5 > UBA147. Next base: position 72,792 of record CAYHBA010000002.1, read on the forward strand.
TCATCCCCAAAGCTTCATTAGTTGAGCAGCCCAGGATAGGAATGATACCGTTCGATTCCAACCGGAAGATGATGTCCAGTGTCCACAGGTCCGGCTCCGAGATACTTTGCTACACCAAAGGCGCAGGCCAGGCGATACTTCCCAGATGCAGCTCCATCCTGTGGGCTGGGAAAACCGTCCCCTTGACACACGAGCTGAAGGCGCAAGTCATAGCCCAGATGGAGGCCTTCGCCAAAAGCGCTTACCGTGTGCTGGCTCTTGCCTATAGGACAATGCCCGGAGAATCAGAGGATTACGAATCAGATACCTGTGAGACCGGCTTAATTTTCGCAGGCCTCGTAGCAATCAACGATCCGCCCCGTGCAGAGGTGCCGGAGGCCATTCACAAGGCCCGCGCAGCCGGCATACGGATAATAATGATAACTGGGGATCATGAACTTACTGCCGAAGCCATTGCCAGGAAGGTCGGCATAATCTCCGGCAGCGACTTCCGTGTCGTCACCGGCGCAAAGCTGGCCCAGATGTCGGACAAGCAGCTTGCATCCCTATTAAAAGTGAAGGAGCTGGTGTTCGCCCGGACAACGCCGGAGCAGAAGCTGCGCATAGTGCGCATGCTCAGGTCTCGTCGGGAGATTGTTGCCGTCACCGGCGACGGCGTGAACGACGCTCCCGCGCTTTTGGAGGCGGACATTGGGGTTGCAATGGGAATCACCGGGACCGACGTGGCCAGGGAATCTGCGGATATGGTTCTGCTTGACGACAACTTCGCTTCCATAGTGAACGGAATCGAAGAAGGTAGAGCAGTTTTCGACAACCTGAAGAAATTCATCATCTACGTTTTCTGCCATAACTGGTCCGAGATGGTGGCGTTCCTTGCGTTCGTGCTTCTCGGCTGCCCGCTGCCGCTCGCCGTCATCCAGGTGCTGCTCATCGACCTGTTCCTCGAAATACCCACCGGGCTGTCTCTAACGAGCGAGGCTCCTGAGCCGGGCATCATGGAGCGCGCCCCCAGGAAGAAAGGGACCAAGCTGTTCGACAAATGGGCCATGGCCCGCGCGGCCTACATCGGCTCGATAATTGGCGCTTATACGCTGATGTGGGTGTTCTACTATTGGAATCAGAGCGGCTGGTCAGGCGAGTCTGTCATCGAGGACACAGATGTTTACCTGAAAGGCATGACGATAATGACCGCGGGCATTGTCGCCGGGCAGCTGGGCGTTCTGTTCGCCATGCGCACCGGCGTCAAATCATCCTTCGAGGTAGCGCTTCATAAAAATAAGTGGCTGGCGTACGCCTCAGTGATCGAGTTCCTCGGGCTGTTGGTGGCTATCAATTTGCCGCTGGTCAATGAATTGCTAATGCTCTCCCCCATCGACCCGATGTATTGGCTGGCATTGTACATTATAGCGCCTGTCGTTCTTCTGGTGGAAGAGGTCAGGAAGGCGACGGTTCGCTCAATCCACAAAGCTCCTGTTCCTCGGCCAGCTGTTCCTATTCTACCTGAATCAGCTGGAGCAGGCGCTAGGCCGACCACGGTCGCGCAGTTCATCGAACGTTCGGGACCGGTCGTCGTTGTCATGGGCATGACCCCGGACGACGAGGACACATTCGTCATGGCCCTCACAATGGGCGAGCACAGCGGCTCAAGGGTGATTCTGGCCAGAACCCAGTCCAGCGACAAGGGGCAATGGATGGAGAAGAAATTCGACATACTTGCATCCAGGGCGTCAAACGTAAAAATTCCATTCGAGTATGCCGAGTACGCGCCCGAGAAATCCGGGCGGCGCACAGTTCCCGGTGAGGCCTTCAGGAAATTGTTTGATGCATCGGGCACGGACACTTTAATACTCACTGTGGGCAGGGACACCTTCAAAAGGAGCGGCCGCATTTCCAAGGATTATTCCTGGTTGCGCGAATATTCAGAAAAGAGGATCATATTGGTGAGCCCGGGCACAACCAAGCGCCAGTATCCTGATTCCAAGGGATACAGAATACTAATACCGGTACTCGAGGCATTTCACAAAATGCCATTCGAATTGGCATCCGCGCTTTCAGGAAACAGGAACATACCGGATGTGGATGTCATAGTGGCCAAGGTTGTCGAGATGCCGGCAATAACCCCGCTTTATTCCATTTACAGGCCAGAAACGCTCGTTGACTCGAAGAAGCAGCTTTCCTTCCTCCAGAACATGAAGGGCTGGCCCATTTTGAAATTCATACACTCGAAAGTACTCCTGGTCAGGAACACCGTGCGGGACCTGGTTGATTTCGCATCGGAACGCAAGGTCGACATGGTCATCCTCGAGGGCGACTGGGCGCACGAGCGCACAGGCTTCACATCCGGAGTCGAGCGCGATATCGCCATCAATGCCAAGTGCACTGTCGCCGTGGTGCTGCCGCCAAGCTCGGTGGCATGATGATGTTAGCCTGAACTAAGCATGGGGGTGGCTATCCGGAAACCAACAAATCCGGAAAATTATTTCGTCTTGGATAATTTTTTTTCCGCATTTAAAACTTTTTTCGCGTCCGGCACCCATTTGAGGAACGCCTCAATTTTGTCGCACGAGTAGTCTGCGCACCGACCGCAGTTCTTCACGCCCTTCTTTATCCCGCACAGCCGCATCTCGCATTCATTGCAGTGCTGGATCTTTTTTCCCGGTGTTGTGCAGCCATTGCAATTGATATTCTCCGGCTTGATGTCGGACTTGTACATCTCAGACCATTTCTCGGCCGTCTGCTTCCGCAGTTTGTCGTCATTCTTCAGCGTGGCCAGGTAGGCCGGGCATTCCGTGCACACCAACCCGCAGTATCCGATTATCTTCTCCATGTTATCGGGGTTCATAAGAAAGTATGATTATAAATATTATCGGTGAAGAGGACCGAAACTATTCCCCGGGAAAATCCTCGACATGCTTTGCCTCCCTCATCCTTCCCCATTTCCCGTAAAGCTCCCTGGCACGCGCAGCATCCGCATGCGCGGCTTCCTTTCTTCCTGTCTTCCAGTGCAGCCTTGCGCGGCGAACCAGCAGATTTGCGGCGACCAGGTCATCGTCTATCTGGTGGCCTGTGGCCATTTTCAGTCCCGCATCGTAATGCAGCTCAGCTTCCTCATTGTTTCCATTCGCGTATGCCAGGTTCCCGCGCAGCTCCATCAGCGCCATGTTAATGGGTGCGTCTGCAAGCTTCTCCGCGATGGCCTCAAGTTCTGCAAGGGCGCCCACGGGCTCTGCCGCGCCCAGCTCCGCCATCTCCTTCAGTATGGCGAATTTCAGTCTGGCCAGATTCTTCTGCTCGGCAATCGCCAAAGCCTCTTTGTAGAGTGACACAGCCGCCGCATTGTCGTTCTGGAATTTCCTGATATCGGCCAGGGCGCTCTTTGCCATGCACAGGCCGGCAAGGTCCCCAGACTCGGCGAAGAGCCCCGCTGACTTGGTGAGGCACTCGGCAGCGACGTCCAGCATGTCCAGCTGCACATGAACCATGGACATGTCCAGGTATGACCATCCCATGCCGCCCTTCGCCTTGTTCTTCCTCCTCAGCTCTAGGGACTCTGTCTGGTATGCGAGCGATTCTGTATGCCGCCCCATCATCGCCAGCGTGTAGCCGATGTTCCCGAGTGTGGAGGCCAGGTGATGCGTGTTCCCCATCTTCCGGGCGAAGGCCAGGGCCCGCTTCAGGCTGGCGAGGGACTTTTCTAGCTCCCCGCAGTCCGAGTAGGCCATGCCCAGCATGACGAGGGTTCGGCTAAGCTCGGATATGTCCCCGCGTTTCTCCATGTATGCAGCGGCCTTCTCGAGGAGTTTTGATGCCGCCTCATGCTCCCCCCCGAAATGCTTGTGATAGCCTATCTCCGAGTAAGCCAAGGCAAGGCAGCCCAGGTCATTGCTCGCCTCGGCCTCGTCCACCGCATTCTGCAGCATGGCTTGGGCCTTCTCCTCCGGGCCTAGCATTTCATAGGCCTTGCCCAGCATGGTTAACACAATCACCCTTGTGCTTGGATCCTTCACCGCATCCAGTTTTTTCAACGCCAGCTCGGCATTCATGCCCGCCGCTTCCTTATCGCCCATACCTGCACACATCACACTGTATCGCGCAAGTATCTGGGTGCTGACATCATTTGAAACGCAGTCGTCAAGCGGCAATATCCCGCCCAGAATTTCCTTCGCCCTATCGAGTTCCCCCGCTAGGTGAATGGCATTGGCCGCCTTCAGGGTCACGGCAAGGCGCTGGTCCCCGTCCAGGATTGCAATGGCCCTCTCGTAGTCGGCAGCGGACTCCTTGACTGCGCCCACCCGCCTCTCCGAATCTGCCAGCTTCTCAAGGATTTGGGCCCTGACCCCATCGTCGGCATACCCCGCCCCCAATTTCGGCATGATGTCGAGCGCGGTGCCGTAGAATCCCCTGGCCAGCTCCGCCGCGTATGCGCCTTCAGCCCTCTCGCCCGCCTCGAGCAGGTACCCGAACGCCTTCGGATTGTCCCCGCTGGCCGAGAAATGTCTGGCAAGCTCGTAAACCGCATCCCCGCCCCTGGCCTCCCTGGTCCTTTCGCAATACTCACCGAGGTTCCGGTGATAGACTGTTTTCCACCTTCCGGAGATGGTCTCATAGGTCACCTGCCTGAACATGGCATGGGAGAAACCCAACCCGGCATCCTTGGCCGCGAACACCCCGGATTTTTTGAGCTTCTCCACCTCCGGCCCGGGATCCCCGAGAGAGCTGAGCGATGCCAGGTCCGGGAAATTGAAGTTTTCGCCTATGCAGGATGCATACTCGGCCACTGCCACGGCCCTTGCGTCCAGGGTATCCAGCCTTCGCCCGACAACCTCCTCCACGCTCCCAGGCAGCTGGTAATCCTCCCTGGCAATGTGATAAGCTCCTCTCTCCTGAATTATGCCGCCGTCCTCGGCCATCTGCCTGAGCGTCTCGATTATGAACAGGGGGTTGCCTGTGGAATCCCTAGCCAGCCTGGCAATGAAATCCCCCTGGAACTCATTTGGCTGGAACATCCTGTCCGCCAGGGAGCGGACACCGTCCTTGTCAAGCCCGGCCAGGTTCAGCTCGGAGACTGTCTCCTCCTCCTTCACGGCGGACCTGAACCTTGCGAAATCCTGGCCCCCCTCCTCTCTCGCTGTGGCAATCAGGAGCAGGCTCCGGTTCTTGATGTTGCGCGCAATGTAGGAGAACAGGAACAGCGACGACTCGTCCGCCCAGTGAACATCCTCGAGCATCAGCACAACAGGCTGTTTCTCTGTCAGGCCGTCAACATGGGCCATGACGTTCTCCGCTATCCTGAGCCTCTCGTTCTCGAACTTCACGCCCTCCAGGTCTTTCCTGACAAGAAACCGGCTGCGGGCCAGCGCATCTATGCTTTCCTGCAGCAGCCCTAGATCCGCCATGTTGCCTGTCCAGGATGCCAATGCCTCGCCACGGGTTTCGCACATCTCCCTCGTGGCCCCGGCCAGAACGGCCCTCATCTGAGGGTGCTCCTTTCCTTTGGCCACTGCGGTGATGAATATGCCCGGGGCATGCTCGGTCATGATTGTCATGTCCCCGTAGACGAGCTTTCCCAGCCCGGCTGCCTGGTGGCCCGTGGAATCGAACGAGTCGCTGACAAAATTCTGCACGGCCGACAGCATGCCGGCGAATATGTCCGCGTCCATATCGTCCGAGCCGCCCGACTTGGCCAAGAGCATCCCGGATTCGTTGATCAGGAAAACGCTGCCGAAGCCGGTGTACTCGTCCTCCTGGAAAAGCCTGCCGCCCATCACGTCGGCAAGCGCATCGGAGAATGCACCGAACGGTCTTACGTCGCCCTCAGTCGCATGGCCCCTGAGCACCCTCGCGCCGCCGACAGTGCCGAGGAACTCGTCCACCAGCCTTGTCTTGCCAATGCCGGGTTCGCCTGTTACGATGACAGCCTGCCCCTCCCCACCTACCGCCTTTGCGAGAAATTCCCTCAGGCTGGTTAGTTCTCCGTCTCTGCCTGCAAGGCTGCGATTTATTTTAGACTCCCGATTATCCATGACAGGCTTTGGTAAGCCTTCAGCATTATTTGATGTTTTTCAGGCCGGGCAGGTCACCATTTTTCCCAGTACTTCCTCTCTGCCAATGGCGGTTTCTCGTCCCCAGAATATTTCCCGCCCCAGACATTGAGCCCGGCCTTCTCGTCCTCGTCAATCCTCTTCTGCAGGAAATCCAGCAGGCAGTCCTCCGTGAAGCCGAGCGCCCTCATCTTCTGGGGCGTGGGTATCCCGTTCTGGGTCCAGCCCCTGCGGTGGTACACGGCGTCGGAAAGTTTCTGGTACTGGTCCAGCCTGTACTCCTTGAGTATGTCCAGCTTCTGCAGGGTGGTCATCTTGGCGACCTTCTCCTTGGCCAGGCCGATGTTTTCAACGAGCTGTTTGTCGTACCGGTCCTTCCTGGACAGATACTCCATCTCCGTGACAGGGCCCATGGCCCTGAATGGGAGCTTGTCTTCCTTCCTGGTGCCCCTGCCCATCCAGACATTCATCGCGCGCTGGAAGTTGTATACTCTCTCTGACATGTCGATGAGGTCCTGGGGCCTAATCTTGCGGCCCAGGGTGGCGCCCATTATGTCAGCGTAGTTCTGCACGTGCTCCGGTATCTTGGCCGGCTCCTTTGTGGTGCTGTTTCCCACCGGCGTCACGTCATTCCAAGGAAGCTTGCACAGGCCCACAAGACCGAACCAGGTCCTCCATATCGGGAAGTAATGCAGTGCTTCGGCCTTGTCCGCGAACGTGGGTATCTGCTTGTTCACCATGTCCATGAATATCAACCAGGCCTCATCATGCTGGGGGCCTTTGTTGGTCAGGCCGTAACCCCCCTGCTGGGCCAGCGACTCCTTGCACACGTACTCCGAGAACTCGAGGCCTTTCTGCTCCATCCCGCAGTTCTCGATTATGTACGGATCGCCCCAGCCCTTGGCCAGCATCCAGTCTTTCGTCTTCCTGATTCCCTTTGACGCGATCTGGACGAATTCGTCCTTTTCCCCGCGGGCTATCCTATGCATGAATTCCATTATCGCCTCTGCATTGCCCCACTGCAGTTCCAGGCCCCCGCACCTCTCCTTGTTCAGGATTCCGTACTCGTACATCTCCATGTAATAGGCAGTGCCCGTTCCGAAGGAGATGGTGTCAAGCCCGTAGCAGTCGCAGTAGAAGTTCCACTCGATGACCCAATCAGGGTCCCAAAGCCCCATGTTGGCGCATGCCGCGGTGTTTTCATACTCAGGTCCGTCGACGGAAAATTTCATGCCCTTATAAGGGCCCGTCATCACCCTGAAGCCGTCCACCACCTTGGCGCAGGCCATTGTGCAGCCATACCAGCATCCGTCGGGAATGACTTGAGTGAACCGCTTGTAGAAATGGTGCGAATGCAGGTTGGCGGCCTTCGGATGGGAGCCGAACCTGTAGTTCTCTGTCGGCAGAAGATCATAGGCATCCATTACTTCGACAATGTTTCCTGTTCCTACAACCCTCATGTTACACTGGCTCCTGTCCAGGTCCCGCATCTCCATGTGGTGTTTCAGCCCTGTCGCAGCTACCTTGTCCGGGTCTGCCGGGTCGTTTGAGAGCCCGTCGAAATGGTCTACTCTGGCCACAAGAGCCTTCAGCTTCTTGTCCCTGAACACAGTGCCGAGGCCGCCTCTGCCGTGCTGCTTCAGCCTGGCAACCTTCCTCCTGGGGTCGTAGAACGATATGTTGAGTATGCCCCAGAACGAGGTCTCTGCGCCCTTTCCCGCTGATACGACAGCGACCTTCTGGCGCGCCGGCTCAGTGTCCTCGGCCGCGTACATGTATGTGAGCTGCTCGGCAATCAGGTGGGCGTTGACGTCTTCGTGCGGCGCCGTTTCAATGGTCACCTTGCCCTCCACTCCGTCGATGATGACGGCAACGTCCTTCTTGGCCTTGCCCTGAATTTCGATTGCATCGAAGCCGGAGAACTTCATGTACGGGGCAAAATACCCGCCGGCATTGGAGTCGCAGACCATGTTCGTGAGCGGCGAGACAGTCACGGCCAGACACTTTCCCATGCCCGAGTACTGCGTGGTGCCGCAGAGCGGTCCCGCAGCCATGACGAGTTCGTTCTCCTCGCTGTTCCAACGGGTCGTGGGCTTGATGGCGTCCCGGAGGAGCTTGAGGTCGAAGCCCTTGCCTCCGGTGAACATGGCCTTCATTTCCTCGGTGACTGGCTTCTCCTTTATCTCGTTGGTTGAAAGATTCACATAGAGTGTGCGGCCGGCATATCCGCGTATTACCTTTCGCTTCTCATATCTGAATTCGGCCAAGACTTTATGGCCCTTCTTCATCTTGGCAAGGTCCCACTGGTGCTTCGTGTTCCCTGTCTCGAATCCGTCTGGTGTCTTGAGCGTTTTCGGCTTGTAGTCGCAGTCTATTGTCTGTTCAGGGCCTTTCATTTGCACACCCTCCCGTGTTTTGCGAAAACCTCTTCCTGGATTTTATCGAGGTCCACTTCCTTGAGCTCCAGCGCTCCCTCGGGGCAGGCGCGGACGCATGCTCCGCAGGCTATGCACTTGAACGGCGTGATTACATCCGGGGCTTTCCTCATCACCCCCCGGGGACAGAAACCTACGCATGCCTGGCAGCCGACGCATTTCTTCTTGTCCAGGACCACTGTCCCTGAGCTCAGCCGCTTTATGGCCTGCACAGGGCACATGTCTATGCACAGCCCGCACATGTTGCAGTCTGTCATGGCGAAGCCGGAGCCGGATTTCTCGATTCTTATTGCGGACCATTCGCCCCCCTTATCATTCTTGTGATGGACCTTGGAGCACGCCTTCATGCATTCTCCGTGGCCCTTGCATTTCTCCGGGTGGAACATGATTATTTTCACAGTTGCCATATTTCCACCTCACATCAGATAGAAGAACCCGAACACCAGCACCCAGCAGCATGCAGAGAGTCCGGTTGCGGCCCTGTAGTACACCCTCTTTTTTATCGACAGGTGAAGCGGCCGCATCGAGAGCACGGTCAAAGGCACCGAGAGCCCTCCGAACACGGCGGCATAGAAGCCAGCTCCGACCATCACGGGGAGGTTGTTGACGAAGTTTGCAGGGGTGAATATGGCGCCGGTGAGAATGGGCGTCATTATCTGTGTGAACATGTAGCCCAGCGTGTAAATGACAAAGCCGAAAATGATGCCCAGCAATGCCAGTGTCTTCGCCTTTCTCAGGTCGAGCGGCCCGGAGCCGTGTATGTTGAACATGGGCCTGTTGAAAATCAGTTCGAAGATAAGGCCTTCTGCCATTATGGCGAGGGACGAGCATATGACGCATGTGCCGACAGGGGCCCAGAACCTGAGCGCGCCCGCCACAATGGCCATGCCGAGCTGCATCCACATGACATTGTACAGCCTCCTCGTGAGCATCATCAGGCCAAGTCCGATAAATCCGCCCAGGAAGGCCCCCATGGGGAATCCGGACGGACTGATTTCGCCCAGCATGCATTCGAGCATCCCCCAGAGAGAGCCGAATAGGACAATCCCGGCCAGCACCCTGTATTTATCTACGGTCTTGGTTTCCATCTACACCACCTCAATCGAAGCCAGGTTCCTGACCCAGAAGCTCTGAGTGAGTCCAGGAAACACTGCCCTGTGTTTCGCCAAGGTCAGGTAACCGTTCTGAATGTCAATCCAAGTCACATCCTTCTGGTAATGGTCCTGGCCTGTGAGCCTGTAGGTATGTGCCTCCGGGCTCTGGACACCCGAATCCATGACCAGTTCCGCGAGATGCACGCCCTCGTAGTCCAGATCGTTGGCCGTGAAGCTGTGCGGCTCGTAATCATCGAATATGTTGGCCCAAGCGTAATCGACGCCGTTGATGGAGACAACATCGGAATCTCCCGCCGGGATGAATGTGTAGGCCAGGGCGCTGAATGAGACAATAAGGATGACAGCAGCTGTCACAGCCAGGATAAGGTTCAGCCTTCTTGCGTCAGCCATGAATATCCCATATATGAATAATTAATTAAACCTTTCCCATGCGATTGGTTCCAGCCAACCATCCCCGGTTCCAGTTCCAGCCATCGCCACCATGCCCCGGCTGTGAGGCCGGGGTCGTGACCCGGTTGCCGGAACCGGGTTGGTGACGATTGAGCTCATCCTTAGGAAACCTCGCCCGTGAGGGCGGGGAGGTGTTTAAACCGGCATGCATCCCGGTTGCAGGACCACGGCACCAGCCAACCATCCCCGGATTCAGTTCCAGCCAACCCGGCTCCCAAGCACGTCCAAATGTCCTCGGACTTTGGACACCGACGAAAACATTTATACGGATATCGGCATATTGGCATACATGAAATTAAAACTCGACGGCTGGCAGCTCGGCATAACTTTCTCGGCATGCCATTTCCTGCCAGGACATTCGAAGTGCAACCGCCTGCACGGGCACAATTACGCGTTGCACCTTCATGTCACAGGCGAGCCGGACGATAACGGCATAATATATGATTTTGTGGAGCTGAAGAAGGCCATGAAATCCGCGGCAGAGGAGATGGACCACTGTGTACTCATGCCCGGGAAATCCAAAGCCATGAAACTGGAGCAAGTAGCCAGCCAGGTCAATGTGTCATTCGCGGACAAGCATTATTCATTCCCCGAGGGCGACGTGAAGATTCTGGACCTCGAAGTGGTGTCGGCCGAGATGCTGGCCACCCACTCGCTGAAAACCATTCTGTCCAAGCTCACCTTCGGAAAAAACATCACGAAGATCAAGGTGGGCATTGACGAAGGGAACGGCCAGGGGGCATGGGCATCGAGAGAGCTGTAGGACGGCAGCGGGCAGTCGTGCTGCTCTCGGGCGGCCTGGATTCTGCCACCTGCCTGGCAATCGCCACAAGAAGATACGAGACTCATGCACTGACCTTCGATTATGGCAACAGGCATTCCAGGGAGATAAAGTCCGCAAAGGCCCTGGCCCTGCACTACAAAGTAAAAAGCCACACAATTCTGAAAATCGGAATGGGTGCCATAGGCGGCTCCTCGCTCACAGACGGCTCAATCCCCATCCACAGGCCGAAATCGCGCAGCGAGATAGGCAGAGGCATACCCAGCACATATGTTCCGGCGCGGAACATGATATTCCTTGGCCTAGGAATCGCCCTCGCTGAAGCCAGGGGCGCTTCAAGGGTTTTCATAGGCGCCAATTCGGTAGATTACAGCGGATACCCGGACTGCAGGCCTGAGTTCATCGAAGCCTTCCAGAAGGCCGCTGACCTGGGCACGAAGGCCGGTACCGGGGGCAGGCCCATACGAATCGAAGCCCCGCTGCTGAAGCTATCCAAATCCGAAATCATCAGGAAAGGGGCCAAACTCGGTGTGCCATACGGATTGACATGGACATGCTATTCTGGCGGTAAAAAACCATGCGGCAGATGCGAGGCATGCATTCTCAGGCTCGCAGGATTCCGGGAGGCCGGTCTTGATGACCCGCTCGGGCATTGAGATCAGGAAGGCCAAGAAGGCGGACGCGCCCCGCATGGTCGAGATAATGGAGGCCAATAATCATTTCTACCACCCGGTCGTCGACGGGCACGAGTCAATAGCCAGACAGCTGACGATGGAGAACAACGTCATCCTTGTGGCCGAGACAGGGAATAAGGTCGTCGGATTCGTCCTTGGAACCTGGGACGGCGCCCGCGCGTTCCTTTTCAAGATGTCTGTCCATCCGAAGTTCCAGAGGCGGGGAATAGGAACCATGCTGGTCAGGGAGGCGGCAAAGAGATTCAGGAAGATGGGCGCCGTCACCATGGGCCTCTCGGCCGCGGACGGCACCATGGGCGAGTCCAACAATTCGGTCCAGTTCTGGAAGAAGCTGGGGTTCGAGCCGATACCTGCCAGGCTGATGATCAATTTCGACATCGATGCCTTGGAGGAATAAGAATGAAGTACGACGAGGGCGCGACAAAAGGGGATAAAAGAATGGCAATTATCCTTTGCGTGATATTTTCAATAATCGCATTATTAATCATATTTTTGCATAGTCATCATGGAACTGGCGAGCTGGCTGCTGAACCGAATGAAACTCTCGTCGTTAATTTAAACGACACGTTCAATATCTCATTCTCCACACGTTTCTCCAACATGCACAAATGCCTTGTGAACGATATTGATATGGATGATGTCGAATCGTATGAACCTTACATAAGCAGAATGATATATTCAGAAGGCAATTATACCAATCCTTCAAACGAGACAGAATTCGTTCAGAACTGGACCTTTCTTGCGAATCGGATAGGATCCGTCAATTTATATTTCGACAGTGAGGAGTATAAAGTTGAGGACAACATGGGCAACTTCCATTATAATTACTGGGTAAGGGTAGAGGTGGTGGTTTGAAATGAAGGTCTGCGAGATATTCCACAGCATCCAGGGCGAGGGCGTGAACATGGGCGCGCCCACAGTGTTCGTGAGGCTGAGCGGGTGCAACCTGGCCTGCAAGTGGTGCGACACGGAGTATGCCAGGGAGGAGGGAAGGCAGATGGAGGTTGAAGAGATACTACAAGAGGTTGAGAAGCATGGCTGCCCCCAGGTTTGCGTCACCGGAGGAGAGCCCATGTGCCAGGCCGAAACAGTCAGACTTATCGATTCGCTTCTGGACTCGGGCTACTTCGTCACGTTGGAGACGAACGGTTCAATCGGCCTGGAGAAGCTCACCTGCTCAGAGAACTTCATGATAAGCATGGACATAAAGTGCCCCGGGTCCGGTCAAGCTGACAGGATGGACATGTCCAATATCGAGCTGCTCGGGCCAGCGGACCAGCTGAAGTTCATAATATCGGACAGAAGGGATTACGAGTATGCCAGGGGCATAATAAAGGAACATGCGCCTGTCTGCATTACTGTCATGACGCCGGTGTGGGGATTCGATATCGCCGAGATTATAAAATGGGCGCTCAAGGACAAGCTTGTCGTGAGGGTGCTCCCGCAGATGCACAAGCTGGTGTGGGGCAATGAGCGGGCTAGGTGATTAGGACTGCGCTTCTCCGCGCACCACTTCAATCCTGAACTCGTTCGGAATCCTGAGCCCGGCCTTCCAGAGGGCCTCTTTCGCCACGTTGAAATGGGCGCGGCCGACCCTGAGAGATATTACAAGCTGGCCTGTTCTGACCCTCGCTGCCGTACCGACTGCCTTGCCGAAAGCGCCCCTCATCCCGCTGGAAATACGGTCCGCGCCCGCGCCCGTGGCCATCTTGTTCTCCCTGATGACCTCGTGCGGGTATACATGGACCTTCATGAAATAGCCCTGGGAGCCGGCCTTCTTCTGTATGGTCCTGTTGCAGGCAATGCGTGCCGCTTCGAGGGCCGTGTGCCTGATGGCAGCATCGCTCTCGGCTATCAGGTGCATCTCGATGGGGAAGTCTCCCTTGCTGTAGCCCATCTCGTACTGGGTGATCCTGTTTGTCGGGACGCCGCCCATGTACTCCCTGCGTGTGTATGATTGGGATTTTATCTGCCTGTACATCCTTGCCGGCTTTCTTCCTGCCATATTGCTCACTTCCTGTTGCAAATCTCTTTGGGGGAAGGGCTCATAACCTGGTTTCGTATATAAGGCTTATCGATTCGGCAATTGCCTTATCTGGCTGATTAACTATTTATACGGTGGCGGTGATTCTCTGCCCAATGATGCTTATAAAACTCGGAGGGAGCGCTGTCACTGACAAATCCAAGCCCATGACTGCGCGCCAGGAAACCATTGACCGCCTGGCTTTGGAAATTTCCAAGGCGCCCGGAAAGAAGATAATAATCCACGGCGGCGGCTCGTTCGGCCACATCAAGGCCAAGCAATATCTTCTCCACAAAGGCTTTTCCGACAAATCCCAGACGAAAGGCATATGCGAGGTTCAGGAAGACATGCGCACCCTGAACAGATTGGTGGAGGCCGGGCTGAGGAAGGCCGGAATGCCTGTGGCATCAATACCTGCCGGCGCCATAGCCGTGTTCGACGGCGGGAAGCTTGCCAGTTTTCCTTCCGAGGTCTTTTCGCATTATCTCGGCATCGGCATCACGCCGATATCCTTCGGGGATGTGGTGGTTGACAGGTCAAGGGGCATCTCCATATGTTCGGGCGACGATATCATGCTCAAGCTTGCCAAGGACCTGAAGGCCGAGAGGTGCATATTCGCCACATCGGTGGACGGGATATTCGCCAGTTATCCTCCCGCCGAAGGCCAGGGCCCAGTGCCCGAGGTCCGCAGGGAAGACAGAATCATATTCAATGCGAAGGACACTGATGTCACGGGCAGCATGCAGCGGAAGCTCGAACTGATGTTTGATATAGCAAAATCAGGGTGCGGGGTCCAGATAGTCAACGGCCTCGTGCCGGGAAGGCTTTCGGACGCGCTGCTGGGCAGGGAAACAGTCGGAACAAGGGTGATGGCATGAAATTCGCGAGAAAGGCAGACCACATCGAGATATGTCTGAACAAGGACGTGAACGCATCCAGGAGATACTGGGACGACGTGCAGATGCTGCACAGGGCCCTCCCGGAGCTGGATATGGAATCAATAGACCTTTCGGTCGAGCTTTTCGGCAGGAAGCTGGCCGCCCCAATAATCATTTCCGCCATCACAGGCGGGTTCGAGGGCGCCGAGAAGATCAACCGCAACCTGGCCGAAGCCGCGGCCAAGGTGGGCGTGGGCATGGGCGTGGGCAGCCAGAGGCCGGCACTCGAGCATCCGGAGCTCAGGCCAAGCTACGAAGTAGTGAAGGAGTTCAAAGTTCCGCTGGTCATAGGGAATGTCGGCGCGCCACAGCTGGTCAGGCAGAGTAAGCGCCCTGCTTTCGGCATGGAAGACTGCGGGGCGGCCATGAAGATGGTCAATGCAGACATACTTGCCATCCACATGAACTTCCTCCAGGAGATCGTGCAGCCCGAAGGGGACACGAATGCGGCCGGTTGCCTGGAGGCCATCGGCGCGGTCGCGAAGCAGATGCCGGTCCTTGCCAAGGAGACCGGTGCGGGCCTGACCGCGGAATTGGCCCACGAGCTCCGCGTGCGGGGAGTCAAGGGCATCGATGTCGGCGGACTCGGAGGAACAAGCTTCTCCGCGGTCGAGCATCACAGGGCAATGAACCGGAACGAGGAGGCGCTCTCGAGGCTCGGGGAGACGTTCTGGAACTGGGGGATACCGACCCCCATCTCGATTATTGAAGCCGATGTCGGTCTTCCTGTCATCGCGACAGGCGGCCTGTGCACCGGCCTGGACGCGGCCAAGGCCATATCGCTGGGCGCAAGTGCGGCCGGTTTCTCAAGGAAGATGCTGGCCCCGGCAACGGAAAGCGCCGAAGCCGTGGAAAGGGAACTCGGGATGATTATCAAGGAACTGAAGGCGGCAATGTTCCTGACAGGCGCAAGAAATGTCGAAGGGCTTCAGACAGTGCCATATATTGTCACCGGTCATCTGTCAGAATGGATGAATGCCTTGTATTGGGAAGAGCCGGAGGAGCAGTGATGCCTGTCTACAGGACCGTGGACGGCAATGAAAAGGAGAGCCAGTTCCTTCGCTTCCTGGATGAATATAGGGAATCTGTGCGGGACGAGATATTCAGGTTCATACCCAAGCCTGACAGGATAAAACCCATGCCGTTCGGCCTGGAGAAACACTGGGACATGCTGGTGGAATACCCGAAGAGGGGAGGCAAATACGTGAGGCCGGGCCTTCTGCTCCTTTCATGCCAGGCAAGTAGTGGGAACCCGAAGCTGGCCATGACCACGGCCGCGGCCATGGAGATTTCCGAGGACTGGCTGCTCATACACGACGATTTCGAGGATCATTCCCTCGAGAGGCGCGGGAAACCGACCCTGCACATGATGCACGGCGACGAACTGGCAGTGAATGCCGGAGACCACCTGCACCTGATAATGTGGAAGATCCTTTTGTCCAACAACAGCTGCATCGGCATCCCAAAAGCCTGCGCCGTGGCAGAGACGATGGTTGACATTCTCCAAAGGACATGCGAGGGCCAGTACCTGGAAATCTCATGGACAAGAGACTCGCGCATAATCTCCGAAGAGGAATACTTCGAGATGGTGGACCGCAAGACTGGCTGGTACACTGTGATAGGACCGCTGCAGCTGGGCGCGATTATTGCGGATAATGCGGCCGCCCTGGGCCCGATCGAGAAGCTGGGCCGGAGCCTGGGCAGGGCATTCCAGATACACGACGACTGGCTGAACGTTTTCAGCCACAACACCGGAAAGGAGCTCGGGGGCGACATACTCGAGGGCAAGCGCACACTCCTGCTCATCCACCTGGTGGAAGAACTTGAAAAGGCCGGCGACAGGCAGAACCTGGAATATGTCAGGAAGCTGTTCTCGCTGCCCAGGGCGAAGAAGTCCCGGAAGGACGTGGACCGCCTGATAAAGCTCTATGAAAAACACGGATGCAGGGAATGGGTCAGGACGAGGGCGCTGGCCTTCGCGGACGAGGCAATATTGAACATAGATGAAATCCCATACTCGGCAGAGGGAAAGAATCTCTTGAAGGATGCTGTGCAGTTCATTGTGAACCGCGAACTTTGAAAACTCAATCGGGCCGAGAGCATTCGATTCCGTTCTCTGTGAGCCAGAACTCGGCCATCCGGCCCTCCGCCAATGCCCTGTGCTTCATTATCCTCGCGAACCTTCTGCTCGGCACGTCCAGGTCCCTGTCCAGCCTGATAATGATCTTGCAATTATGCCTGAGCACATGCCCCCCCAGGGCCTTGTACTCGTTCCTCTCTATGTCGGTATAGACCTGGCTCGTCAGAATGACCGGTATGACCCTGCGCCTGCACAGCTTCAGCAGGGCCGTGATCTGGGCTATGAAGCTCCTCCTCTCCGTGCGCTCCTGGTCCTTGGCCAGCTCCACGCGGTAATGCCCGGTCGCAGAGTCCAGCACCATGAGGCCGATATCATCGTTCTTCATTGCCAGACCCACGGCTTTGTCTATGATGGCCTCCTGCTCCTCGAAGTCGAAAGGCTCGAAGATGAGGAGGGACTTGACCATGTCCTCATAGTCGTCCCCGAATATCTGCTCTATGCGGTCCGCGGACAAGCCCTCCGAGTCTATGTAGATGACCTTCCTGCCCAAGAGTATGACATTCCTGGCCAGCTGGAGGCACATGTTTGTCTTGCCCGAGCCGGCCTCGCCGAAAATCTGCGTTATGGCGCCGGACTCGAACCCGCCGCCCAGGAGTTCATCGATGCAATCGCAACCCATTGGCACTTTCATGATAGCGTCCCCCATGACCAATCAACAAATAAAAGTTGGCGCCTATTCCTCGGTCAGCTTGCTCTTGAGCAGTTCCAGGATGCGCTCCTCCCTGGCCGTGGGCTTGCCATCCAAGATGTTCAGAATCTCGTCGTAGATGTCCGCCTGAGTAATCTTGGGCATGTGAATGTCATTGATTATGATGGCCTCCATGCTCCTGTGCTCCTGTTCCGATATGCCCAGGTGCTTCTTGAGCGCGTCTATGAGGTGCTTCTCCGAGCTCGTGAGTATGCCTGACCGCCATGCCACCGCCAGGGCCTGCCTGTACACCTCGGTCTTCTGGGTGCGCTCGTCCATCATGCGGCGGTTTTGCTCCTCGATATTCTCCAGCTCTTCCATGTCCAGTATGCCGCCGGATTCGAGGGCGGCGCATATTATGTCTGATAACCGTAAGTGCACCGACGTGGCCCCGTCGATGTCCGCCATCTTCATCTCCTTGACCTGGCCGTCAATCCTGACCTTGACGACCTTATCTTCCATAGCCCGTGCTATCTCCTTCGCCCTGATGATGCCGGCCCCGGTCAGGGTATAGCAGTTCATCTTCTGCCTCGCGCCCTTGACATGCCGCACGACCTCCTCCACCAGCCCGTCTGAAATGAGCCTGTCCAGGTATCTGGATATATGCTTCCTCTGGGCCCGGACATTGAGGGCAATGCCCTTCTGAGTGAGACCCGAGTCCGCCTCATAGACATCGTCCAGGCTGCCGAAGTTCAATAAGAAAAGAAGTATCCTGTCCTCGGTGGGCAATGAGAGACTCTTCGCCATGCGGGCTGATTGCCCGACCCGTATAAATATCCTGTTGATGGGCAAAACTCAAACCGCCATGGCAACACTTTTGCGGGTCTGTGCCAGCCCGGGGGCATAATCGTTTTAAGCATTGCCGCGATGTACCGCGCATGTACAAAGATGAGGACGGCATTCTGGCCATCAGACTGGCCAGGGCATCCATTGACCATGCCGTGTTGGGGAGGCCGATACCGGATATTGAGGTTCCCCGGAAGTTCCTGGAGGATTCGGGCGCGTTTGTCACACTGAGCACGTATCCCGGGCATGACCTGAGGGGCTGCATAGGGTATCCCGAACCTTACTTCCCACTCAGGGACGCATTGATAAAAGCGGCCCAAGGAGCGACGCATGACCCAAGATTCCCCAGGCTCAGGGAAGGCGAACTCGACCGCATCGTGGTGGAGGTGAGCCTGCTCTCTCCGCCCGAGCCCATCAATGTCAGGAACCCGAAGGAGTATCTCCGGCTGGTGAAAATCGGTGTGCACGGGCTCATTGTCGAAAGAGGCCCGTACAGGGGCCTTCTGCTGCCCCAGGTGCCTGTGGAGTATGGCTGGGACGCGGAGACATTCCTGAGCCATACCTGCATGAAGGCCGGGCTGTTTGCAGACGCCTGGCTCGATTCCAAGACAAAGCTCTTTAGTTTCACCGGTGAGGTTTTCTCCGAGCAAAAGCCAAGGGGGCCGGTCAAGAGGAAGGTGCTGGATGGCCCATGAGCTGGTCATCAGGGCCAATATGTTATGGTCAGGCCAGTTCGCAACATTGTCCATAGGCATAGACCGCGGCAGGATATCGGCCGTCGCCGAGCGCCTGAAGGGGGAGAGGGAATTCTATTTCGAGGATTACCTGGCCATGCCAGGCGGCGTGGATATTCACACTCACATGAGGGAGCCGGGATTCACGCACAAGGAGAATTTTTACTCGGGAACAAGGGCCGCGGCCTTCGGCGGTACGACCACGATACTGGACATGCCGAACAACGACCCGCCGACCGATAACATCCGCGCTCTCGAGGACAAACACGAGCTCGTGTCCGAGAACGCCAACGTGGACTTCGGCCTCTTCGGTCTGCTCTCTGACATTGACGAGATAGATAGGATGTCCAAGCTGGCGATAGGCTACAAGCTGTTCATGTCCGAGACGACCTCGGCCGGGCCGTCAGCGTCGCCACCGGAGATACTGCTCAATTCGAGGCACATCGCCAGGCGCGTGGTGACTGTCCATGCCGAAGACCCGGCCCAGTTCACGAGCGATGAATGCACAGACCTGCACAGCCACAGCCAGATAAGGAACCTGAAGGCCGAGACCGAGGCAGTCAGGAGCATACTGGCCATAGATACGCCCGCCACCATCAACCTGGCCCATCTCACCGCGAAGGAGAGCGTGGACATGGCCCAGAGGGGCAAGGCCAGCTTCGAGATAACGCCCCATCACATCCTCCTGGACGAGGCCATGCCGCTAGGCGCGCTGGGCAAGGTCAATCCCCCGCTCAGGAAGAAGCAGATAGTGGAGAAGCTGTTTGATGTGGCGCGGTCAGGACGGGCAATAATTGCCAGCGACCATGCCCCTCATGCACTGGCCGAGAAGAAAGCTCATTTCTCCATAGCCCCCTCCGGAATCCCCGGGGTCGAGACAAGAATACCCCTAATGCTGGCCCTTGCCGAGAAAGGCATGCTGAAGCACCAGGCGGTTCAGGACATGTGCTGCCAGCTTCCGGCGGATCTGTTCGGCCTGAGGAAAGGCAGGATTGCGCCGGGGTATGACGCAGACATTGCATTCTATGACATCTCAAGGGTAGTGAAGATTAAAAGTGCAGGCCTGCACTCCAAATGCGGCTGGACCCCGTTCGAGGGCTTTGACGCGATATTCCCGGCCGGCGTCATGCTCAGGGGCAGGATGATAATCCGCGGAGGACAACTGATCCTTGAAAAATCAGGGCTCAATTTACTGCCACACAAAGCTTAGCGACGAATCAAAGATTCGTCTGAGTCGCAGTCAAGTGTGACTGCTCCGAACGCCGGGCCATTCATGGCCTGGATGAAAGCGCAGGGCAGTAAACGTCGGTAGACCGTTGCATACCGTGAATCTGTGAGCGTCGGAAATCGAAGCCCTTCAGCTTCGATGGCTCAGGTAGGCTACTAATGTGCTGACGCTTACCTAGATTTCCCTAAAGTCAGCAAATTTAAGTCGAATATTGAATTGGGTCATCTGATAATATTCGACGTCAGCCATATGGTAAACTTCCGACCCTGTCCGTGAACGCCAATCCCTTTAGGGGTCGGTAGTTTACGGTGAGTTGTCCAGCGAATTCAGCACGACGGTGATGCAGTGGTCCGCATGGAGGCTCCTCGTTCCCAGCGAGACTTTCAGGGTTTCGGGCCAGGCTGCAATGGTTTTTTCATGTTCCGCGGACAGGTCCTCCTTGCCGCCCAGGACGAAGATGTCGTCCGGCCTCAGTGTCATGCCGGAGAGCATGTTGCCGCCCTCCTTCAGATACACCAGCCTCCTTTTGCCGAGCCCTTCCAGAATGCCTGACAGGTCCATCCTTGCCACGTATATGCCGGGCGTGGAGAGTGTCCAGTCGCCCGTTGCCTCTTTCATCAGGGCATTCTTCACCAGTGCCGCAGTGGAGCGCTCGTCCGGATTCAGGTATTTCAGTTCACGACCCCTGAAAAGTATGGCCCTGGGCGGGTCAGGCTCACCGAGTAGCAGTAAGTACAGGTCCACGTCCCGCCGAATGTCGTTGGACAGCATGAACGCGGAATTCACGCACCTGAGAAGAACGTCCAGCCTGCCTGTGGAACCAGTGAGGTCGTTCAGGGAGAATTTGGGGTCGGTGCACACATTCTGGCCCACCACAAGGAACGCGGGCATCTACATCCCCAGTCCGCCCAGGTTGCCGTCCTTCATCTGTTTCTGCAGCTGCTTGCGCAGCTTTCTGTTTCCCAGGAGGCCCTTCATCTGCCTCTTGGATGTGTTGTAATGTGACAGCAGCGCCCTCACGTCCTGGGCCTTCATGCCGCTGCCCTTTGCGATTCTCTTGACCCTGGAGGATTTGACGATTTTCGGGTCTTCCAGCTCTTCCCTGGTCATGGAGGACATGATTATCTTGAACCTGCGCAGTTTCTCCTGTGTGGCCTCCAGCTCCTCATCCCCGAGCTTCGCCGGCGCCCCCGGGAACATGCTCATCAGCTTCTTCAGCGGGCCCATGTTGGTCAGCATCTCCATCTGGTCCCGCATCTCTATCAGCGAGAAGCGGCCGTGCATGATGTTCTCCAAAGTTTTCTCGGCCTTCTGTTCGTCAATGGCACCCTCGGCCGCCTCAAGCAGCGATTTGATATCGCCCATCCCGAGCAATCTGGATATGAACCTGTCCGGGTTAAATAGTTCCAGGTCCTCGATGTGCTCCCCCGTCCCGATGAACAGGACAGGCGCCTCTGTCTCGTTGATTGCTGAAAGCGCGCCGCCGCCCTTGGCGGAGCCGTCCAGCTTGGTGAGGACCACGGCCGTGACGCCCACTGCCTCATGGAATGCCCTGGCCTGGGGCCCGGCCTGCTGGCCCATGGACGCGTCAATTATCATTATCTTCTCTGTCGGGTTCGCAAGCTTCGAGATGGATTTTATCTCCTCGATGAGGTCTTTCTCCAGGGAATGCCTGCCTGACGTGTCAAGTATGACCACATCGGATTTCTCGAAGTGCTTCAGCCCGTCCTTCACAATCTTCGTGGCGTTCCTTTCTCCGGGCATACCGAAGACCGGGACATCGATCAGGGCACCGATCTGGCTCAGCTGGTCATAGGCAGCCGGCCTGTGCACGTCGGCCGCAATCATCCCGACCCTGTGGCCCTTCCTCTTGAAATATCTGGCCAGTTTTCCCGTGGTCGTGGTCTTGCCCTGGCCGTAGAGGCCGACCATCATTATGACCTGCTTCCCCTCGCCAATCTCCCTCTTCTCCCCGAGGAAGCGGACCAGTTCGTCGTAAACAATTCGCACGACATGGTCTTTCGGACTCACGCCCGCTTTAGGCTTCTCAGTGAGGGCTCTCTTCTCGATATCCTTCGTCATTTTAAGCGCGAGCTGAACATTGACATCCGCCTGGAGAAGCGCTCGCTGGATGTCCCTGACTATCTCCTTCACAAGCCCCTCGTCCACGTGGGAGGCGCCCGCAATCTTCCTCAGGACGTTCTTGAGGGACTCGCCCAGCTTTTCCATGACCATATGTTACCGGTTCAACAGATGGGGGAGGGTGATAAAAGGCTTCCGGCGAGTATTTTTCTTTTAAGCCTCGCTGCGCTGGCTCGCCCTCTAAAAGAAAAATATTCAGCAAATAAGAAAATTCGGGCTCGCCTGCTCGCTCGGCAATGCTGGCGCGCGGGCGCGCCAGACATGCATATTAGTGATGGATTACTTGTCCTTGTAGCCGAACAGCTTCAGCCTCATCATCCTGTTGTTCTCGACCTCTGCCTGGGTCTTGAAGCATATCTCGATTTTGGTTAGCCGCTCAATGAAATTCATCACTGCGACCTCGCTCGGTGTTGTGATATTGAGGCCGGCGAGGTCCATCTGGTGCTTTATTACCGGCGTCGCGTTCTCGATTCCGCCGTACTGCTCCGAGAAATCCGCGATGATGTGGTCAACCACGTCCTTCAGGGACGTGACCTCTTTCGGATCCATCAGGTTCCATGGCATGTTCATGCTTATCTTGGGTCTCGAGACGCGGGAGAGCGTGGCTATGTTCATAAACGCCTCCTCGACGTTCTCCCCGGTCTTCGCGCTGGCCAGATAGCATATGTTCTGGGCCCCGAAGGAGACGCAGGTGTTGGCCACTTTCTCGATATCCTTCAGGCCTATCTTCAGCTCTTTCTTCAAATCAGCTTTGTTGCCCAGAAAAACCATCGGAATCGGGCCGGTCATCTTCAGCAGAAGGGGAATCCAGTAACTGCGGAGCCCGTCCAGGGTTTCCTTGCGGGTCAGGTCTGCAACAAGAAGTGCGCCGTGCATGTTCTGGAATGTGATGGACTGGGAATATTTGTAGCCCCTCTGGCCTATAATATCCCACACCATCATTGTCATTTCCGTTGTTTTATCCGCATCCACAAGTGTGACTTCCTTCTTTGTCACTTTGGAGCCTATGGTTGTAATATAATTGTCGCTGAACTGGTCCAGAACATAACGCTTTATCAGGCTGGTCTTGCCGACGGATGCGTCACCAAGGAGGACTATGTTTCTTTTGACAATGCTCGGAGGCAGTCTCTCACCAGGGGGGAACAACAATGTTGCCATATTAATAAATTGCCCAGGCAATACTGTATATATGCCGAGAACGTTCAGCACTTCAGGGCTGGGATGAATCGGCATAAGCTGTCGTCAATACACCGTTGCATGCCGTGCTTATAATATCAAAGTAAATCGAAGCCAATGGCTTCGATAAATCAGGTATGCAACTGGCCTATGGTAAACTTCCAGCCCTGTCATCGAACGCCAGTCACTTTAGGGGCTGGTAGTTTACTCCTCGAAGTCAACCTGCACGATGCCGATCCTGCACTTTTCCCCATTCAGCTCTATCTCTCCGACATGATACTCATCCGTGCTCAAATGATCGTCCAGAGGGAAAATCACATCGTATGCATTGCATTTTTCCATTATGGTGTTCTTCGCTCCTTCCAGCGTTTCAGCGAGTGCATCGTCCGTAACCACCTGGACCTCTATCTTTGCCTCGTCCCCTATTTCGACCTCCCGCCTCATTTCCTTTATCTTGTCTATCAGCGCATTCAGAGACACATCTGACTTTACCTGCTCGGTAATCATCGTATCTATGTATATGGTTCCGGAATCAATCTCCCCCTCGAAGGCTCCGGGAGGCAGGGAGAATGATATCTGGACCATGTCGTCCGTTATGTATATCTGCTGCCCCTCGACGCCGATGGTGAATGTTCCCTTTTTGATGTTGGCCAGCAGCTTGTCCGGGGGCATGTACTGCAGGACGCTTATGATTTTCTTGGCAATGTGCTTGTATGAATTCCTAATGTGCTCTTCGTTGACATTGATTGCCGGGACAAGGCCCGCCCACACTTCGTCCCGCCTTAGAAGCTGGATGTCGAATGCATTGGCCTGTTCGAGGACGAGCGTCCTCATGTTTTCCAGCACTTCGTTCCACCGCTCGTAATCCCTGTGTCTGATGGCGACGCGGGCAAGCTTCTGTCCGGCAGGTATGCCGTGTTCCTCTCTGAGGCCGAAGACCGCGTCCGCAATCTTGCCGACAACCTCCAGGTAGTTGTTCAGCCGCGCGTCCATTATGGCGCTGTCTTTGTCGATGCGGCCCGACCTTATCATGACATCGTACATCCTCTTCTTCAGGGAGTCTGCATCAATGTTTTCCCCGCCCTCGCCACCTGTGCTTGGTAGTGATGCCAGCTTCACGAGCATCGCCTCCATCTCGGTGAGGTATCTGGCTGCCGCCTCCATGCCGTTCTGCTCCACTGCATAGTTTATCTCGGCAATCCTTTTCTCTATGTCTTCGAACTTCTGGCCGTCTATCCCTCCGCCCCCGGCTTTTTCCAATATCGGGGCCAGGATGCTGGATTCGAGCATCGGCCTTCCATCTATTCCGGTACGGTTGACAAATATTATCTTTTTCACAATATCCTTTATTCCTGCCAGTGCATCCATCTCCCCGTTCCAGTTCTTGAGCTCCCCCGAATAAATATTCTCTATCTCCCGGATGACTTCGGTCATGAAGAAGGGTATGTACGCGGATTCCTCGCCCGAGACTGTGATGGCTAGGAATACGTACTTTCCCTTTTCAATCAGTAGTTTATGGCCCCCGAACTCCATGCGGTCAAGCCCGCCCTTGTTCTGGATGTTGAACGCCTCCCTGATGAAGTCGGTCATTGCTTTCAGCATTGCGCTGAACAGGTCGCCATCCACCTCCTCCCGGATGCGCCTTGTCTCTCGTGCTATGAGCAGCCCGTTGTTGTGTATCAGGAAAGCATCCTCCACAATGTAGCTGCCCTGTGTCTGGACATCGAGGTCCTTCATGTCATTCAGCTGATATTTTGTTTCATCGAAGTATCTCTGGTAAGAGGCAGATACGTCCACCTTAAGTTTGCCGTTTTTGGTTGGCCTCACTGAAACCTCGGCCCTCCTGGAACTGCCCGGCTCGATAATGTCCAGCGTGTCCGTGTCCTTTACTTCGATGTCCCCGGTGAAATTCAGGCCTATGTTCCTTGCCGGCGTATTTCCCTTATTGCTCACCACCACATCCATCCTGGACCATTTGCCGGCCTCGTGGCCCTTCGCCTCCCCAATGTCCACCTGCAGCTTGGGGTATTTATTGGCCATAAATGCGCCTGTTCTCTCGGCCAGCCTATTCCCGATGTCCCTGAACCTGGCTTCAATATTCTCCGCTTGCATGCCGGATAGTTCGTTCTCAGTGCCCGCAACAGTGCCTTCGATGTCGGAAACGTCGACACCCATTCTTGAAGCCGCGGTCAGATTCGATTTCAGAAGGTCAAGATGCTTCAGATGCGATTCGGCAGCCATGCGCTTATCCTTCTCGTTCAGAAGATTCTTGATATCGGTCAACATCCCCCTGGTGCTTGCGTAATCCTTTTCTTCCAGCAAATTTAATAATTCTTGAAGCAGGGCATCCTCCTTTGAAATGTCGACCCCCGCAGTCTCAGCCCGTTCTATCTGGCGGCGGACAATTTCCACCTCGCTTCTCATGCTTTCCATAAGCATTTTATCTTTTCTTTTCTCCTCCTCGCCCTCCCCCAAGGCGCTGCCGAGGCCTTCCTCCACTTTCTCTCTGATCTTGCCCATAAGTTCGCTGGCATCGCCCATCTCACCGCTGATGAGTTCCTCTTCGAAGGACATGAGCAGTTCTTTGATGTTCTTGTCAAAATCAGGAATAATGGCTCCGTTCTTAATGGCATCGAGGGCCGGTTGCAGGATGCTGTTTTCAAAGTAGGGGACGCCGGAATCGGTGTTCTTAATAAACAGTATCTTCTTAACAATGTCGTCAACGCCGGCCAGAGCACTGATGTCCCCTTCCCAGCCAGACAGGGTTTCTCCGAATTTTTCCTCTATCTCCCCGACTATCTCCGAAATGTAGAAAGGCATGTAGACGGAATCGCTTCCGAGCAATGTGGCAGCCACGTAGAAACAGCTTCCGCGTTCGATAATCACCTGATTGTCCCCGAATTCCAGTCTGCTTAACGCGACCTTGTCTTCAAGCTTGAACGAATCTATGGCGAACTGCGAAATTGCCGTGAGCATTGCGCTGAACAGGTCGCTGTCGACATCTTCCTTTATCCTTCTGGTCTGCCTCGAGATGAGCAGTCCGTTGTTATGAATCAAGAATGCATCCTCCACAAGGTAGGTCCCGGTCTCGTCGACATCAATATCCTTCAGGTCATTGAGCTGGAATTTCGTGTCGTCGAAACTTTTCTCATACTGGACAGTCATGTCCAGCGGAACCTTTCCGGGTTTGAGGGGTTTCAATGCTATGACCCTGCTGTCATGCTGCCCGGGTATGAGCTTCGGAATGGTCTGCCAGCCCTTGACCTCGACATCCCCGAAGAAATTCATGTCAATGTTCTTGGCAATGCTGTTCCCGGCATTGCTGAACTGCACATTCGCCCTTCCCCATTTCTGCGCCTCAAAACCCTCTGAATTTATGCTTATCTTAAGGCGCGGATGCTTGCCAGCCACTCCGGTTTTTATGGCTCCGCTCAATGCCGCTTCGGCTTTGTTGACGATGTCCGCAATCCCGGCGCCGTGGGCATCCTCGGCCTTTGCCTTGGAAGCCAGCATCTCCGCCTCTGCGACGTCTATGCCTATGGTCTTTGCCTCTTCAAGCATTGTGAAAAGTCCCTCAAGCTTATTCTGGGTTTCCATGGTCTGGAATCCAGACTTGTCGTCCTGAATGTGCCTTCTCAGCTCTCTGGCAAGCTCGAATGATTTGTCGAGCCGATGGCCATTCAGCGCCTCCTCAGTGTCATTAATCAGTCTGTTGATTTCCGAGGCATCGATGCCGCTCGCTGTTGCCCTGCCAGCCAGAACCTTGGAGTCTTCGAGCTCTTCCTTTATCAGGGTGACGAACCCCTCCTCCTGTTCTTTGTCCAGGCTGCCGAAGTTAATGCCTGTGAGCTTGTCGAAAAGCTTCAGGTTCTTCACGGCCTGCTTGGCACTCAGCTCCATTGCCCGGACCTCCGTGAAGTTGCCGTCGTGCAACGCGATGGACGCTTTCTGCAGCATTTCCTCCAGATCATCGGATTTTATTCCTGCCCGTTTAGTCTCTCTCACGAATTGTCGTATGGTCCTGAGGGTCAGGTCAGCCTCCCTGCGCAATATCACCTTTTCAATTTCCCTGCGGATTTTGTTGACATTTGTCTTGACATCTCCGAACCTTTCGTCCTCGAGCGCCTTTTTCGCCTCCTTCAGAAGAACAGCCATCTCTTTTATGTCAACGCCCGACTCGGCCACCGTGTTTATCCTGGCCTCCATGTCCAAGATGGATATCTCATAACTTTTTTGTTCCTCGGCGATGTTAAGGACAGTAGAAGTCTTCTTCACCAGTTCGGTCACAAGGTCGAAATTTCCGCCGTTGAGTGCCTGCCAGGCCTCGAGAAGGATTGTTGTTGCCTCCTGGACATTCACACCCCTCCTCTTCGCAGCTTCGACGATTGGGGCTATCCTTTGAATATGCCCCTTGGCAGTCATGAAATGTTTGGCATTGTCCGCCTCCCTTCTGGCCAGTTTTATCTGCTCGTGGGCATCACCGAAATCCCCCCTCTCCAACAGTTCCCTGGCTTTTGCAAGCAATGCCTCGGAGGCGGCGACATTGGCTCCCGCCCTCTTCGCTTTCTCAATGATGGGGAGGGAATTGAAAATCATCATATCGTATTTCTTTTTGGCCTTGGCTTGTTTCAGCATCAGGTCTATGTTGTCCATTATTTTAGTGGCCTCTGCCTCCTCCCCCTTTTGCAGGCATTTTTCCACCTCGCTGAGCAGGGCAGCGGCCATTGCTACGTCTGCTCCGTCCTTCTTCACCCTCTCAATTTGCTTCTTGGTGGCCTCTAACCTTGCCCGAAGTTTTTTCAACCCACCTTTCTTTGGTTCCATGTTTGTGATTCTCCGCCCGCCCCATGGTTATAATGAATTGAGAGGCATGATGGTTATGATAATACAAATACATATTGATAATTTTTCGGACCACAAACCAAGGGAGACCTAGATTAAGAGCTTATGCCACAAAATTAAATAGCATATTCCTTATCCATGCAAGCAGAAAACAACATGGATGCCGAGGTAACATTCACAAAATATCTGGGAACAGGAAATAAACGATTTTTGTAAATATGCCTGGGCATGTACGATAGCAAGCAATGGCTGAATGCCGAGGTAACATAGTGGCTATGTGGCGGACTGCAGATCCGCATACGGGTGTTCAAATCTCCCCCTCGGCTTTTCATTTCGCAATCTTTTTTATCCCGAGTTAATCATACCCTCCGGCACATGAGAGAAAAGGTTCTGAAAATCCTCCTAGACCATGGCACGCTTATCGAGCCAGAAGCAGCCGATTTCATACTAAAGCAAGGAGATCCAGTGGGCTTTATTAATAATTTTCTAGAGGGCAGGGGCAACCAGCCCCTGATCCTTACGGTCGACGACCTCGTGCCGGCCGCATCATTGGGCAACCTCGACCGGCCTCCGGCCCCGGCTCAGGCAGTGCGCGAGAACCCCCAGACCCAGGGGACGCTGCAGACAGCCACTTCCGAAAATGGAGCGGTTGACGCTCCGCCCGGAAAGCTGGCCGGCGGCAAGACCGAACCGGGTTATCACATAATATCGGATGTGACAGGGTCAAGCACATGCAACGGTTCGATAGAGAACTTCACCCAGTACTTCAGGGACAGGTTCAGGGTGCTGCGCAGAATCATACGCTCGCACGCAGAAATGGGGGCCTCCGTGAAGATAGCTGCCCTCGATGCACAGGACAGGGAGGCCAGAGTCATCGGCATGGTCATGGATGTAAACAAGACCAAGAACGGTCATATCGGGCTGACGATCGAGGACGACACAGGGGAACTGTATGTTCTGATTCACAAAGACACAGAACTGGTCAAGGAAACATACCTCAAGGACGAGGTGCTGGGCTTTACAGGGCGGCTCAGTTCCGGCCGGAGCGGAAACGGCTCGCCTGACAAAAAGGGGGGTATGTTCATTGCCTCGGCAATGCGCAGGCCCGGCATCCCCGCGATAAGGGAGCAGCGCCGCTCGTCCGAAGATGCGGAGGTGGTGTTCATGTCCGACATACACGCAGGCAGCTCGCATTTCCTTGCCGAGCCCTGGTTAAGGTTCATGGAATGGCTCAATTCGCCCCAGGCTGCCAAGGTGGATTATATTGTGGTGGCGGGAGACCTGGTGGACGGCATAGGTGTGTATCCGAACCAGGAGGAAGAGCTACAGATTCATGACATATACATGCAGTACGGCGAGCTTGCAAGGCTCATGGCCCCCGTGCCGGAGCGCATCCGGGTATTCCTCCAGCCAGGAAACCACGACGCTGTGCGGCCGGCAGAACCGCAGCCCGCCATACAGGAAAAATTCAGGAAGGGTTTCGGGCCGAATTTCACATTCATAGGCAATCCCTGCCATTTTGCCCTGGCCGGCGTTGAGATACTGTCATACCACGGGAAGAGCATCGACGACCTTGTAGGCCAAGTGCCAGGAGTGACCTATCTTGACCCGATACCGCCCATGCACGAGATGCTGAAACGGCGGCTTCTGACCGTATCCTACGGCGGAAAGACCCCTCTGGCCCCCGAGGCAAGGGATTACATGGCAATCAATCCCCTCCCAGACATTCTGGTGACAGGCCACGTGCACAGGGCCGCGATTCACAGGACCAGCGGGACGACCCTCATCAATGCCTCGGCCTGGCAGTCCCAGACCCCTTTCCAGAAGACGCACAACTTCAACCCTGACCCGGCGAAGATAATTGTCGTCAACCTGAAGACGGGACGATGCAGGATGGTGGACTTCCTCAGTCCAGCAGAATAAAAAGGGGATGGGGCGGTGAGCCCCATCATTATTTGTCTAAGGGATGTTGAACGTTGTGTCTCCAACCAGCGAACATACGCTATTCGTCTCGTAATGGAAGAGTATGACTTCGTATGTGGTGTGGGGATGCAGTCCTTCCACGATGATGAAGTCGCCGCTGTTCAGTTCCTGGCTGTTGTAGTTGAGGTCAGTATAAGTCGCTGAGGCCCCTCCCGTAGCCACCATATCCACGGTCGAAGCGCCCGGCATTCCGGAAAAGGTCAGTTCCACAATGTCGGTTTTGTCTGTTATGTTGGTTATAATGGCCTTTATTTCTATGGGTGCCGGCGTGGGGCTGAACGTCCCGAATCCTATCTCAACACTGCTCTGGCTCTGAACATCAAGCATGATGCTCCCAGCCGGTGGGATATCGTCGGGCGGTCTGATGTTCATTACCATCACGTACAGCACCGCCGCCAAGACCACGGTGATGGCCACCATCAGGATGGTCGCTATCACCGGAGACACTCCTTCCTCGCTCCTTTGCTTCCATATCTTCTTCATGTTTAGTCCTCCTGCGGTTTCCCGCATGGATAACATTCTCGGCAGACTTTATTAATCCATTTTTGACATGTCAGTTTTCACCCCAAGGTTTATCGTGTCCCTGGGAAATCGGGAGCCGATGGCTAGGAAGAGGCTTCTCACGGTCGAGGATGCGGTCCTGCTCCATCTGCTGGACTACACCAGGTTCACTCCCGAGGATTCTGTGCCCATGGAGCTCACCCAGGCCGGGATGTCTGCAACACTCGGGGTAAGGCGCAGCCACATCTCGATGTCACTGGACGCGGCAGTTACACAGGGGAATGCAGAAGAGCATCTTTCCAGGGTGAAAGGGGAGAAGCGCAAGCGCAAGTGCTATTTCCTCACTCACGCAGGCAAAGAAGCAGCCAGGGGCCTGAAGGCTTCTGTTGCGGCCACCCGGGTCCGTGCGGAGCTTCCGGACGGAAGTCCGTTCAAAGGCACTCTTGACGGGCTCGCTGAAAAACTGGGCATCAGGCTGCCCGCACTGGCCCTGCTGGTCAAGGAAGGCCGTGTCAGCATTCCGGGCGCGGTCCGGGGATTTCCAAGACATGCAGCAAAGCTTCCCCAAGTAGCGGGGTTCAGGGGCAGGGAAGAGGAACTGATGAGGGTCTCCGAACTGCTGGAAGGGAAGGTCCGCAACCTTGCAGTCATAGGCATGCCCGGGATAGGCAAAACCGCGCTTGTGGCCAGGGCAGTGCAGGATTGCCCAGCCGACAGGATTCTTTGGTACAGCGTCACAGACTGGACAAGCCCCCGCAATGCCATAACCCATATTGCTGACATACTGTCTGCAGGCGGCTCGAACAGGCTGAAGAGATACCTGGAATTCCATGAGATACCTGACATGGGGGATGTGAGGGACATACTGGCTGCTGAAAGCTTGCAGCTTACCATGATTTTCGATGACTGCCACAAAGCAGGCCAAAGCATGCAGGCATTCCTCGGGATGCTGGCGCATGCCTGCGATAAATCTTCCCGCCTCGGATTGTGCCTTGTCGGAAGGCACATCCAATTCCTTGACGGGTTCAGGGCACATGGAGAGCAGTCAGGCACATCGGTCATTGTCCTGGGGCCTCTGGACATGGAGTCCAGCCTTGAAATGCTCAGGGACAGGGGAATAAAAGAGAACGAGGCCAAGGCCATTGCCGAGAAGAGCGGCGGCCATCCGTTCTATCTCTCGCTGGCAAAGTCGCGCTCAGACCCTGGCGACATAACGGAAATGCTGGCCCGCGAGGTGCATGCCTCCTTGTCGGAAACCGAAGCAGGGCTCATGCACCAGATATCTGTCTTCAGGGAGCCGATATCAGCAGAAGAAATTGCAGAAACTCAGGATGAGATTGACGCGCTGGACAATCTGTCCCGGCTGTTCCTTCTTATCCGGGCGGGGGAATGGTCCATGCATTCCCTGCTGAGGGACTTCTATTATTCGAGGCAGCCGCAGCCCATGAGGGAGGCAAGGCATGAAAGGGCTGCGGAATACTACGCAATGCGGGGCCAGGGCGGAAGCGTGGAAAGGCTCTATCACCTGTTCATGGCCAGGGATTACGATTCTGCAGTCATGGGCCTTGTCTCTTCGGGGGGGAAACTTGTCACTCAGGGTTATGTGGACGAGATACTGGCCCTGTGCGCCCTTGTGCCTGAAGGCTGGCAGAATCCGGACGACAGATTCGGCATAGGCTTCCTGCATGCATCGGCGCTGGATATGCTGGGCAGATGGGACGAGGCCTCGGACCTTTACAGGCAAAGCCTCGCCATCGCCAGGGAACTCGGTGATTTGGCAGGGGAGGCCAAGGTGCTGGGCCGGCTCGGGGCAGTACAGTACAGGAAGGGCGACCTGAAGGGGGCGAGGGGAACCCTTGAAAAAGCACTGGCAATGTCGACCGAATGCCCGGAAACACTGCGGGCAGAGCTCAGCGGAAGCCTGGGCGTGATCCTGTGGAAGCTCGGGGAAACAGACGATGCCAGGAAATCCCATGAATCCGACCTGCGCATATCACGGGAACAGGGGGACGGCAGGGGCATTGCCAGAGCCCTTAACAACCTGGGGATCCTGGACTGGCAGTCATCCGATTACACGAAAGCGCTGGAGAAATACGCGCAGGCACTGGCCTGCGCCGAGAAACTTGTCGATTCCAGGCTGGTGGCCATACTCTACAGCAACATGGGCGATGTGCACAGGTCCACAGGGAATCCGGCCGAGGCCAGGCGGTATTACGAGAGATGCCTGGAACTGGCCGAAGACCTGAAATTCGACTGGCAGATAGCCGAAGCCTACAGAGGTCTTGCAGAAGTTGTTCCGGAGAAAAGGCAGGACTACCTTTCAAGAGCGCTCAACATCTTCGAAAGGCTGGGCGCGGCCGAGGATGCGAAAACAGTAAGAGAGACAAGGAGATGACCCACCATGAAATTCGAGGAACTCACGAGCAGGGAAGTCAGGGCCAAAGTGAATGCCAAGTCCGTAGCCATTTTCCCGATAGGGGCGACAGAGGAGCACGGGCCGCACCTGCCGCTTTCAACGGACAGCCTCCAGCCCGAGTACGTGGCAAATGAGGTGGCGAAGAAACTGGGGAACTGCTATGTGCTGCCCATGCTGAAGTACGGCCAGTGCTCCAGCACCCGGAACTTCCCCGGGACGATATCGCTGAGGTTCGAGAGCCTCCAGATGGTTGCGGAGGACATTATTTGCGAGCTGCACCGCACAGGGTTCAGGAATGTGGTCGTGCTATCGGGCCACGCAGGCCGACTGCACATGGCCGCGCTCAGGCTTGCGGCCGAGCATGCCCTGGAGAGGCATCCCAAGCTGAAAATAATGGTCCTCTCGGACTACGACATCGCCTATGCCATGAAGGAAATCGAGATTCCGCCGGAGGACGGCCATGCCGGAATGGTCGAAACATCCAGGGTCATGGCCATACGCCCGGACCTGGTGAAGGGAAAGGCAAAACCCTGCCACCCCAAGTTCCCGAAGTACCGCGTGATGCACGATTCCGAGAAATACTTCCCCGACGGCGTGATGGGTGACCCCCAGCTGGCCAATACCAAGTTCGGGAGGAAAGCGAACAAAATAATCGTGGACGAACTCGCAGAAATCATCAGGGAAATGGTTAAGGAGGAGAGGAGAAAATGAATTACTGCCCGAAATGCGGCATGCAGATGGCCTTTGTCCAGCAGTACGGCCAGTGGTACTGCAACAGCTGCAAGCAGTATGCAGTGCCGATACAGCCTAAAGCCCCGCAGGCGCAGGCAGTTCCTGGGCAGCAGGCCCCTGCGGCCCAAGGCCCTCCGGCCGCCGTCAACCCCCTGTGGACCCAGAACTTCTACAGGATTCGGAAGAAAGTGCTCACACTCTGGAACAAGTACTGGATAGAGGACCAGCAGGGCAAGATTCTCGGGTTCAGCAAGATGAAGATGTTCAAGCTCAAGGAGGACATCCGCATATACACGGACGAGAGCATGACGACCGAGCTTTTCTCAATCCAGCAGCAGCAGATACTGGACATCTGGGGCACGTTCGCTGTCGTGGACAATTTCGGCAACAAGCTCGGGTACATCAAGCGGAAGGCGCTGGCCTCCTCGTTCGTCAGGGACGAGTACGAGGTTTTTGACGCCTATGACAGGCTGATTGGCGGCATATACGAGGACACGGGCCGCGGCCTTGCCAGGAAGTACGTGCCATTCGGGGAGCTGATACCGGAGCACATGGAACTGACACTGAACGGCTACCCGGTCGCGACGATCAACCAGCTGTTCAAGATAATAGGCGACATCTGGGAGCTGAACTGCATAAACGTGCCGCCGTACCTGGACAGGCGGGTGCTGCTGGCGTGCCTGCTGATGATGGGGATGATCGAGCGGAGCCGGAAGTAGTGGCAACGACCTTCGCTCATTTTTTGAACAGCGTCTGTTGATACATTCCCTTATTCGCATTCAGCCTGGCCACGCTGCGTGTGCGTTTCATTCTGATAATCCCTACAACCAGCACTAAAAGTGCCAATATGATTGCACTGAATAGGCCGAATATGAACCAGCCTGCCAGGAATCCCATCAGGGCCAGGAACGAAATAAATACCTCATCAACATTGTTCACTTTCATCTTTTGCTTGTATATTGTCATATTGTTTTCCTCCATCTATAGCAATCACAATGAATGGCCGATATAAGGGATTATTTCAACATCATGGGCGGTTTTGTGGAGGATTTGATGCAAATCGTTGAAAGACAGGAACGAACCGCGAAACATGAGTCCACATCCCAACCGCACGAAAGTCCCAGACAAAGCCATCAACATACTTCACCTCGGGCACTGGCCCAAATTATCGCAATTAATATGTACGAATAGCATATTGTGCCCATTGTGCGAGGATAGCCAAGCCCGGCCAATTATGCTTACAGGCATCATTGCTTTGCAATGCAAGCTGAGTTCACAGGCCACGGCGATAGGAGCGGCCACACCTGGCCGCGACTAAGCCGATGACCGGATATCGGAGCCTGCAGGCATAGGTCATCGGCGATAGACTCAAGATCTATTCCTTAGTGGTTCATCGGTTCGAATCCGATTCCTCGCATATTATTTCCATAATCTCTTTGAGCATATGCTCGTCAGCACCGTTCCTTTCGCCGCAGCGAAAGGTATGCGCCCGGACGGGAAGTTTGAGAGAGACGAAACCGTGCGACCCATGCAAGAGCTAATAATATGGCACCCCGCCCTCTGCGCCGAATTGTGCGCAATTCGGCTTGCTCGCATCGATGTTGATAAACTGAAAGGAAGCTACGATGCTCGTACAGGCGGGGCTTGTTGCAGATAAACCGCCTTCATGCACGCCATGCGAAAGCGCACTCGCGGCCATATCGTTTCAAGACCCCGGGCTTACACCCGGGGCATGCTGGTGAGAAAGCGACGTGAATGGCGCTGGGTTGGCCGGCGCTCGTGCTGCGCCATCTAAACATTTATACACGATGGGCATTTCCCACAATACCCGATGGGCCGGTGGTCTAGTGGTTCTGGTGCCGGGTTTTCCGACATCAACACAAATGACGTCGCCCTTACAAGGCGAAGATCGGCGGTTCAATTCCGCCTCGGCCCACTCTTTTTTCATTTTGTTATCATACGTGGGCCTCAGCGGAATTCACAACTTATGGTGGGATATGTTGGGGTCTTAAGTTGTGAACACAGCCGAATTCCTCTGGTGTCATATGCTGAATACGGAATTCGGCTTGGCCGCGAAATATGCTTCGATATAGCCAGGGTCTTAATTCGCGGCTTCCGCCCCGGCCCCTGTGCAACTTCCGATTGCGGCCTTTGTGATGCTAGACTTCGGGATTTTGGTGGGGGGATAAGCCGGGGGGAAGTCGCTTTATCATACGATTTTTAACTTCATCCTCCTCTTCCTCGCGCAGATTGGACACCAATGTTTCTGTTTTACACTCGAAGGTGTAGCTTTCCATATGTGGCCATCTGCACATTGCCAATCTAACTTTATATGGTTTCCAAAGTATTTTTCTGAAAGGCAACGACCGCCATGTTCAGCAGCCATCTCCCGCATCTTTTCAATAGTAAGTCTCTTCGGTCCCATTGTCTTTCTCATGCATGTAGTACACCAATGACCCGCTCTGATGTTTTGAGGTGTAGCCCACCATTCATGGCCAAATTCACAGCGCCAGTGTAGGTTAGTGCTATTATTGACATACACATCAGATAGACACTCACCTTTCCTTTCCCTGGCAATTTCTCGCATCATCTCGATTGTCAGTTTCTTTGCATTGTCTGAGCACTGCCTGCACCAATTACCCTTTTTTACACTGCTTGGATTCATCGAGAACTTGTGCCCAATTTTACACTGCCATTTCAATTTGACATTTGCTCCAAGATACCTATCGGAAAGGCATTCTCCTCCCTGTTCTTTAGCTAATTCTCTCATTTCTTCAATGGAACCAACATTGTGTCCACAATATGGGCACCAACTACCACGAATTACATTGCTCGGTGTTGCCTTCCAGGTATGTCCTTTAGAACATTGCCATTCTAATTTGCGATATATGCCCCGATATTCTTTGGATAGACAAAGACCGCCATGTTTCCTTGCTACTTCCATCA
Organism: uncultured Thermoplasmata archaeon; assembly: GCA_964354755.1. Taxonomy (GTDB): domain Archaea; phylum Thermoplasmatota; class Thermoplasmata; order SG8-5; family SG8-5; genus UBA147. Next base: position 109,584 of record CAYHBA010000002.1, read on the forward strand.
TCTCTTCAATTGTTCTGTTTCGACCATAGCATTTCGGGCACCACGAGCCCATCTGTTTGATAGAATAAGGGATTGCTTCCCAAACATGTCCTTTACTACATCTCCATTTTAATTTCTTATCTGTTGAATAATAAATATCAGATAAGCACTCCCCCCCTCGTTCTTTAGCCAGTTGCTGCATTTCTTCCAATCGTTTCCTGGAAAACACATCGAAATCCAGGTAATTAATTGTTGAAAGGTCTACATTGATGCTAATTTCTCTTTTTTTACATTCTTGAGCAATATATTGGCCCATCTCCTTGTGCGAAACGTCGTAAGGCACTTCAATCAGAGTGACATGGTTCCTGGCACATATTGACCGTTTCCATTGATCTCGTTGTATCAATTCATGTAATTTATCCTCCCCATATATCGGACGTGTGTGTTGAGCCCCCTGATATTCAAATGCCAGCTTCAGGTCTTTGTTAAACCCATCCAATTCCATTTTTTGCGATGTTTCTAAATTTACTAACCACGAAGGCCGTACCTTCTTGAATTTCACTCCGAAAATAGCCTCAAACCAGCCTCGGCAGATATTTTCACTGAGTGTGTTTCTACATATTGGGCACCAATTACCTTTATTAATTTCGGCCCAAGGGGCTTCCCAATCATGACCCTCGCAGCATTTCCATTTTAATTTTGTATGTGCGTTTTCATATTCATCAGATAGGCATTCGCCACCTCTTTTTTTCGCTTCATTCTTCATTTGTTCAAGTGTATGTCTCATATGGCCAGAGCATTGAAGACACCATCGGCCAGTTCTAATGTCTCTCGGAGTAGCCCACCAAGTATGGCCTTTTTTGCATTGCCATTGTAATTTTGAAGCATTCCCCCCATAGTCAACCGAAAGGCATTTACCACCTTTCGCTGCAGCATTTATTTTCAGGTCTTCAATGGTTAGCCGTTTCTGTCCAGCACATTCTGGACACCAATGTCCATTTATTATTGCTCCTAGGCTTGTTTTCCAAATATGTCCTTCTTTACATTGCCATTTCAAATGCGTTTTACTATTAACATATTTTTCAGAGAGGCATTTACCCCCTTTATTGTGTGCTATCTCTTGCATATCCTTGATTGTTTTACAAAAATGTCCTGCACACTCTGGGCACCATGTTCCCATTCTTATATGATTAGGAACTGCCTTCCAGACATGTCCTTTGGCACATTGCCATGTTAGATGGGTTTGACTATTGATATATGCCTCTGAGAGACATTTGCCTCCCCGTTCCTTTGCAAGGTTCTGCATATCTTCTATTGTGTACCTTATCCGAGCCATTATATCACTCAATTGCTCGTCTTCGACCCCTTTCATAATATTCTTTACATTCACTCAACGTATAATCATTTAAAGACTTCGGTATATTGGCCGCAAACGTATCTAATATAAAAAATAATAAAACTCTTTTTACCTTTGGGGTTAATATTCCCTTTATATCTTCATCATTTCCTGTCCAATTTTGTTTTACAGCATATGTTACTAGTTCTTTCATTAGTCTTTGAAATTCAGCTTCCCGAAACATGCCATTCAACCTCACACTTAATATCCATAATGATTTCAGAATGTATAATGGTTTACCGAAAGACTAATAAAGAGAAAAAGAGGGACGATTTCCTGAACAATACACATTTTTAATTGAGAATACAGCATTATAGAACTATTCTTACCCAACATGAACCAAAACACACTGGGCATCTGCCAGTGCCATTGCAATATGAGCAAGGTTTTTTCAGAATACTACCAATTTTACCAGTCCCGTGGCACTGCGAACACATTCCTGAAGGCCTACCTGAAACCAATCCATATGGGCCTATTGGATCACAAGCAATGCAAGTGGCAACTCTCTGCCTCTGATGCTCTCTGCATAAATTACGACCTCCATCATTAACGATTCTGCCCATGTTTGCCGCACTCTGGAATAGACCCTGTTCTCGCGAATTTAGTTTACTGCAAAAATAACATTCCTGTTTCTCGCAAATTTCACACTTGAATAAACGATTACCTTCTGTCAGAGTGTTACCACAATTTGGACATAATGGTAGACTGCTAACTGCCCCAGTGTGATGAACCTGCATACTATTTTCTTCTATCAGAACTTTACCTCCGCAATGACTGCAATATCCAATTTTTAAAGTATCTGGGAATTGAAGATCCGCACCACAATTTGGACATCTTGCAGGAATTAAGTTCACCATAACATTCCCTTTGTTAATGTTAAAGCCCGGTAATAAGGCTTTCGTCAGGAGGCAGGGATCCTCCGGCAGGGCATCACGCCGGCCAGGGGCTTCAGGATACATTCTACCATATGTAATGTTTAACATTATTTCGACAATTAATGCAATATCTTGTATCTGGTGCAAGATTGGTTTTGCATCGGTGACATTCAAAATAACCTTTTTCTCTAATCATTTCTATTCGATTTAAATTATATAATCCCTCTAAGAATAATAAGATTGAACATAAAATAAGGATTATCCACGTATATACACGAGTATGTATTAGTTCATTCCATCCTTTAATAAGGGGTATAACAATTATTATCATCCATACAATGATTGGAGAAAAAATTGAGGTGTAAGTATACCATTTTAATTTTCGAGGTATTGCGTTGTTTTGAAGAATGTATGTTTTTTGAACATGCCCGCATTTGTCACATTTTGATGTCGAAATGGGATTTGCACAGTAACCGCACCAGTTATGATGGAAATCACTTCTTTGAGGAATAATTGTTGACATGCGCCTTTCGCCCCTCAAGTGAATGCGAAAGCCCGGTAATAAGGCTTTCGTAAGCCAGCCCAGTGGTAATTTCGCCTTGGTCTTTGATCTTCGACTTAATCCAGTGTGAAGGTTGTAGGTTCATCCATCCGAAGTAAATCCTCCCATGAATATTCCCAAATGACTACCGAATAAGTCGTATGCTGACCAAGGTTAGAAACAACGATGAAATCATTTTTATTAACCTCATTCTCCTGGAAATTCATGTCTGTGTACTCTGCTGATGCGCCTCCTGTTGCACTCATCGTAACAGTTGATGCGCCCGGTGGGGTCTGTAAATATATTTCCACAACATCAGATTGATTCGAAGTATTGGTGATAATCAATTTTATATCACATGGCATTGGATTATAACTGGGTGGTGGGTGTCCAGCTAATATCTCCATAAAAATGATTTTCACACTCGTTGAACTTTGAACATCGAATTGTAGTTTGGCATGAGGGGATGTGTCTTTGGGTGGTCCGAATGGACCTATACCCAATGCCATTGCGAGAGTTAGCGGAATTAAAACTGCCCCGGCTACTACAATGAAAATAATTTCACCTTTGTAATTCTCCCAATTCCTTTTGGATTTCATTGCATATGAATTGATTTGAATCTATATATAGTTATTATTGACATGTCAATAATGATCCTGTAACAAGGCTTTCGTTTGTTACCAATCCACAGTCCAAACAGCATCCACTGGGACATGAATCCAAAATATCCGAGTATTTTTCTTTTAAATTTTCTCCGCTGGCTCGGGCTCTAAAGAAAAATATTCAGCAAAGAAGAAACTCGCCACTCGCCTGCTCGAAAATTCATTTACCAATTAATTGTCCATATCGTATCCGCAACCACGTGTACCCAGTACCCTTCGCCCGGCTTCATGATGTATGTCGGGCCGGCCTCGGATATTAGGTATGGTGAGGCAGGGTCGAAGACCTCCACCCGATTCGCCCCTGTACCCCAGAGGGCGTTGGCTACTGTGGTATTATTGTTCAAGGTGGGGAAGCTGACCAGGTTCCAACCCGCGTAAAGAATGATGCTGGTGGATTGCGGTTCCGCCCCGAAAACTGTCAAGTTGCAGGCCACCGTGGCGTGTAGCCATAAACCCATCGTGTTGTCGATATAGGTGAGGTCGTTGGCTGTGCCTCCTATTCGGTATGACTTCCAAGGATCCATTTTATCTGTTGGGTCGCACCATTTCACGACATCCCATTTTCCAGAAATGGAGGACAGTACATTCTCTATTGAGGTACTGGTCATTTCGAAAGGCACAGAGACGAGGTTCCAACCAGCTATAAGTTCGATGGTGCAGACCTGTGGCAAGGGTTGCCACCGGAACAACGGGTAAGTAATACCCTCCCTCATCCACCAGATGTTTTCGAAGTCCCAGCTTACGTTAGTAAATGTGCTCTGGGTTTTCATCACGACCGTTGTTTCTCCGGTAGCGTTGCCCGCGGTGCTGTTTTGCCCGCTGGTTTCGACGTCCCAGAAGTTGCCAGTCATCTCATAGTTCCCGCCTGTGAATATGTCTCCGACAAAGCCTTTGTTCGTTGGATTTGAACCACCATAATAAATCACCTGGCCCGTGGAATAACAGTTGATGATCTTGCCTTGATAATTTCTCGCGGCAAACCCACCGAAATACTCATTTGTCCCAGATGAACGTGTCACTGTTCCAGTGGCGTATGAATTTCTAATAGTTCCTAGATAATTCTGACTCACTAGTCCGCCAACATACCATACACTTCCACTTACGTTTCCAGTAGCATACGATTTATTAACCGTTCCCCTATTCTGTCCTATTAAACCACCAACATTGGATTCTCCAGTTGTGGCTCCAGTGGCATAACAAGCCCTCACTGAGCCCATATTTTCTCCTATTAAGCCACCTATATTATTGAAAGAACCAGTCACTGTTCCAATGGCGAATGAGTCAATTACAGCGCACCCCCCTAATTCGTTGTAGCCCACGAGTCCTCCCACAATAGAACCACCAATAACATTTCCCATGGCATGTGAGTTTAAAACCAGGTCTCGGTTTACTCCCACGAGCCCGCCGACACTACCACCGGTACCGCTCACATTTACAATGGCATATGAGTTGTTCACCGTGTCATAGTTCGCTCCTATAAGCCCACCGATTCGATGTTTTCCATTCACGGTGCCTGTAGCATGTGAGTTGGCCACAATACCATAGCTGTAACCCACAAGCCCGCCAATATAATAACTACCAGTTCCACTAACGGTACCTATGGCATATGAATTTGTTATCGTACCCTGATAGTTTTGACCTACGAGCCCGCCAACATACTCGTATCCACTCACGGTTCCAGTGCAGTATGAGTTGGTCACTGTATCACAGTTAAATCCCACCAGGCCGCCAACATTGGATCTTCCAGTGATATTGACTTCAATGAGGCCAACGTTCTTTACGAAACCCCCACTATCAATATATCCGAGGAGTCCTTGATAATTCGTACCCGTTCGGTTGATGTGCAGTCCAGTGATGGTGAAGTTCTGGCCGTCAAGACTACCGGTAAACCGATTTGGATTTGTTCCAACCGCCACGAAACCTGCGCCACTGTTCCAGTTTATAGTATCGTGCGCGTCAATGTCATTCCCCAATGCATAATGTGCCGTTAAGTTCAAACTCATATTTTGCAGTTCCCACACATTCTCAATTATATACGGGTCCTCGACCGTTCCGGAACCCCCAGCTAAAGCGGTTACTGGTACATCTGAACTCACAACCTCATCCACACATATTCCCACAAACATGCCGCTGAGAAGCATCAGGGCAACGATATAAATTAAGATTGACTTCTTCCACATCGTGGATAATAGGAACGTTCTGCTAAATTAACCTTTCCTATGTGATTTATAGTTCATAAAAGAGAAAAAGATGGCCGGTTTCCCCGCATTCCGAGATTTTAATTCACGTATGAACTAACCTTTAGCCAGCAGAGTCAGATTCAATTCCGCCTTTAATGGACGAATCCAGATACTACCAATCCACAGTCCATATTGTATCCGTTGGGACATGTACCCAGTACCCTTCGCCCGGCTTCATGATGTATGTCGGGCCGGCCTCCTTGATGTAAGGCGAAACAGAGTCGAACGCCTCCACCCTATCCGCTCCCGTGCCCGAGAGAGCCTCTGCGACTGTCATTTCCGAATTCCGGGCCGGGTATCCGACCATGTTCCATCCTGTGTGCAGAGATATGCTTGTGGATGCGGGCATAATTCCCTCGCCTGCGGTCAGCACCCCGTCCCCGCCGTTGTCGGTGATGTGGAGCCAGATGCCCATGGTATTGTCGATCTCCGGCATGTCGTTTGACGATGCCTGCCCTTTCTTATTGAATGATTTCCAGGGGTCCGCAGCATCCTGGGTGTCGAACCACATCGCCCGGTCCCAGGTCGTGCCGCCGTCTCCATACAATACATCGTTGAACACGGCAGTAATTCTTGTATGGACAGTCAATGGTACGGAAACGAAGGTCCAATAGCCGGTGCCGTCTCTTGACCGGTTGCTATCTGTATTCACGTCGAAAGTCTTCCAGTTGAACGGCCCTGCTTCCGGCGCAGTGCCGTTGGCAGGAATGCCGACATCATCGGCTCCGCCCTTCGCGTTCGCGATCCAGTAGAATTTACTCGGCTTTGGGCAGGGATTGGATTCGGGGGTCCAGTCGAACGAGCCATCCACACTTGCATCTGTCCCGATACAGTTCCAGTTGTCTCCGTGGTTCGTAGAATAAAACAGGTCGATTTCTGTCGGGGTTTCTGTCCAGTTATAGGTGATTGTAATGATTGGGTCGTGGCCGGCGCCCTGGGGGCCGGTGGCGGTGGCTGTTGAATTTGAATAAACCGTGACGTTTAAAGTATCAATTGAATACAAACCAGTTGTACTTGTAACATTTAAAGTCACAGTATAGACCCCTATAGATTCATATTTATGAGTTGGAGTAGAACCTATTGCGTCAATATCATTCGTTGGATTACCATCTTGATTAGTATCAATATTAGCATTGAAATCCCAACTATAACTAAGTACTTCTGCATTTTTTGCATTATCCCATTGCCAGAGTAGATTTGAACCACCTGCTGTGGTGAACACGTATAAAGTTCCATTTGAAGTTGCGCCAGCGTAATAATTTCCATCAAAAGAGCATGAGATATGATTGACAATTCCATTAGTATAAAAAATAGATTCTGGTGTTCCATTTGCTGGCGTGAATTGATATATTCCTCCATCTTGATTACCGCCAAAGATGTATTGACCATCAGTAGCCATATCTAATGACATACATGCCATACTGGTCACATGGGTCCAAATTGGAGAAGAACTTGAATTACTGAAAAGTCGAAACCCGTGAGAGGTAGAGGCTCCCCTAGTCTTATACTCTGCAGTGGCAATATATTGACCATTATCTGCTGTAACCATCCCGATATGTTTCCCCAAAGATTCTGCAACCCATATACGATTTCCATTGTTATTAAATAACTGTGTATGTTGTAAATCGCCTTGTCCCGCTGCAATTTTATTACCATAATAATCTAAAGAAATAGTATAAATTGGACAAAAATAATCAGAATTTTCAGGGAGTATTTTAAAAATGAAACCTTCTGAAATACCATAATACCGAATTTCATACCAGAATGAGCCTGCGGCAAAGTGAGTACCGTCACCCGAAAATCGAACACTCAATACGGACTGAGGGAAATCAAAAATATTTATTGGTGATCCTGAATTTGTTTCAAAGAGATAAACTTTACCTACTTTTTCCATTTGAGCTGAAATAGAGAGAAATGTTCCTAGAGCAATATAATTTCCATCACGAGTCATATCGAAGGCTCTCCGACTTGTTCCATATATGGGATAATTGGTTTGATATGTCCATATCGGTGTACTTTGATTGGTATTAAAAAAGGAAACATAACCTCTCGATTCCCAAGTATTTGATGGGTCATCATTTTGTGCGGTTGCAAGGTATGTGCCATTTTCAGAAAGAACAACAGCTACAACTGTTTTTTCAGTGTTAAATGTCCAAAGAGGCTCACTGTTGTTAAGATGAAATAAAGTAATATTTGTTCCCCATCCAATAACAATATAATTACCATCCCCAGATATATCTACTACATTAATCGCTTGTCTGTAATTTGGATCATAAGATCCAGTTCCATTGAACTGAACGATTTCATTTACATCTACAAATTGATCTGGACCAGCATCAGCTATTGGTGGCAATAAATTATTTATTATATTTTTATCTATGGTTGAAGAAATAACAGTGGGGCTGATGAGAAGAATAACAATTACTATTGGTAAGAAAAATGTTCTCATACTTTTCACTTCACCTATAATATGAATGATTATGCATCCTTATAATGTTTTCGTGTAAGCTTACTAAAATTAGATAATAAATGGTCATTTTTAGACATTTTAATATGCTGGCACCTGACCACCATTTAGTAAAAATACAAGTTCTTCTCCTATCTGTAATGTAGTAAGTGAACTTCTGTTTCCAATTAAACGAAATTCTAATCCCCCACAACCTAATCTATTTCTAAACGACTTTAAAATCTTTTCTATTTACTTACGATGACCGCCAAACACTTTGTTTTTTATGCACATTAATCGGGCATACAGCCCTAGCCAGTAGTCGCTTGCCCCAAGTGAATGCGAAAACTCAGTATTAAGGGTTTCGTCGATAAGAAGAAAGAGAAAAAGGGGGACGATTTCGTCGCCTTCCATTTCGCCCCTAGTACTTCCTAAAATCCAGGAACGTCATCCCCTTCCTGGCCCTCTCCCTCTCCTCCTTCAGATGCTGCTGCAATCCGACCTTCATCACCCGTTCGTGGTGCTTCAGAACCACCGGGTACCTGCCGCGCTGGTATTCCGTCCTCTTGCAGGTCGGGAACGTCTCGCACAGAAGGCAGCTCTTCAGCTTCCGCGCTTTCTTGCATTTCATGACCTCGCACCACGGCTCCTTGATGTTCTGGCATCCGGGGCACTTCATCTTGGAGAGCCACACAAGCCCTTTGTCCATGTCCCCGAAGTCGAAGTCCACCGAATCCTGGGCCCACAGGCAGTTGCCTTTGGTTGTGCGGGAGAGCTCTGTGGCCAGTTCGGCCACCCTTCCGTTACCGGTGGGGCACATCTCGCAGAACACGCCGCAGACACCGTATGTATATTCTTGTTTAGGGGTTTTCTTCATGGCAATCGCTCTCCGCAGTGCTGGCAGAAATCTCTCGCGCATTTGAGGTATCTGCCTTGCCTGGATAGGACCCATCGTAAATCAAGTTTCTTTTTCTTGGGTGTTTTTTTTGGTAATTGTTTGCCGCACCATGGACATGTATTCGAATCGCATTGCATGTCGCATTCTTCCTTCATCGCGTGTGAATGTTAAGTTCTCGTAATAAGGTTTTCGTCTCCCGATATCTGTTGGATGTGAATCCCTACGGCTCGCCTAGCGCCTTCACGCACTTGCCGGCCCGCGGCTTCATGCTTATCTGGGCGGCATCGGAGAGTGATTATTCGCGCCCGCTGCCCGGTGGTGTCGCCCCCCGCTGTATTTTAGGCCCAAATGGTCCTCAACCCAATTCACGCCTGACAATCTCGACCTTGTAACCGAGTTTGAGCTCCTCGAATGTGCGCAGGGCTTTCCCCAGCATATCCTTGGCTGCAGGAATCCCCTTTTTCTTCATGGCCCGCCCGTACTCGAGATAGGTCTCAGCCAGCTCCAGTTTTATCTTCGCGGACGTGAGGACCGTAATCGAGGTCTTGAAATGGTCTTCCGCCTCGGGCCAATTCCCGCGCCCTGCCTCTATCATCCCCCAGAATCTGTGGGAGATGCCTTCGCCCTCCTTGACGTCCAGCTCCTTCGCCAGTTCAATGGTTTTCTTAACGAATTCCTCGGCCTCGTCGGACTTCCCCGTCTTAATCAGCAGTTCTCCTTTGGCCTGCAGGATATCGACCATCAGCCTTTTGTTGCCCATCTCCAATGTGGCCTTCTCCGCTGCCTCTATATTGGCTCTCGCCCCTTCGAAATCGCCGGTCTGGAGCTGAACAAGGGACATGTTGAGCTCCATCATCGCCTCACCAATTTTGTCCCCCAACTTCGTAAAGATGTCGAGTGCCCTCCTGTGGAATTCCAGCGACTTTGTATGATCTCCTCGGGTATGGTAAATGACTGCCAGGTTGTTCAGCGTGCTTCCCATGCCGCGTGGATGTCCGAGTCTTTGGAAAACTGCGTGGCACCTCTCGTAATTGTCATGAGCCCTGTCGTAATCGCTCATGGATTTGTACACGATCCCCAGGTTGTTCAGGGCGACGCCGATGGATAATGTGTCCCCCAGCTTCTCGAAGGTCTTCAGGCTGCGCTCGAACACCTCCAGAGCTTCGGCATACCGGTCCCTGTCCGCCAGGATATGCCCGATGCTGTTGAGCGCGATTCCGGTTCCCCTGAGGTAGCCGATCCGCTCGAACTCCTCCAAAGCTTTATGGAAATTCACGAGTCCGCGATCGTAATCGCCGATGTCTACGTATAGCTGCCCCATCCTGTGGAGCACATCCGCGACGTCCTTCTCGGTCCCGCTGAGTTTCTGGAATATCTCCAGAGCCCTATTCTCTTTGGATATGGCCTCTTCGTACAATCCTTTATGTTCCTGGACAGCGCCGATTGCAGACAGTATCCTGGCGAATTCTACCCCTTCCCCAGCGGCGACCAGCACCCTCGCCTTCTCAAGCTCGTCGGCCACCCTGTCGTATTCCCCTCTCGTCGCATATATGGAGGATACCTTCCTATGAACCCTGGCTATCACTTCCGGGTCGTCGCTGAGGTCCTTGACCCTCTCAAAGGCAGTCTTCGCCTCGTCGAGCCTGCCTGTGATTTCGTAAACTTCTCCCATTTCCTCCAGCAGCCTCGCGAGCTCCGCCCCCCGTTTCCGCCCATCCATTTCCATGAGCTCAAGCGCGTAGTTGCTGTACCGCAGGGTTTCCTTGTTCGCATATTGGGCCTTTGCAAGCTCGATTGCCCTCCTGAGGTTCGGCAAGGCCTTGTTCGCATCCCTGGCCATGTAGAAATGGTATCCGGCTTCGGCGACAACCTCGTCTGATGCGCCGTAGAGGTCCGTGATAGAATCACCCACCATCCCGTGGTACTCCCTTCTCAGCTCTCCGGGCAGGCCGCTGTAAAGCACTTCCCGTATCTTCACATGGCTGAAGGCGTAATTCCTCTCCATGGAGACAATAAGTCCGTGAGACCTCTCTATCTCGCTGAGGTTCTTCAGCAGCTCGATCTTTTTCACCTCAGCCACTTTACTCAAAACATCCGACGTGAACACGTCGCCGATGACCGAAGCCGGCTCCAGGATGAGCATCTGGTCTTTCGGTAGCCTCGCGAGCCTCCTGGATATCACATCGTGGATTTTCACGGGGAGGTCGATGGTGTCCGGCCTTTTTGTTAGGCTCCAGGCGCCGTCCTTGTGGACCAGCGCCCCCTCCCCTTTCAATAAATTGATCACTTCGACTGCGAAGAGAGGGTTCCCCTGCGTTTCCCTCCAAAGGAAATCCACGAACTCGTCTCTGCCATCTACTTTGCCCAGGGTCGCGCCGACCAGCCCGGTCACAGCATCCCTCCCGAGGTTCCGCAGCTCGACCCGTTCCAGCAAGCCCTCGCCGCTCATGAGCTGTATGGCCTCCTTCAGCTGGTGCATCTTGCCGTCCCATGACGCCAGTATGTCCTCGGCCCTGTAGGTTGCAAGCATGAAGAGCCTTGAAGCCCTAGTGTTCCTGGAGATGTAATGCAGCAATGCCAGCGTCGACGGGTCTGCCCACTGGAGGTCGTCTATGAAGAGCAGAATCGGGCGCGCCTTGGTCTCCCTCTCCAATCCCTTCAAGACATTCTCGAAGATGCTGTTCTGCTTCGATTTGGGGTCCCCCTTCGCCCAGTCTATGCCGTCGAACCTCTCCGAGTCGAACATCTCCTTCAACGAGTCCTTGGCTCCTGTGAATTCGTCCACCAGTCCATCGAAATGCACTAACTTCCCGCCAAACCTGGCCTCCAGTTCCGCGAGAGTTTGCTGCAGATCGCCAAGCAGCGCCTCGTTCTCCCTCCCCTTGTAAATAGCCGCCAGGCTCGCGTACCGCCCGTGAATGCAGGAAATGTTGAAATCTCCGTAGCCGAGCCTGGACACATCCCCCTCGGGAAGCCTCCCCATCTGTTTCATCGTGTCCTTGATGAACTCGTTGACTGCGGTGAGCATTCCGGAGAAAATGTCGATGTCTATGCCGCTTCCCTCCCGCTCTTGCTTCGAAAGGACGATGCCGGTCTGCGCGATGAGTAAAACTGTCTCGAGCCTCGGCGGTACCTCCAGGGTCACGAGGTGCTCCAGCCCTCCCGAAGCCAGCAGCTCCCTCATGGGCAAGAACGGCGTCATGCATCTGCTGAGGCACCATCCTCTCATCACCTTGAACCCCATCGAAGAAGCATTATGGATGCACTCCTCTGCGAGCCTTGTCTTGCCCACACCTGCTTCCCCAGCGATGAAGATGGTCGAGCCCCTGCCTGCCATCGCGTTGGTCAGGGATTGGTTGAGCTGGTTCAATTCCATATCTCGCCCGATAAGTTCCGGCTGTTGCAGGGCTGATTCTTCCATGAGGGAGACCTTTGGAAGGCAATGAGGTTGATTGTTAAAATGATTTCTAGCTTTAATTGAGGAAAACGGGTCAATCCCCGCTCTCCAAGGTTATCGCTCAGGCATGGACCGCTGGCCTACATCGGCCTCAGGGTTCCGGCGAACACCTGCCATGCCAGCGCCGATTTCGCGACCAGGCTCAGTATGATGTACATGCGCTCGCCATGCAGGTAGTCCTTCCACTTCCCGGCTTTCTTGTACTGCAGGGCCATGTTGAGCGCGAAGATGTTGAAGAACACGGCGATCGAGATGAATATCCAATACACGAAGTCAGGCGGGTTGGCCCTGAGCAGGTATATGGCGATGACGACCCACGGAACAGCCCCGGCAAAGCAGCCGAAGATGTAGTCTGTCCAATCGACCTTCTTCCTTCCCTGGTTGTGCTTCTCCATCGTGTAGCCGAAGAAGATCATTACCGCGTTCAGCGAGAAGGCCATGATGAGGCTGCCTATGTCGTAGATGCCGACCAGCATCGCAACGACCACAATCATGACTGACGCGCTCAGGGAGTATTCGGCCCACCTGTACGGGTTCATCCCCTTCTTCAGGTTGGCGACGTACTTGCGGTAGAAGACTGTCGAAATCAGGAAATGCGCGCCTGCCGAGATGAACAGGAAGAGGGCGACAACCGGCCCAATCCTGAGGTTGAAGAGGGTCTCGGAGACATGGTCGAGGCTCTGGGTTGCTGTATTGTACGTCAGGTAAAGCCGGGTCACAGGCAGGGCGAACGAGTTGCTCAGCAGCAGCATCGCAATTCCCTGGACGAGGTGGATGACGCCCATTGTCAAGTTCAGGTTCCTCAGCTTCTTGAATCTCGAATCATCTTCGGGCATGGGGGCTAGCATCTGCCTCTGAAATATATATTATCCCCCTGAATTAACAGGGCCGGACAAACACCCGAACCCTTAATATTTATTATTGCGTTGCAGCTCCCGGTGATGCATTGGCAACCAGAATCCAGATCGTATTCGACTGCGCCGATCCAGCGGCCCTCGCCCGGTTCTGGGCCCAAGCCCTCCATTACAAAGTCCAGGACCCGCCAACCGGGTTCGGCTCCTGGGCCGAATACCTCGCCGCGCAGGGAGTCCCAAAAAAGGATTGGAACTGCGCCAACGCGATAGTGGACCCCCAGGGTGTGGGGCCACGCATATTCTTCCAGAGGATGCCAACTCCAAAGCCGAAAAAGAACAGGCTGCACATAGACATCAACGCCAGCACGGGAGCCGCGCCGGAAGAGCAGAGGAAGAAAGTCAGCGCAGAGGTTAAGCGACTGGTCAAACTCGGCGCCAGCAAGCAAAAGGAGTGGGAGGAGGACGGCGAGTACTGGGTCGTGATGCTGGACCCTGAAAAGAACGAGTTCTGCGTGCAGTGATTATTAACATCTCCGATATTTTTAATAACCCGGACCGCTATCGGGCATCCATGTCCCCCCTGATCTGGATACTCCTGGCCACAGTCCTCGTCAGCCTGCTGTCCTTCGTGGGCGTGGTCACGCTCGCGCTCTCCCCCAAGACCCTGAGGAAGATTCTGCTGGCCCTGGTCGGGCTCTCCGCCGGGACACTGATCGGCGGCGCCTTCCTCCACCTGATTCCCGAGGCTCTCACCGAGATGGAGGACATCGTGGGTACAAATAGATCTCAGGACACGGTGATGCTGATGGTCATAGTCGGCTTTGTCATATTCTTCATACTGGAGAAGCTGCTGTGGCGCCACTGCCATGAGAAGGACTGCAAGATCCACACCTTCGTCTACCTCAACCTTTTCGGCGACGGCATACACAACTTCATCGACGGCCTCATCATCGCGGCCGGGTTCCTTGCGAGCTACGAGATCGGCCTGGTGACCACTCTGGCTGTCGCTTTCCACGAGATTCCCCAGGAAATAGGGGATTTTGGAGTGCTCCTGCACGGCGGCATCCCCCGGAAGAAAGCCCTCGCATACAATTTCATCACGGCGATAACGGCCATAATCGGCGGCATACTGGGCTACTTACTCATACCCCATATCGGCAACTTCGAGGTCTACATCCTGCCGTTCGCGGCTGGCGGTTTCCTGTACATCGCTGCCGCGGACCTCATCCCGGAGCTGCATAAGGAGAAGCGCGTTTCCAGGACTGTTCTGGCATTTGCAATGTTCCTGGTGGGCATAGCCCTAATGTGGGCCATGAAATATATTCTCGGCGGGGCAGTCTGATGGCTTCCAAGAACGGGACCAGAATTGTCTCCCTCAGCCTGCCCGAAGCCACACTAGGCGACATGGATAAGGCAGTCCAGGACATAGGTTACACCAGCCGGTCCGAGATGGTCAGGGACGCAGTGAGGGCCTTCCTCAGAGAGAAGGAGGAACTGGCCGGCCTGAAGGGTCATGTGCACGGGGTCCTCTTCCTGATTTATTGCCATGAATGCGCCGCCCAGGTGATGGAGCTGAGGCACAGACACAAGGCCATATTCAAATCCATGAATCATGCCGATTTCGACGGCGGGGACGAATGCTGCGAGGTTCTCATGTTCTGCGGCGAAGCAGACGAAGTAAAGGACTCATACAACCAGCTTTCCGCACTCGTGGGCGTGAAAGAAGCCAGGATTTTCCTGGCCTGAATGCGAACCACATCCTTTTATCGCACTTCAGATTTGCAGGGGCCATGGATTTTCTGCCTGACTACGGAGACACCCGCGACCCGGGTGTCAGGGCCAGATACGGCAAGCTGGAAGCCACGGTGGGCCTCGGGGGCAACATGCTTGTGTTCGTCGGCAAGCTGGCCCTTGCCCTGATTGTATCGAGCATGGCCATCCTGGGCGATTCCCTGAACCATCTCATGGACATTGCCGTCTCCGGTGTCATTCTCTACTCCTTCATGATATCATCAAAACCGGCGGATGAACACCACCCGTACGGGCACGGGAGGGCAGAATCAATACTGGCGATTTTGGTCTCATTCCTTGTCATCGCGATGGGCGTTCTGGTCATTCACGAAGCCCTGTCCAGTCTTGACAATCCGAGCATAGACGCGGACCTTTACGCGGTGCTGCTGATACTGGCCTTCACGTGCGTCAAGGTATTTCTGGCTGCGTTCGCCTTCTCTGTGGCGCGCAAGATAGACAGCAGCGCGATACGGGCCGATGCTTGGAACCATCTCTCGGACTCGCTGATTTCCATAGCGGTCGCGGTCGGAGTTGGCGTCACCGTGATGTTTCCCGACTACCTGATACTGGATCCCATTCTCGCGGTCGGCATAGGACTTTTCGTGGTAGGCGTGGGCTCCAAGCTGACGTATGACTCGGCAAAGAGCCTCATGGGAACGGCACCCGACAAAGCGACGCTGGAGGACGTGGACAAATGCGCCAGGAGCGTGTCCGGCGTCATGGACGTCCACCGCATCGAGATACATGAATACGGTGCCTTCAAGGCCATATCGATGCACGTCATGGTGTCTGAGTCCATGGGCGCGGTGCAGGCCCATGACATTGCCGAGAAGGTGGAGAAATGCGTACAGGACAAGTTCAGGACAAGGCCGCTTGTACACATTGACCCGGTAAAGAGCCACTGCGAGGAGTGCGAGCTGGCCATGATAAAGGATTTGGCAAGGGATTTCCCAGCCGTAATATCCGTGCATGAGGCGACAATTCTCCACGGGGCCAATGGAGCGGTTGTGGACATGCATGTGCTGGTGGACAGCAAGAAAAGCATTGAGGAGGGTCACGCTCTGGTCCACGACATAATGGCTGAAGTGGAGAGGAAATTCCCGGGCCACAGGGCGGACATACATCTCGAGCCCTGCTCCGGCGACTGCCACACATGCAGGGAGGAATGCGACAGCCGAGGTGCAGAACGATGATATCTCTGCCCAGAGAGCAACACTGGAAAGCGGAAAAGCCCCTGGAAGCCGTTCCGTTCAACACCCTTTTTGCTAGCACAGTCGTGGACAATGTCCTTACCGGCCAGATATACGTGGACAATGTTCAGAATCCGTCTGTATTCCTCGTCGCCCACCCTTATGGGATGTCTTTGCTTTTCGGAAGAACCGGCGATGCGGGGTTCAACAGTTCACTGCGCGAGTACATGGCGGATGCCAAGGGAATCCGCAAGGCAATGGAGTGGCTGCAGGTGCATCCGGCCGAATGGAAGCCTGTGCTGGGGGAACTGCTGGGCTCCGACCTGGTAAGAAAGGAATGCCCTGCGGAAATGCCGTCAGCCGCTCCGGACGACCCGGGCAAGGTGATTGAGTACACCAGGGTGAATTTCCTGTTCAACAAGGACAGATACATCGCGTTCGCCGGCCGATACTCCGCCCCGCCGGAAATCATTGTAAAGACAGACGCAAAGCTGTTCCATGACATCCAGGGCCAGGTAATCCCGAAGCATTTCTGGAAGGACGTAGACCATTTCCTCGGCGAAGGTGTCGGGTTCACCCTCATGGCAGAAGGCAGGGCCGCATCCACGGCTTTCTGCGCGTTCGCGAAGGATAACATGCTCGAGATTGGCATAGAAACGCCTCCGGAATTCCGCGGTAAAGGCTATGCGGTCCATGCCTGCAAGGCCCTGATTGACTATTGCATGGAAAATGGCTACGAGCCAATCTGGTCCTGCAGGCTGGAGAACGCCGTCTCATTCAACCTCGCCCAAAAGCTGGGGTTCGAACCCGTGCTGTATGTTCCGTATTACCAGCTTGTCAGCGCCCCGTGAGGCCGTTGGCAGATTTTGACTCGGCAAGGGCGGCTTCGGACTTTCTCAGCCATATGCCCATCCCCATCCTTCGGAACGACTCCCTTGCCTTCTCCAGGAGCTTGGTTCCGGCCTCAGCCTCGCCAGACATCCTCAGGCAAACCCCCTCGTCATAGTCCATCATGGCCTGCAGCGTGGTGTCGCCCACATCTGCCAGCAATTCCCGCGCCCGGGCGAAAGTCTCCAGGGCCGACATGAAATCGCCCCTGTCCCTGTGAATGGTGGCGAGCACATAAGTCGACGCGCCCACCTCCCTCTTGGCCCCGAGCTCGTTCGACAGGGCCAGCGCCAGGTCGACATATTCTGTCGCCTTCTCGAAATTTCTGCACTTCCTGTACGAATCTGCGAGTCCATAATAATCATAGATCATGATGTGCTGGTCGCCTATCTCCCTGCATATCTCCACGCTCTCCAGGTGATGCCGTATGCTCTTCTCCAGCTGGTCCAGGTCCTGGTATACGTACCCCAAGCTGCTCAGGGACCAGGCTATGCCGTTCCTGTCCCCGCTCATCCTGTAGAGCTCGAGGCCCCTGAGCTGATATTCGAGCGCCTTCTCGGTATCTCCCTTGGTGTGGAGAAGATTGCCTATGTTGTCGAGGGTGCTTGCCGTGCTGCTCTTGTCCCCGACCATCTCTCCGTACTCGAGGCCCTCCATGAAATATACCAGGGCTTCGTCCAGCCGGCCTGTCTCCATGTACACGACCGCAATATTGTTCAGCGTGCTCTCCTTGCCGGTGTCATCGCCTATATCCTTCTGAATGACCAGCGCATTCTGATAATGCTCCAGAGCCCTGTCATAGTCCCCACGGAACCACCATGTTATACCTATGAGGCGGTGCGCGTTCGCAATCTCCTTCCTCTCCTTCAGCCGTGTCGCGTCCGTCATTGCCTGGCACAGGATTTCCAGGGCTCTGTCATAGCTCCCCATCCTGATGAGGCTCAGGGCCATGGATGTGATAAGCCCGCATCTCACAGGATCGTCGCTGTCCCCCAGAATGTCGAGTCCTGCCTGGGCCGCTGCGATGCCGCGCTCGTATTTGCTGGCCCTCTCGAAGGTCAGCGCCATCTTCCTTTGCAGGTCCGCCTTCCTTGCGGGCTCCTTCGCATTCTCGAATACTCTGGAATAGGAGGCAATCGCCCTGTCGCAGTCGCCGACCACGGTGTACAGATCGCCGAGCCATTCGCTGATGCGCCCTGTCTCGGCCATGTCCTTCGCAATCCCCAGGGCAAGGCTGTAGAATGCTATGGCTTCCTCGTTGGCGTAATTCTTTCTGGCTTGCTCCGCGGCGATGTTCAGGTACACGGCGGCCTTAGGATCCTTCGCCTCCAGGAAATGCCGTGCCAGCTCGCCAGCCATCTCCCCCTCCCTTCCGGCGAACAGCTGCTCGTAGCTATGGGCGACAGTCCTGTGGTATTCCGCCTTAAGCTCGCCGCTTATGCCCGCGTAAATGACGTCCCTTACCTTGCTGTGGTCGAACCTGTATCCGCCTTCTCCGGAATGAATCAGCCTGTGCGTCTTCTCGATATCGTTCAGGTTCTTCAGGAGCTGCATCCTGTTCACGCCCATTGAAAGGCCCACGACATCGCTGCCGAACCTCTCCCCCACGACGCTGGCGCATTCCAGAACCTCGTGCTGCTGCTTCTGGAGACGGTTCAACCTCCTCTGAACAACATCGAAAATCTTGGAGGGCAGGTGCAGCTCGCTCAGCGGCTTGTCCATGACCCATGCATCTCCCTTGCGCAGGACTGACCCCTCGTCCACCAGCAGCCGCAATATTTCCAGCACGAAGAACGGATTCCCCTCTGCCTCGGCATGTATCCTGACGAATAGTTCCCGCGGAAACTCGGCGCAGCCAAGGGCGGTTGAGACTATGCCTTGCGTCCCGTCCTGTCCAAGGCGGTACAGCTTTATGTCCCTGAACAGAGACTCCCTGCTCATGTCCTGCATGATGGTCTCAAGGGCATGCGGAGTTCCGTCCGGTCTGGGCATGATGTCCTCGGGGCGGTAGGTGGCCAGCAAGAATACCCTGCTGTTCCGTGTGTTCCTGGACAGGTAATGGAACAGGCCCAGCGTGGTCGGGTCGGCCCACTGGACATCGTCAAGGAAAAGCACGACAGGCGACTCTGCGGAAGCCCTCTGCAGGCCCAGCAACACGCTGTCGAACATGTTCTCCAGTTTCAGCTTGGGGTCTTCCCGGACAAACTCCCCGGCGTATTTGGCTGAATTGACAAGCCTGGAAAGTCTGTCGCAGAGCCAGCCGGTTTCAGCATGGTCGTACAGGTCCGGGTTGAGTTTGGATTTCAGTTCGTCAAGCTCCCTCTTCATGTCCTCAATCAGGAATTCGTTCTCCTCCCCCTCGATGACAGCGGCCAGTGACATCCTTCCCCTGGTCTGAATCACTATGTTGTACCCGGAATGTCCTATCTTGCTCAGGCCCACATCGCAGCTGTTCTTTCCCATCATGCCCAGGGAGTCTGAGATGAACGAGGAAACGGCCTTCAGCATCGCCGCAAATATGTCCGCGTCCATGCCGGTCTTCGTGCGCTCTGCCTGGCCGTACAGCATACCGGCGTCGTTCAGGATGTAGGCGGAAAGAATCCTCGGCGGAGCCCTCTCCTGCATTAGGCCGAGCATTCCCGCCCTTCTCAGCGCCTCCTTGACCGGCATCAGCGGCTCCAGGCATTCTGGAAGGCACCAGCCCCTCAGCACGGCGGCATGGCGCTTCTCTGCGATGCCCAGCATTTCGCTGACCAGCCTGGTTTTGCCTATGCCGGCTTCCCCGGAAACGAACAGGGTCACGCCGCTTCCGCCAAAGGCCAGGTCCATGGACCCCGTGAGTCTGGCTATCTCCGGCTGCCTGCCTATGAGTTCAGGCTGCAGCAGACGATTTTCATCCATCCCGGTCAGAAAGGCTGTGTGCTTCTAAAAGGATTCCGCTGGCATGCGGCCCGCCTCTGCGCTCGTATGGGTTTTTCAGGCGTGTGCCGGGGTTTGGTACTGGCCAAAATAACGGAGTCAATGGTTTCTCTTGGGCCAGGATGTACATCCGGCGGTTGAAACGCTCGGACTCGCCCTCAGCCCCTTGAGTCGTCGCAGGGCTCATCGTCCTGCATGGGCCTGGATTGCTCGGCGCTGAAAGCGGTCGTGCAAGCTACCAGCTGTACTGGCTTCATCTTCTTCCCGCAGCAGTTCGGAGCATCGGCCGCATCCTTCAGCCTGCCGCATTTCTCGCATTTGTATGTTTTATCCATAATGTACGTAATCTACTTCATCCGAGATAAATGTTACTGCAACTATGCCGAGAACGCTCAGCATTTCAGGGCTGTGATGAATCGGCATGAGCAGTCGTCAATCCACCGTTGCATACCGTGCATATCTTTTCGAAGAAAATCGAAGCTAGCAGGCTTCGATGGTATAGGTATGCAACTGCCCTATGGTAAATTTCCAGCCCTGCCATCAAACGCTAGTCCCTTATGGGCTGGTAGTTTACTCTAGTCTTCGATGATCTTGACAGACTCGCCGCCGTGCCTTGTCTCCCTGGGCCTCACTCGGACGAACAGTGGCACCTGTATGCTGCCGCCGCACACAATGGCCACGCCTATGGGCAGCTGCTGGATCTCCTTTGTCATGCCAGTGGTCAGGCCCTCGACCGAGGACGTGACTGCCTTCAGGTCCAGGTCATTGGTTATCCTGAGTATTATCTGCGTGCCGCACTGGCTCAGAACGTTCTTCTCGACCTTTGCGGCCCTCTGGGTTATGATGACCAGACCGAGCCCGAACTTCCTGCCCTCGGACGCTATTGTGCGCATTATCTTGGAGCAGGATGTCGTTCCCTGCTGCGGGCAGTAATTGTGCGCCTCCTCCGTCACAACCAGCATTGGCGGAATTGCGTCAATCTTGCGCATCTCGAACAGCGAGGTCAGCACCCGGTTGACTATCAGGCCGGAAATCTCCGGCGCAGTGCCCCTCAGGTTAAGGATCGTCATGTTGCCCTTTTTGACCAGCTCGTCCAGCTTGGTGCCCCTCTCGGCAAATATGTTTATCTCGTCGAGGTACTGCAATTCCTGGATGAGATTGGCGTTCTGCGCGTCCTCCTGCGCCTCCAGGGTCTTGATTATGTCCTTCATGGAGAACGACTGGCGGTTGACCTTGATCATCTCCAGGACTTTCTTCAGGGCCGGAAGGGCATGCCTCACGTTTTTCACGTTTGTCA
The DNA here is from genome assembly GCA_964354755.1 of uncultured Thermoplasmata archaeon. Classification (GTDB taxonomy): domain Archaea; phylum Thermoplasmatota; class Thermoplasmata; order SG8-5; family SG8-5; genus UBA147. The sequence continues at coordinate 131,017 of CAYHBA010000002.1, forward strand.
ATCCGAGGATGTCCCTGGCTTCAAGATTTCCCAGTGTGAACCTGAGCGGAGTTGCGTCCTTGTTGACCTTTGTGTCGGGCGAGAACTCGGAAATCTGGTCGGCATAGCCGCGCGGCTTCACACCGAACTTCTCGTTGAACTCCGTGACCTTGCCTGCCTCCTTTAGAGAACTGTACTCCCCGTGCGGGTCGATCACCATCACCGTGACCTTGTGCTTGAGCAGCTCCTCCACCAGCACGCCGACCATGTAGCTCTTGCCGCCTCCTGTCTTGGCCAGGATGCTGACGTGTTTCTGCACCATCTCGTTGATGTCCAGGTGAATGGGCAGGTCATGGCCGTTCAGCAGGCCGATGTAGGCGCCGCTCTTCTCCTTCTGTTTTATGCCGATGACCTTGGAAATGAGCTTGTCGTCCGCCCTTGTCACGGCGGAGCCGGCCTTGAAGGGCGCCTTCGGGGTCTGGAGCAAGCCTCTTTCGTCCCTGTAGCCGATAATTACAATGTTGGCCAGGACCTTCTCCTCTATGTCTATCATCTCCCCTTGGGACATGGAGATGGCCTTTTCCAGCGAGAGGTTGGTCTTCCTCTCCATGCTGTCGACCTGCCCCAGCACATGCCCGCAGGTCTCATGGGGTATCTGGACATACTCCCCGTTCTCCAGGGGGGCCATGACGCTGCACTTGAGCTCGGACGTGCCCACGTCGCCGTAGATAATGCCTATGATGCCGGAACCGTCATGGGAGTCGGCGCCATCCTCGTAATGCGCGCGGGCTTCCTCTACTGTTCCATCCCGAGAATCCATGTCCAAGTGCATCCCGTCCTGCTGACCAATATATATACTATTCCGTATATATATGTTGGTATTACAAAAGCCCCGACCAAATCATGCCGTCGGACATTCTGTGCCGTTATAATTTCCAGTAAGGCCTCAGCTCTCTCTTTAATGATTCCAGCATGCTTGAGGTGGCCCTCTCCAGAGACTCCAGGCTGGTCGCCGGATTCCTTCTCGGCTCCTTGGGGGAGAACGCCTTGTAATCCGCGGGCAGGGCCTCTGAGCCGCAGAACTGGGCCAGCCACCCGTACGTCACCCAATCCCCATAACCGCTCACTGTCATGTCAAGGAGATTTCCGGATGTGCCAAGGGCGATTTCCCTGGCCTTCCCGGACACGGCATTGAGCCCGTCCAGGTCAAGCCCGAGCATGGTCAGTTCGTCCGCGTAGAACGGGTCTGAACCCCCGTTCCGTATGATGAATTCGGGCGAAAACTCTCTTGCCAGAGGCTCAATTATTGATTCGAAGGCTTGCATGTAATTGGCAGCGCCGGACAGCGGCGGCATGGGTAGGTTCGCGCTGAATCCCTTTCCCTCGCCGTCCCCTATCTCCCAGACAAATCCCTTTCCCGGATATATGGTCCTCGGGTCCTGGTGTATCGAAATAAAAAGCACCCGCGGGTCATTATAGAAAATGTCCATGGTGCCGTTGCCCTGGTGTGCGTCCGTATCCAATATCATCACCCGCTTCAGGCCGTGCCTCTCGAGCGCGGCCATTGCAGCCATGGCCACATCATTGTATATACAGAAGCCCTCGCCGAAATCCCTGCCCGCATGGTGAAAGCCCCCGAACGTATGGGCTACTTTGCCCTCGCCATCAATGAGCAGTTTGGCTGCCTGCAACCCCGAGCCTGCGATAAGCAGCTGGGCCTCGACCGCGCCCTCGGTCACGGGCGTATCGATGCTCAGCCAGCCTCCGGTTTTCCTCAGCTCCTCGACCTTGTTTAGATACTCGGGCGAATGCGCCAGAAGCAGGTCCCCGTCCTTTGCCGGCTCGGGCCTTATGATAGCGCAGTCCTTCAGGATTCCAGCCTTGTCAAGCAGGTCCATGAAATCCCTGAACCTTGACCCGGTGAAAGGGTGGTCCGGTCCGAAATCGAACCTGCCAAGCTCATCACTGTAGAATATCGGGATGTCGGGCAAGCTTCACCTTGGTCAAATATCAGTAACCGGGGCGCCCTTCCACTCTGTCCGCCTTCTCCCTCAGCTGCCTGGATTTGGAGCGCAGCTTGCTGATCTCCATCTCCTTCTTCTGAATCTTCGCGTCAACCTTGGCGGCCTTTGCCCGGTAATTCGCGGCCTTGGCCTGGGCCTTGGCCTGCTTCTCCATCTGCTTGGCGCTCTTGACTGCCGCCATCGCTTCCCTTTTAGCAACTTTCGGGTCGCTGTAAGTGCTCATGGTATCGTGAGATAATGGCGTTCGAATAATATAAGCCTATCCACAGGTAATCCCATTGCTCTCAGATTGCCGATTACCTGTCAAATGTTGAATGTGTTTGCTTCGAGTTTGCTCATTCACGGCGAACGCTCTTTCCTCCATCCGAAGCCTTCGGAACTACGGATTGTCGCGTTCACCATTTGATTCGGGAATGCTCACAATTAATGTTCTTCATTCAGATGGCACATGAATTACAGGCCATCGTCGAATGCGTTTTTCGGTATCCAAAGTCCAAGGACATTTGGAACGCTGAGAGTTACATTCAACTTATGATTGACATTCTACGGATTGAAGAATCTAATTATCTATCAATTTAAGCGCCCTTGTTCATGTAGTCGCATATCCTGCGCGTGGCCTCGAGCGTCTTGCCGCAGTTCGTTTCCAGGAAATTGTCAGGCAGAGGTTTGCCGAGCGGCACTTTCTCGCTCGCGGCCATGGCCTTCGCGCCGTCAAAGTTAACGTACGAGACGCGGAACGTAAGCTCCGGTTCGGGCCTTGAGAATGCGGAGCCGGGTACGGCGGCGACATGTGTCTCGTTCAGGATGGCCTCGCACAGTTCCTTGTTGGTCCTGATGCCGCGCTTCTCCATTTTGCCCGCCATCGGGGAGAAGTCCGGGAACAGGTAGAACCCGCCCTCGGGCGCGTGTATCCTGGCGCCCGCCTCCCTGAGCATGTCCGCGGACCTGACGCTCAGCTCCCCGAATATGCGCCTGACATGCGCGAGATAGGCGTCCAGCTCGGGCCCTCCCTTGAAGGCGGTCACGCCCGCCCACTGCACGGGGCTGGTGACAGAGCTGTAGGTTTGGCTGCCCGCATCGGCCATCGCGCCGCACAGCCATTTCAGGCTCTCCGGGAAGGCGAACGTGCCCAGCCTCCAGCCGCCGGCCGCGGCCCACTTCGAGAGCCCCGAGCTGATGATTGTGCCCTCGGGGTAATACTTCGCAATCGAAACATGGCCCCCAGTGTGGTGCATCAGGGCGTAAATCTCGTCCGAGAGAACAATAATTCCGTGCTTCCTGGCCACCGAAGCCAGCGACTCAAGCTCTTCTGACGAGTATGTCCCGCCGTCAGGGTTTCCCGGGTAGTTTAATATAAGGAGCTTTGGCAGTTTCAGCCCGGATTCGCAGGCCTCAGCGAGCCTGGCCGCATCCACATGCCACTTTTCTTCGTAGCCTGTCTCTATTAGGCGCAGGGGGGCGCCCACAAGCCTGGCCTGCGGGACGTAGGAGACCCAGCAGGGCGTCGGGACAAGCGTTTCACCGGCGAAGGACAGCTGGAGGAGGTACATCAGCAGCTTGGAGCCGGGCCCGACAAGCACGTTGTCGGCCTTGATGTCGACTCCGTCCTGGCGCTTATGGTAGTCCGCGACAGCCGACCTAAGCTCGGGAAGCCCCTTCACAGGCAGATAGGTCCTCTCCGCGGCATGCTGCCTGAGCGAGTCCACGATGAAGCCCGGGACAGGGAATGGCGATTCGCCGATGCCCAGATTGAATACTTCTATTCCATCCGTCTTCATCTGCCTGCATCTCTCGTTGAGTGCTAGGGTCGGCGACGCGCCCATTCCGCGCAGGTTGGGATTAAGGCTGAGGTTCATTTTGCTGTTCATGGAATCACGGGGTGACCGGAAAGGCCATTCCCCTTCATTAAGATTTTGAACCCCTCAATAAGGATTTATAGAAAGGAGCGTTGGCAATGCCAATGAGAGTGCTGGTCGAGGCCTACGGTTGCACAATGAACAGGGGCGAGGCAGAGGAGTTCGCGGACGGATTGCTGGCCGGGGGCCATGCCCTTGCGGCGGACGCTGCCGCAGCCGAAGCCTTCGCGATATTCACCTGCGGGGTCATCGACACGACGGAGCGCCGCATGCTCAGACGCATATCCGAGCTTGGGGCCACAGGAAAGCCGCTGCTGGTGTGCGGCTGCCTGCCCAACATATCCCCCAAGAAGATTCAGAAGATAGCGCCACACGCAATCCTCCTGGGCCCGGGCAGGCACATTGAGGGACTCGCCACGCTCGGTGGCGGGAAATCAACAAGCCCCGGTAACCAAAGGACTGTCGGAATGCTTCCCATCGCAAGCGGCTGCACAGGCAGCTGCGCCTACTGCATCACCAGGAAGGCGCGGGGGCAGCTGGCGAGCAGGGAGCCCGAGGCGCTCAGGGCCCGGCTCGGGGAACTGGTCGGCAGGGGGGCGGTCGAGATTCAGCTGTGTGCCCAGGACACGGCAGCCTACGGAGCTGACCTGGGCATCGGCCTCGGGGAGCTTGTTTCTGCGCTGTCGGCGACCGGGGGCGACTTCATGGTGCGCATCGGCATGATGAACCCGGCCAGCGTTGTCCGGGCGAAAGTGGGAGTCATGGACGCGTTCTCCAACCCCAAAGTTTTCAAGTTCCTCCATCTGCCTGTCCAGTCGGGCTCGGACAGGATTCTGGAATCAATGGGGCGCGGTCATACAGCTGACGAGTTCGAGGAACTGTTGTCGGAGTTCAGGTTACGGTATCCGGGCATGGCTGTTTCCACCGACATAATCACCGGATTCCCCGGGGAGACGGACAGCGATTTCGCGATGAGCATGGAACTGATTGAACGCATCAGGCCGGACATTGTGAACATAACCAGGTTCTCCTCGAGACCGGGAACTGCGGCCCACGCCATGCAGGGCAAGGTTCCGAGCCGCATATCCAAGGACAGGTCACGAATCCTGACTGAGCTGAGGTTCAGCATCACAGCCCGGAACTATGCGTCAATGAAAGGCAACGAAGTCAGAGCGCTGGCCACCGAGCGCCGCCTCTCCGGCACCACGTTCCTGAGAACACCCGAGTATAAGCCGGTCGTCGTTGGCGCGGAAATGCCCCTGGGCCGTTGGTACAACGTGAAGATAACCGGGCATGCCAAGACCCACCTTTGCGGGAAATTATTGTGAAAATTGAAGGCCGGCCCTTGCCGGCCTCATTTGTTTAGAGCTGTATCTCGATTCCCAGGCGCTCGGTGAGTTCCTTGTACCGGTTTCTTATTGTGACTTCGGTCACGCCCGCGACATCGGCGACTTCCCTCTGGGTCCTGCGCGCATTGCACAGGATTGAAGAGATATAGATCGCGGCGGCCGCGACCCCTGTCGGGCCCCTTCCGGACGTAAGCTCCTTCTTGGCGGCCTCATTCAGTATGTCCATCGCCTTCGTCTGAACGTCGCCGCTCAGCTTCAGCTCGCTGCAGAACCTTGAGATGTAGTCTTCAGGTCTCGTCGGCATGAGTTTTAACTTGAGCTCCCTGGTCATGAAGCGGTACGTGCGGCCTATCTCCTTGCGGCCGACACGGCTGGCGCTGGCAATCTCGTCCAGAGTCCTCGGGACATTGCACTGCCTGCACGCTCCGTATAAGGATGCGGCAACGACACCCTCGATGCTCCTCCCGCGGATGAGGTTCTTGTTCACGGCCTTCCTGTAAATCATAGCCGCAGTTTCCCTCACGTTCCTCGGCAGGCCCATTCCGGAAGCCATCCTGTCTAGCTCGCTCAGCGCGAAAGCCAGGTTGCGCTCGGTCGCGTTGGAGACCCTTATCCTGCGCTGCCACTTTCTTAACCTGTAGAGTTGTGCCCTGTTTCTCGTGGGTATGCTCTTCCCGTAGGAGTCCTTGTTCTTCCAGCCAATCTCGGTGCTCAGACCCTTGTCGTGGATGGTGTAGGTCATGGGCGCACCTGTCCTGGCCCGCTTCTCGCCCTGATCCGAGTCGAACGCGCGCCATTCCGGACCCTGGTCTATCAGTTGCTCATCCAGAACAAGCCCGCAGTCCTCGCAGACCAACTCACCGCGGTTGTAGTCCCTTACGAGATGCCCGCCCTTGCATTCAGGGCATTGCATTATTTCTTCCGCGGCTTCCCTTTTCTTTGCCATGTATTCACCCCCTTCTTCTTTCCCGGCTCACCTGAACCGGGCCTGAACCTTCTGTGCCGCTCCCTCGGTGCGTACGGCTTTGTGGAGCGGTTCCGTTTCGGCTGTTCCTCTGAAACCGAATACAATGTGGAGCCAAGCAATCCGACAGTCTCGATTCCGAGTTTCGGTCGAACTGAAATATAAGGCGCAATCACAGGTCCGAAGACCCGGGTTATCCTCCCGACTTCAGCGCCCCTCATGTCGCAGACCCTTGTTCCCGGTAAAGGAGCCTCGAGGGCCTGGAGGAGTATGGAGCCGTCGTGGATAATATTCTTGACCGTGCCCAACTTTTTCATACCGCCCCTCATTGTATTTGTATTTTTGGACTTATAGCTATGATTAACTACTATATAAAGATTTCGCAGTGTTTATAATAGACTAGCCATATTTCCACAGAAAATGGCTTATAGATGTATGTTTGCGCAGGTCTGGACAAAGTATTTAAACCCGTAATCAGATAGATATATAATGCCGATTACGGGAATTATTTGATTGCTCTGCTGTTCAATCCCAGTTAATCAGCATCCGAATGCCGGCAAAAATTATCAGAATCCCGATTATGACCGGGAGAATCCAGCACAATTCCATGCTTGTGACCCATTCCGGCACGCCGTCGAGGTGCTTGAGCCCAAATTCAATGGCCACCCAGAGACCGAATACGATGACTATCAGGCCCCAGAAGATTGACCACCCGGTCGGGCGGCGTCTCCTCATTCTCATCCCGGGCTCCCAGCCTTCATGCTGCGCTGATCCCGCAGTCATTTGGCGAGCACAGCTTTTGCAATACACAGCATCATCATCGTTCTGGGTCCCGCATTTCTGGCAATATATCATGGTAATCCCTTTTCGGGAATGCCGATGTGACTATTAATCCTTTTTCCGCATCTTTGGGCGTCATCCTTCCCAGACTACCGCATGTTGCTGGCTGCCAAAAATCAGAATGGTTGGCGATGCTCAACCAGTGCAAACGCACCATTCAGGGTGAAACGGTTAGGATGCCCAATGCTTTTGCGTTGGGAAGCCCTCACTTGGCCTTGTGGAATTCGAGGAAAGCCCGGTAGGTGGAGTATATGTCAATCTTGTTGGAAATTTCGAGCGGTGAGTGCATGCTGATGAGCGGCGGGCCGCAGTCTATGACCTGCAGATTGTGTTCCGAGAGGAATCTGGCGACTGTTCCGCCGCCTCCCTCGTCAACCTTGCCGAGCTCGGTGTACTGCCAGGGAATCTTTTTATCGTTGAGCAGCCGCCTTATCTCGCCCAGGAACTCGGCGTTCGCATCGTTCGAGCCTCCCTTGCCCCCCGCGCCGCCGAACTTGCATATTCCTATGCCCGAGCCCAGCTTTGCAGCATTGCCCAGCTCGTGCACGCCCTTGAACATCGGGTCCACGCCCGCATCAACATCTGCGGACAGAGCCCTGGAGTTGGCAAGGATCTTCTTGAGGGTCTCATACCTGAACTTGGGGTCGAGGCGTTCCATTATCTTGATCAGTGCAAATTCGAGGAACCCACTCTGCGCCCCTGTGGCGCCGATGCTGCCCACTTCCTCCTTGTCGAAGAACAGTGCCAGCGCTGTCTTGGTCGGCTTCTGGACGTCGCATATCGCGCGAAGCGATGTATAGGCGCAGGCCCTGTCATCCTGTCCGTACCCGCCGACCAGGCTCCTGTCGAAGCCTACGTCCCTGCAAGCATGCGCCGGAACGGCCTGGAGTTCAGAGCTGATGAGGTCTTCCTCCACGATGCCATACTTCTTGTTCAGTATCTCGAGTATGTTGGTCTTGAACTTGTTCTTTGCATCCTTGTCCTTCGTGGGCCGGCCGCCTATTATGATGCGCAGCTCCTCTCCCGTGATGCCGTCGAACAGCTTTCTCTCGCCCTGGGTCTTCCTGGCCAGGTGCGGCAGCAGATCCCCTATTGAGAATATGGGGTCATCTGGGTCTTCTCCAATGGTGACATTTAAAACTTTCCCGTCCGCCCTGACTATGACACCATGCAGCGCCAGGGGCACGTTCACCCACTGGTATTTCTTTATGCCGCCGTAATAGTGGGTCTTGAACAGGGCCATGTCAGAGTCCGTGTCCTCGTACAGAGGCTTCTGTTTGAGGTCCAGCCTGGGGGAGTCAATGTGGCTGCCAACGACCTTCATTCCGCCTGTTATGGGCTCTGAGCCGATGACAGCCAGGGCTGCGATCTTCTTCATGTTTGTGATGATTACCCTGTCGCCGGTCTTGAGCGACCTGAAGCTGTCGATGGGCCTGAACCCCCGCTTCTTGGCATAGGTCTCGATGTATGTGACCACCTCTCTCTCGGTCTTTGACTTGGTGAGGAAATCTTTGTATTCGTCCGCAAAATCGAAAACCGCCTTCTCGGTCTTCTTGTCCACGCCCAGCCAGGCAGATTCCTGCTTGACGGAGAGCTTGTCTTCCAGAGTCTGTTTCTTCTTGGCCATTCAATCCCCCCCTCAGGGAAAATCCTTGTGAAATTGTTAAACCTTATAGTTGATTTATATATATATCATTTCTGTCTGAGATATTCGGGCAATATCATAGTTCAATGCCAAAATGCTTGCCGAGGAGAGCGGAAACGCTTTTTTCCACATCGGCGATACCCGCGGACGCGTCAATGACTTTGACATGCTTGGATATCCGAGCGATGTCGAGGTAATTCTGCCTGACCAGCCTGAGATTCCCCAGCGTCTCGAACTTCTCCAGCCCCGGCCGCTCCACCAGCCGTTTCAAGGAAATCTCCGGGTCGACATCGAGAAGCAGGGTGAGGTCCGGCTTCTGAATAACAGGCTCGCTCACTGCCATGAGGTACCAGATGTATTCGGAGGGCCTTCCCCCAAATTTCTGATGGAGATGCGCAGCTTGGTATGCCACTGTGGAATCTGAGTATCTGTCCGATATCACCAGTTTTCCCTCCTGCATTCTCTCCCTAATCCATTCTGTATGCTGAGCCCTGTCAGCCAGGAAAAGGAAAGCTTCCGTGTACGGGCTCACATCCTCGGTGTAGCTGCGCCTCACTGCATCGCCCAGCCACGTTCCTGTGGGCTCTGCGGTGAGCTCGACCCTGAACCCTGCCTCCCCGAGCCTTTTGGAAATCATGCAGGTCAATGATGATTTGCCGCAGCCGTCAATGCCCTCCAATGTGATGAATCCGGATTTCATTGGAAGGGAATCCCATCACGGGCATATACCCTTTTCCCTGCGTCATTCCTTTTTTTGGGCGGGGATGTCCTTCTCGATGACGAACGCGCCGACATAATCGCAGTCCTTGCAGTGGTATTTGTAGCCCGTGACCAGACCAGCCTCGTAGTACAGGCCGGCGCTCCCGCAGTGGGGGCACGTGAGAACTCTCGTCGGTTTGGCCATCAGTATCCCTGATATGTACATTCTCTGGCCAGTATTAATTACTTATCATGGGAAACGATTAATCCTTGTTTGGCCTTGGGCAGTCCCATGCACCTGATAGTGACATCAGCGGAGGACGTTGCCAGCATGAACATCCGGTCAAGGCTCTTGGAGATGGCGGACTGGAAAGAGTCGGGGGAATTCGAGGGCTCGGCCGTTCTCACTCATGGCAATTATCAGATGATTCTCATCAAGGACATACATCTGCACAGAGAGTACCTGGACAGGGATGTGGAAAATGTTCTCGGAAAGCGGTATGACACATTCGTCTTCGCTTCCAGGCACAGGTCGGAGTCGGGCCTGCGCACGCTGACTGTCCACGCCCTTGGGAACTACGGTAATGCGGATTTCGGGGGGCAACCCGGCAAACTGGTTTTGACCAACCCGAGGCTCGGAACCCAGGCCCTGCTCCTGCTCAGGAGATATGGCGATGGCCTGGGGTTTGGAATTTCGTTTGAGGCATCGCATCATGGCCCTTACCTTGAGACTCCGACATTCTTCATAGAGATAGGCAGCGGCCCGGATGCGTGGCCTGAGCCCGAGCCTGCCAAGGCCATAGCCAGGGCGATTCTTGACTTGGAGAAGGAAGACATTACGGGAGATGATTCCATAGGCATAGGCTTCGGCGGAGGCCATTATGCTCCCAGACACACCGATGTCGCGGAAAGGATGAAGATATCCATGGGCCACATTGTGCCGGACCATGCCATCGGCAGGGTTGACGGCCCGATGTTGGACCAGATAATCGAAAAGACTCCTGGAGTTTCAGTCGCGTATTTCCATAAGAAAGCCGTCAGGAATCCCAGGAAGGCTGAGCTGGTGGCCATGCTGGAAGAGAGGGGGGTCAGGGCAGTCAGGTCCTCCGACCTGGAACCCAGAACAGTTGCCCCGTAAATCCTAATGCCCCTCAGGACTTTGGATGCAGTTAAAAGTTTCCGAATCTCCCGCAGGAGTTCGGATGCCGAAAAAAGCGAAAATTAAAATAACCCTCGTTGTAATGGGGGTTTCTCCAGTAGGGGGGCAGTTGCAATGTTGAAGGAATGCAGGACACACGGATATTTCAGAGACGAAGAATGCCCTATTTGCGGTGAGCAAGGCAGGTTTTTGATGAACGAGGAAGAGCTGGACAAGCTGGGCCGAACAATGGCCGGAGTTCTCCGCCACTTCCCAGAAAGGTACGGGCTGAGGATGAACAAGCAGGGCTGGGTGGACCTGGAGGAATTCATCAACCAGGTTAGGGACAAGCAGAGGCGGTTCAGGTGGCTCAAGCCCCATCACATACTCGCCATCATTGACACCGACCCGAAAGGCAGGTACCAGTTCAGGGACGGCATGATACGAGCGACATACGCGCACTCGGTCGACGTTGACCTTGACCTGCCCACCAGGGGAACGCCGGACTTGCTGTACTACCCGACGACAAAGGAGGAGAAGGACGTACTCGTCGAGACAGGCCTCATGCCCTCCGACAGAAAATTAGTCCACCTCAGCAGGACAGTCGAATCGGCCGTGGTTGCAGGCAAGGTCAGGGACCCTGAGCCCCTCATATTCGAGGTTAACTCCAAGGCAATGACCGAAGCCAACCTGGTCATCAAGAAGGCAGGAAACACGGTATTCGTCGTCGATGCCGTGCCGCCGGAGTACCTCAGGCTCATGGAACCGGAGGAAGTTCCTGTGGTTGAGGAAGAACCGAAAGTAAGGCTGGCGAAGAAAGAGGAAACCCCGGTCGAGGAAACGCCAGCTGAAGAAAGGCCGGCCGAAGACAAGCCAGCTGACGGGGAATAGGATATTTGTCTCCCAGTGACATTTGTGTGGGGGTGCCCAATGAAGGAATATGACATCATAGCCATAGGCAGCGGCTCCAGCATGAACATCGTGCCGGCCTTTCTCGGGTCCAGGCCCGGTGCGAGGGCTGCGGTCATAGACAAGGACGATCCCGGCGGAATATGCCTCACCAGGGGCTGCATACCGACAAAGATGCTCGTGTATCCGGCAGAGCTGGTCCGCACAATCCATGAAGCCGGGCAGTTCGGCATAGATGCCCCGATAAGGAAGGTGGATTTCCGGAAGGTCATGGACAGGATGAGGGCCCATGTCAGGCCCCAGATAGAGTCCATCAGAAAAGGCCTGGGCGGTTCACCGAACATTGATTATTATCCGGTGGCCGCGGAATTCGTCTCCCCTTACACGCTGAAGGTTGGAAAGGAGACTATCACCTCGAAATTCATACTCCTCTGCCTGGGCTCCGAGGTTCTGATCCCGCCCGTACCGGGGCTTGAGAAGGCCAAGTACCACACGAGCGACACCGTGCTGGAGATGCGGAAGCTGCCCGAGTCCATGATAATAATCGGAGGCGGGTACATCGCGGCCGAGTACGGGCATTTCTTCTCGGCAATGGGCTCCAAGGTCACCATTATCGGTCGGAACCCGCAGTTCCTTCCCAGAGAAGAACCCGAGGTTTCCGCATTCGCGGTCAATGCAATGTCCGGGCACATGGCCATACTCACAAACCTGGAGGTGGTCGAAGTCCAGGGCTCGCTCACCGGCAAGAAGAAGGTCGTTGCCAGGGACAGGGCCACGGGAAAGACGACGGCGCTTTCGGCGGACGAGCTGCTGGTGGCCGTCGGAAGAAGGCCGAACACCGAAATGCTGCACCCGGAGAAGTCAGGCGTCCAAGTCGATGCAAAGGGTTGGATAAAGGTCAACGAATTCATGGAGACCAGCCAGCCCGGCATTTGGGCCTTCGGGGACGCCACGGGGAAACACCAGTTCAAGCATGCGGCAAATTATGAATCCCGGCTGGTGTATTACAATGCCATGCTGGGGAAGAAGACAGCGGCTGACTATCATGCTGTCCCACATGCCATATTCTCCTATCCCGAAATAGCCGGGGTGGGCATGACCGAGAGAGAGGCCATCCAGGCCAAGGGCGGGAACAATATCCTAATCGGATTCTGCAAATTCGCTGACACGGCCAAGGGCATGGCCATGGGTGCCGAAGGTTTTGTCAAGGTGATTGCCGAGTCAGGCAACCGGAGGATACTCGGGGCGCACATCATAGGCCCCCAGGCGTCAGTGCTGATTCAGGAGGTCATCAATCTCATGTACACGCCCTCGGGCAGCATCTTGCCAATAACCAGCGGAATGCACATACACCCGGCCCTAAGCGAGGTGGTGGAGCGCGCCTGCCAGAGGCTCATGACACCGGCACAGTACGCACATCTGCAGCAGCACGAGCGCGGGGAAGCCCACGAGGAGCGCCACAATCATTAGAACAGCGTAGCCAGCATCCTGCAGATTTCCTTCAGAAACTCTTCGTCTTCAGCCGAGAAGGGCCCGAGCTCGTGGGAATCAATATCCAGCTCGCCGATGAACTTTTCCCCCTTGAGAATGGGGACGACAATTTCGGACTGCACCTTCGGGCTGCACGAGAGGTAGTTCGTAACCTCGCAGACGTTCTGGACCACGAAAATCTTCTTCGTCTCCGCGCTCTGACCGCATATGCCTTCCCCGAATTGGATGTTTACATGCTCTGTCGGATCGCCGACAAACGGCCCCAGTTCCAGTACCCTCTCCTTATCCGGTTTGACAGTATAGAATCCGACCCAATCGTAGTAGCTCACATTGTCCGCAAGAAGCTGGCAGACCCGCGCCATCTTCTCCTTTTTTTCTCCCTGGCCGGCTATGACTCTCTTCACCTGGCCCATCAAAGTTCCGAACAGTACACTCTTTACCGAACTGTCCATCATGGCCCCTCCTCCAGCTCCGCCCAGGACTTCAGGGCCCTGCGGATATGGGGTATGGTGATGGACCCGCCGACGATGAGGCCGATGTCCAATGTCTCAATCAATTCGGGTTCCGTGACCTTGGCCCTGCGGCACTGCACCAGGTGGTAGTTTATGCAGTCGTCGCACCTGAGAACCAGGGAGGCCACGAGCCCCAGCATCTCCTTCTGCTTCGCGGGAAGAGCTCCGTCCTCGTAGACCTTGGCATCGAGATTGAGAAACCGCCTCATGCTCGTGTCCGCCTTGGACATCATGAGTTTGGCCAGCTTCTCCCTTTCCTTCCGGAAATCATGAATGTGCGCCATGGCTTCACCCGCAAGATTATGCGCATCATACTTTTATTGTTTTCCAGGCGCCCATTCTGAATCTCCAGGCTATAATGGCCGCCCTGACGCAGTACTCCACCACGAAGGCAATCCATGCGCCCAGGATGCCAAATCCCAGCGGGAAGGCCAGGGTAAAAGCGATGGGGAGCCTCACTACGAACATGCCCAGTATAGCTACGTTGAGCGGCCAGCGCGTGTCTCCCGCGCCGCGGAGTGCGCCGGACAGCGTGAAATGGATGCCGATTGCCGGCATTGCCAGTGCCTGCAGCCGTATCCACAGCACGGCATAATCTATTGTCTCCCGGTCGGACACGAACAGCCTGGCCATGGGATGCGCGAATATGAACATGGTGATCCCCACACCGCACATCATGAGCATGGAGAGCTTGGTTGACTCCCAGCCGCATTCCTCTGCCACGTCGGGCTTTCCCGCACCAAGGTTCTGCCCGACGAGCGCAGTGGCTGCCAGTGCGAACCCCATGCCAGGCATGAAGGCGAGCCCCTGAATCCTCGCCCCGATCTGGTGACCGGCCAGAATCGAGGTTCCAAAGTACACTACCATTGCCGTGTAGAACAGGAACCCCACCTGCAGCACGACCTGTTCACCGGCAGCCGGAATCCCGATCTTCGTGATCCTCCCGATGACCTTCTTGGAGTACATCATTCTTCTTGCAGGGAGACCCAGCTTCAGCCGCCCGGTTAAGAGAAGTATAACATATCCAGAAGCGCCGGCCGCGAAGCCGATTATATTGGCGATTCCCGCGCCCATCACGCCCATCTGAGGGAATCCGAAGTTTCCGAAGATGAGCAAATAGCCTACAGCCATGTTGACAAGGTTGGTCACCAGCGCCATGACGAGCGGCGTCTTCATGTCGCCCGCGCCCCTCACTGCCGCGCCCATGATGAACTCGAAGAAGCTGAAGACCGTGCCCAGGAACACGAACTTGATGTAAATCTCTCCGAGCCTCTGGACCTCGTCAGTGGCCGGGAACATCTCGATGACCCTGCCGCCCAGGAACCAGCCGAACAGCATCATGGGGATTGTGAGGAGCAGGCTCAGCACGATGCTCTGTTCCATCACCCGCTCTGCCTTTTTCCTCTCCCCGGCGCCGACATGCCTTGCAATCAGGGCGATCGTCCCAGCGCTCACAGCCATCATGATGCCCTGCGCCAGGAAGACCACCTGGCTTCCCAGCCCCACCCCGGCGATGGACTCTGTGCCGACATCTTCGCCCAGGTTCCCCACCATAATCATGTTGACCGTTACCGTGAGGGACTGAAGCAGGTTCGTGAGGATGACGGGCCAGGTGAATTCCAGAATCTCCCGGCGCCTGGCGCCATTGCCGCTGCCCGTTCCGAACAGATGCATGGCCAGGATGAGAATATGTTAAGTATTTAAACTTCTACATAATACAGAAATGGCAAGGTCCAGCTCATGCCGCGATGCGGCTGTGGTCATTGAGGCGGCCTGAGCCCGAGTTCGATCTCCTTGTCATTAGCCATTTTGGCACATTGTTCTTTGGTGAGCACTCCTGACTTGTAGCCCTTGTTCAGCCATTTCTTGTACTCGTGAAGCTCTGAATTGGCCCTGTCCAGCTTTCCGCCGGTCAGTGGCGTCCATGATGATTCGGGTTTGATTGGCTTAGGCACGGTCTTAGGCTTTTGGACGGCCTGGGGTTCGGGCCTTGGTTCGGGCGGCGGCTGGATATATCGCGGTGCAGGATCCGCTTTTGGAAGAGGGGCTGGTTCAGGTTTGGGCTGCGGAGTCGGCTGCATATGCAGGACCTTGGGTTCCTGGACAGCCTTGGATTCGGGTTTAGGTTCAGGCGGGGGGTGGTCATGTTGCGGGGGCGGTTGGGCCGTGTGCTTGGGTTCTGGGGCGGCCTTGGGTGTTGCCGGCACAGCTTGCGCTGGGGACTCAGCCTGAGCTGGCTCGGGCTCTTCCTTCTTGCCAAACGAGAAAAGACCGCCTCTCTTTTCCTTCTTCCGTTTGCCACGCGCCTCGATATTCTCGAGATCCGCATACATATCTTTCGCAGACAAAGGCCCTTCCTCTATGACTGTAATAATCTATCTGTCATATAATCTTTTTTATATGCTCCCGCATTGGGGTCGGATGATATGGCATTGTTAATATACTATTGAGGGATGCCCAACCATGGGCAAAAAACTTTACCCACTCCAGGACCCGTCCCTTCTGCTGAAAAGGTTAAAAGGAGACCCTGTGAGGAACTCGGATTTTCTGTACAGGGTTTTTGTCAGTCGCGGGAAGTTCGACATATACTCGACCAAGGACATGGGTGCCGCCATGGCGGTGCAGGCAAAACAACGGCATCTGATTTTCTGGGGTAATTGGGACGGTGTGGCGATTCCCCACTCCCTGCTTCCGGAGAAAGATTTCTTCGTGTCCTCGAGCCCTCCGGGTGCTGTATTGCTCATGGGGAAAAGCAGGGAAAACACGGGAGAATGGCCATGCTGGCATTTCCTCGCCCCGGAGAGTTATGGTCCCGGCCCATGGGACAAGATAGGGCCGATAAAGCTTGAGGAGGTGCCCTTCATATCCAAGCACTGGACGCTGAGCGACCACCCCGAGAGGGAAATGATGTCGAGCGTGAGAAAGTTCGACAGCGCATGCATCAGGATTCTGGGCAGGCCTGTTGCCTGGTGCGGCCTTCATTATGAAATCGAGGGCGTGGGAAACATGGGCTTCGCACACACTCTGGACCGGCACAGGAGAAAGGGCTATGCCGCACTTGTCACGAAGGCTCTGGTGAACCGCCTGGCAGCCAGGGGGAACAGGGCAACGGTCCATGTGATAAAGGACAATCATGCAAGCATCGGGCTGTGCGAATCAATGGGCTTCGAAGTCATAGGGGAACTGACCTGGGCCTCCTTCGGGAAGAGGACAGTGCCATGCGACAAATGACCTGCGAAACCAATATATACTGACCTCTCTTTGTGCCGATGCTCTTTCGAGCCAATGACTGATGAAGCCCCCTCAGCGGAGGGGGTTGAAGGAGGAATTGAAATGGCAAAACCGATGTATGTAAGATTCGAGATGGACAAGGAACTCGTTGACAAGACCTACCAGCTTGTCGAGCTGTCAAGGGACACGGGCAAGCTCAGAAAGGGAACCAACGAAGTGACCAAGCTCGTCGAGAGGGGGGCAACAAAGTTCGTCGTTATAGCCGAGGACGTTCAGCCTGAGGAAATATTGGCCCACATGCCTCTCCTGTGCGAGGACAAGAACGTCCCTTATGCCTACGTGCCCAGCAAACAGGAGCTCGGCGTAGCGTGCGGCCTCGAGAAGCCGACGTCATCCGTCGCCATCGTGGACGCAGGCAAGGGAAAGCCCCTCCTGGAGGAGATTACCGGAAAGGTGGCCTCCCTGAGGAAGTGAATGCCCGGGATGTTTTAAAATGATGAACGACAGCATACCGGCCGAGGTGGTGGAGATTGTCGGCAGAACCGGCATGACAGGAGAAGCCACCCAGGTCAAGGTCAGGGTCCTGGACGGCCGCGACAAAGGCCGCATCATCACGCGCAACATCATAGGCCCGGTGCAGCTCGGTGACATACTCATGCTCAGGGAGACGCAGAGAGAAGCAAGAAAGCTAGGGATGGGTAGGTAACATGGTCGAGCACAGGACATGCTCCTTCTGCGGCGAGGCCATAGAACCCGGCACAGGCAAGATGTACATCAAGAAGGACGGCACGGTGTTCACATTCTGCAGCAACAAATGCAAGAAGAATAATATTAAGCTGGGGCGCGTCAACAGGCGAACTCGGTGGACCACGAGGTACGCGGAGCTAAAAAACAAGGGCCTTGACAGGGAAACAGAGGAGAAACCGGCTGAAGAGGAGAAGCCCAAACCCATGAAGCCAGTGGCCAAGCCGGCAGCCAAACCTGCAGCCAAACCTGCAGTCAAACCTGCAGTCAAACCTGCAGATAAACCCGCAGCTAAACCGATGGGTAAACCTGCAGCCAAACCTGCAACCAAGCCTCCCCAGAAGCCAGCCGTGAAAAAGGTTCCTGCTGAGAAACCGGCTCCCGAAAAGAAGGAAAAGCCAGCCGGGAAATCAGAGTGATTGCATGGAGCGCACTTTCGTCATGGTCAAGCCTGACGGTGTCCAGCGCGGCATTGCCGGCCAGGTGGTTTTAAGGCTTGAGGCAAAGGGCCTGAAGCTCGTGGCGGCCAAACTGATGACCGTCGACAAGGGGCTTGCGGCCAAGCATTATGCCGAGCATGCGGGCAAGCCCTTTTACGAGGGGCTGGTGGGCTTCATCACTTCCGGGCCTGTCCTTGCGATGGTTTGGGAGGGCGATGACTCCATTTCCGTAGTCAGAACCCTGGTCGGAAAGACCAACCCCAGGGAGGCCGGCCCCGGAACGATACGCGGCGACTTCGGCATGACCACGGGCAAGAACATAATCCATGCGTCGGATTCTGAGGCTAGCGCCGAGCGGGAGATAGGCCTGTTCTTCTCCAAGAAGGAAATCCAGGAATACAAGAGAATTGACGAAGTTTGGCTTTATGATTGAGTCACCGCAGGCCCCTGACCACCATCTTCCCCACATATTTGGAGCAGGCGTCCGCCATGTCCAAGACTGCCTCGTTCCCATAGGGTTTGGTTTCGCGCAGAGCCTCGTCCCGGGCATGGAATGGCGCGAACTGCTGCAGCACATATCTCTTCGGATTTTCCAGCCCCTTCGCGATGTCCACGACATCCTTTTTCGTATGGATGCCCGGTACTACCGTAGTCCTGAACTCGTAGTCGATGCACGAGTCCTTGACAGCCTTGATGGACTGCTTTATTTTCTCGAGGTCGGCCTCGACGCCGATTGCCCTGCCGTATCTCTTGTCCAATGGGGCCTTCACGTCCATGGCTATGTAGTCGACCAGCTTCTTCGCGATTAGGTTCCGCAGAACCTCTGGAGAAGAACCGTTCGTGTCCAGCTTCGTAAGCATTCCGAGGCGCTTGACTTTTCGGAGCATATCCTCCAGGTCAGGTTCCAACAGGGGCTCGCCGCCCGTGATGCACACGCCGTCCAGGAAGTCCCTGTGCCTCCTCAGGCTGGCGCTCACGGACCGCCAGGACTTCTCCGGGTACCTGTCCGGATTCTCCAGCAGCTCCCAGTTGTGGCAGAACGGGCATCTGAAGTTGCACCTGGGCGTGTACAGGACCATTACTATCTTCCCGTCCCAGTCCAGAAAGGAAGCGTCAATGATGCCGCGTATCATGTCCCAGAGTATGCCGCCGGCCGATTAAAACATGTCGCTACCGAACAATGCGTGTGCCTGCCTTTCCTGCCATGGCCTCCGCGAGATTGTCATGGCTGGCTATTATGGCCCGCCTGCCGCCGTTCTCCATGAACTCTATCACGGCCTGAATCTTCGGCCCCATGGAACCGGGCGGGAACTGGCCCTCTGCCAGGAACCTCTTCGCCTCCTTGACAGTCAGGATGTCCATATCAGCCTGGTCCGGCTTTCCGAAGTTAATCGAGACCTTGTCCACTGCGGTGAGTATTATCAATTCGTCCAGGTCCAGCTGCTGGGCGAGCTTTGAAGAGGCATAGTCCTTGTCCACCACGGCCTCGACGCCGTCCAGGGTGCCGTCCTCCAGCTGTATTACAGGAAGACCCCCTCCGCCGCAGGCAATGACTATCTTGCCCTTCTCCAGCAGATGGCCGATGGTGTCCTTTTCAACTATCCGGAGCGGCTTGGGGGACGGAACCACCCTGCGCCATCCCCTGCCCGAGTCCTCCGCCACTGTCCATCTCTCCTTCCTGACTATCTCGTCAATCTCATCCTTGGAGAAGAACTGGCCTATGGGCTTGGTCGGGTTCTTGAACGACGGGTCATTCTCGTCCACGACGACCTGGGTTATGATGGTGACAACGTCCTTGCGCACGACCTTGGACTTCTTCACGGTGTTCTGCATGGTCTGCTGAAGCATGTACCCCATGCTTCCGACCGTCTCGGCCACGCACACGCCCAGCGGGTAAGGGGGAATGATCTTCCTGGCGTTCTCGTGCCTCCTTATGGAGTCTCCGACCTGGGGACCGTTTCCGTGGGTGAGAATTATATCGTAGCCCATCTCCACCACCTTCAGAAGCTTGGCGCAGGTCTCCCTCGCATTGGCGAACTGCTGGTAGATGTTCCCTTCCTCGCCCTTCTTAATCAGGGCGTTGCCGCCTATCGCGATAATCGCAGTCTTCAGATTACATCCCCCTTCGAAGGAGTCGGTAAAACCTGGGCCGGCTATTTAAGCATTGCCCATTTTCAGCTCCCACACTGCCAATGTCTCGAAGAAAAGCCCCTCCTCGGCAACCTTCCTGGCCGAATAATGCTTCCTGGCCTTCTCCAGCACTTTTGCCTCGCTCTCCGAGGATGTCAGCAGGTATATCCTTCCGCTCCTGGCCAGATGTTTTTCTGCCTGCTCCAGGAACCTTGTTGAAACCTCATGGCCGCCCGCCCCGCCGACCCGCGGCCCTTTTTCCTGCCCCGAAAGGCTATCGGTATCCTGAGACGACAGATAGGGCGGGTTGAAAATTATAACATCGAAAGTACCTTCGACCTTCTCGAACAAGTCCGAATGAACCAAATCCAAATTAAGGGTGTTTATGGCTGCATTTTGGCGCGCATTCTCTACCGCGTCGATGGAAATATCCGCCCCCTTCACCAAGCATCCGGCCTTGGCGCAGTGCAGGGCGATGATTCCTGTCCCCGTGCCCATCTCCAGAACCCGCTGGCCCTTCCTCACTTCCATGGCCGACAGCAGGAGGTGGGTGTCCTCTGACGGGGCGTAGACGCCGGGGTGGATCTCGATTTTAATAGTGGAATCGGGTTTCACACCTTTACATAATCGGAGATAGGTTTAAATTAACTCCTCCCTTGAGGACCATGGATGCTCGAATACCTCCCAATCCCGGCGATTATCCTCGGCGCCCTGGCCTATGCCTGGTGGCGCAAAGCGTATCTCACTCAGGTCACGGTCATAGCCCTGTTCTTCATCTTCCTCTATGTGTTCATACCCACC
This sequence comes from uncultured Thermoplasmata archaeon, assembly GCA_964354755.1. GTDB lineage: Archaea > Thermoplasmatota > Thermoplasmata > SG8-5 > SG8-5 > UBA147. The sequence continues at coordinate 151,769 of CAYHBA010000002.1, forward strand.
TGGATAGGCAATCCTGTCGGAGAGGACAATGTAGACGCCTTCACATTCGTATCCTCCAGAATCGGCAATCCGGCTTACTTTCACACTGTCATCACATCAGTTTTCATGCATGTGAGCCCGATGCACCTCATCAGCAACATCCTGATACTCTACCTCATAGGCCTGCCTTTGGAGGAGCGCATCGGGACCGGCAAATGGGGCGCCATATTCCTTGCCAGCGGCATCGCCGGCACTCTGATGTACTTCCTGTTCGACATGTCCTCCGAGGTCCATCTGCTGGGCGCCTCGGGAGCGATATTCGGCCTGGGCGGGGCTCTTCTTATTCTGTATCCCAAGGACGAAATACCCATGTTACTCGGCCCGATTTTCAGCGCCAGGGCTCCTGTCTGGGCCGCGGTCGGCATCCTGTTCGTCTGGGAAACGGTGCTCGTTTTCCTGCAGGTGGACGACGGCACCGCGCACACAGCCCACATAGGGGGCTTCGTGTGCGGCCTTTTCCTGGCTCCTATGCTGGTCAAACATGTGGCGAGGCAAAAATCAAAGCAGTTGGATTTCGAGCTGCTGAAGAAAATGGTGCTGAAGCCCGAGGACCGGATGCTGCTGGACAAAATAGAGAAGGAGACAGAACCCGACGTGCGCAAGGCATGGCTCGAGTTCTTCATGAAGGAGGCGGCAAGATGCCCGAAATGCAAGCGCCATTTAGGGGAAAGCTATGCGAAGGACGGGAAAAATCCCACCGAAGGAGGGCCGATAAAATGCGCCTGCGGCCAGTCATACGATATCTGGAAGTGACACCATGTTCCTCGGCTTCGACGACACGGATTCAGTCAAGGGCATGTGCACGACTTACCTGGCCACTGAGATGGTCAGGGAGTTTTCCGAGTTCGACCTGCTCGGATATCCGAGGCTGGTCAGGCTGAATCCCAACGTGCCTTGGAAGACCAGGGGCAATGCAGCTTTGTGCATCAGGCTGGGCGAGGGCACGGGCGAATCCCTGAAGATCGGGGAGATTGCCGGAAGGGACATTCTTTGTTACCCGAAGGGAAAGCCCGTATTTCCCACCGAAGAGATATTCGAGAAAGCGATAAAAATCGTTGAGAGAAACGCAAGGTTTGAGGATCCTAACACGAACCCGGGGCTCGCCATATCCTTTTACAAACCACCGACTGGCCTCTACTGGAAGGCCGTGAGAGACGTTGTCAGCCTGCAGTTCCACCTCGAGGAAGCAAATCCGGACTTTGCCCACGGCTGGAAGAACAAGAGGGGCATTATCGGCGCGGTCTCGGCAATGGCCTGGCAGCCCAGGGACAGGACATACGAGCTCATAGCCTACCGGGAGAAAAGGAAATGGGGCACCCCGAGGAAGGTCGATGCCGCAAGCGTGGTCAGGATGGACAGGAAATTTCCGGGCACGTTCAACAACTACGATTATGAAGAGAAAAGGCCGGTGTTCGCGCCGGCATCCCCTTGCCCGATTTTATTCGGCATAAGGGGCGAGGCTCCGGATTATCTGCCCGCGGCATCCAAAATGGTCAAGTCGGAAAAGATCGACCGCTGGATCATATTTCTGACCAACCAGGGCACCGACGACCACATCATGCCAGCGAGTGTCTCCAACCTGCGCCCATACACCTCGGTCCGGGTGAGGGGGACAGTCGCGCGCGCGCCCAGAATTATAGTTGGCGGCCACCTGATATTCCCGATAACCAACGGCAAGGACACTGCTGACTGCACGATATATGAACCGGCCAAGTCCTTCAGGCATGTCGGGGAGCTCCTCATGCCCGGAGACAGAATCACAGTCCAGGGCGCTGTCCGGGAGGAACCCCTGACGATCAACGTAGAGAAATTGTTCATCGAGAGATTGGCCGAACAAATGGTGAAGACAGCCAACCCTCTCTGCAGGAAATGCAACAAGCGCATGAAGTCCTATGGCAGAAACCAGGGTTACAGATGCGCGAAGTGCGGGGCCAAGTCCGACAGGGCGGAATTTTCAAGGCTCAAGAGGGACCTGAAACCAGGCTGGTACGAGCCTCCGGTAGGCGCGATGCGGCACCTGGCCAAGCCCCTCAAAAGGATGAGGCAATCTGGCCCAGGATAACGGCCCTGAGCTCAGCCCGCTTTGCCTCGTCGCAGAAGTCCGGTAGAGTGCCCTCTGCCCTGCTGAATTTTATGCCGTAGTCCACGTCCATCAGGACCAGGAATTCGGGCGCCAGGGGCCTGAGGCCTCCGGGCTTCTTTGCAGCCCCGTCCAGCATTTTCTCGGCTGTTTCGGGTTTCAACTTGCCCTCTGCCACTTCCAGGACCGCGGAGAGCATTCTCCTGACCAGTTCCCAGAGGAATCTCTGTGCTTTTATGTCGGCCAGAATCAGCCCGCCCTTCTCGGAGAACTCTATCGAGTCGATTGTCAGGACTGTGTTCTCCATTCCCGTGTCCTTCTTGGAAAATAATCTGAAGTCATGCTCCCCGATGAAATGCTTCGCCGCCTTTCTGAGTTTGCCGATGGGCGGAACCCCCTCTTTGGGGAAGAAATACCTGTAGTGCCTCTGCCTGGCATGCCTGGGATTGAAACCGTCCCCGACCTTGGCCATGCTGTGGAAGCATATTCCCTCAAGCCCAGAGTTCAGGGCCGGAATGATGCCCTTGGCCGGGAAATCCGCATCAATGGCTATGACATTCCCGGCCGCGCTCACCCCCTTGTCTGTGCGGCTGGCGCTTTGGAAGGCATCAGCGATACCCTTGGCCTTCAGGGCCCTGAGGACTTCTCCCTCCACGGTGCTCTTTCCGGGCTGCCTGGCATATCCCTCGAATCTGGTGCCGTCGTAGGCGAACTTGAGCGCGTACCTCATCGGAATCGGAACATCCTCTATTTATAAATCTGATTCTATGGGGGCGGGATGCATGAAATAGTCGTGATACTGGTCGAACCGAAATTTCCCGGCAACATTGGCTCTGTCTGCAGGGCCATGAGCAATTTCGGCCTGGACAAATTGGTCCTGGTCAACCCCTGCGAGCTGGGGGACGACGCCTTCAGGTATGCGAAGCACGGCAGGTTCGTGCTTGACAAGGCAAGGACCGTGAAGAAACTGGCAAGCGCCCTCAAGGGCCTGGACCTGGTGGTGGCCACGACAGGCAGGCCCACAGATAGCGACAAGAAATTCCTCAGGGAGCCGATAACCCCCAGGCAGCTGGCCGAGCAATTTTCGAACAAGGCAGGCAAAATCGGCATACTTTTCGGCAGGGAGGATTATGGCCTGTACAACGACGAGCTGAGGAACTGCGATGTGCTGGTCACCATTCCCACCCATGAGATAAACCCGATAATGAACCTGTCACATGCATGCACCGTGGTCTTCTACGAGCTTTATGCCCACGGCAGGAAAGCAAGGGCGAAAAAGCTGGCCAAGTCCGTGGAGAAGGAAGCCCTGAACAGGATATTCGCAGAGTTGCTGGATGAGATCGCCTACTCCCAGCACAAGAAGGCCAAGACCAAGATAATGTTCCGCAAGATTGTGGCAAGGGCCGGGCTGTCAACCTGGGAATTCCACACCCTGGCCGGAGTTTTCACCCGGGCAACCAAGTCTGTGAAGCGCCTGAAGGCAGGCAAGCGCTGATCATTCGATGAGCTTGCCGCCGTTCTTCATGACCAGCGGGTTGAAAGTGGCGAAATCCGCTTGGTGAATGAACACTGTCTCTATGACCTGGGGCGCGCCTTCCCCTTCCTTGGCATGGCAGGCGATTGTGTTGGCCACTTCGTCCGAGAATCCGGCCATCTTTGCCATGACCGTGCCGGAAATGGGGTGGCGCATGCATGCCCCGGCTTTCGATTTCTTGTACCCGCCCTTGCCGTCGGGGGTAGTCTCCAGCAGCTTACCGACATCATGGAGCAGACCGCCGACAATGAGCCGGTCCATGTCAATCTTGTACGGCATCTTTTTATAACTGTCAATCTGCGCCTTTGCCAGGCCGATTGCGCCTTCTGTCACGGCCTTTGTGTGCTCGATAAAGCTCACTCCATGGCAATCGGTGAGCAGGGTGAAGGGCATCCTCTCCAGTTCCTTGAGGGTTTTCCAGCCGCCGTCCCTGCAGCCCTGCACCCAGACCTTCACGGCCATCTGCCGCATTTTCTTGTCCTTGATTTGCCTCAGAAGCGGGCCGAAGATTTTCTCGATATCCTTTTCAGCAATCATTGTCACACCTTGACTATGCCCATGGCCTTGTCTGTCTTGGCCTGGCTCTTCCTGCCGTCTTTCTCAAGGCCGCAAAGGGCGCGGATGCAGTCCACGTTCTCCGGAACGACGTCGGACTCCTGGTGAATGGCCTGAGAATAGTACAGCATGTCGCCGACCACGTTCACGCCGTCCTTCCAGACTGCTATCTCGTATAGGTCGGCCCTGTCTCGGCTCAGGTCCTTCGCGATTTCCATGATTTGGGCAGTGGATTTCACTCCGTCCTTGGTGCTGACGAAAATCACCCTGGGCGTGTCTTCCCAGACCTTCAGTACATCGGCCGTGGTCGCCGGCTTCTTCAGCTTCACTGCGAGCTGGTGCAGGTGCATTATGGTGGTCGGAACCTTCACCGCCATGGTCTGGATGTTGAGGCCGGGCATGCAGCTCTGAGCATCGGGACCATGATGGCTCGGAACTTTTACCTCTGGCTCGATGGCATTTATCGGCCCGGTCTTGGAGTCATAAGGGTCGGCAGCCCTTCTCACCATCACTGCCACGACGTTCTGAATGCCGAAGGCCTGCTGAAGCGGAAAAAGCGTCCTGCATAGGCCCGTTGTGTTGCACGAGACAACCCTGGCATAGTCCTTTCCAAATGAGTCGGAATAGTTGGCGGTCGAGTTGAACGAAAGGCCAGTCAGCTTGTGCTTCTCCCCGCCCTGGAACAGCGCCTTCTTGCCCAGTTCCTTGTACACCTTCAGATAATCCTCGCCCGTGGTTCCGCCTTCCTTCTTCTTCCCTGGCGTGCCGTCCACTATGATGTCCGCCTCCCTGAACAGCTCGTCCGCAGTGCCTGCAATCTCGATACCAGCCTCCGCGAAGGCCTGGTCCCCGCCCTTGGCCACGTACAGCCTGTAGCCCTTCCTGATTGCCAGCCTGGCCTCCGATGTGGGCCGCGTCTTCACCACGCCGATTATCTTCATGTCGTCCTGCTTGGAGACAGCATCCGCAACTCGCTTCCCTATGGTCCCATATCCGTTTATTGCAACTTTCACAGACATTCGCTCACCGTCAGCCTGTAATCATTTCAAAGATTTAACCTGAACCATATAATCGGACGAAGTTTCGTAAATCTGCGCAACATTGCCATTGTCCGGCAAACATTATTATGACCCGGGTCAATGTCATACCGGAATCAGGATGCCAGGCGAAATATCCCTCTACTTCTATGACGGAAAGCAATGCGACCCTAAGAAATGCTCGGCACGCAAGCTGGCAAAGTTCGGCTTGGCCAGGCAGGTGTTCAAGCTCAACGCCCTACCACCGGCCTCCATGGTCCTGATGCCCACGACCCGCAAGGTTCTGTCCAAGGACGACCTGGATATTGTCCGAAAGAGCGGAATAGCCGTCCTGGACCTGTCCTGGAAGGCTACAGGGGACAGGTTTCCTGCGGGCATAAAGGCTTCAAGGCAACGGGCCCTGCCCTTCCTGGTGGCTGCCAATCCGGTGAATTTCGGAAAGCCATTCATCCTCTCCAGCGTTGAGGCCTTTGCCGCCGCATTAATTATCCTTGGTTACAGGGAACAGGCCGAATCGCTTTTGTCAAAATTCAACTGGGGTCAAACATTCCTGACCCTCAACAAGGAGCCGCTGGAAGAATACGAGAAGGCAGCTGATTCCGGAGAAATAATCCGGGCGCAGGGTCTTTTCGTCTGATTGCCTACATCGATTTCTGGAGTTCCGGAGGCAGGAGAAAACTAAGGCCCAATAGGGCCGTGTTTGCGACTTAGCCTAATTTGTGCCTCAGTGCAAATTAGGCGGCAGAAGGTTCGGTATGCCGTCTTGGATTGGGTAGTCGAACTTGCACTTCTTGCACGTGAGGAATCCCTCCAGTATCTCGACACTGTCCTCTTTCCCGACCTTGAGGTTTAAATCCCCCTTGCATACAGGGCAGCAGATTATGTCCATCATCTGGCGCTTCATGTTATCCGGCAAGCATAGGTTTGCCGGGTAAAAGAGTTTCCCATGGAAACCCTCATATTCCCCTGTATATATTCCCTCACGGGGCTACAATATGTCTCTTGAGGAACTGAAAAACCTGGATGTAACTCTGAGCATGAAGGGAACGACCGAAGCTATTCTAAGGACCATGGGCACTCTGAACGGCGGTCCGGGCGACAGCGCGATACTGGATGTCATCCGCCAGAAGTTGCTGGAAGTGGACGACTCATTCGAGCGCCCGCTCGATTCTCCGGAGGTTTTCCAGAAGCTGAAGGGCATTGCCCAGAAGGCCGGGAAGAAAGACCTCGAAGCGTACTGTCAGGAGCAGGTGGACATGATTGAGGCCAACGACCTGCACTTCAAGGGCTACACCCAGATGTTCTATGGCAACTGTATAACGGCCACGGAACTGCTGGGCAAAGCGGCTAAACTCGCCCCGAAACACCCTCTCGCAGGGAAGGACCTGAAGACTGCACTGAACAGGTTGGACAAGGCAGGTGCGGAACTCTCAAAGGCCGAAGCCCAGATAGGCAAGGACCCGAATAAGTCAGAGGCCTGGAACAAGAAAGCCACAGCCCTTGTCACGATGGGCAGGACCGATGAGGCCATGCAATTTTTCGACAAGGCCATAGCCCTTGACCCGAACAACGCTGACGCCATGGGAAAGAAGGGGGCAGCCCTCGAAGGCCAAGGAAAGTTCAAAGAAGCCGTGCCACTGTTCAAGAAGGCTCTCCAGATCAAACCGACAAGCCAGATTGCCAAGAAAGGCCTTAACCTCGCGGATTACTTCGCCGGAGAAACATAAATTGTTACGGGCCGGTAAACCGGCCTGGGGGATGGGATGAACTGGTTTCCGGCCATCATGCTTGCTGGAGTGATTTTCCTTATAGCCATGAGGGGCCGCTGGACCGGATACAAGATATGGCATGTAATGGCAATGGGAGCCATGCTGGTTGTGTTTTTCGGTTATTTTACGCCTGTCCAGGCTCTGGAATCGGTAAACATCGACGTCATGCTGTTCCTGTTCGGCATGTTCGTAGTGGGCGAAGCCATGGAAGAAAGCGGATACCTGAACCGGCTGGCAGCCATGCTGTACAGCCATGGCAAGACTGTCAATCACATGGTGCTGCTCACACTCTTCGGTGTGGGGACAGCATCGGCACTGTTCATGAATGACACCCTGGCCATAATCGGCACCCCACTCATGCTCTACCTGGCATCAAAGAACCGCATAGACGGCAAGCTGCTGCTAATGACGCTGGCATTTGCCATAACAATAGGCAGCACCATGAGCCCTATTGGCAACCCGCAGAACCTCCTGGTAGCTGTGGGAGGTGGTGTGGACAATCCATTCCTCACTTTCGGAAGATACCTCCTTGTCCCAACGCTGGTCAACCTATTCATCGCCTATCTCTGGCTGAGATACCTCTACAGGAAAGAATTCAACAGGCCGGCGACAATGGATAAAGACATCGTGGTAAGGGACCCGCATCTGGCTGGGCTTTGCAAGGTTTCTATCGGCATCATGTTGGCCCTCATTGCCCTAAAGATCATCCTGGTTTCGACCGGCTCCGGCATGGACTTCCCGCTGACTTATATAGCCCTGGCATCGGCGGCACCCATTCTGCTATTCGGCCGCTCCCGCGCCAAGATAATTCGCAATGTGGACTGGGGGACTTTGATATTCTTTGCGGCCATGTTCATGCTGATGGCTGCCGTGTGGGATTCGGGGATAGTGCAGAATGCCCTCTCCGAAATAGGGATAAATCTTCTCTCCGTGGGCGCGATACTGGTTGTGAGCGTTCTGCTCAGCCAGGTCATGTCAAACGTTCCGCTTGTGGCTCTCTACCTTCCTCTGCTCTTGACCTGGGGAGCCTCCACACGGGAGCTGATGGCCCTGGCAGCAGGCAGCACAATCGCGGGCAACATGCTCATCATAGGTGCTGCCAGCAATATAATCATAATTCAGAACGCGGAGAAGCACCGAAAGAAAGCTTTCGGTTTTATTGAGTTCGCCAAGGCTGGAATACCCCTGACAGTCATGAACATAGCTGTTTATTGGGTTTTTCTTCTTATAATATAATGGAATACTATCATAATTTATATTATACATAAAGACCATTCGAGGCCGATGAAGCTCACAAGGCAGAGGACCTGGGTGCACAGGAACGAGATGGTGGAGAGCCTGGTACTGGAGGATACTGGTAAGGTCAGGTTCTTCAGTCACACATACATGGGAAAAGGCAAGGGCCAGTCATGGATCCCCTATGTGAAATGGGACAACTGGGACCGGCAGCCCCATGTTGACAAGTACGATGGCACAGGGGTTCTTGTTGAACAGAAGCCTTGCAACGAAAAGTCGCTTGAGGAAGTGCTCAAGCTGGTTCAGATATTCCGTAAAAACCTTCTGACGATGGAGCTCTCGCAATTATAGGTGCAGCCATGAAAATCAAGATATTCAAACGGAGAAAACCGACAGACATAGAATATATGCTGGCTTCACTGGCAAAAAAGTACGGCAGCATGAATTCTCTCCAGCAGAGGGTCCAGATATCCAAGTGCGAGTCCCCCGAGCAGATGGCTGACTACATCATATGGAGGAACCTATCTCAGGGCGCTGAGTTCCAGGACACGGTGGTAGTCAGGGACTCGGACATCTTCGAGGTCATGACGCCCAAACGCATGGAATTGCTGGAGCATCTCATGAAGAACGATGTTGCGTCCATACGTGCCCTCGCTGCGGCTTTGCACCGGAACTACAAGAACACCTATGACGACCTGCGCGCCCTCTCCCGGTATGACCTTGTCGACCTAGACCCGCACGGCCGCTCCCTCCGCCCCGCTGCCCCCGCCCGCAGCATAGAAATCGTTATAGACGATTAATTTACTTTCTATACCATAATTCAACCCAAATAATGCTGGCTAATTATTTTACTTTCTATACCATATAGTTTTGCTAGGCATGAAAAAGGTCGTTTTTTGCGAAATATATATAAACATGTACTGATATTACTCTGTAAGTTTCAGGTAATGGAGATGAAGGCTCACAAATACGAGAACGTCGAGTTCGTGATAAACCATTCCGGCGAGGACGGAATCAAGCTCAGCCTTATTTGGCGCAAGGGCGGTCTGTACCTCTCGCTATCGGGCCTTTTTTTAACGGACGGTTCCACATGGTATGAACTGCCAGTCAAAGACCTGGAAAATATTATGGTCATCAGCGACGAACCCCTCAAACTAAGGCTGAAAATTCCATCGCTCGACATTATGGTGTCGGGCCAGAGGGCGGAGCGACTGCTGGCCCTCAGGCATTTCCTTTTGCCCTCAATATCGGCGGAAGGCGGCAGCGACAAACTGAAGTCACTTCTCAGATTTCGTGCCCTTGGGATAACTGATCCGGAACTGCTGTCCAAACTACTGAACGTTGACACTCAGAATGTGGACAACCTCACAAAAATCGCCCGCGAGAAGGGATTGATAAATTCCGAAGGTGCTCTGACGGAGGCCGGGGACTCGCTGATATACCTGCCCGAGAAACGGGAGGGCTGAGATGAAGAACAACTCAAATGAGTTCAGCAGTTTCGCCGAGACTATAGCGTCACTAGGGTCCCTTACGAAACTGGAATCTGCAGTGGCAACGGCAATAAAAACCTCCCGCGTGCCTCCGAAGGAAACACGGAAACTGCTGAAATGCATAAGTGTGCAGGAAGCCAGCAATACGGCCATTTTTCAGTTCATGAAGGCGCTGTTCGAAAAGATTGGCATAGGTCAGCTCGAGATAATCAGGAATGACATCTTCAGGTTCGACTTTTCAATCGGTAACTCCCCGGTTTGCAAGCTGTACTCCCATGTGAAGGGCAAGAAGACATGTTACATCACAGCCGAATCCCTTGCCCAGTTCTTTTCGAAGGACCTCGGCCTGCCCGGAACTGTCGAGGAAACCGCATGCCACAATGCGGGCGACGCAAGATGTGAATTTGCAGTTTCACTGCAACCACTTGCAGTCTATCAGCTGGCCCTGGACGATATAGACAAGACAATAATAACCGGTGTAATGGACGGCAAGAAACAGATACAGATATCCCAAGGCCTGGACATGACTGACGAAGAAATCCTGTTCAGGATGAACATTCTGAAAAGATACAAGATACTTGACGATGATTTCCAAATCACAGAGATAGGGGAGACCTATCACAAGTACGGCGAGGGAATCGGCGGAACCGAGGAGGACTTCCAGCCCCCATGGAGGGACATGGCAAAGATATCGAATGCAATATCTGCATCCACGTCCTTTGCGGAGGCTTTCACCGAGACAGCGGACAAAGAACCGCTATGGGACGTGAAGGAGGAGGACATAGTCAACCTGGCCGAAGAGGCGAAGAAGAGCAAGAGTTTCGCGGAATTACTGTCAAAACAGGTAAAGAACGATATGGAGGAATAGAAATGACGAGAATAAAGACCGGGATATTTGGGCTGGACCAGCTCATCGAAGGCGGAGTGCGGGACAACACGGCTATAGTGATCGTGGGTTCCAGCGGTACTGGAAAGACAACCTTTGCGATGCAATTTCTGATGCACGGAATCGAGAACGGGGAGCAGGGTCTTTACGTTACCATGGAGGAGTCTCCCGACCAGCTGATGAAGGAGGCGGAGATGCTCGGCTGGGACATGAGGAAGCATTACGAGAAGTCGCTGTTCTTCATTCACCTGAAGGGCAAGAACTTCAAGAAGATGATCGACGAACAGATACCCCAGCTGGTTAAAGCTAGGAGCGATTACGACATCAAGACCAGGGTGGCCATTGATCCGATGACCCCGGTGATATGGGCCACCGAGGACAAGCTGCAGCAGAGGGAGATGATAGGCAAACTGTTCTACACCCTGAAGGAACTGGGCGTGGTCATGGCCACGGTGGAGGAGCATTCGAGGCCCGGCGAGATTCTCGGCGAGGACGTGCTTCTGCCGGTGTACCTGGCAGATGGCGCCATCAATCTGGAGTACTACCCGATAGGCGGGGCGTTCAACAGGACCTTGAAAATAATTAAAATGAGAGGGACACACCACGGGGAGGGCGTGTACCCGTACATATTTGCCAGGGGTGCGGGCGCCATAATCAGGACATCGCCAGCAGAGGCCATAAAAGCCGAGGATGGCAAGGATTTCAACGCCGTGTTCGATGAAGCCATAAAGACTGCCGAATTCATAAAGGCACCCGAATATGTCATTGCCCAGCTGAAAACCATGAAGGAATCATGGACCTACAATTACTCGCCGGAGGAAGTACTACAGGTGATATTCGACTCATACGGACTCAAGTGAGCCTTACGGAGGGCTTCGATGGTAGAGAAGAAGAAAATCGACAAGAGGATGGAAGCCAAGACGGTTGTCCAGCTCAAGCACATGTTCGACATGGAGCTGAAACGCATAAAAGAAGACAACGGCATTGACATAATAATGTTCGTGGGAGTTGACGGGAGGATATTCGCCTCCATAATCCCCCAGATGCTCGACCCGGTCCAGTTCAAGTTCCTGAATCTTCTGAAAGGCAACCTCAACTATGTATGCGGGCAGCTCCAGGCCTACAACCTGAAGGTCAGCATTCAGCAGTACGACACGGGCACGATAGTCATTTCCGGCGTAGGGGCCAACTGCTTCCTGGCCTCCATATTCTCAAAGCCCCTGTCCATAGACTCGATGGCTCCGACCATAACCAATCTCATTAACGGAAGCACAGTGCTGAACCACCTGTTCGAGCAGAGGCCCATCAGTCCGGACCAGCTTGCGGATTACGACAAGGCCGTCAAGGATGAGCTGGACAAGCTCACCCGACAGCTGTTCGTCGAGAAGTTCGACGAGACGCGCGAATACAAGCGCAACATGGAACTGCTCAAGTTCCTGAAGCAGAAGATAGGCAGCGTGGTCGGGATCGGGGCGGTCGATGAGATAGTCACCGTGACCATGAACGAAATGGGCACTAGCCCAGCCTACATGAAGGAGAAGGATTGGCTGAAATTCGTCGAGCGCATAATAGACGCACACATCAAAACAAGGAGCGGCGACATAGTGGCGGATGAATGCAGGAAGACATGGGTTCCAGAGGTGGAAAGGAAGCTCAAGTCATTCGTCTAGACAGGGATGGGAATGCCTAAGAAAAAAACGAAAAGCAGGAAGAAGAGCCCTAAAGCCAAGGCCAAAGCCAGCAAGGCCAAACCCCCGCAGCAGGGGGAGGTCCTGCCGGAAGAGGCTGCCGATGCCCCCAAGCCGAAGAAGATCGGCCCTGCCTGCAGATTTTGCAAAAAGCCCATGAGGGACGAGAAAACCCTGAAGCTCCATGAAAGGAACTGCCGGGCCAAAGCTCAGCCGGCACCGGAGCCCGAAGCCGGGAAGGGCCGGATGGAATCGGCAATCTTGGAGCTCAAAGACCAGGTCAGGGACCAGGTCGAGGCAATGTCCAAGGCCATGCAGGAGAGGGAGGAGCAGCATGAGAAGGAGCTGGAGGAAGTAAGGACCGTGCTCCGGATGGAGGTTGACAGGCACAGGAAGGAGCTGGAGAGGCTCAGCAAGGTGGAGAGAGAGGTGGCAACCGAACAAACAGCCCCCGAACCTGAGCCACAGCCGGTCCAGCCCAATGAACCCGAGCAACCCTCGCCGAGGACACCGGACGGGCGCCCCAGGGCGATTGACATGCTGCCTCTGCCCATGCCCACGGTTCCGAAGAGGCATTACACTCCCCTGCCCGAGGACGAGTCCATTCCGGACATTGATGCGGAAGAAGTACCGGCAGCACAGGAGGAGGTTCCTGCATCACCGGGCCTCGACCGCGGGGAATTGGAAGCCATGGTGCGGGACATTGTCGGCAATACCCAGCCCAAGGTGATACCTGCGGATGACGGCAGCATAACGGTAAAAAGGCTCGATGCACTGGAATCCAAGATTGACAGAGCCATGTCTGACATAAGGAGGATGTTGGACAAAACCAGCGGGGACGAAGCTCAGAAGAGATTCGAGAAGGACCTGGCCAGGATATCCGAAAGGGTGCAGGACATCATGGAGGACAGCGGGTACGGGGAGAGCCTGAGCGTTTCCAAGATACCGCCCACAATTCTCGAGATAGTCTACCAGGCCATACTGGATGACATTCATCATGAAATCATCAAGACCAAGGGCAATCAGGATGCCGAGCGCATAGCGAGGTCCGCGCTCGAGGAAGTGCGGCTGAAAACCAGCGGAAGCGAGCTTTTCAAATTCGACGGGCGCAAGATTGTCACGGACAGCCTTGCAAAGTCCATAGAGGCCAACATGATATCGGCCAAGCAGATTCAGACCACGTACGACGTGCTGCTGGACAAGCTGCTGGAAACAGTTCCGCATCACAAGGCGAAGAATTTCAAGGGCATGATCAAGGTCAAGAGCCAGGAGTTCGCCGTGGACAGGGCAACCAAGCTTACGAAGGAATTTGCCAAATCCGAGAAGACCGTGGAGTCAACCAACCAGATGGTGGCTGCCATGGCTGCCAACTTCAACGCCAGGAACATGGAGCTCCATGAGACGATGGAGGAGATGAAGAACAACACTCTTGCAACCAAGGCAGACAGGGAGGACATAGACGCCCTGAGGACCAAGGTCGAGGACTCGCTGGAGCGCGTTATGGGCATGTCCACGGACATTGCGCTTCTGAAGGCCCAGCTCGAGATGAAAGAAAGCATAAAGGCAGCGGAGGAAGCCCGGCCGGCCGAAGTGCCGACCGAAGCAGGCGAAATACTGCTGGCCCCCGGGGAAATGCCTAGTGCGACCGAATCCGAATCCCCCGAGCGAGCTGCAGACTCTGCTGCGACAGAGGAGAAAATACTCGATTGCGTGAGAAATGGGAAGGACTCGAAGACAGCCATCGTCCGGGATTCTGGTTTGGAGGAAACTCAAGTCGCCGATGCCATTGCAAGGCTGGTCGAGGGTAAGAAGCTCATTGAGAAGAAATCCGGGAAGCGCGTGAAGTACACCACACTCGACAAAGAGATTGAACAGAAACTGGATGCGGTCAAAGAAGAGCCAGCTCCGAAGAAACCCAAGAAGGGTAGGAAAGCAAAGGCAAAGGAAGAGAGGGCGGGAGAGCCTGTCCCAACAGAGGTCCATGAAGCCGAGGCGGAGGTTCGGCCCGAACTACCCGAGACAAAGCCCGAAGAATTGCCAGTGGAAGAAGCCCTGGGGAAGGAACAACCCCAGGAAATGGAGCAGGAGGCAGATCCAAAAGAATCCGCGCCGGTCCCCGAGTCCAAACCGGAAACTGCTGAAGAGCCCAAGCCAAAGAAGAAGGGAAAGAAGGCCAAGGGCAAGAAGGAGAAGTCCAGGAAGGAGACTGCCTGGGTGGATGAACCCAAGCCGGAAGCTATCTCCGAAGAGCCGGCCCCGGAAGAGCCCGCGCCACCACAAGAACCTGCACCAAAGGAGTCCGCCAAGGAAGGGCCGGGCAAGGGCATCGAAGACGACCTGCCAGTGATAAAAAAACCGTTAGGCGACCTTTCCGAGGACGAAAAGAAAGTGCTGGACGTGATAAGCGTCGAAGGGATGACCGTCTCAGGCATACAGTCCAAGATCGGGAAAGGAATGAAGAGGTTCGCGCTCCTGCGCGCCCTGAGGGTGCTGATAGACTCGGGCCATGTCGGCATACTGACCAAGGGCCGCCTGGAGCTTTATCAGAGAATCAATGTCGAACAAATGGATAAAACGGATAATAGTAGGAGCAAGAAGGAGGTGAAATAGTTGCTCGATGTAGCATTGGTCTCGCTCATTCAGGACATGAGCGAGAAGGCTGGTGTTGAAGGCACCATCCAATACTGGGCTAGAGTAGGTGAAAGCCTGGCCAAGAGAATGGGAAAGGAAGCGTACATGGGCTGGCCTTCTTTCAACGTGGCGTTGAGAGAGGGGCGGACCGCCTTCTCGATTGAAGGCAGTGTAACGGCCTTGACTGATCTGGCCATAACGGACGTCGACGGCGATGTTGTGGGGTACATTTATGCCCTCGAGACATGCGTGTTCAACCCGACGATAGTGAGGATAAGGTACAGCGTGGGCGAACTGCCCCGCGCCGACTCTGCTGTCGCGGAGGAGTACAACAACAGCGTCAGGGACACAGCAGTCTGTAATTTCTGCGTCATACACCAGAGATTCAGGGAAGAGGTGGCGAAGAATATATCAATCGCCGACCAGAGCCTTGACTGCGTGCAGCTGGCGAACCGCGGGTTCTCCGGCGAGACGAAGATAACAGAGGATGCGCTGAAGAAGATCGGCATCAACCCGGAGTATGTCCGCAGCTTGCTGAGGAACTACGCCTGCGTGTATGCGATAATGATGCGCGGCGCCAGACTGAGAGGCGAGTCGGAGGACGAGAAGTAGGAGGCATGAACATGAGCGAAAGAAAATTTCTGATAGACGACAACCCGTTCGTGGACGTGGCAGCCTGCCTGTTCCTCGAGGATATAGCAGACAAGCAAGGCGCAAGCGGAATGAACAATTACCTTGTGAGCCTGGCGACATCCCTGGCAAAGAGCATGCCCGAGGAAGAGTACAAAACCTGGGACCAGTTTCTGGATTCTCTCGTGAAGGGCGAGTCCATAATCTCGGCGTTCGAGGACGTCATCACCATAACGCCTCACTGCGCCGTGACCACAAAGTGCCCGTTCACAAAGGGATGGCAGGAATATACCAAGAGGATTGGCACGTTCTCCAAGATACATGCCGATGTGGCAGAATACTACAACTCGGTGTACAAGCCAGGAACCATCAACTCGATGTGCATCATCCACCAGACATTCAGGAACGCCGCTGCAGACCGCATAAAGGTCGCAGGCAAGCCCCTCAAAATAGGCCAGATAGCGGCAGTTTGGGAGGACGGCAACAGGAAGATAGCCCCGGACGAGTGGATGCCCATTCTCCTCGAGAAGGCGCAGATATCCCGCACGGACCTGAACATGATACTCAGGAACAATGCGGACGTCTGGGTCATGTACACGGACTGAAATGGAACATGAATGCCGTCTGTACCGGACGGCACCGAACAGGGCTGAGCGCAAATGCGTTCAGCCCATTTTGTCCCCACACGGGATTCCGAAGGTGAAGTATTGCTGGAACTCGCCAAATCCTCAGACCTTGTATTCTACAAGCTCGAAGATGCATCTGAAGTAAATAGATTCAGGATAATGGGAATGGAGGATGGGCGATTTTCCGGTGGCGGATTCGAGTTCTTCAGGGGCCTCGGCATAATCGGTTACGAGAAGACATTCAAAATCTGGCTGAGGAAGTTCCCCAGGCCGATATTCATAGTGGCGGCAAAGGCCGGAGACATAGTCTCATGGGTGTTCCTGGAAGAATGGGAGACCTCGGCCGATGACGGCATGGCCATATGGGTGCTGCGGGCCATCGAGACCCTTCCGTCCATGCGCAAGAAGAAGATAGGGTTCAAATTGCTCATACTCAGCGTCCAACAATGCGTCGGATACCTGGTGACCAAGCCCCTCACCCCCGAGGCCAGTAAATTCTTCATGGACGCAGGATTCATGGAACCGACCGAATTCAAAAAATCCCCGTTCGACGTGTCCAGGCATCCCGGGCATTTGGTGCTCCCCCCTTATAGAAAGGCCAAGCTGTTGGAACGTTTCGGCGAACATTTCAACCGGTAATCTCGCAGCATCAGCTTCCGGAGATTACCGAATTTTTTGATTATTTTTTATTCTCTGAGAATCATGGCGAATACTCTAATCGCTCTGATTTAGCTATCGTATTCACCTATTGCCATGACATCGCCCATAATTCATGGCCCTGATTTATCTCACAAAACGAGTGCCGGGCCATCGTCGAATGCTCTGCCACCAATCGCTAGTAGCTGATTCAACTCCCGAAGATGGAACTGTGCCCTCAGGCACCAGCCCGACAGGACACGCTTCGGCACAAATTATAATATCAACCTCCAGAATACTGGCATTGATGGCAAACTGGCAGTACCCGCCCCCGCCCGGGGTTCCGGGGTCTGTGTTCAGCGACCTGGAGCGCATCACCGGCGCTGTGGCAAAGTATTTTCCTGTATACAGCACCCAGATGCATTTCGACATGGTGTCCATGAAATGCAATGCCGATCCTCTAACGCTGGAAGCTAACTTCGAAGCCCTCAGAACTGAGATGAAGGCGCTCGGATACATTCCCATGATATCCAACGAGGGCGGCGCGTACGTCATTCATGTCGTGAAAAAACCGCACGAGAAGTTCAGGGGGCCGTGGCTGAACCTCATCCTCCTCTTTGTCACCATAGCCAGCACAATCATTGCCGGCTCAGCTCTATGGGCATCAGCATTCGATACCGGCGGGATTCTGGAAGGCGAGAACCTGCTGAACGGAGCCCTGTATTTCGCATTTCCCCTCTTGCTCATACTCGGGATTCATGAGATGGCACATTTTATTGCCGCGAAGAGGCACGGCGTCGCAGCCTCCCTGCCGTTCTTCATCCCTGCTCCGTTCATACTCGGCACGATGGGCGCATTCATTTCCATACGCGAGCCAATACCCAGCAAGAAGGCCCTTCTCGACATAGGTTTCGCCGGCCCGATAGCCGGGTTCATCATTGCCATTCCGGTGCTGTGCCTGGGGCTGGTGATGTCCGGGGACATGCCAGTGACTGTTCAGGGCGAGACAATCCCGGGTGGAACCATGCTGATAGGCACTTCAGTCCTGTTCGAGGCATTCATGATGCTGTTCAGCCTCCCTGCCGGGGCAGGCATCCATCCGCTGGCATTCGCAGGATGGGTCGGATTCTTCGTGACTGCCCTGAACCTGCTACCAGTTGGGCAGCTGGACGGCGGCCACATTGCCAGAGCCCTGTTGGGGGAAAGGTCGAGATGGGCCAGCTACGGCGCGATGGGCATGATGCTATTCATGGGCCTTGTGTTCAGCAGCAGCTGGCTATTCTTCGCCCTGCTGATAATGTTCATGGGCCTGAGGCACCCGCCCCCGCTCAACGATGTCACGGTCCTTCCCGACGCCAGGAAAGTGATTGGGGTTGCGGCGGCCCTCATGCTGATACTTTGCTTTGTCCCGATTCCGATATCGGAAGAACCGGTGAACTACGACTTCGCTTTCCAGCGCGCGGATGCGACCATGGAAGGCGCGTCCTACAGCCATTCGATGGACATTTTCACGTCGAGCGCCTGGCAGAACACCAGCTTCCCGTTCAGGATATTGAACAACGGGAACATGCCTCTGGAACTGGAATTCTCTGTCAGTGGCATAGCCAATGCATCGGAACCGCAGAATTTGACTGCCTGGGTCTCGGTGACCGGCGATGCCAATGCGACAGTGAGCGACCGGTTCAATGCCACTCTCGGGATCGAGGAGGACATGCATCTCAGCCTGAACATGGGGTTCAGCCCCGTGCTGAGCAATTCAACTGTCACGATTTACCTCAACGAGACAGCCTATGACTGGCCATCGCTGGACGATACAGCCCATCCGGAACAGCACGGAATGACGCTGACTGTCAATTTCAGGCGGCCCTGAACACGCAGAAGAATCTGGTCAAAGATCTGTGCACCCTCACCGGGTACATGCCTTCCAGGGCGAAGCTTTCCGCAAGCAGGGTATGTTTTTCAGCCGGTAGGACAATGGCGAGCTTATCGCCATCCCGCAGCATGTCGCGGCAGGCAATGAACGCCCTTTTGTACAGTGACCCGATGGATTCCTTTACAGTGCTGGCAGACCGCCCGTAAGGCGGGTCAGTGGCTATTGCGTCGATATGGCATTCGGCTTTGGACCAGTCAGATATGTCGGTTTGCCTGATGTCTGTGCCCTGTATGCCGAAGTGTTCGAGGTTCCGAAGCGTGCCTTCAACCATCCTTTTATCAATGTCCCCGCCGACGACGCGGCACCCCATGAGTCCAGCCTCCAGGAGTATGCCGCCTGTGCCGCAGAATGGATCCAACAGAGCCTGGCCCTCATTGATTCCGGTGAGGTTGACCAAGGCTCTGGCAAGCTTCGGATGAAGCGAGATCGGATGTTTGAAAGGCCTGTTCTCGGCCTTCCTGGCCTCCAGCGCCTTCCGGTCCACTGTCCCGAGCAGAATGCCGGCATGAATCCCTTTGGCCATCAGAATTCTGACCTCGACATCTGGATGCTTCAGGTCGACCCTGAACCTGGATGAAAGTATGCGCCCGGCATGCTTTGCCATTGCAATGCCATCCTCCGGTGTGTGGCGCATGTCCAGCCTGCCCACCCTCACCCTGAATGTCTTTCCTGGGAGGTCTGTTCCGGCAAGGCACGAATCAAGTTTCTCTGAACTACAGGAGAAAAGATGCCTGCTCACCGACCATGCGAGCCCAAGCCTGTCTGCGACCGCATTCGGGTCCATGCCCGACCGGATGATGATGGCGCGTCCGTCATGACAAGCGGACTCGGCGGAAGCGCGGTAAACCGAGAGGGCTTCCGCCCTGGCCAGTTCCGGGCATTCTCCCGAAAGCTCTACAAGGTGGTGCATGCGCCGGATAATGACTGCCCGGATTTTAGAGTATCGACCCTTTGCTCTGAAGTGGCTGGTCCCCGACTGAAAGGGAGCCGCTCCCGTTCTCATTCACCACGGTGACGCTCAGGCCGTCCAGTATAACCCGCATGCCACATTTCGGGCAAGAAACATCCTCGGGATGGCCCCTTCCGTTGCCCGCAGAAAAAATTATCCTGGCCGAGCCGCAGTTCGGACAGTCCAGTTTGACTTCAAAACGCCTTTGCTCAAGCCTGTCTAACCCGAATTTCGTTATATTGCCCACGTCCGTTGCCTCCTCGCCCGTTTCCGGGCACGAACAACTACATAAAGGAATTCTGAATATTTATAATCTTTGACGGTTTGGGGGCGGGCAATGGCGCAAAGACAATACAACAGCAGCTATTATGTCGGGCCGCCGGGCAGGCGTGAGCCATCCATAATCGAGGATTACCTGAAGCCGAACATCGCGACATACGGCATAATAGCGGCCTGCGTGATTGTATATGTCTGGGAAATGATAGACCTCGATTCACTCACACTCATGGCCATGTGGCCTGACCAGCCCTGGCCCTGGGAGTTCGTGACCAGCATTTTCATGCATTCCTGGGTCGATCCCTTCCATCTGTTGTTCAACATGCTCATGCTCTTCATGTTCGGCGTGACCCTCGAGCGCATGGTGGGCAGCTGGCGTTACCTCGGACTCTTCCTGGCGGCCGGCATAGCCGGGAACATAGGCTATGTACTGTTCTGCCTAGTGACTGGAAGCACAGACCCGGCAATCGGCGCGAGCGGCGCGATTTACGGGGTGTTCGCCTGTCTGGCCATACTCGCGCCACAGATACGCGTCTACCTGTTCTTCTTCATTCCGCTGAGGATATTCCATGCCTTCATTCTCTATGCCGCGATAGACATTATATTCCTTAATACGAACGACAGCATTGCACATGCGGCCCACCTGGCCGGCGCCCTGGCCGGCGTGGCGTTCGCCGTCTATGTTAAGAGGTTAATTAGAAAAAGGCAGTCCTATGCCGTAACCTACGAATTCAATTCGGGATACTAGTTCTTGCAGTGCGGGAAATTCCTGACTTTGATCTTACCCTCTGCCATGAGCTTGGTAGCCAGGTCGTCCTTGTATTCCCCGTCATACACAACTTCGGCAATCCCGGCGTTGAGCATGAGCTTGGCGCATACGCTGCACGGGTAATTTGTTATGTATATCGTCGCGCCCCCTATCCCGACGCCGAAGACAGCGGCCTGGATTATGGCGTTCTGCTCGGCATGGACGCCCCTGCACAGCTCGTGCCTCTCCCCGCTCGGGACCTTCATCTCCTGCCTTATGCACCCGGCCTTGGCGCAGTGCTCGATGCCCTTGGGGGCGCCGTTGTAGCCTGTCGTCAGTACACGCTTGTCCTTGACTATGACTGCGCCGACTTTCCGCCTGAGGCAGGTCGAGCGTGTCGAAATGAGATGTGCCATCTCCATGAAGTACTCGTCGATTGAGGGCCTTGGATTGCCTGTCATCGCAGGGGAATAATCCGAGGGGGTTATGAGATTTTCCTTTTGATGTTCGCGCCCCGCCTGGTCAGGAACCCGTTCTCAATAGCCCATCTGTGCCCTTCCAGCTCTGCCCCGCTTATCTTCAGAATCTGGCCCTGGGCATATTTCTTCCCGGTGGTCCAGTCATTGTATTTTCTCGTGACCTCGTACATGTCCCCGCCCGAGGACAGCTCCACCCTGCCCTTCTCCCTGACATAATCCGAATAGTTTCCCGTGTATGTCCTGAAGGAGCCGTCCCTCAGTTCGAATATCCTGGTCGCCAAGGCATCCAGCATGGCCCTGTCATGCGATATCACTAGGACAGTGCCCTGGTAATCCGCGAGAGCCTGCTCCATCGAGGCCTTTGCATAGATGTCCAGGTAGTTGGTGGGTTCGTCCAGTATAAGGAAATTCTGCGGGGATATGAGGAGCTTGGCAATTGCCAGTCTCGCGCGCTCGCCTCCGCTCAGCTGGAAAACCTTCTTGAACACGCTCCCGCCGCTGAAAAAGAACCTGGCCAGGAAATTGCGCACCCACTCCTCGCTCGCGTCCTTCTTCTGCTTCCGCATCTCCTGGATGACTGTGTTGTCCTTTATCAGCCCGTCCTGCTCCTGGGAATAATAGCCAATCAAGACGCCCTTGCTGATTTTTATGACGCCCGAGCTGGGCTTCTCCTCGCCCATTATCATCCTGACCAGCGTGGTCTTGCCCGAACCGTTGGGGCCTATCAGCCCGACCTTGTCCCCTTTCTCGATTCGGAAATCGCATTTCCCGATTATGGGCACCTGGCCGAACTTCTTTGTTACGCCCACGGCGTCCAGCGCGTCCTTCCCGGATTTCGCAGCGCTGCCAAAGTCCAGGCTGAGTTCGCGGGCACGGTCCACTGGTTTGTCAACCTTTTCCATCCTGTCCAGCTTCTTCTGCTGGGTCTTGTGGATGCTCTTGAAGGTGTATATCCTGTGCATGAACTCTATCATTTCCTGCTGGCGCCTGATCTCCTTCTGCTGCTTGGAATACCTTTTTCCGAGGTTCTCCAGCTCCAGGGCCTTTTTATCAAGGAATTCGGAGTAGTTCCCAGAATAGGAAGTGGCGCGCGAATCCTCAATCTCCACCACCTTCGTCACAAGTTTGTCCAGCAGATACCTGTCATGCGATACAATGAGGGCCGAGCCGGTGTAAGATGTAAGGTAATCCTCCAGCCAGACCGTGGTCTCCAAGTCAAGGTGATTGGTCGGTTCGTCCAGGATGAGCAGGTCTGCATCCTCCGCCTCCATGACAATCCTGGCAAGGCGGGTCTTGGTCCGCTCGCCGCCGCTCAGGTCTCCCACTCTTGTGTTGTAGGTGCGCTTCTCCAGTCCCAGCCTTTCCAGCACACTTTCGGCTTTAGACGGATGGCCGTAGCCGCCCCCCGCGGCAAATTCCTCGAGTGCCTGGGCATAGTCCCTGGAGACAGATTCAATGGCCTCCTTCTCAAGTGGCTGTTCGATCTTCCTCTCGAGAAAAGCCACCTTCTTGGCGAGAGAGCCAAGCTTTCCGGTGGGCGCGGATACAGCCTTCAGGAGTGTGAGTTCCGGGTCCAGACCGCTTTCCTGGGTCATGTAGCCCATGGTCTTGTCCTTCGGGATACTGACCTCCCCCAGGTCAGGTCTCTCAAGCCCGTATATAATGTTGAGGAGGGTGGTTTTTCCTGTCCCGTTCTGACCGACCAGGCCCACTTTCTGGCCGTCAAGGACCTCGAAGCTGATGTCCCTGAGGACATGCTGCTGGCCAAAAGCTTTTGAAACGGAACGGACTGACAGGGCGGGCATACCGCCTAACCCCTGAAAATGATGCGTCTGCTCAATCGGACAGGCAAGGGCAGAGGCTCGTAGGGCATGTTCCTCTGAAGCCCTGTTATGGCCGAGGACAGGGTGTCCAGAGTCATTACCGCATCATCCTTTCCCCGTATCCTCGCCTTGAACTGGCCCGAATCCCTTTCCTGGTCTCCGTACACGATGATGATGGGCACCCATTCCCTCTCTGCGTCCCGTATCTTCTTGCCCACCGTCATGTCCCTGTCGTCGACATCCACCCTTCCCGGAAGCCTGGCTGCCAGGTTCATGCAGTCCTCTGTGAAATCGTCCTTGACAGGGAGCAGCCTCACCTGGGTCGGGGCGAGCCAGAATGGAAGCTGGGGCTTGACACCTTGCTTCGACCGCATGCTGGCCATCTCCAGCTGCGAGTATATCAGCCTCTCGATGGCGCCGGAAGTGGATTGATGCAGGATGAGGGGGTGATGCCTCTCCCCGTCGCTGCCGACATATGTTATGCCGTAGCGCTCCGCATTCTCCACGTCAATCTGGTCGGTGTTGAGGGCGCTGGCCTTGTCCAGGGAATCGACGAAGTTCCACTCGTACTTGAAAACGAAGTAGAAGAATCTCTCAGACCACATCTCGACGAGTGCCGGCCTGTTCCATCTTTTAACAAGACCAACAATGAAATCCCGGTTCTGGTCGTAGAAGTCCTTCGTGATGCGGATGGCGAACTCCAGGTCATTGGGTATGTCATAGCCTATCTCCCCGAGCACATGCCTGGACAGCTCGAACCTGTCCTCGATTTCGGCTTTCGCCATCGGAAGGTCCGCGCAGAACGAGTGGCAGTCAGGCATGGTGAAGCTCCTGAGCCTTCTCAGGCCGGCAAGCTCGCCCCTCTGCTCCACGCGGAACGAGTACCTGGTGAGCTCGTAGAGCCTTATCGGCAGGCTCTTGTAGGATGTGGTCGCATCATGCATCATCAGGAACTGGCCGAAGCAGGCCGCGAACCTGAGGAAGACTTTCTTATCGGGCGTCTGAATCGTGTATTGGCGCGCCGGAAATCTGTCCATGTAGGATTTGAGGCTGGGATGCTCGTAATCGTACATGATGGGCGACTCTATCTCCATGCCGCCTGTCCTCTTGACCTGCTCACTCACGTACCTTTCAAGCAGGGCTTTGACAAGCTTGCCCTTCGGGTAATACCGGAAGTTGCCCGGGTCCGAGCCAGGTTCGTAATCAACCAATTCAAGGCGCTGCATAAGTTCTATATGAGGGGGCTCCTCCTTGCTCACGCGGCTCTTTGCCATCTCGTACTGGCAGAATTTTCTCAGGTTCCCATTCCCCTTGAAATCATAGCCCGTGACAACATTGTCTTCAAGCCCGAGGGCATGCTCCTTTCCCTCCAAATCAAGGATGAACCAGGAGGACCGCATCTTCTCCTCTGCCTTCACCGCTTCGGAGACCTCTTCCTTCGCATCTTTCTTTTCAGGCTCTCCGGCCACAATCTCCCTTGACAGCTCACTGAGCGGGTGCCCCTTGCAGCTAATATTGAATGACTTGTACCATCCGAAAGGCGATGCATGCACTTCGTATCCCATGTCCCGCAGCATAGCCTCCGATACATGGAGAATCTCAAGACTGGCCGTCTTTCCAGCAAGGCTGGAACTGAGGTGGGCATAGGGATACAGGACCACCCGCCCGGCCTCGACTGACTTCGCGATCTCGTCCACGTTAGCGACCAGGGCCTTTGCCGCATCCTGCTCCTTGCCCTCGTCACGCTTTTCGAAGCTGATGAATACGACGAGCACTTCCTCGACCCTGTTCTTCATCCTCTCGGGGCTTACGCTCTCCGCCAGCTTTGTCTTCTTCCTGGCCTCGTACTCTATGAAATCCGAATGGATGAACAGCGCCTTCATGATATAGTCCCATATTTGGAGGTCGTATATGAACATTACAATGCGCAAGATTTTTATCTGAAGCTGGTTATGGACAGAGGATGATAGACCCTCTAGGACTCTGCGAGGCCATTCTTCATATGGGATCTGAGGAAGAGGTGGATTTGCATGCGGAGAAGGAACTGAAGCGCCATTACCTTGAATACAGGTCGTCGCAGAAAAAACCCCTGGCTTCGGTTGGTTACATGGTGAACGGAAGCGAATACGCCTTCCTGCTTGAAGCCCTGAACGCCGAGCAGAAACTTGAAAACCTGGGCCTGAGGTTCATGAACCCGGACCTCGACGAGAACTGGGACTACAACACGCTCACCAGGACACTTGTGCTCATGGGTAAAGGCACCGGGGTCCTCGAGAGGTTCTCATATGACGCATTCAGCCTTTCCAAGTGGGACAGGAACCAGCAGATGCTGCGGGACAATGTCATGATACGGGGCTTCATTTCCAGGTTCTATTATCCGCAATCCATAATTTCCGAGTCGGAAGACCCCCATGCAGCGCCAAAGCGGATGTACATCCCCAGGCTCACAATGCTGGAAGAGATGTGGAACCATGTGCGGAGCACCGGGATGGTGCCGTTCGAGATACGGGTCTGCGCTTACACGAAAACGGCAAGATACACCTATGACATTGACCTGATAGGCAACACAATGCTCAAGGACTTCAGGGGCGGCCAGGCCCCGCTGCGCAACCGCGCCGAGCGCGGAATAATCGACTACCTGAATTTTGATACGATTCTGGCTTCGACGGACATGAAGGACCTGGTGAAGAAGGCCTTCGTCAACCTGTTCGAGTCCGAGTACGCGACCGGCCCTGACTTGGCTTATTCGATGCACATAACCCCCCAGATGGCCGCCAACGCCCTGGAGGCCATATATTCCAGGGGCTTTGCGCTCAAGGAGGGCGCACGGCCCAGGGAAATATATTCAATCAACTCGGAGGCCCTGGCCGAGAGGGCCAAGAAACTCGAATCCTAACTAATGGCCTCATCTTCTTCCTGCCCTTCTTCCCTCAGCCTGTCCTCTTCCTCAAGCTTTCTTGCTTTGTCCCTTCCGGTCGTTCTGTACAATCCCGGTTTGAAGGCAAGTTCCGTGAAGATAAGTGCGACAGCCAGGAAACACACGATAATGGCTATGTTCCAGGGAAACGGCTTCGGTGCGTCCTCGCCCACCAGCACTATCACATGATAACCGGATGTCGGGAAATATGCGTAGTCACCGTGAACGTCCATCGCGGTCACATCACACCGAAGCTCCCCGCTCCACGGCTGGGCAGGTATGTCGCATGACCATGTGCCGTCAGAGAGATTTCCCCCGGTAAGGTTCAGGAAAATCCAGTCTTCCCGGCCTGTGCCCGGGTTTTTATAATAGAGCACGACTGCATCGGATAGGTCGCTTATCGGAGCCAGCGAAGTAATGGCAATTTCGACATGAATGGCCTGGCCCGCTTCCGCGGAAGAAGGCATTTCCACAATCGATATCGCGGGCGCTGCGGAAACTGAGTTGCTCAGAAGTGTTATTATCAGGAATATCGACGGAATCACGATAAGTTTATTTTTTCTTGACCTTGATGAAGTCACCCAGTGTCATCCCCTGCGAATTATTCGCCTTCCTGACCTCGCCCGCGGCCAGGGCCGGCTCCTTCAGCTTGACGTTCAGTGCCCTCTCAAGCGTGTCCACCAGCTTGTCTGGCGGAGTCATCTCCCCGTTCTCCACCTTGACTATGACACTCTTCTTCTCGTTTATCAGCCTCCCCAGGTCCTCGTGGCTCATGCCCTGCCCTTGCCGCGCCTTCCGAATCCGCTCGCTGTAATCCTCAGCCAGCTCAAGCTCCCCCGAGGTCTCGTAAATATCCCTTTCCTTTCTGCGCTTCTCCCTGTTGTCCAGCCTATCCGCCACATCAGGAAGCAATACTGCGCCGTCCTTGGCCCGGACTGCCGGGCTTGAAGCGAACCTCTCGCATTTCCCGCATACATGAACAGCTGCGCCTTCGACCATGACCAGTTTTGTCCTCGGGACCTCTGCGCCGCACATCTCGCAAAGCATATTACCGCCTTCGTTCAATGGATTCAGGGTAAACCATAAATATAAGAGAGATTATATAGTTAGTGATGGGATGCCAGCCCGCACCCAGCAACCAAGAGGAAACACATGACGGACGATGGAAAAATTACCGTTGATGAAGTCGAGGAGTTCTCGGATGAACTGAAACAGCGCATATCCGCGCTCGAAAGCATGAACGAGCGGCTGCTGGACGATGCAAGGCAGAGCGAGGGGGAGAAGCGCTATATCAAGTCGGAGATGGTCAGACTTCAGAAAGAGATTCAGAGGCTGAGGTTCGAACTTGACAGGATGAAAACCCCGCCCATGATAATAGGGACAATCAAGGACGTGCTCACTGACGGCAGGGTCGTGGTCAAGAGCAGCACGGGTCCGGATTTCATTGTCACTACTGCAGAATACATTTCACCGGAGAACATCATTATCGGCGCAAGGGTTGCCCTCAATAAGCAAAGCCTTGCGGTTGTCGGGGTGCTTCCCCCGTCCCTGGACCCGATCATCCTCGGGGGCGAGGTGATTGAGAAGCCTGAAGTAAGTTACGAGGACATAGGCGGCCTGGAGGACCAGATGCGTGAGATCCGCGAGGCGGTCGAGGACCCGTTACTCAAGCCCGAACTCTACAAGAAAGTGGGCATAGACCCGCCCAAGGGCGTTCTGCTTGTGGGGCCGCCGGGCACCGGGAAGACCATGCTGGCAAAGGCGGTTGCCCATCAGACGAATGCCACCTTCATCAGGTTCGTGGGTTCAGAGCTTGTTCAGAAATACATAGGCGAAGGCGCAAGGCTCGTAAGGGAACTGTTCGACATGGCCAGGGAGAAAGCCCCTACAATAGTGTTCATTGACGAGCTGGACTCGGTCGGGGCAAAGCGCCTGGAAGTCGCGACATCCGGAGACAGGGAGGTCCAGAGGACTCTGATGCAGCTCCTGGCGGAGCTTGACGGTTTCGACCCCATGGAGAATGTGAAGATAATCGGCGCAACTAATCGCCCGGACATACTGGATGACGCACTCCTCAGGCCCGGCAGGTTCGACCGCATCATCACGATACCGGTTCCCAATTACATAGCGCGCGTGCAAATATTCAAGATACATTCCCGCAAGATGTCGGTCGGCAAGGACGTAAACTTCGAGGAGCTTGCCTCAAGGACGGATGGCGTCAGCGGCGCAGACATCAAGGCAATGTGCACAGAAGCCGGCATGTTCGCCATCAGAGAAGAGCGCACCAAAGTGAAGATGCTGGACTTCATGAAGGCCATAGACAAGGTCATGATAGAAGACCCAGATGTGACTGCGCAGAGCGGGCAGATGTTCGCCTGAAATTTCAGTTGGTTTCTGGCTACGGAAATTTCAGGAATGGTCGATTGCGTTATTACATGTCATCGGCAATCGCGGCGAACGCCTTCATCTAGCTAGGATTCAGGACCGGCATTCACCATCTGATGATAATTGCTTATGTTTCATGGCCCTGAATCTGTTTGGAGAACGGATACCGAGCCATCGTCGGACCTTTGGTGGCAATCGCTCTTAGCCAGTCCAACACGGCACAGGGCCTGGGGAACCGAGGCGGGCAGTGGCAGAAGGCCCCAGCATGAATCGCCCAACACACCTCCACACCGGTCATCCCGTTCATGCCCCGGTTGAATGATATCTCATTATCTTTGGAAGCCGGGGTCGTGGCCCGGGTTCGGACCCGGGCTGATGACGATTGAGTTCATCCTTAGAAAACCTCGCCTGACCGACGGGAGGGCGGGGATGTATTGGGCATTCTGAATTCTGCTGCTAGATAATCCCGTCAAGATAATGTGCATTTATGCATCTGGCCATGCCAATATTTACTAATTGGCATAGAAAAAAACATAAATACAAGGTAGATATAGGGGCAGCACTACATATAGAATATATGGAGGAATGAAGTATGGCAGAGAAAACACACATGAACGTAGTATTCATCGGCCATGTGGACCACGGAAAGTCAACCCTAGTAGGCAGAATGCTGCTGGACACGGGTACTATCGAACAGCACGTTATCGACAAGTACAAGAAAGAAGCCGAGTCCAAGGGAAAGGCGTCCTTCGAGTTCGCATGGGTGATGGACGGCCTCAAGGAAGAAAGGGAAAGGGGTGTGACCATCGATGTGGCCCACAAGCGTTTCGATACTGACAAGTATTATTTCACTATCATTGACGCTCCAGGACACAGGGACTTCATCAAGAACATGATCACAGGCACGAGCCAGGCAGATGCCGCAGTCCTGGTGGTCGCAGCTCAGCACGGAGTCATGGCGCAGACAAAGGAGCACGTGTTCCTCGCGAGAACCCTCGGTGTTCCACAGGTCATAGTTGCGATAAACCAGATGGATGCCACGAAACCGGCATTCGACGAGGCGACCTACAAGAAAATCAAGGAGGACGTTACAAAGCTCATGAAGTCAGTTGGATACAAGGACGAGCAGATGAAATTCGTTCCCACCAGCGGATTCAAGGGCGATAACGCCGTAAAGCCATCGTCCAACTTGGGATGGTGGAAGGGGAACACTCTCCTGCAGGAGATGAATTTGCTCACGCCGCCCAAGAAGCTGACGAGCCTGCCTCTGCGCTGGCCAATACAGGATGTTTACACGATCACCGGTGCAGGTACCGTGCCTGTCGGCCGTATCGAGACCGGCATCATGAAGCCGGAAATGAAGATAAAATTCATGCCGGCGAACGTCATCGGCGATGTGAAGAGCATCGAGATGCACCACACGCAGTTACTCCAGGCTGAGCCAGGCGACAATATCGGCGCCAACATCAGGGGCATTGCCAAGACAGACATCAGGCGCGGCGACGTCGCCGGCCCTGTGGACAACCCGCCGACCGTGGCCAAGACATTCGACGCCCAGATAATGGTCCTGAACCATCCGAGCGTCCTGACTGTCGGCTATACGCCCGTATTCCACCTTCACACGGCCCAGGTCGCATGCACATTCATCGAGCTCAAGAAGAAGCTCGACCCGAAGACCGGCGCGACCCTTGAGGAGAACCCGCAGTTCCTGAAGACTGGAGATGCTGCAATCGTCAAGATACAGCCCACCAAGCCCATGGTCATAGAGACTGCAAAGGATTTCCCGCAGCTTGGGAGGTTCGCAATCCGCGACATGGGGCAGACAGTCGCGGCGGGCGTATGCATAGCGATAGAAAAGAAGGAGATGTAAAACATCTCCTTCACTTTTCCATTTTTTGAAAGGGGGTGAAATTGTGGCTGAACAGAAGGCGCGCATATCTCTGAGCGGTACGGACCCGAAGAAGGTCGATGGCGTCTGCCAGCAGATAAAGGACATTTCAAAGAGGACAGGCGTTGCCATGTCAGGCCCCATACCGCTGCCCACCAAGAGGCTGGTCGTGCCATGCAGGAAATCCCCCGACGGAGAAGGGTCAGAGACCTGGGAGAGATGGGAGATGCGCATACACAAGCGACTCATCGAGCTGGACGCTGACGAGCGCGCCCTACGGTCTCTCATGAGGATTAACGTGCCCGACGGCGTCAATATTGAGATTATCCTCAGGAATTAATCCAAATCAATCAAGCTATGAATTTTCCGTCTATTTCCCTGACTACAGCCCTGGCCTTGCCCGCGGCTTTCATGTCGCCCTTTGCCTCATAGGCCTTGACCTTCCCGCCCCAGGCCCAAACATAGTTCTGGTCTATGCCTATGGCCGTGTCGAAGCATGCCAACGCCTGGTCTGGGTTTCCGGTGCCGAGAAGGGCCATGCCCCGGCCGTACCATGCCGGCAGGATTCTGGGCTCCTTTTCCAGGGACTGCGCGAAAGCCTCGGCAGCCTCCGGGTACATTTTCAGTCCCAACAGTATGCCGCCTTTTGCCCTGAGAGCTGCTGGCTCGCCGGTGTCCAGCGCCGCTAGCGCCTCTGCATGTTTCCCCAATTTTACGAGCTGTTCAGCCCTGAGAACCTTAACTTTACCGGTATCGCTCTCCCCCGATATATTGTTCAGCTCAGCCAGGGCCAGCTCGGCATTGCCGCGGGCATCATACAAGCACGCACCGATGTAATGAACCTCCCAATCTTCCAGACCCTCGTCTGCCAGGGTCCTAAGCCATGTTTCCAGGTCATCCAGCCTGCTGGTTTTCAGGAGCAGCCTGGCCTTGGTCAGCTTCTGCTCGTCTGTGTGTTCCTTCGAGATGATGCTGATGCAGCACACGCCAAGCTCGTCATATCTCTTTATCGTGTCGAGGAGCTTGGTGGCCAGCCCAAGCGAGTCCTTCTGAGTCGGATTGCGGGCCAGCGTGTCGTTCACGGATTCGAGGGCGCGGTCATAGCAATAGCCCGATTCCTCGTACCTACCCAGCTTCTCGAATATTTCTCCTCTGACTTCCCATGCCTCGTCGAAGCCAGGGTTGAGGAGCAGCGAGTTGTTTATGGCGTCAAGCGCCTCGTCCATGCGCTCGAGCCAGTACAAGACCTTGCCCTTGGCCAGCCATGAATGGTCATAGTTCGGGTTCAGGTCCAGGGACTGTTCGATGAACTCGAGCCCGTTCTCGGCGTCCCCCAGCTTGGCCATTCCATAGCCCTTGGCGTAGAGCGCATAGTCAAAATCAGGCTTCAGCTCCAGGGATTTCTCGTGATAGGGCTGCGCCTCCCTGTACATGCCCATTTTATCGTAAGCATTGCCGATATTGTTCCAGGCTATCTCGTAGTCCGGGCAGGTCTCAATTGCGGTCTCAAAGAAAGGAATGGATATCTTCCATCTGTCAAGGTTGTAGTATGCGTTGCCGATATTGTTCAGCAGGACCTCGTCGTTCGGGTCCAGCTTCAGAGCCTTCTCATAGCTGGCTATGGCTTCCTCCAGCTTCCCCATGTTGTGAAAAGTGTATCCGCGGTTGTAAAGGGCCTGCTTGTTCTCGGGCTCTATCTCCAATGCCCGGTCATAGCAACGTATGGCTTCATCCTGCATTCCGAGCATGAACATCGCCAGGCCCTTGTTGTTCCAGGCCTCGGCATTGTTCGGGTTTGCAGCTATCACCTTCTCGAATTGCTCTATGGCGTCCTCAAACCGCTCACCGGAGTAATGCAGGTTGCCAATGGCATTAATGGCCGCCTCGTTCCCGGGATCGCTCTCCAGAATGATATCCAACTGCTCGATGGCACTCTCTGTCCGGCCGCGCGACTGGAGCAGCGAGGCGTACTGCATGCGCACGGCCGGGTCGTCCGGGAACCTGTCCAACAGCTCAGTGTAGGCCTTGAATGCATCTTTCCACTTGCCCAGGGAAATCAGTGCCACGGCACGTTCGTAATGGATGTCCAGGTTCTCCGGGTCGCTGCCGAGGAGCCTGTCATAGGCGCTAAGGGCCTCCTTCGACTTTCCAAGGAACGTGTAGGTGTTGGCCATGTTATAGAGCGGAGTCATGTACTCTGAGTCAGTCTGCAAGGCCTTGGCGTACATGTCCAGAGCTTTCTGGTGCTTGCCCGCGGCATCCAGGCAAACGCCGTAATCGTTCAGTATCACCGGGTCGTCCGGGTACCGCCCGAGCGCTTCCTCGAAATAGGTACAGGCTTCATCGTATCTCCTGCAGCCCGCGAGATAATTGGCCTTGAGATGGGCTTGGTCCTGATTTTCCTCTGTCGGCATCGGTGCCAAATAAGGTCAGCTACTAAAAAAACTATTTGGTCGGCCCGCCGGCCTTCCCGGTATAAATATTTTCCTGGTTGAAATGATAATATTCCCCGAGCAGGTCAATGAGCTCAATCATCTTGTTCTCGAGAATTGCCCTGGTCTTGACATTCCTTGTCACCAGGTTGCTGAGCCCGTCCATTGCATCTTCATAGGGAGCCGGTTCCCCCAGGAGCGAGAAAATGATAGTGTGGGCCAGGTTGACGTTTTCCGCTGAGTTGTACCCGCCCTCCAGCACGACGCACAGCCTGCCGCCGGCTATCTTTTTCAGCTTTCTGACGAACTCGTAATAACCATTGGACGTGAGTTGCAGATCTGACTGATTGTCCGTGTAGTGGGCGTCGAAGCCGACAAGGCACATGACATAATCGGGCGCGTAATCCCTCAGAACGGGGCTGACTATGTTCTCTAGGATCATCATGTACTCTTCGTCTCCCGAGCCTTCCGGGACCTCCATGTTGATATTGTAACCCCGGCCCTTGCCCTTCCCTATCTGGTGGATGAAACCGTCATGCGGGTAGAAATCGTGCGGGTCCCTATGTATGGAAAGGTTCAGCACTGTCGGGTCTTCATAGAATATCCTCATGGTTCCGTTCCCGGCATGCGCGTCGATATCCACTATCAGGATTTTCTGGGCCAGCCCCTTGGCCTGGAGGTACCTGCACGCGATTGCGGCATTGTTGAATATACAGTACCCCCCGAACTTGTCCATGCTGGCATGGTGGCCGGGCGGCCTAACAATGGCAAAGGATGTGTCAGCTTCGCCGATCGCGACCAGTCTGTTTGCTTCGATGACTGCGCCGGCCGAGGAAATCGCGGCCTTGAACGTATTCGGGGCCACATAGGTACTGTCTCCGAGGAAGCCGCCGCCCTTCTGGCAGTAATTCCTGATGAAGTTCACATAGCCTATGTCATGAACCCTCAGCAGGTCCTCGTCGGATGCGGAGGCAAACTCCGTGACCAAACTGCAGTCTCTCCTGTCGAACAGCCTGAGCCTGCCCTGGAGGAAATTCATTATCTTGACGAGCCTGGTCGGGTTCTCGGGACTGGACATGTCAGACCTGTGCATCACATGGTTAGAATTGTAGACTATGGCGCATTTTGTCTCGCCCATGTCAGCACTGCTCCTTCCTTCCCAGCATCTTCTCGAGCGAGTGGGACCTGATGGCATTGGTCACGTCGCCCCTGGTCTTCTCCAGAATCCCCCTGGCGACATCCTGCTTCCGCCTCACGCCGACAAGGCTGCTCGGATAGTTGAAGTTCATGAGGAAATCGTACAGCATCTCCATGTGCTCCAGGTGCTTGGCCGCGTCGTCGACAGTTCCCCTCCTGATATTGTCCAGGGCCAGGCGGCGTATTTCCCCTATGACATCGCCTATGCCGAGTATGTATGCCTCCGGAGTCACTCCGAGCGTCTTGTGGGAAGGCAGTTCCAGGTCACGCGTGTAAGAATAAAGAACCTTGACCTCGACATATTCCTGCATGGCGCTTTCCACAATGCCGGAGTAAAGAATATCAGGGAAATCCCTTGTGATGCCGATGAGCTTGTGAAGTTCCTCCATGGCATTGTTCATGTCAGATTCCGGGTCATTGTCCAGATGCATGGACCTCACTGCCATGCCGCACAGCCTGACAATGTTCCGGGAGGACTTTATGGCTACTTCTCTCACTTCCTCTTTCTCGTTAAGCTGCGACTCTATGTCGGAGGCAATGCCGCTCAGCCCGTCCATGGCTGCTGGATAACTTCAGGATTAAATACCTTTTGCATCATGCACCCTGTGGGGACACTACCTCGGCATCCATCTGCCAGCATCCGCCGGCCGTGTAATAGGATATCCGGCCAGTGACCCGAACCGCATCCCACTCGTCATACAGTATGGTGAGGTCCCTGCCATAGCAGAAGCATTCCAGCGAATACGTCCGGTTGTCGGATTCCCCTACAAGGCTGAAGGCAGTTCCGGCCAGCCCGTTCTCACTAGAAATCGCTTCCAGGTCGGCAATGCTCCCAGCTGTGGTGATATTCAGACCGTCAAACATCTGTATGGATTCCATGACTGTGTCAAGGCCGTACTCGGTGCCGTTGGCCATCGAGATCAATGCAATGTCCCCGGCCTTGGTCACATAAAGCTCGGGCGATTCCTGGTACAGCCTTACTTCGCCCTTCACGCTGACGAACGCGCCCGGGACAATGCCGTTCGGCAGAGGCTCGTCCTTGTCTGACGAATAGAATACGCCGATGGAGGAAGATGTGTCGAAATCGCACAGTGTGAGGGATACCGCGCCCCCCGCGACCGACCTGGCCTGCGTTACCGTGCCCCTGGACGACACAATGGTCCCGGCATGCTGTTGCCCTATCTCGCCGATTTCGAGCGACAGCGGCTCCAGCGTGGCCGAGTATGCGAAAAGACCCAGCACCCCAACTAAAGCCAGTGCTGTCACTGCAATCAGCAGTCCTTTGTTTTCTATCATGCTCTTCCCTCCCTGTCTCATTTCCTGCCCATTACATCCAGCAGCTTCTCCTCTAGTGCCTTGGCCGGTATGTCTGGCAGCGTGATTATGCTTGTCTTGCCCACCATGCCTTTCCCGGACATTCCAAGGCCGATGAGGCCCATGTTCCCAAGGGACTGCATATATTCCCAGAATTGGGTATGGCTGCGCGGCCTCTGGCCGAACTCCTCGCAGGCTACGGCATAAGCCTTCTCAGCCTCGCCTGTTGTCGCGAAAGCCTTCTTCCTCATCATGCGGGAAATGCCCAGCAGAACTAGCTGCCTCTGCCTGTCCAGGGAAGTCAATTTGCTCTCCGTGACTACAGAGTAGGTAAGTGCCTTGGCAGCCCTTACATGCTCCGGCCCGACAGAATCGGCGTTCTCGTCATTTGCTGCCCGGCCAGCATTCTCCAGGAGCTCGATGGCGAACCTTGCGTCCCCGAACTCCGAAGACACCGAGGCGATGAATTCGACGATATCGTCATCCACCGTGCCCGGATGGAAGGCCAATTCTACCCTCTGACTGACAATGTCAGCCAGTTCCTTCTGCGAATATTTATCCAGCGCTATCTGGTTCGTCCTCTTGAGAGTGGAAAGCGTCGCGGCATCGAGGAATTCGTTCACAGGCTGCTGGGAGATGAGGATCAGAGAGACGCTGTGCCTCGTGCCCGCAACCCTTTCGTCGCCGAACCTGGACAGGCTGTAAAGCAAATCCGAGCCTGACTTCCTTATCAGCACATTCAGCTCGTCCAGGACCACCACCAGGTGCACGCTGCCCTTGACAAGGTGCTTCCTCAGTATCTCCAGCATCTCCGCGGTCGAGAAGCCGCGGTCAGGGAAGTTGGGTTGGAACCTGTCCAGTATCTTCAGCATCACGCCTGACGCCGTGTTCCTGGAACGGCAGTTGACAATGGCGTATTCCACCCTGTTGCCCTTCTCCGATGCCCAGTCCTGGAAGTCCAGGCAGAATCTCTTGGCTATCGAGGATTTTCCGGTGCCGACAGCCCCTGTCAAGGCCATTCGTTGGTTCATGCTTTTTTCTACAGAGGACCTCATGACAGAGAATAATTTTTGCATCGGTTCATCTCTATGCACCAGCTTCTCGGGAACATAGTCAAAATCAAGCTTGCCGAAATCGGCAATTATCCTTTGTGGTTTATCCTCGAACCCCGCCATGCGTCCAGGAAAATCGAACGGCCTCATAATGGTTTTCATGAATCATCGGCATCCGAAGTCCTTCGGACATTCGGACACGGGGGACTGCCCCTCGCCCCCCATTGTCGCAACTTATTTATACAAGGAAAAGCTAAATAGAATCGAGGGGCAGGATTAGGCATAAGGTGAGCTTATGGCGCTGATGACCAAAACGACGCATAGCGAATTCGTCACACTGACAGTGGACGACCTGACAAGGGCGATAAGGAACAGCATAAAGAACGACGTGCGCAGCATGCCCGAGGAGGAGGCCAAGCACATGGCCCAGCACGTGATGAATTTCTTCGGGTACAGCGAGCGGATTATAGACAATATCCTGGAGCCCGAGGACAGGGATGCCTTCTACATGCTGGAGGACTCAGGCCTTCTGACCACCGAAAGAGAGGAAACCACACTCTACGACGGCAGGGAATGGCGCATCCATTACTGGATTTTCAAGAAGGACAGGATTCTGGACCTCTGCAGGGAGAAGGGCAGGAAGCTGGACCCCATAGTCGAGGAAGCGATGTCCGTCTATGAAGAGATACCGGATGATGTATGGCGCATAACAGAAAAACCCGAGGAATAATCATCCTCTTTTGGGCATTTCAAATCAGCATGCCCTGCCTGTGAGGGCAGGGTTTTTAATCGGTTTGGCCACGAGTGCGCTTTCGCATGGCGTGCATGAGGACAGATGGCACCAATAAGCCCCGGCTGTACGAGCATTGTAGCCCCCTAGCATTTTGATAACATCAATGCGAGTTAGCTGAATTTTGAATTCGGCGTAAAGGCCGGGGCATCATTTTCCCAGCTCTTGCATGGAATCGTTTCTTTCATTCTTTACGGGGCACGCTTCTGACCTCAGACCCGCATATCGGGCAGTCCGGCTGCTTCTCATCGTAATACCGGCCGCATCCCCTGCACCTGTAGGTCCAATTAATGGTTTTCCTGATTCCGTCAATCTGGGACTCGGTTTTCAGGCCCAGGACCGCGGCCACATTCTGCACCGAATAATCGTCCGAAACAATAACGGCTTTCAGCTCCCAGGCCAGCGCAAGTATCTCCTTGTCGGTTTCCGACAGCCTTCCGTCGTCGCCTGTCTGCTCGGCGGTTTCCTGGATTTTCCTCTTGGCCCCGTCGCCGGGTTCGGCCACAGTCAGGGAAATCTCGACGGCCAACTCCAGACTCCTGGCGACACGGCCCTTCCGTATCTCGTCGATTACGCCCGGGGTTGTGAAGAAACGGCCCTTTTCCTGAATGGACATTCCGGCGCGGAGGGCTGTGGCATCCAGAACATAAGGCATTGATGTCCCACCGGCTCATCTGATGTGGTCCAGGCTGAACGACCCAATGGCCAGGCCCTGCTTGCTGTGGGTGTAATCGATCCACGCCCTGGACTGGACATCGCAGACTCCCACGATTGACAGATATGTCTTGAGCTGCTCTATCTTGTAGTCGATCATGCCGTCCATGACGCTCTGGATCTTCTGGATGTCCTGCTCGTCGTGCATGCCCTTTTCGATGACGTACATGGCCACGGCCCGCTCCCTCTTCCTCTTGCCGCAGAACGGCTGGAGGAACTTGAATGCGGTGCTCGAGTCAAGATAGGCTATAAGAGTCGATATCGACCTGAATGCCAGCCTGTAATATTTGTGCGTCTTCAGCAGTTCCTTGGCAACGCTGTCGACAGCCTTCGAGATGGCCACGTAGTCGGTCGGATCGCCTATATATGTGATATTGGGCTCCACATCCTCTATTCCGATGCTTCTGGAATATGCATCTATGAACTTGACGAGGCCCAGGCGCTCGTATTCCTCGAACCCCGAGACAATGAACATCATTTCCTCGCGTATCTCGGTGGGGAGTTTGTCAGTTATGACCAATATGGCCGGAATGCCTTTGGCCAGTCCCTCTCCGATGAAGCTGTTTATCGTTATCTCTTTTCCTGTGAACGGCGGCCCGTAAATCAAAATGTTGGTTGCGAATGGGACGCCGCCAAGCAACAGGTCGTCAAGGCGGCGGTCTCCTGTTTTGACCTTCTCGATTTTGAGCTCCATCTTGCGGTCCTCCTCGCGGGCGTCTATCTCCTCCTCGATGAGGCCCTTCTCGCGAATCTTCAGCTCCTCTGACTTGGACTTGAGATATTGCTCTTTGGAACGGATCTCCTCCTCCTTGCGGTTGATGGCCATCTGGAGTTCCTCGAGCTTCTTCTTCATCTCATGGGCTTCCAGGCCGCCCGACTCTCTCATGGCCTCCTCGAGCTTGCGCCTCTCCTCCACGAGCATCTGCTCCCTGTAAACCAGGTCTTCCTCGCGCCTCAGCATCTCATCTTCCTTGTAAGCCAGCGGCTCCTTGACCTGTTTGAGTTCACCCTCCATTGATTTCAGCTTCTCCTTGAGCCGCTGTATCTCATCCTCCCTGACCAGAAGGGACTTCTCCTTGACCTGCAGTTCGCGTATCTTCATTTCCATCTGGGAATTCATCTCAGATTCGGACTTTCCTGACAGGTCCTTCTTCTCCTGTCTTAGTTTATTGTCAATCTCATGCTCGTGCAGTTTCTCTTCCAATTCGATCATCTTGTGTTTAAGCTGGCCTTCCTTGCTTATCCACTCCTGTTCCTTCGAGCTCAATTCCGCGGCCATCCGCTGCTGCAGTTCCATGTCCGCCTCTGCACTGGACGAACCCGCCCTCTTCTTCAGGCTGAGCTCCTCCTTGCTCTTCTTCAGCTCTCTGTCCTTAGCCTCAAGCGTCTTCTTCAGTTCTGCAAGTTCAACAGCCAGTTTCTTGGCGTCCTTCATGTCGGCCGGAAGCTTGTCCAGGCCCTTGCTTATTTCAGCCCTGAGTGTGGCCATTATCTCCTGGTTATTCTTCAGATCAGCCTCGAGTTCGTCTATTTTCAGCTTCTCGTCGTCAAGCTTCTTTTTAAGCGATTTGGCGGCGCCGCCCTTGTCCTGCATCTGCTGCGCCTTGACGTATTTGACCACGGCCAAGCTGCCTTTCTTTACCTGCTGTATCTCCTCCTCCAGCTGCTTGCGCTTCTTGATCTCCATATTAAGTTCTTTGTTGAGGCGCGCAGTCTCCTCCAGAATCTTGATTGCGTCGAACTCCCCCACGTCAATCTTCTTGATGGCCTCGTTCATGGCCTTCTTCGTCTCTTCCATCTCTATTTTCAGACCCTCCAGCTCCTCCTCCTTCTTTGTGATGGCCTGTTCCCTCTGGTCCAGGAGCTTGTCCTTTTCAGCGAGCTGCTTGCCGACCGCCCCCATGTCTCCGGACTTGATCTTGGACTTCAGAGGTTTCTGACCCAGCCAGTCCTCCAGAGTCTCGTCCTCGCCGCTGAGCCATTTCCTCAGGGCATCCTGGCCCTCCTCCTTCTGGATATTGGCAGGCTCTTTGGGCTTTTCAGGCCCTCCCGGAGCTGGTTTTGTTACCTTCTCGTCCCCCATCCAGGCGCCCAGGGCATCGTCACCGCCGTTGCCGGTGAGCCATTTGGCCAGCGCCGTGTCGTCTTTGGCTGCCTTCTCCTGTTTAGCCGGCTGCGCGGCCTTGGGCCCGAGATTAATTTGCAGCTTCTTGCCCTGCCTTTTCTGGGAAGGCATGTCAGCGGAACCGCAGAGTTTGCACTTGCCTGTGGCCGGATCAAGCTGGCCGCCGCATATGGCGCAGGCTTTGTCATCCTTGGCTTTAGGGCCCAGGCTGCCTCACCCCTTCGTTCCGACAATATGTAATTTGAGCGTACATCCGATCTTGCCTGTTTGCCCAACTGGGCAGGGAATATTGCCATTGGGTAAAAATGTTTGGATTACCTTATTTATGGAATTTGCTGATTTCTCATAGTATTAATACATCTGTTCCTTGCGGAATGCGTGAACCCCGAGGAATTCTACCGAGAAATAATATCCGAGCTGTTGGCGGGCAATGCAGTCTCCCAGGATGAGATCCAGAGGCTCAAGACCAGGCTGTGCAAGAAGTACAGGATGGACGTGCTTCCGAGCAATGCTGACATACTGGCGCATGTCCCCGAGGAAGATATAGATACACTTGAACCTCTGCTGCGCAAGAAACCGGTGCGGACAATAAGCGGCGTTGCCGTGGTGGCAGTGATGACCTCGCCCTTTGGATGCCCGCACGGAAAATGCTTATACTGTCCAGGCGGGGTCGAGAAGGGTACGGCGCAATCATACACCGGAAGGGAACCGGCAGCCCTCAGGGCGGCCCAGCATGAGTTCGACCCATATACCCAGGTTCGGGCGAGGCTAAGGCAGCTCGAACGAATAGGCCATCCGACAGACAAGGTGGACCTCATAATCATGGGTGGGACATTCACGGCCAGAGAGCCCTCATATCAGGTTGATTTCGTCAAGCGGTGCTTCGATGCAATGAACGGCCTGGACTCAGAATCCCTGGGGAACGCCCATACTCTGAACGAGACAGCGGCCAACAGGTGTGTCGGTCTCACAGTCGAGACAAGGCCGGATTGCTTCCTCGAACCCCAGGTTGACTTTTCACTTGGCCTGGGAGCGACCAGAGTGGAGCTCGGAGTCCAGACGCTGAACGACGCAACGTTAGATGCTATGAAACGCGGGCATGGCTCTGAGGCGAGCGCCCTCTCCAGCCAGATTGCCAGAGATGCGGGCATGAAAATCGCCTTTCATATGATGCCGGGCCTGCCCGGCGAAACCCCTGCAAGCGACCTGGCTACCTTTAAAAGGCTGTTCACCGACGAGAGGTTCAGGCCGGACATGCTGAAGATATATCCGACCCTGGTCATCGGAGGCACGGGCCTCCATGACATGTGGGAGGCGGGCGCATACCAGCCATACACTCAGGAAACTCTCGTGATGCTTCTTGCCGACATTAAGGAAATTTTGCCCAAGTGGGTAAGGGTCCAACGCATACAGAGGGACATACCTGTTCAGCTGATAGAAGGGGGCAGCAGGCAGAGCCACCTGAGGGAGCTGGCCCAGGAAGAGCTGGAAGCCCGAGGAAAGAAATGCAGGTGCATCAGGTGCAGGGAGGCCGGGCACAACTATCTGAAAGGCCGGAACACGGGGGAACTGGCTTTGCTGGAGGAACAATACACTGCCTCGGTCGGGAGGGAGTTCTTCGTCAGCTTCGAAGACACAGCCCAGGACATACTGGCAGGATTCGCGAGGCTCAGGCTGCCCTCTGACAAGGCGCACCGGCCCGAAATGGCCGGCTCAGCCATAATCAGGGAGCTCAGGACTGTGAGCCAGCAGCTGCCCCTGTCGGTGCGGAATGATAAATCTTTGCAGCACAGGGGACTGGGCGAGGGCCTTATCAACCGGTGCATGGAAATCTCATCCGACTTGGGCAAAGACCGACTGCTGGTCATGAGTGGCGTCGGCGCCAGGGAGTATTACAGGAAGCTAGGGTTCGAGAGGATTGGCCCGTACATGGGCAAGACGCTTTGACGTTCCGGCCAAAAACCTTTTTAAATACCCCCGCCCTATCAACCTATAATGGCAGGTAAATCCAGGTTTCTTATCGCGGGACTCGCGATTATCGTTTCAGTTTCATTAATTTTATCCGGCATCATCATAATCCTGGATTCGGGCGAAACCGGAATCATAGACCAGAGTTCACTCGTGGAGGAAGCCGGACCGCTTTCACTCCCTGGTGACATGTTGCTGGACGAACTCGAAGGCGTATATTACTCGGAACCAGGAAGTGCCCAGGATGTCAATACTACTGTGGTGTACAATTTTGCGCTGGAAATCGCAGGAGAGGACACAGAATATATGAATGGGACAGTCGAGGCCAGCACAGTCCTGAACTCAACATCGACTGAGAACCTGGCCTTCGTCGCCATGGCAATGCCCTCAGCCTACTATGACCCCACCGACAACGATAGCGCTAATTATTACGATGTTGGCGGGGCAATTCCCACGGCCAGAGCGGCGACTGATCTGGTGACCTTGCAGGAGGCTGACGGCTCCTGGAACAATGACATATCTGACACGGCGCTGGCCACCTATGCACTAATCATTGACGGGAAACAGAACAACGCCTCTGTGGTCTCCGGTGTCGAATGGTTGAGCTCGAAGAAGGCCGATGGGGGTTGGGGGAGCCCCGAGCTAGACGCGAAAGCTATACTGGCGATTGGCCGCGCCGGAAATGATGTGACCGGAGACCTGGGTAGGCTGATTAAGGAGCAGGAATCCAATGGGAGTTTCGGCAATGTAACAGCGACCTCCTGGGCCGTGATGGCCATAGCCGAAAACCTGGACGGGTTCAATTACCTGGATGCAGCCCGGGCAGTATCCTGGCTGCGCTCGCAAAATATCCAGGACTCACATGAGTTGGCCTTGGCTGCGCTGGCCGAGCAGTATTACAATGAGTCTTTCACCCAAGCAGCGGAGGGTGCCGCACTCGACATATCCGAGGAAGGCACAGGGGTCATGCCCTTGGTCTACGGCCTTGTGGGCTTCGTCACGATATCGATTGCTATCTTACTGGTCCTCTTCGCCAGGATTCGGGAGGAGGATGTTCTCGAGGGGGTCCGGAAGGACATTTACGAGTATATAGAGCACAATCCGGGGGACCACCTTGCCGGAATCACAAGGCGTTTCAATATATCGTCCAGCAGCGCGAGGCATCACCTGGAGGTGCTGGAATGGAGCGAGTTGATTGTCTCGCACAAGGCTGAGAAGATGAGGCATTATTACCCGAACAGGAACGGATACTGCATATACGGCGGCAGCGCTGGATACAAGGAGGTGCTGGCAGCGCTGAGGAATCCCACGGCGAGGGAGATGGTGAAATTCATCATGGGCAACGAGAGAGCCAACCAAACAGCCGTCGCAGTAGCCATGGACATGCACCCTTCCACTGTCAACTGGCATGCCAAGCGCCTTATCGCTGCCGGGATCATTTCCAGGACCAGGGAGGGGAAGGATATACATTACAGCCTGGGCTCTGAGCTTGATCTGCAGAAAGCCATAGCCTTAATAGAGGGCGAAGCCCCTTTATTAGAGGTGCCTGTGCCTGCAATAGAGGGCGCTTCTGGCTGAACTCGTTTTGACATTCAGACCAACGATTGCAGGTTTCTGCCAATAATACCTTTAATTACCCCGCCCTAGCCTTGAACGAGGAGAAAACATGGCAAACAAGAGCCTGAAAATGGCATTGGCAGTGACGGCAGCCGGGGCTTTGTTCCTGGCCGGCGTGGGTGTGCTGGTCGAAACTGGCGAGAATTCGCGGCACAACATATTGATGTACCCAGTACTCGGAGACCAGCAGTACGAGGCCTGCGACATCCTGGGCGGAACTGGAATCGACGGCGAAAGCTGCGATTTGGAGAGATTCGCTTCGCTGGACGAACTGAACGAATTCCTGGCTGGCATGGAAAACGCGTCGTACTGGGGATATTACAAAGACCGCCCAGACAGCGGCTCGGCGGCTGTCGCGATGGGCGCGTCAAACGGCGTCCAATACGAATCATCGACTGCCCGTTATTCCACGACCAACATCCAGGTGTCCGGCGTTGA
Organism: uncultured Thermoplasmata archaeon; assembly: GCA_964354755.1. Taxonomy (GTDB): domain Archaea; phylum Thermoplasmatota; class Thermoplasmata; order SG8-5; family SG8-5; genus UBA147. The sequence continues at coordinate 195,651 of CAYHBA010000002.1, forward strand.
TGAGGGCGACATTCTGAAGAACGACGGCAGGTATGCATATATCATCTCGCAGGACAGGGGCTTGGTGCTGATAGTAGATGTCAGGGACCCGGGCCGCATGTCCATTCTCTCCGAAATCCGTTCCGAGGGCCAGTTCATGGAGCTATATCTGCGCGGGGACAAACTCCTGACGATCGAACAGGCCTATTATTTCGAGGAGGGGTATTATGGTTCCGAATACAGGCAGTGCAACTGGCCAACAATATTCATCAAGGTATTCGATGTCTGGGACAGGGAGAATCCGAGGATGCTCAGGGCCGATGCGCTGATGGGGGAATTCGCCACCTCCCGCATCATCGGGGATTACATCTATGTCATCGGGACGCAGTGGCCATCGCAGTATTCGAACGAAAGCGAGCTGCCAGTCCCGCTCGAAGCCCTCTACTACCTTGAAAACGAAACAACCTATTGCCTGACCAGCTTCATGTCCCTGGATTTCATGGACAACTCGTCTGTGCCCACGGTCATGGGCATATTCATGGATATGAGCAATGTCATATATGTGTCAATGGAGAATATTTACATAACCCAGTGCAGTTCCGGATACAATTATTATTACGATTCGTCGAATGAGACTACGGCTGTCCACAGGATATCGGTGAAGGACGGGCAGATGAAGTACAGGGCGAAGGGCGAAGTCCCGGGCCATGTGCTGAACCGTTTCTCCATGGACGAATGCCGGGAGCATTTCAGGGTTGCCACTACAAAGGGCCAGGTCTGGTCGACAGGGGAGGATGCGGCAGTGAACATGGTCTATGTCCTTAACATGGGGATGGAGATGGTGGGGGCGCTGGAGGGGATAGCCCCCGGCGAAAAAATTTACTCGGCCAGATTCATGGGCGACAGGTGCTATCTGGTCACCTACAAGAAAGTCGATCCGTTCTTCGTCATCGACCTCGCGAATCCGGCGCATCCCGCGGTGCTTGGGTATCTGAAGATTCCGGGATACTCGGATTACCTGCATCCGTATGACGAGAACCATGTAATTGGCCTCGGAAAGGACACCATGGAATCCGGGAGTCCGAATTTCGAGTGGTACCAGGGAGTGAAACTCGCCCTTTTCAACGTATCCGACGTGGCCAACCCGACCGAGATCGCCCATGTGGTCATCGGGGACAGGGGCTCGGACTCGCCAGCTCTGACGGATCCGCATGCTTTCATGTTCTCCAGGGAGAAGAATCTGCTGGTGCTTCCAGTTTACCTGTACGAGCAAAACGGCCTGGACAATGGATACAGGGCATATGTGTTCCGGATCAGCCCACAGGAGGGCATAGTCGAGCAGGGCCAGATTGAACATGAAAGCCATACCGAGAATCAGCAGACCTCGTACTACTGGCAGGGTTACTACAGCGGAAACCAGATAACCAGGTCATTCTATATCGATGAGACACTGTACACACTTTCAGACCAGATGCTGAAGGCGAACGGCCTGGAGAGCCTGGAGGAACTGGGCCATATCTGGCTCGTCGAATAATGTGTCGGAAGAGGCCAGCTGCTAAACCTTCAGGAATCACCTGACAACTATGCTGGCATACCCGACAACCTCGGACATTGGACTCATGTCGCCCGAGTTCGCGTACTTGAGCAGTTCAGCCTTGGTGCCGCCCACCGCCTCCAGCATTGCCATGACAGGACCGAACCCGCACATGGTGATACGGTTCTTCCTCACGGTGTCGTACAGGCCCTTCGGGTCCAGGTTGAGGATGCGGTCTATGGCCATCGTGTCCTTCTCCTTGGCCTGTTCCGGCGAAATGTAATGGCTGAAATCGGTCGAGGCGATTACTACAGCGTCCCTCTCGCCTATAGCCTCCCTGATTATCTGGCCCACCCTGAGCGCGCTTTTGCTGTCCTGCATCATCATGCTGACAGGCACGAACGTGCATTTCTCGGAGAAGTACTGGATGAAGGGAAGCTGCACTTCGATTGAATGTTCGTGCCTGTGCGCCAGCATGCTGTCGTCGATGAGGTCCTTCCTCATCTTCAGGGCCAGTTCTTTGTCGTTTCTCATGACTCCGAGCGGCGTCTCGAAGTCATGGGTCGTTATGGCGATGCCACTGCCCACGCCGTGATGGTTGGGCCCCAATATGACGAAAACCTCGGGGAATCCATCCTCCGCCAGGGCTGCGAACCCGTGCGCGGCCACAGGGCCGGAGTACATGTACCCGGCATGCGGCGAGACGATGCCCTTTATGCGCCTCTCTCCCTTGGGATTGAGAGACGGAATCTGCCCCGGACCCAGCTTGTGAAGGAAGCAGTTCTCTATCTCGCTCCTGAGCCCTGTTTCGGTCCCCTGGTAGAATTGGCCCGCGACTGTCGCATATCTCATGATAAGTAAATGGATTTCATGATTTATAATAGTTTGGCCGAGAGCCTTTCAATCATGTCACGGGTCATCTTGGCAAGGTCATATGTCGGCTTCCAGCCCCATTCCTTCCTCGCCGCTGAATCGTCGATTGTCCTGGGCCATGAATCGGCTATTGCCTGGCGGAAGTCAGGCTCGTACGTCACCCTGAACTCCGGGATATGTTTTTTGATTTCAGTGGCCAGCTCTCCGGCGGAGAAGCTGAGGGCGCCCAGGTTGAAATCGGAATGATGCTTCAGACGCTTGACATCTGCCCCCATCAGCATTATGGTCGCCTCGATGCAGTCCGGCATGTACATCATGGGCAGAACAGTGTCTTCTCTGACGAAGCAATTGTATTTTTTATGTTTGATGGCTTCATAGAAAATTTCAACCGCGTAATCTGTCGTCCCGCCGCCCGGAAGTGTCTCCGAGCTGATTATTCCGGGATACCGAAGCCCTCTGACATCCAAGCCGAACTTCCTGAAATAATAGTCGCACAGCAGCTCGCCGGCCACCTTTGTCAGGCCGTACATGGTGGTGGGTTTCAGTATTGTTTCCTGGGGCGTGTTCTCCTTTGGGGTTTCGGGCCCGAATGCCGCTATCGAGCTCGGGACCAGAATCCTGGTCAGTTTCATCTCCCTGGCCACTTCCAAGATATTGTACAAGCCGTTTATGTTGACATCCCACGCGAGCTGCGGGTTCTTCTCGCCTGCCCCGGAGAGTATGGCTGCCATGTGGTATATGGTGTCAATATCGTATTTTCTGACTATGCCCTCGACTGAATGCCTGTCAGTGACATTGCCAAACTCGAATGGGCCGGAATTGCCCAGCGAATCGCTAGGCTTGGTCTTCCTTCCCATTGCGACCACATTTTCGTTCCCGTGGAGCCTTCTCAGCTCCATTGTCAGTTCCGAGCCTATCTGGCCCACAGCCCCGGTGACCAGTATCCGCTTCATGACATCCGAACCGCTCATGCGCTCACATCCCAAAACTCTGTCTGGCAACTGCCATATTAACCACCGAGATAAAGCTTGCGGACATGAACCTTTCGGGCCGCACTAATGGCCTGCCCTGCGAAACCATTTTATAATCACATCCGCTTATGAGACATGGTATCAGCGATGACAGCCAAGGAACAGGTAATCCTATTGCTTCTGATTCTCATGGCCGTCGTCCTTGCCATAGAACTTGCATACATATTGCTGAGGAAGAAGAGGAGGAAGAAGGAGATGAGCCTGTTCAGGAAAGAAACGGAACGTTCTGAGCCGCTGACTGACAGAGCCCACAATGCCATTCTCACAACCGAGGGCATATCCTCGGCATTGGCAAGGCAGGGCGTAGACACCGGCGAGGCAGACGCACTTCTGCAAGAGGCCAGGTCCAATCTGTCCATGAGAGATTTCACAGGGGCAATAGAAAGGGCCGAGGCTGCCAAGCTGGTCCTCCTCAGGCTGAAAAGGGAAGGGGCCGGCACGGGCCAACCATCGCGCACAGACCCTGGAAAGCGGCCCATGGACGAGAGCCTTTTCACCGAGTCAGAGGCAAAGCCCAGAGAGGAGAAGAGCCTGGACAAACTGCCCACGAACTATGTCCAGGCAAAGTTCATGCTGTCAACCACCAAGGACGCGCTCGAGAAGAAGGGCATACGTAGTGGCGAAGCCTTCGACCATTACCAAACCGCGGCGAAGGCTTTCGAGCGGGAGGACTATACCAAAGCGCTCAGCCACGCCATCAAAGCCGAGAAATTGGTGGATTCTGGCTCCCTCACCCTCATCGGCGAGGAGAAGCTGCCGCCCGTCGAGGGAGAGGTCCTCGAGGTTTGGACATGCCCGTCATGCGAGTCAGAAGTCCTCGAGGACGACGTGTTCTGCAGGAAATGCGGCCAGAGCCTCGACAAGGCGCAAGAATGCCCCGGATGCGGCATAGAGACAGACCCATCGGACATGTTCTGCAGGAAATGCGGTTATAAGTTAAAATGAGACATTTCAGATGATGATTTTTCCGTTCTTCATTATAGTGCGGGTGCTGCCGTCAGAATATGTCGCCACTATGGTCGGTTTGTAAAACAGATAATCTCGGTGCGTCTTTGAATCATTGCGCCCGCCGTCCATGTCCAGGTTGTTCCCGAAAGCGATATGGGATGTTTCACCGGCCTTCTCGTCCTCAAGCATGATGCCAGAAATCCTCGCCCCGGGATTCAGGCCTATGCCAAGCTCTCCGATTGTGCTGGCCTTCTCGTCTATGCTGGAGAGTTCCCAGACCTGCTTGGCAAATGCCTTGTCCGTGCAGTCGGCAGAAATCAATTTGCCGGCCTTGACTTTGAGGGTCAGTGGGCTGGGCACATTTCCAAGGTCGCCTATGCTGCCGTCCACGACAATCACGCCGTCTGTTCCGTCCTCGACCGGTGCGCACCACACTTCGCCAGCAGGAAGATTTCCAAAATCGCCCGCTTTGATTTTCACGTCGGTTTGCCACAGTCTCCGTCCCAGTTCCATTGTGAAGTCTGTTCCGGAAGGCGAAGTGATATGAACGCGTTCTACATTGAGAAAAACTTCCATCAGATGGTCGGCCTCTTTGATAATTTTTGAATAATCCACCTTCATCGGGCCTTCCCTCATCATGCTTGTTGTTATGCCGGGGGCATGGCCCACCCTGGCCTTGAACTGTATCTCCTCGTACAGGAGTTTGACCCTGAACGGCGTTTCCCTTGAATCGGACTGAAAGGTGTTTATAATGACACTGTAGTCTTTGAACATCCCGGAAAGCTCAGGCGGAATCTCCATAATGGGCCTGACATGCTTGGATAGCGAGTAAATCATCGTGTTGGCGCCCAGGTGCCTTGCGCCTTTCTCGAAGGCCATACCGATGTCCTGCTTGCTGTCATCCAACACTATCAGGAGCTCTTCGCCCTTTTTAAGAGAGAGAACAGTACTCAGGGCGTTCTTCGCGCCTTCGACCATCTGGTCGAACTGCGCGTCCATCCCCCCTGATTGTTTGGCGCCTTTCATGTGCTATGATAAGACATAACTAATATATAAAATCTTATGTCTGGCTGCATGCAATGGCACCACCCTCAATTAATCAAGCGGCGTTTTTCCGGACTGGGCGTATTAACATTTTCGCATTAATAATATGAGAAAAACTCTGACCTTCATAGGGCAAAATTACATTGTGGTGTAACAGAAACTTAAATTAGACCGTGCGGGTTTTCCTATCCGGTAACATGAACGAATACGACATCAAGCGCGGCCATTTCGAGAAGATAGAGGGCGACAAGCTGGAAACGATAATGAGAGACCTCTTCGGAACGGTAAACCGGGACGGCGAGAAGCTGAAGTCCAGCTTCGGCGCCATGGAGTGCCTCACCGTCTGGCTGGACGGGAAGAAGTCGCTCTTTGTCGAGACAAAGATGAACACGGATGTGGATGACAAGACAGCCTCCGAAACAATAAGGCTGTACAACCAGTTCCTGGAAAGGTCCACTGGCTTCACAGCCAAGGAAAGAAGGAAGCGCGCGGCCAAGGACTGAAATACATTCGGTTCGGACATTGTTGTCAGCATCGAAACAAAACCTGCGCCAGCCAAGGCTTTTACTATTCCTTTCTAGATTGGTCCTTGAGGTCCGCGGCAATGACAGGGCCTATGCCAGGCAGCGAGTCAAGGTCCCTGAAGTCCGCCTCCAGGATTTTGGCCGGGCCGGTGAATCCGGCATTGAATAGGGTCCTGGCTCTCTTCCTGCCTATGTTCCTCATGCTGGCCAGCGGCAGCAGTTCCTCCCTGATGCCATACCTCACCCTCATGACCAGGGGGTTTAGCTTCCCTGTCAGAGGGCTTCCGAAGAGCCTGGCAAGCTCCCGCATCGAGTAGAGCATCCACTCGGCGCTCTCCACCCTGTTCCTGATGTCGCCCGGACCGACACCGAAATACTCCGCTATATCGTTCTCGGGCACCTCGTCCATCCATTGCCCCAGCAGGCTGGCGGTTTTGAGCGCGGAAAGGAACTCGGAATATTCCTCGGATGATTCGTCAGGCTTGTCCAGCAGCAATTTATCCTTGTGATCGGCAGCCAGGGCCGGCACCCAGTCAAGGTCGTTCTTCCTGAGGAACAGCCTGTAGACATCGGGCGTGGAGCAGCAGACATGGAGCAAAGCCAGCTCGTCCGGTTCAATAAATTCCGAGCGTTCTATCGCTTTTTTCATCATGACGGCTGACAGCGGGTCGATGTACAGGTCTGATGTGCGTTTTCCGAAGAGGGTCGCGCCGAAGCCATCGCCGTCCGACAGCATCAGTCCCGCCTCCTCTAGGAACCCGAGGACGTTCTCTATCATGCCCTCTATGGTCCAGACATCAGTCTGGTGTGCGAAGAAGCTCTTGTCCATGAAGGCCATGAGCTCCTCTCTGTTCCTGGCGTATCCAGTGGCAACGGTCGCAAGTATGTGGCTGCGCAGCGCCGGTTCCGCCCCGAGCTTGGAGGTGATGGACTCAGGCTCGCCCAGCAGGTATTCCTCCATCAACCGGGTCTTTGCGCCTCTGCTCTTCGCCAGGAGCACGGCCTCCCCGTAAGGGTCGAACTGCGGCCTCCCTGCGCGGCCGCACATCTGCTTTATCTCCATCACGGGAATCGGAACATTTCCGTAGTTGGCGTCGAATCTGGTGGTGTCTCGGACTACGACTCGCCTGGCCGGCAGGTTGATTCCCGCGGCGAGGGTGGGCGTGGCCACTATGCACTTTATCGTCCTGTCCCCGAAGCTTCTTTCGATGATTCTGCGCTGCCTGTCAGTGAGCCCTGCATTGTGGAATGCTGTCCCGCCTTTCACGCACTTGGCCAGTCTCGCGCCAGTGGATGTCGGCTCCTCCTCGCTCATGTCCAGGCGGCCCGCCAGCTCGCTCAGGGCAGCTGTTTCAGCATCAGTGAGTATGCTTTTCTTCAGGGCATGCGATATTCTCTCAGCAACGCTCTCGCTCGATTTCCTGGTGTTTACAAAGAATAGTATCTGGCCCCCCTCCGAGACAGTGTCGCAGGCCAGGGCTGTCAGGTCGTCCGTGTGCTTTGCGAGTTTCTTCTTGGTCGAATCAGTGAAATAGATAGTGTCGCCAAACAGGACCCCCTCCTTGAGGGCCACGGGCCTCCAGTCGCTTCTTAAATGCCTTGCCCCCAGCCATTCGGCGATCTCGACCGAGTTGCGTATGGTCGCTGACAGGGCTATGAACTGCATGTCCGGGTTCAGGCCCTTCAGCCTGACCAGTGTGACTTCCAGGGTCGGGCCGCGCTCAGGGTCGTTTATGAGATGGATCTCGTCGGCCACCACAATGCCAATCTCGTACATCCAGTCTGACCTGTGCCTGAGGAGCGAATCCGCCCTCTCGGAAGTGGCCACTATGATGTCAAGTTTGCTGAGCTCCGGCTCCGGGGCATCGAAATCCCCCACGGTCTTGCCCACCTTCAGGCCCAGGCTCTCGAAAGCCTTCAGCTCGTCATACTTCTCGGAAGCGAGCGCCCTGAGCGGGACTATGTAGAGCGCCTTCTTGCCCTCGAGCACCTTCACGAGGACGCCGATGTAGGCCACAAGCGATTTGCCGCTTGCCGTTGGCGTGGCCAACACAGTGCTTTTCCCCTGCAGAACATGCTCAAGGGCGTCCGCCTGGGGTGGATAGAATACATTTATCCCCATCTTCTGGACGATATTGACTATTCGTCGGTCGATGTCCAGCTCGTCTACCCTCATGTTTCATCATCGGCCTTTTCCCGGACCGTGTCGTCAGGCTGGATTTCCTCAGGCTCGGCCTTCCCCCTGTCCTGCGCCCCTCCAAACTTTTGCACAACAAGGTATACGAGCACCACCAGTAAGGCTGCAAGAACCGTTCCAAGCACATAATATAGCGTGTAGCTTGCGCCGACGCCCACGACATCTATCCGGAATTGGTCATGCTCAGCCAGCGTCGAAGCCAGGTTGCCGTACCGATCAGTGGCGTTCACGTAGTAATAGATTGTGCCGGTCCTGCTCTGGGCCGGTATCGTGAACTCGTAGTAATCGCCGCCCGCATTTGCCATTGTCCGTGAAACCCATTGGTCGCCGCCGACTGCCTTGAAGTACAGGACGACAGTGCCCACGCTCACGTCATCAGTAACGTTCGCCCTCACGAGCACCCTTGTCTGATTGTCCTGGTACTCCGGTGTGACAGAATTAATCAGAGGCGCAGTCAGGTCAATGATCTGGATTGACAGCAACCCTGTGGAGTTGAAGTTTCCTGAAGCGTCGGTCGCAGTGATGTTGTACTGAATCTGGCCTATGTTGGACTGTGCGGGAATGACAGTTGTGAATGTGTTGCCGGAGACATTTGCCTGCATTGGCACACGGGCATAATGGGAATTGCCAACATCCCTGTAATAAAGGCTGACATTCTGCAGCTGTATGCCATCCGTGACTACAGCCCAGATGTCAATGTCCCTGAATACGGGCGCCTCCATCACCTGTACATGCGATATATCCGGTTTCACGCCGTCCACCACTTCAACCATATGAAGCTGCGACTGGTTGGTGTAGTTGGCCGGATTGCGGGCATTATTGTTGAAGGAATCCGCGGCTTCGATATAATAATACACGGTTCCGAGGACAAGCTGGGCGGGTATCGCCGCCAGGTATGTGTTGGTTGAGGTCAGAGCCATTTCTCTGGAGTAATTGCTCCCGTCGACACCCATGTATTTCAGTTCCACCGAGCTCACAGTGCCCCATTGGTCCGTGACCACGGCCATGACATTGTATTCCTGGTCATAACTCACAGTGCTCTGGCTTGGATAGTACTCGATTTTCGGTGGGTCAATGTCCGCGCTGGTGGTGAATGAAAAGGTGTAATTCGAGAAAAGGGCATTGCCAGCAAGGTCTGTCGCTGCCGTGCTGACCTTGACTGAGTACCCGGATTTCTGGTACTGCAGCGGGACCCTGGGGGTGAATGCCGCAGCATCTCCATACGGATTCCAAACTGCCTGGTTTCCCTGGCAGTCACCGACAAGCCATGTGGTGGTTCCGTCGGTCCAGGAGAATGCGGCTTCGGTGGCGTCCTGGTTCATGGGTTCGGAGAATCTGATGGTGAAAGCCGTGAAAATTGACACATTGAGTTCCCCGTTTGCCGGTTCGGTGGATAACACAGCCGGTTCCCAGATATCGGCCAGAACCGTGGTCCTGTGATAGATGTTCTCATTGGGGGTTTGATTAATCTCCCATGTGAAGTAGGTCTGGTTGAACCTGTCAACATGGATGGCATGCTCCCCCACGAACCGATTGCTGCAGTTCAGAACGACCAGGTCAGGGAAGTCGGTACCACCGTTGTATGATACAGCGGCCCTGGTGTAATTCAACTTCGTAGTCTGGTTTTGCTGGCGCCATGTCACCCAGAGCGAAGAGCCGTCCGGGCATCCGGAGACATGCGGCATCTGCGCGGTCGTGGTCATGACCCTCGAATTGGCGAAACTGTCCGTCGAGTTTGCATATTTTATTCCGGCTCCGAGGCCGTATTGCCACACCACATGCGCGACCCCGGTACGGGTTTGGAATATGTCGGGAATGACATTGTTGTTGGAATCTGTGCTCAAGGCCAGGTTCCCGGAGAAGCTCGCGCCTCCGTCGGTGGAGTTGGCGAAATAAATGTTCGTGCTTTCCACGCCGCCTTTCCTTGCGTCATACCAGACAAGTGATACAGTTCCGGTCCCGCTTATTGCGGCCCTCGGTCTGAGCCTGTTGTTCGAGCAGCTGTCGCTCACCAGGACAGGCTGCGAGAATGTGAGGCCGCCGTCGTCTGAAACAGCGCAGAATACCTGGTTCTCCCCCATTCCGTACTGGGCTGAGATGCCGCCTGCGGTCGCGATTGAAAGCTCGTTCGTCGACCAGTCAACCGCGTAAACGCTGTTTATGTGTTCGGTGAGATTCATCCTCTCGACACCGAAGTAAGGGCTTGAGTCCGGGTACCAAACCTTCGCATACGGGTCTGATGCGCCTGACGCGATTTCCCCGCCGATAACGCTCCAGTCAAGCGAGTTGACCCTTCCGGTGTGCATTCCCACCATCCAGGCGATGTCACTCGTGTCCGAGATATTGACAATGGCGATCGAGCCGTTTCCCAGACCGACCGCGACATGGGTGTCGTCCGGAGACCATGCAAGTGAATGGACCCACTGGCCCAGGCCGACATCTCCGAGCTTCTGGCCCGTCACAGGATTCCAGATTTTCAGGGTAAAATCCTTGCCTGTGCTGGCAAGGTAAGTGCCGTTGTGCGAGAATGCCACGTCCGTAACGGACATGGTGTGGCCCTTGTCCGGATCTGCGGGCCCCGGCAATGACTCACTCCTTGTCCAATTGGAATAGTCGGTGAGATTCCAGACGGTAAGGTTGAAGTGCTGTGATGGCGTTCCTGTGGGGACCTCGGTGCCGTACCTGCCACCATAGGCGACGGCCAGCTTCGTCGAGTCAGGCGAGAAACAGAGCGCGGTGATATAATTCCTGGTAGGCAAGCCGTTAACGCTGTTCAGCCTGGCTATCTGCGCAAGCGTCGTGGAGTTCAGTATGACGACGTCATGGTCGTCCGAACCCGAGGCCAGCATTTTGCCGTCTGCGGACCAGTTCACTGCCGTGACAGGGGCAGTATGGGCAGCGACATCCCTGAACAGCGCCCCGGTCGCCGCGGTCCAAATCTTCACAAGCGAGTCCTCGGACCCGGATGCCAGGTAAGTGCCGTTCTGGGAGAATTCAACGGCCCTCACTGTTCCGTTATGCCCGGATATCTCTCTTATCAGGGCGCCGTCCGTGGCCCTCCATATACGTATGTTGTTGTCAGACCTGTACTCCTCCCAGGCAACCGCCACCCTTGAACCATTGGCGGCAGTTGCGGGATGTGACTGAGTGCCGCTCTCCATGTCGCTTACATGCACCTCACTGAAAGACCTGCCTCCGTCCGAGGACCGGCTGAGCATGATGTCCCCGCCGTCCAAGGAATCGTCCTCCCAGGCGACGAAGATATTGTCTCCCGACGAAGCAATATTCCCCGTTTTCTGCATTCCGAGAGTGTTATTGTTCACCCTGGCTGCGGGGGAGAATGTCGTTCCGTTGTTTGCCGAGCAGGAGAAATAGACATCGGTGTTGTCCAATATGCGTTCGGACCAGGAGATGTATATCCTGCCTGAGTCAGAGACAGTCATGCTGAGGCCCTCCTTCACATTGGAGTTTGTCCTCACCTGGACCGGAACGGGCGTGAGGCTGACAGCCCCGGCTGCATGAGGCGCGGTTAGCAGAACCAGGAATGTGCCAGACATTACCAGCGACATCGTGACAATCAGGGTTACCAATTTCATTGGGTTCACCGATATTCTTATCAGAAAGAATAGATGCAGCTATTATACTTTTTCTATGGGCGCCTCAGCATATCCTTGGGACAGGGTCTCCGGCGGGCGGCTCCAGTATTCTCTTGCCCCCGACAGCCGTCCTGACAGCCACTCCCCTGAGGTTTTCATGTGCCTTGCCGATCACGCAGGCCTTTCTTCCATAGATATTGCGCCGTATGGCTCTGAGCACGTCCTCTGTGAAATCCGAGGCGACCCCTATCAGCATCTTGCCCTCGTTCCCAACCTCCAGCGGGTCAATGCCCAGCATACCGGAGGCCGCAGTCACTTGGGGGTTGAACGGGAGGGAATCCTCTTCGATGAGTATCCCTGTTCCGGATTTTGCCGCCCATTCGTTCAGGGCATTGGCCACGCCGCCGCGGGTCGGATCCTTGGCAGCGACCAGGCCGCCGGCCTCCAGTGCGCCTTTCATTAGCCGGTTCAGGGGCGCATTGTCGCTCTCCAGTGTGGTCTGGAAATTATAGCCCTCCCGGAAGCTCATGAGCGCTATGCCATGGTCTCCGATTGTGCCAGTGATGATGACATCGTCGCCCGGCCGTAGGTTGCAGTCCTGCAGCCATTTCTGCGTCCTGCCTGTTTTCTCGGCAAGGGCCTGGTTATTGTGCCGCAACGCCTCATGGAACCTGCCTATGGCAGAGGTGGTGACCATCATTTTCTCGATCGCCCCCTTCTCAACGACCTTGGTGTCGCCCGTTATCACAGGAACGCCGCATTCCCTGCTTGTGGCCGCAATGCTCTCGACGACTTTCCTGAGTATGCCCATCTCAAGCCCGTCCTCCATTATCAGCCCCAGGGCAAGGCCGAACGGCTCCGCGCCCATGGCGGATATGTCATTGACTGTCCCGCATATTGCCAGCCGGCCGATGTCCCCTCCCGGGTAGAACAGCGGCTTTACCGTATGACCGTCCGTTGTCAGCACAATATCGTCAATCACCCCGGAATCGTCCATCTGTTCAAGCCCGATCTCCGGCCTGGGGTCACCCAGATTTGTCACGATTAGGCTGCGGAGGAGTTCCTGCATTGCCTCGCCTCCTGCGCCGTGGTTCATGTTTATTCTTTCCTTTGCTGAACCACGGTCGCCTGCCCCATGGTTCATGTTGATTTTGTCAGTCATTGAACTCCCAACCGCGTTTTCGTATAAAAAATGCTACATGTACGTGACTTGAACTGATTTTCATTATATATTCACCCCGGAATGAGGGCATTGCATCCACAGAAAACAACGGGATGCAGAGTGAAAAAATGAAAACCAAAAACGTGCAAAACGTTAAAACAGAAAGCAAAACGAACGAAACGCAGGAAATGAACCTGCAGAACATAATCCTGGTCGGGCAGTGCAATGGCACATACGCCAATGCCTCCGTCACCAAGGAGTTCCAGGCCAAGGTCCTGGTCACGGCAAGGCCTGACGGCACCGTAATCGTGCACAACCTGAGCAACGGCGTGCGTCCGCTGTGCTACATAGACGGCGGAGCCGAGATAAGCCTGGCAAGGAACATGGCCGATGCGGAGCTCGAATTTTTCGCGACAACCGAGGACGGGCAGCAGCTCACCCTCCAGTTCACGGAGATAATAGCGATGCAGGGCATCAGCTCCGGCAAGCAGACAAACTCGCTGGCGATGTCGATACTCAAGTGCGTGTTCGACCTCGGCGGCAACTACGGCCGCACGACAATCGCCAGGGTTCTGACTGGAAGCGTCAGCAAGAAGATTCTGACTATCAACATTTCCAAGCTGGGCACCTACGGCGTAGCCAAGGAATCCAGCATGAAGGAAGTGCTCAGCCTCATAGACTGGCTGATACAGGAGAATTATCTCGCATATGTCGAGGACTCCGAGTTCCCGGTGCTTGTGGTCACAAGCAAGGGCCTGGATGTACTGGCCGGCGGAGACGTGCCGGTGGAGGCCCAGTCCTCCCTGGACATAGCCGAGGTCGAGAGGCGCAAGACTGTTCTCAGGGAATGGCGCGACCGCAAGTCCGCTGAAATGGGCAAGCCCAAGTACTTTGTTCTGAAGAACCGCACCATCGCCGAGATAGCCAGCAAGGCTCCGAAGACAATCGAGGACCTGCAGGGCATATACGGCATAGGCGCAATCAGCGCTCAGAAGTTCGGTCCCGAGATCCTCGGGATGTTTTAACTCCATGCCAAGTCCTTCAGGCATTGGCAACCTTTAAGGCTTGGTAGCCCTCTCGGGGACTGCCAACCTTTCCCTTTTTCTTCATTTTTTTCTCATAGAAACATATATATTGCCATATCCCGATTAAGCGCCACAGGTGAGCTGATGGTGAAGAAGACAGTCAAGAAAATCGTGCTTCTGGGAGAATCGGCCGTGGGCAAGACCAGCCTCATAAAGCGTTTCGTCCACGACGAGTTCTCGGACAGTTACATTTCGACAATCGGCACCAAGGTGAGCAAGAAGGTGCTGAACATCAATTTTGAGGGCCAGGAAACAGAAGTCAACCTTATGATATGGGACATGCTCGGCCGCGAGGGCTACATGTCCACCCAGGCCCGCCAGATTGTGGGCGCCCAGGGCATAATCATAGTCGCCGACATCACTCGCCCGGAGACGCTGACCAACCTTGAAAAATACTGGATACCCATGATATTGAGGACCATAGGCACGGTGAAACTGCCCTTTGTATTTCTGGGAAACAAGGTTGACCTGGCCAATGAGGACGCCCTTGCAAACGCACTCGAGGTCATGGGGGACCTGGAGCAGAGGTACAATCACGGCATGAAACAGTACATACCGCCGCACCTGAACACCTGGTTCATGACAAGCGCACTCACTGGCGAGAAGGTCGAGGACGCATTCATGTCAATGGCCCACCTCCTGTTCTACTTCGACAGGGCGGAAGACCCGTTCTACGTCCGCATCCAGGATGTAATAATCAAGGGGCTTTCCGACATTGGGCCCAGGAAAACTACTATAGAGGTCCTGGACCAGATAGTGTTCGAGTTCTCGGAGGCCTATGGAAATATGCAGACGGCCGGCAGGATAATCCGCGAGGAGGTGGCAAGGGCCGGCCTGGACCACAACAATCCGAAGAAGGACGGGGTCAGGGCACTGGTGGACTACCTGGCGGACGCCCTCCTGGAGGAGCAGATGGAAGAGAACGTCCTCAAGGAACTGAAGGAGCGGTGGATAAAGGCAGTCGAGAACATTCAGAATTAGAAGGAAATTCCAGCAATTATATATCCGATAAGCAGATGGGCATACGGCGTTTTGATGACAGGCCAGGAATTGCTGAGGAAAGGCATCAACAGGCTCGAGTGGGCCCGCACGCACATGGACGTGCTGAACGGGCTGGGCAAGAAAATCAAGGACAACGGCTCGCTGGACGGCAAGAGGATAGGCATGGCGCTCCACGTTGAAGCTAAGACAGGCATTCTCGCACTTACACTTCAGGAAGCCGGGGCCAAGGTCAAGTTGGCAAGCTGCAACCCTCTGTCCACGGACGACTCTGTCGCACTGGCGCTGAACGAGGAGTACGGCCTCGAGACGCATGCCAAGAAGGGCGAGTCAAGGGATGAGTATTACTCGAACCTCGAGGCAGTCATAGGCCTGAAGCCCGAAATAACTATAGACGACGGCGGCGACCTGATTTTCCTGCTCCACACCAAGCACAGGGACCTGCTGCCCAACATGATAGGCGGGAACGAGGAGACTACAACCGGAATCATACGCCTGAAAGCCATGGAGGCCGAGGGAAAGCTGGAGTATCCCGTGTTCGCGGTGAACAATGCCAAGATGAAGCACCTTTTCGACAACAGGTACGGTACGGGCCAGTCAACGTTCGATGGTATACTCACCGCGACCAACCTGACCATTGCCGGCAGGGTGTTCGTTGTCGCGGGCTATGGCTGGTGCGGCCGTGGCATAGCCGCAAGGGCGCTGGGCATGGGCGCCAACGTCATAGTCACGGAAATCGATCCCGTGAAAGCCGTGGAAGCAAGGATGGACGGATTCAGGGTAATGCCCATGGCCGAGGCCGTAAAAGAAGCGGATTTCATTGTCTCTGTCACCGGATGCAAGGATATAGTCAGGAAGGAGCATCTGGAGCATATTAAGGACGGCTGCGTGATGGCGAACTCCGGGCATTTCGACAATGAGATAAACAAGTCAGGGCTTGATGAGATGGCCAAGTCCAAAACCCAGGTCCGCGAATATGTGGACGAGTACAGGCTTAAGAATGGCAAACGCGTCTACCTGCTGGGAGAAGGCCGCTTAGTCAACCTGGCTGTGGGCCAGGGCCATCCGGTAGAGATAATGGACATGAGCTTCGCGATTCAGGCCGGATGCGCGGAGAGGCTGGTCACCCACAGGAAGGAGCTGAAGGCCAGGGTCTACGACGTTCCTGCGGACCTCGATGAAAAGGTGGCATGGCTGAAGCTGAAGGCCATGGGCGTGCAGATAGACAAGCTCTCCGAAAGCCAGAAAGCCTACCTGAGCGACTGGAAGGAAGGGACATGAGCCGGGCATCTCACAATTTCCTGGGCGTGTTCGGGCATGTCAACATCGATTACCTGATGGATGTCGAGTCCCTGCCCAAGTCAAATACATCAGTCCAGGTCTCGAATGTGCGCAGGTATTTCGGGGGCACAGGCTCCAACATAGCCATGATGGCTTCCGGCATGGGAGTCAAAACGGCGCTAGCTTCTTTTGTGGGAAAGGATTTTCCGCAGGACTTCAGGGATGCACTGTTCAAGGTCGGCGTTGACACATATGACCTTGCCGAGATGGAAGGGTATATGACCCCTACATGCAGGATAATGACCGACAAGAATGGCAATCAGATATGCATCATGGACCAGGGGCCGATGGCAGACATGGCCCAGTTTCCTTTGGCGCTTCATGCGATAGAGTCCTCCGAGATAATCCACATAGGCACCGGCGACCCCAGGTACTATCGGGGGGTCATGAAAGCCGCGAAGAAGCTTGACAAGAGAATACACTTCGACCCGGCCCAAGAACTCAGGTACATGTACACCCCCAAGATGTTCGCCGAGATGCTGGCCATGTCAGACGCCCTGTTCGTGAACCAGCATGAGCTCGGGATAGCCATGAAATACTTCGGCCTCAAGGCCAGGAACAAGATTCTGGACAAGGTCGGATTCCTGGTTGTCACCAAGGGCAAGGGGGGCAGCGAGATTGTCACCCCCTCTGGCACGTGCAAAATTCCGGCCATCAGACCCAAGAAAATCCTTGACCCGACAGGCGCCGGGGACGCCTATCGCGCGGGATTCTATGCCGGCCTGAGCAGGGGCATGGACCTAGAGGCCTGCGGGACACTGGGCTCTGCTGCGGCCAGCTTTGCGATAGAAGCTAGGGGGCCGGTGGGGAAGCTGCCCACATGGGCCGAGGTCTGTGAGAGGGCGAAAATTATCTAATCGATGGGTGCATTTGTAAGAACGTCAATGACCGCCATGCACCGTACTGATGTGTGCCCATGAACTCAAAATTCTCTGATTTTGAGAAATCAGGTGCTTGGCCTATACATATAATCATCCAGACCGAATGTTCTAATACCAGAATCTACTAATAACGCTGGTAATTAAGGGCTGATGGATTATAGTCCCGTGGTGTAGAGGTTATCATATGGGCCTTTGGAGCCTGTGACGGCGGTTCGAATCCGCCCGGGACTACTTTCTTTTTCGTTTGTTATCAATAATGCTTGGAGAAAAAGAAAGCGCGACGAATACGCCTACTGCGTATATCCACAGAGTATTCGTCAGCGCCGCCAAACTAGCAATTATCAGCATATATCTGTAAAGTCTGTTTGGCGATAGAAGCAAGATTCACAGAATCGTCTCTATCATCCTCCGTCCAGCGTATTCGTCTTCTTTCGAGCAATCGTCGGCTATTGTTCCGAGATTGTTGACAGTGAAGCCGACGACACGGGCTAATTCCTAAGTATCCGAATGTTCTAGAATCGGAATTGGCCCTGTCGCGAATTATTGCATGAAAATGCTTCAAGATAAATTCGCGATCCGCCCGGGACCTTTGCAAGAGTTAAAAAATCAGACGATATGCGGTTTTGCGTTTTTCTCGATAACTCTCTTGATGAACCCAGATTTTTCAATGGCCTCATAATCGTGCCCGGCATTGACCGGGAAAATGGCCAGCATCACAAAGTCCTCTTTTCCGACGTTCACAGTCCTGTGGGCCCAGCCCGGCGGGATGCAGGCGACAGTGCCCGGGACCAGCCAGACCTCATCAGTCTTGCCGTCTTTTGTCTGCATTATGACGATTCCATGGCCCTTGAGACAGAAGTATGTCTCTCCGGAACCGGCATCCTCGTGGAAATGGCCCTTTGTCATGAAATATTCGCCGGACACCTTACCGGGTTTCAGTATGGTTAGGGCAGTGCGCATATTGCCGCTGGGTTCGGCCTCATAGACCTCGTAAATCACTTCCTCGGGGTCTGGGGGCCGGGCAAAATGGCAGGCCATGTCCTTTCCCCTGCGTACGATGTGCCCGCTGGACCTTCCGATGAACTCGGGATAGTTATCTGGCGTTATGCCCATTGGCCAATCCTTTGATTTGGTCATTGATTTGGAGAAAACCACCAAGCATAAGTACTTAATCCCCCGCGCAAACATTAAAGATATAGGGGTAATTTCGGTGATTCATGGAACAGCAGATCATCCATGTTGCCGGAGCCAAAGGCCCTGTGCCCAACCCCGAGGAATTCATTCGTCATGCGGGCATCCTGGAGAAACAACACTCTGTGACAATCCAGTTCTTCCGCGCAGACAGGATTTTCGGCGCCGAACACATGGTCTCGGCAGGCGAGAAGGCCATAAGGGCCATGGCAAACAAAACCAACATGTCCAGGACTCTTGGCATGGAAATCCTGCTCTATGCTGCTGCCGAGCGCCAGACCAGCGAGGCGCTGAGAAAATTTGGGATTTTCGCCGGGATCAAAGCCCTGGCCATGGTCATGGTTGGCCAGGCGGATATGGACGCAGTTCTGGTGGAGCTGGGCCTGGAAAGGGACGACGCAGTGCTGGACCCGGCCGGCAAGGACCCGTCGGTGTTCGGCATAGGCAGGGATGCGGAAAACATTGCCGACCTCGTGCTGGAGAAGGTGGCAGTGAGCGAGGTGTTCAGGTAATATGGCTGTCCATTGCTCGGATTTCAGCATCCATACGAAGGGTGAGAATCACATTCTCGACATCACCCCGGAGGTTGCCAAGGCAGTTTCAGTCTCAGACATCATCGACGGCCTGGCCTGCGTGTTCGTACCAGGTTCCACAGGCGCGATAACGACATTGGAATTCGAACCCGGACTTCTCGAAGACCTGCCGACCGCCCTGGAGCTAATTGCCCCAAAGGTCAAGGAGTACGAGCATCACCTCAGATGGCAGGACGGGAACGGCCATTCCCATGTCAGGGCCGCAATCCTGGGGCCAAGCCTGACAGTGCCTTTCAGGGAGGGAAAACTGCTTCTGGGGACATGGCAGCAGATAATTTTCATAGAAATGGACGTGCGTCCGCGAGAAAGGCAGATCCACATTCAGATAGTCGGGGAATGACCTGGAACCTTAAACACTAAATACCCAGGGAATTATCACACGCCGATGGCCGAGGACAGACGGTACAAGGACAGCAGGATTTACGGTTGCTTTGTGCTCAACCGGCTGATTTCTGAGATGGGGATAGACATCAACCAGGCCGGCCTGGAAGAGAAGATTGATTCGATTCTGGAAGCCCAGCAACACCCCCTGTCCAAGGAAGAGATAAAGCATGAGATCAAGTCCAATCACTACATGACCGAGAAAGTCATTTCATCCCTCGAATCGGAAGGATTGATCCGCATCGAAAAGGACGAAACCAGATACAGGATATTCATTACAAAGAAGGGAGTCATGCACGCGAGAAAGTTCAACGCCCTCTACAACGAGCTTTACCGCGAGCAGATAAGGGAGCATTACAGGTTCAGGCGCATGCCCTACTGGTTCGATGACCAGTAATCATTTCAACGAGGGCATGTAAGGTATGAAATCGTAAGTGCCGTTAGTCTCGGAAACAATTTCCATGGCGCAGGCCATGTCGCGCAGTTTGTGCCTCACACCGACTCCGTTGGTCATGATGAACTGGTAGGCGGAATCCTGAAGGTTCTGGACCTCCTTCCTCTCCCACAGTGCTATGACCCTGATAGGCGGAATCATGCTGCGGACGCTGACGTCCTCCACTGCCATCTTCAGCGCCTTCAGTTCTTCCGCTGTCGGGGGATTGTCGAAACGCTTCACATAGACGGCAAACCCGTGCTTGCCAATCCCGAACATGTTCCACAGCGTGCTGGACGGTTCCTTGATGTATGCATCGAACCTGTACTGGGTCCTGTGCTCGCCCTGCACTATGCCCGGCATGGCGACCTCCACATCCTTTCCGTTCAGCGCCGATATGTTGTTCCGCAGGAACGTTACAAGCCTTTCTGTGGCATTCTGACCGCCTGGGGCATAGACCATCGGGTCCATGTTGCGGACCGCTGTTATAGCCCTGTGCCTCGACACGAAGTATCTGAAGAACCTGTTGACCCTGTACAGCAGGACAAGGGATGTGAGCCCGATGATGAAGAAACAGAGCATCACCAATGCCAGGAAAAGGTTCCCGTTTCCGAGAAAGACAAGGCCGAGAAGGCAGTTCACGAAAAGCCACACAGAGATGAATGCGGCAGCGTATCTGACAAGACCGCGTATGTTCGGGGCTTGGCCGGCCACATCCTCAGAAAGGTCGAACATGGCTGAAATAGGATTCTCCACAGCCCTGACGTCGCGCTTCATGCAACTAAATCCCGCTTTCTGGTATATAAAAGGCCCGGGAAGATTCTGCATGAACATTCCTTCGCTGGTTTATATCCCCTTGACAGGCCTATTCTCGTTCAGGCGGCCCGGGAAGGGCCCCGATAGGAGGAAAGGAAATGATGACGACCAAAACGGCCGCGGTGTTCGCGGCCCTGATGCTGGGCCTCGTCGCCCTGGGCCCGACTACAACCAGGGCGGAGATACTGAGCATAGAGGACCACCTGGCCCTCGAGACAGGCTCCACGGCCGAATGGGACGGCGGGGATTACGTAGCCCTGAACATGACCAAAGGGGACTCAACCGCCTGGTTCGGGGTCGTGTATGGGAACGAGACCCATGGCAACTCAGTCACCATTGTCTCGGCGCACCTGCGGTTCCTGGGCGGGGCAGAAGTCAGGAACAAGGACGGCGCAATCATGGTCCCGGCCACCGGAATACCTGTCCTCACGGTCTATATCCAGAAACTGGCCGTGCTGATCGAGTTCTCCGACACGGGCTACATAGCCGATTTCGGCGGAAGCATCGAGGGCGCGGACAACGGCCTGTTCGACTTCGCCCACCAGGGATGCACGATAGACGAATTCTGCCTCGGATCCATGGAGCCAGTGCACAAGATACTGGACCTGAACAGGTCCTGGGAGAGGTCTGAGATTGTCGAGACAAAAACCCTCGGCACGACTGAGAAGGAGTGGACATTCACGCTGAGCGCGAAGAACATGACCTACACCAAGATATGGGACAACCAACCGCCTGTGAATGATGACGGCTCCAGGCCGGGCGAGGAATCTGACGGTAGTGTCGGCGAAGTCGCATTCCAGTTCCACATCGGCACTGTGCTGGACGATTTCGGCGTCGAGGTTCCGTGGTACAGGGTCACGTACGACCAGGGCCACATAATCGACTCATCAGAGGCTGCGCCCAAAACCTATAACGGCACCAGCCTCACGACAGAGTTCAAGTTCGACCACTGGATAAACGGCTGGGACTACCAGTCGAAGGACAATCTCCTCATGCTGGAGACATTCACGGCCTTCGGGACATTCATCCCAACGTTCGTCCAGGAATGGCTGGACGCGCAGTTCGTCAATGCTACCGCGGGCGACCAGCTTGGAATAGCGGAGATCGAGACCTTCACCGGGGGCGAGCAGGACATCACAGGGACGGACACGATGCCCCAGGAATCTGCAAGACTGACCAAGGACTCCATTGTCTTCAGGGACAACTGGCAGAAGGTCGGCGAGATGACATGGGTGAGCAATGTCACCGTGGACCAAGAAGAGAAGGACATGCACTTCCAGATACATGCCGGCCAGAACCTGAACATGGAAGGCGAGAACCGCGACGGCTACCTGCACGGAATCATGTTCATTGGCGGCTATGTCTACCCCATGGGCCACGACATATTCCATGATCCCTCGTACATAGCCCACGCGCTGTTCCTGGACCTGGGCGTCAACCTCGGGCCGCTAGGAGCCATACTCGGCGCCGCGGTGTTCATGTTGATGGTCGGGACTGTCGCGGCAGTTGTAGTGTTGTGCGCGCTTGCCCTGAGAAAGAACAAAATCCAATACTGAACAATTGGGGCGGGTTTTCCGCCCCCCCCTTTTCAATATTCTTTTACCTTTATTCCCCTTTTGGCCATTTCCTTTATGAGCAGGTCGCCGGGTACGCACATCTCCGGGGTCTTTACCCCCCTCTCTTCGATGGTGCCGTCAACGACCATCTGGGCGATGATGCTGGTCGGGTAGGCCGTGGTGCGCATCATTGCTGTCATGCCGTTCTTCCTGTCGAACCTGTCCACTATGTCCAGGTTCCTTGTCGCCTTTTTGCCGGCCATTTTGCCCTTCGCAGTGACTCTCACCAGGACAAGGTCCTCATCTTCTCCCCCGAGGTTCTTGAGAATCTGGCCTTCCAGGACCTTCCTGGGGGATATGCCGGGCGCAATCTCGTTCTCATCCGCAAGTCCCAATTTGAGTATGGAGCGGAAGATGACTGCATGGCCAGGGTACCGTATCGTCTTGTAGTCCAGCTTCCTGATTTTTCCCTTGAACATTTCTGGCAGCCAGGCTGCTCCTCCGGACGTTGTAAAGGCCTCCAGCTTTCCGATACCCATGAATTCCAGGTCCTCGACTTCCTCCATGGGGTCGACCAGGGCAATCTTCCCGTTCCTCAGAACCTTGCATTTCTCCTTGTACTCATTGATAAGGCCACCTACAGAAAACACCAGCTGGTAGTTCAGTGGTGGCACCGGGTGCTGGGGCAGGCCCCCCACGCGTATAGTAAGCTCATCCACCGAGTCGAACTGCTTTGCCAGATAGGCACCGAGCACATCGGCCATGCCCGGGGCAAGGCCGCAGTCGGGAAGGCACAGTACGCCTGCCTTCTTCGCCTGCCTGTCCAATGCGAGTTGGCTGCTGACAATGCCGTCATTGCCGCCCAGGTCGCAGAAATGCGCGCCCGCGGCAATGGCTTTCTTCATGAAATGCAAGTTGAAGCCGTAGGGCAGGGCGACGATAACGGCATCCGAATCCTTTATGTGCCTGCCGACGGCTTTGTCATTGGCATCCAGGCTGTGAACTTCAACGCCGAGCCAGGTTCGGAGGGAGTCGCAGGCCTTCCTGTTTGCGTCGATGACGGCAAGGCAATCCTTTCCACGGCTGCGCACAAGGTCATGGGCAATGGCCCTGCCCATCATGCCTGCGCCTAGAACAAGGAATTTTCTCTGCATGCACGAGCCCTCCAAGTTTGGCTGACTATTTCACCAGGCCGTATGGTCTGAATGTCGGAGACCCATAGACCTGGCTAATCTTTATCTTCTTGATGCTGGGATCGTCCTTCGCCTCTTCAGTGAAGAAATGGTAATCCTGCTTGATGGCTTCATAATGGCCTGCCTCGGTCATTGCCAGGTACCTGAACAGCTTCCGGTGCTTCGGGTTTTTCTCAGCCAGGAACATGTAGATGTCATGGGCGTTGCGTTCGTTCTGCATGGCAGTCTCAAGAGCCTCAATAAAGCTCTCGACAGTCTTGACCTGTGCCACGCTCTCGAAAGGCGGCAAACCCTTGGGTATGACATACTTTGAAGTTTTGAACTGGCTTCTGTGGAGATTTAGAAGAACTTCTTTGTGTAGTTTTTCATCGTTGGAAAGGGCGAGGAACTTGGCCTTGACCAGGTCATTCGGCTCGAACACCTTCGCCAGAGTCCAGTAATAGATGCTTGCCACATCCTCAGAATGTATGGCATAGCCCAGAATCTCTTTCATGCTCAGCGCCCCCAGTTTCTTCTTCAGGTCTGCTTTCATAATAGTGGGGATGGTTCGGCGTTATTTAAAGATAACTAAGAATGCCTCTATTCGGAGCATTGGCCCGGCTCAGAAAATGCCCTTCAGGAAGCCCCTCAGAACATCAGACATCGGGTATTTGGTCTGCTCGCCGGATTTCATGTCCCTGACAGTGACAGAGCCTTCAGCCAGCTCCTTATCGCCTATGATGATGGCCTTCTCGGCCCTGGCGCTGTTGGCATAGGCCAGAGCTTTCGAGATGTTCCGCCCCATAAGGTCCATGTCCGAGGGTATGTTCGCGGCCCTCAGCATGCGGAGTATTTCCAGGGCCTTCATTCTGGCGGCCTCGCCCATGGGCACGATATAGGCCTTCAGCCCGGCCTCCGGAATCTGCGCACCCGAATTCTCCAGGGCCAGTATTAAACGGTCGAACCCGAAGGCGTATCCAGTGGAATTGACAGTCTCGCCGCCGAAAAGCTCTGCCAACTGGTAAGCCCCGCCGCCGCATATCTGCTTCTCCGCGCCCAGGCAGGGCGAGTCAATCTCGAACACCATGCCCTTGTAATAGTCGAGGCCCCTTGCCACAGCGAAATCCACATTGCATTTGTCAAAGCCATAGACAGCCAATTTGTCCAGCATGCCCTCCAGGTAGTCCATCCCGGGGATATCGGCACCGGCAAGCTGCCTGGCCTTTGCAATGGCCTCCTTGCCCCCCTTTGTTTTGATGATGTCAATGAGATTCTGCTGCTTCGGCCTGTCCACGCCCAGTCCGTCCAGGTATTTGGCAAGCCCCCCGAAGTCAGCCTTGTCAATCATCCGCCTGCAGGCTGCCTGGTCCTCTCCCATAACATCCATATTGCCCAGCAGCCCCTTCAATATGTCCAGGTTGCCGATGCGGACGACCATGTCCTTCAAGCCGATGGACTCCAGGCTCCACAGGGCTAAGGCTATGACCTCTGCATCGGATTCCATGGAAGGAGCCCCAATCAACTCTGCGCCGAACTGGAAGAACTCGCGGTAACGGCCGCTCTGCGGGCGTTCGTACCTGAACACGCTGCCGAAGTAGAAGACCTTGACTGGTTTGGGCCGATTCTGCAATTCATTGACGTAAAACCGCATGACCGGGGCTGTGAGCTCCGGTCTCAGGGCTATGTCCCGCTTTCCCTTGTCCTTGAAGGCGTACATCTCGTTGATTATGCCCTCCCCGGACCTCTCAACAAACAGCGCCGTATCCTCGAACATGGGCGTCATGACCTCCCCGAACCCGAACAGCTCGGCGGTGGCCCTGAGCCTGGCTTCAACGAACCTGCGCCTTGCCATGTCCTCCGGACCGAAATCCCTGGTCCCGCGGGGTCTCTGGAACTCCGTCACAAAGCGCAGAATATGCCCTATCGATAAAAAACCTTGCCTATTCCTCGGCCGCGGGATTACCCACCTTGCCCATGAACAGAATCTGGCCTGTCTCCTCGTGCTGTATAAAGAACATGAACGGATGGTCGGCGTTGAACAGGATAGGTTCTGGCTCAGGATGGGGGTTGATGCCCGTGGCTTCCATCCCCACTGCAGTAGCCGCTGCGGCTTCAGTGCCTTCCTCGTTGACCTCTACGAAGGACTGGTGAATCACGAAGCCAATCTTCAACGATGTTGAATCAGTCATCCCGGAGAAGTCTGCGCTGTCGCTGAAGGCCGTGGGCATGCCCATGTCTATCAGCATCTGGTTGAGCATGTATTTCTGCTCGAACTTGAATTTGGGCATGTAGAGATTCACCTCTTCGGGAGAAAGGTCCTCCATCATCGAGCCCAAATAATCGTTGTCCAGTTCGGATTCCAGCCTGCCGATGTCATTGTCCTTCGGCAGAAGTATGTACATTGACAACGCTCCGTCCTTGTAGGGGAGCTGGAGCAGCTGGACATCGTCATTCTCCGAATAATTCAGCGCTATCTGTTCGTCATGCATGTGCATCGTCTCAACATCTGTGTCCTGGCCGCCTTCCAGATGGAATGTCAGGTCCTCGGTCGCAGTCTCGTTGGACTGGTATTTCCAGTCCGACTTGAAGTAGATGGCATTGGTCAGAATAAGATAGGTCAGCGAGTTGATGTTAGCCGGTGAAATCAAATTCTTTATCTTCCCGTTGGTCTGCTCCTCAACCCAGGTGTTTATCTTTTCCGCGGAGCCGGCAGGATCTCCTGCGAAGTCCAGCTTCTCGCCGTGAGCTAGATAATAGGATTCGATGGCAACACTGTACGCGTCCAGAAGATTTTCGCCCTGCTTCAGCCAGTAGGCGTTTGCAGTGGACAGGTTGTATGACTCGCTGTCCGCGTTGAAATAGGTCTGGTAGGCTTTCATTATATCCAATCTTGTCTGGTTGTCTGCGGGAAAATTCAGGACATGGGCCATCTCTTCAGCAGTCTGGCCCTGCGCCCCTTCGAATGCCATCCCGAGCGCGGTCGTGATGCTGTAAGGCGAGAAGAAAACATTTTCATCGCCTTCTGCGGCCAGTTTGAAGTACATCTCGAACGAGAACTCATTGGAGCACTCGACCAGCTCGGAGACAGTGGTGGGAGGGGAGTTAGAGGAAAGGCCGTTTGACGTATTGTAAAGCCAGTTGACCGAAACGACTGAAACGGAAATCAGTATCACGGCCACAATCACGCTCAGAATTGCTTTTTTCATGTCTTCACCGTGATTCAATAGCCAAGTCGGAATATTAATAATTATTGATACAAACGTCAAAGTAAAAGAGGAAAGAGATAACCTGGATCACACTAACCGGTAAAGAAAAAAAAGGGGGGACGAGGAAAATTAATCTCGGCATTTTCCATCTGTTATTCCGAGCAAGCCGAATCCAGATGTATCAATATGTAATCCTGGATTCGGCGAAGGGAACGAAATTCCCTTCCGTATATGTAATGGAATTTCGTGCCTCCCCCTGACTGCCAGCAAGCTATTAGCTCATATCAGCAAAAGAAAAAAAAAGGGGGGAGGTAATCGTGATTCCGTAAGGGGGGGTCCCATCCCACTTAGGTGCCGTTTGGGTTAGTGCATCCATCTCGCCTTGCGGCGTCCCTGTTCCCTTACTTCTTTATGAGGTCCCTCTCGAGGGATTCTGCATTTGCGACAGCCTGTTCCGCGGCCTGTATCTTCTTCAGCTTGTCAGGCACCATCTCTATCCTCTGGTACACCATGTCCCTGATTGCTGTGCGGATTGCTTCGGACCTTGACGGGAAGTCATCGGCCCTCACCAGAAAGTCAATGGACCTGAGATACCGCCTGGGTATCCGGATCGTGACCTTCTCGCTGTCGGTTTCCATCATCATGCCCTCTTTTGTACCTCTTTTGTCTTACTCATGTCCGACAACGGTGTATTAGCGTTGTCATATATAAAGCTTGAGGTAATAATATAATAAACAGTAGATTTATTGTGCTGGCTCAATCGTTTTTTGTAACTTAATTCAACCTGGGGCAAAGCAGCCAGGAAAAAAGGGAAGCGGCCGGGAGAGTCGCAGTCGGCCCGCTAGAGACTAACTGTCATGCACGCAGGCAAACCAGTCTGTGCTCAGAACAGCATGGCAGCGAACTTCGCGGCAGCAGCTCTGAGGAATCCTAGCCTCTTTATCCTGAGATTTCCGAAGACTTTCTGAAGAGCCCATGCATCGGCGGCCATCCATTTCTCGCAGTCCGTGCCATATTCGTGGACTGGCAGACTGCCCATGCACGGAGGGATATGGCCGAATGTTTCTGCGGGGAATCCGACACCTAGCAAGCTGACCACACTCCTTCGTCGCACCCGAGGCTGATGGACCATTCCTGCTCTGCTCCGATTCTGGCCAGCCTCACGGTGCGGTTATGGGCGTCCAGCGTTATCTGGTACGCCCCAGTTCTTATCACCAGTGTCAAGTTTCCGTTTGCTGAATCATATTTCATGTTTGCATCACCCAAACTTCCATTTGGTAATAGTCTTTGTAGTTAATAAAACTTTCGTTTGGTTAAGGGAAACCTTTATATTGATGTTAAAACATATACTATCTGGTGATGAAAAATGCAAACCGTGAAGATGATATCGGACCCTAAAGCATTTCAGCTGCTCGCGGATGAGACGAGAAGGAAGATGATTTACCTTCTCAGAGTGAAGGACATGACTGTGAGCCAGATAGCCGAACAGATGCAGCTCACAACCCAGGCGATATATCATCACATACGCAAGCTGAAGGACGTGGGCATCATCGAAGTAGCCCGAGAGGAACGGGTGGGCCATTTCATCGAAACATACTACCGCACAACTGCTGAAATATTCCATTTTTCCCACGGCGAGGCCACTACCCATAAAGATATGGAGACCCAGGTGAAGGCCGCGCTTGAAGGACTGAAAAAGTTGGGGATGGAGGTCGACTGCTCGCCTGCAAAGCTGAGGGAAATGGTCCGTATCACCAAGGAGATGGACGAGTGCTGCACCATGGCGAAGTGGACAGAGAAAGCATCAAACCTGGGCTTGGACTTCATGACGCAGCAGGCCGTGATAGAGTATGCCTACCTCATTGACATGACAGAGGACCAGTTCGACAAGAATCAAGCACAGAGCAAGAAGATCTGGAAGCTCCTGAAATCATGCGTTGAAGCACCAGCCTCGAAAAAGAAAAATGTAAAGAAGAAGTAACTGGGAACTCCAGTTACTTCGTTTTATCTGTCGTTCTATTGGTTCTCGAATGGCAGCTGCTGCCCTTCCTCTGCAGGCTTCTCAGGTTCCCCATGCATCTGTTCCGGCGGCTTGGGTGCTTTAGGCCTTAGTAACGCTAGGCCAGCGAGGCCGGCAATGACCCCAATAATTACGATTGCGATTATTACAATCGTGAAATTGCTGCCTCCGCCCTCGGAAGCGTCATTGTTGTCTGGCGTCAGCGGATTTTCGTCCTCTGAATCGGGTATGCCGTCATCGTCGTCGTCCGCGTCAGCATTGTTTCCAGTTCCGTCTCCGTCTGTGTCAGTTGTTTCCGTGGAATCTAACGGGAAGTCGTCCTGAGTGTCCAGCACATCGTCCCCATCGTCGTCTGTATCAGCGATGTCCCCAATTCCGTCGTTGTCCGTGTCGACTGTCTCTTCAGGGTCCAACGGCAGGTCGTCTGTGGCATCAGGCACTCCATCCCCGTCATCATCCGTGTCATCATTGTTGCCTATTCCGTCATCGTCCGTGTCCACGGATTCAGTAGGATCCAGCGGGAAATCGTCCTCGGTGTCCGGCACCCCGTCTCCGTCGTCGTCGGTATCATCATTGTTGCCTATTCCGTCGTTGTCCGTATCTGTCGTTTCAGTCGGATCTAGCGGGAAGTCGTCCTGTGCGTCCGGGACTCCGTCCCCGTCGTCGTCAGTGTCGTCGTTATTTCCGATGCCGTCATCGTCCGTGTCTACGGTTTCAGTCGGGTCCAGCGGGAAATCATCAGTAATATCTGGCACTCCATCACCGTCATCGTCGTCGTCCGCATTGTCCCCGGTCCCGTCTCCGTCAGTATCAGTCCATTCGTCCGGGTCCAGCGGGAAATCGTCCTCGGTGTCCGGCACCCCGTCTCCGTCATCGTCGTCGTCCGCATTGTTTCCAGTACCGTCTCCGTCGGTATCTGTCCATTCGTTCGGGTCCAACGGGAAGTCGTCCTGGGTATCCGGCACACCGTCATTGTCATCGTCGGGGTCTGTAGCGTCAGGTATGCCGTCCCCGTCAGTGTCTTTTGCGAGGGACACAGTGAAATTGGTCCAGTCTGTAAGGGCTCCGTCGCTCACGGTTACGTTCACCCAGTAGGACTTCTCGGAGCTGGTCGCATTTGGCGTGCCATTCAGCACCCCAGTGGTTGCATTAATGCTCAGCCATGTCGCATTCGTGGTCACTGCCCAGGTTAGGGTGTCGCTCTCCGGGTCTGTGGCGTTGTAGTCTACTTCATAAAGTTGGTTCACTATTGCACCTGTATCGTCGGCCGTGGTGATGGCCGGGGCGTCATTGACGCCGTGAACGATGACTGTGCTCTCGCAATAGCCAGTTCCGTCGCGCCCGTCCGAGATGGTGTATCCGAACCTATCAAAAAGCGTGTCTCCGGGCTTCAGCGACTCCATTGCCGCAGCGCCTCTCGGGTCAAATGTGAAAGAGCCATTGGCTGCGACATCCACTGCAGCGCCGAAGGCGCTCCAGTCCCAGTGTCCTATTACACTTATCGGGTCAGTGTCCGGGTCATTGTCGTTGGAGAGGACTCCTGGCGCAGGAACCGAGAGAATGTCATCCTCGCTCACATTATAGAATTCAATGACCGCGTTCGGCGCATGGTTCATGGGTACGGTCAGGATCTGCTCATTTGGGTAATTTCCAGGGTCACCGCTTTCCGAGGTTGTTGTACTGAATATATCGATTGTAGGCGCGTAATTAATCGCCAACACATGAAGGGATTGCATGTTTGTCCATTCGTCCATCATCGTGCCAATCGAATAATTGACATAATTTCCTTCTACCATCGGAGATCCCGTGTAGCCTCCCAGCCCAAATTGTGGGGGCAGCAGGATACATAGTTTGGTGCCGAAGGCAGTGTCCGGGCCGTGGTTGGCCGCTGTAACGTTGAGATGATAGAATGTGCCAATAGTTGCGTATATTGAATTGAAGGTCATCGTGACTTCAAGGTCGGATTGCTGCAGCACCATCAGGACCGGGTATTCCAGATTCTCTACTATGCCCCATATGGTGGTGAAGTTCCAGTTAGTGAATGTGGCTTGAAGCTTCATCTCGGCGGTTGTGTTCCCGAACATTCCCGCAGGGTCCGGGTCCACATTGCCAACGCTTCCAACACCGATCGTTCTTCCGGAAGTTTGCGTGTCCCAATGACAATCGGTGATTGTGCCCGAGTCATGCTTTCCGTAGAATCCGCCGATGCAGTCCGGTCCGCCAGCAACGGCGCCAGTGGAATAAGAGTCAATCACATCCCCGTAACCGAAACCGACAAGGCCGCCGACCAAAACGTTTGCGCCGGTGACATCTCCCCTTGCATAGCAATTCGTGATGGTGGGCCAATTCTGGTAGCCAATTAAACCCCCCTGGGTGTTGCTTGTGCCTGTGACTGCCCCTGTGGCGAAGCACTCCGTTATAGAGAAAGCACCTTCGGCTTGCCCGACCAGGCCGCCCACGATCGCGCATCCGTTAACGTTTCCGGTGGCCTTGCAGCGGGTAATTGGTCCAGCGGTGGCCCGCCCGACTAAACCGCCCTGTTGTTGGCTTCCGCCAGCGGTGACAGTTACGCTGCTCTGGCAATCGGTTATCGGCGCATTGTTTTCGCCAATCAGACCGCCGAGATACATGTATCCGAATACTAAACCGCTGGACGAACAATTCGAGACGCTCCCCCCGCCAGGGCAGACCCCGATTAAGCCGCCCACGAAATTGGAACCTGCTACACCCGAGACATTTACAGAGATTGCAGCGCAATGTGCTACTATGCCTCCGTTGTATCCGAGCAAGCCGCCAAGATAATCGGTTGTCCCGGATACTTCGCCCGACGTATTGCAGTATGACACCGTGCCGCTATGGTACCCGATAAGACCGCCCACGCAAACGCCGGTCGCGTACACGTCCGCTACCGCGGAAGAGTTCGACACAGTGCCGGAGCTGTATCCGATAAGACCGCCAACGTTTTCGCCAGCCCCACTCACACTCCCATACATGGAAGAGTTTGATACAGTTCCATGGTTGTACCCAACGAGTCCGCCGGTCCTTTCGCCCCCTCTAACGTTGCAATCTATTAGTGAGAGATTGGACAGGGTAGCACTCGTATCAATACATCCGAGAAGGCCAGTATCTATTGATGTTCGGTTGACGTACAAGCCCGTTATTGAGAAATCGCATCCGTCGAGAGAGCCAGTGAATTTACCTATGTCGCTCCCTACGGGAAAGAACCCCGAGCCTATGGTCGCGCTAGTCCCCCACATTTGCGATGGGATGACGATATCGTCGAGAACAAGGTTGTTAGCTAATTCGTAGCTCACTGTTTCATCCATCGCCATCATCTGCAGCTGATGGCTGTTGGTTATCTCGGTGCCGTATTCCCACCTCAGGAACGGGCGGGTCTGGCCGTCAATCATCCACCATACGGTGGCGAAATCCCAGCCTGCATCAGTGAATGTCGATTGGGTCATCATCGGGACTGTTGTTCTCCCCATGACGCCCGCGCCGCCGGCGCTGGTCACCAGTCCGGATGTCTCGTTGTCCCAGAATGAATTGGTGATGCTGCCTCCTGAATCATCAAAGCCGAGCAATCCCCCGCAAAAAGTAGCCGATGGCACGTGACCCGAGCTCCAGACGTCACTTACAGTTCCGATGTTGTATCCTATGAATCCGCCGATGAAGCTTCCGCCGTTCACATCCCCAGTGGCGTAGCAGCTGCCTATCGCGCCGTGAGCCTGGCCCTCAAATCCCCCGACGAAGGACGAACCTAGTACTTGACCGCTGGCATATGAGTACGCTACTGTCGAGCCGCCCATTTGCTCCCCAATGAAACCCCCAATGCAGGATCCGGTTCCCGATCCCGTTGTCCCGGTCGCATAGCAATACATGATTGTCGAGCCCGCGGCCTTGCCTATAAACCCACCAACCTGGCCGACTCCAATCACATTGCCGGTGGCGTAGCAGTAACTCAATGAGCCGACAGTCTGTTCGCCGATGAATCCTCCTATGTTAAAGCCGGTTGCGAAAACGTCGGCATCCGAGTGGGATGATAGCATGGAAACGCTATCTTTGTATCCGGCCAGTCCACCCACACAGTCTCGCCCGTTAACGGTTCCGGAACTTTGCGAATAGCGGACCCACCTCGATTCTCCGACCAAACCGCCCACGTGATCGAGCCCGGTCACGCCACAATCACTTGAGGAGTACCAGATTGCCCCGTTTGGAAGGCCAGCACCGCCAATGAGACCGCCGGTAGCATTATGGCCGTTGACCGTGCCGGACGCGGAGCAGTTGCCTACCACACCAGTGTTTCCACCCGCCAACCCGCCGACATAGTCTTGGCCCGTCACGTCGACGCTCAGCCGAGTGTTGTTCACGTAGGCTGTGCTGTCGAGATAGCCAAATAGGCCGACATAGTCTTCCCCAGGCCTATCGATGTTTAAATTTAAGATTTCGAACCCGTTTCCCTCGAATATGCCAGTGAAACGGACAGTGTTATTTCCGATCGGCACGAACCCAAGCCCGCCGTTCCATGTCGCGGTCTCGCTGGCGTTAATGTCGTTCATCAGGCTGTAGTTGCCTGTGAGGTTGAGGTTGACATCCTGCAGGTCCTGAAGTGTGTATATCTTGTTATGAAGTGCAGTCATGTATGTCTCGAATGTCATGTCCCTGGCCGCAACAGGAGTCCAGTCAGTGTCGCAAGTCGCATACCATGCTTGACCCGCAGCGTAAGGATTTGCGCTGGACCTGGTCCAGATCCATTCGTATTCGTCCGCCCTCACGGCTATGTAGTAGGTTTCACCGGCCGAGAGAACTATGCTTGTATCGAAAATCACGTCAATCCACTGAGGAGTTGTGCCGATGGTCGAACCCGAAACAGGCATCTCGTTGGATATCTGGGTGTTGTTGTCCGAGATGAACACGTAGATGTTGGAGGTGTAGGAGTTGGGGTTGTTCACCTCCAACCTGACCTTCTCCAGCTGGGCCGTGGCAGAGGGAACGAACTCCTGGGCCAACATGTTGTCGTAGTCCATAAGGGTGTCCCCGCCGCATGTGGGGCAGGTGCCGAGGTTGCCGGCGCCGCCGCAATTGGAGCAGGTGACGCTGCCGGTCGCGCCGCAATTCGTGCAATCCCAGCCGCCCATTCCGCCGCACAATGTACAAGACCAGCCGCCCATTCCGCTGCAGGTCGGACACATTTCAGTTCCCATCCCCATACACGTTTGGCAGATTCCTGTTGCCCCGCAGGCACCGCAGGGGGTGCCGCCGTCGTCCCCATCGCCGCCGCATACCGGGCAGTTCCCCGTTCCGCTACACATGCTGCATGAAATAGTGCCCGATCCGCCGCATGTCAGGCAGTCCTCCCAGCCGTCTCCGCCGCATGTCGGGCAGTCTTCCCAGCCATCTCCGCCGCATATCGCGCATCCCACCTGGCCTGAACCCCCGCACACAGTGCACTGCACGAGTCCGCCCACGCAGTCCGGGTTCGTGCAGGGCATGTCAGGCTCCAGCCCGAAGGAAGTTCCTCCCGTCTGGCTCGTCTGGCTCTGGTCCAGCCACACAGGGAACCCCGATGTGTCCGGGGGCTGGGGCGAAGACCTCGGCTCCGAGGCCAGGCCTGAAGTTAGTTCCATGCCGGGGCCGCCCTCATGATGCTCTTCGCAGCAGCAATCATTGTCATGGCAACACTCGCATTCATGGCAGTCGCAGCAATCATCATGGCATGAATCAGCAGGCCCGGCCGCAAGCGCCACCGGAACCACAGATAAGGCCATCATCAAGACCAATGCAATCGACAAAAGCGTCACACACTTTCCGTTAAAGGGCGAATCAGACATCTCCAGCACTCCCTATTCAAGGCCCATCAGAACAGCATTTGTCCTTGGGCCATACTGTCTCAGTGTATCAATAGAACCTATTTATAATTGATGAATCAAGATATGCCATACCCCTGATTCGCATTGAAACAGCGTCTGCGGATGCGTTCGACGGTCCGCCCGCTCAGGATTCTGTGGCTGGAGCAGCGGACGGCTCCGTGGCCTCGGGTTCGGCTTCTGGCGTTTCCTCACTCGTCGGCTTCGGCGCTTTTGGCTTAAACATCAGAGCCACACCGATGACTGCGACTATGATGATTAAAATCGCCAGGTAAAGCATCATGCCTCCTCCCTCCTCATGCGGCATAAGCGGGTCGTCATCCAGCTCAAGGCCCGTGGTCGAGTCTTCGGCCATGTATCCGGGGTTCCATGCGTCCGGGTAGCCGTCATCGTCCGCGTCCAGGGAAGCTGCCGGATCTGTCGGGAACGCATCCTCTGAATCAGGGACACCATCGCTGTCCGCGTCAGCTGGCGGAGCCTCGGCGCCCACATCCGGGTCAAGGGGGTCCAGGTCATCATTGTCCGGGACTCCATCGCCGTCATCGTCAGTGTCTGCGACGTTGCCTATTCCGTCACCGTCCGTGTCGACGGTCTCGGAATCATCCAGCGGCAGGTCATCGCTACCGTCCGGAGTGCCGTCCCCATCATCGTCAGAATCGGATGCATCGGTCGTACCGTCCCCGTCGGTGTCAGGCAATACCGTTAATGTGAATTCCAGCCAGTCTGCGGCCCCGTGCCCGTCGCTGAGCGTGATGTTCACAGAATAGTTGCCGGCACTGTGGAACGGGGGAATTCCCGAAAGAACTCCTGTCGTGGAATTTATTGAAAGCCATGTTGCATTCGAGACCAGCGTCCAAGTGACAGTGTCTCCGTCCACAAGGTCGTCGCCGGTGTAATTCCAGGAGTATGATTCGTTCTCCAGAACCGTGAGGTCGTTGACTATGGTCCCGATAATTGGCGCATCGTTGACGCCGGTAACAGTTACTGTCACATTGCCCGAATCCGTGGTCGCTGTCCCGTCATTGCTTATCTGGTAATGGAAGTAGAAGATTCCGTTGTAATTCGCTGCGGGCGTGAATATCAGCGCAGTCCCGTTCGCAGACAATGCCAAAGTTCCCTGCCATGTCGATCCCGGAGTCAGCAGGATGATGGTGTCGCCCTCCTCATTCGCGATGTCGTTTGACAGCACATTGAATATATTTGCGACGCTGTCCTCAGCTACCATGAAGGTATCGTCTACCGCTGTGGGCATGCCATCCTGGCCGTCGACCTGCATGGTGATGGTCGCCGTCGCAATTCCGCCCCTGCCGTCGCTGATTGTGTAGTTGAAAGTGTCGTAGACCGATACCCCACCATGAAGAGCCTGCAGAGTGCTGGAAACTGTCGGGTCGTAGGTGAAGTTTCCGTCGGCGAGTATCGTGATTGCGGCCCCGTAATCACTTGGCTCGTGGCCGGTAACAGTGATGTTCGCTATGTCACCAGGACCGTCGAGGTCGTTCGCATTCCACAGGACACCAGGTGCATAGGAAAGATATACATAGTCCTCGGTGGTTTGCCAATTCTTGGCTTCCGGAATCGGCGGTCGGTTGACCGCGGTCGTCTCGTACGTTTCGTTGGGGTAAGCGCCGGCATCGGATGTCGTGGCTGTGATTAAGCCGGTGCAATTGAGCACTCCGGGCCCATAAGAATCGACTGACACATTGATAAAGACAACAAGGGTGACCCCGCTTCCTACGAACCCGGGGTCTCCGGTGATGTATCGACCGTTGACAGTCATCGTTCCGGTATGATTGATGTGAGTTACCTCAATCGGAAGGGTGATGTTGACCTTCACGTCCAGCGCATTATCTGGCCCGTGATTGATCACGGTCCCTATATAGGTAAGAATGCTACCTACGGTGGCCGGATCGGTCATGTCCATGAGGGTTATCTCAAGGTCAGCCTGAGGTTCCGGCGGAATATAAACTGCCTTCAGGAACGGGTAAGAGTTGGTTTCATAGATGCCCCAAATGTTGGTGAAGTCCCAGCCCGCGAATGTGGCCTGCTGCATCATTTCAACTGTATCATTGCCAAACAGGCCTGGCGGATCTGGTTCCTGATTACCGACACCATCGGTCGTCCCAGATGATTCATTATCCCAATGACAATCGCTCAGAGTCCCGTTAATGTGAACTCCGCGGAAACCACCAAAATCGGAAATTCCTGTCACCGTGCCTGTGGAGTAACAGTTCGTGATGTCTCCTCTTTCGCCGCCGGCAAAGCCGCCGAGTGAAGTGGAACCGACTACGTTTCCCCTTGCGTAACAATTTGATATTGGCATGTTGAACTGGTAACCCACAAAACCGCCGATTAGGTTCATCGTGCCGGTCACATTCCCAGTGGCGAAACATGTTGTCAGCGATGCACCGGTTTCACCGTAGTATCCGACCAGTCCTCCCGCTATGGCTGTTCCGTTGACCCTTCCGGTAGCATAGCAATAAGATATTCCGCCGCCTTCGTTGCCGCCGATGAGACCGCCCGTGCGGAATGATGTGCTGGTGACCGCACCAGAAGCGGAAGAATATGAAACGCTGCCGGAGTTGAATCCAACGAGGCCGCCCACATACCCTTGGCCGCTTACGGCTGATGAAGAAGTTGTGCTGTTCACGGTTCCGCTGTTATAGCCCACCAAACCGCCTACATCATCTCCTCCTGCCACGGCGCCTAACGATGAGCTGTTGAGTAGCGCGCCAGCATTGTTCCCGGCAAGGCCCCCTACATAAGTCATACCTGTTGCATTTCCGTATGCGCTGCAGTTGCTAACGATTGCGCCATTAAAATTGTCTCCGACCAGACCGCCGGTCCAAGATGCTACATCCCCAGCGTTGCCGTGGGCGGAGCAATTCTCGATTTTACCGACGTTCCGACCGGCCAGACCGCCACAGTAGTTGCTGGTTCCGGTGAGGTTGCCGTGCGCAGAGCAGTTGAATATCGTAACTGATACATCATTGTAGCCAGCAAGCCCGCCGGAGTATATGCCCGCGCCGATTATATCCGCGTAAGCATGACTGTCTGATAGGTGGCCGTTGTTTTCGCCGATGAGGCCGCCCACGTACATGCCTGTCCCGTTAACGCGGCCATTCGCGGTGCAGTTCGAAACCGAAGCTCCGTTGAATCCCAGGAGCCCTCCGGCATAGTCTCCGCCACTGCTTATGTTGCAAGCCGCGTGACAGTTCGACACCGGGCCGCCGTTGTTCCCCACAAGTCCTCCGACGGCACCAATGGATCCGCTTATGTTGCCTGCCGCGCTGCAATTAGATACAGTCCCGCCGAAGTTGGCGCCCACCACTGCACCAACACCAAAAGTTCCGTTGACATTGCACACCGCAGAGCAGTCCATTATTGTGCCGAAATGGTATCCGACGATTCCGCCTATACGCTCTCCGAGACCTAGAATGT
Source organism: uncultured Thermoplasmata archaeon (assembly GCA_964354755.1). Lineage (GTDB taxonomy): Archaea > Thermoplasmatota > Thermoplasmata > SG8-5 > SG8-5 > UBA147. The sequence goes on from CAYHBA010000002.1 coordinate 233,518, forward strand.
CACCTGTCGCGGAGCAGTTCGACACTGTGCTGCCCAAGGTATGTCCCACGAGCCCGCCAACATAGTTGAATCCGCTGACGCTGCATCCCAGAAGTGAGACATTGCTCAATATGCAGCTCGCACTAGTAGCCCCAAAAAGCCCGATGTAATCTGTTGCTGTCCGATTGATGAACAATCCTGTGAGGCTATACCCACATCCATTGAAAGAACCGGTGAACCTGTCCGTGGAATTTCCTACGTAGAAAAATCCCCCTCCTGAAGCAGGGCTCGTCCCCCACATCTGCGCAGGCTCGACGATGTCGCCCAGGTTTATGTCGCTCGCCAGGGTGTAGTCCGCGTTCAGGTCCATCTGCATGAGCTGCAGCTGGTGGCTGTTGTGTATCTCGGTGCTCCATTCCATGCGAAGGAACGGGCGGGTGCTAGCGTTCACCATCCACCAGACATTCGTGAAGTCCCAGCCAGCGTTTGTGAAAGTGAAGTTGTTCATCATGTCGTCAGTATTGCGGCCGATCTCCGCACCGTCACTCGTTGTCCATTCGGAAGTCTCGTTGTCCCAGAAGCATTCGGTTATTGTGCCGAAAGTGCTTCCTGTGAACCCACCCAGGTCTACGCCTACGCCTGTCACTTTTCCGGTGCTGTAACAGTTCGTGATTGTGCCGACGTTACCACCGGCAAAACCGCCCACATAATTACTTCCGCTGGCATTTCCTGTGCTGTAGCAGTCCGTGATCGTGCCGCCGACATCGTTATACCCGGTAAAACCGCCTACCTCAGATGTTCCGCTGGCATTTCCGGTGCAGTAGCAGTTCGTGATCGTGTCGCCGTTTACACCGGCAAAACCGCCCACATATTGATCTCCGCTGGCATTTCCTGTGCTGTAACAGTTCGTGATTGTGCCGCCGTTTACACCGGCAAAACCGCCCACATTTTGATTTCCACTGGCATCTCCAGTGCTGTAGCAGTCCGTGATCGTGCCGTCGCTATACCCGGCAAAACCGCCCACCCAATAATTTCCGCTGGCATTTCCTGTGCTGTAGCAGTTCGTGATTGTGCCGTCGTCGTTTATACCGGCAAAACCACCTACCATATCATTCCCAGTGATATTGAAATTCACCAGCCCGACATTGCTTATGCTCGCGGTAGCACCCACACAACCGAACAGGCCGACGTAATCCGTGGCTGTTCTGTAGATGTAAAGCCCGGTGATGGTGCGGTTGTTGCCGTCGAGGGTGCCGGTGAATGAGTTCGCGTCGGTGCCCACGGGCACGAAACCTGCGCCTGCGTTCCAGCCGCTGGTTTCACTCGCGTCTATGTCGCCAGTCAGGATGAAATGCATACCAAGGTTCGACAGGTTGCCCATCCACTGAAGTTCGGTCACGTTAGATATTTGGTACGGGTCGCCGATGCTTCCGTCACCGACCCAGAGAGGGGTGGCAGGAGTCGGTTGTTGTGAACCGGATACAGTAAGAACGCTCAGCGGCGTCGCGATCATGAGCATGGCAAGCAGAAATGCGGTAAACTGTTTCATGGTCTTCCCTCAGTCATTTGACAGTCAGGGATTGTCCTCATGTTATAAATAAACTAACTTTTCCTTCTGTACTTGTACTCGATTGCGCAACCGCCCTCGAAAGAGACCATGCACGGCCCCACAGGGTTGGAGGGATTGCACACCTTCCCGAACAGCGGGCAGTCCTTCGGCTCCATCTCCCCGCGCAGAACATCGCCGCAATTGCATCCCGGCGGCTCCCCGTACTCCCTGGTATAGACCGGGGCCAGGATGTCCCTGAATTTCAACCGTGCATCCCATTTTGCGAATTCCTTTTTCAGCCTGAGGCCCGTGCCGGGAAGAACCGGGAATCCGCGCCACTTCACATCGCATGCATCAAAAACCTTCGCCATGGCAGCCTGGGCTTTCAAATTTCCTTCCGGGGAAACAGCCCTTGTGTAGGCGTTCTCGACCTTCGCCTCCCCGTTCTTAATCTGGCGGGCCAATAGGAAAACTCCCATGAGTACGTCCAGTGGTTCAAACCCGGCAATTGCCTGCGGTATTTTGTAGTCCCGGGAAAGAAATTCATATATGTTTGAACCGGTAATCACGCTCACATGGCCCGGCTCCAGCAATCCCTGTATTCCCACCTTGCCGGAAGTCACCAGAATCTTCAGCGTTTCGGGAATCGTCCGGTGGCAGCACAATACTGAAAAATTCTTTGGAGGTTTATTCAGCAGGATGCTGGCAGTTGCGGGAGCGGTGGTTTCGAATCCCACCGCAATGAAAACCACATCGTTATCAATTTTCTCGGCCAGTTCAACGGCTTCATTGATGCTGTACACGATTCTGACGTCCGCACCCTCGCCCTTGGCCTTCAGAAGCGAGCCTGATTCGGAAGGCACCTTCAGCATGTCCCCGAATATGGCGATTGTTTTACCAGCTCTTGCCAATGCCAGAGTCTCCTCTATTTCCTGCGGCGTGGTCACGCACACGGGGCATCCGGGTCCCTGACGGACTTCGACACCGGCCTCGGCCAGCATGTCTACCAGCCCGTGCTTCACCAGCGTATCCTGATGTGTGCCGCAGACATGCATTATCTTTATCTCCTGATTCATTTCCTTGATTTTGGAGATTATCCTTGCGGCCATCTCCCTGTCACGGAGCTCGAACATCAAGGAACCTCCATCCTGATGTTCCTGACAGTGCATTCTCTACCAGCCAGGATTTCGATAGGACCGCCGCATTTCGGGCACTGGAATATGGGCATGCCTACGTGATATGCCTCATCGTCCTCAACTTTCATCCCGCCCGCATAGTCGCAGTTTTTGCATTTTATCTCGGCCGGAACTGAGACTATCCTCAGCGCGTCGGCACTGATTTTCGGCTCGCCCTCCGCAAGCGCCCTGAATCCGAACAGAAGGGCTTCATGCGAAAGAAACGAGAGCTCGCCAACCTCCAGATGAACCTCCAGGACCTTCTCGGCCTTCGCCCTCTCCATCTCGGCTTTGACAAGTTCAATTATCGAGGATATGACGGAGAACTCATGCATCCGGATATCCCCCGGCGTTCAGCATCTCGTTCCACAGGTCGATGGTTTCCATAGCCTCATCTTCCGATAAAACCTGGATGGCGAATCCAGCATGGACCAGAACGTAATCGCCTATATTGACCTCGACAAGGGAAATGTTGGCGCTGTTGGTCACCCCCTCGCCGTACATTACTTTGGCCTTATCCCCGGCTATCTCCACGACCTTACCCGGAATCGCCAGACACATTGTATCCGCCTCCTGCCAGCTGACCGAAGCTCAAGCCTCCGTCCCCGTTGGGAACGCGGCTGTGGGTTATGAGTTTTGCCCCTATCTTCCCAAGCTCGCTGCTCAAGATATCGTTGATGGCCAGGTTGTAGGATACTCCGCCGGTGAATCCAAGGGCATCTCTGGGGTCGGCCGCTTCCACAAGCCCTGCAAACAGAGCCTCTGCAAAGGACCTGGCGATGTCCGCTTTCTTTCCCTCAGAGAGACCGGCGCCAGGCAAAACAATTTCCGAGACCTGGCCGAACAGGCCCACAGTGTCCACGATGCAGCCTTTCACAGCGGCTTGGAACCCGTGCCTCGGCCTGCCCCTGCGGATGTAACGCTCCAGGGCCATGGCAGGCTCCCCGTCATAGGTCATTGTGTCGCATATCCCCAGCCAGCATGACAGCGCGTCCAGCACCCTGCCCATGCTGCTGGTTTCAACTGATTTTTTCATCATGCCTGCCAGCACGTCCCTGTCCCGCCCGGAGAAATAGGGCTGGTCAATGCCGAGCATTTCCGCAATGGCGAACACGACCCTTCTCGGGTCCTCGACGGCTTTATCCCCGCCAAGCAGCGGGATGTAGGCCAGATGGCCCTTCCTCTCCCACTTTCCCGGCCTCATGTCAAGGATTTCCCCGCCCCAAACCTGGCCGTCGGTGCCGTAACCGGTTCCATCGCAAGAGAGTACCCTCAGCCGGTCCAATCCGTGTTCGGCCGCGAGACCGAACCCGTGCGCAGCATGGTGTTGGATTTCGATGACTGGCACATCCCACTCTTTTGCCATCCTTGAACCCACGCCCCGGCTGGAATATCTCGGATGCATGTCTGTTATCACGGCCTCCGGTTTCCTGATTCCATAGAGCCTCATCAGATGTTTGATTGCGCCCTCAAGGAACAGCGATGTCTCGTATCTGCTGATGTCCCCGATATGCTGCGTCATGATGGCCTTCCCGCCGACCGATATTGCTCCTGTGCAGTTCATGTCTCCTCCGACAGCTACGAGCGTCCTGTCATGCAGTATCGGAATTGGGTCTGGCACATGGCCCCTGGACTTTCTTATGAAAAACGAGCTTCCCGCATTGGGTAGGACCACCGAGTCGTCTGTCCGGCTAATTATTCTGCGGTTGTGCAGAAGGAAAATGTCCACGTTCAGCTTCGCGATTTCCTCGTCGGTGATGGCCATGGGCTCTCCCGGCGTATTTCCCGACGTCATTATCACGGCGTCTGCCTTCAACTTGCAGAACATAATATAGTGCAGCCCGCTGTATGGGAGATAAAGGCCAATCCTGTCCAGCCCCGGGGCTGTGTCTTCCAGGGTCTTTCCCCTCCTTTCAAGCAAAACAATGGGCCTCGCCGGCGACGCGAGAATCCTCTCCTCCCCGGCGGAAACAGCGGCATATTTCCTGGCTGTCTCCATGTCCCTGACCATGACGGCCAGGGGTTTCTTCGGCCTGTTGAACCTTTCCCTCAGATGCGCGACCCTCGAAGGAACGCACACAACATGGGTGCCACCCCAGCTCTTGACGGCTCCGATCTTGCCCGCGTCGACCTGTCTGGCGAACTCGACGACAGGGTCTTTCCCGTCGAATCCGACCAACCTGTATTTCGGACCGCAGTCCGGGCACGAGGTGGTCTGGGCATGGAATCGCCTGTCCAGCGGGTCTGAATATTCCCTCAGGCATTTCTCGCACATCGCAAAATCCAACATCGAAGTCTTGGGCCTGTCGTAGGGCAGGTCGTCAATCACCGAGAATCTGGCGTCGCAGTTCGTGCAGTTTATGAACGGATATCCGGCCCGCCTGTTTCCAATAGATATAAGCTCCTCCAGGCATTCGGGGCATATTGCGGAGTCTGCGGGCGGCGGCGAATTCCTGTCGCCTGCGCCGCTTCCGATGATGCTGAATTCCTTTTCATTGCATGGGCATTCCGAGACAGAAACCTCCCCCAGCCTGGCCAGGGGCGGGAGAGCAGCCTTTAGGGCGCCGAGGAATTCTTCTGCGCTGCCATCTATGACAATCTCAACCTCCGAGCCAGTGTTCTTCACATGGCCCCTGAGCCCAAGCTCCATGGCCAGCCTGTACACAGTCGGGCGGAAGCCGACTCCTTGGACAACCCCCCGCACAACGATCTTCGGCATGCTTCACAGTCCCATTTTGCAGATCAGGTCGCCCAGGCCTGTTCCGAGTTTGGCGTCGGTCATGACCACAGGCAAGTGCGGGTTGATATGCCCAGCATCCTTCCTGAGTGTCTCAGGGTCAACCTCCATTATTTGCGCGAGCCCTATTTTGTTTATTACCAGAACATCGGAACTGCCCATCAACACAGGATGCTTGCGCACCATGTCGTCCCCTTCGGTGACTGATACGATGGTGATTCGCGTCTTGCTGCCCAATGGAAAATCAGCCGGGCAGACAAGATTGCCCACGTTCTCAATGAACAGTACATCGATGCTGCCAAGGTCCAGTTTCTCCAGCGCATGGTCCACCATGTGCGCGTCCAGGTGGCATTCCTTTCCGGTGTTGATGTTGACCACAGGCATGCCGTGCTTCCTGAACCTCTGGTAATCATCATCGCCGGCAACATCCCCGGCAATGGCCGCGCATCGTACACCTTTGGACCGAAGAATGTCAGCGAGCCTCTCGATGAGCAGAGTCTTCCCGGAACCTATGGCGCCCAGGAAGTCGAACGACCTTATCCCATGCTTTTCAAGCAGGGCCGTATTGTCCGCGGCTATGCGCCTGTTCGCAGCCAGGATGTCCGCGCCCAGTTCCACATCGCATACCTTGTGCATGTTAACGGAATATCAATTGTGGGTGATTATTTAACCTTTTACCCAAGGGGAACAAAATGAAAGAGAGGGTGGTCCGCGAAGACCACCCATTGTCAATTCACCGGCTCACTGTTCCGGTCCAGGCGCCACGGGTTCGGAGCCCCGCTTCATGTGTTTCCTACCCTTGCCCACGGTTCGCTTGCTGACAATCAACGCATATGCCAATGCGAATATCATCAGTCCGATGCCTGCCAGCACCGCTACGAACGTGATTGGTTCTTGTTCGAAATCAAGCTTTCCGATGTTGTATTTCACAACAATCGGAACAATCAGCACGGCAATGAGGTTGATGACCTTCACCATCGGGTTGAGTGCTGGCCCGGCAGTGTCCTTCAGGGGGTCGCCGACAGTGTCACCGACAACGCTGGCCTTATGGCATTCCGAGCCCTTGCCTCCGTAGTGCCCGTCCTCGACATATTTCTTGGCGTTGTCCCAAGCTCCACCGGCGTTCGACATGAAAACGGCCATCAGCTGGGCAGACAGGATTGCGCCGGCCAGGAATGCACCGAGCGCAACCTCGTTGAAGATAAGGCCGATAATTATCGGGGTGAGCACACCAAGCAGGCCGAGTCCGACCAGTTCCTTCTGTGCGGCTTTGGTGCAGATGTCCACGGGGGTTGCGTAATCCGGTTTTGCCGTTCCTTCCCAAAGGCCCTTGATTTCCTTGAATTGGCGCCTAACCTCGTAGACAATCAGGCTTGCCGCCTTCTCGACCGCCCTGATGCACATTGAGCTGAACAGGAATGGTATCGAACCACCTATAAGAAGTGCCGCAAAGAACACAGGCGTGCTGATCTGAATTGGCAGGTCGAGCATCCCGGTTGCAGGGTTGACCGTAGTCCCAAGCAGAGTGCTCCCCGCGTCACTTGCCCTGACGATGTAGTCCATGAACAGGCTCACGGCTGCAATAACGGCTGAACCTATGGCAATTCCCTTGGTTATGGCTTTTGTCGTGTTGCCTACAGCGTCCATATCTGCCATTCTCTGTCGTGCCTCTGGTTCCAGCCCGCACATCTCGCCGATACCGTTAGCATTGTCCGCTATCGGCCCGAACGTGTCCATGGAAATTGTGTTGCCCGTGAGAGTCAGCATTCCGATGCCGCAGAGCGATACGCCATACGCCACCAGGAATGGCTGGTCTGTCGGGAAAATGACAGCCGAGGCTATCATCGCACCCACGATAACGAACAGCGCCCAGACGCTGCTCTCCATGCCCCATGCAAGGCCGCTTAGGATCGTTGTCGCAGAACCGGTTTTGGTGGATTCAGCGATTTCCTGTACAGGCTTGTGGTGGGTAGACGTGAAGTATTCAGTCAGGTAGTTCAGGACAAGGGCCATTACGATTCCCGCGCCGGTGGCCATGGCTAATTTGGCACCGATATTGCTGACACCGGTGTAGCCGACATCCTCGCTCGCACTCTGCACCCATAAAAGCGCCAGTGCGATGAACCCGCCAATTGAGATAGCCGCGGAAAGCCCGTATCCCCTGTGGATGGATTTCATGACATCCTCTTTCTCGGATTTGGATTTGACAGCATATGTGCCGGCAATCGATGCCAGGACACCGACCGCTCTTACGAGCAGAGGGAACACAACGGCTATGTACTGCATGCCAGGGTTTCCTGCAAAAGCTGCCAGGCCCAGAATCATTGCGGAAACCATTGTCACTTCATATGATTCGAATATATCGGCTGCCATTCCGGCACAGTCGCCGACATTGTCGCCGACATTGTCTGCAATGACTGCCGCATTCCTCGGATCGTCCTCCGGAATGTTCTTCTCGACCTTTCCCACAAGGTCAGCGCCCACGTCTGCGGCCTTGGTGAATATGCCGCCGCCCACCCTCATGAAAAGGGCTATGAGCGTGCCTCCGAAACCGAAGCCAAGCAGGACCTCGGGTGCGTGGACGTCGTAAATCATGAAAATAATTACTCCTCCGAGCAAGCCCAGGCCGTCAGTCATCATGCCGACGATGGTGCCGGTCCTGTAGCCGATGGTGACTGCTTCCCTCAGGCTCCTCCTTGATGCCTGCGCCACTCGGACATTTGCCCGCACTGCCATCCGCATGCCAAAGTAACCGACGCTTGCCGAGAAGCTCGCGCCCATCAGGAAGGCCATCATCCTGCCGACCGAAACCAGCATCCACTCTCCCTCGGTATTGCCGTCGGCAATCCAGTCCTCTGGTTGTCCGGCATAGGCCGTCAGGAACAGCGCGACAGAGAGTATGGCAATGACTACCGCAACTGTCCTAAGCTGCCTCTTCAAATATGCCTCCGCGCCTGTCTGGATGGCTTTGGAGACCTCTTGCATCTTCTCCGTGCCCACGTCCTGCTTCATAACGAAAACTTTTAACAGGAGAGCATAGACCAATCCAGCAATGGCTACGAAGAATGTTATCCATAATGCATAAACTTCAAAGTCCGAAGCACCTTCCAGGAACATTCTTTCACATCCAATGTTATTCCGGCATAATCCGGATACGAAGGGCATAAAATATAGATATTAAAATGTAAGGTTGCATTGATTCTGTCACATTAAGGCGGCCATTGGCTGATGCCCTAGGCAGAAATGTACACATCTGGCCAGTAAACACACATGCAGAGACAGATATTAATATCCGCGCAATCATACAGGTATCAGTGATTGCATGAAAAGGATCAAGACTTACATTGACGGCTTCGATGAGGTGCTGGGCGGGGGCATTCCGGAGGGCCATGTGGTCCTCATGTGCGGCACACCCGGGACAATGAAGACCTCACTGACATACAGCATCATGTATGAGAACGCAAAGAGGAACGGCCTTAAGGGCCTCTATATCTCGCTCGAGGAGAGTTACGAAGGTCTGAAAGGTGCGATGCTGGACCTGGACATGAAGGACATTGACCAGCTCCCAGTCTTCATGATAGACGTGGGCAGGATCCGCAAGGCGCACCCAGAGCAGGAAGTGAACAAGGGCTGGATAGAGATACTCACCCAGTACATACAGAAGAGAGTGGAAGCGGATGAATTTGATATAGTGGTCATAGATTCTCTGGCTGCGCTGTATTCCCTGGCCCCGCTGAAGAACCCGAGGGCCGAACTATTCCATTTCATCAGATTCCTGAAGGAGCTTGGGCCGACAGTGTTCCTCATTTCCGAGATAACCCATGGCTCGGTGAACCTGGTGGCAAATGACGAGGACTTCCTTACCGACGGCATAATACACATCAAGATGCACGAGGTCGGGGACGCCGACGTTCAGCTAAGAATCAATTGCATAAAAATGAGGCGCACCAAGCATCAGAGGGGCTGGTACAGGCTGATGCACACAGGGAACAAGTTTACAGCTACGCCCATCATCTCAGATTGATCAGGCCTTTGTATCCTTCTCGGCCTTCTTTCCCAGCTTGGGTTTTGCCTTGGCAGCGGTCTTGGCCTTGCCGTATTTCTTCAGCCTGTCCCTGTTGGCCTTGCAGTTGATGTCCAGGCACACGTCGACGGGCTTGCGCCTGTTCATCGCCATTCTGACCTGCGGGCCGCCGCATTTCTTGCACGGGTTCTCTTGCGCCAGAATGGTTCCGAACTGGGGCAGCGGGTAAGTGTTCTCGCATTCGGGGTATGCGTTGCAGGCAATGAACCTCTTTCCGCGCTTGGACCTTCTCATCACCAGGGATCCGGTCTTGCATTTCGGGCAGATGCCCATCTGGTTCTGGTTCCTCAGCGCCTCTGTGACTTCATCCTTAATGTTGTCTCTGTGGGCCATGAGTATGCTCAGGCTCTTGGCCAGCATTTCCTGGGATTCGCTCACGACCGATTCCTGGCTCTTTGCCCCTTCCGCTATCTGGGTCATATCCTCCTCAAGCCGGCTGGTCATCTCTGTCCTTGCAATTTGGTCGGCATTGCCCTCGAGTGCTAGGATTATGGCCCTGCCGGATGCAGTCGGTCGAATCTGGCTGCCTTGTACATACCCTCGGTCGAAGAGTTTCTGGACTATCTCATGCCTTGTGGATTTCGTTCCCAGGCCGAGCTTCTCCATGTCCCTGATGAGCGTGCCCTGCGTGTACCGCTTGGGCGGCTCGGTCTTTCCCTCGCGGCCGCGTATGTTCACGATGTTTATCTTCTCCCCGGCTGCGAGTTCCGGAATGAAAACGTCCGTGAATTTGATGTAAGGATAATATGCCTGCCAGCCGCTTTCAAGAGTCTCGTGGCCGTGCGCGATGAATTTCTCGTCGTTGATGTCGAATGCGGCCTCCGACCTGAGTACTTTAGCGGCAGGTGCCAGCGTGGCCAGGAACCTCCTGACCACGAGTTCGTAAATCCTCCACTGGTCACCTTTGAGCTGTTCCCTCGTTGCGGCATCCACCGGATGAACCGGGGGATGGTCGGTGGTCTGCCTCGAGCCCCTCGATGGATGCAGCTTCTCCTGGGCCAGAATCTCACCCACTTCCTTTGCGAATTCGGTTTTCTCCAGCTTGGTCAGTATGGATTTCAGCGGCAGTGTCGGCGGATAAACAGTGTTATCAGTCCTGGGATAGCTGATGAGGCCGTCGTTGTAAAGGCCCTCCGCCACAGACATGGCCCTTGCCGCGGAAACCCCGATGCGGCTTGCCTCGGCCAGGAACAGGGTTGTGCTGAAAGGCGAGGGCGGCCGCTCGAATCCCTCCTCCTTCTTGGCTTCCAAAACAGTTGCCAGTTTAGCATTTCTCACCCTGTCGAAGACGCTGTCGGCATCGGGCTTGTGCCAGAAAAGGCCGTGGGCATGTCTCGCGAAGAAATGCCTCTTCTTCTCCATGTCGGCGATTATCTCCCAGAAAGGCTGAGGTTGGAATGTCTCAATTTCCTTTTCCCTGTCTACGACAAGCGCCAGTGTGGGGCTCTGCACCCTCCCCACCGAAAGGAAGTCCGAGCCGAGCTTCCCTGTCGCAGTGGACATGAATCTTGTGAGGACAGCGCCCCATGCCAGGTCGACTATCTGGCGGGTTTCCGCAGCCTTGGCGAGGTTATGATCCAGTTCTATGAGGTTCTCGAAAGCCCCGTATATCTCGGGGCCGGTGAGCGCGCTGAACCTTGCCCTCTTGACAACAATCTCGGGCCTGAGGTTCATGACCGAAACGGCTTCGGCCCCTATCAGCTCTCCTTCCCTGTCAAAGTCGGTGGCAACAATGACCGTGTCGACCTGCTTGGCCAGGTCCCTGATTGCGTTCAGTATCCATGGCGCTGTGGACACCTTGAGGGGCTGGGTCGAGACCATTTTTTCGAGGTCGTCTATATTCCAGCTCTTGAACTCTTTCGGGTAGTCAAGGTTCAGGATGTGGCCTCTCAGTCCCACGACAAGGCATTCTGTCCCATCCCAGGGGAACCTGAAGACCTGAACGCGGTTGAGATAGGTCTTGGTGTATTTGCCCTTGGAGAGGAATGTGGCTACCCTCTGGGCGGCATTGTTTTTCTCGCAGATGACCAAGGTTGCCATGTGTTCGGTGCAAGTTGGCACCATATAAAAAACTTAGGATGGAGTTGGCGGAATCTGACTGGCTGGTACTATAGTACCAGCCAATTAAAATTCCATGACCTGACCCTCTTTCGGAACATGTACCCTGAATCCGTCCTCCCTCAGGTCGTTGGCCAGGGCCATGCGGTTGTCGCCGTGGCAGAGGACGACATCCTCGGGCTCGCATCTCTTGGTGAATTTTATAAGCTCGTTGTGGTCGGCATGTGCAGAGAAGTCATAGAAACCGAGCTCGCACTGAATCTTGGCCCTCTCCTTGCCCAGCATGAGCTCGCCTGAGTCCATCAGCATCCTGCCGTTCGTGCCCTCGACCTGGTATCCGGTAAGCAGCACGGCACTGTTTTTGTCATTTCGCTTCTCCGATATGAATTCGAGCACCGGACCGCCGTCCACCATGCCGCTGGTTGTTATGACGACCTGTGCCTCCTTGGCCAGCGCCTTTCTGTCCCCCGGGTTGCGGATGACCTTTATCTGGGACATGGCCTCGCTGAGCCTTTCGGGGGCGCTGAGATATCCGGGCATGCTCATGTAATGCCTATTCACGGCCCAGCCCATGCCGTCCAGGACTACGTTGAGCCCGGAGTTCATCAGAGTCATCATCATCTCCTGCGTTCTTCCGACGGCGAACGCGGGGACTATGGCCAGGCCGCCCCGTTCGACAACCTCGTTGGTTTTATTGAGGAAATGCCTTTCTGTTTCGGACCTCGGCGGGTGGTCCCTGCCGGAGTACGTGCTTTCGATTACCAGGATATCGCATTTCACAGGTTCTGCACCGTTAACGAGATGCGAGTCCAATGTGTTGATGTCCCCGGTGAACAGCATATCCTTGCTTGCCTTAATGCTGAACATTGCAGCCCCGGGTATGTGCCCGGCCGGGTGCAGGCCAATCTCGATGTTCCCTATGTCAAGCACGTCGCCGAATCCAGCCTCCTGGAAATGCTTCCTCAGGACTTTCACATCGCCCTTGTCGTAAGGTGCTGGATACCCCTCCATGGAAGAGACCTTGACGCTGTCCTCCAGCAGCATTGTGCCGACAACGATCGTCGGGGGCGTGGCCACGACGTCCATGCCGAAGTTGGCGCACAGCCAGGGTATCATGCCCGAATGGTCGATATGTGCATGGCTGAGGAATGCCACATCAACGGCAGGTGGCCTGAGCGGGTATTTGGGCGGCTTTGAAGGCGTCAGCCCGCAGTCGAACAGGAGGCGAACTCCGCCCTCATCCAGATGGGCCGAAAGACTGCCCACCTCGCTTGCGCCTCCTAGCAATATTAATTTCATCAACCAGGTGAATGCGCAGTTCTTTTTAATGATTTTGGAAATGTTTCAAATCAAAGCGACATAGGAAACTTATTTAGTCTCGGAGGCCATCATGTACAACATGGCTGGCCGCTTGCTGTCGTTTATCAGCGCCCTTCCACTCCAGAGCGATACGGACACCGAGGGCAATGACATGGTCTGCACCTACCTCATCGTGCTCGGCATCCTCCTGCTGGTCCTTTACATCAGCCTGTTCATTTACAACCGCTGGGTCGTGGGGAAGAAGGTGAGGCAACATCCCTGCAAGTACTGCGGCCACATGGTCAACGCAGTGTCCCAGTGCTGCGGCGCGCCCGTGGAGGAGAGGTTCATGGCCGGAAGGTGCAGCAAATGCGGGAAGCCTACCAGAACCGTATGTGCCACATGCAAGCGCGACCTTTATTAGTAAAACACAGGCCCGGATTCAGCGGCCTGCGTGCTTTTCAGCCTCATATGCTGGACCTCCAACATCATGACAGGGTGGTACCGTTGCTTTGCCGTGCGTAGCCCCTCAATGCCGAGGTCTGACTGCCTGTTTATGAACATATGCCTCGGAGCCAGGATCTTCGCAGTCTCATTATTTATTGCCTGGTAGAGTCCCTCGAAGCTGGGCATGGCCTTCTCGAAATGTATTACGGCGGTGTCAGGGCAAAGCGACTCGTACATTGTCACGGCTTCGATGTCGCCATTTATCCGGATGGCCAGCCCCTCCAGTCCGAGCTCGAAGCAATGCTCGACCGTGTACATGATGGCCAGCCTCTCGTTGTCGAGCAGGGGGTCGGATTCGCAGTCCTTCCATAGGCACCAGCGGTGGAGGAATTCCCGTATCTCGCTTATGTTCTGCTTGCACATAGGCTCGAGTTCGTGTGGCTGCTGTTTTCTGAATCTGTTCAGCTTGCTCCGTATCTTGAGGTATTTCTTCCCCTCGAGACCGGCAAGGTCAGATGCCAGGTAGATGTAGTCGAAATAGTCCTGGTGTTTGATGAATTCGGCATCAGGGAAGATGCCCTCCAGCCAGGACCTCGCATCGTTGTCGATGAGCACGAGAGACAATTCGGAGCCGCGCTCCGCGGATATCTCGGCAAGGCGCTTCACCAGTTCGGGATTGCGCGGGCCTGACGGCATCCTAAGCCTGGGCTTCCCACCAACCATTGTCATTATTGTCAGGTTGTCCTCCCTGAGCAGAAAGTAGGGCTTCACGAAATGGCTCCAGCCGACCAGCGTGGTGAAGACGTTCTCGCTGTGCCTGGGCGGGTATTTCGCGTAATGCTCGGTGAACAGGGTCTTGTGTTTCAGTTCCAGTGGCTGGAAGTCCTCAATCCCGAACATCTGGCTTCCTCCTGTGAACCATGGGTTCTCCCGGCAAGGCCATGAAACCCAGAGGTTCGTAGAGCCTCTTGGATCCGGGCTCTGCCACCAAGCCCACCCAGACCAGGCCATTCGAAAGGCAATGGTCCAGTAATTTCTCCACGATTGCCCTGCCAATGCCCCTGCCCCGGAATTCATTCAGCACGACTATGTCCTGAAGCCATGCGTCCGAAGTGCCGTCGGAAATCGCGCGGCCCATTCCGACGGCCCTCCCGCTGGCCCTTTCCACCGCAACAGCGAACGCGAAGCTGCCTTTTATCAGATTGTCAAGGCCGTCAGCAGAATAATGTTCCAGCCACCAGCCACCGGCCTTGTAGAGTTCCACAATCTGGTCCTTCGGCCAGGATTTTACGAGCTTTATTTCGAACCAGTCTTGCACCACATCACCGGCCAAGCCTACATGAACCTCTCGAACCTGTCTTTCGCGGCCTTGCATATCGGACATATGCCAGGCGGCTCGTCCCTGGCGGCCAGGTAGCCGCACACCCTGCATCTCCAGACCGGATGGGTAAGTCCAGATGCCCCGGTTCCAGCTTTTCTTTCCTGGAATTGCGGGCGCTCGCTTCTTTTCACGGGGCGGCGATCGGGCAGCGGTTCGGCCTTGGCCCTGCCCTCTGCGATGTCCTTTGTAACATAGAGCGCGCAGTAGCAGGCTCCGAAATCCTCCAGGTCAGCATCCCTGTAGTCGCAGGGGCAGATGATGTCCAGGTCCTCTTTGCGGTCGCCGTCGGCCAGCCTGCATGGGCAGGCCTGGTGCCCGAATCTTTTCTCATTGGCCAAAAGCCCGTCCACGAGTTCCATGGTGAAGGCGCTGTCCGGATTCAGGAAATACCCGGATTTCCTTGCATCGGCGTCCAGCTTCGAGAACAGCTTCTGCGCCTCTCCGCTCAACCGAGCGCCTCCTTTATCTCGTCCTCCTTGAACCCGACAATACACTTCTTGTCGTCGATGACCATTGTCGGGAACGAACATTTTGGATTCCATTTCTCGATGTCCTTCATTATGCTGTCCCTGTCATCCCCTTTGAGATGGTCGACGAAAATATAGTCGAACTTCACCCCCAGGTTGCCCAGGAATTGCTTGGTCCTCTTGCACCACACGCAGGTGCTGAGCGCATATAGGACTATCTTTCCCTTGTTCACGCCGTCGACATGTTCATATTTCATTGCATCACGCTGCCTTGCTTGTCATTCCAATGGATTATGAATACCTTTCCATGTACGCGAACTCCGGGAATTCCAGCCTTTCCGGCCTCGGTTCCTCCGCCTCCCACTGTTCCTCTGTGATGTTCTTTGTCCTTTCCATGGACCTTTTCCCGAAGGCAATTACAGTTATGACAGCCATGTCTTCGGGTATGCTTAGTATCTCCCTCGTTTTCCTGGGGCTGAATCCTGCCATCGGGTGGGCCACTAGCCCCATCTCTGTGGCAAGGAGCATGAGCTGGCCTATGGCCATTCCCGTGTCAAACTGGTAATATTCCCTGTCGCGGATGACGCAGTCCAGGTCCTTTCGGGACAGGACCACGAGGAGCATCGAGCCATCCCTGGCCCACTCATTTCCCTCGGAAAGTGCCGAGTGCATCTTCTCCAGCATCTCCTCGGACCTTATGAAAACAAGCCGCCATGGCTGTTTATTGAAACAGGAAGCAGCCATCGATGCAGCCCAGGCAAGGTCTTTCACTATGGCCTCGGTTATTCCCGCAGGTTCCAGCGCTCTGTACGACCGTCTTTTCTCGATTGCGTCCCTGACTTCCAGCTTAATACCTCCTAGGGCCCCAGGTGCATGCCCGGGTTGAAGTCGTCGAAAGCCTCGAACTCCTGGACCGCTTGCAATTCCTGCTTCAACATATGGTAGTGGCTTTCCTCCATCCTGGCAAAGTATCCCAGGGTTACCGAGAACTCGATGTTGGCTTTCACGTATTTCGAGAAACTTGTGTAAAATTCATAGGCTGCCTTCTCCGCGCCCATGGCCTGCTGGAGCAGTTCGCTGATCGGCATGTCCTCCCCCGTCACAACAATCTCAGGCAGCGGGACAGGGCTCACTTTGGGCAGCGCCAGCTTTTTTTCCGGGAACTGAACCTCATATTGTTGGGTGAGGAAGGAGCGATGTTTTTCTTCCTCCTCGGCCAGGAACCTGAGCCTGTCCTTGAGGAATGCATTTTTGGTGATTCCGGCCATTATGGAATATGCCTCTTTGCTGTCAATCTCCGCCTTGATGGCGGTGAAGAACAGTTCTTCCACTGTAAATCCCCTGAGGTCCATGGTTTAGCCTCATGCGCCCGCATCGCCCATGCCCGCCGTGGGCGCCGGGAAGGTGAATATAGGTATGCGCGCGCCCATCTGCTGGTCGAACATGAACAGTCCGTTCGGGTCCTTGCCTATGAGCTCAAGCTTCCTGACGGCATCGTCGGTCTGCGATTCCTCCTCCACCTGCTCCTTGACGAACCACTGCAGCATGTTGAAGGTCGCATGGTCCTTGTCCTTGATGGCGAGGTTGACAAGATCGTCAATCATCCCAGTGACTGACACTTCGTGCTTGTACGCGTCACGGAAGGCGTCAAGCGGGGACTTCCATTCCTTCTTGGGGATTTCTATTTCGGCCAGTACCGTTCTTCCGGCGCGGCTGTGTATGAAATCGTATATCTTCATGGCATGGAAAAGCTCCTCCTTGGCCTGGGCGTTCATCCACGCGGCAAGGCCTTTCAGGTTCAGGGACTCAAAGTATGAGTCCATGGCCAGGTAAAGGTACCCCGAGAAAAGCTCCGCGTTGACCTGCTTGTTTAGTGCATCAGCCATCTTTCTGCTCAATGCCATTCAATCACCTCACGCCTTCCACAGCCCGTGCAGGTTGCAGTATTCCCTGGCTGTGAGATTCTCGGCCTTGCACATGAATGTGGCTTCAGGCTTGTCGCCGGGCTTCAGGTACTTCCTGTATGACCTTCCGTCCGCCACAAGCTCGATCCACTCGATGTAATGCTTCTCCTCCATCGGGTGCGCAACCGAACCGACCTTCACAGTGATCATTTCGCCCTTGCGCTCTATCACTGGAACATGCTTCTCCTTGGACGCGTCCACCGTATTCTCCTTCACCAGCCTCATTGGCTCGCCGCAGCAAACCAGCTCACCGGCGCCATTGTGCAGCACTTCGACGATGTTGCCGCATATGTCGCATTTGTATATCTGCCTCTTCTCAGTCATGTTTCTCAACCTCCCTTTTTCATCCTATGCCGGCCTCTGCATTCTTCTTGGCTATTGCATCAGCCAGCGCATCGATCTTCTTGTAATCATCATCTGTCGGCATGCCCTTTATCAGGACAGGCTCGATGACCTCGACCTTGAGATTGCCTATCATGCCGGCAAGCTGCTCTATTGTCTTGCCACCCCAGCCATAGGAACCGATTATGGAGACGAACATCGTTTTCGGCCTCAGCGCGTTCGCAAGGTAAGCCGCATAGATCGCCAATGGATGGGCGCTGCCCAGCACTGTCGGCGTGCCTATTACTATGGTAGAAGCATCCACAAGCTCCATGGCCAGCTCACCGATGTCCGTGCGGCTCAGGTTGAAGGGCTTGACGGCAATCCCCCGCCTTATCAACGCGTCCACCAGATGCTGAGCCATCATCTGTGTGCTGCCGTGCATCGAGACATACGCGAGCACCACCTCCTTCTTCGGTTTGTCCGAGCACCAGTCCCTGTAGGCATCGATTATGAAGGCTGGTCTTTGATAGACAGGCCCGTGGCTGGGGCATATCATCTGGATATCGTACTTTGCCAGCCTTTCCAGGTGCTTTACAATATGCGACCTGAAGGGCATCATTATCTCGGCGTAGTAGCGCTTGGCAGAGCGGTAAACAGCAGCCTCGTTCGTCGCGTACAGGCCGCTTTGGGCAAGATGGGAGCCCAGGAAATCGCACGGGAACAGTATCTTGTCCTCCCGCAGATATGTCAGCATGGTTTCGGGCCAGTGCACCCATTGTGCGTGTATGAATTCCAGCGTCCTTCCCCCTAAATCCAGCGTTTCGCCGTCAGCAACGGTAATTATCCGCCCGTCAGCGACATGCAGCAATATCTTGATTTGGTCCTTGCACTTCTGCGTGCAGACGACCTTGGCCATGGGGTACGTTTCCAGAATTTTTGGAATGGTCCCCGAGTGGTCCTGCTCGGCATGGTGGGTAATCAGATAATCAATTTTATTCGCCCCTATCTCATGCAGATTGTCCAGCAGCACCTTCTCCTTTGTCGGGTCAACCGTGTCGACGAGCGCGACCTTGTCTTTTCCTCTGATGAGATATGAATTGTAGGTCGTGCCGTCAGGCAGTGGGATGAGCTCGTCGAACAGCCTGCGGTCCCAGTCTATCGCACCGACCCAGTGTATTCCCTGCTTGATCTCGACAGCTGGCATGCTCACTCCTCCGGGGCGAAATCTTCCTTGCCGGCTCCGCAGACTGGGCATACCCAATCCGCCGGAACGTCGGCCCACTGGGTGTCGGGCGCGACACCGTTGTCCGGGTCCCCGGCTGCCGGGTCGTATACATATCCGCAAACCTTGCACACGAACTTCGCCATGTCCAACACCTCACCAGTTCTCGGCCAATACCTCGAAGTACTCCTTGGGGTGGGCGCAGGCCGGGCATTTTTCCGGAGCCTCAGGGCCCTCATGGATGTAGCCGCAGTTGTTGCATTTCCATCTCACTGGCTTATCCTTCTTGAAAACCTTGTCCTGCTCGATGTTCTTCAGCAGTCCGAGGTACCTTGATTCATGGAACTTCTCTGCCTTCGCAATGTTCCTCAGAACGACAGCCACTTCTTTGTATCCTTCTTTCTCGGCAATGTTGGCGAAATCTTGATACAGAGAGGTCCATTCGTGGTTCTCTCCGGCTGCGGCTTCCTTCAGGTTCTCTGCGGTCGTCCCAATCTTGCCAGCTGGGTATCTTGCCGTTATCTCGACATCCCCTCCTTCCAGGAACTTGAACATGCGCTTCGCATGCTCTCTCTCATGGTTGGCCGTCTCCTCGAAGACGTTGGATATTTGGACGAGCCCCTCGTTCTTCGCCTGCTTCGAGAAGTAGGTGTACCTGTTCCTGGCCTGTGATTCTCCGGCAAACGCAGTGAGCAGGTTCTTCTCTGTCTGGCTTCCTTTCAAGCTTTTCATTCTATCCCTCCAGGGTTATGGCCTTCACCGGGCAGGCAGCCTCGCAGGCGCCGCATTCGATGCATGCCTCGGAATGAACCACATGGGCCTTTCCATCCTTTATCTCAAAGACCTTGGGGTCTGCCGGGCATACATCATAGCAGTCCCCGTGGCCCGCACACTTGTTCCTGTCAACTTTCGGTGGCATTTTTTCTCCTCCTTTCCTTACTTCACTTTCTCGAAATATTTCTTCATCGCGCCGCAAAGCGGGCAGCGCCAGTTATCTTGAATGTTATCGAATCCTGTTCCAGGTTCTATGCCGCTGTCGGGATCGCCTTCTGCAGGGTCGTAGACATACCCGCAAATGGTGCATTTCCATTTATCCATGTCATTTCCCCCCTTTGGCTATGCAGTCCTTGCATACACCCTTGAAATAACCGTGAACCTCGTCAATCCTGTGTCCCCCCGAAATCATCCTTTTACGCGTGAATGGGCATTCGACCTCGATGTCTATGACATCGCCGCATTCAGTGCATAAGAGATGGTGATGATTATTAATAACACTATCGAACCTAGCCTCATGGGAATCAACATTCAGCGATTGAAGCAGTCCATGCTCTTTGAGAGACTGGATGGTGTTGTAAACCGTAGTCTTGGACAGGGCAGGATTTTCCTTTTTCAGTTCCATATAAATCTCATCGGCCGAGGGGTGTGTGTGATGCAAGTCCAGGAACCGTAGTATCTCCAGGCGCTGGGGTGTGACCTTGATGCCCTTTTCTCTCAGGATTTGTACATAGTTATCCATTTTGTCACCGTTATTATGTTGTTATCATTACAACATGGCATCAGATACAAACAAGTTATTTAAATCTATTCCCATTAATGTTAAGCTAGTTTACTTCTCTATTTCCTTCGTTTTCTGAATTCCTTAACCAGCTCTTCCCATTCCACACCTTTGTTTGCCAGCAGGAGAAAGGTGTGAAAAATCAGGTCCGCGGCCTCCCATACAAGGTTGTCATCTATCTCGAAAGCCTCAACGAGTTCTTCGCTTTCTTCCCTTATCTTGGCAATCATCATTTCCCGGTCCTCGATGATACCGGAAACATAGCTGTTTTTCGGCATCTGGCGCTTCCGTTCCAGTATGGTCTCATAAACCTCCTCCAAAATAGGAAGTGTCCTTTCACCGTACAGTGTTTCTGTGAAGCAGGAGTACGTATCTTTGTGGCAAGCTTTGCCTGTCTGTCGCACTATATAGAGAAGAGAATCAGAGTCGCAATCCGTTAGCACAGATATTATATCCTGTACATAGCCAGATTCCTCTCCTTTCATCCACAATCTACGACGGCTGCGTGAATAGTACCACGCCTTCCCGGTATCAAGGGTCCTTCCCAGGGCTTCCTTGTTCGCATAGGCTTGCATCAGCACATGACCTTCAGTATCCTGTGTAATGACTGGAATAAGCCCATTCGTGTAATTCAATTCGTCAATGTTCATCTTACCACAACTCCATTTTCCCTGAGATAATTCTTGACATCAATTACAGTATAAGTGCCGTAATGAAATAGACTAGCTATTAGGGCTGCATCCGCTTTCCCTTCGGTGAGAATTGTCAATATATCCTCAAGTGAGCCGGCGCCCCCGGATGCTATGAGCGGGACATTCACATTCCTGACCACGGTGCGAGTAAGTTCGATGTCATATCCTTCCCTTGTGCCGTCAGCATCCCAGCTTGTCAGCAGTATCTCCCCTGCCCCAAGAATTGTGGCCTTCTTTGCCCACTCAATGACATCAAGTTCTGTCTCTCTCCTTCCGCCATTGATAAGGACAGACCATGAATCTCCTCTGCGCTGTGCGTCTATGGCAAGGACAATGCACTGGCTTCCAAACTTCTGGGAGCTTTCCCTAAGGACATCTGGATTCAAGACCGCCGCCGTGTTCAGCGAGACCTTATCCGCACCGCTAGCAAGAGCGAACCGAACATCTTCGACGGTTCTGATTCCGCCTCCTACCGTGAGAGGGATGAACACCTGTTCGGAGACCCTTCCGACCATATCGTACAATGTGCCGCGCTGACCGGGCGAGGCCCCGATATCAAGGAATACAAGTTCATCGGCATTTTGGCTATTGTACCGTTCAGCAAGCGCAACAGGGTCTCCCACCTCTGCCAGCTCCTGAAATTTGATGCCCTTCATCACCATGCCATTGTCAACGTCCAGACAGGGAATTATTCTCTTTGCCAGCATCCTACCACAACCCCTCGGGTTCGAGAATTCCGCTGTACAGTGCGCCACCTATTATCACTCCAGCGAAACCCATGCTCTTTGCCAATTCTATATCCTTCAAGCTGGTGAAACCACCGGAGACATAGGTCGGGATGTCATCAGAACAATTCTGGCCCAAAAAAACCTTGTCCGGTCCGCCCAGACGGCCCTCGACATCCACATTGGTGGTCAGGATTGAGCCTATGTACGGCCTAAGTACCTCCAGCGCTTCCGAAAATATGGTGCCGGAATCTGACTGCCAGCCATCCAGCATGATTCTTCCCGCTTTAATATCAAGTGCGGCCATTATCTTTTCCTTCGGAAGAAGTTCGTTCAGTCTGACCATGAAATCAAGGTCCTTTGCCTTGCTGCCTATGATCACTCTGAGAGCACCGCTTTCCGCCAGCTCCTGGGCATACTCTGTTGTATGTATTCCTCCGCCTATCTGGAAGGAAACCTGGCCGAGTTCAAGAAGCCTCATTATAGTGTCCCTGTTCGAGCCTCTCCCGAGGGCCGCATCCAGGTCAATTATATGCACGGTATCAGCACCCAGCCGCATCCATTTTTCAAGCCATTTCTCCGGTGGTCCGTAGAAAGTTGCGGTCTCGGGCTTTCCGCCGATCAACTGGACACATTCTCCATCCATTATATCGATGCAAGGAATAACTAACATTCCACCACCTCCAGGAAATTCTTCAGTATTCGAAGGCCTATATCACCGCTCTTTTCTGGGTGGAACTGTGTGGCAAAAAGATTCTCCCGACCCACAACAGCGGCATATTCAGAGCCATACCAGCTGGTGGCAATTGCATTATCCGGTGGCGCGGCGTAGGAATTGATGTAATAGACATAGCTACCCGAACCGATTCCCCTGAGTATCGGAGAATCCTGTCTGATGTCGATGGTGTTCCAACCTATCTGTGGCAGTTTAACTATGGGCAGTCTTTCCACCCTCCCATCCAGTATGCCAAGCCCTTTCCATGTTCCGTTCTCCAACCCCTCTTCAAAGAGATACTGGAGGCCCACACAGATGCCCAGGAAAGGCTTTCCGGTCCCGATGTAATCTCTCAAAGCGCCACTGAACGGTTGCAATATACTGCTCGTGTCCCCGAAGGTTCCGACACCCGGAAGAATAACTCCATCAAGTCGGTCCAGCTCATTCGGTCTAACCAGCTTTATATTTGCCCCGACGAAACGCATAGCGTTCTGGACGCTCCTGAGATTTCCTCTACCATAATCGATTATCCCAATCATTCCAGTATCCCCTTCAGCCCAGATATCGAGCCCTTCATCCAGTCATTCCTCTGGAGCACATCTCTCAGGCACAGCCCGAAGGCCCGGAAAACGGCCTCCCAAGAGTGGTGCGGGTCCCTTCCTTTGAACTCCACCCTCAGGGTACATTTACAACCCTGGCTGAAGCCCTCCAGAAAGGCCAGAATATCATGAGAGCTCATGCCATCAACCATATCGAATTCTGGCCCCTCGATGAAGGTATTGGCCCTGCCTTCTAGGCTCATGGATACTTCAGCAATGGCCTCGTCTATCATGCCCCTTGCACTGCCAAATCCTTCAGTTCCCTGATCAGATTTGGACCTGTAGAGTTCCAGGACCGCGCGGCCAAGTGTGATTCCCACATCCTCCGCAATGGGGTGTGTCAGCCCTGAAGATTCCTCAATGGTCACACCAATGTTCATGCTGGCCCTCCAGGCAATCGTGTCTATCATGTGGTCCTGAAAGGGAATGGGCGTCTTGATTTCCAGTGGTCTGTCCTTTTTGGTGTTCAACCTGACAGTCACAAAAGTCTCCTTTGTTCTCCTGGTCACTTTCAATTCCTCATCATTGGTAATTACCTCGTAGCCAAGCTTCAACTCAACCTCACCTCCACTGAATTGTAGTGGGCATCCAGGCCTTCGACCTGAGAGATTTCTCTCACTATGGGTTCAAGGCTTTTCAGACCCTCTTTCGAGAGGAACTGGAACTCGCTTCTCTTCAGGAACGTATCAACGCCCACCGGGGAGAATACCTTGGCATATTGGCCGGTAGGCAGCACATGATTCGTACCAGAGGCATAGTCCCCCACGGCCACAGGCGCATAGTTGCCCAGGAAGATCGACCCCGCATTCCTTATCATGGGCAAAAATTTCCAGGGTTCTTCCACCATCAGTTCCAGGTGTTCTGGGGCGTATTCATTAGCAAACTCTATCATCTGGTCCATATCCCGGCAGATTATGATTCCGGAGTAATTCAGCATGGAATCTTTTATTATCGCCTGCCTTTTAAGACCGATAAGCTGTTTATCAATCTGGTCGCGGACAGCGGATGCGAATTCTTCGGAGTCGGTGACCAAGACCGCGGATGCCCGTGGGTCATGCTCGCAGCGTGCCAGCATATCGGCAGCAGCAAAGGACGGAACCGCAGAACCGTCAGCAATGATTAAAGCCTCGCTTGGCCCTGCCAGCATATCAATATCTGTCTTTCCGAAAACCAACAGTTTGGCACAATTTACATAGATATTGCCCGGGCCAACTATCTTATGGACAGGGGCGATGCTCTCGGTACCATAGGCCATGGCCGCAATTGCTTGGGCACCACCCACCTTGTATATCTCCTTTAGCCCTAGTATATCGGCAGCCACAAGAACCGGTGCCGGCACTTTTCCTTCTTTGTCAGTGGGCGTGCACACGACTATACGGGGAACCCTGGCAAGAATGGCGGGGACAGCCAGTATCTGAAGCACGCTCGGATAGGCGGCCCTGCCTCCGGGCACATACAATCCAACTGAGTCGATGGGAGTGTACCTCTCACCGAGGATAATCCCATCACCGAACTCAGCCTTCCAATCTTCCTTCAATTGCCTCTTGTGGAATTCGGTGGAATAGGAAATCTGTTCCCTGAGCCGTTCGATCAGCCCATTATCCACCATTTCATAGGCCTGTGATATCTCCTCCTGGGTCACACGAAGATTATCTGGTCTGGAACCGTCGAAAATCTCTGTATAGTGGAGCAGGGCCTCATCGCCTTTGAATTTTACATAATCGATGATCTTCCGCACTGAATCCTTCACTTCGTCCAGGTCAGAACTGCATCTCTGGGTTATTCTGAGAAGGTCATCCTCGGACATATCATCCATCCGGTAGATGTTAATCATCATACCACCACCCTTTTGATTTCCATTACGAGTATATCTGTGGTTCCCTGGCTCTTGAGATATGTGATTGTCTTGGACACATCGTCGGTGGGAACAACTGTTTGAACCGAGACAACAGACTCATCTCCGGTCTTCACTATGGTGGGAGCACGCATGCAAGGTATCTGGCCCATAATCTTTGAAAGGATGTTGCTTGATATATTGAACATAACATAGCTCTTATTCTCGGCATCCAGCACGCTTTGCAAGACCAGTTTGAGGTCGGATATGATATTATTCTTGGTCTTGACCGAATCCTTGTTGGCTATGAGCACTGCATTTGACTTTAGCAAGACATCATATATCTCAAGCTGGTTCTTGTTTAATGTTGAGCCAGTTGATGTGATCTCAACAATAAAATCCGCCAAGCCCAGATGTGGTTTTATCTCTGTCGCACCCACGGAATTGGTGATTTCACCCTCCAGGCCCTTGGTCTCGAGATAATCACGAGTTAGATTTGTGAATTTCGTTGAAATCCTCACACCATTTTTCAGTTCCTTCCCCTTCTGACCAGCCAGTACAAGTTTGCACCTACCGAAGTTCAGGTCAAGGAGCTTCTCCACTTTTATCCTTCCTTCGGCGATTGTATCAAGGCCAGTTATCCCCAGGTCAGCGACCCCGGATTCTACAAAAGGGCCTATGTCCTCAACCCTCAGGAAAAAGAGATTCAATTCGGGATAGTTTGTTTCGACACAAAGCTTCCTCTCATCAAAGTCATTGGGTTCAATACCCGCATTCTTCAATAACTCCATCGTTGGTTTATTCATTCTTCCTTTGTTTGGCACTGCTATATTTAACATTTCAAGTCCTCCTATGAAAAGCATCGCCGCTGCAAGCACAGCGAGCCTGTCAATTATGGTGCTGGCCACCAGCCATGGAACTTACGATTGCGGACTCCACCATTTTTGTTTCTATCAAAATTTTCTGAATCTGCTCGGGGTCCAGTCCAGTTCGGGAGATGTCAGCGATTATTTCCCATCTGGCCTTCTCTCCTCTCTGGAAACTCTTGGATTCAGTCATTATTAGATCGACTTTCAATTCGGCCAGTTTGGCCGCGATTACAGCAAGACCGCCGGGAAAATCACCGAACAAGAGATTGATGTTCACTAGATCGTTTTGTTTGCCATATACAGGACTGATGCTGATAGTATTGGAGATACTGTCAAGGGTTAGAAGGACTGTGTCCCCCTCCTTGAGGTCCAGGGCCTCTCTGAACTCGTTGGGTATGACCAGGCGGCCCCTTGTGTCCAATTTGACGATTGAATCCATTTTATTACTCCGTGGGAAATTCGTGGGAATGAGATTGGGATAAGGGTATTTAAAACTTCCGGGAAGAAAAATGTCGTGTGCTATCCCGTATTAATTTTACATTTCAAGCATCACAATCCCATAATTCTTATCGCCAGCTGACTTCGTTTCTGTTCCATTGTGTTAAAAACCGTTCAATTTTGTCGTTTATTTGAAAATCTCTCCGGTCTCCCGGCACCAGAGAAGCATGTCCAGATGGTCCATTGGTATTTCCGCTCTGATGCAAAATTGCCTCACCCTCTCCTCAATCTCCAGGTATTTCTTCCGCCAAATAGATTTGGGAATCTCAGGAATGACACCCAGAAGCACAAGATTCTTCAGGATGTGCCGGTCAAGGATCGCCAGGTCCCGACCCATGCCGATGTTCCGGAGGAAGTGGCTCGCCTCCTTGTGGCCCATGCCGTCCACGTTCGCCACCAGCCATTCCCTGGCCTCGGACGGGCTGCCGAAGCCCGAGATCCTGGCCTTGAGGCCTATCAGGTATTTCCTGGCTTCCACGACCCTCTCTGCCTTGGTGTGGTGGAACCTGACCCCCGTCATGCATGCGGAGACCTGCTCCGCCGAGCCAGGCAGGAGCATATCGTGGCCGCAGACAGTTTCTACTGAGGCCCAACATGACTTGGCCTTTGACTGGGGCGTGAATAGGCAGAACACCAGTTCCCTGAAGACAGTCTCATCGGTTCCGGCTTTCCACATTTCGGTAAATTCCTTCAGGCGGGATTCGATGGCCGGTCTCATTTTTGCATAATCCTGTTTGAGGCGGTCCAGTTCTGTCATTCTCATTTCCTCAGATATGTTGTTTTCGGCTGCAGGAAACCCTCAAGTCCATGGCGCCCAAGCTCCCTACCCAGACCGCTGGCTTTGAATCCGCCGAAAGGCGCCGCATGCTCCACAAGCATGTGGGCGTTCACCCACGCGGTGCCGCATTCCAGTCGGCTGGCAATCTCTAAACCTTTCTTCAGGTCTTCCGTCCAGACAGAACCGCCCAGCCCATAGTCTGTGCCGTTGGCCCTTGCAACTGCCTCATCCAGGTCTGTGTATGTCAGTATGGGTATCGCGGGTCCGAACTGCTCCTCCGTCACGAGAGGCGCGTCATCGCTGATGTCAGTAATGACAGTAGGCCTGTAGAAAAATCCGGTCTTTCTATGGTCCTTGTACCTTGAACCGCCGCAGACCAGGGTCGCGCCCCTGCCAAGAGCGTCGGCGACCAGCTTCTCGACCTTCAGAAGCTGCCTCTCGTTGTTCACAGGGCCCATCTGAGTTTCCTGTTTCAGCCCATTCCCCACGACAAGCGTTTCGGCCTTCTCCCTGAACCGTCTGATCAGTTCGGGGGCCAGAGATTCATGGACATATATCCGCTTGATTGCGACACATATCTGCCCAGCATTGAAAAAGCAGCCCCAGAAAATGCTGTCGAGCCGCTTGCTCAGGTCGCAGCCTTTCATGATTATGGCCGCATCGTTGCCGCCCATTTCCAGCGTGACCCTGGCGAATCTTGCCGCACCCGAGGTGAGTATGTCGCGGCCCGCCTCCCTAGAGCCAGTGAATGATATTCTGTTGATTTCCCTCCGGGAAACAAGGTTCCGGCCTGTTCCGTCATCGCCCGGGAGTGCCCGAGCTGTGTTTTCTGGCAAGCAGTTGGATGCAATTTTTAGGACTTCAATGACTGTGAGCGGGGCATGGGGCGAGGGCTTGGCCAGGGCTGTGTTTCCGGCAAGGAGGCAAGGCGCCAGCTTCCACCCGAGTATGCCGACCGGGTAGTTACAGGGCAGAATCAGAGCGCAGGGACCGTGAGGCTCCCCTGCCGATGTGATTCTGGCGCTGGCATCTTCCTTGACGGTCTCCTCGGGCCGGCGCATGCCGGCATAAAAACGGAGGACATCCGAGAATGCCGCAATCTCCCTCCTGGACTCGCGCAAGGGCTTGCCCTGCTCTGCCGTGAGCAAAATAGCCAGCCTTTCCCCCTCTGCCTCCACACCGACTGCGATCTTCAGGAGGGCTTCCTGCCGCTCGATCCATGATTTATTCTTCCATAAACCGAAGGTTTCGGAGGAAAGGCTAACCACTTCTTCGACCGCATCGCTGTCCGGAATGGTCAGCTCGGCGATGGTTTCGAGAGTGGCCGGATTCATGACCAGCATCTTCATTCCCCTTTCTTCCAGAGGCTGACAGTGTTCCCGCGTACTTCCACGAGCTCTGCATCGCTCAGTTCGGCCAGTTCTCCGGCAATCGCCTTCGTTTCCTCCCTTCGGGTGCCCAGCAGCTTGACCTTCACCATGCCCTTCTTCTTTACCTGGCTCTTTATCTCCTCGACGAGCGCTTTCGTCACGCCGGCCTTGCCCATCCTTACGGTGGATTCCAGCTTGCCGGCAATGCTCCTTTTCTCCCTCAGCGATTTGTCCATTTCAACGCACCCTTGCCCTCAAAGGCATCCTGTACACTCCGCCACACCCGAGGCACTGGCGGCTTATTTTTCTCGCGGAAGTTCGGAACCTGGCGTTCTTTCCCGGGACAAGGTACCGGAGGCACCTTCTGCAGAACCTCAGGTTGAAACCGACCGGCATTCTAAGGCTGTGCCTCATGCCGATCTTCCTAGCGAGCTGGGCGTATCTGTCGGCAAGCTCCATGTCTCCGGCCAGGGCCTGTTTCTCTGCCATTTCGAGCAGCCCGGCAATGCGCTCCCGGGCAATGTTATCCCGCTTGGTCTTCGCCTTTTCGAATCTGTTCGGGCGCATGACACCACATCGGGTCGCTGTAAATAATATTAATGCGCAAGCAGGTCAGAATATGCGCGGAGAAGTATTTTCTCGTTCGCAGGCCAGTTGTATGTGCCCTCGTAAGCCTTCCTTCCGGCCCTTGCACATACAGTATATCTTTTCCTGTCAGCGAGCAAATCTCTGGCAGCGGACAATACCTGGCAAGCATCGTATTCCGCCAGAATGCCGCAACCGGTTTTTTCAGCCACCTCTGCCGCATATGTGCCTTTCGAGACTATGATGGGCCTTGAAATCATCATGGCCTCGAACAATTTGTTAGGCGCGCCCATCCTGTTGTTTCTCAGGCCCGGGTCATAGGTTGCCAGGAGTATGTCGGAGGCCATGTTGTGCGCTGGGACATCCGAAGGCCTGACGCGGCCGATGAATGCCACACGCCCATTGCTTTTTCCGGCAACCGCTTTCAATTGCTCCTCGAGCGAGCCGTAGCCGCCCATTGCCAGAACGAAATTTTCCTTTCCGAAGGAATGGGTCTGTGCCAGTTCAAGCAGGAGCCGGTTTGGTTCCAGTACACCAATGTACAGCACTATCGGCTTTCCGCCGGGTGAAATACGCGACCGGATGTTTTCTGCCCCCGCGACATCTATCCGGACCTCGGGCTGGCAGTTCATCACCACCCTGACATCCCTTGCCCCGAAACCCCTGAAAATATCAGCTATAGGTTCGTTGACCGTGATCATAATTTTGGGTTTGCGCACCATCCTTGCCTCGTACCTAGTTAGATATTTCAGCAGAAAACCGGAGACCTTCTCCCTGGCCATCTCGTGGTATATCTCATGGCTGTCGTATATAAGCGGGATTTTCTTTCTGGCCGCGATTTTCAGCCCGGGTGAGAGCGTGTCCAGGTCATGCGCATGCACTATGTCGTATTCCAGGCCAGAAACCGCCTTCCCGAGGTTCTTCCAGAATTTGCGAAGCGCCAAGATGAACCTGCTGGATCCACCCCAGCCCGCAACCGGATCCACCCGTATAAGTTTGATGCCGTCAATGGTCTCTTTTGCCGGGTGTTTCCCGTCCCTGTCCCAGCATGCAATGGTCACGTCGTAGCCGTTACGGATGAGGCTGACAGCCTCCCTGTGCACCCTCGGGTCAGGCCTGAAGGGATTGCTGAGAAGCATCAGAACCTTATTCCTTTCCGCCATTGCCCTGCCATTATCCTTCGGCATAATAATATTTTGTATGCTAACTTTAAAAGGGCATTGGGCATTCCGCATCCCCATGTATATCGCCCTCACAGGCACTCCAGGAACAGGCAAGACCAGCGCCTCGAAAATACTGGCAAAGCGCGGCCACTCGATAATCACGGTCGAGGAACTGGCAGCCCAACACGGGGCAATAGAATCAGTCGGCGGGGAAAAGGAGGTTGACACGGAAAAGCTTTTTTCAGCGGTTTCTGAGTCCACCGAACCAGTGATAGTGGTCGGGCATTTGGCGCACTATGTCCCAAACACTCTCTGCATCATTCTCAGATGCAATCCCGAGATTATAAGGAAAAGGCTGTCATCAAGGAATTACCCGAAGGAGAAGGTCATGGAGAACATGGAGGCGGAGGCCATAGACATCATTCTCGCGGAAGCTCTGGAGGCCTGGGAGAATGTTTTCGAGGTGGACACGACTGTTCTGAGTCCGGAAAACGTTGCCGACGCCATCGAAAGGATTATCAACGGTGATGCGGTTAAGTATTCACCGGGAAAGATTGATTGGAGCGGAGCAGTGATGGATTGGTATTAGACAAGCACAGGGACTCGGCCGACAGAGTCCTGTTGCCCATGGCAAGGCGTCTCACCAATGTCAACCCAGACCACCTGTCCGCTGTCGCAATAATGCTCGCGGCTCTCACCGGCCTATTGTTCTACCTTTCAGGCACATGGTACTGGCTATTGATAGTTTCCGCGGCCATGCTTATGGCCAGCTCCCTCATGGACGCGCTTGACGGCAAGGTGGCCAAGATAACAGGCAAGGCAAGCCTTCGGGGGGATTTCCTGGACCACGTGCTTGACAGGTACGCGGATATTTTCCTCATACTCGGCATCATGGTCTCAGGGTACTGCCACTGGCTCATAGGTTTTCTTGGTCTCACGGGCGTGCTCATGACAAGCTACTTAGGCACCCAAGCCCAAGCAGTGGGCGTGGAAAGGGACTACAGCGGGATTCTGGGGCGCGCGGACAGGCTCGTCCTCATGATACTGGCCCCGCTCGTCCTCTGGGGCATGCTGTTCTTCTGGGGGACATCCACGGTGTTCACACTTCCCTACATCGACTTGGCGCTCACTCCGTTCGACATTCTTATGGCTTGGTTCGCCATCGCCGGGCATTTCACGGCCCTCCAGCGCGGGTTCAGGGTATGGCGCGCGCTCACGCTTCGCCTGAAGAAGTAGCCGCCTTCGACGCCGGCCTCTCCCGCTTCTTGCCCTTGACCCTGTAATAATTCAGCGGGTGGTGAAGCCATTTCCTCTTGCACAGCGAATCGGGGTTGAAGCATATGCCCTGGGTCTTCATTGTTGCGCACTCGGGAGGCAGGTATTCCACTCCGGACGACTTGCCCGTGATATGGTCAATCTGATACCTGGCCAGCTGCTCCTTGAAGTCCGGCGAGGATGAAAATACCGCCACTATCTCGTCGTTGGTCATGCCCACCGTGTGCAGGAACGACGTGAGCGCGAACCTGCCGACATGGGGAACGTTCTCGCCTTTCTTCATCATGGCCATCAGCTTCTTCATGCAGGGCGGCAGCCTCAGGAAGCTGACCTTTCCGTAGCTTTCCCTCTCGAATTTGGCGCTCCTGCGCTCCACCTCCTCCCTGACCAGGTCTATGGAGTTCTGAAATGCCGCGATTATTTTGTCGTTCACAGGCAACGGCAGCTCTGACGCGATCCTGTCGTCCACGGCATGCCTCATGAGCCTGGCCAGGTCTTTCCCGGAAACAGCAACGCGTCCATTGTCAAGATCCTTGTTCACCAGCTTCCATTCGTCGCTCCTCATCTGGCTGCTGTGCCTCAGATAGTCTGCGAAATGGACGCTTGCCTCGGTAGCGTTGAGGCGAACCGCATCCAGGCCCATGAACACGGCCATGTCTATGATGAAATCCAAATTCTCGCCGGCAAGCCTGTTTTCCGTGGCCACGGCCTCAGCCAGTGCATATCTCTGCACGAGATGCTCGTCTCCGGTGCTGGAGACAATTATCCTGGCCACGGCATAGGAGAGCAGTTCAACCAGGCTGCCCACCTCCCCAGCCGTTGCCCTGTCCTGGATAATGCCATCCGCCAGCGCCTCCATGACCCTGTGCCTTCCAGCATGCCTCGCAGGCTCATAGGCGGCCGAGCCGACAAGCGCATCCAGCGTTATGCCTTTCTGCTTCAGGTAAGCTGACGATTCAGGAAGGAAGGGATACCTTGCCAGGGTTTCAAGTTTCATGCCCCTTGAAAGTCTGTGCCGGATTAAAGCCTTTTCCGTGGCAGTTTTTTATAGTGCCCGCCGAATGCAGGGTGAGGAGCGGACATGACATTCGTGATGATGGAAGGCAAAAGGGTAGAGGCCGGTAAGCTGATATGCCTTCTCAGGAGCTACCGTGCCCACGCGGAGGAGATGGG
Source organism: uncultured Thermoplasmata archaeon (assembly GCA_964354755.1). Lineage (GTDB taxonomy): Archaea > Thermoplasmatota > Thermoplasmata > SG8-5 > SG8-5 > UBA147. Next base: position 266,035 of record CAYHBA010000002.1, read on the forward strand.
CTCCTCGGTTCCGGAGAGGCCGGAGTTCTTCCTCAAGCCCAGGTCCGCAATAATCCATGAGGGCGGGGAGATAGTCATACCCGCCGAGTCGAAAGACGTGCATCACGAGGTCGAACTGGCAATCATCATCGGAAAGACCGGCGGGAAGATACCCGCAGAGAAGGCCATGGAACATGTGATGGGCTATGCCGTCATGATTGATGTCACTGCGAGAGACCTGCAGGCCAAGGCGAAAAAGGCAGGCAAGCCATGGGCAGCGGCCAAGGGCTATGACACGTTCGCCCCGATTTCGGACGCAGTGCCGGCATCCAAGGTTCCCAACCCCCAGGGCCTTGAGATATGGCTGAAAGTGAATGGCCAGTACAGACAGAAATCATGCACCGGCATGCTGATGTTCTCCATTCCCGAGATAGTGACCCATGTTTCTGGCATTATGAGCCTGGAACCCGGAGACATCATCGCCACAGGAACTCCCGAAGGCGTAGGCCCAATGGTCAGCGGCGACGTCGTCGAGGCGGGCATCGAGGGCATCGGCACGCTGAAGGTCCACGTAAGATAATTTTATAATGTCGAATTAACTTAATGGCCTGAGGATTCTGAATGCCGCCGGGGGAACTAAAGAAGTTGATGAGCGCGCTTCTTCACCAGAAGTCAAAGCGCATAGTCACTGGTGTGGTGAGGACAGGCAGGCGCACAGACATCATGACAGTGGGCAGCCAGGGCCGGTACCTCAAGGCCAGGGCCCCGAAGACCTCCGGGGCCGTCGACATCGCAATACTTCCGACGATAAAATCCGCCATCATGCACTCCCAGGGCGGCAAGATAGAGGTTAAGAAGCGCGATTACAGGGAGAAAGTGAGGCGCCGGAGAATTTCCACGCTCATTTGCCTGGTTCTGGACGCATCCAGCTCCATGGTCATGGACGCGAAGATGAAGGGCATCAAGGATGCATTGGGCGAGCTCATGCTGGATGCCTACCAGAAGAGGGACCGCATATCCCTTGTTTCTTGTTACGGGCGCAGCGCCGAGGTCGTGCTTCCGTTCACTTCCAGCATCGAGAAGGGCAAGCAGTACATCGAAAAACTGGAGTTCGGCGGGACCACTCCGCTCGCTGCAGGGCTCAGGCAGGGCCTGGACAACCTTAGGTCCAAGCTGAGGATAGAGAAGGACACAAACCCGCTGCTGATACTCGTCACGGACGGCACGGCCAACATGCCCATAGTCCCCGGGGAGGACATCGAGAACGAGATAAAGAAAACATGCGAATCGATAAAGAGGGTACACATCCCCACGCTGGTCATTGATGTCTCGAAGACTGGCTCGGAGCTGGCCGGCAAGATAGCTAATATATGCAGCGGCGTCTACTATCACCTGGAACATGGGGAAGCCGGGGCTGCGACAGTGCGAATTGACGACGTGATGGCATTCGACAGGATACTCGAATACGTTTCCATTGGGCTGGTCGACCCAAATTTCAAAGGGATTGTTTTCCAGGCTCGGAGGAAAAAGGCCGTCAGGGAGGTTCTCGAGTTCGTAGACTCGCTCTCACTGGAGTTCAGGGCAATAGCGGATTGCCCCGTCGGGTGCGACCCGGCCGACAGGGATGCCTACTGCTACTATTGCCGCATCAAGTACCTTGATACGGAAAAACCGCCCGAAGTCAAAACCGCGCTCCGCACCTTCCCCATCATCCAGCTCGACAGGGAGAACACCACCTCCGACATGATGGGCGACATATACATCAGGTTCCTGGCCACCACGAGCAAGTTGAAGGAGGCGAACCGCGGCATGCTGTTCGTGGAGAACATTGACCTGCTCAAGCCGGATGTGGCAAGGGTAATTGCCAGAACCCTGCGGGACAGAACATACACCCTGGAGAAGGGCGGCAGGACAATGACATTCCCCTGCAAGTTCTCGCTCGTCGGAACGCTGAGCAAAGACGGCGCATCCATCCACAGAGAGCTGGAGGACCAGATCACTCTCTTCGTCAGGGCCGAGCCAGAGCAGGACCTGCAGTTCAGGACCAAACTCATACAGTATGGCAAGGAGTACGACGCGGACCCGGCCAACTTCCAGGTCAAGCTGGACAGGTACAGGAAGGAATGGATGATTAATTACCTGAAGGCCAGGAAGGTTATGCATGACATAATCATCCCGGAAACCCTCGGCAAGGCGCTCGAGAGATACTCGACTGAGCTGAGTGGCGAGGCATGCTTCCCTGACAAGATGAAGGGCCTGGCCAAGGTGCTTGCGGCCAGGAATTTCATCACAGAAGTGACTGAAAGAGAAGCGGCCGAGGCCGTGGCCATCATGCACAAGCATTTCAAGGCCGACCGGGAAAGGGAGATGGACATACCCCCGGTGCTGAAGCCGTTCCTGGGCATTGCGCAGGCCGTGGCTGAAGCGGAGGTCCTGAAGGACAAATTGCTGCTTCTGCTCGTGTCCATGGACAATCTGGGCGGTGCCCTTGTCCGCGGTTTCGACCCTGACTCGGTCAGAAGCGCCCTGAGGTATCTCCAGGAAATGGAATTCACGATCGACGCGGTGAAGGGCTGCAATGTGAGTTGCGACCCAGCAAGACCAGAAGAATTCTGCCCCAGATGCAGGCTGGAATACGAGTATGGCCGCATGACTACAGAAAGGCAGAAGCTTCCGGTGGTCTTCCTGCCGCAGAAGGTGACTCTGGAGGGTCTGAAGGGCAGCGTGTTCGTCAATTACGTGGTGAGGCCCAATCTCCTGACAAGGGCGCACAGGGGCATTCTGTTCGTAGAGGACATCGAGGGCTTGGATCATGACGTCGAGACAGGTCTGGCGAGCGCCCTGGCGACCGGAAAGAACTCCGTGGAGAGGGACGGCAATGTGATAGAGCAGCCCTGCCGGATACTGCTCATCGCGACGAAGAGCGACCGGGATGCAGAGGTCCATCCCCTGATATCGGAGAAGCTGGGCGTGCTTCTCGAGGCCACGCCGGAGGACAGGATACTGATTCGGATGAAGGCCCTCTGCTACCTGGAGGAGTTCGGCTCGAAGCCAGAGCTGTTCAATACAAATATACTCGCCAGCAAGGAGCAGGCCATAACCGTTGTCACGGGCGGGCAGAAGCTCATGCACGAGGTTCAGATAACAGACGCCCAGCTAGACCTCATCGCCAGGATGTGCGCCGAGTTCAATGTCGAGGGAAACAGCAGCGAGTTCAGGATAGAGAGCGTGGCCAAAAGCCTCTGCGCCCTCAGGAACGAGCGCCGCGTGAGCGACGATGACATAGTGAAGGCAGCCCAGATGGTCATCCCGCTGACCATGTCCTCGGATGAGGACACCAGGGTTGAGCTGGCTGAATCGATAAAGAGCATGGTGCTTCAACATGCATGACGGTGAACACACATGAAAGCGGATGACCTGGACATAACGGATTTCACTGACCTATCCAAGTTCGTGAAGAAGGGCGACATCCCGCCGTTTCCACTTGTCGGAATAGTCGGACAGCAAGTGATGAAGAAGGCCCTGCTTCTCACGGCCTCGAATCCGTCCATCGGCAACATCATTCTGGTCGGCGAGGCCGGCACTGGCAAATCCACCTCGGCCCGCGGCCTGAGGGACATACTGCCCGAGGTCGAGGCAGTCACAGGATGTTTCTACAACTGCGACCCGCGCGACAAGAAGGCCATGTGCCAGGACTGCAAATCCTCCGTCTCGGACCTGGTCTCCTTCTCGAAGAGGCTGCCGATTCTGGAGGTCCCTCTGGGCTCGTCCGAGACGCGTATATTCGGGGGGTTCGACAGCCAGTCTAGGCTGAAACCAGGATATGTGGGCCAGGTCAACAGGGGTTTCCTAATCCTCTCCAGGGCGAACCTGATGGACCCGGGGACTCTCGCCAGGATACTGGACATTACCGAGGTCGGAACTCACCGCAGCGTGTCAAAGCACGGCGATTTCTCCCATCCAGCCAGATTCAGGGCCATAGCCACCATGAACCCTGAGGACGGGGAGCTGGATGCCGAGATTCTTGGGAGATTCAGCATGTCAGTCAGGGTGCAGTCCATCAAGGACATAGAGGAGAGAATCGAGATAGTCCGCCGCGTCGAGGCCTACAGGCAGGACCCGGTCAATTTCGCCATGCGCAACCGCAGGGAGACCGAGGCTTTCAGCCAGCGCGTGAAGCGCTCCAGGGACCTGGTCGCCAGGGTGGACGTGCCCAAGAAGATCGAGGCCACGATAGGCAAGGTCCTGAAGGATATGAACCAGGACAACGAGCGCGTGAGGGCCGCGCTGACCCAGGCGGCCCAGGCCAATGCGGCGTTCGGGGACCGGGTTTGGGTCACGGTCGATGATGTTGCAGAAGTGGCCGAACTGGTGCTGGGGCACAGGGGGAAATAGTACGGCCCAGGCCCTCATTATAATACCCGCCAATTTCGTTTCTTGGGATTAGCTTGAATAGTAATTCGCGTCGTACGGCTCAGGCTTCAGGCCCTTCCTAGTCCTTATGCTGGCGACAACGCCGTCCAGCAGCTCCCTGGGAATCTTCTCGAACCCGCAGTTCTCGGTGTTCCAGAGCGCGCGGCCTGCGGTCGCGCTCCTCATCGAGTTGGAGAATCCGAACATCTCCGCGACCGGCGCCTTGGCCTTGATTATGACCATGTCGCCTTCCTGTTCCATGTCCTCTATGATAGAGCGCCTCTGCTGCATCTCGCGCGTCGCTGCGCCCATGACCTCCTGCGGAACGTTGATCTGAACTTTCTGCTTCGGCTCCAGCAGCGTGCGGCCCGAAAGGCACATCGCACCGTATATGGCCAGCCTCATGGCCGGTATTGCCTGAGCCGGGCCCCTGTGTATTGCGTCTTCGTGCAGCTTTGCGTCCATGAGTTTGACCTTCACGCCCATGACCCTCTCCTCGGCGAGTGGGCCCCTCTTCATGACCTCGATGTATGCCTCCTTGCAAAGCTCCATGGTTTCATGGAGGTTCTGAATGCCCTTGGTCATGTCCAGGAATATGTTCGGGCCATAGATTGCCACGACGCTCCTTGCCTCGTCCCTTTCCATTCCGAGGTCCTGGAGCGTTTTCTGCATGGCCTTGGAGTCCTTGATTCTCCCGCCCTCGGATGCGATCTTTCCGGATTTTATCTCCTCGACAATGTTGGCGGCAAGCGGTTCCGTTATGACATAGAATTTATTGTGCTTGTTCGGGGACTTTCCCTCGAACTCCCTGGGCGTCGGAGCTTCCACAGATTCCCTGTACACCACGATCGGCTGCGAGGAATTTATATCAACCTTGTGCTCGTTGATGATCCTGTACTGTGTGATTTCAAGGTGAAGCTCTCCCATGCCCGACATCAGGTGTTCGCCCGTCTCCTGGTTGATTTCAACCTGGATGGACGGGTCGGCTTTGGCGACTGTGCGGAGCACCTCGACTAGCTTGGGAAGATCTTTCATGTGCTTCGCCTCGATTGCCACCGTCACAACGGGTTCGGAGTAGTGGACCATCTTCTCGAACGTTTCCATTTCTGCGTCAGTGGATACGGTCGAACCGGCAATGGCATCCTTCAGTCCATTGATAGCAACGATATTTCCAGCGTCTATCTCGTCGACCGGGATTCTGTCCGCGCCAACAGCGAGTGAAACCTGTTGGACCCTGTTCCTGTTGGGCATCCCGCTTATGGCCAGATCCATGCCACGTCTTATTTTTCCTGAAAACAGGCGCCCTATGGCTACCTCTCCTGCATGCGGGTCCATGATAATTTTGGTGACCATCATCGCGACCGGTCCGTTCGGGTTGCAGGTGAGCATCGATTTGCCGACCTCGGAATTCAGGTCTCCATGCCATATCTGGGGCACTCTCATTTTCTGGGCGTCCAACGGATTCGGCATGTGCTCTATGCATATGTCAAGGATGACTTCGTGAATGGGCGCTTTCTTCGCGAGCTCCTTCTGTTTCCCATCAGCACAAAACTGGTATATATCCTTAAATGTGATTCCGGTGCGCTTCATGAAAGGGACAGATATGGCCCAATTATGGAACGCAGAACCGAAGGCAACGGTTCCGCTGGTCACGTCCAGTGCCCAGATCTTTTTTAAATCATCTGGCAGAAGCTTTACTATCTTTCCGTTGACTTCTGTGATGATGTTCGTAAGCCTGGTTTGCATTTGCTCAGGGGTGACTTTCAGTTCGTTGATGAGCCTGTCCACCTTGTTGATGAAAAGGATAGGGCGCACTTTTTCCTTTATGGCCTGGCGTATGACAGTTTCAGTTTGTGGCATTACTCCTTCTACAGCGCAAGCCAGTATGAAGCAGCCGTCTATGGCCCTCATGGCCCTTGTAACGTCTCCCCCGAAGTCCACGTGCCCTGGTGTATCTATAAGATTGATGAGGTATTCCTGGCCTTTGTATGTGTGCACCATTGACGCATTTGCCGCGTTGATTGTGATGCCGCGGGCCTGTTCCTGTTCGTCATAGTCCAGCATGAGCTGCTTGCCTGCGAGCTCCTCCGACATCATGCCAGCACCGGCGATGAGATTGTCGCTGAACGTTGTCTTGCCATGGTCGATGTGCGCTGCCGTCCCGATGTTCCTTATCTGCTTAGGCTTGGTCATCAGCGCCTGTGCCCTCTTGATGTTGTCTTCCTTTCGTCCCATTCAAACACCTTCTGAATAATGTCAATTGCAGCGGGATTATCTGGCGGAGCCGGCCACGCGCTCGCTCTCCTCTTTCCTGGACACTGCGAAGCTGCTCATGTCGCCTTTCGCGGCCAGCATAATTTCGTTTGCCAGGCAAATCTCGATCGGTTTTGTGCTCTTGAAAGAGGCGGCCTGTGCGCCTTTGCAGATGTTGCGTATGGCTATGTCAAGTCTCCTGGACGAGCTTACGTCCACGGCTTTCGGTACTGAAACGCCTCCGTACCTAAGCCTGGTGACCTCTTCTCTCGGGGTTGTGTTCTCCAGTGCGTCTATGAAAACCTGGGCCGGGTTCTTCTTTGTCTTGGATTCGATTATCTCGAATGCTTCCATGACAACCCGGTAGGTCTTGGTCTTCTTGCCTGTGTATGCTTCCGTCCTCATCATGTTGTTGACCAGCCGCTCGACTATGTTCATCTTGCTTTTCGCGAACGGGCGGTTGGCATGCCTTGCACCGGTATGGGGCACGATGACCGGATCCAGGTTGATATACCTGGCCAGACCGGCATCCGTGACAGTTATGTTGGAAAGGTCGTACTTGTCAAAGAGCTTCAATTTGTCCGGGGGGACGCCAAGTATCTTCTTCGGCACCAGGGCCTTTCCGACTTCCTTCGGAGCCTCCTCCTTCGGGGGCTTTGGCTCCCCGGGAGTCACGGCTTCCTGGGATTTTTCCAGCACCGGACCCTTTTCCTGGGCAGGTGCCTCGGCGGGCTTTTCCTGCGCGGGTTCTGGGACCTTTTCCTGGGCAGATGCCTCGGCGGGCTTCTTCTCCTCTGCGGTTTCAGGCTTCTTCTCCTCTTGTTTCACGTCATCGGCCACATGCTCACCTCACAGGCTTCTCCTTCCTGCCCCGGACCATCTCGTCCAGGGAAACGTTGTTGACTTTTATCACTTTGAACCTGACTCCCGGAATATCCCCGTAGGAACGCCCCATCCTTCCCCCTATGCCTTCGACAAGCACCTCGTCGTGCTCGTCTATAAAATTGATGGCTCCGTCTCCGACTGCGAAAGCCGTGATCTGCCTGCCGTTCTTGATGAGCTGAACCTTGATGCATTTTCTAAGGCCGGAGTTGGGCTGCTTCGCCTCCACTGCGACCTTCTCGAGAACGATGCCCCTGGCCTGGGCTGAACCCTCCAGAGGGTCTGCCTTCTCCTTAAGCTTGAGAATGCGCTTCTTGTAATAGCGATCGTTCCATCTGAACTGCTGCCTGCTTTTCTGCAGCTTTTTTGCCGTGTACAATCCTCTTGCCAAATTAACACCTGCTCGTTTTGGGGGCGAGGGATTAAGAAATATTGTATTTATAGTTTATTACACTGTTATATATGGACGGAGTGTGCCAATCATCCGCCTACAATCCTTACCTTGCCCTTGGCCGAGAGAAGCTTGGCGAACTGGCCGGGCAGCGTGACCATGTCGTCCTTCTTGAGGTTGTAGGTGTTTTTAAGGCTCACGAAAGTCGGAATGTCCTCGAGCACATGCACCACGATGGTTTCCTCCGGAACTGCCTGTATGGGTTCGGGTGACGCCTCTGTCACTGTCATCTGGACGGCTTTTTCAGGCTCCGAGGACGGTTCGGCGAGTTTTGCGGGGGGCGGGCATTCGTGTGTATCGGAGAGGTTCCTGAATGTGGACAGTGTCTCGACGAGTCTGTCATAAAGGGCCTTGTCCTTTTTTGTCAGGTTGTCCGGCTGCGCCGCGCCTACCATTCTGTCAAGGGCTGCGAGCGCAATCTTCCTCTCTCTTATTTCGTATATGTGCTGCAGCCTTTTGTCGAGTTTTGTTATCTGGTCCCAGAGCATCATGCTGGCCGGGTTGTTCGGGACGAGTATCGCAGCGCAGTGTTCCTCCCTCAGCTTCTGGAGATGTTCCTCGGCCTTCGAGTAAAAGTTCACAGGCAGCTTCGTGAGTGACTTGCTCTGGCGCTCGTTCCTGTAGACATCCGAAATCTCGCTGAAACCAATTTCGTCCCCGGTCATCGGCCCGCAATCGGAATTCTGCTATTATAGTTTTCCGCGGTCATGGAAAACACAATAACCCCGTAGGCGTATTGGGTGCCGGTGAACGACTTGCAGGTTTGCCCATTGGATTTCAGGTACGGCCGGGAAGTTATGAAGCGGATTTTCGATGAGGAAAGGCGACTGCAGCGCATGCTGGATGTGGAAGCGGCCCTTGCCAAGGCCCATGCCGCGGTGGGCACGATATCCAAGGCAAATGCGAAGCTGATATCTGACCGTGCTGACACCAAGCATGTGAAAATTGACAGGGTCCGCGAGATAGAGAAAACCACGAACCATGACATAATGGCCATGGTGAAAGCCCTCACCGAACAGGCCGGAGCAGCCGGCGATTATGTCCATCTGGGCGCAACCTCCAACGATATTGTCGACACGGTCACGGCCATGCAGCTGAAGGACGCCCTTCAGATAATTGAGGATGACCTCATAGTGCTCCAGAATGCGATTGCCGAACTTGCCGAGAAGCACAAGAGGACCATCATGGTTGGACGCACTCACGGCCAATTTGCTGTCCCGCTGACATTCGGAATGAAGATGGCAGTTTATGCCAGGGAGCTGCAGCGCCACCTGGATAGGCTGAGGGAGGCAAAGCCCAGGATATGCGTGGGCAAGATGAGCGGGGCCGTTGGCACGGGAGCCGCGCTCGGCCAGCATGCCTCGGAGATACAGGCGAATGTGATGAAATCCCTGGGACTCGGAGCCGAGGAGGCCGGCCTCCAGCTGGTGGGCCGCGACCGCTATGTCGAATACATGTCTCTCCTTGCCAACATATCCTGTTCGCTGGAGAAGTTTGCTGTCGAGATCAGGAACCTCCAGAGGTCCGAGATCGGCGAGGTGGCCGAGGCCTTCGACAGGGAAAGGCAGGTTGGCAGTTCCACCATGGCGCACAAGCGCAATCCCATAACCTGCGAGAACGTCTGCAGCCTGGCGAGGGTTGTGAGGAGCCTGGTTCCGCCGACATATGAGAACGTGCCGCTGTGGCATGAGCGCGACCTGACAAATTCAGCGGCCGAGAGGTTCATAATCCCTCATGCCAGTATACTGATTGATGACATGCTGGTGAAGATGAGCAGGGTGTTCACCAACCTCGAGGTGTATCCGGAGAGGATGACGGCAAATCTTGAGTCAGCCAAGGGCCTTATTATGGCCGAAGCCGTGATGATGGCCATGGTGCGCAAGGGTGTCGGTCGTCAGGACGCCCACGAGATGATGCGCCGCATTTCAATGAAAGCGGCCGACACAGGCACGCATCTCAGAGAACAGATGACCGCGGATAAAGCCGTGTCAGCACTCTTCAAACCGGAGGAAATGGACGCCATGCTGGATCCGAAGAACTACATCGGCGAGGCCGAGGAAATCGTCGAAAGGACACTCAAGGATGTGCGCTAGGCCAAGGCGCCCAATGCGGACTTGGTCTTCTCAATCCTCTTCGCGCTATCTATTTCGGTGAAAATCCTCAGCGCGCGGTCCAGAAATTTCCTGGCCCTTGCCCGGTCCCCTTTCTTGGTGAGCATAATGCCGCATTCATAGCATGCGTCCGCAAGCCTGTAGGGCATGGCCAGGTCCTCCCTCAGCTTGATGGTCTTCTGGAAGTAGGCAAGGGACAGCTCAAAGTCCTCCTTCAGTTCGTAGGCTATGGCGAAGGACATGTAGGCGCCAGACATCCCGAGTTTATCGTTCATCTTCATGAACGTGTCCAGCGACCTCTCACAGTAGCTTATGGATTTCTTGAAGTCCCCAAGTTTGGCATAATCCTCGCCCGCATTGAACATAGCCCAGGCATGCATCAGCACATAGTTAGCCTTCTCCGAGACCCCGATGCACCTCTCGTAGTACTTGACGGAATCTGTGTAATTCTCCATCCTGGCATAGGCGACCCCTATGTTGTTCAGCACAGTGGCCACGCTGTTCAGGTTCCCGGCCTTCTCGAAGTATGCCAGGCTCTGCTTCGCATAGTCGATTCCTTTCTCGTATTCTCCCTTCTCGTCGTACACATTTGCCATTGCCATGTACACCTGGGCGATTGCGTCGTCATCCCTGATGCTCCTGGCCTTCCTGAGCGCATCCTTGAGGAATCCCAGGGCTATGTCATAAGTCCCCTTGCGCCAGCACCCGTTGCCCATGCTTCGGAGCGACTCGACAATCTCCTTGTCGTTCTTCAGGTTCTGGGCAATGATGAGGCTCTCTCCGAAATGCTCCTCGGCCACCCTGTATTCCCCATTCCTCAGGGCTAGGTTTCCCAGGGCCCTGTGGATTTTTGCGGCTTTTTCCCTATCCTTCAATTCATTGGCCAGGCTCAGGGCGTCAGTGTAATCGTTCGCCGCCGTCTCCCACTCCCCGGCATTCATCCTGGTCGAGGCCAGGTGTATGAGGTCGTCGAGCTTGTTCGGGGAATCGGTCTGGGAGTCAACTATGCTGTCCAGGTCCTTGAGCCTGAGGATTTTCCCATAAACGTTCTTGGCCTTCTCTGTTCCGAAAAGCATCATCGAAGCCGAGAGAGAGTCTGCAAGCCTCGGCAGGTCTGATGTCCGGATGTCGTGAAAGTCAATGCCCAGGTCTTTGCAGTGCTTCTTTATGACGAACTTGCCCATGTCCCCGAGCTCGGAGACCATGATGTCAGTGAGGCTTTCTGAAAGCGATGCGGGCATTTCTCTCCCATTTCTGCATATCGGGAAGCACAATATATAAATTTGGTAGAGGGGTTGGAAAGGATGAGAGGATGAATCCGAGCAAGAGCATTATGATTACATGACCGGAGAATCAGAAAGTTAGAGAGAAACGATTCTTTGCCAGAGATTCTAGCGCCAAACAGACTTTGAATATAATGCTAGCAGTCGCTAGTTTGGCGATACGGGCTAATTTCCTCAAAGATATTAAGTGACAATTCGGAAATTGGCCCTATACCGAGCTGATGCTGACAAAAGTTTATATCTAATATAGGATTGGCTGTTCAAAATTACATGGGCCTATAGATCAGCTCGGTAGATCGCCTGCTTTGCATGGTTTGGGCGATATTCACCCAGACCCAAACCAGCAGGAGGCCACGGGTTCAAATCCCGTTGGGTCCATTTATTTTTTATCTGGCTACTTTTTAGTTCACGAGTGAATTAAACTACTGGCTAAGCATATTTTTCATGCCTGGCTGTAGCTCAACTTTTAGGGGGGTCGAAATATCGACGGTGTTCGGCTCCGTGAACGCTCGTCTCAGCTCTCGGATTGCGCTATCGTCCCTGATTCTACCGTAGAAGCTTTCAGTGGTGGTTGTTGTCTTATGCCCCATCATCTTCGATACTGCTGTTAGGTCAGCACCCTTGTCTATGGCCAGCTGGCAGAAGGTCGCCCTGTAATCCTTTATTTTGAACTTCATTCCAGCCATGTTCTCTATTTTTATTTTCAGGATGTTGAGCTGGGCGCTGCCCCAATAGGTCAAGCCCCAAAGCCCTTTATAAGGGATTAGAGGCTCGAAATTCACTGTTTCTCCGTTGTCCTGTAAGTATTGTGCCCTTTCAACCAAGAACTCCTTGAACGCGGGTATTGCCTGAGGCAGAATGACCGCCCTTCGGTTCTGTCCGTAGACGCCTTCGCCTTTCGGATGAGATACTCGGATGGTCCAATCTCTTTGGTCCAGGTCCTCATATCTGAGAGTTCTTAGTTCAGATGGTCTTAGCCCGGTGTAAGGGTATGCCATGGTTATGAATTGGGCAACCGCCCCGTTCCAGCCCGTCATTCCTTTGGTTACTTCGTGAAGGAACTGGACGGCTTCCTGAGTCATGGACCTAATATCTTTGGGGATTTCTGCGGGAACCCTTATTTGTTTTTTGGATTTCATGAGCGAGACTACATCATTATCATAATATGCCAGATAGTCCCCGAAATACCTCAATAACCGCCTTTTATGGGCATTCCCTAACTTTTTGTCGTCCATCCAATCCTTGAATGTTATTATGTCCTGACTTTTGACCTTCGCAGGATTAGTAGGGACCCCCAGTTCGCCCAGGACCCGAACGATGTATTTTGTCTTACGGGTTCTTTCCATTTGGGTGCTTGGAGCATAGTATTTTCTTGTGGCTTCTAGATATTGTTTCACCGCAGAACTTACGGGGTATTTCCCGAACGGATTGGGCAACCAATCCACCTTACATCTCGGGTGCTTCCTCTTCGGGCCCGGTTTCTGCTTCTGATGTCCTGTTGTCTTCCCCTCTGGAGCCTTGAGGGGGATTGTATCCAGTTCATCGCCAGAGAGAATACCTTCTGGCTTTATATACTTATACCCCAAGTTTTCCCTCTTCTCTCTCTCATTACTCTATAAACCTTAGTAAGTAGTAAGTAGTTAGTAACTACCTGGTCTATCATTAGACCCCCTCTTCTTTTCTACCTCTTGAATGAAATCCTCTGAGGAATAACCATGTTCTTTGAGAACTTTCTGAGTTTCGGGAGCATAGGCATAATTTTTTAGATAACGATTCTCTCGCGCCTCACCAATTTCATTCTCCACGAATTTATTAAACCAGGCCAGATTAATACTTTTGTTCTGAGAATATTCTTCCGCGATGACTTTAAAGTCTCTCTCAATGCCCATCCATTTCTCAGTATTCTGTTGTGATTCAAAAATTATATCTTTGATTATCTGGACATTGTGTCTTTTCAATGCCTCAATGACAAACCTGGAGCGGTCTCCTTTCTCTAATCTCAATAAAAACGCTTCAAGGTTTTTCATCTCACAGGGTATGTAAATACCCACCGTTCCCATTTAATCCTCCTTTTCAATAGCTTGAATATGGATAATATCCTTCTTGTGCACATGGATTATTTGCTTATCCATTAACGGAGTTATTTCTTCACCAACGAGGAAATAATCCCCATTTCGTTCAATAGTTCCTATTGTCTCTATCGTGTCCCCAAGCGGAGACCGATATTCAACTCTATATTCTTGTTTGTTCATAATATACATAATCCGCGACTTACCTTATAAGGATGCCGAAGGGATGGGCGAAAGTATTATATATTAACTGGACGGTGGCTGTATATATTACTTTGCATTATATAGAAAGATAATGGCTCCGTATAAAATGACTTAAGCATTTTTCAACC
>CAYHBA010000003.1:0-195089 GCA_964354755.1 uncultured Thermoplasmata archaeon
CTAATCACACCGAGTCCAGTAACTAAACTTCCGTACTTGTAAACGCCGGAGTTGGTTGCCGTGACCGGGACTGATACTGTCTCGCTGTCGCCGCTGCTTGTCGTCAGGGTGACGCTGATGCTCCCGGCCGGGTTGTTCGTGTCCTCGGCGCTGATCATTATTGTGTCAGTGTCGTCGTAAGCTGTCCTGTCCAGGAACACATTGCCGTAACCGTCTGTCAGTGCGCCGGAGACTACCAGCGCGAAGTTCTGCGGGCCCAGAGCGACGGCTGCACCAGTTACACGGATGGTGTACACGCCTGCTGTAGGTGTCTGGATGTAGACGCATTCAACGTTGTTGAGCACGTCGTAACTGCCTCCGGTGGTGGACCATCCGCCGCTGAACACATTGCCCCTGTACTGGGTTCCGCCCGGTACTGTGACAAGCAAATTCAGGTCATTGACCAGCATCTTGGCTGCCGTGGGGTTTCCCGGGTAGTCTGTCCAGGCAAGGCTGATTTTTAACCTTGTTCCTGCTACGACCGAGTATTGGTATTCAATATAATTGTTGGTCAGAAGGCCGTTGACGTTGTCCACGACCGCGGTCTTGATGACGTCGCCAGAGAAATACAGGCTGTTCTCCAGATGCAGCTGGCCCCAGCCTTCATTATAGTTCGGTATGGCTGCACCTGTCGTAGCTATGGCGCCGTTTATGAGGGTGGCCTTGATCAACGCCGCTGATGGGCTCCACCCGTTGGCCGCTATCTTGGCCCCTGTCGGGTACCAGCCCTCGCGGTAGTATTGGCGGACCAGCGCCGCGCTGCCTGCCGCCAACGGACAAGACATGCTCGTTCCCGACATGGTCGTATATCCGCCTGGATTATTTACTGAATTAATGCCCGGATCAAAGTTGCCTCCGGGGCATGTGATGTCAGGTTTGAGCCTTCCGTCCGCAGTAGGGCCGACACTGATGTAGCCGGCATATCCATTGCCAGGACTGTTCGTCGCGCTGACGCTTACGATGTTTTTGGACGAGGCCTGGGAGTCGATGGATTCGCCATTACCGTTCCCTGCCGAGAAGAATACACTGTAATCCTGGCTGTCCCAGATGTACTGGTCTATCTGAACTTCTTCTGCGGCATATGCGCCGGCACCGCCCCAGCTGTTGGAGTGAATCTTCGAGGTGGAATTCTCGGATCTCATATATTGAGCATAGTAATAATCAGCTGGCGGATAAACAGCAGTCGCTGTGGCGTTCCCGACATCCTGGAAGATAATCTGCGCACTGGGTGCCATGCCGTCGTAGGTTCCAGAGGTCCATGCGTTGCGCGGGGCTCCGTCACCCGCGACTGTGCCAGACGTATGGCCGCCATGGTTACTTCCCGTACCGAGGACTCCTCCGCTTGAACCTGTCGGAACATATCTCTCAATGACTTTCGCTTCGGCTCCAGTAGAACCATAGACACCTCCATTGTAATTAACATGGGTAGGAGTGATTTCCGAATCCTCTACGGTGATTCTCTCCATCTGACCTAGGAGGCCGTGTGTGAATATGGGTGTCGTACCCCGGTTTTGAACGAAGGGCATCGAAGAGTCGTTGTCAATGGTTGGTTGAGAGAATTGGGCTATCCACTGGACTTCCGGCATTGCTGCGAGTGTGCTGATGAAGGATGAGTCAATTCTCATTTGGACGACATTCGCCTTGTCATTGTGTACGAGATCAATTATCTCTCCGCAGTTCTCCTTCATGAGTGTGACTACCCAATTGTTCGTGGCGCCGGGGAAGAGCATTATAGACAGGTCGATCTTGCCGTCGGCCTTGTTTAACTCGGGTGCAATCTTGTACGCCGGTTGGTAGTCGCCGAGCCATCTGACGCTGCTCAGACCGCTGACCCTCTCCACCTGGTCGCCGCTCAGGCGCACCAGGTAGGCATTGTCCGGGATGTACGAAACTATCTCCACTCCGTTTTGGGCGAGTTCGTTTCTCCAGTCCTCGGTTATCGGGCCGTTAGTCTGAATGATGTAAGGCATCTTTGTGTCGGATATTGCCGGTGGCTGGCTCATCAGTTCGTCCGGGATTGTCGGAAGGCTCATAAGCGGGTCGAATTCTGCATATTTGAGATGTATCTGGTTCGTCACCTGGGATTCCATCTCCACATTCTGAACATTCGTTTTTTCGGCACCAAAGGCAATAAATCCGCCTGGCACCACTAGTGTAAATGCCAATATCAAGCTCACTAATATTATTTTCGTTCTATTTTCACGGTTGGCGATGTTAACACCTCCTCCATTCTTTTTTCCCAATTATCCATTGGCTCAATAAATTTACAAGAGCCCACAGTGTTAAGGGAATGATTGTAGAACGATATGTAATTCAAGTTATATATATGTTATGGTTAGTAAAATATAATACTTTTACACCAAACATTACAAAATGCGAAATGTCGACCGACCATCTGTGCAACATTCAAGAAGGTAATCCTCCATCCCACTGACTTGACTTGTGCGGCGCATTGGTAATTTGAGCATTTGCAGTATAAAACGGTCCTTGGTGTGCGGTAAACCGCTCCCCAATCGGATTTAGATGGCATGAAAATATTCCTTGACATTATTTTAAATTGAAAATAGTAGGTTTTATATTAATGGTCGATATTCTCTAACTGAGGAAAACCGTTCTTGCGGTTCACGAGGAGGAATGAAATGTCTAAAGTGATAGTGAGAATTGTGACTTTCGTTGTCGCCTTTGCATTATTGATAGGGCCAATGAGCGCATTCGTGAGCGATTCAAAGGTTATCTCCGATGTTGTGGTTCAGAACACACCAGAGACCGAGAATGTGATTGAATCTCTGCTGACTCCTGTCGGGGAAAGCACAGTTCAGGACAATGTCTACATCAAGGATCCGGTTACTGTAATGGTGTTGTGCACAAACCCCTCCAAGGTTGCCCAGGCGCTTTCCGGAATCCCCTACCACGGTTTCCTGAGCCAGCGGGGGAACGGGGAGATAATATCCCCTGTTCTTCAGATTCCGAGATATGCTCTGGAAATCCTAAAGGGAACGGAAGGAGTGCTTGCAATACTGGACTATGACGAGATGCTCAAGAGTTCCGCAGCGGACGGGGAATATATCTCCCCCGGAGCCAGCGACCAGGATGGGATTTCCTCGATATTCGACACAAAGCAGCATTACGGTTCGGAGGCATGGTCCAAGGGATTCACTGGCCAGGGCGTCAATGTTGCCGTGACTCAATTGGGCATAGATTTCTCCCAGCCGGATATCATGGACACCCAGGCGAGGGTAACGGACCCGGCCTCTCCGTATTACGGATGGCCCATGGTGTTCGACAGCAACTCGCTGACCAAATACATCTCGAGCGGGGGCAACACAACCGGCACCTGGTTCGTGAACACAAGCGCGGAATGCGAATTGAATATTACAGAAACTTACGATATGATTATCAACACAGAAGCGGAATGGGGCGCCCTCTCTAGTTATACAAACTTCTGGCAACCGAAATCCTATGGAAATGCTGAGTCATTCACAATGGACGGATTCACCCCCGGAAAACCTTATGTGTTCGCAATCCGGGCCGAGGACGAAGCAGGCAATTTAGGCTCGATATCAAATAGCCAGACAGCCACAGCCATGGACGACAACACTCCGCCTTCGAGAATAACGAACCTCGCAGTAATCCCGGGTCAGGACCACGGTACTGTCTCCATGTCCTGGACCGCGCCAGGCGACGACGGAGCTGTCGGCAGCGCCACCTCTTATTTGATAAGATACTCGAATCTGCCGATAGCCAACATCCACTGCTTCAGGCATCTTTCATATGATATTGAGAATTTCATAGTGCCAGCTACTTCAGGAACAATAGAGAGCCACATTGCTGTCGACCTGGAGGCCGGAAAGCTGCTTTACTTTGCAATAGTGGCTGTCGATGAGGCAGGCAACTGGGGCCCCGTGTCCAACTATGTCAGCACGACCGTCACCATTGACACCATGAAGCCGGAGACAATCACCGGTCTTACTGCAACCCCTGTCGGAGCGAACCACACAGGCGTAATACTCAACTGGACCGCACCACATGATGAGGGAGCGACAGGAAGCAGCTGCGTGATATACGAAGGTAGGTATTCAGAGAACCCGATTGTCACCGAGAATGATTGGGAGCTTTCTACTTCTATACCCGAATCAATGCTGCCTGTGCCCGGAATCCCGGGTACTCCCCAGACAGCACATGTCGTAATAGGCACGCTTCCCAGTAGTAACATGGTTCCCGTGGTCAACGAATCCGTTTACGGTCCAGCTCTGGGCAATGGAACGGAGGTGGGCCCGTGGTTCTTGAATTACACTGGCGTAGCCTCAGGTGACGTTGATCTATACCGTCAGTACTATTGGAACTCCGAATGGTGCACCCAACCTCTGCCGCAGGGAACGGATTACACATTCACCTCCCCCGCAAGCGAGATAAACCTGCTTGGTTGGGAAACCTCGCTTCAGGTTTTCAATGAGACCCTCTACGGCCCGGCAATCGGCGGTGGAGACCCGATCGACATGGGCCCTTGGCCCCTCGACCACGGCCAAAATCATAATGACCTGCAAATCTATGTCGAGGACAGCGCAGGTTGGACCTTACTCGCAGAGTTTGTAGATTACGATTATCTCGATGGTTTTGTGTTCCTATACCCATCGTTTGAGGCCGGGGCATTCATCTATGCTTTTTACAATACCACGGACACCAATCCATTGACATATTACCAACAGATGGTTTATGGCCCGACCAATGGGGCTGAACTCGGTCCCTGGCCCCTTGACCATGACATGGTCCAGGACCTGCAGGTCATCGTAATGGACAGCTTCGGTTGGTCTGGAACGACTGATTATACTTATGATGGTTGGAACATAACATTTAATTCATTCCCTGAAGCCGGTGCCTATATATTCGCTCGTTACAACTACTCGAACCCTGGTCTTAGGGCAGGCGACACGATATTGGCATATTACAATTACTCGGTCATGAATCCCCTATATTTCGGATTGAGAGGCATGGATGAGCTTGGGCGTCTGGGTGATATAGTCGACGTTTCCAGCCAGGTCGCAATAGACATGACTATTCCAGGGCAGATAACTGACCTTGCTGTCGAGACAGGCATCCTGCACGGCATGGTTTTCCTGAATTTCACTGCCACAGGCGATGATGGTTCTTCAGGGAACGCAAAACGCTACATCGTCAAATACTCGGCAAACCCGATAACCAATGATGGAGAGTTCAATGCTGCATTTGAATGGATTTATGCCGATCCGGAATACGTAGGTCCAAACAGTCAGCTGAAATGGGCCTGGCCGAAGACACCTGGCCTGAGCGAGACCTACCAGTTCGGGTATCTGCCTGGCTTTAACTATTTTTCACTCACCAATCCGACTTATTTCGCTGTCAAGGCAAGAGACGAAGCCGGGAACCTTGGTCCCCTTAGCAATTGCCCGTCTGTGGTTGCCAGAAATGATGTTACCCCGCCGGCCACAATAACTGACCTGGCAGCACTCGCAGGGGCCGCTCACGGTTCGGTCATGCTGTCATGGACCGGTGTCGGCGATGACGGCGGCAGCGGGCAGCTTTACGGCGACCCGCCTTACACTGTAAAATGGTCAACCTCCATAATAGACACAATACCCAAATTCGATGCCGCACCAGGAACCACACTGGATCCAGCCAAATCCCCGGGGCAAACGGAATATCTCAACATTTCCGGGCTTGTGGCAGGCCAGGTGTATCATTTCTCTGTCTGCGCCCGGGACGACGCCACACTTCTGGGCGGCCTGCCCGGTGATGTGAGTGTCGCTGCCAGAACCGATGCAACCGCACCCGGCACCATAACACTGGTTACTGCGACAGGCGATCAGAATGGCCAGGTGAAGCTGAATTTCAATGCACCCGGAAACAACGGAAACGCAGGCAAGGCTTCAGGTTACCAAGTCAGGTACAGGGAATACATCCCCTCCGGACAATTCATACAGTATGGTTTCGACCAGATTGGGATACTCAATATTTCCTACATTCCTCACTATTACAACGTCACGGGCATCACCAGCCAAAGCGGCCTGTACAGGATGGGCATGCACATAGACCAAAACGTGGCCACTTATGTGAACGGAAACAAGACGATGGGCCTTGTTAACTATTCAGCCGTCCTCCTCGTAGATTCAGTGACGCCATATGCTTATAATACTGTTTACGTGGACCTTAACAATGACATGGACTTCAGCGACGAGAAACCCTGCACAAAGGGCGATGAGGCCTCATACAGGGATATGGATGGCGATGGTTTCGCCGACGTTTCGGGCGGCATGATATACTTCATCGGGTCTGCGACACCAGTCTACAACGAGGCTCTCACGGTCCTTGGAGGCGGTGCCTATGCCTTGGCATCCCACGGGAATATAGTCAATAATTCCTGGACAGTCAACCAGAACGGGGACACCATAACCTCGGACAAATACGCGGTGAGCTTGGATTCCACCGGTTATATGAACATCACATTCAGCCCGGCACTTGTTTCTACTTCCGGCGTCACAGTTTCCTATGACTACAACGGCCTGGTAATACCTTATTCCGAGAGGTATTCGGTAAGATACGGTATGGAAAATGTGATACCCGGCAACGGGGACATCGTGGCATTCATGGGCGAGTTCACGCTCGATTCCACCTCAGGCACAGCCATGGCGTCCTCTATAGCTGGACAGGGTTACCTGCCTCTCCCCGCCGACACCAGCATCAGGCCGGTTGTCGGGATGGCCCCAGACGCCAAAATAATAGGTGTCGCAGACGCGGGCTTTGACGGGATAATATTCGCCCTTGAAGGTTATGACGGAATTCCAATGACTGGCGACGAAGCGAATATTGTCAGCAGCACCATGTCATCTTCGACTGTATATCAATCAGGGCTAGACTTCACGTCCAACTACATGGATTGGCTTGCCACCAAATACGGTGGCGGCAGAAGCTCCATAGTCGTGACTTCGGGCGGCAATGGCCCGGGTTACGGCACTGTAACCTCGCCTGGGACAGCACCAGGCGTTATTACCGCTGGCCTGGCGTCCGACTTATACTACAGGGCAATCGGCGGTACTTACGAGGCTGGTCCGAGGCCCATGTTCGGCGACGTTGTGACGTTATCAGGGAGGGGACCGACAGCTTCTGGCATGCCCAAGCCAGATGTTGTAGCGGCAGGTGCATATTTCGGATTCATCGCACAGCCACTTTACATGCCGTCTTCAGGCAGCACCTATCCCAACCTTGTGGAGTTATGGATGGCCGGTCAGGGTCTCACCTCCGCTGTTGCGTCTGCAGGCGTGGCTCTCGTCTACCAGGCATATGGGACAACGCCACATCTCGAGATCGATGACAGCCTTACTTATACCACCTCGCTAAACTCTACTACCGTTCCGCTGAGCCACAGGAGTGTCACCCCTGCTTCATTCAGACTTTACAGCAACGGGACACTGGTCACTTCGGCCAATTACACATTGGACGCTATAAATGGTATTGTGATGATTGATTCCTACATACTCCAGGACAATCCGGTGATAAATGCATCATATGTACACACGGATTCCGTGCCCCAGGGTTCCGAGGCCCACGAGATTCTCATGTCCGGAGCAGACGACCTTTGCTTTGACATATTCAGCCAGGGCGCAGGGCAAATCAACGCATCAAAATCGGTCGACATTGCCAGCAACAGCATGGGTGTGTCGGTTTCTCCCTGCAACTGGGTTCCCGGCGATTTTGAGGGAGCTCAATATGGGACATTCGTGAGATTGGTGAGCGAAGACACATCATCCGAGCACCTTTCTGAAACGTTCGCAGTCGAAAACCATGATGTCGGATTGCAGGCGGTAACAGTCCAACCCGAGGTATTATCCAAGTTTGACGAGGTCATCACCACTATTTCCACAAACATTTCCGATCCCCATGACACAATTTTACTGAACGAAACAGGCTTTTACACAAGGGACGGAAGGATATTGCAATTGGCGAACCCGTCTCTCTGGAATGACGCAGAATTGTTGAAGATAACAACCTATAACGAGAATGACACGGGTTACTGGGGAGAACTCTTTGCCTGGACAGATCTCAACGGCAATGGAAAGGCAGACGGGGATAGCACAACAGACCCATACCCAGGCGCAGTGGCATGGGGTGAAAGGAACAGGCTCCAGATTAGCACCATTTTAACAAACAAGCATGAAATGACAATCCACCACCCGGCTGAAAGGGTGGGTGACGGAATTCTTGTCTGGATAAGGGCTAACGGCGGCCCAACCTACGATGACTGCAAGTGGGTCATCAAGGCCGAGGCCTACAAAAAGGCAGATTGGGATTGGCTGACCGTTGACCACTCAACGTTGAACATTCCGGGAAAATCATACAGCAGATTCACAGCCACTCTTGATAAGGCCAAAGCACTCGCTGCAGGACCCGGAACCTATGACGGCGCTATTAAGGTCGGAGGCGATGACGGAGCCCTCATACCCGTGGTCATCAACGTGCCCATGACCAGTGGTTCGGAGATAGAACCGAAAACATACAGCATACCTTCGGAAGTGGTTGACACATCCTACAACCGCACCAGGACCGTCACAAATGAGACCAGTGTGCTGAAGGCGGCAACAGGCCAATTAACCTTCTACCTGAAGCATGATAACATCGATCTCGACCAGAACGACAAGTTGACCAAGGTTGTGTACAACGGAACCAATGCCCAATGGCTCGAATTGGCGAACACCTCGTACAGCGTAGATGCGGAAACCGGCCTTGTGACGCTTCTCCTGCCTCCATCCAGTATTCAGCTGGACGCGAGCATCCATACTTGGTACACCTACATCGAGGGCGAGAGAAGTTTGGCGCACAGCAGCATCATCCCAGGCTCTCTGACAGTTCTCAAGGACGGCATCGTCACTATGGAGTATGGTTCAGTAAATAAAATACACGTGTTCACGAACAGACAAGACGTTGTCGGTGAACTGGTCGTCAACTCCACTGGCGGAGAAACAACAGCCAATTTGGTGAACGGGGCAGGACCGGAGATGATTTCCGGCTACACTTTGTACCTGAATGGATCAGCTATGTGGGACGGCATTGATTATACACTCAATACTGTTAGTGGTTTGATACTCTTTGAAGTGCCCCTGAGGGTGGGGATGGTCATAACGGCGGACTATTACTCATACGACCCGAGCGTGACACATCTTCAACTGGCCCACACCGAATTAAGCCCGGGCATGAGGACCACCACCAACCCGAACGGCTATCGCATATACATAGACGGCACTGGCGTGAATGACCTTGTCGTCGCCGTGAACACTACGACCGGCGCGCTTGACTTCACCGACCCGGTGCCTGCAGGGGCAGTCATTGAGGCTGATTACAAATACGGCTCATATGTTCCAGATTACTCCCGCGGAGTTATCAATTTCGTGATTCCCCCAGCACTGGGAAGCAGTATCACCGCCTCTTACGAATATTATAATTCTATACACCCATACGTGCATTCTTACATGATCGGCGGCTCGCCCGGTTCCGGGTCTGGTAAGCCCGGGGACTGGCGCTATTTCTACACGACCGTTGCGGAAGGGCCTCTCAATAATAACGCGAACCACACGATGGCGATCGATTTATCCTGGGCCAGAACCGGAAGCGACATCGACGCCTTCCTGTTCACGAAGGCAAGCCTGTCAACCCCATCTGTAGTTCAAAATTCCGAATTCGCACTTTCCAGGTATGGGCCCTATGCCATGACGAATGCTGGCGGAAGCACGGAATCTTCCTCGCTGTTTACCGCCTCCGGCGGAGCAAGTGACTTTGCTCTGGCACCTCCGACGCCCGGACTTAATATATTGGCTTTGCACAATGTCCGGTTCAACGGGACGATGGATGTGGAAGCAGTTACAGTAAACCTGGGTCGAATGGCAATCAGCCAGGATTCGATTGAAATAATCACAAACAGCCTGGTTGGCGAACAAACATTGTACGCATATGGTTCCACTGATTGGAATGGCATGTTGAGCGGTGTCGCAGCCGGCCCGTCCGCGCCCGAGGTCAGGCAAGACCTCCTTGTCTACCAGGACGACCCGGACTGGGCGAATTTCGATTCATTCGAGGAGCAACTCGCTTCCGGCAACACGTCTATATACGTGACCCTGAAGGATTGTCTGATATTCAATGTCCATATATATGGACATACCGACACATACACCCGCGAGGGCAGTTTCAATGATGTCGGCGACCTTGACCTGGGTGTGTTCCTGGACGCGAACGGCGACGGTGTAACCCAGACGGAGGAGTTCTACGCAATGTGCGCCGATAACGACGCGGACGAAGAGGTGAAACTCATCGGACCGCCGGACGGAAACTACATAATAAGGCCCTATGGGTTCACATTGAAGAGCGTGCCTGCACATTACGACCTTGAAATAACTATCGTCCAGGGGCTGGGATTCACAGTGACCGGTGAAGGAAATGACACGAAACCTGACAATTCTGAAATGTGGATTTCTGACGACCCATTACCTGCCTACACACAATCCAGTTTGACATTGGGATACGATCTCCAGGGCGCCAAGAATGGCGTTACCCTCCAGGGAGCCCTGTTCCTGGGCCCAGGAGACGCACCTTATGCAATACTCATGGCGATCAGCCTAAGATATGATTCGATTGCCCCCGATGTTCTCAGCACATCCCCACTCAGCGGTTCCACGACGAACAGCGTCCAGCCCACTATCATCGCCGAGTTCTCTGACACCGAATTCGGGGACCTTGTCATATCTGGAGCAAGCATGACTGTCGATGGTGTGGATGTGACATCGAGAATTGCAGCGAGCCGAGCACTTAGGGATCCGAAGGTCAAAGATGATATGTACACAACTGGCACAGTGAGCTTCACACCACAAGTGCCTCTGACCGAGGGCATTCACACAGTGGTTGCATCAATGAACGACAAAGCTGGGAATTCAGCCATCAGTACATGGTCGTTCACAGTTGATACATCTGCACCAGCATTGACGCTCGACGATGCATTCCTGAGGCCTTTCCACACCAATTCTCCGACAATATCCATAACGGGAACGACAGAGAGAAGTGCCAGTTTAAAGGCTTTCGGCGGCATTGCGACCCATCTCAGTATGCGCGACGATGGTGGATTCTCCATTGACGTAGATCTCGACCAAGGAGAGAACGACATCCAGATATACTCCGATGACGGCATGGGCAACATGGCCTCGTTTGTTTGCGTAGTATATTATGACAACACAGCTCCCTCATTCGTGAATGTCAGGTTTTCCGATGGGTTCACGACCAATAAACCTATCACTACAATGTCTGGCAAAGCTACGGAGTCCGGTACGCTATTTATCAACGGCGCCGTTATTACGGTGAACAGCGACGGAAACTTTGAAAAGATGATTTCTCTTACCGAAGGCCAGAACACTATACACCTTGTGTTGACTGACCTGGCCGGAAACACAGCCCACAGCTGGCAGAATGTCACGCTGGACACTGTGTCGCCGATAATCACCCTGACAAATCCGGCCTCAACCGTAACATCTCCCACTTTCGTGCTATCCGGCAATGTCGAGCCAGGCAGCCAACTGTTCGTGAACGGCAGGAGGATAGATGTCGGAACCAGGCAGTCCGCAGGTTCCTTCAGCACCACCTTGACCCTCAGCGAGGGCTTGAACACTCTTGTGATAGAATCCAGGGATGACGCGGGCAACGTGGCCGAGTTGAGGCATATCGTGGAGTACGATACCAGCGGCGGCACAGGCACGAACTATGGGGCGATAGGCCTCATGGTGGTCCTGCTGATAATCGGCCTGATACTGGGTCTGTTCATCGCGCCGTTCTTATTCGGAGGCAAACCCGAAAAGGAGCCCGAGGAAGTGGAACCAGCCATTACTCCCAAGGGAGAAATCCCCGAGGAGGAGGTTGCCGAACCTGCCGAGGAAGGGGCCGAACCGCTCGAACCCATACCATCCGAGGAGTCAATCCCCGAGGAGACACCTGCTAAGCCCAAGGAAACCCCTGCAGAATTCGAGGACCTTGAGCTAGAGGAAACCGAGGAAATAACACCAAAGAAGGCGCTGACGCCGGTGCAAGTCGAGGATCCCAGGATAACCAAGCTGACAGAGGCCTACAAGAGCGGCAAGATATCCAAGGAACTGTACGAGAAGAACCTCGCAAGGTTCAGGGAACAGAAGTAAGCGGATAATGGGCGGGCATCCAGCCCGCCCCCACTTTCACAAGTTATCGGAAGGGAGGAGAATGCAGGACGAAGCAGAGATGCACAGGAAACTGGCAGCCGAGCTGTTCAACCGGACCTGGGAACTCCTGGACAAGAAGAAAAGAACCCGTGAGGAAAACGACCTTATAATTCATACCGCCCATGCATCCCGGTATCACTGGGGTGAGGTTGTGGCGACCGGGGCTCCAGGAACCGGGCCCATGAACATCGAACGCGGCGAATGGCAGATATCAAGGGTGTATTCGGTGCTTGACATGGCTGAACCGGCACTCTACCATGCCGGTCGTTGCCTGGACATATGCAAGCAAAACACCATAGGCGATTTTGACATGGCCTTCGCTTACGAAGCGCTCGCGAGAGCCCATGCCCTCAGGGGCTCAAGGGACGAAGCAAACAAGTACCTCCTGCTGGCCAAATCCGCAGGCGACGCCATAAAGGAGGACGGGGACAGGAAATATTTCTTCGGCGAGCTCGGGACAATAAAGGACGGTTGAAATCCGAAATCCGCAAATACTAGAACAATATCCAGGGTCCAAGTGATATTATGGCGGACCCGAGAATCGAGAAACTGGCAAAGTTGGTTGTGAACTATTCTGTGAGCGTGAAGAAGGGTAACACTGTAATGATCAACGTACCCACAAATGCGGAGCCATTGGCGCTGGAGATATACAGGGAGGTGCTGAGGGCTGGAGGATACCCGCTGATGATGCCAGCCATGGAGCGCATTTCCGAGATATTCTACGATGAGGCGAAGGACCATCAGCTGGATTATTGCTCGCCCTTCAAGAAGTTCCTTTATGAGAAAATCGATTGCATGATTGGCGTATTGGCAGATTCCAATACCAGGTCTCTCTCGAACGCAGACCCCAAGAAGCTTGCTCGGGCGCAGGCTGCCCAGAAGGACATATTCGAGATATACATGAGGCGGTCCGCCGAGGGCAAGCTGAAGTGGTGCGGGCTGCCATATCCCACGCAGGCGCTTGCCCAGGAAGCCAGCATGTCGCTTTCCGAGTACGAGAGATTCGTGTACTCAGCATGCCTGGTGGACAGGAAGGACCCGATTGCCGAGTGGAAGAAGGTGTCCAAGTCCCAGGAGGGAATGGTCAAGTACCTGGACAAAGTGGGCAAGCTTGAATTCTACGGGGAGGACACCGAGCTCAAGATGATTGTCAAGGGCAGGAAATGGCTGAACTGCGACGGCAAGTTCAACATGCCGGACGGCGAGGTTTTTACCGGTCCGGTGGAGAATTCGGTGGAAGGCCGGATACGCTTCACTTTCCCCGGTATATACATGGGCAAGGAAATCGAGGACATAACCCTCCAATTCAAGAAGGGAAAGATTGTCAAGGCCAAAGCCGAAAAGGGAAACGACCTATTGCAGAGCCTCATCAGGATAGACAGCGGTGCCAGGCAACTGGGAGAAGTCGCCATAGGCACGAACTATGGGATAACTAAATTCACGAAGAACATACTGTTCGACGAGAAGCTCGGCGGCACGATACACATGGCCATAGGCCGAGCTTATCCCGAGTCCAAGGCCAAGAACGTCAGCGCCATACACTGGGACATGATCAAGGATATGAAGAAAAATGCCGAGATAATAGCTGATGGAAACGTTGTCTATAAAAATGGGAAATGGTTGAAGTAATTTGGTGCAAAGGCATTTGACACCCAGTATGCCCTGCCTGTGAGGGCAGGGTACCCATTTTCAAACATTATTGGTGCCCTTATTATTACGTCTTAAAGCACTTGCAGGCAAGAGACCTCGCCTGACATATTATTCCGATTTATTAGGGCGGGGAGTTATCAGCTCAAGCACAGGAGCGTCTCTTTCACCCTTCCCCGTCACACTTGGCAATCTTTATCGCGGCTTCTTTGTGATACCCGCGGATGCAGCTGGATGTCCTGGCCTCGTCGACAATCTCCACATAGTTGAAGCTCCCGGCCACCAGCTCCAGTATCCTGTCCCTGTGCACGGGCGAACCATCGCCCATCCTCAGCACCGACTGGCTGTAAGAGTAATCTGACAGTATCCCTCTGATGATGTCCGCGGCCTGCTCAGGGCTCTGGGCATGCCTGGTCTCTATAATCCGGTCGCTCAGAATGGCAGCTATGCCGGGCTCCGGACCCGGGTCCACTCCTATGACCAGGACTGCGGAATCCTCGAGTCCGTTCATGGCCTGGAGAGCCTGCCGCAAAGCTGTCTCGATATCGGAAACAGCAATCTTCGGGCTGAACCTGATGCTGTCCAGCTCTTCCGGGGACGAGAGGATGACACCTATGTCCAGAGGTATGCTGCCGTTGAAATCGAGCAGCCTGAACCTCATGTTCCTTGACCTCATGAACCTGGCCAGGTCGTAATAGAGGCGCACATCCGCGGTCAGTATCCCGATGACATTCCTTTCAACCGGTTCCAAAATATCCCTCAGATGAACATAGACAGATCATAACCGCATATCTGGCAGGCCTTCAGCTCCGGGTCATCAATAATCGAACCGCAAAGCTCGCATTTTTTTCTGTCGTCCTCGGGCTCGTCGTCCCCCTCCGGGACAAAAAGGGATTTCATGATCTCACTGGCTCCGGTCCATTCGTCCATGTCCCCCGTCCAGTTGCTGCATTGCTGCCAGAACTTCTCCTGGACTATGTCGACTGTCCTCTCGACCTTGCTCTGCATCTTGACATCGGCTTTACCCTCGTATATCACAGCCAGGTAGATGTGGTCTCCCAGCTCGATGAGCAGGTTCCTGTCCTCAAACTCGAGCCGTTTCAGGGACCACTGGCCCGCGCCGAACGTGTCCTTGACGAAGCTCTGGATCGCCGTGAGCATGCCGGCGACTATGTCGAAATCCTGGCTCTCGTCGCCTTTGTGGTTGGCATACGAGATGAGGCATCCGCTTTTATGAACCAGGAATGCTTCCTTTATCTCTGGAGAACCTTCTTCCGCGCTCATTCTTGCCCGCCTAAACAGACAGTGTATGGAAATTCTGCATATATATTTTGGGAAATAGGTAGGAGCGAACCACCCGGAGGGGCTAACGCTTGCGCTTCCCAAATTTCCCGAACCCGGAATCTGCAGGCCCGGTGCCGCTTGCCTCGTCGAATTCCCTGAGCAGCCGTTTCTGTTCGGGGTTGAGCTTCGTGGGCACGGATATATTCACCCTGACATGCAGGTCGCCGCTCCCTCGGCCACCCATCACGGGCATGCCTTTGCCCCTGAGCCTGAAAACCGTGCCGGTCTGGGTGCCTGCGGGAATCTTGATGGTTGCCTTTCCGTCTATGGTCTCAAGAGTTATCTCGTCCCCCAGTGCCGCCTGTGCGAAGCCGATGTCTGTCTCTGTCAGAAGGTGGATGTCCTGCCTCTGGAAGACAGGGTCATCCTGGACATGGACAATCACGAAAAGATCCCCTGGCGGTCCGCCGCGCCTTCCTGCCTCGCCTTCTCCCCTGAGCCTAAGCCTGGTTCCCGTGTCCGCGCCGGCCGGAATGCTGACCTCTATCCTGGAGGTCTTCCTTGCCGAGCCCTGGCCGCCGCATTTCCTGCATGGCCTCTCAATTATCTGGCCTGCCCCCCCGCAGTTCGGGCAGGCGCCTATCGATATGAATTGGCTGTATCCCCTTCTCTGGACCTGCTTGACCTGGCCTGAGCCGCTGCATGTCCCGCAGGGCTTCGGGGCCGAGCCCTTTTCCGCGCCTGTGCCTGAGCAATCGCCGCATGCGACCGAGTGGGGTATGTCCAGCTTCTTGGTGACGCCATTCGCAGCCTCCCGAAGGGTTATCTGGAGGTCGTACCTGAGGTCTCCGCCCCTCCCAGGGCCCGTGCCTGAGTGGCCTCGGCGACCCCCGCCTCCGAAGAACATGTCGAATATCGAGCCCCCCATGAAGTCCCCGAAAATGTCGCTGATGTCTTGCTGATGGGTGAAATCCTGCCACTGGAATCCACCGCCTCCGAAGGCATCGCTCATGCCGGCGTGGCCGTACTGATCGTATTTCTGCCGTTTCTGGGGGTCGGCGAGTATCTCGTAAGCCTCACTCACTTCCTTGAACATCTCCCCGGCTTCGGCCTTGTTTGTCGGGTTCATGTCAGGGTGGAATTTTTTGGCCAGCTTCCTGTAAGCCTTTTTAATATCCTCCTGGCTGGCGTTCTTGTCGACACCTAGGACCTCGTAGTAATCTCGTTTTTTGGCCATGTTCAGACTTCCGTATTATTAAATTGGAGCGCAGGAACTTACCTGCGCTCATTAAGTTTTCTGTTTCATGGATGATTTCAGTCGTCTTTGACTTCTTTATAATCGGCATCGACGAAACCCTCATCGCCCGATGGCGGAGGTGCCTGCTGGCCGCCCCCTCCCTGCTGCTGTTGCTGCTGGGCCTGGTGCTGGGCCGCGGCCTGCTGGTAAAGCGCTGTCGTGACCTCGTGCAGGGCCTTTCCGAGATTATCAAGCTCGGCCTTCACTTTCTGCAGGTCGTCTGTCTTGATGGCCTCCTTCAGGGCGGCCAGGGCCTTGTTTATCCTGTCCTTCTGCTCCTGCGTGGCCTTGTCCCCGATGTCCTGCATCGTGCGCTCAGTCGAGTATACCATTGTGTCAGCCTGGTTCATGGTCTCTATCTTCTCGCGCTTCTTGGTGTCCTCGTCAGCGAATCTCTGGCTGTCCCTTATCTTCGCTTCTATCTCCTCCTGCGAGAGGTTGCTCGTGGCAGTGATGGTTATCTTCTGCTCCTTTCCGGTACCCAGGTCCTTGGCCGTGACATTCACTATTCCGCTGGCGTCTATGTCGAAAGTTACTTCTATCTGGGGTATACCCCTAGGCGCTGGAGGTATTCCCATGAGGTGGAACCTGCCCAGGCTCACGTTGTCCGCCGCCATAGTCCGCTCGCCCTGCGTCACATGAATCTCAACGCTGGTCTGGTTGTCGGCTGCCGTGCTGAATATCTGGCTCTTGCGCGTCGGTATGGTTGTATTTCTTCCTATGAGCGGGGTCGTCACGCCTCCCAGGGTCTCGACGCCCATAGTGAGCGGTGTCACGTCCAGCAGCACAATCTCCTTTATTTCCCCGCCAAGTATGCCGCCCTGGATCGCCGCGCCCACCGCGACGCATTCATCCGGGTTCACGTTCTTGTACGGTTCCTGGCTGAAATATTCCTTCACCAGGTCGATGACGGCGGGCATCCTTGTCGAGCCCCCGACCATGATGATCTTGTTTATGTCCTCCTTCTTCAGCGCTACCGGCTTGGCGTCCCTCATGGCCCTCTTCATGGGTTCCAGCGTCCTTTCCAGCAGATTCCTGGTCATTTCCTGGAACTTGGCCCTGGTCACCTTGATATCCATGTGCTTTGGACCGGTGTTGTCTGCGGTTATATAGGGCAGGTTCACCGTGGCCTGTTGAAGCCCGGAAAGTTCAATCTTGGCCTTCTCGGCCGCCTCCCTGAGTCTCTGCATTGCGGTGACATCGTTCCTGAGGTCCACGCCCTGGTCCCTCTTGAACTCGGCGATCAGGTAATCCATGAGCACCTGGTCCCAGTCGTCGCCGCCGAGCAGCGTGTCGCCGTCGGTGCTCAGCACCTGGAACGTGCCGTCCCCCACTTCCAGGAATGAGATGTCGAATGTGCCTCCGCCCAGGTCGAACACCGCAATCTTCTCGCCCTCGTCTTTTTCGAGGCCGTATGCCAGGGCAGCTGCCGTGGGCTCGTTGATTATCCTCAGCACCTCCAGCCCGGCTATCTTGCCCGCGTCCTTCGTCGCCTGGCGCTGATTGTCGTTGAAGTAAGCCGGTACGGTAATCACGGCCTGGACCACACTCTCGCCCAGGTATGCCTCGGCGTCCATCTTCAGTTTCTGGAGTATCATCGCCGAAATCTCGGGAGGCGTGTAGTTCTTCTTGTCGATCTTGATCTTGTAGTCCGTGCCCATCTTCCTCTTGATGGACGATATCGTTCTCTCGGGGTTGCTCACTGCCTGTCTCTTGGCGACCTGGCCGACTAGCCTTTCCCCCTCTTTCGTGAACCCCACCACTGACGGCGTGGTCCTTCCACCCTCGGCATTGGGCAGGACTTTAGGCTTGCCGCCTTCCATCACAGCCATGCACGAGTTCGTCGTTCCCAAATCTATCCCTATTATCTTTGCCATTTTTATTCCTCCTTTAATATATTATTATCCTCATTCTTTTTCAGCCTGGCCACCTTGACCTTCGCGGGCCTGATGACCCTGCCCTTCATCGTGTACCCGGTCTGGAACTCCTCCAGCACGGTACCGTCCGCGCCTGTCTCGACCTCGATCTGCATTATCGCATCGTGCCTGTGCGGGTCGAAGCTGCAACCTTCGGACGCTATCCTTTCCAGGCCGTTCTTCTCAAGGTACGCGAGCATGTTTTCGTACACCATCAGTACACCGCTGGATTCTTCGGGCGGCATGTTCTTCAAAAAGGATATTGCCTTCTCGAAGTTGTCCAATGTTTCCAGCAGGCCGGAGACTATGGCCGCGCATGTTGAATCAGCTATCCTGGACTTCTCCGCGTCTATCCTCTTCTGGAAGTTCTCGAAATCCGCCTGCACTCTCTGCAGCTGGGCAAAGTACCCCTGGGCCAGGTCTGTCTTCTCAGCGAGTTGGCGTTTGAGCTCATCCATCTCTTTTTGCATGTCCTCGGCGGCAGGCTGGTCTATCTGTTCGCCTGTTGCAGGTTGTTCATGCTCTGTCTCGGTCTGGTTCTTTTTCTTTTTCCTTGTTCCCATTCTATCACGCCCTATTTTGAGACCATGAGCAGGCCCTTTCTTTCCAGGCTACTCATGACCTTTTCTATCTCGGATTCCCTCATGTTCAGCTTTTCCGATATAGCGGAGAGGTCCATGTCATCCTCGGCAACTATGTACCTGAGGACCTTACGCTCCTTGTAATCGTCGCAAAGCGTGTCGATTATGTCATTGGCATAGCGCATTGCATGCTCCTTCCTGGACATGAGCCCGTCCCTCTTGTCGGAGAGCTCAGCGAGCTGCCAGTTTATTTTTTCGATATGTGTCATGAACTCTGCCAGCCTCATCCTGAGATTGGCCACCTCCCTCAGGGCCGTCGAGTCGGATTCCGCTTCTATGACGCTCTCGGTATCGTGAACCCTCAGTTCTTCGCTGAACAGCTCTGGGGAAAGGTCGATGACCAGCGTGAACCTCTTCGTGGCCATGTAGCATTTCCTGGGGGGGCCATACTCGCTGTCCCTGAACACGCTCTTGACCAGGTCGCTCTCCTCGAGAACCTTGAGATGCTTCATGATGGCCTGCTGGCTCACGCTCAGCTCCTTGGAGAGCTGCAGCGGGTAATGCGTCTCCTTCACGAGCTTCTGAAGTATCCTGCGTCTCGTGGGATTTCCGATTGCCGCCAGCAATGCATCGATATCGGTATCGTCCATGTTTCACCGGGATTAAATTTTGGGGGGAAGGTGTTCCCCCCATTTGCACGTTCACTTCACCGCTATGCTGTGCCTCTTGGGCGTTTCCTCCTCTAACTTCTTCAGGTTCACGGTTAGTATACCGTCCTTCAGCTCTGCCTCGCATTCCTCTGGGCGGATGTCCCTGTTGAAGGGGATCTGCCTGTGGAAGGAGCTTCTGCGCATTTCCCGGTGGATATACCCGGATTTCTCGTCCTCCTCCTTGACATCTGTCTTTTCCTCGGCAGCTATCTCGAGCACGTTGTCATGTATCTCCAGCTCGAGGTTCTCCTTGCTCACGCCGGGCATTTCCGCAGTGACGACAAACCTGTCGCCTTTGTCCTTCACGTTGACCCTAGGTACCCTCAGCCCGTCGTTGGTCATCCTCGGGGTGAGAGCGAAGCTAGGGCCCCAGAACCAGCTGTCCATGTCCTCGAACATCATGTCGATGTCCGTCATCAGGCCGAATGGCCTGATGGCCTCGGTTCTCGGCACAATTTCGCCGTCTTTGTTCTTTCTGACCATTCTATCACCTCTTTTGGTTCACAACCTTTTGTTGTGTACCGAAACATACATGTTTCCGGGAGTATATAAATTTTTTCCCAGCAGAAATACATCCGAATCGATGCAGGCATAGACCAGGCTCCTTCACCATCTAATATTAATACTCAAATCCCCATTATGCCAACGTTGGCCATGGACATTGAAGAAACATCTCTGAAGATACAGGACATGACAATCAGGGGCGCGGGCCGCATAGCAAGGGCTGCTGCCTCCGCACTGGGGGAATATGCCGAGAAAACCGGTAATAAAGACAGGGATGAATTCCTCAGTGGGCTTTCGAAGGCTGCGGAAAAGCTGATATCCACAAGGCCAACCGCCATATCGCTGAACAATGCAGTCCAACTTACGCTCAGGGGCGTCGAGACCCAGCATGATTTCGAATCTGCAAGGGCTCTCGTGATACGAAACGCGAGTGAATTTGTGAGCAGCTCAAGCTCGGCAGTCGAAAGAATAGGCCAACTGGCCACTGCCCTTTTAAATAAACCCGGAAAGGCAATCACCATATGCAACAGCTCCGCAGCCGTGTCAGCAATGGTGGCTTGTCACAAGGCCGGAAAGGTCACAGGTGTCTACGCCTGCGAGACCAGGCCGAAAAGGCAGGGGCTTATTACGGCAAGGGAGCTGGCGGGAGCCAAGGTCCCTGTCACGCTGATAGTGGACTCTGCCATGCGGTACGTGATGCCAGAGGTATCAATCGCTTTCGTCGGCACGGACACCCTCGAATCAGACGGAAGCGTGGTAAACAAGATAGGCACGCATCTCCTGGCCGCGACGGCCCGAGACCATAAGGTGCCATTCTACGCCTGCGCCGAAACCTACAAATTCCTTCCTGCCAGCAAGATTGGCCGAAGGGTGGAGATAGAGAAACGTTCGGTGAGGGAAGTCGTGGCCGAATCGGAGATCCCCGGAGGTGTGGAGGTATTCAATCCTGTGTTCGACAGGGTTCCTCCCGAGCTTGTAAAAGGAATAATCACAGAAGTCGGTATAATAAAGCCTAACGAGGCCATCAGAATTATAAACAAGTACCTGGGAGGCATATAATTTGAATTATAAAATAAAAGAAATAAATATAGACGCTGGCGAATTGACGGTCATCCTGAACGCAAAGGATGCAAAGGAGATGGGCGTGCGTTCGCTGGAGAGGGTGAAGCTGATAACCCCGAAAAAAACAATAACGGCCGTTGTGGAGACAACCTCAACCTTTGTGAAGGAAGGCGAGGTTGGCATGCTGAGTAAGGCTTACGAGGAATTGCACGGCGCTGAATCCATCAATATTGTGCCGACAGAGAAACCGCATTCGGTCGAGCTCATCAAGCACAAGATTGACGGCCACGCACTGACAGCGGAGGAGATTCGCGAGATAATCACCGACATAGCGTCGCACAATCTCACAGACATTGAACTCACAGCCTACGTGATGGCCAACCAGCTGCAGGGCATGAACCTGGACGAGACAACATGGCTGACAAAAGCCATGGTCGAGACGGGCGACACGATAGAGCTGGACAAGTCCCCCGTGTTCGACTTCCACAGCATAGGCGGCGCGCCGGGAAACAAGATAACGCTGCTCGTGGTTCCCATAGTTGCGGCCGCCGGCCTGCTGATTCCCAAGACATCCTCAAGGGCCATAAGCAGCGCCTGCGGCACAGCTGACATTTTTGAGACCATAGCCAGAGTGAGCCTTTCAATAGAGGAGATAAAGACAATCACCGAGAAAATCGGCGGTGTCATAGCCTGGGGGGGCAACGTGAATTTCGCACCGGCCGATGACGTCATAATCAGGGTCGAATACCCGCTCAGCCTGGACCCATATTCCCAGCTAATCGCCTCTGTCATGGCCAAGAAGAAGGCGGTCGGCGCGGATTACTTCCTGCTTGACATACCCATCGGGCCTGGCACCAAAGTGACTGAGAATGACTTGGCCAACAAATACGCGCATGATTTCATAGAGATCGGAAGGCGGCTGGACATGCATGTCGAATGCGCAATCACCTACGGCGGCCAGCCAATCGGCAAGCATGTAGGCCCTTTGCTGGAGGCAAAGGAGGCGATGATGTGCCTGGAGGGGAAAGCCCCGTCCACAAGCGTGGTCGAGAAATCTGTCGCAATGTCAGGCATACTTCTCGAGATGGGCGGCATCCATAATGGCAAGCAGTTGGCCAGGGAAATCCTGGACAGCGGCAAGGCACTTGCCAAGTTCCGCGAGATACTGGAGGCCCAGGACGGAAACCCTGATCTGAAGTCGGAGGACATTCTCCCGGGCCAGCATAAAGCAGAGATACTTGCCCCGTCAGACGGATACGTCATATTCCTTGACAACAAGAAGCTCGTCAGGGTAGCGCGGGCTGCCGGTTCCCCCAGAGACAAGGGGGCCGGGCTAGTATTCCTAAAAAAACGCGGCGAGAAGGTGGACAGGGGCCAGCCGATGTTCGAGATTTATGCGGATAACAGGCATAAGCTGGATGAGGCCGTGAACCTCTCCAACATGATAAAGCCCTATCAGGTGGAGGGCATGATAATCGCCCACATCCCGGGACCTGGAAGGTCGGTCCCCCTACATAAATAGGCACTCAGGGCCTTCTCCTGAGCGACATCGTGGCGAGGAACAGGAACACCGCTGCAAATATCACAAGGGCCAGAAGGTCCGTCCATATCATGTCGAGGCCCCAGCCCCTCAGCATCACCGACCTGCAGGCATCTATCGCGTAGGAGGGCGGCACCAGGTAGCTCAATGGCCTGAGCCAGACAGGTATGGCTTCGATGGGCCAGAACACTCCAGACAGCAAAAATCCGGGAATGATTATGAAAGGTATCAGCTGGACTGCCTGCGCTTCCCTGTGGGTCACCGAGGAAAGGAGGATTCCCAGGGCTTGGCACACCACGGCGAGCAGGGCGACGACGATGAAGGCCAGGAGCACATTTCCCTCAACGCTGACGTCGAACACCAGCATGCCGACGCTGAGCAGCAGCGCTGCCTGGAGCGTGCCGACTATGCTGAACGTGATGGCATAGCCAGCGACAATCTCGCTCTCGTGCAGCGGCGTGGCAGAAAGCCTGTCAAGCGTGCCGCTGGTCCGTTCCCCCACGAAGGTTATGAGAGTGAGAAGAGTGGTGAGAATGTACACCACGAAAGCCATTATCCCGGGCACGAAGAAGTCCATGAACTCGGCGTTCTGGCCGTACACGGCCTGCGTCTGGACCGACACGGGCATCTCAATGCCTCTCTCGTCCATCGTGTCCTGTATTGCCTGGTTGAACTCCTGAATTATGGAATCGGCCAGGTTGACATTGCTCATGTCAATATGTATTTCAATCGCAGTCGTGGCGTTCGAGGAAAGACTGTAAGCCTGGTATGTAACTTCCGTGAAGTTCGCCGGGAAATAAAAAACGGCATAGCTGTTGCCGTTTTCAATCTCCCCGATTGCAGCTTGCAGGTTGTCCATTTCGGTAATGTCCAGCATGTCCGTGTCAACATTGGATATCACCGCATCAGATATGTACACCTGGCCCGCAGGTATCTGCATGCCGGCGTCCTGGTTGACGACGATGACAGGCACATCGCTAATCTGGCCACTGAACGCGAGCCCGAACACGCACATGGCGAAGAGCGGGGCTATGGTGATGAGCGCAAGCGTCCGCTTGTCGTTCCTCAGGTCCATGAAGACCCGCCTGGAGACAGCGAAGGCGCGTTTCAGGTTCATTTCCTGTCCCTCCTTGCATAGAAAAGGAACGCGTCCTCGAGCGACTTGGCGTCCGACTCCCTCAGGACTGCGGCAGGCTCTCCCTCGGCGATGAGCCGCCCGGATCGCATGAATCCCACCCTGTCGCAGTGGCTGGCCTCGTCCATGTAATGGGTGGTGATGAGTATGGTGATGCCCTTCTGCTTCAGCCTGGAGAAATAATCCCAGAAGCTTACTCTCAGCTCAGGATCCACGCCGACCGTGGGCTCGTCCAGGAAAAGGACCTCCGGCTCGTGCACAAGGGTGCAGGCCAGGCTCACCCTGTGTTTCATGCCCCCGCTGAGCTTGGAGACCAGTGCGTCCCTCCATTTCTCCAGGTCTATGAATTTAAGGAGCTCGGCCTCCCGCTCAAGTATCTTCGGGTCGTCCATGCCGTACAGCTTGCCGAAGAACCTGAGATTCTGGTGCACTGTGAGGCCCAAGTAGAGAGCAGTCTCCTGGGGCATGTACCCTATCCTGTCGGCAACATCCCTGCTCGGCGCCTGGACGCCGAGTATCTCTGCCCTGCCGGAGGTTATCTTCAGCAGGCCGGTGAGGGCCTTGATGGCCGTGGTCTTGCCCGCGCCGTTCGGCCCGAGAAGGCCGTAGACCTCGCCCCTTCTCACTTCGAGGTTCAGGCCGTCCAGTGCAGTGAAGCTCCCGAATTTCTTTACCAGTTTTTCTACCTTTATCGCCGGCATCGCTCTCGTTGAGGAATTGGGCATTCATTATTAAATGGTTTCATGCATTCACTTGTTCATGGCTTTCTTGAACATCGGCACCGCGATGGCCAGGAACAACATTCCAAACGCGATCATGAACGCGAGCTCGGTCATGATGCTGTCTAACCCCGCGCCCAGAACCATGACCTTCCTGAGCGCGCCGGTGGCATAGGTCAGCGGAAGGCAGTGGGCTATGGTTTGCATGAACCCTGGCATTTGTTCAATGGGGAAGAACACACCGCCGAGGAACATCATCGGGAACATGAGCGTCATCATCATCATGGCGGCCGTCTCCTCCTTGTCTGTGAACGATGTGATCAGAATGCCAAGTCCCACGAAGCTGAACACGCTGAGGAACATGATGAAGAACACCAGGAGTACATTCCCGTAGATGTGCACGCCGAACAGCAGCATGGCCAGGAGCAGGATAATCAGTCCCTGCAGCATGCCCCTCGACGTCTGAGCCATCACCTTGCCGACAATGATGGATAGCCTTCGTATCGGAGCCACAAGCATACCGTCCAGGGTGCCCATGTCCTTCTCGTATGATATGGCGTGAGGCAGCCCGGTCATCAGCGACATCATGACGACCATGGCCATTATCCCGGGCGCAACGAATTGGAAATAGGACGGGTCGTTGGGGATGAGGCTCTCCACTTCGACATCGTATGGCTTTATCGTCGCGAGAGTCATGTTCAATGGAACGCCGTAGGTCTGGTTGAGATACACCATTGCCTCGTTTGTGCCAAGCTGGTTTATCGTCATGGTGAGGGCGGCCTGTGTCATCGAAGAAAGCTGCGGGTTGGACTGGTCCACCATTATTATTATGGTCCCCTGGCGGCCGGAAGTGATGTTCTCGGTGAAATCATCGGCAATGACTATGCCGCCGTCAAGCTCGCCAGTATAGATGCGGTCGCGTATGTCCTCCAGGCCGGTTGAATCGGTGAGTTCCATCATCCCGGTCTGCGAGTTGATGTGACCCAAATTGGCCGTGAAATTGGCGCCAAGCGGGCCGGAGTCGAGGTTGGCGACCGCGATGGGCGCGTCCTCGATTGTCATGCCAGAGTCCGGGAAAATGAATCCGACCATAATCATCATGAACAGTGGCATGAGTATGAGCATGACCATGCCCATCCTTGACCTGGAGAACTCCAGCAGATCCTTCCAGCAGATCCATACCGAGTGGCTGATTGTGTCTTTCAGAGCCATGGTCCTCACCTCACCCTCGAGTTGCCGCCCCGCATTCCAGGAGGGCCATGTCGCCTGTGCGGCTTGGGTTTTTCGTTCGCCTCGTCCCTCACCTGCCTGCCAGTGATATGGAGGAACACGTCCTCTAAGGAGGGCTCCAGGTTCCTTACCGAAACAATCTTCCCTCCGCTGGAGCGCACATTGTCAAGTATCGAATCGAAGGCCCCGTCTCCGTTCGCCTGTACTTTGACCTTGGTGTCGGTCTCCCGTGTCAGGGCTTTCACGCAAGGGCATTTTCCGAGCGAGTCGCACATATCGTTGGTGAGATTGGAAATCTCGAACTCGATGACCAGCTGCTCTGTTCCGGATATAGTCCTTTTCAGATTCGAAGGCGTGTCCAGAGCCACAAGCTTTCCCTTGTCAATGATACCAAGGCGGTCGCACAGCAGGTCAGCCTCGGCCATCATGTGAGTGGTAAGGATGATGGTGGTCCCGCCCTCCTTGTTTATCTTGCGTATGAACTCCCTTATCTCGGCCGTGGACTGCGGGTCAAGGCCGAGAGTCGGCTCGTCCAAGAAGAGGATCCTGGGCTCGTTCAGGAGAGCCCTTATCACATTGATGCGCTGCTTCATGCCAGTAGAGAAGGTCCCTATCTGCGCATCCTTCCATTTCTCCATGTGCACGAGGGCCAGGAGCTCGTCTATCTTGGCGTTCATTTTTTCCTTTGGAATATTATATAATTTTGCAAATAATTTAAGGTTCTCGTAGGCGGTGAGGCGGTCGTACATTATCATCTTCTCCGAGACAAGGCCAATATGCTCCCTCACCCTGGCATCCTCGCGGCCTATGTCGTATCCGGCCACGGTGGCGGACCCGTCAGTCGCCCTGCTCAGGGTGCACAGCATCCTGATGGTCGTGGTCTTGCCTGCGCCGTTCGGCCCCAGGAACCCGAATATCTCGCCCTTCCTGACGTTGAACGTGACGTGGTCCACGGCGACGAGTTCACCGAAAGTCTTTGTCAGGCCATCCGTCTGGATTGAATATTCTTCCAAGCGCCCATCCCCTTATTTCTTGTTCGCCACTTCCAGCAAGTCCTGGTAGTGCCTGCCCATGGTCCTCACCATTTCGCTCAGCACGTCCGACTTCATTATCATTACAGACTCCTTTCCAGGAGGACCCGCGCTCAGGACCAGCAACTTGTCCCCTGCGGAAATGTCAAGCTCTCCCCTCAATTTCGCTGGCAGGACTATCTGGCCCCGCTCGCCCACGGTCGTGCTCCCATAGAAGGTATGTTTCCCGAACATATGCATCAGGCCTCCTCAGCCAGACCTGATATATAATATTAATCACGTAAATCATGTAAATCCTACCCAACTGCTATTTTGTCAAAACGATTCCGAGAACCATGATTCCCGACATCGCAAAGGCCAGTCTTACGTCCCCGGTCGTGAACAGGACCAGCGCGACCAACCCCCCTCCGAGGATCCTGCCCGTGTTGAGCAGAAGTTCCCTTGTGATCGAGCATGAGGTGAATTTTCCCTCCATCCGGTCCGTGACCATCGCGAAGAGAAGTATGGCCAGCATCGGCTGTATCAGGTAAACTGCCGCGGCAAGCACGAGATAGCTTGCCAGGTCCGGAGCAAGGGCGATGCCGAAGATTATGGGCACGCAGACCAGGGCTGCGCCCTTAACATACTTGTACCTGTGACCGCGGCGATCGGAAACCCTAGCCACTAGTATCGAGGCAATGCCGCCGACAAGGTTGAACAATGCAAAGAGATATCCTAGTGCATGGCCGGAAGTGACGAAAATCATGGATATGAGAGGGATAACAGTCCACCAGACGCCTTCCTGGCCGCCCTGGAAGAACAGGCCAGCAGCAAGCCTTTTACCCATTTTCCGGATTGTCAGCCTGCCCTTCATGGGCTTGGATACTGTACTTGGACTGGTAATTATCAGGACCGCATTGGCCATCAAGGCCGCGAAGGCGCAGCCGAATATTGTCCCGTAACCCACAGAATCAATCAGGTAACCGCCGATGATTGGGCTGGCCAGGCCGATGACAGGGAACACAAGGAAGAAATAGCCTATCATTTCTCCGCGATTTTTCCTCGACGTCTGGCGCAACATCAGTATGTTGTACGGGACCCAAAATCCGACGATGTAGAATCCGAAGAAAGCCGGAGCAAGTACGAGCAGCCATACACCATCCAGCGCAATGAAGCTCAGGTAGAATGCGCTCTGGGCCAGCATTCCGGCGGCCAACCACCGCTTCGGATTTCTGAATCCCATCTTCCCCGCCATCAGGCACAGGACAGATGCCCAGCCGAAACCCTGGAGGTAGAATAGCGATGATTCAGCCGCTGAGAAACCTGAATTGACCAGGAACACTATGCTGAACATTCCGGCCAGCGTTCCGGCGATAGTGACCAGCGATTCGATGAGGACGAGGTTGGCCAAATCCCTGCGCATGAGTGCGGGATTGACAGCCCATATATCAAACTATACTTTCGCCAACCCCCTTTCATCGTATATATAGATAATTAATCTATACTAACGTTGATGGTTGCCCTCGACAAGATAATCAGACTTGCCAGCGAAGGCCATTTTGACTCTTCCGGCCCGGAGATTTACAACAGGCCAATAGACCTCCAGAAGGTCAGGATCCTGGGCGAGGGCACCAAGCACGACACCTGCGCCTCCACCGCATCCAAAAGGAAAGTGGGTGAGTTCGACGGTCGGATTGGGGACGTGATGCGCTCGGGCATCTGCCATGCCTTCGCGCCGGATGGAAGGTGCGTGAGCCTTTTCAAGACACTGTACACGAACGCCTGCCAGCATGACTGCTCCTACTGCCCGAACTCGACATCCTGTTCTGGCTCGAAAATAGTCAGCTACACACCCGAGGAGTTGGCCAGCATCACGCTGCAGCTGTACCGGGCTAACACTATCGAGGGCCTTTTCCTAAGTTCCGGAGTCGCCGGGGACGAGACAAGAATGATGGAGCAGATGCTCCAGGCCATATATTTATTGCGCCATAAATATAAATTCATGGCATATATTCACCTCAAGATACTTCCCGGGACTTCGAGGGAGCACATCAGGCAGGCCATGGAGATGGTCGACAGGGTGAGCCTGAACGTCGAATGCCCGTCCAAATCCCACCTCCAGGAACTCAGCACCACCAAGGATTTCGAGGTGGACATCCTCAGGCGCCAGAAATACATCCGGGAC
This sequence comes from uncultured Thermoplasmata archaeon, assembly GCA_964354755.1. GTDB lineage: Archaea > Thermoplasmatota > Thermoplasmata > SG8-5 > SG8-5 > UBA147. The sequence goes on from CAYHBA010000003.1 coordinate 29,117, forward strand.
CTTGTCTCTAAAGACCTTCTTCCTGCAGGCCAGACCACGCAGTATGTTGTGGGCGCCGCAGGAGAGACAGACCGCGAGATATTCGCCAGGATGCTGTACGAGTACAATGTTTTGGATGTGAGGCGCCAATATTTCTCCAGGTTCGTTGCTGTCGACGGGACGCCCATGGCCGGCGAGGAGACACAGCCCAGATGGAGGGAGAATAGGCTCTACCAGGTGGACTGGCTGCACAGGGTGTACGGTTTTCACAGAAAGGAGATGGAGCATGCGTTCGACGAATCCGGCCACATCGGGAACAGGGACCCGAAATGGGCAATCGCGGCAAGCACAATCGAGGAGCCGGTGGACCCGAACAATGCGACCGAGGAGGAGCTGCTCAGAGTGCCTGGCATAGGCCCGAAGAGCGCCAACAGGATCGTCAATCTTCGTAGCACCGAGAAAATAACCAAGAAAGCCCAGCTCAGGGCACTGGGAGTGAGGGTATACGTTGCCAGGACCTTCCTAACGCTGAACGGGTGGCGCGACGCGACCCTGAGGGAGTGGACAGGATGAACCAGATACCGCGTAACTTCCTGGAGATACTCGGGAGGCATTCAGAATGCACTGAGAGAATCCTCAGTAAAGCCGAGACAATCGACCCAGACACCATCGAATGCTCGACCGACCCGGAGACAAATAAAATCCGGAAGATGGTGAATTCTGTTCTCGCTGAGAACCACATGATGAAAGCCTTCGCCAGGCTGAAGCCCCTCGGGGAGAGGGTGCTGTACGCATACATGAAGCCCGAGCACGACATCTGGACGCTGGTTGGGCCGTTCTTTGCCAGGCGCTTCCCCGGGACCGTGATAGTCCTGGGCAACGCATCCGAATCATGGGCTTTCATTTTGGACGGCAGGAAGGTCATGCATCAGAGGGGCGGGTCGCTAAACAGAATGCTGCGGGAGCTTGAGGATGCCCTCGGCAAAGATAGCGTAGCGAATCCCGACAGCCTGTGGGATACATATTACTGGAGCCAGTACAGGCCCGAGGCCAAGAACACGCCATATTTCAAGCATAATATGCCCGAGAAATATATCCACAGGGCCGGCTTGCGTGCAGAGACTGACTCGGGCGCGACGAAGCTCGAGGATTTCAGCTAATCGGTTATTTTAACTGCCTTGAATATTATAGATTCCGGAACCCTGAGGTGCTTGGCGGAGCTCGGGTCTTGGGCAAGGCCTTCCTCTGTCGGCTTCGGTTCCACAAGGTCTGATATGTACAAACCGTGCCGTCCGAGAACTCCGACATAATCAGTCAGACTCCTCTTGAAAGACAATGTTTTGAAGTGCCTTTTCAGCCGGGGCATGTTCCAGTTGATTTCGTACCTTCCATTCATGAAATAATCCGACTGCATCACATACAGCGGTTTTCCCCGGTTCAAAGGATCTTCATTGTTCTCGTACACCCAGCCAGCCACCTTTTTCCCATCCTGCCAGCTCATTTCGAAGCAGGGGTGGGGCATGGAAATTATGACGAAGCCGCGGGGCTTCAGGACCCTGGCGACCTCGCGGGTCACGCCTTCGATGTCCTCGAAGTCCATATACACCATAAGACATGTGACTATGTCGAATGTTGAATCGCTGACACCTTTCAAATTGGCAGCATCCAGGTTATGATATACGATGCCCAAAGGTTCGCGCTCCTCCTCTTTTGTGGCCAGGCCAATCATCTCGCAGGAAAAATCAACTCCGGTGACCCTGGCCCCTCTGTTGGCCAGAAGCCTTGTGTTGTAACCCTCGCCGCAGCCCAGGTCCAGTAGTGTCTTTCCACGGATGTCACCAAGCATGCCGAAAGTTGCAGGATTGTTGAAGCAATCCCTGCTCAGGTCCTTGCCTGTCCTTACGAATTCAGCCCAGGCCTCCGCAGCCTCTGCCCAGCACTCTTTCACTTCGTTTGCCATACTCTCCCTTAGAATACAATCAAATATAGATTTATCCATCGACTCCGGTGAAATGGAAGTAACGAAGACGCTCTATGTGAAGAACAGAAAGGAATGGCGCTCCTGGCTGGCAAAGCACCATGCTTCGAAGAAGGAGGTCTGGCTGATCTATTACAAGCAGGGCTCAGGCAAGCCCCGGATCCCGTACAACGATGCCGTGGAGGAGGCAATTTGCTTCGGCTGGATAGACAGCATCGTAAAGAAAATTGATGATGAGAGATACTGCCAGCGCTACACCCCAAGAAGCCCCAAGAGCATTTGGTCGGACACGAATGTCAAGCGATTGAAAAAAATGCTGGATGCCGATAAAATGACCCAAGCCGGGCTTGACAAAGTACCAACCGAGGTCATGGATGCGGCAATTTCGGGGAAGATATATAGGAAAGGCGCTGTGATACACAAAGTCTTAGAGACCCCGGACGACCTCGCCAACGCGCTGGCCAAAGATGACCTTGGGAGAAAAAACTGGGAAGGGTTCGCGCCCTCCCATAGAAAAATGTATATCTATTGGATAACGGACGCAAAGAAACAGGAGACCAGGGAAAGGCGAATAGCCAGGGTTGTGGAATATGCCAGGAATAATAAGAAATCCATGATGTAGTTGATGCCATGACAGACGAACCGATATTCGTTCCGGAATTGGAAACCGAAAGGCTTGTGCTCCGTCAGCTCTCAGAGGATGACCTGGATTTCATTTTTGAGATATTCAGCCGGGAAGATACAGACCGTTACACTGCTGATGATACGGTCAGGACGATGGATGGGGCCAGGGAGCTGTATGAAAAATACATCCGCCCCAAACCGCACCTTTTCAGGCTCGGCATTTTTCTCAAGGAAACAGGGAAACCGATCGGCACTATAGGCCTTTATGGCATCAAGATGGAGGATTTCAGGGCTGTGATGGGCTTCGACCTTCTCAGGGAACAATGGGGAAGGGGGTATATGACTGAAGCGGGAAAGGCCCTGATAAATTACGCGTTCGGAAAGCTGAAACTGAATCGCATCCAGGCAAGCGCGGATGCGGATAATCAGCGCTCCATTGCCACCATCGAGCGCATGGGCTTCAGGAGGGAAGGCGTGATGCGGCAGAGAGATTTTTACAAAGGTGCATTCCATGATGATGTGATTTTTTCTATTCTTAAGGAGGAATGGCCGTGAAAATGAATTATGATAATATTATAAAAAACATTATATTATTATCCGACCCCAAGAATGTCGATGGCATGGCTAGGTACGGAATAAATCCGAAAATGAATTACGGAGTTTCAATCCGCGATCTCAGGCTCATGGCCGAAGATATCGGAACAGACCATGAACTGGCCCTGAGGCTCTGGGCTTCGGGCATACGCGACGCCAGGCTGTTGGCGACCCTTGTGGCAGACCCGAAGAAGCTGACAGAAACCCAGGCCGAGGAAATGCTCAGCGGCATTGATTCATGGGACATTTGCGATGGATTCTGCATGAACCTGGTCAGGCATGCGGATTTTGCATACACCAAGGCAGCGGAATGGTGTTCGAGGGAGCATGAGTTCGAGAAGAGGGCCGGATTCAGCCTGATGGCCACACTTGCCGTGCACGGCAAGAGAACGCCGGATTCCGAATTCGTATCTTTCATCCCGCTCATTATGCGGGAAGCCGCCGATGACAGGAACTATGTGAAGAAAGCTGTCAATTGGGCCCTTCGCAGTATTGGGAAGAGGAACATGCCCATGAACAGGAAAGCGGTGAAAGTTGCCCGTGAACTATCGCACTCGCAAAACAGTTCCGCGAGGTGGATAGGCAGTGACGCATTGAGAGAATTGGAAAGCGAGCCTGTCCAGCGCCGCTTAGCCCGGAAATAAATTATTGTGGCGCAGGTTTTTTAATGCAGACTGCATTGATTCCCCAATGCACAGAGTTGTAGTACGGAGAATGGGCAGCAACATCCTCGCCATAGAGAACGGCACGCCGTTCACTGCCAAGCCGCAGGGTTGGAACAAAAATGGCCTGCTCAACAGCATCAAGAAAGCCTTCACGCTGAAATATGAGGTTTTCAACCAGAAAGACGCGATGATCAGCGGGGTAGAGTTCGAATCCTTCCACAATTACATCCTTGTAAAGCAGGATTCGGGCAACACTGCCCTTAAGATACCGGTGTTCTATCTAAATGCGCAGAAATACTACATAAAGGAGACACTCACAGGATTTCTCGTGTGGCCAGTTTGGGATTCCGAAGAAGAGAATATCGAGTTGGAAATTGTCATCGAGGGAAAGAAAAAGCTCACCGAATATTACATCGAAATAAACTGTACCGATGACAATTTTCAGTTCATCCTCAAAGAATTCGGTATAGGTCTTATGATACGCTGGATGTCATACCTATACTGATAAAAAAATAATCAAAAAATGAAAAAGGGGGTTTAAAGAAAAAAGTAAGAGTGTCCAACCGCTTCCCGCTCTTGGAATGAAGTTCAGACCCGAAGCAAGACGACGAAGTTATGACACTCAAACATTCGCCGCTTTACTTCTTCTTCTTCTTCGCGGTTTTCTTCTTCGCTACTTTCTTTTTCGCCATATTTTATCCATCCCGTAGATTTTCAATAATCTACCGACACGATATACACCTAATATTATATAAAACATATGGATAAATGAATCATAATAAGATATCTATATAATTAATTGAATGAATATAAGCGCAAATAATTTATATTCTCACAGCGAAACGTTATAAAAATATGTAATATGCAATAATAATTAGCCAGCAGAAATTTTTTTAAGAAAGGAATTTTATTTTCTTCCGGAGATAATTGCGCAGAACATCAAACAAAAAAAAATGAACACGCCTCCCAACAATTCCGAATGCCGAAGGCTTCGGATGGAGATAAAAGCATTCGACGATGATGCGAAAACGATAATTTCCAAGAAAAAGCATCATACTGCTCAAAACAATTCTCAACAAAAGGTGAATACGTCTTTGAATAAAACAAACCAAAGAATTCGCCATGATTGAACATATAATAGCAACGACAATCAAACGTGCCCGTAATCCCGTAATCGGCATACTAAAAACAAGAAGATTATGGGATTACGGAACTACACTCTTCCCCATATAAATTTCTCAGCACCCTGGTTCGGGACCGTTGCGATGTACGCGTACAGATTTGTCCTCCTGATGTCGTCGATATCCAGAATGACCTGAGCAAATTCAAGGGCCTCGTAGAACCTTGATGTGAGTTCGTGAATGTGCTTTTCATCTGCGTTGTGCGAGCTTGTGACAATCGCAGAAAAAATCTTGACTGTTTTCCTTCCTTCTAGCATGAGAAGTTTTGTGAGGCTCTTGGCCACATCCCTAGAATTGTAGAGAAGAGGTCCTTTCAGTTCGACATGAATGCGCGGTTCGTCCCGTATGACGAAATCAAATTTGGCCGGAACTCCGTCCTCCAAGGCGAGTTTCTGCGTGGATTTCGGCCGATTAAGACCGAACTCCTTCCATGTGTACAGTTCCTTTGTCGGATGCCCCGGAACGATTATCATCCTCCTCCAAGGATCTATTCTTCGGTCAACGTAATGCTTGGTCAGAAGACTGGTGAACTGGTGGTGGAAGAACTGTTCATTCAGTATCTGGCCTCTATTGCCGTCCTTTATTATTTTCTCAGTCCGTGCCAGCATGTTGTCGAATATCCCTTCCACATATTCATTGTTCAATTTCTCACCGAGACCAAATAATGATAGAAATAGAAATAAATACCGATACATTAGGGGAACCGTGAGGGTTTATCAGTTCCGTGAGAATCAGGACAATTTTAGTTACCTGATACTTTGCGGGGAGACAGGAGCCGCAGCCATCATCGATCCGGGCATTAGTGCTCCGAACCAAGTAAGGCAGCTTGACCTTGCCAGGCTAGAGCTGAAGTACATCATAAACACCCACAGGCACTCGGACCATATCTCAGGCAACAGCATAGTGAAAAAGGATTTCGGAGGCGTAATTGTGGCTTCCGAGCCCGATGGCAGGCAAATACACGGTGTCGGGAAGATTGTCAGGGACGGAGAAATCCTGGCGTTGGGAAATATTAAACTCGTATTCATGCTCACTCCGGGGCACACCCAGGGAGGAATGTGTATCATGGCTGGCGGCAAGGCACTTTTCACGGGCGACTGTCTTTTCATTGGCGACTGCGGTAGAACTGACCTACCTGGGGGAAGCGACAGAGAATTGTTCGGGAGCATGATGCGACTGAAGGAGTTGCCAGACGGATTGACCGTGTACCCGGGGCATGACTACGGCCCTAAGCCCTTTGACACTCTGGGAAACCAGAAAAGGAACAATAAATGCCTCAGGGCGGAGACTCTTGAGGAGTTTTCAGCACTGCAGTAAAGTGTTACCTTTATACTATTTTTTATTACGATTATTTTATGTTCACTCTTTAATTGCGAGTAATGATATACTATTTCAAATGATTTTCTATAATCCCATTTCGTAATATGAATAATATAATATTATTACCCGCCTAAAGGTCCATGAGAGAATTCAATGCTTGCCAATGGTTATCTCTCTGAGTTCAGAAGTCCTTCAATATCTCCGCTAGGTCGGGTTTGGAAATTTCCTCAAGGCTATAGAATACCCTGACAATAGGCTTGTTGACGCTCAGAACCCTGTTCAGGTCAATGGGCGTTCCTGCAAGGACAATGTCGCATGGCGTCCTGTCTATAGTTGCCTTGAGGTCTGCTATCTGCTTGTCAGAATACCCCATGGCCGGAAGGAATCCCTTACCTTTCACATGTGGATATTTATCGAATGTCTTCTTTATCTCGCCGACTATGTAAGGCAGTGGATCCACAGTTTCGCCAGCGCCATATTGCTTGGCCGCGACCATTCCGGCACCATAGGTCATCTCGCCATGGGTCAGCGTGGGGCCGTCCTCGACAATCAGAACCTTCTTTCCGCGTATGGCGTTCTCGTTCTCGATGGTGACTGGAGAGGCTGCCTTGACGACGATTGCCCCGGGATTGGCAAAGGCCGTGTTCTTCAGGACTATGTCAACCTTGTCCGGATCCGCAGTTGTTATTTTATTTACAACCACAACATCGGCCATCCTCAGGTTGGTTTCGCCCGGGTAATAAGCCAGCTCATGGCCGGGTCTGTGCGGGTCCACTATTGTGATGTGCAGGTCTGGCTTGTAGAAAGGCGTGTCATTGTTCCCGCCGTCCCAGACAATGATGTCAGCTTCCTTTTCGGCTTCCTTTAAAATAGCTCCATAGTCAACACCCGCATAGACAATGATTCCCTTGTCGATGTGGGGCTCATACTCCTCCCTTTCCTCGATGGTGCATTTGTGTATGTCCAGGTCCTTATAGGTGGCGAATCTTTGGACTGCCTGTTTTGCCAGGTCACCGTAAGGCATCGGGTGGCGTATGGCCACGACCTTCTTGCCCTTGGCCCTGAGAATGTCCACGACCTTTCTCGTGGTCTGGCTCTTGCCGCAGCCAGTCCTCACGGCACAGATTGCTATAACCGGCACCTTTGACTTTATCATGGTCCTCCGAGCGTCAAGCAGGATGAAGTCAGCTCCGTGGGCTGTGACTACGGCTGCCTTGTTCATCAGCACGGAATATGGAACATCGCTGTAAGAGAATACAACCTCGTTCACCTTATGCTTTTCGATCAACTTTACAAGTTCGTTTTCGGAATGTATAGGTATACCTTTCGGATAGAGTATGCCTGCCAGGGACGGCGGGTACACCCTTCCCTCTATGTCGGGGATCTGGGCGGCAGTGAATGCCACGACTTCGTAGTCTTTATTGTCACGGTACACCACATTGAAATTGTGGAAGTCCCTGCCTGCTGCGCCCATTATCAGCACTTTTTTCCTTATCATACGCATACCACTCTCTGTGTTATGCCTAACCCATAACCTATGTTCCATATCAATTTTATCCATGACATACTCCTGTGCAGCGCGATGCAGAATTCGCCAGCACTGCATTTATATCTGATGATTCCTGCCACCAAGTCCATGGTTTGAGGTCTCCACGATTCCTCATGGCCTATGTATTTCATCTGCTCGTGCGCAGAATCGTTTCCGCAATGTCAATTTCCCTTAGTCCGGAATATCGGGCACTGGCCCAGCTATCGCTAACCGTGTAAAGAAAAAAAAAGGGGGAGGATTCATCGTGATGTTAGAATCTCTGGAAAATGCCGCCGGCCTGAATCAGATTTGTGTCGGAAGGTTGGGGATAAGCCATGGGCTCCAGGCCAGAATCCGTCATGATACCGGGATTCCCGTCCGCAAGAGTCTGGCTCTCCATGTTAGTGAATCCGGCTTCGCTTCGATATGAAAGAATCTCGTCCGCCATGACAGCCATGAACGACCTGCTCATTGAATCCGTGACATCATTGATGATCTTGACAACCATCGAGTCCATGATGGCGTATGCCCTGGCCAGGGATATGTCGCTCCCGAACTTGTTGAGGGCATCGTTGTCCAGCATGATAGTGCTGTCCGCGGCCTGCCTCAGTTCCTCGACATGTTCTTCGGCCTTCTCCCTCCGGACGGCTTCCGCGCTGAAAGGCAGTATTCCGACTGCGAACGTGACCAATCCCAGGCCTTTTGCCATCCTAGCAACGACCGGTGCGACTCCTGTCCCTGTGCCGCCGCCGAGGCCTGCGACTATAAAAACGACATCCTTGGATATCAGGCAGGATCGAATGTCATCATGCGCAAGCTCAGCGCATTTTTGCGCGACCTCGACGAAACCCCCCGAATCCCCCCTGAAAGTGATGTTCTTGCCAATGCAGACCTTCCTGTCCGCATCGACCAGCTTGAGGCCTGTCATATCCGTGTTCACGGCTATCCTGGGTATGCCCCGGAATTGCGCGCCCAACCTGCTCACTATCTGTGTGCCGGCACCGCCGCAGCCGATTATGACCATGCGCGGCTCGTCCATGCAATCCGATATTATGTTCAGTATCTCGTTTTCCATTTTTGTTTCCGATGCTAGGCTCATCGTTTCGCCCTCCTATTTTGGGGAATGGGAACGGAGGCCCGGCCAAACAATAACGGGTCAATACGGATTTTGGACTACCGGCGAAAGCGCTGAACCTAATATCGCCTTTAAAGGCAGAGTGCATCCCATCCCTCTGACAGCCAAGGCTTTTTCTCTTACCAGACAGTATGTCGCCATACATCGCCTGACGGCAGGCATTCGTTCCCGATTGCGTCTGAATTGTCCACTACGGGGTTATTATCTGTCTCGGGGTGGCATTCTCTATGTCCACTTCCGCCTTCTTCCCAGCCACGATCTCCATGCGTTTCATTGCCTTGAAAGCTTCCTTGACGCGCTCCTCGGTGAAGAAACTGTCAACTGCAGCCTGAACTGCGTGCGCCTCGGACCGGTAGAATCCCCGGTCCACCAAAGTCTCGATGAACTCTTTGACAAGCGGGGCCATCTCGACTGTTATCGTGTTCCTCTGCTCCTGGGCATCAAGCAGGGCCCTGGCTGCGGCTCTGAGAAAATCGCTCCGGTTCCCGTAATCTCCAGTTTTCACCAGAACGTCAATCTCATCCATCATCGCCTTTTCGAATCTGGCTGAAATCCGCTCCTCGGCCTGTTCCTGCATCTTACACCCTGTCTGACAAATTATCTTCTCGTATTTGACAAACAAGACCTATATATCGGCAACAGTATAAATACTTTGTTATTTTGTCATATTCACTAATGATATATGTCAGACAGCTGGCTTTTTCTTTCGAACTGGCTCAGTTGAAAAGCCATGCTTGGTGCAAAAGTGAATCCCGAGTTTCTCATTGTGGATGGCTTCGGACTTGCAGACCCGGCAGATGTACCTCACCGCAGCATCTCCTTCCATTCAACGACATCGATGACATTATACTCCTCGCGGATGCTCACGAAAGGGCAACCAACAATTTTTCCTGCATCGAAGCAATCGAATCCCTCCGACCTGATGCATCTCTCGCATTCTGAAATCACTGCAAAGAGCAGCATCCTCTCCAGCCTTGTGAATTCCCTGAGGCCGATTTCGCTGTGTTCGCGGGTCGCATCGTCAGTCACATCGTGCGTCAGGCTGGACATCAGAGCCCCTCCAGATCCCTTCCGTCCTTGCTCATCTGTTCGAGAGCGCTGTCCGAGGCGATGTTCTCCCTGACTGCGGTTTCGAGCCTGGCCCGGCGCCTCAGGTAATACACTTCCAGGTCTCTCAGCCAGAAATCCAGCGCGAGGACGATGGCCTCGTCCGCATCCCTTGCGTCGCCGTTCATGATATGCCTCTGAAGCCTCTCCGTCATCCTTTTCGGCAATCTGACCTTGAGGCCGGTTGTGTTCCAGCCGTCCCTGTGCTCCATGACATAGCTGGCAATGGCCTCCCTGATGGCGGAGCTCCGGCTGCCGAGGCCGAGCCTCTGCGCAATCTCATCAAGCTCCTCCAGGAGCTCCGGCTCCACCCTGACATCAACCCTTTCCTTATTCATGCATTCCACCTGTGCACACAAAAGCGCACACACAAATTAAATATCTTTCCACTCCTATATTGTCAGGCGCATATTTAAATATTTTGATAGTGAAATTATTCGATTTCATATTTCAAAGCAAGAGCATGAAGGAGACGCTGGAACTGCCGAGGGTGTGTAAGAATCAGAACAGGTTGACCAGATAGAGGCGTTTGGTCCTGTTAAGGTTGACCACTTTCTCGGGCTTGAACCTCTCCTCAATGCCGGCTAGTGCATTGACCAGTTCAACCAGCTCCCTCTTGGTCGGATTGTCGATGTCCAGCCCGACTTTCATTACCTGGCGCTCAATGACCGGGCCCGCGTTCTGGGGGCCTCCGAACTGGTCAGTGAAATCCGCAATGATATGGTCTGCGACGTCTTTGATGTTGTTGATCTCAGTCTTGTCGATGATGTATTGCGTGTATGTCAGCCTGGCATGCTCGGTGTTCTTCATGATGGCCTCAGCGAGTTCCCTGAACGCGTTCTCGACATTATTCCCGTCCTTCGAACTTGTCAGAAATATCTGTCTGGACAGACCGCAGGGGTCGAACTCCTTTGCCAGCGAATCAAGTTCTTTGACTCCGAATTCGGCCTGTTCCTGAAGGTCCATCTTGTTGCCGAGGAATATCATTGGCAATGCCCCGGTCACGCTGACCAATGACGGAATCCAGTACTCCTTCAGGCTGTCCAGGGTGTTTTCCCTTGTTATGTCGGAAACGAGCATGGCCCCCTCGATGCCCCCGAACGACAAGGCCTGCGTGTACTGGTATCCCCTCTGCCCCAATATGTCCCATATCAGAAGGACAATGTGATTCTGCCCTGCCTCGGTCGTGATGTAAACGTCCTTCTTCGTGACCTTTGAGCCCAGAGTTGTCATGTACTTGTCGCTGAACTGGTCCGACACAAAGCGCCTTATCAGGCTGGTCTTGCCCGTAGCCCCGTCCCCGAGGAGAATGACATTCTTCTTCAGCGTTTCCATGCGGTCGTAAATCATCTGGAGCGTATTAATAAATTTCTAACGCTTCCCCTGGGCGACAATGCCGAAGGCATTTCCGCAGGATGGGCACCTGCCTCCTCCGGCCTCTATGCATTCGGTATGGGACACCTTTCCGCAGCTGCATATCTTTGCAGGTATGGTGGGCGAAAGAGGCCTCCCGCAGGCCGCACACAGCCCTTTTGTCTGGCCTTCCTTTTTCCCGGCTTCCTTGGGCTTCCCATGCTTCCCAAAGAACCCGAAATACCTGAACATGAACAGCCAAAAAAGGCTAATCCAGGCCATGAAAATCAATTCGCCGATGTTGTTGTGCACCCATTCCATGGTTTCCGCGCCGTAATACCTGCCCACAAGCACGATGATGGTCATCCTGATGATGTTGGCGAGCCAGGCAGATGTTATCCCCAGTATCAGGAGAGTAATGACCTTCCTATCCGCCTTCTTGTATTCTATCGCAACAAAGGCGATGAAAGCCGAGACGAAAATGGCAACGGAGTAAAGCCCGGAGCATGAAAGACCTATCGAAAGGTTAATGGGAAATCCGTCCGGGCCGTCAAAGATCATTTGGTTGTAGAGATATGTATCACTGACAGCATTGTATACCGGCGCCTCAACCTGTATGCCCAGCAATCTGACCATACCGGCCGTGGGCATGGCCAACAAATAGTATGTGAGCGGGCTGTTGGTGTCTGTCTCCCCGCCTCCGAGGCTGAGCACTGTCGTGGGAATGACCAGGAAAACGAAGAGCAAAATGCTGAACAGGAAAGCGAAATCTCGTTCTACCGAGTACTTTGACGGGACGTAGTTGTATGCAAGAAGGACGCCGGCCAGGAACAGTGCGACATAGTCATTGCTTCCCAGATAGAAAGTTTCCCGAATCACAAGGTTGAAAAGCATCACCGCAGCCAGGATAGCGATGCCTGTGACCGGGAGGAGCGATTTCAACCGGCCTCCGAGCGTTACCCTGTCCACAATCTTCCCGGCCAGGTTAATTTTCCTGGCTGGCTTTGCGGGTTTCAGGAGCTTCTCTTCTCTGACCGACCAAAGGAGCAGGCCAATGCCGGCCACAAGGAACAGGATGCCAACGAGCCGGCTCAGGTGGCTCAGCAGTATCGTGAGGTCAAGGCCGGCAAAAACCAGAACCAGGCCGATGATGAACAGGACCCTGTCGGAAGTCTTCATTCGGACACCTTCAGAAGAACCCGCCCAGCCCGTCCCTCAGCTTTGTGGCGGGCTTGAACCGGAGCACTTTCCTGGCCAGCGATATGTCGGCAACGCTGTGCTTTATGTCGCCCTTGCGCAGCTCGGTGTGTTCAATCTCTGGCTTTTTTCCGGAAAGCTTTGCCACAAGGGCTGCCAGCTCGTTGACTGTCGTCGCCTTGCCTGTCCCACAGTTGAAAGCCAGGCCCCTTGCTTCGTCGTTGCCGAGGCAAAGCTCCACCATCCTGACCACATCCCCCGCAGCTATGAAATCCCTGGTCTGGAGGCCGTCCCCGAATATTGTCAGTTTTTCTCCTTCCTTTACACAATCGACGAACCTGGAAATGACACCGGAATACGGGGAGGCAGGATCCTGCCTGGGGCTGTATATGTTGAACGGCCGTATGCTTGTGACGCCAAGTCCGTAGGTTTCCATGAACGCGAAAGCGTAATTCTCTCCTGCCAGCTTGCTCACGCCGTAGGGCGAGAGCGGCCTTGTGGGATGGTCCTCGGGAATGGGCACATTCACGGGATTTCCGAAGATTGCGGCCGAGGAAATGTAAATGAACTGGCCGACCATGGATTTTGTGGCGGTCTCCAGCATGTTGACCGTGCCGAGTATGTTCTCCCTGGCGTCGAGCACAGGGTCGGAAACCGACCTGTCCACGCTCACCTGGGCGGCAGTGTGTATGACCGCGTCCATGCCCCGGCAGAGCTTCATGGCCAGGCGGTAATCGCCGATATCGCCTTTCACCTGTTCGGCCGCTTTTGCAGGCCATCTTGTGTCCTTAACGTCCAGGCCGGTGACCTGATGTTCCGCGGCCAGCGCATCCACGAGATATGAGCCCAACTGGCCTGCCGACCCCGTGACAAGTATTTTCATAGATGGGAATCCTCCCATGTAATATTTAACCCTTTCCGGTAATTATCTGCATTACCTTTAAAACCTTGATGGCAATGACGATTCGGTGTTCGGATGTTAGTGGCAGGAGGAACGGCTTCGCAGTCCCTGGCTAAAGAGCTGGCAGGGCTCACAAAAAGCAGGCTGGCCGATATTGAAGTAAAAAGATTCCCGGACCAGGAATGCTATGTCAAGGTCAGAGAATCGCTGAAAGGCCAGGAGGCAGTGATTGTCCAGACGACATACCCGGACCCGAACGCCATCGAGCTTCTCCTGCTGCAGGACGCAATCAGGAACTCGGGCGCGGAAAGCATCACGACAGTCGTGCCGTACTACGGCTATGCGAGGCAGGACAAGAGCTTCACGGAAGGCGAAGCAGTGAGCGCCAGGTTGATGGCCAGGCATATCAGCCTTGGGTGCGACAGGGTCTTCACGGTTGACATTCACAACATTTCGGTGCTGGAGGCCTTCACGGTGCCTGTCAGGAATCTCAGCGCCATGCCCGCGATAGGCAGGTTCCTCGCAGAACATTCCGTCGACATCATTGTTTCGCCGGACGAGGGCTCGAAAGCCAGGGCCAGCATGGCAGCCGAAGCTGCGGGTCTCCCGTGGGACTTCCTCCATAAGAAGAGAATCGACGGCTCCACTGTCGAAATCAAGCCCAAGATCATAGACGTGAAGGCCAACTCTGTGGCGATAGTGGACGACATTATCGCGACAGGCGGAACCATGATAAAAGCGGCCGAGCAGCTGAGGAAGCAAGGCGCAAGCAAGGTTTTCGCCGCATGCACCCACGGGCTTTTCACCGGAGGCTCGCTCCCGAAGCTAGAGGCGGTCTTTGACAGGGTCTTCTCGACTGACACGCTCGAGCGCCCGACATCGGCCATTTCTGCGGCCGATTGCATAGCCGAAGCTTTAATAAAGACATCTGGCTGAATACTCTATATTGTTCGAATGTTGTACCAAACGGTATATAAATACGTCTGTGTATAGGGTGGACTAACAAGAGAAAAAACAAGCGAAACTCCGATCCCTTGGGGGGATATAATTTCATCTTCAAAAGGGTTTTCTGGGGTTTTGTGTTGTTTTTAAACACAACAGAAAGAGAGATTAAGAGGAGGAACGAAAATGAAAACCCAATTAATGAGAGGAGCTAGCTTTATGACAGCCATACTGCTCTTCAGCATGGTGTTTTCGGCGGTTAGCGCGGCACCCCCGCTGCCTTTCGAGAGGTACGGGACAGCCGACGTGAACAGCACGTACATCAGCAGCTGGATAGACGGTGTGGAATACGGAAACTGCACGACAAGTGCAGCCGGCGCGTACACAATCGACACAGTCAGCGACGACACAGTGCCGGATGCGATCAGAACCGGAGGTATCAATGGCGATCCGATACAGTACGCCAGGACATCCCTGACCGGCACGGCAGCGAGATTCTTCACCCAGACTGACTCGCACGTCATCGGCGGAGCGGTCAACGGCGCGCTGACATCGGAAGGAGCGGACACACCGCTGTTGAAGATTGCCATCCTTAACCCGCAGCCGACAGTGGCTTTAATGGGCGACTACATCGCGCTGTACAACCCGACGGGAGCCCCAGTCGACGTCACATCCAGCGGATGGGGCATCGCAATCGGCACGGGCGCGACGCACACAATCGTCGACGCCGACATCATGCCCTTCCTGACATCTGGAAGGACCAACCCGATACCGGCAACAACACTTCTGTACCTCAACCTGAGCACAGCTGGCTGGGCAACAAGCCTGAGCACGACCGGCAACTCGATCAAACTCTATTACAACACACACATCGTCGATAGGGTAGAGTACGGCGCAATCGCCACCGAACCGGAGAACACGCTGATGAGCAACGCAGCTGTCCCGGCAGCCGGCTTTGAAGCCTACAGAACCCCAGCATACACAACAGACACGAACAAATGTCTGCCAGATTTCACGACAAGGGCACAGACGGTACCCTATGACCCAATACACCCGACAATCACAACCATCGTACCGGCGGACGGCGCGACAGGCGTTGCAATCAACGCACAAGTTGTCGTCACCTGGTCCGAGGCGATGGACCCGCTGGTGGGCTCTGTCAACATCAACCCGGCACGCACTGGCGCATGGGTCTGGAGTGGCGGTAACACAGTCTACACATTCACGCCCGGCGGCAACTGGGCATACAACACACTCTACACGCTGACCTTCAGCAGCTTCACTGACGTTGCAGGCAGGGCCGCAACAGGCGACCTGGTCAAGGTCTTCACGACCGTTGTACAGGCCTCCGCGACAGCAACAGGCCCGATATCGGCAACCCCGACCAACGTTGTAGGAATAACAATAACATATACATGGACAGACACACCGACATCCGTCAACCTATACTACACAATGAACGGCGGAACGACCTGGATACTCGCAGGTAACGACGTAACGGTCAACGGCAATTATGCCTACACAATCGTTAGCGGCTCCGGCACATATGGCTGGGGCGCATCCGCGGTGGGCGGCGGCTCAGCTGAGCCCAGCCCGATCACGGCAGGAACAGCACCAGAGGCGACACCATACATCCTTGACATAACAGCACCGACCTTGACCCACGTCCCAGCAACTGGAGCGACTGGAGTCGCACTCGGAGCAAACGTCGTGGTCACATACAGCGAGGCAATGAACCCCGCGGTCATACCGACCCTGACGCAGACAGCCGGTTCCCCGATTGTGGCATTCACATGGGGCGGCTGGACAGTCGGCAACACCGTGGCAACATGGACGCACGCAACAGCCTGGGCAGCACTCACACTGCAGACAGTGCAGGTCTCCGGCGGCTCTGACGTCGCCGGCAACGCTGCCCCGACCGTGTCATGGAGCTTCACGACCGGGCCTGGTGGCGGCGAGAAGGTCGCACCAGCAACCGGCCTCGATGTGACCAAGTCGGGAACCAACAATGTGGTAATAACCTGGACCAACCCGACAGCCTCGAACTTCTGGGATGTATACGCAAGCACCAACAAGGCGACCGTGAAGCAACCCGGAAACCTCCTGGGCACGGTACCTGACGGAACTGGCACCTACACACACATCAACGGCCAGACAACAGGCACAACCCTGTTCTACCTGGTCATCGGACGCGGCAGCGCAGGCACAGAGGCAGGATACTCCACGATGGGCGTGAAGGTCCACAAGGTCTTCACAGTGAACGCAGCCACTACCAACATCATGTGGCTGACAATCCCGCAGGACTCCGGATACGCAACAGCGAGCGCTATTGTGCTTGAGCTCGAAGGCGCGCTGAGCGGACCCGGCCTTGACACGAAGATAAACGCTGTAGGCAAGTGGGTCCCGAGCGGCCAGTACTCGACGGCCTTCGTCTACGATACAGACTTCGAGGAGTGGACCGGAGACGACTTCGTAATTGGACCAGGCGATGGCATATACCTCGGTATAACATCCAGCTTCAACTGGATAGTATGTGGAGTGGATGTCGGTTCAATGCAGACATTCACGGTGAATGCGGCCACGACCAATATCATGTGGTTCAACCTGCCTTCAACCTGTACATACACGACAGCAAGCCAGATAGTTCTGGAACTTGAGGGGGCACTAAGCGGACCAGGTCTTGACACGAAGATAAACGCTGTAGGCAAGTGGGTCCCGAGCGGCCAGTACTCGACAGCCTTCGTCTATGACACAGACTTCGAGGAGTGGACCGGAGACGACTTCGTCATCGCACCAGGCGACGGAATATACATCGGAATAACATCTTCCTTCACCTGGAATCCAGCGCTAATAACGCCAATCGTGCCGTAAACCAAAAGTAAAATGGGGCTCCGAAAGGAGCCCCCCTTTTATTATTTAATAGAATGCAAGATTAGAACATATAGAAGCCCGGAAAGAAAACGGGCAAATCACGATTCACAGACATCACAGAAATCATAGGGAGGGCCTGATTTCACGGAAATCAGGTACGCCTTTTCTCTGAGAAGGCGCTCACGAGCATTAAATGAGACAAAACCAAGGGAGGAAAGAAACAATAAAAGAGAATGAAGAGAAGAAAGAAAATAGAGGAGATGAAAAATATGAAGACGAAAATAATAGCGACCATAATGGCGCTTGGAATGGTGCTGACAGCTTTCAGCTTGTTTGCCACAGCAGGCACGCCGGAGTCAATCCTGTCAAGGGTTGCCCCGAACGCCGACGGAACAAGAGCAGACACTGGGGCTAACGCACCAAACGGAATAACCTATATGTGGGAGCAGGCAGAGCCCTTCGTCCTTACAACGTCCGTTGCTACCTGGGGAACAAACACCAAGGGAATAGTTGTCGACGGAGTAGGCACTTGGAATTACAACGTAGCCTGGACACAGGGCATGGGCGATGCTGGAAGCATATGGGACGCATGGACAACAGGCGAGGACTTTGTACAGATATACGAGGTCTTCAACGACCAGTCCACGACAGGCAGGAATTACACCCAGATATACGAGGACCAGATGGAAGGCGATGGCTCGACGAACGCTGGCGGCGGTGCTACACCGGTAGCACCCAACATCTTGACACCGATAAACGACCCGACACTGGTTTCAGCGGTACCACCGACTGCGATAATACAGGTCGCAGCCCAGACAAATGGCATGGAGGTTCCAGCGCTATTTGACGGATACGGAGTCTACAAGAGCACAACCGGAGCGATAACCCAGACAAACCAGGGAACATACCTCGGCGACGCCACGTTCGGCGGCGGCGTATGGACATACACGGACAACGCCTTCAGCGCGGACTCGTGGTATGCCGTGAAAGTGAAGTGGGACGGCGGAACAGCACCGTTCATCGCACCACGCTACAGCTACGGCATGTCTAACGACCTGTTCGTGCCTGGAGCACCGCCAGCCAACATAAACGCAGTCGTAACAGGCTTCGCGGCCGAAGTGGGACCCCTGCTCGCAGGCAACCACAACAACCAGCAGGTTACCGTACAAGCAACAGTCTCTGATGCAGCGAATGAGGGCAACCTCATAGTTGGCGCAGAAGCGAACTTCGAGGGAACATGGTACCCAATGACAGCAGTCGACGGAGCATTCGACGAAGTGACTGAGGATGTAACTTGCACATGGACTCTCACTGCACCAACAAGCTGGGGATACCCAACAGGCGCACACAACTATCAGGTACGAGCATGGGACAATGGAGCACCGCAAGGCCCGATTACACCAGCCAGTAACTCGTTCACCATCGTGGACACAACAATCCCAGATGTTGCATGGACCGGACAGCCCGCAGCAACACTCTACACGACCCAGCCGGCGAACTTCATCATCGGCTATGAGGACTTCACAGCCTTCAACCCGGCTGTCACGAACAGCTACGTTAGGTGGAGGGTGAACGCAGGACCCTACAACAACTACGTGCTGTTCAACAGCTCGTTCTCATGGGCTACCTACAACAACATCCTGACCTACAGCATACCTGGCAGCACATTCGTTGCAGGCGATGTAGTTGACTACCTCGGACAGGTGACTGACGGAAACGGCAACATCGGATTGCTCGGAGCCGGCTCCTTCACAGTAGCAGACGCACCACCAGGAGTCCAGGACCCGTACCCGATATACGGATACCTGTACCTCTACGACGGAGCAGCCGGAGTATACAGCCCGAACCCCTCCGCAGGAGGCGCAACTGTAACAGCAACCTGGATAAGCAGCTTCAATGGCGCAACCCTGACAAGGACAGACCTGACAAATGGCCTCGGCCAGTTCTCGATCGACTTGATGAACTACACTGACGGCGCACAAGTCTGGCTGACAGCACCGTTCGACGCACCGTACAACAACATGGGCTACAACTACACGACAATCAACATCGCAGGCTTCCCAGGCGGCAGAATGCAGAACGTTCTGTGCGGCATCCCGTACAACGTCGAGATAACAGTGCCGATCGCAGGCGCAAACGAGCAGCAAGGCGTCGCCTTCGGGACGACATATGTCTGGTACGACATTAACGGACTGGTTTGCCAGGGATACTACACATTTGTATCAGGCACGAACGGCGGACCGATGACCTGGTGGTCGAACGACCCATTGTTCGTCCCGCCAGTGGGATATGCCTTCAACGGTGTCGCTGACGCTGGAACGCACAACGACCTGTTGACGCTATTCACCGGCCCAGCACCATGGATAAACATATCCGAGAGAGGTGCAGCCGGAGTCGACCCGTACTCGACACCATGGGGCGCACTGAACCTGATCCCGACGACATTCGTTGGCGGCAATGTAGTGCTCGCCAACGGCTGGCTGAAGGACTGGGACAACATCACCCTGCAAATGGCAGTCGGTGGCTTCGACTGGAAGGTCGTCAACGGCTGGAACATCGTCTCAGTGCCGCAGGACCCGGTGAACAAGGGAACGAACGCAGTCTTCGACTCGTTCGACGCACTGAACTACGTAGCATGGCAGCTGACCGGTGGATTCACAGAGCTGTCGCTTGCTGACAGGACAGGCGGCAACCCGTCGACATACAACATGTTCGACTACGGTATGGCCGAAGGCGTGTCATTCCCGATGGACGGAGTGCACGGGTACTGGGTCTACGCAGACCTGGTTGCAGCTGGACCGTTTGTTTGCCACTTTAACTCGACGAACTACTCCGCTGGCTTCAACGTCCTGAACGCTGTAATTGGCTGGAACCTAGTCGGTTTCACGCACAACTACATCGCCTGGGGCGCAATGCCAACAGCAGCACAATGGACCACAGCAGCAATAGATCCGGACCTCGCGACAGTCGGCAAGATAGTCGTTACCGAGTGGCTCGAGGACGCAGCACCGCAGTGGTACAACAGCTACGTCGACATGGCCGGATTCCCGGGAATGGCGACGCACAACTGGGTATGGGACAATGGTTACTCGGCGTACCCCGCAAACGGGTTATTCCTGTGGCTTGAAGCCCCTGCTCAGATAAACTTCAACGTGGCCTTCTAAGCCAGAAGGAGACCGAAGAAAAACAGCAAGGAATGCCTGCGCCGAAAGGCGCAGGCCCCCTTTACTTTATTTAATTTTACCAAATTTTAAATACTTAGAATCGTAAACCTTATATATACCTTGAACATATACGTTAGTCATCTAATGACAGTCAGCGACGCCCCAACAGTATCGCGGGCAGCGTAAGGTCTCTGGGCCAGCTGACAAAGGTAAAAGGTGACGGATATGTCAAAGAAGAAGCTTGACAAAGAAGATGGAGGAGGCAGGACGAAGCAGTGTCCAGTCTGCGAAGAGATGAGCCTTCCCGACGCAAAGGTTTGCGCGGGTTGCAGCTTCACCTTCGAAGATGGCAACATTGCCGAGCCTACTGCGCAGACAGAGGGTACCCTTGTTTGCAATGAATGCGGGGCAGAATTGCCCCCCGGAACAGCCTCGTGCTTCATCTGCGGAACGGAAACGAATGCTGGGGCCAAGGCCCCGGAAGAAACGGGCCAGGAACCGGAAATCCCTCAAACAGAGGAGGATTGGGACCCTGGAACAGTGGGCGGAGAATCCGCCTCTGCCGAGGAACCACCCCAGGGAGAAGAGGAACCTGTCCAGGAGATCCAGGTTGCGCCGGACAAGGAACTTCCAATTATTGACGAGAACCATTTCCGATGCCCGAACTGCAAGATGCCTGTCGTGATAGGAACCTCGAAATGCCCGGAATGCTGGAACGACATACCCGAGATGATTAACTGCCCGAAATGCACCCAGCTGATACCGCTGAGCTCGGAAATATGTTCCGAATGCTTCTCCAAGCTGAAAGACGGCGTCCTAGTGGAAGAACCGGTCGAGGAAATCGAAGTACCGCCAGAACTGCCTCCGGAAGAGGAATCGGAGGATGAGATAGAGGAACAGATAGAAGAAGTTACTGAGATTTACGGCGTGGAATGTCCGTTCTGCCACGCGATGGCCAATCCGAGCGACGATATCTGTCCGGAATGCGGCATGCCACTGATAGAGCAGGAACCCGAGAAGGAGGAGCCGAAAGCCGAGAGGAAACCCGAGAGGGACTGGTACCGCATCATCGCCATCGGCGTCGTCGCTGTCCTCCTGATATCGGGAATACTGCCTTTCGCCCTGCCGCTCCCACACGTGGACAGGATACAGATCCGCATAGACGGAGCATTCGGAGACTGGGACCAGGTGACAGGACAGAACGATTCACAGATGCTCAGCCTCAATCCGAACGTCGACATCATCGATGACAAGATGCTCTCGGACGCTTTCAATATGTATTTCTATATCCAAGTGAGAGGCCAGGCCTTCGGGGATGTCTCCGGGGACACTGCCAGGATATTCATAGACACGGACCAGGACCCCGGAACGGGTTACGGCATAATGGGCCTGGGCGCGGACTACCAGATACGCGTGTTCGGCCACGGCGGACTGGTGGAGAGCTCTTCGTGCCTCGTGTTCGACAATACAAACGCGCATAATGACTTCAACGGATTCATCTCAACATGCCCGTCCATACCCCATGCGGCCGACGAAGTCCAGGACGGCGACAAGTTCGAGGTGAGGGTGGCCCTGGGAGACATAGGCATGACCCAGACCACGCCAGTCACTGCAGTATTCTACATGGGTGACACGAATGACAACAGGGACTATTCGGACAAGCCGAACACAAACCTGGGAAGCGTCCTTTTCGTCAAGCAGTCCAGCCTTGTGCCTGCGAGCGGCATTCTCACGGGCTCCTCGGCAAGCGTGCTGAACCTGGAGATGCATGCGGTAGGCCGCCCGGTGGACATCAACACGATAACCGTGCCGGATTGCACGGCCGGAATATACATCAGGAATATGGTCAACGGCACGGCCCAGAACGTTACATTGACGACCAGCGCCACGTCATCGGGCACCCTGATATCCAGGGAAGCCAGCCCAGCGGATTTCAGCGCCGGAGACGCCCATGTGGTTGTCACAGGCCAAGGCGCATACGCATACGCGGTGAGCGCACCCGCTCTGATAACCATAGACGGCGCATTCGCCGACTGGGCCGGAAAAGGCCTGGCGCAGGTCGATCCGGCTGACGACCAGATGTCCAAGACAGGCCTGGCGCAGGTTGCGGACGAGGGGCTTGACCTGATAAGGGAGACATCCGCCAGAGAGAACAACAGGCTCAACCTGCTTGTCCAGACAACAGGCGGGATACTGGCCGGCATGTGGGTCCCGGAGATTGAGGAGACCTATGTGGACACCACCGTGACAAACACAAGGTCTGATGAAACCAAAGCGGATTACACATACACCCAGCCAGAAGTGTCCAACACAAGGGCTCCTGACATACACAGGCCCACCGCAAAGCCGGTGAAGACGGGCGAAGGCGCGATAAATGTCTTCATCGACACGGACAACAATTCAGCCACCGGATACTCGATTGGCGGGCACGGAGCCGATTACCTGGCCGAGATAATGGGCCAGAACGGCAGGGTAACCCAGACGATTCTCTCAAGATTCAACGGAACAGACAGGAACGAGCAAAGCTGGGCGCCGGTTACGGGCGTCCCGCTCGGAGCAAGCGCAGGCGCGAATGTCGAGATCGGCATACCGCTCACCGCATTCGCGGACATATCGCACAATGCAAGCGCTGTCATCCAGATAATAGACTGGAACCAGAACGGCGACATTGCCGACCTGGCGCTGTGGGACGTGTTCGAGACCAACACGAGAAAGGGCACGAGAGAGGACTTCCCCCCGCAAATGGGAGGCCTTTACGGAAAAGCTACAACAGGCACGCCGATAGGCGCGGAAGGCGTTACCGTCATCGCCAGAACCTACACCGGACAGGTGACCGCCTTTATGTCATACGGGCAAACAAGCCCGGTTTACACCAATTACGCCATCAAGCTGGGAACAGGATTTTTCAATACTGATATTAAACTATATGGCGTTAAGGACGGAATGTTCGGCTACAACTTCACGACATATCCACCCAATAACGACATGGGAAGCCGCGTGCGCGCGGATATCGATGCCATTCAGCCGATTCCCTCTACGGCACCGCACAATTTGACCCTCACAAACCTGGGCAACACAGAACAGGCGATATCTTTGAACTGGAATCACGCATCCGATCCGGCATCGTTCAGTATGTATCGCACAAACGGTTCGGACAATTACCAGGGGGATACAAACCGCGGAAGGCTCTATGAATCTGTATATAACGGTATTTCCGGGACAACCTATACATACACGGATTACAACGCGATAAAGAACCAGACCAACTATTACATAATCCAGTCGGTTGACGGAACCGACCCAGACTTCGACTACAACTTCTCCGAGGAGATGAGCATTGTCGCAGACTACTGGGCTCCGGAAATCGCGCATACGGAATTCGACGAATATTTCGCGTCCCTTGTCCCGATAACCGCTGACATGACAGACGGCTACGGAGTGCAATCCGCCACAGTCTACTACAGGAAGGGCACGGCAGGAGCATGGGCAGAAGCGCCTATGGATATTACAAGCGGAACCCCGCAGGACGGCTCCTGGCAGGGCTGGATTCCCGTGGACATGGCAGGCCAACTGAAGGTATATTACCAGTACTACATTTCAGCAGATGACGGAACCCAGAACGGCCTGTTTGGCGGTAACGGCAGCGGAGGCAATCCCCAACCGCTGGACTTCAATGCCAGTTCTCCCGGCGAGGACCCGTATCCGATATACGGGTACGTGAAATGGGCTGACGGCTCCCTGGTGGGTGCTGGCGTCCAGGTGTTCATCGAATGGGAAAACACGTCAGGCATAATTATAAACGATCCAAACCCGGGTATGTTCCCCTTCATTACAAACGCACTCAGCCAGTACTCCATCGACATGATGCAGTACGACCAGAACAGCGATGTCTGGGGCAACGCCACAATAAGCGGTATATGGGGGTACAACACGACTTTCCCGAACTTCCCGTACGACGGAGGCAGGATGTTCAATATCACGCTGGAGACGGGCAGCATCGACATTACAAAAACAGCGCCAGCCAGTGCCAATGCGGACCAGGATATCACTTACACCGTGATTGTCACGAACACCGGCAATACTACAGTATATAATCTCAATATAACAGAGACATATCCGCCGGAAGTAGCATATGTCATCGCAGCGCCACTCCCAACATTCGGCGACAATGTCTGGATAGTGCCGTCTCTGGCCCCGGGCGCCTCCTTCCCGATAATCATAACAGTCCATGTGCTGGCAGGCACGCCGATGGGAACGGTCGTGACAAACTATGTCAAGGCAAACTGCACCAATTCCGCAGGCACCATATACTGGCCTGAAGTCGACGCCTGGGCCAACACCACGATAGGCGCGGCCCTGCTCGGCATCACCAAGTGGGCTCCGGCCTTCGCCAACCCTGGAGAAATATTTTCATACTGGCTTAATTACACTAACACGGGTTCGCAGCCTGCATACAATGTGGTCATCACTGAAACGTACCCTGCAGGTGTGACATTCGTCAGCTCGATACCCATGCCCACGATTGGCCAAAATATCTGGACCTCACCGGAAATAATGAATCCGATAATGCCCGGGTCTTCCGGCGCAATCCAGATTTTCGTCCAAGTCAACCTGAATGCAATCGGCACCCTGATGAACACTGCGAACATCACAGGGCCCGGGCTCACGACCAACTGGGCATTCGCCAATACCACTATACTTAATCCCTTGATGGACCTGAACAAATTCGCCCCGGCAACGGCGAATGCGAACGAGACGTTCATGTACACAATCACGTACCAGAACATCGGCTCGGACATTGCTTATGATGTCTGGATTTACGAGACATACCCGCCAGGCGTGACAGTGGTCAGCCAGTATTCTGTCCCGCCGGCGATCCTCTTTGTGTGGCCCGGGACATGGTTCATTGGAGACCTGGCACCGGGCGAGGGCGGTTCGATATTCGTCAATGTCACGGTGAACTCCGGATTCAGCGGATTGCTGGTCAATGAGGTCATGCTGACCTACGAGAATTCTGTAATCCCCATGCCGGATGAATATGCCTGGGCGAACACGACCGTGGCCAACCCGCAGATAATTATCGAAAAAACATGCCCGCCGACCGCCAACACGGGCCAGACATTGGTGTACACCATTCACTATCAGAATATCGGAACAGACTGGGCCTATAACGTCAACATTACTGAAACCTACCCAGCCGGCGTGACATACCAGAGCGCGATACCCCCACCGACATACGGCAACAATGTATGGATAATACCGGCATTGGCTCCAGGAGCGGAAGGCTGGATAAACATCACAGTCCTTGTGGACACAAATGCCTTTGGAACAATAACAAACACTGTATCGGTTGTATACGAGGACTCAGCAGGCCAGGACATCGGCCCCGTTAATGATTCAGCGTCATTCATAATCGAAGACCCGCTGCTCACAATCGAGAAGGTCGGACCGGCAAGTGCAAACTCCAACGAGACAATCACATACACGATTTGGGTGAACAACACAGGAAGTGCGCCGGCCTACAATATCTGGGTGAACGACACCCTGCCAGCCGATGTCACATACGTGAGTTCAATGCCTCCATATGACTCCGCTGCTCCGCCTGTCTACACTTGGTTTATTGCAACGATACCGGCAGGAGGCTGGTTCCAGATATCGATCACCGTGCAGATAGATGCAAATGCAACAGACCCCCAGGTCAACTGGGTGTATGCGGATTACCAGGACGGTTCCGACGAGGACCAGACGCAAGTTTCCGACTCTGTCACGACAATTCTCAACAATCCGCTGCTGGACGTCGTGAAGAACGCCCCGCCGATCGCCTACCCGGACCAGGACATCACTTACACAATTATCGTGCACAACATTGGCAGCGAACCTGCATACAATGTCACGATAACCGAAACATACCCGGCTGGCGTAACCTTTGTGAGCGCCATCCCTGGACCGACCACACCGGATAATATCTGGTTTATCTCGGCTTTGCCCGTCGGAGGGTATTACAACATCAGCATCATTGTCCACATACTGCCGACAACCACTGGCCTGCTGAACAACTCTGTCGTAGTCGGCTACGAGAGCAGCAGCCACCAGAATTATCAGGTCGTTGCCTGGGCTCTGACCCTAGTCACATGGCCGCAGATGAACATCCTGAAGACAGGTCCTGCAAACGCCACCGCCGGCCAGACTATCATGTACACGGTGTTCTACTGGAACAGCGGCTCTGACACGGCCTATAACGTGACGATAACCGATACCTACCCGATAGGCTCGACATTCGTCAATGCCACACCGGCTCCGACAATTCCGAACAATATCTGGGTCATACCCACTGTTGCGGCCGGCGCCGGCGGAACAATATTCATCAATATCACGCTCAGCCCGATAGCCAGCGGAATCATGATAAACAATGTCACACTTGCATACAACAACTCCGACGGCATTGTCATGCCCGAAGTGTGGGACGAATGCTACACGTTCATAAACGGCCCATGGATGACAATAACGAAAACCGGTCCCGCAACGGCCAACTCCGGCCAGACCATAATCTACACAATCACCTACGAGAACATCGGCGATGCCACTGCGTACAACGTGAACATCACAGAAGCATACCCCGTGGGCGTAACCTTCGTGAGCGCGGTACCGCCGGCAACATACAGCAATAACATCTGGGTCATACCCACGGTCGCGGCTGGTGCATTCGGAACTATCACGATAACTGTCACGGTAAATGCAGCGACAATGGGCAGTATAACCAACTGGGTATACCTCAACTACCAGAACAACGCCAGCATTGCCCTGCCAGAAGTTTCAGCTAGCTGGACTACAGCGATACTCGACCCGCTGATTTGGATGACCAAGACAGGCCCGGCAACGGCCAACCCGGGCGGCCCAATCATGTATACTATTACGTATCAAAATATAGGCACGGGAGTCGCGACCAACGTTATCATCGTGGACACATTGCCTGCCGGTGTGACATTTAACAGCGCATTCCCTGCGCCTACTTCGGTTGTCGGCCAAATACTGACATGGAACATAGGCACTCTCAATCCCGGCCAAGGCGGCACAATACTCGTCAATGTCACAGTCACGGCCATGTCCGGGACAATTTGGAACACAGCCACGCTGACATACCAGGACCTGGCCCTCGAAGCCCAGACGCCAGTGGTTGCCAATTGCTCCACCGACCTCATCAACCCGTATCTCACGATTGAGAAGACAGGACCGCCGACAGCCGCCCCAGGAGAAATTTTTACCTACACGATAACGGTGACCAACATCGGCAATGACTGGGCCTACAATGTCTGGGTGAACGACACACTGCCAGCCGGCCTGACTTTCATCAGCTCCATACCGCCGTTCAACACTTCCGCGCCGCCTGTCTACACATGGTTCATCGCATTCATTCCTCCGTATGGCGGCACCTTTACTATACAGATAACGGTCCAGGTGGACCCGGCTGCATCCGGTTTCCTGAATAACACTGCAAACGCCACATACGAGAACGCCGCACATATAGTCCAGCCAGTAGTGGCCGTCACGCTTCCGATATTGATAATCGACTGCATTGTGACAATAGACAAGACTGCCCCGGCCAATGCCAACACGGGCGAGCAGTTCATTTACACAATTACCTATCAGAACACAGGCCAGGCCACAGCGTACAACGTTGTCATCACTGACACATTGCCAATCGGTGTGACCTATGTCTCATCAATGCCCCCGGGCTCTGTCGCTGGTCAAATTGTCACCTGGAACATCGGCCCGATTTTGCCGGGCGGAAGCGGCTCTGTCGAAGTTACCGTCCAGGTCGACCTCGGCCTCCCGATAGGCACTATTCTGGACAACAATGCAGTTGTCACCTTCGAGAACATCGGCGGCCTTGTCGGTACGGATTCCGACAATGCCATCACGATAATCTGGGATCCGGTGCTTTCCGTGACCAAGACGGCGCCGGCGATAGCAGCGCCCGGCGAGACTATCAACTACCAGATTACCTACCAGAACACCGGAACGGATACAGCATACAATGTGGTGATAACGGACACACTGCCGGCAGGCGTTTCCTACGTTTCCTCTGTGCCTCCTGAAACATCGGTAGTCGGCCAAGTTATTACCTGGAACATCGGATCAGTTCCGCCGGGAGCACCGGTCATCATCACAGTCACTGTCACGGTATCCACTTCGGCCAGCGGCATACTCACCAACAACGTCCAGATAGTCGGATACAACGATGAGGATGTGCCGTTCACCGACCAGGACACCGCGGACACTTTGGTCCAGGGTCCTTACATGGACATACAGAAGACCGGGCCGGCCAATGCAGCGCCGGGAGACACGATTATCTACACAATCACCTACGCGAACACCGGACCCGGAATTGCCTATGATGTGACAATCACCGAATTCTATCCGGCGGATGTTACATACGTGATCGCAAATCCCCTTCCGACAGCAGGCGACAATGTCTGGGACCTGGGAGATCTAGCGCCAGGAGTGAACGGCGCGATAACTATTACCGTCACGGTTAACCCCGGGGCAACATTGCTGATAAACAACGTTACAGTGGACTACGCGCTCGACCCCGGCCTGATCAACTGGGAATCGAACTATGCTGTATGGATAACAGTCGTTGATTCCCCGTGGCTCACGATCACCAAGACAGCTCCTGCCACTGCCAACACCGGAGAGACCATTACCTATGTGATTACAGTGGAGAATGTCGGCACCAATGTGGCCAACAGCGTCATCGTGACAGAGACTTACCCCGCTGGAGTAACATACTCCGGTGCAATACCCGGGCCTACATCAGGCATTAATGTCTGGGACCTCACATCAATGTACGGACCCATGCCCGTCGGCGCAGTCTGGACCATCACGATAACTCTCATAGTCGATGTCACGGCCAGCGGCATCCTGCACAATGTTGCCAATGTGAGCTTCACGAACCAGTTCGATGCTGCGCAGCCTGTGGTTTGGACATCAGCTGACACACAGGTCATAGACCCGCTCCTCACTGTCGATAAGACGGCACCGGCTAATGCTAACACAGGCGAGACCATCACCTATACGATAACCGTGACCAATGTGGGAACCGATGCGGCTTACGATGTCTGGGTCAACGATACTTTACCTGCGGGTGTAATATATGCAGGTGCATCGATTGTACCGGTTTATATCGCACCTCCAGTGTATGGCTGGATCATCGCTTTTATAGCATCAGGTGATTCAGTCACCATCATCATCACGGTTACAGTCACGGCCGCTGGCGGAACGCTGGTCAACACTGCTGATGTCCAATACGACAATGCCGCAGGAAGGCAGATGCCGGACATCCAGGACACTGCCCAGACAATAATAATCAACCCGGCCATGACCCTGACAAAGGAGGCGCCCGCGACAGCGGTGCCCGGACAAACTATCACGTACTGGCTCAATTACACGAACATTGGAAATGCCTGGGCCATGAATGTGGTGATCACCGAATCATATCCCGCAGGAGTGAACTTCGTATCATCGACTCCGGACCCGGATGTCGGTTTCAACAATATCTGGACAATAGGCGCGGTGGCTCCAGGCGGTTCCGGTTCTATAATGATAACCGTTCAGGTCATGTTGGGAACTGAGGGATGGCTCATCAACAACACCGCTACCCTGGATTACGAGAATCTGGCCGGAATCGCCCAGCCAACTGTGAATGCATGGGATGCAACCCTGATAGTCCAACCTGCAATGACAATCACCAAGACAGCCCCGGCGACAGCCGTGCAGGGCCAGACAATCGTGTATACAATATTCTACGAGAATACCGGCACAGGCTGGGCTTACAATGTGATAATTACCGAAGTTTATCCAGCCGGAGTGACATTCATCAGCGCAATACCTGGACCGACAGTTCCGAACACCATATGGTTCATCGGAAACCTGGCGCCCGGAGTAAGTGGCACGATAACGATAACGGTGCTGGTGGACGCGAACGCAACCGGAATCCTGATCAACTGGGTCTACCTGGATTACAGGAACAGCATCGGAACTGACATGAACCAAGTGAGCGATTCCGCCCAGACGATAGTTATGATACCGGTGATGACAATCACCAAGACGGCACCGGCCCAGGCCAACACAGGCGAGACAATAGTCTACTCGATATTCTACCAGAACGTCGGAACGGCGCCGGCCTATAACGTTGTCATTACCGACACGCTGCCCATCGGCGTGAACTTTGTCAGTTCTGTGCCGGTTCCGAGCGTCTCGGCCTACCCGGTATATACATGGAACATAGCCGGCACCCTTGCACCGGGAGCCTCCGGAACAATAACAGTCACGGTCACAGTGACAGCCACCTCTGGCCTGCTTATCAACACGGCCAACGTCAACTATAGGAACCAGTTCGGGATCGTTTACCCGACAGTCTGGGACACGGATACGACAGAGATAATCAACCCGCTCCTGACAGTCGAGAAGTCAGCGCCAGCGACGGCCAATACAGGCCAGAACATTACGTACACGATATGGGTCAACAACACCGGAACCGACATTGCCTACAATGTCATTGTCACGGAAACCTACCCGGCCGGCGTGATATTCGTTTCAGCAAATCCCCCTCCGACAACAGGCAACAATGTCTGGAACCTGGGCAACCTTGCCCCGGGGGCTGCAGTGCCCATATTCATCACAGTCACTGTAAATGCCACGGGCCTGCTAATCAACTTCGTCGAAGTCACTTATAACAACTCAGTGGCCATCCCTCAGACGCCCGTTACAGACACAGCCAGCACCCTTGTCGGCGATCCGCTGCTGGTCATTCAAAAGACTGGACCACTCACGGCAAACGCCAACCAGATTATAATGTACACTATCACGTACGAGAACATAGGCACGGCAGCGGCATACAATGTCACAATCACAGAATTTTACCCCGTCGGAGTCACATTCCTGAACGCCACCCCCATGCCGACAACCGGGAACAATGTCTGGTTCATCGGCACTGTTCCGGCCGGAGCTAATGGCACGATATTCATCAATGTGACTATTAACGCCAACACCACAGGCATAATCACAAACACTGTTCAGGCCGAATACCAGGACGCAGCGAACAATGACCTGCCAATAGTATCAGACCAGGCAGTCACCGTGATAACCGGGCCCTACATCATTATATCCAAGGAAGGTCCGAATTATGTGAACCCGGGCCAAGTCATGATGTACTGGATTAACTACACGAACATCGGAACCGACATAGCCTACAATGTCTGGATAAACGAGACATTCCCGGCTGGAGTCACATTCCTGAACTCCAACCCGGCAAGGACATCGGACTACAACTGGAACCTCGGAAACCTGAACCCCGGAACATCAGGCACGATATTCATCAACGTGACAGTGCTCACGACAGCCACCGGAGTGCTGCACAACGTTGTCAACGCAACCTGGTCGGACACTGTCGGAGAGGTATACCAAACAAATGCGTCCTGGGATACAATTGTACGGGAACCCATAATGCAGCTCGTGAAGACAGGCCCGGCTGCGGCCAACCCGGGCGCGACAATCATATACTGGATAAACTACACCAACATAGGCTCGGACTGGGCATTCAATGTCTGGTTGAATGACACATTGCCGGCCGGAGTGACCTTTGTAAGTTCAATACCCGGCGTCAACGCGTCAGCGCCGCCGGTCTACACCTGGTACATAGGCAGCCTGGCTCCCGGAGCCAGCGGGTCCATCCGGATAACTGTAACTATCGGTCTGGCAGTTACCGTCAGCATAACGAACATAGCGCGCGTCAACTTCAACTCAGCCGGAAGGGTCATGAGCCCTGTATGGGCCAATTTCACCACGCTGATTGTCAACCCGCAAATCGAGCTAGAGAAGCTTGCTTACACTACAGTGCCAGGCTCGGTATTCCCCAACGAGATATTCACTTACGAGATAAGATACACGAACAATGGAACGGATTGGGCCTACAATGTCAGGATAATAGAAGCCTACCCGACCGGAGTCACATTCCAATTCGCCAATCCAGCACCGGACATCGGCGACAACCAGTGGCTCGTCGGAGACCTCGCGCCCGGAGCAAGCAGTTCAATATTCATCACAGTGAGAGTCAATGCCGGAGCAACCGGCACCCTGCTTAACCGCGCGACTGCGAATTACGAGAACACTGTCGGACCCATGCCCCCTGTCGAAGTAGTACTTACCCTGACTGTCATTGCCCCGGACCTGCAGATTACAAAGACTGCTCCTGCAATGGCGGGTACGGGCGAGTTCATTATTTATACCATCACCATCGAGAACATTGGCAATGCAGTGGCCACCGGAATAGTCCTCACCGAGACATATCCGGCAGGCGTGACCTTCATCAATGCAGTGCCCTTCCCCAATGTACCTCCCAACCAGTGGTTCCCATGGGACCTGGCACCCGGAGCATCATGGTCCGTCGACATCACTGTCCAGGTCAATTTGAATGCCTCCGGCGTCCTGATTAACAATGTCGGTGTGACATTCATGGACCAATCTGAACAGACATATGGGCCGGTTTATGCGCAGGCCGAAACAATCGTGGCTGACCCTGTCATGATTATTTCGAAGACAGGACCAGTAACAGCGAACCCCGGACAGGTGATAATGTACACGATTACCTATCAGAACATTGGCACTGGGCCCGCAAATGTCACAATAACCGAGACCTACCCGGCGGGAGTAACCTTCCTCAACGCAAACCCGATGCCGAGCAACCCGCCCACAAACACAGTCTGGAATCTTGGCTGGGTGGCCAATGGCACCGGAGGAACAATCTTCATCAACGTGACGCTCAGCATAACTGTATCTGGAACACTGACCAACATGGCCACGCTCGATTATTCAAACGCAGTGAGACCGTTCCCGCAGGTGCGCGCGTTCTGGAACACGACAATCGTGGAGCCCAGAATATTCATCACGAAGAGCGCTCCCGCACAGGCCAACACAGGCCAGTACATTGTCTACTGGCTTAATTACTCCAACACTGGAACGGACTGGGCCTACGATATCGTGATAACCGAGACCTACCCGGCAGGAGTGACATTCTTCTCCTCGGCACCTATTCCAACGACAGGCAACAATGTCTGGGCAGTGGTTGACCTTCCCCCTGGCGGAAACGGAGCAATCAGAATCACCGTCCGGGTGAACACCAATGCTTCGGGAATACTCCGTAACTTCGCTGTGCTGACCTATAACAACACGGCAGGAGCCATGCGTCCGACATTTGCCTGGGCCAACACGACAGTCGTTGACCCGCTGCTCATCATGTCGAAGACAGCCCCGGGCACGGCCATTCAGGGCGAGACGATAACATACACGATAACTGTGTATAATATTGGCACGGATGCTGCATACAATGTATATGTTCAGGAGAACTACCCTGCGGGCGTCATCTACAACACGGCAATACCGGCACCTTACCTGGGCAACAATATCTGGTATTTCACCGTCATACCGGCGGGCGGAACAGTCACAATAACAATCAGCGTGACATTCACATTGACAGCCAACGGCATGATCATGAACACGGCATTCGCAGACTACGAGGATTCGGCTGGAGAAACTCAGGCAAGGGTGTATGCCTCAGCTTCGACATTCGTGACGGGCCCCTCCATGCAGTTCACGAAATGGGCCACCCCGCATGCCAATGCCACGGACCTGATCACATACTACCTGAACTTCACCAACACAGGCACAGGCTGGGCGCAGAACGTTGTGGTGACCGAATTCTACCCGGCGGGCGTCACTTTCATCTCGTCAACGCCTGTCCCGACCTCCGGAACCAATGTCTGGACATTCGCGAATATCGCACCGGGGGCCAGCGTGAGCATCATGATAATCCTCCAGGTCAATGTGGGTGCCACAGGCATTCTTTTGAACCTGGCACAGCTGGAATACCAAAACATAATTGGCATTGACTATCCGCAGCTAAGGGCCAGCGCGATAACAACTCTTGGCGACATACCCAATGTGATAATAGACAAGTCAGCCCCGATGTACGCCAACGCGGGAGACATAATCATGTACAGGATTGACTGGTCCAACCCGACCAGCATCTGGGCGTACAATGTCTGGATAAACGACACACTGCCGTTCGGAGTGCTTCTCTTCGATTCCAATCCCTTGCCCGACTACACCGCAGTTCCAGTATATGGTTGGAGCCTGGGCGATCTTGCCCCGGGAGCAAGCGGCACGATATTCATCAATGTGACGGTTACCGGCCAAAGGTATGGCACATTGACCAACCTTGCAGTCGTGGAGTATCTGAACTCGACAGGGTACATGTTCACAGGCTTTGACTTCGCCAATACCATTGTCAGAGACGCGTTGATGGAGATATCGAAGACCGGCCCTGTGACGGCCACTGTCGGCCAGATATTCGACTACACGATTTCCTATATCAACCTGGGCAATGACACTGCCTACAACGTGTGGATTGTGGACACGCTCCCCGCCGGGGTCGCCTACCAGTCAGCTACCCCCTTACCATTCTCGGTAGTCGGCCAGGTCATAACCTGGTTCTTCGCCTCCATTGCACCGGGCGGCTCTGGCACCATCACGATCACGGTTCAGGTCCAACCTGCGGCCTCAGGCACAGTCCAGACAAACTGGGTCACCATCGACTATGAGACAGTCCTCGGAACACCATATCCGCAGGATTCCGCATACTGCGATACTTTGGTGGATTTGCTCGCCGGCTATGTGGTCGTAGACAAATGGGCACCATCGGAAGCAGTCCCGGGCGAGACAATCACCTACCTGCTGAATTACACAAACATCGGCTCCGGCATAGCCAACAATGTCGTGATTACCGAAACCTACCCCCTTGGCGTGGTGTTCGTTAACGCAACCCCCATGCCCTTCCCGATTCCGAACACATGGGACATCGGCGTCCTTAACCCCGGCCAGAGCGGCACAATCATGGTCAACGTGACAGTTACCGCGACATCGGGCACTCTCATGAACCAGGTGGACCTCACCTTCTTGGGCGGCGCGGATGTGGATTTCGCCAACACAACCATTGTCAACCCAGTCATGGAAATAACCAAGACAGTTGACCAGGCAATCGCGCAAAACGGCGACCTGCTGACCTACACGGTCGCATACTTCAACATCGGAACGGCCACTGCCTACAACGTGACCATCGTCGAAACATATCCGGCAGGCGTAACCTATGGCACGGCAGTGCCACTTCCGACAATCGGGAACAACATATGGATAATTCCGATAGTCCCGGTCGGAGGAAGCGGAAGCATAGCTATCACCGTGACAGTCATTGTATCCACAGGCATCCAGGTGAACAATGTCTCTCTGGATTACAACAACTCAGCATCGGTTGCCCAGCCCACCGAATATGCCGAAGCATCCACAGATATATCGGACGTGGAGCTGACAATCACGAAGATGGCCGATGCCACTGTCAACCCTGGCTCCAATATGTTCTACTTCATCACTATTGACAACCCAGGTTTCAATGCAGCAAATGATGTCACCGTGACAGAAACATATCCTCTCGGAGTGACATTCGTGAACTCCTGGCTCAGCATCAACGGCGGTGCTTGGACCCCGAGAGCTCCAGACATTATAGATAACATTTGGTACCTCGGAGGGCCTCTGCCCCCGGGTAATTACTGGACGCTCATGATAGAGGTCACGGTGGCCCCGCTGGCGCCCGATATCCTGGTGAACACGGCCATGCTGAACTTCACCGATGCATTCACCAACCATTTCCTCAACGACACTGCAGTCACAGTGACGAGCGGTCCACTGATGACGCTCGAGAAGACAGCCTCCGCGCAATACGTCTCGCCCGGCCAGCTCCTGACATACACGATATTCTACAACAATACCGGCCCTGGTCCGGCAATGAATGTGGTCATCAGGGAATACTACCCGGCATGGGTGACATTCATCAGCGCGGTTCCGGCCCCCAACATAGGCAACAACATCTGGAACATAGGCATTGTCGACGGCATATATGGCGTGAACACAGGCCAGATAGTCATCACTGTGCAGGTTTCGACATGGGCGGCAGGCCAGCTGACCAACTGGGCCGTCCTGAACTACCAGAACATATCCGGCGGCCAGATGGAACCGGTTTGGGCATCTGCCACCACGACAGTTCTCGGGGGCGTAACCCTGATGTCAATAACCAAGACAGGCCCGACAATGGCCACGTCAGGCGAGCTTATCACCTACATCATCACATACAGGAACATCGGCACGGGAATGGCCATGAACGTTTACCTCGATGATGCATTCGCCCTTACCGAACTGACCTTTGTATCTGCGACACCACCACCGACTTATGTCATTGGAAACACCAGGAGATGGGTGATTGGCAATGTTGCGCCGGGTGCATCCGGCACGATTTCTGTCAGCTTCATCGTGGGCTCGGGAATTGCTATTGCCAACAACAGGGTGTACCTCAACTACACGAATTCCCTGGGCACGCCATATACAAGAACAACACTGGCCAGCACGCTGGTTTACAACCCGACGATGACCATAATCAAGACAGCGCCGGCAACGGCGAACAGCGGCCAGCTGATAATCTACTGGATTAATTACACGAATACAAACCAGTATGTATATGCCCATAACGTCACAATCACCGAGACATACTCGGTATGGGTGAACTTCATCAGCGCCACACCGGCACCGACAGTCATACCCAATTTCTGGTTTATCGGGGATGTCGGACCCGGAGCTTCCGGCTCAATACAAATAACTGTCAGGGTGCTCACCACAGCACCCAATAACCAGGTCATCTTCAACAACGTGACCCTTGCCTTCGAGAACACAGCTTACATGGTCCAGCCGACAGTGCAGGCCTCGGCCCAGACCACCGTGCAGGACCCGATTCTGATTATCGACAAGATTGGTCCGGCAACGGCAAACAGTGGCCAAACCATTACCTATAACATATTGGTGAACAACATAGGCAGCGCTGCTGCATACAATGTCATGATAACGGAACTGTACCCGGGCGGCATTACATTCATCAGCGCCGTGCCGGCACCGACAATAGGCAACAACATTTGGCTCATCCCGGTGCTTGGTGTGGCCGAGAGCTATGCGATAACAATCACCGTGGCAATCAACACCAACATCCCGTCCACTACTGTTCTTACAAATACGGCTACAGTGACCTACGAGGATGGCAGCAACGAGGCACAACTCCCAATATCCGACTCGGTGCAGACAACAGTCCTGGACCCGATACTCATAGTCACGAAGACAGGCCCGGCAATCGCCAGCACCAACCAGACCATCACTTACATGATAACAATCGAGAATATCGGCGATGCGACAGCATTCAATATCCAGGTCACGGATATATATCCGTCCAACATGACAGCCCAATGGGTCACCTATGTCAACTCCACCCCCGGAACAGTCGGTCCGGGATTCAATACTTGGACAATCGCATCACTGGCCCCGGGCATGATAACCGTGATTTGGATTAACGTCACTGTCGATGTCCAGTACAACCTGACGAACACTGTCACAGTGGACTACGATGACCTGGCGGGCGAAGCCCAGCCGCAGGTCACGGATTCTTGGATTACATGGGTCCAGAATCCGTTTATGCTCATGACCAAGACAGCAAACGCCACTGCTGTACCTGGCGGCTATATATTGTACAACATCACAGTCGAGAACATAGGCACGGGCAATGCAATAAATGTCAACGTCACCGAAACCTATCCCGCAGGCGTCACGTACATCTGGGCCAGCATAGCCCCGACCTACGGCAATAATGTCTGGATATTCCCCGCCCTTCCCCCGGGATTCGTCGGTTCCATATTGATACTTCTCCGCGTGGATAACGGCACACTGCCGGGCACGGTGCTCGGAAACTTCGTCAACCTGACATACCTGAGCCTGTCCAACATGACAATGCAGCCGCTGTCCGCATGGGCCAACACGACAGTCATCGGTCCATCGATGGAGATTCTCAAGACAGCGCCTGTCAATGTTTCGGTGGGCGAGGTCTTCAACTATACAATACAATATTGGAACAACGGCACAGACTGGGCGTACAATGTCGTCATCAGGGATCTATTGCCCGGCGGAATAACCATTATCATGGTCAACCCTGCGCCTTCGGTGACCACGGTCGGCTACCTCGAATGGGTGATAGAGGCTGTGGGACCTGGAACATCCGGAATAATCCAGATCACTGTGCAGCCTATCAGAGGCGGGACCCTGATAAACAATGCCACCTTGTCATTCCAGAACTCAGCTGGAATGGTGTACCCCACGATATACTCGATAGCCATAACACAGGTCGGTCTTGTCCCGACCCTGCACCCGCCGATAGTGAGGTCAACACCCCCCGCATACGAATGGGCGGGAGAGGACTTTGTCCTTTATGCCGATGTCATGGCCATGGGGAGCGATATAGCCAATGTCGTACTCTACTTCACTGATATTTACGGAGCTAGCTGGAACAGCCCGATGCTGTCTCTCCTGGTGACATCGAACGGCAGCGGCATGTACAGGCTTCCGATACCGGCCCAGCCCTACAAAGGCTTCGTGTCATACTTCGTATGGGTGAACGACACCAGCGATCTTGAGAACAAGACGGGAATCCTTGACGTACCCATTAGGCTTCCACCGTACTTTGTCTGGGGCATCATCACATCGCACCGGGACGCACCTGTTTCGGGCGCCATCGTGCTGGTCACAGACACTGTTACAAACGAGACTGTCATGGCGATTACCGACTCGGGTGGCATGTACCAGGTTGATTTGGCGACTCTGTATTCGGGCTATATGAATTTCGAGAACCTCACAGTATACGCGACCGACGGTTCTTATTATGGCAGGAACGAGTCATTCATAGACCTGGATGACTGGGACGATTCAGCGATGACCTGGCCCAACAGGCAGGTGAATGTCGTGCTGTCCGAGATACCTGAATTTGCCACCTTGGTCGGACCGATGCTGTGCATATTAGCGCTCGTGGTTCTCCTCGGGAGGCAGAGGAGGAAGAGGCTGGATGAGGCAGGCAACTAGAGCAGTACTTGCACTTCTGCTGGTCTCCTTAATCCTAATTCTGGCCTTCCCTCATAGGACATCTGCTATACCTTACAAGATAGAGGGCTACCTGAAGGATTCTAGAGGATTGTCCATCCCCATGGCGAACATATCCATCAGCGGAAGATATTACAACAGCACTGTGCAGGGCTTCCAAACTGAGACCTACTATGTTACTACTGACACAACCGGTTATTTCAGGCTGAATATTGCCGCAATGGAACCCGGCGGATTCGAATCCGGCACAGAGATGACGGTTTCCTACAGGTCCGAGGGCGTGACTGTGAGCAAAACCATCACAATCCAAGGGCTCGGGGCATGGGCCAACCTGACATACGAGGAGAAACCAAACCTGGTTGATGCCCTGACCTCGCCTGTCGGCATCGTAGCGCTGGTTCTCATTTCAACGGCAATCTTCGTTGTATATTACCTCTACCATTCCGGCGACAAGGAAAGTACGCAGCAGACAGAAAATGCTCCGAAAAGGGTTGAACGGCGAAGGCGGCAACGCTGATGGAGGCTGTTGTATGATGCATTATAAGACAATTCTAGCGGCTGCAACCGTTTTAATAATCATCGCATCCTCGCTGACCGTCCCGGTGTCACGCTCGGTCGGGGTTCCACATGCGATTCTAGGTTTTGTCCGCGACCTGAATGGCAACCCTGTGCTGGGAGTGCGTGTTTTTTTGAATGTTACGCGGTCGGATGTGAACGGAACCTGGGTTGAATCCATGAATCAAACCACTGACATCTTGGGCAGGTATTCCATTGGTATTGAAGGTTTTTCCAGTGGCTACGCCGCGGGTGATGTGTTCAATGGAACAGCAGTTTACTATTCCTATAATGCAACGGGCAGTATAACTATTGACAGCGAGCCTATCCAGCAGCTCGATTTCATTCTGAATTTCAGGCATCACAGGATAGAGGGCTATGTGAAGAAGCCGGACGGCTCGGCAGCCATACATTTCGGGGTCAAGGTGACCAACCTGGACAGGAACGAGTCAAGGAACTGCACCACGGCCATCGACGGGCTGTACAGGATGGACATAGCGCTGTACGATAATGGCTATGCCGTGAACGACGACATTTCTGTCTCGGTAATTTTCAGCGGTTTCTACGGCATCAATTATAGTATTGTGTCAGCGAATCTGACAGACATTATTAACATCACACTGACAGACATTGAAAAGCCTGTTCTCACCCTCTGGGAAGCCCCGACCGCCATCGAACTCGGAGAATCATATCGGATCCTTGCCCAAGCGACAGACAATATGGGCGTGACCAATGTGAGCCTCTACATGAAATCCCCCGGTCAGACTCTCTTCACAAAGTATGAAATGTTCCGGGACGACGGGAATCTTCATGACTGGGACGGCAACAATTATCAGAGCATATTGCTGTGGGGGCTGTCAACTGCCGACTCCCTTCCAGTTCAGACGAACATTGGCTTGGTCCGGTACTATTTCGAGGCAACAGACTCGGTTTTCCTGGTCACCCTCCCATCTGTAAACCCGCAGGACAATGCCTTCGTGATAGAAGTTTTGGATGTGACACCGCCGACCCTGACCCACACGCCGATCACACAAATGGAATCTGCCCAGCCGACGGAGATAACCGCGATGGCCAATGATAACATCGCCATTTCTCAGGTCAGACTTTTTTATCGACGTTCCACAGCTCCGACCTTTACGGAGATTCAGATGCAGCCGACAGGGAATCCGAAAGAATACGTCGCGACAATACCTCCCCAGATTTATCTCGGGACACTTGAATATTATGTCTGGTGCAATGACACCAGCAACAACAATGCATCATCGCCTCCAACAGGCCACTATTCGGTGAACGTTATCGACACAACAGCACCGGTCATAACACATACATACCTGAACTCGGCGCATGTCTTTGATTCCATTTATTTCACATGCGAGGTTCTGGACGCCTGGCTGAATGATGTGTGGATAAATTATACAGAAGTTGACGGTACACCATTAAATGTCACGATGCTTGCTGGTTCAGGTTCGGAATACCATTATACAGCATCGGGCCAGAATACACCTGGAATACTGTATTACACGATATGGGCTAACGATACAACCGGAAACATCGCGCGCAAGTCCCATGCCATGGCAATCACCGACATCTTCACCCCCTTGATATACCATACTCCGCCTGAATACCTGGAATACAACGTGTCCGAGGAGTTACTCGCCTATATCGTGGATGATGTAAATGTCCCAGTCAACCAGGTTAATCTGAGCTACAAACTGGTCGGTGATACACTTTTCACGTTGGTCACCATGTCCACAACCGATTCCGACGGGAAGCATGGCAATTTCACTGGCACCATCCCGCCCCAAGCAATAGGAACGCTTGAATATTTCATCAACGCAACCGACGATTCCAGCAACTACATACACTGGCCCGCAATATTTTCCTCATATTCCATAGAAGTACTGGACATAGTGTCTCCAACCCTGTCCAATCTGACTTTCACAGATTTTTGCCCAGCTAATATTCCGATCTCAATCAAGGTGAATGCAACGGATAACGATCAGGTTTCAGTAGTTTCACTGATGTGGCTCAATTCGACTGGAACTGTATGGTCACAGTTGGCCATGGTGCAGGCCGGTTCAGGCGTGTACGAGGTCCAGTTTCCAGCGCACAAACCCGACATTGTCAAGTTCTATGTATCCGCCATCGATCCCAGCAGCAACAATGCCACACTGCCAGCTGTACAACCCAAACTAAACCCTTTCCTTATTGAGTTCTACAATACAACCATTCCCGAGATATATGTCGATGCAAGCCTCTCAATGGGTGTGAACCGTTCCGCAGAGATATACATCCAGGTCATAGACAACCGCGAGGGCGCCGAGGTCGAGCTGTCTTTTAAAGGCACTGAAGACGCAGCCTATACAGATATTCGACTGGCCGTTTTGCAAAATGGCACATTCCAAGGAACGATTCCGGCGCAGAACAGGAGCGGGACTGCACAGTATTATGTCATATGCAGGGAGGGCACAACGATTTACAACCAGACTCAGGTCTGCAATATTACTGTAGTCAACACATTGCCCGTGATTTATCATGTGGCAGTACCCTCCGCGCCGGTCGGAGAGAACGTGGCCCTGGTGGCCATGGTCACTGACGACCTCCACGTTGAGAATGTGACCCTGTCATGGAAACTGGACGGTACGACCCAGTACACAGTCGTTCCGATGCTGAAGGACACATCCGGAATATACTCCGCCAACCTATCCCAGGATGAACCTGTCATAATCCAGTATTACATAACAGCCTGTGACGCGGAGGGCTTCAGCCGGTTCCCAGAGCTTTTAGAATGGGAGATAACGATAACGGATCTGGAAGCACCGGAAATAGTCCATTCCCCAATTACTAATCTAACGACACGCGAGCAGCCAATAATCATTGCGACTGTCACTGACAACAGACAGGTTGAGAACGTCCATCTCTTTTACAGAAACTCCACAGCCACAACATTCACTGGTGTCCAGATGATGCAGGCCTCCGGATCGGATGACTACGCGGCCCTGCTTGGCAGGCAGCCGGAGGGAAATTTCTCATATTACTTCGAGGCCAGTGACGGAATCAATACAGCCAGAAGCCCCACGAGCGGGACATATCAGATTGCCGTGGAAAAAACCAGCGGCTCTGGCTGGATACCTTCTGTATTATTCGTCACTGTCATCATTCTCATCTCTGTCGCATTGCTGCTGGTCCTAATGCGGTTCCGTCGGAAGCCTATTAAAGAGGAAGCCGTTTCACCGGGCAAACAGGTGGATTCGGATGAGAACGCCGGATGAGTTCAACGAATGGTACCAGGACATTGTCGAGAAGGCTGGGCTGGCCGACAAAAGGTACCCCATCAAAGGCATGAATGTCTGGACCGGTTACGGCTGGAAGGCAATGCGCCTCATTGACAATTATTTCAGGGAGGAGTTCGACGGCACCGGACACGATGAGGTCTGCTTCCCGCTTCTCATTCCGCAGAACGAGTTCCAGAAAGAGGCGGATCACATAAAGGGCTTTAGCGCAGAAGTATATTGGGTCACGCATGCCGGGGAGAACAAGCTGGACATCCCTCTTCTACTGCGGCCGACCAGCGAAACCGCCATGTACCCTATATTTCACCTCTGGGTAAGGTCGCATGCCGACCTTCCTCTCAAGACCTACCAGATAGTCAATGTTTTCAGGTACGAGACAAAGCAGACCCGAGCCTTCATAAGAATGAGGGAAATACATTTCTTTGAGGCGCACACATGCCACGAGAATTTCGAGGACGCCGAGATTCAGATAAAGGAGAACCTTGACATCATGGCCAGGCTTGCCAGGAGGCTTTGCCTGCCTTATGTCGTTTGCAAGCGCCCGGACTGGGACAAGTTTGCCGGTGCGTTCTACACAATAGGCATTGACTCTCTGATGCCCACTGGGCGCACTCTACAGATGGGCAGCATCCACCAGTACAAGGATAATTTCTCCAAGCCCTATAACATCACCTATGAAGATGAGAACGGCGCCCACATCCATGTCCACCAGACAACCTACGGCATGAGCGAGAGGATTCTCGGCGCCCTGATATCCATACACAACGACGAGAGGGGCATAATCCTCCCGCCCGATATCGCCCCGATTCAGATTGTCATTGTTCCGATAATATCCAAGACCGAACCCGAGGCCGTGATGGCCCGGTGCGGGGAACTTGCCGTTGTTCTTAAAAATTCAGGTTACAGAGTGCACCTGGACCTCAGGGACCTGAGGCCCGGGAACAAGTTCTACGACTGGGAATTGAGGGGCGTGCCCCTCAGAATCGAGCTCGGGGCCAGGGACATGAAGGCCAATATCATAACCCTGGCCAGGAGAGACACCGGGGAGAGGGTCCAGATAGGCAATGACGCTATGCTGGAGGGAATATCCGAGAACATGAAAGCAATCCAGACGAATATCTTTGCAAAGGCCGAGCTGATAATGCAAAATTCCATTCACAATGTCGATGACCTGAAGAAGGCTCAGCCCGGAATAAATGTCATGGGCTGGTGCGGGAGCGAGGATTGCGGCCATTCCATTGAGCAGGCCACAGAAATGTCAGTACTGGGTGAGCCGGTGGGCGCCACCCATTCGGCGACCAAATGCATAGTCTGCGGGACTTCAACTGAGAAAAGGGTATACGTTGCTCGGACCTATTAAAACAGTCACTGCGGTTGCTCATCCTTGAGCGAGTAAAGGACCAGGCCGGCTGCGCCGAAACCGCACAACACAACGGTGACTGAATA
Organism: uncultured Thermoplasmata archaeon; assembly: GCA_964354755.1. Taxonomy (GTDB): domain Archaea; phylum Thermoplasmatota; class Thermoplasmata; order SG8-5; family SG8-5; genus UBA147. The sequence continues at coordinate 74,021 of CAYHBA010000003.1, forward strand.
TATCCCGAGATTGGATCTGTCGAATAAATTCCATGAACCATACATCAGGCCCCATGATATGTAGATTATCAGGCCCAGGGCTAGGAGGGCCGCGTATCCGGCCATCATCACCTTCTTGGGTATCCCGAGTTCTGTTTTTTCCTCTGGCATCCTGCGGTGCATCAGGCATATCATATAAAACGTTTGCTAAGGTTGACGCATACGATTAACCAAAAAGGATTTATTAATGTCGCCATTACCTTCGCAGAGGAGAGTCAGGTTGACCATGGGTGCAGACGAGCCGTTAAACAAGTTGAAAGTGCCGGAACTCAAGGCACTCGCCAAGGACATAGGTCTGCAACTGGCAGGCAGGGAGAAGAAGAATGATTTGCTCACAGCGATAAACAATGCGCTGGACAGCAAGCTGAATTCGATGTCCGTGGATAACCTGAAGTCATTCGGAAGTTCTGTCAACATTGACCTTTCCGGTTTCAGCCAGGAGGCTGAATGCATAGCGGCGCTGAAACCTGCCATGTCAGGCGCGTGCATGAGGAGCCTTTTCGGCGCTGCCGACAGCAGCCAATCCAAGCTGGAGGATATTGGCGAGGAACTTGTGGACCTGGAGAAGGATGTGGAGAGCGTCGTCAAGAATCTTGAGCATGGGCCAGCACCTGACATGACAGACATATATGTCATCGACCACAAACTGGCAGACGTCGTCAAGATGAACATCGATTATTCAAATGTCGCGAGCATGCTGGATGTTGGCCGCATCAAATTTCTTGACAGAAAATACGTGGAAAGCATGACTATCCTTACAGAGGCCATAAAGACCTCGGAATCCATGATATCCCTTTACAACGACATCACCCAGGCCTTCATCATACTCTCGGCCGAGAAGATACTCGAGGAATGCCGGGACTCGAAGAAAAACGATGAGAAGGCCGCGGACGCGCTGATACATGCAAAGCGCACATTCTCAACGAGCGGCAAGAACCGCCTGGAGGCCATTCGCCAGCTCGCTGATATAGCCATAAATGTGCACAGGGAAGAGGTGATATTCCTCGAGCAGCGCATGGCCTTCGTTGAACCATTGATAAACGCCATGAGGGTTCAGGGCGTGGACGTGTTCAATGCGGGGCGGTACCAACACAGGGCAAGAGAATCATTTCTCCTGGGGGACCTGGCCTCGGTCACGGCGTATCTGGACAAAGCCCTGAACATGGCCAACGAGGCCAAAAACCATTGGATACAGGAGATAAAGAATGACATCCCCAGGGTGGAGTCGATACTGCACCAGGCCGCTGAACTGGGCGCTGATATCTCAGCAGCCGAGAAGCATCTTCTGCAGGCCAAGAACGCCTTCGACAACCAGGATTATTCCCTGTGCTCGGAACTGAAAAAACAGGCCGAAAGGAAGGCCATGGAGAGCCAGCATTCACAGATACAGAAGGCCGCGAAACTTGAAAAAGAGAAGCTGGGCGATGCCGAGAAGATTCTGTCTTCGCTTGTTCCGGTGCTGAGGGAAGCAGAGGTTTACAACATCAACACCACTGAGATGTCCGGCGCGATGCAGGCAGCCAGAACCGCATTGATGAACAATGACTATGTCAACGCGCTGACCTATGCCAGGGATGCAGAGGCGCGCTCAAAGCCTGTCTGGACACAGATGAAGGCATCGAGGGAAAGCATAATCGCCTCTCACGAACAGTTGCGCCATTGCAACACATGCAATGCCGAATTCCTCAAGGTGTTCCCGAACAACAGGGCCGTGTGCGTGAACTGCGGCATGGTCTATGACATCCAGGTCAGGGAGCCTGAACAGAAGAAGGGCTGGTTCAAGAAGAAGTAGTTGCAAAAGCATATTGTTACAACATGCCCCGCCTGTGTTAACTTATGACTTTGAAAGGGCGGGGTTTCAATTTATTGGATGTATAAGTGACAAGGTATTTGGAGCAATCTGTTGCTCTGTATTAGGGGGCCCTGCCTGTGAGGGCGGGGATGTCGGGTACTCGAGCATCGTAGCTCTGTGGCATATTCTCAACATCGATGCGAAAGAGACGAGGCAAAGCCTCGTCTTATCTCATCCTATCGGCTTCGAGTTAGACGAATCGCTTGCGATTCGTTGTACGTCTGGCATGGCGGAGCCAGGCGAAATGCGTTTCCGAAGCTCTTGCATGGAATCGTTTCCCTCATCCTTTGAGTTTGGTTGACGGGAATCCGATGCCGCCAGCTTGGCCGAGAAACATTACGCCTGCTGTTCCGACATAGCCTTATACCGCTTGTACCGCCGGTTCACGTCCTTCTCCAGCAAGCCGTGCAGCCTTGCGGCTTCTTCCGGGAAGGATACTGTCAGGCTCTGGTATCTGACCTCCCCCATGAGGAACTCCCTCAGCTTTCCGTTGGGTTCCTTCGAGTCCAGCTGGAACGGATTCTTGCCCTGGTCGGCCAGCCTCGGATCAAATCTGTACAGAGGCCAGTATCCGCATTCTACGGCAAGTTTCGCCTCTTCCTGGGACTTGGTCATGCCGGACTGTATTCCGTGGTTGATGCATGGCGAATATGCGATTATCAGGCTCGGTCCCGGGAAAGATTCGGCTTCCTGGAGCGCTTTGAGCAGCTGGTTCTTGTTCGACCCCATGGCTACGCTTGCGACGTATATGTATCCATAGGACATGGCCATCATGCCCAGGTCCTTCTTGACAGTCTTCTTGCCCGATGCGGCGAACTTCGCCACCGAACCGATAGGGGAGGCCTTTGATGCCTGGCCTCCGGTGTTTGAATAAACCTCCGTGTCAAAGACAAGTATGTTCACATCCTCGCCCATCGCCATTACATGGTCCAGCCCGCCGTAGCCGATATCGTAGGCCCAGCCGTCGCCTCCGACTATCCACTGGGATAGCTTCGGGAACATGGCCCTTGACTCAAATATCTCTTCCAGCAGCGGAGTTCTCTTCGCTTTCTCAAGCCCAGAGGCGATTCTGTCGCCGAACTCAGCTGCCTTGTCCGGGTCGTACATGTTGTCGAGCCAGCCCTTGAAATCCGCATCCAGCTGCGGCATTGCCTTGCTGCCGATTGCCTCGGTTATGAGGTCTGCCAGCTTTTCCCTGCGCTGCTTGGTTGCGATCGCCATGCCGAATCCGTGCTCCGCATTGTCCTCGAACAGGGAGTTGGCCCAGGCAGGGCCGCGTCCCCTGCTGTCCACCGTGAAGGGTATGGACGGAGCCGAGCCTCCCCAGATTGAAGAGCACCCGGTTGCGTTGGATATCATCATCCTGCCCCCGAACAGCTGGGTTATGACTTTCAAATAAGGCGTCTCACCGCAGCCCCCGCATGCCCCGGAGAATTCAAGCAGAGGCTTATGGAACTGCGAGCCCTTGACAGTGAATTTACCTATCTCCCCGGTCCTTATCGGTATGCCCTGCGAAAAGTCGAAAAGCCGAGCCTGCGCCATCTGGCCTGCCAGCGGTTTCATCACGAGTGATTTCTCCTTGGTCGGGCATATATCGGCGCAATTGCCGCATCCGACGCAGTCCAGCACGTTCACCTGCATCCTGAATTCCAGCTCCTCCAGCCCCTTGCCGTTGGCCTTGAGCGTCTCGAATCCGGCAGGCGCTTCGCTTTTCTCGTGGGCATTGACCAGCACCGGTCTGATGGCCGCATGGGGGCAGACGAAGGCACACTGGTTGCACTGTATGCAGGTCTTGGGCTGCCACTCCGGGACATTGATCGCAATGCCGCGCTTTTCATACTTAGACGTGGAGAGGGGGAAGAAGCCACCCGGCGTGAACAGGCTCACCGGCAGGTCATCGCCCCTGTGGGGTTCCTGGCTGAGCATGGGCTTCATTATCTCGGTGACGAACTTGGGCATGTCTTGGATTCCCTCCTTCTCAAGGGGGGCATTGGCCCAGGAAGCGGGATATTTTATCTCGACGAGGTTGTTGATGGCTATGTCCACGGCGTCCTGGTTCATCTTCACGACCTTCTCGCCCTTCTTGCCGTATGTCTTGGCAATCGCATCCTTCAGGAGCTTGACCGCCTGTTCGACTGGCAGAACGTCCGCGAGTTTGAAGAATGCAGTCTGCATGACCATGTTTATGCGTCCGCCCAGGCCGACCTCGGCGGCGATTTTCACCGCGTCAATGTTGTAGAACTTTAACTTCTTCTGCGCGATTGCGCGTTTCACTGAGCCGGGCAGTTGAGCCTCCATCTCTTGCGTTGCCCAGGGAGAGTTGAGCACGAAGGTTCCCCCCTCTTTAATTCCCACCAGCAGCTTGTATTTGTGAACGTATGATGGCTGGTGGCATGCAATGTAGTCGGCATTGTCAATCAGGTAGGTTGACTGTATGGGCGATTTCCCGAACCTCAGGTGCGAGACTGTCACGCCCCCCGACTTCTTGGAATCGTATGCAAAATATCCCTGGACGAACATGTCCGTGTTGTCCCCGATAATCTTTATCGCATCCTTGTTGGCCCCGACAGTTCCGTCGGAACCGAGGCCCCAGAACTTGCACTGGACGAGGCCCTCGGGCGAGGCGTCAATATTTTCTAAAAGGGGTAGGGAAGTGAATGTGACATCATCGATTATGCCCACGGTGAACTGGTTTTTCGGCTCCTTCATTTTGAGGTTGTCGAACACGGCCTTTGCCATGCTTGGCGAGAAGTCCCTCGAACCGAGGCCATATCTGCCGCCGACAATGAGCCGGTCGTCATGGGAGTTCTGGAACACGGCGCAGACATCGATAAACAGTGGCTCGCCGTAGGCGCCGCCCTCCTTCGTCCTGTCAAGAACGGCGATTCTCTTGGCGGTTTTCGGTACGGCTCCAAGGAGATGTTTCGCGGAGAAAGGCCTGAACAGCCTCACTTTCACGAGGCCGACCTTCTCGCCCCTCTTGTTGAGGTAATTGACAGTCTCTTCCGCTGCCTCGCAGCCCGAGCCCATCATGATAATTACCCTGTCAGCGTCCCTGGCTCCCACGTAGTCGAACAATCCGTACTTGCGGCCCGTAAGCTTGGCCACCTTCGCCATCTCAGTTTCGACAATGGTCGGAATAGCCTCGTAATACTTATTTGAAGCCTCTGTGACTTGGAAATATATGTCCGGGTTCTGTGCTGTGCCGCGCAGGTGCGGGTGTGTGGGGTTCAGCGCCCTGGCCCTGTGTCTCTTCACTGCATCCCAGTCGACAAGTCTCGCCATCTCGTCGTAACCGATGCCATCGATTTTCTGAATCTCGTGCGATGTCCTGAAACCGTCAAAGAAACTTATGAACGGGACGCTTGCTTTCAAGGTGGAAAGATGGGCCACCAGCGAGAGGTCCATGACCTCCTGCACAGAGCCGGACGCAATCTGCGCCCAGCCTGTTGGTCTCGCAGCCATAACATCCTGGTGGTCGCCGAATATGGAAAGCGCCTGGCCGGCTATCGCTCTTGCCGAAACATGCAATACGCATGGCATAAGCTCCCCGGCGATTTTATACATGTTGGGCAGCATGAGGAGGAGCCCCTGCGATGCAGTGAATGATGTTGCCAGTGTTCCTGCGCTTGCCATGCCGTGCATTGCCCCGGCGGCGCCGCCCTCAGACTGCATTTCCACAATCCTGAGAACCTGACCGTGCATGTTCTTCCGGCCCTTGGACGCCCAGGCATCTGCCTCTTCTCCCATGGGGCTTGACGGCGTTATAGGATATATCGCGGCAACATCGCTGAACGCATAGGCCACGTGTGCGGCCGCAGTGTTTCCGTCCACTGACATCTTCTTGCTTTCCGGTTTCATGCTTTTCTTGTCGGTCATTGTTCCACCTTTATTCATGATGCCAAGTTTATGCAACTAGCGAAGCCCCCCATTAAATCATGGATATTAATCTTATCGAATTTCTATCCATACTCAACCGGATTTGAGAAGCTGGCTTGAATTACTCCACATATGATAAGTTATAAATAGCCTTCGGTTTGTAAGGCCATCAGGTGGTCCAATGAAAGCTGTAATACTTGCCGCGGGGGAAGGCACCCGGCTCCGTCCTTTCACCAACTCGGAGCCCAAACCGATGATACCCATAGCCAACCGACCGATTCTCGAATACGCCATTGAGGCTCTGGTCAAGAACGGGGTGACTGATATCACCATGATTGTCGGATACAAGAAGGAACGCATCATGAGCCATTTCGAGGACGGGAAACGATGGAATGCGGACATCGGGTACATTGACCAGAAGAAGAGAGTGGCTCAAGCCGGGACAGCATACGCACTTTCAATGGCCAAATCAGGAGTAAAGGGGGATTTCCTTGTCCTGCCTGGCGACAATATCATTAGCCCCAGCCTCATCGGGGACCTTCTGGGCAGCAAGGGGAAATACAGGATGGTCGTGACCGAGAGCGAGACTCCGTCCAAGTATGGCGTAGTCGAGCTGTCCGGCGATACGGTGAAGAACATAGTCGAGAAACCGGACGCGCACATAAGCAACCTCATCAGCACAGGCATATACAAATTCAGCGACGATATTTTTTCCGAGATAGACAGCGTCATGAAATCAGGAAGGTACGGCCTCACCAGCGTGCTGCAGAGCATAATCCCTACCACAAAGGTAACAGCCGTCAAGACCTCCAAGGTCTGGAGCGATGTCGTGTATCCCTGGGACATAATCGGCATGAATGCCCTGGCGCTCAGGAAATGCGCCTCCAAAACATCCGGGGTTGTCGACAAGGGCGTCACCATGAAAGGCCCGGTGTCCATAGGTAAAGGCACTGTCATCCGGTCCGGAACCCACATCATGGGGCCTGTGGTGATAGGCGAGGGCTGCGAGATAGGGCCGTCGGTTTGCATTTATCCGTCCACCAGCATCGGCAACAATGTTCGTATAGGCCCCTTCACGATTATTGAGAACAGCATTCTCATGAACGATGTCCAGCTCAGTTCCGGTTCCTACGTTTCGCATTCGGTAATAGGTGAAGGCGTCGAGATTTTTCCCCAGTTCTGTGCAGTCGAATCCGAAGCCCATGTACAACTGGAAGGGGAGTGCAGGAAGGTCGAGAGGCTTGGCGTGCTGGTGGGCGAGAGGACAGTCATAGGAAGCCAGGTTTCCGTGGAACCCGGCTGCATCATTGGCTCGGAATGCAGGATTGCAAGCCATGTCTGTGTCAGGGGCAACGTTGGGGACAACACCAGGATGATGTAGGGACAGAAAATGTGCGGGATTATAGGTTACACGGGAAACAGGCAGGCCAGGGATGTGATCCTTTCAGGGCTGAAGCGCCTCGAGTACAGAGGCTATGATTCTGCAGGCCTAGCAATCGGAAACGGCTCGCTGAACATTTTCAAGGACAAGGGTGACCTTGACCACCTCGTGAAAATAATCCCCGTGATGAGGGGCAAATACGGCATTGGCCACACGCGCTGGGCGACTCACGGCCCGCCCATGAAGAACAACTCGCACCCCATGGTTGACTGCAAGGGCGAGTTGGCCCTGGTGCACAACGGCATAATCGAGAACAACATGGCGCTAAGGGAGGAACTGATGAAGAGAGGCCATGTGTTCCGCTCGGAAACTGATACCGAAGTGGCAGCTCACCTGCTGGAGGAAGTCTACGAAGGCAATCTTGAAGAAGCCATGCAAAAGATGGTTGCAAGACTGCAGGGCAGCTATGCGCTCGCGGCCGTGCATGTGAAGGAGAACGGGAAGATTGTCGGCGCCAGAAACATCAGCCCGCTGGTTGTGGGCGCCGGGAAAAGGGAGAATTTCCTGGCTTCGGACGTACCCGCTATCCTGGATTACACTGACAAGATGGTCTATCTCCTGGACAGGGAGATCGTGACTCTCACGCGCGAAAACGTGAAGATAACAGATTTCAATGGAAAAGAGATTAAGAGAAACTGGCAGAGAGTGGACATGACCATAGAGGGAGCGGAAAAGGGCGGTTACGACCATTTCATGCTAAAGGAGATTTTCGAGCAGCCAGAGGCAATACAGAACACTATAATCGGCGCCAATCTGAATGCCGAGAGCGGCTATTCGATTGACATGGCCCCGGACAATGTCAAGATTATTGCCTGCGGTACTTCCTATCATGCTGGATATGTCGGCAAATACATGCTTGAGGAGCTCGCCCGCATTCCCACAACCGTCGAACTGGCCTCGGAATACAGATTCTCCTCGGACACAACTTCCCAGCCGCTTGTCATTGGCATCAGCCAGAGCGGCGAGACAACAGATACGCTCTCAGCCATCAGAACGGCTCAAAGGCGCGGATTTGATACTCTGGGAATAGTCAACATAGTCGGAAGTACAATGACAAGGGAAGCCGACTCTATATTCTACACACGAGCCGGCCTGGAGGTGGGCGTCGCAGCTACAAAGACCTATATCACCCAGCTTGTTGCCATGCTGTCATTGTCAATCAAGATGGGGGTTGCCAAGGAGCACCTGGGGATAGACGAGGCCAGGCATCTGACCAACGAGATGAGGAAGCTGCCGAAGCATGTGCGCTCTGTTCTGGACCAGTCCGAGAAAATTTTCGACCTTGCAGAGATTGTCTCCGGTGCCAGGAGCATGTTCTTCCTCGGCAGGAATCTGAATTACCCTGTGGCTCTGGAAGGCGCGCTCAAGATGAAAGAGATTTCATACATCCATGCGGAGGGATACCCAGGCGGGGAGCTGAAGCACGGGCCCTTGGCCCTAGTGACCGAGGAAACACCTGTGGTGGCAATCGCAGTCAAGGACCAGACCTACGAGAAGATGCTGGGCAACATAGGCGAGGTGAGCGCCAGGGGGGCCATCGTCATTGCTATCGGGACAGAGGGCGACAGGGAGCTGGACAAGTACGCTGACCATGTGATATACATCCCTGACGTGCCCAGGCTGTTCACTCCGATTCTCACATCTGTCGTGGTTCAACTCCTGGCCTATCACACCGCGAACATACTCGGATGTGAGATAGACAAGCCAAGGCATCTTGCGAAGAGTGTAACGGTAGAATAGAAAGGCTGATACAGACGATTCTAGGCAAATAATAGCGACATGCCCCGCCTGTGAGGGCGGGGTTTCATTATATTGGCTGTATGGGTGACAGAACAATCTCAGGCATTTTACTACTCTATTTTCGGGGGCTCCGCCTGTGAGGGCGGAGGGGTCGGGTACTCGCCTGGCTGATGCAAGCCAGACGAAATGAATTTGTTTGCTCTTGCAGGGAAACGATTCTTTCAAACTTCCAAATTGCCTGCCAGAACATTGCCTCCACCGATTATTGTTTCCTCAATATTGCATAATAGTTATCGGCGGAGAACCACTTATCCTGGGTAACAAATTCTGTCGACGCCAGCAGCCTGCCGAACTCCTTCTCCGTGAAAAGATGATAGTACCGCTGGAACACTCTGCCGTCCGGCATTTTCCAGTCAAGAAGAATGTCCCCGGGTTCCCAATCATGCTGGAATTCGATCTTGGCCTGAGCAAGATTACCTTTGAACTTCTTCTGTTCGGCTGACCAGACCCCTGCCAGGCATAGGCCGCCCGATTTAAGGCACCTGTAAGCCTCCTTAAGCGCCATGACCCTTTCGCCGGCTTGGGGTATATGGTGCAACACCGCGCTCAACAGGATTGCGTCCGCAGTGTCATCCCTGAGGGGAAGCTGCACCACATCCCCAATCACCAGAAGTGGCGAGTCGTTGGCACGTTTCTGGACCGAAGCGAGCTGGCCCGCTGAAATGTCCAGGCCGATGACTTTCATGCCCTTCTCCTCGAGGAACCGCAGGTCGCGGCCGTTGCCGCACCCGAGGTCAAGGACCAGCTGGCCCGGCGACAGTATTTCGGAGAATTTCTTGATGTCCGGCCAGGGATAGTTCCGGGTCACGTCAAAATTTTCTGCTATGGCATTATAAGTACGGATTATGTCGGGTTTGGATTTTCTCATAATGGCTCACTTTTCATTATGTTTCCACTGTCTCGGGTATGTGCCTGGGGCCATGAACACCCTCTCCAGATTCACGGCCGCGCCTTTCTGCATCTCCCGCATTTTTTGGGAGTCAACAAGAGCCTTTCCCACGGCAATGCCCTCTCCCTTCTGCGTGAATACAGCCACAACCTGGCCCTGCTTGAAATCACCCTCGAGCTTCGTGATGCCGGGAACTGCGACATCAGCGCCGTGGCATATCGCGTCCACCGCGGAATCCTTGATATAGACCTTTGGGAGGCCGTCCAGCAATCTCTCGAAGGGCAGGACCAACGTTCTCAGGTGGGTCTCGTCGCCTTCTTCCTTGTACGCAACGTGGGCATCCATCAATTCATGGAGCCTGACAAGACTGGATTCGTCGAATATGGCTGTCCTTGTTCTGCGCAGTTCGTACATGTGGCCCCCGACGCCCAGGGCATCGCCCATGTCCACGCAGAGTGTTCTGATGTAGGTTCCAGATTCGCAAACAACCCTGAACAGCACGCTCTTGCCCCTAATGTCCAGGATTTCCATCTCGTGGATGCGCCTTGCACGTCTCTCGCGCTTGACTGCCGCTCTGACAGGCGGCGTCTGGAAAATCTCGGTCGTGAATTCGGCGAACACCCTGTCCAGTTCCTTCCTGGGAACTTCGGCATGGAGCTTGAGGGTGGCCACGTACTCCTTTGTGTCCAGGAGGAGGACCTGCAGCGCCTTGAGGGCGTCGTCCAGCGCTATTACAAGCACACCGCTCACGTTCGGGTCAAGGGTGCCCCCGTGCCCAGCCTTTTCGGCGCCGAGCATGTTCCTCACCCATGCGGAAATCTGATGGCTGGTGGGGCCGCGCGGCTTGTCGATGACTATGATCCCTTTCCTGAGATGCTCTTTCATATCCCGTTGGTCGGGCGGGACTCCGTGCCTGCTCCTGGTGCCGGTTTCAGGCATGGCCTTTTTCCTCCATCCTGCGTATGATGCTCTCAACAACTTCGTCAGGCGTATGGCCGTCGGAATGTTCCACATGGTCGTAAACGGCCAGCGAGTTCAGGTCTATATTGTAAATTCTCTTATATCTCTCACATTCGCACCTTTCCCTGGCGATTATCTCTTCCTTGACCTGCTCGACAGGCTTATCCTCTCTGCCCGCATTCCTTTCAGCCCTTGTATCTGCACTGGCATCCACCCTTACCTTGAATGCCGGTATGCCGTTCAGGTGCAACATGTGTGCGGCCAGTCTGCCCTCCAGCACCAGCTTCTTCTTTTCCCTGGCCAGAGCCAGCATCCTCCTGTCAAGCTCCTTGTCAATGTCATGGTCCTCCAGGGCTATTTTTCCGAATTCGGCAAGGGAGAGGTTGCGCTCCGCCGCCATTTCCCTGAATATCATGCCTGTGGAAATAAACTCAAAGCCAAGTCTTTCTGCCAGCAGTTTCCCCACTGTTGTCTTTCCGCTGCCGGGCGGTCCGCTGATGGTTATTATCATTTCCCTTCCCCTGCCTCCTCCGGCGCCAGGGTCTCTTCCTCATCGTCGATGACAAGGTATTCCTCCTCATCCCCCCCATCGGCATCCTCTTCCTCTTCAATGACCGGTTCATATCCGTCAGGTTCAGAGCCCTTTTTCTCGGACAAGGCCTCAGGGTTTTTCAGAAGCCTGTTGAAGCTGTACAGCTTGAAAACGCGCTGGATGACCTGCGCGACAGACATTGATATCAGCATATAAACAAGCATCCAGTTAGAGAAGGCACAGCATGTGCTGGTGCTGAGCGAAGCCTTCATGTCGACATTGTCCGACCAGGGGACCGACAGAGTGGCCCCATGTATGTTTTCGATGAATGTTCCGATGAAGGCGAAAGTGGCAATGAGGAAAATCATGGTGAACATCATTGGCTTCATCTGGTCTATCATCGTGTTCATCTGGTCCTTGGACATGTCCAGCTGCTTCTGTGTGAGCCTCTTTACTTCGGCGTCGTTGCCGGACAACCTTGCATCCCTCAGTTTCTTGTTGAAGTCCTTCATCTTGAACTGCTTCTCGGCGGATTCTATCCAGTCAATGAAATAATGCCGCACGCCGCTGGAGAATGTGACAAGGATGATTCCAGCTATGAGGATTGTAATGACAGGATAATAGCCGTTGAATCCAATCAGGGGTTCCAGTACGATTCCCGCGATATTTCCTACAGCGGTTCGCAAATCCTTGATGAACATGATGAACATGGTGGCGAAAATCATCATCATCATCAGCATCTGGGAACCGACATTGGCGGGCGGCTGGGGTACTGGGGTGTTAGCCATTTCTTTCTCCTTGCTGGCTGATTGCATTTCACTATAATAGGCTTTCCTTGCTCCTCTCTTGCCTTGCCTTGCCTTTCAGAACTTTCATTGCATTGGACATGCATATGGTGAGAAAAGCCTCGGCATCCCCCTCCCCGGAAAGCCCTGCGGCTCCGTCATGGCCGCCCCCTTCCCCACCGCATTCCGCTGCAATAGCGCTGAACAATTCGCCCAGGCTCATCCCGGCGACGATGGCGATCTGGTTGGCCCTGCCAGTGATTCGGAAGCTGCCCTCTTTCTGGGAAACCGCGAAAGCCACATCCGCCCCAATGGAGAGGAGCGCATGGCATGCTGCAGACTCGAAGGCTCCTGTCTCTGTCGCTGCCACAATCCATTCACCAACCCTGTCGAACCTCATTCTCTGTACGCCTTTAAGCCGCGAAATTCTCCTTGATATTTCTTGGTCTTCAGCGCTGTCGAATGCAGCCTGAATGTCTTCCAGGCGCAATCCCGATGCGGCAAGTATCTCCGAGCTATTGGCAAGGGTGCGGGCTGTCCCCCTTTTTAAATGACCGGTGTCCGCGAATATGCCGGCCATCAGGGCAAATCCTATGTCCGGGCCGATTTTCTCCGGCCTGCCGAGAAGATTCCACACGAGTTCGCAGCTGGAAGTGGCCCCCGGGTCAATGAAGCATCTGGGCGCAGCGCATGCTCCAGTATGGGAATGATGGTCTATCACCGTGGCATTGCACCATTGCACTCCGCCGTAACCGAGCGAGGAATCTGACTGGGCATCCACAACGACTATGTTTTTTCCTTCGGATGAATTGCAGTCTGAAACAATGTCCGCCCCCAGCCTGCCCAGGAGTTTCTTGCCGAGGTGGCTCACGCCGGCTGGGGCATACAAGGTCGAATTGCCAAAATGCCGGGCCAGGGCCAGCGCTGCGCCGACGCAGTCAAGGTCAGCATTCGAATGAAGGAATATCGCATTCGGGCCCTCGTTAAGCAAAGAAGAAATAGTCGAAGTGTCCTGGCTCATGCCTTTTCCTTCTGGAGGGCATCTGTCAATTCCTTTTGGAGGTTCTGGTGCATCTCCCTTAGGGTCTTTTCCTGGTTCCCCAGGGTTTTTACCCTGATTTCCAGCGTCTCCTTTCTGTCCTCCAGTTCCTTCTTGAGCCCTTCCCTGTCGTCATTGCGCACTAGGATGGTTCCGACGCTCTTGTATATCTCAGCTCCCTTCTTTAATTTAGTGAGTTCTTCTATGGTCTTATCCAATTCCGTGACCTGCATCTCTATCTGGTATTTCTGCTGGGCAATCACCTGTATCTGTTGCTGAAGCTGCTGGAATTGCATGATCTTGCCCTGCATCTCCTGGCTGATGTCATTCATTGTATCACTCCTATTGTCTCCCTGGCATCCAATGCCAGCTTTGTCCATCTAAGGTACGAATTGATCGCGGCCCTGAGAGCCACTATGTCACCTGCTTCAATAATCAGGTGTAACTCACCGTTATTTTCCGACACTTGTATTGTGGTCCTCGACACCTCATCGTCCGTTTCTGGCGTCAGTGCCCGGGCAAGGGTTTGTGCCCCATCGTCAGGCATTATCCTGATGCTAGCTTTCATCATCGGAAGGGTGATGTGTTGTCCATATATACATTTTGGTCATTCAGAAGAAACGGACAGGATGCATCCACTTGATGAAACCCTCATCCATACCGCATGCCACAGTTATGGCAGGTTTCAGCGTCCTTGGATACCTCGCAGCCGCATCCCGGGCAGAGATATACCTCCTCCTCGGAATCGAAGACGGCACCGCAGTGGCACACTGCTGCATCCTCTCTGACGTACGAAAAGCATACTGGACACTGAAATACCACTTCCAGGGTATTGTCCTCCCCCTGGGCCATCTCTTTGACTGATGTTCCTTGGTGCCCTTCCATGGAACCTGACGGCGAAAAAGCGAAGGCATGGTTGCATAATGGGCACTGGCCAATATCCCTAATGCATGATAAATGGAAGAATTTGCCGCAGTCGCAGATTGTCATGACAGTTCCCGCTTCAAGTCTTCCCAGGCATATTGCGCATAGCCTGTCTGGTTTTGTCCCAGTAATAGCTATGGCAGATCTTTTCGGGGCATGCGGAATGGGTTGGTTGTCCGCCCTCGGCGGAGGCGGTAGCGGTTTCCTGAAGTTTATGCGGCCCGGCCGCCTTGTATTTTTCCCCACCATCTGCGTACCGCAATTGATACCTGATAGAAATACCTAGTGATTGTTTTCGCTTGCCCTTTTGTAAAATCAATGGTTTCGCTGTTGTTGGATTCTGCCATCTGACGAAGATTTTATAAACCTTCGCGTGCTTCAAGTTCAGGTTACATCAGCAGGCTGAATGATGGAGACATGAAATGCCGATTTTTGGTGGCAAGAAGGAAAAGAAGAACAAGGCTGTGGCAGCCATCGAGGAACTGTTGGATGATGCGGACAAAAGCCTGAAGTCCGGCGACCTCGACAAGGCGGCATCGGAGTATAGGCGCGCCCACAGATACCTTTACCGCGAAGAAAACATTGCTGAAAATCCTGAGGATTTTTCAGTTCTTTTCACAAGGACTGGACACGGCCTCTTCGAGACCGGAGAACCCGATAGGGCTGTCGAATGCTTCGACAAGGCGACGCAGCTAAATCCAAACAACACCGATGCATGGATGAGCCGCGGCATAGTCCACATGAAGACCGGAGCCATGCTCAATTACGCAATCATGTGTTTCGACGAGGTACTTAAACATGAAGAGAACAACCTGGAAGCCATGGAGAACAAAGTCGAAGCATTGGTGCTCAGCAAGAAACAGGATGATGCAGCCGAGATACTCGAGAAAATGATAAAAATCGTGCCAGCCAATGAAGCGTATAAGAAGAAACTGGCTGAACTCTCCCCGAACGACTTGGAGACTATCACCGCCAAACTTAAGAAATCCCCGAAGGACCCCAAGCTCTGGCGCAAACGTGCCGGGCTTTTGGAAGCCGCTGGCAACACATCCGAAGCCATTGAGGCTTACCTTAGGCTGGCCTACCTGTCCAAGGAACCCGCCATTTACGAGAAAGTCTTGGAGCTGAATCCAAACAATATGACGGCTGTCGATAAGTTGCTGGAGGCCAATCCGGACAATGTGCCCCTCCTTCGTAAAAAAGCAGATGCATTCGCTGCTGACGGTAAAACTGACGAGGTCATCCAGCTGCTCGAAAAAATTCTTACGATAAATCCCGATGATAATGGTGCGAGAACGCAGCTGGATGCACTGCGCCCGCCCGCACAAGAGCCAGTTCCAGCGGAACCTGCAATTGCCGAGCCCGAACCAGAACCGGTCCAAGCAGAGTCAGCAATGGCGGAAACGGAACCAGTTGCCGAACCTATTCAAGAGGTGCAACAGGAACCAGAACCGGAGCAAGAGCCAATTGTCGAGGATGAACCTGAACCAATGCCCGAACCAGTGGCATTGGAAATGGCTCAACCCGAACCTGAGCCGCCCACCCCCGAGCCCCAGGTAGCCGTTGAAGCCCAACCGGAACCCCCCACGCAGGCCCCAGCAGTAAAAGCTCCTACAGACCCGTACGAGGCCAGGATAGCGAGCAACCCGGACAATCCCGATGTCTACATGGAGGCCGGAGACCATTACTTCGAGAACGAAGAACTGGAAAAGGCCCTGGAATGTTTCAGCATGGCTGTTGAACTTACACCCCGGGATACCGTCGCACTCCATAACAAGGGGTCGGTGCTGTTCGTCATGCAGAGATATGATGAAGCAGTCACGACCTTCGACACTCTTATCGCGATTGACAGCGAGGACACAACCGCGTATCTCACTAAAGGTGCGGCCCTTTTCAGGTCAGGAAAATACGATGAAGCCATACAAGCTCTGAACAATGTTGTGAAGAGGGATATGAACGATGCTGCTGCCTGGTATTACAAGGCATCGGCCGAGGCTTTGAAGGGGAATCTGAAGCTTGTGGTTCCGTTCCTAACAAGGTCCGCAGAGGTGGAGGAAGAATTCCGTGAGAGGGCAAAGACAGACCCCTCATTTGAGAAAGTCCGGGACACGCCAGAGTTCAAAGCTGTCGTGTTCAAATAAGGTGATTCATGAAGGACCTGTGGATTGAGAAGTATCGGCCAAAAATCCTGGAGGATGTCGTGGGACACGAGGACGTTGTCGAGAGGCTGAAGGCCTATGCCAGTACCAGCAACATGCCCCATCTCATGTTCGCTGGCCCGGCCGGAACAGGGAAGACGACCTGCGCGATAGCACTCACCCGTCAGATGTTCGGGGATGACTGGAGCAATAATTTCCAGGAGCTCAATGCCTCGGACCAGAGAGGCATAGATGTCGTCAGAAAGACAATCAAGGACTTTGCAAGGACCTCGCCCCTGGGAGGCAAGCTTTTCAAGGTCATTTTCCTGGACGAGGCTGACGCTCTCACATCTGATGCCCAGGCTGCGCTGAGGCGCACCATGGAGAAGTACTCGGGAACCTGCAGGTTCATCCTGTCATGCAACTATTCCTCCAAGATAATTGACCCGATACAATCGAGATGTGCAGTCTTCAGGTTCAGACCCCTTCTTCCTGATGATGTAAAGAAATACTTGCTCAGGATTGCAAAGGCAGAGGGCCTGGAAATAACAAAGGATGGGATGGACGCCCTCCTTTATGTTGCAGGCGGCGACCTGAGGAAGGCGACGAATGTATTCCAAGTCTCGTCAGCCCTGGGGTCGAAGGTTGATTCAGAGGTTGTCTACAAGACCAGTTCCACGGGAAAGCCTCAGGATATTATCTCCATGATGGAACTCGCCATTTCGGGGAAGTTCAGCGAAGCCCGGGAAAAGCTGGACCTTCTACTGGTTGATTTCGGGCTCTCTGGCGAGGATATTGTCCGGCAGATGCACAAGAACATTTTTGAGCTCGAGATATCCGAATTCGGGAAAGTTCGGTTCCTGGACAAACTGGGCGAGATTGAGTTCAGGATAATCGAGGGCAGCAATAGCCGCATCCAGTTAGAGTCCATGCTCGCGTATTTCTCCCTTGTCGGCAAGGAGTTCCAGAAATAACACTATACAAACCTTTATATTGATTAAGGAAATCCCCCGGACAACCCTAAGGGGTGCAAACAATAAAATGAGGTATTAAAATGTCTGAAGAATACGCACCGAAAGCGAATGTGGAATTTGAAACGATTGGATCAGAGAGAAAGACTTTTGGAAGAAACAACTTCTTGGAAGTTGCCAGGAAGAAGGCCGTCACCGATGACGGTGTGAATGAATTCATATCCGTCTCCAGGGGATATTTCCTGCCGGACGGCAGCGCCAGATTCAAAAAGTCTCTGACCATACCGGACGACGAAGAACTCAAGAACTTCGTCGCAGAGATGATCAAGAAGCTTTAAACTACCTAGCAAACGAACAGGCAGAGCATCATTTCGAGGATGTGACATGGCGAAGGATGACGGTAATTTCTGGTCAAGATGGCAGACGATGTTTATCCTGTTTATAGTGATAATCGCGCTTGTCATTGCCGGAGCCTACACATCCTATGCCCTTTTGTCCTCGCCGCAATCTGGCCTAGAAACTGAAGCTCATGTGAATATCGACGACACAGTAACCATCGATTACATTGGCATGTTCGAGGACGGAACAGTTTTTGACACCTCCATACAAACAGTGGCTGAGAACAACACACTTTACCCGAAAAGCCTGTCATTCGCACCCAAGGAAACGTACTCTCCCCTCAACTTCACGGTCGGTGCGGGCCAGATGATAGCTGGATTTGATAATGGTGTACTAGGCATGGTCATTAATCAAACAAAGACTTTGGTCATTCCCCCCGAACAGGGCTACGGATCACCGGACGAATCCCTCATCATTGAGAAGAGCCTCAGGCTGTCAGTACCAGTCTTTGAATGGATAGGCAATTCCACCGAATTTTCAAACATGTACATGATATCGCCATCTATCGGGGCGAATGTGAAGAACATCCAGTATGGTTGGAACATGACAGTATTTCATATCGACCCCATTAGCGGTGCGGTCATGGTGAAAAACAATCCCTTCATGGGGGAGGTCATTACCGTGCGAGAGGGATGGAATTCACGGGTAATATCCATTGACACATCATCCAACATGGGTGCGGGGGAAATAGTGATCGAGCATCTTCTTTCCGTAAGCAATGTTAAGTCAGCGATGCATACAGATTCAATAGGTAACCAGTTCATCATAACCGCAGTTAATAAAATCTCAGGCACCTATACAATTGATTACAACAGGGAAGTGGTTGGAAAAACACTGATTTTCAAGGTGACTATACTCTCACTTACCGTGAATGATTGAGCCAGCATCTATTTTACAAAATATTTATCAATTCCTGAATCACGGAAACGGCTCACTTTTTATTATTTTGTAAGTTTGAGCAAAGCGATAAATATATATAGTAAAGGTTTATATATTTCACCAACGCGTCTGTAAAGTGCCATGTCAGCTTGGGCGGCGATGCATCACTTTCATCAGGTTCGGAGTTGAAGAAGTGACCAGCAGTTATCTGAAGGCAATGCAGCTCACGAAGCAGCTGGAAGAAAAGGCGAAAGAGGAAAAGAAGAATCGCCAGCTCGCTGAAATAGAGATGCAGGAGGCGGAAAAATCAATAAAATCCGCAAAATCCTCAGATATCAATGTGGCCAGGGCTGAAGAGCTATTGGCCAAAGCTAGCCAGAATTTTGAGGGCAAGGAATACAGGGATGCTCTCACTCTGGCAACACAGTCAAAAGAAACGGCCATGAAATGTTTTGAGGACGGAATAAAGTCCATCATGGATTCCGTTGACAAGCTGGTTGAGCTGACTCAGAATGTCAGGAAGGAAAGCGAACAGGGCGTGAGCCTTCTCAAGGATGCAAAAGCCGCCCTCCAGGAAAAGAACTTCGAGAGGTCAATGAACCTTTCAAAGCAGGCATGGGGCGTTTACGAGAAGTTGACACAGGAATTCCTGTCTGAAACATATTCCCAGGCACAATCAATGATTGTCCTTGCCAGGAACATCGGCGAGGATGTAGCCCCAAGCGAAGCCCTTCTTGAACAGGTAAGAAAATCTATGGAAACCCAGGATTATCTCACGGCCCTGGGCCAGCTTAGGGATTGCATGGAATCCGCAGGCACGGGATTGTCATCCCAGGTCGAAGCTCTACTGGACGAGGCGAAAGGCTACATGGTTACGGCCAGGGAACTCGAAACCGACGTCACAAGGGTAACCGAGCTAATCCAGAGGGCAGAATCCGAAATTGCCTCCAGCAACCTTGAAGCTGCCCTCAGTTCCGCAAGACTTTCTAAATCCGAATCTGAGAAAACGCTCAGCCGTGCAATAAGCGACAACCTGGACAATCTCGCCCAGAAGATGCAGGAAGCGGAGAAGATAGAATCCAACGTCGACAAAGCAAATGAATTGCTGGTGCTTGCCAAAAACGTGCTGAAGGAAGGCAATTACATAGCCGCCATTGATGCGGTCAAAGAATTGAATTCTGAGATATACAATGCTCAGTTTCAAAAGGTTCTGGCCACGATCTCCCAGTCACGTTCGAAGTTCATAGCAGCAAACAAGATAGGCGCCGACCTGAGCGAGGCAATGGATTTTCTAAACAATGCCAAAAATGCACTGAAGGAAGGCAATTTTATTCAGGCTCTGGACATGGCCAAGAAGGGTGACGATGTAGTCGATGAAATCGTTGCTGAATTTGAGAACATCGAGAATACAATAGCTTCACTGCAGTCACAGGTCAAGATGGCAAAGGGTCTGGGTGCAGAAGTTTCTAATGTCGAATCGTCCCTCAAATCTGCCTCGGAATCATTGGCGGCGAGAGATTTCGAATCTGTGCAGGCTTATGTTAAACAGGCCCGGGAGGAAATATCCAGCGCCCTTTACTCGTATGCCACTGAATGCATTGAGGTCGCAGAACTTGTAATAAGCGCGGGGGATAGGCTCGGTGCAAACCTTGTTGAGCCAGAGGCCATGATGAAACAGGCCATAGATGCGACGAAGTCAGGGAACTATCAAAAATCGATTGAGCTTTCAGCGGAGAGTACTCGGCGTGCCGAGGAGATAATCAAGATACATGTTTCCAATACAATTGCCTCGGTTGAACTGGCTATGTACGATGCGGAGAATGTTGATATATCGGTGATCAAAGGCCTTCTTGACTCAGCCAAGGCGGAATTCGAAAGCAATGCTTTTGATAGATCATATGAATTTGCAGACAAAGCTCTGAATATGCTGGAAACAAGCCAGTCCAGCAAAGCAAGGGACGCTGTCTCCGGCCTTAAGCGCGGAATGTCCATCAGCAGGGAGATGGGTGCAGACACATCAGACATTGAGGAAACCATTCTCAGGTGCGAGTCTTATCTGAAAGAAAGGGATTTCTCAAGCGCTCTGGCCGATGCAGATAAGGCCCTTTCAGAAGCACGGAATCAGCAATATGTCGCGGCCGAGAGGATGTTTGGAGAGGGTAAGCTAGCCGCGATCGAGGCTAAAAAGCTTGGTATAGACATTACCGACATGAAGGAAGCTCTGAAAAGGGCGAAAATGGCATTCTCCAAAGCTGATTTTCTTCAGACTTATAAAGAAAGTCAGTTTGCTAGGACCTCATCCGAAAAGCAGATAGTGTTCCACCAGAAAGCCTATGAAGCCATAAACCAAGCGGCAGCCATGCTTGCAGAGGCCAAGAAAACAAAAGTAGAGGTCAAAGACCCTATGGGCATCCTGCTTTCGGCCAAAGGGATGTTCGAGCGTTTCGAATACGAAAACGCGCTCAAGGAAGCTGAGAAAGCCAAGAGCGAAACCGAGAGACTCACAGCCCTTTATCAGGCTGCCTCAACCCTGCACTTCATAAATGAATCGATAGTGATGATGAAGGAACTGGGTATGGAAAACCCAGAACTGAATCAACTATCGCAGAGGCTCGAAGCAGGTTTAAAGGCGGAGCGGCAACAGGAAGTCCTGGCTCTTGCAGCTGAAGGCGAATCCAAAACTATGGCCCTGCTCAGCCAGTCCATAAGCAACCTGCTCTCATCTACCGAGTCTCTCGTCATGGATGCAAGGGAACTCAACCTGGTCGTAACAGCCCAAGAAGAGTTGCTGGAGGCATCAAGACGGGCCTTTGAGCAGAAACGGTTCAAAGAATCAATCGAGACAGCAAGGCAGGTAAGGACACAGATAGAGGACCTTAGGAAGCTTAGCCAGAGGGTCGCAATGGAGATTAAGGCAGCCCAGGATGTCCTGAACGAGGGCGAGAACCTGCATGCCAACATGACAGAATCGAAGAAACTTCTTGAGAATGCCCTGAATGAACTGAACACTTCCCATTACAAAGAAGCCATTGATTTTGCTCTTAAAAGCGCGAACAATTCCAGGAAGACAATCGAGAAGCATGTGTCCGACACTATCAAAGCTTTCAGAGTCTCCATTGAGAGGGCAAAACTTGAAGGAATCAATGTCCTCGCAGCAGAAAAATTAATGGGAAAGGCCATGGAAGCATTCAATACTAAGGATTACAAAACAGCCCTTTCTGAGGCCATGAAGAGCGAGGGGGAACTCGAGAAGGTCGGCCTGCAACAGGAAATGGCTGAGAAGGCCATTTCCACAGCCGAGGCGAAGCAAGCCGAGGCCCAGAAGTCCGGCATGGTGTCCAAGAAGGCCAAGAGCCTGCTGATACAGGCCAGGGATGAGATGAAGAACGGCAATTATGTTAGGGCGCTTGAGCATGCCATTCAGAGCGGGGACGAACTTCACATGGTGAGCGAGGAGTTCTCAGAGGCCATCGAAGCCATTAACATGCTCACAACCCAGATAGATATAGCAAGGAAGATAAATGCGGACGTAACGATATCAATGAAGCTCCTCGCAGACGCTGAAAGCGCCAAGTCGGACAATGATTACAAGACCGCCACAGAGATCGCAAGGGAAGGCGCGCTCGAGGCCAAGCGCCTATGCCATTCGCAGCTAAGTTCACTTGTTTCAACAGCTTATAAATACACAGACCTGGCAGGACAATACGGAATAGACGTATCCAGTGCCAGTTCGCTATTGGCAGAGGCTAAAACTTTCATGGACACGGGCAAGTTCGTGGTTTCCAACGATAAGATCGCTCAGACTATAACAGACATCCAGACCAAACTTAAGACGTTCTTCGAGGACAGATATGCCCAATCGGAGAGGGCGATGGTCCACGCCAAGGAGGTCGGTGCCGAAATTACCGCAAGCCAGGATCTGCTTGCTAAGGCAAGAAAGGCCTTCGAGGACAACAAGTTCCGCGACGCAATCAACTTCGTGGAGAAATCCAAGGATGCAATAGACCTCAAGAAGGGTTTCGAGAGGGAGTTCATCGAGCTGACCTACGAGGCGGAGAGGGTCATATCCAATTCAAGGAAGTTTGGCATCAATGTGAAGGACGGCCAGGCATTGTTCGATTCAGCAAGAACGCAGAAGGACACTGATTACCAGCTTGCACTATCCACCCTCAAGAAGAGCCTGGAAACAGTCAACTCGTCTGTGGCCGAATTCAGACCGAAGCTAACTGCCATGGTGTCCACTGATAGGGCGGAGAAAGGGCAATGGGTCGAGACCGATATAACCGTATCGAACAAAGGCAAGGCACTTGCGAAGGATGTATCTGTGAATATCATCGGCGATGTGACATTCGAGGGCAACAATAAAATTGAAAGCATTAGGGGGGGCGGCGGCGAAGCAAAGATCAAGCTCAAGTTCAAGCTGGAAACCCCTGGCGAGGTCCCGCTTCTCATCAAGATAAATTCCACCAGGATAATGGACGGGATGGCCTATGAGGATGATTCCAATCACAGCATTTTTGTTCTCGAACCGAAGGCCGTGGAACCGAGGCCAGCCGTCACAAAGTCCACTTTTGAGGTTCTGAAAAGCCCCACAGACACGAAATGCGGTATCTGCATGGGGAAGGTCAAGACTGGCATCGAGGTAATTAAATGCTCCTGCGGCAAGGAATACCATGCAATGTGCGGCAGGCGTTTCGGCAAGTGTCCGACCTGCAGCACCGATTTCACCGAGAAGATGGATGAAAGGACCAGGGACGACGACATCGGTGAATTGGACGGAGCCAAGCAACCTCCGGCATCTCCGCCTGAATCTCCTCCTGCGCAACCGCCCGCCCAACCTGCAGAGCAGCCCAAGAAAGGAGAGGGCACTGAACAACCTGTCAAGACCGCCAAGAAGAAGGTTGCTCTGAGATTCTAAAGTATTAAATGAACTATCCTCCTATTGTCTACAACATAGAAGTCAGTCCAAGATATGTTACTTGGCCTACCCTTATGATAATGGTGAACTGATGTCCAGGTTGCTCGGAAGGAAGACAATCCGGTTTGACACTGTTGCTTCAACAAATGAGATACTAAAGGGACTGACCATTGATGGAATTGAGGCTGGCACGGTTGTGACTTCCAATATCCAGACTCATGGCAGAGGGCGATTGGACAGGAAATGGGAGTCCCCGGAAGGGGGACTGTGGATGTCTGTCCTCCTCGAAACAGATACGACCTTCGAATCGAGCAAATTCGGCCTGTTGCCGCTCATGGCTGGCGCCTCTGTCGCGACCGCGATAATAATGGAATATGACCTGGACGCGGGCGTGAAATGGCCAAACGATGTCCTCATCGGGGGCAGGAAGGTCTCTGGCATCCTCTGCGAGCTAATCGAGCGAGGCGGCATGCGCTGCGCTGTTGTGGGCATAGGAGTCAACGTCAACAACCCGGTAAAGGAGGGGTACGAGTTCAGCGGCCTATCCACATCAGTCGTCGAGGAGTTCGGGAAGCCTGTCGGACTGGAGGACCTGGAGAATGCAGTGCTGGAGGAGCTCGACTTCAGGAACCGGCTTCTCTCCCAGGGGGAATACGATAAGATTCTGGATGACTGGCGAGAGCTGACAGTCACTCTTGGGAAGCGCGTCGCGGTCAACACGCCGGGAGGCTTGGTTAATGGCACTGCGAATGACGTAGATGACAACGGCTCCCTGATACTGGACTGCGACGGCCGGACTGAAAAAATCAGTGTCGGCGACTGCCAACATCTCGAATGAGCCTCATATCGTGTTGAGGTACCTGTCAATCTCCCATTTCGTGACCTGGGTTCTGTATTCGTTCCATTCCCTGTTCTGGATATAGAGATAATTGTCGAATATATGGGCTCCCAGTGTCTCCAGCATGAGTTCGCTCTTCTCCATGAAGGAAAGGGCATGGCCAAGGTTGGCCGGGAGTGTGTCAATCTTGTACAGTTCCCTCTCCCTCTGGGTGAGGGAATATATGTCCTTCTGCACCGCGTCGGGAGGAGCGATTTTGTTCTCTATCCCTTTCAGACCCGCAGCCAGCATCACGGCGAACTGAAGATAGGGATTGCCCGCAGGGTCCGGGTTGCGCAGTTCTATGCGGGTTGCATTTCCCCTTCTGGCAGGAATCCTGATGAGAGCGCTTCGGTTCTCGGTAGACCAGGCAATGTATGTCGGAGCTTCATATCCCGGAACCAGTCTCTTATATGAATTTACCTTGGAATTGAGTATTGCTGCGATTTCCTTGGAATACTTCAGCAGGCCACCGATATAATGGAGGGCCGTCTCGCTTAATTCTTCCATTCCGTTCGGGTCGTGGAAGATGTTCTTGCCGTTTCTGAAAAGAGATTGGTGGGTGTGCATTCCAGTGCCGTTGACTCCGAAAATCGGCTTGGGCATGAACGTGGCATGGAGGTTGTACTTCAGTGCGATGGCCTTGGCAACGTACCTGAGGGTCACAACCCTGTCAGCTGTCGTGAGGGCGTCCGCGTACTGGAAATTTATCTCATGCTGGCCGGAAGCGCATTCATGATGGGAAGTGTAAACCTTGAATCCCAATTTCTCAAGAGTCGAGCATATGTCCTCCCTGACATTCTCAGCCAGGTCAAGCGGGGATAGGTCGAAGTACCCGCCATTGTCATTCGGCATTGTTGTGACCTGCCCGTCGATGATTTTGAACAGGAAGAACTCGCATTCCGGGCCAGTGTTGAATTCGTAGCCCATTTCAGTGGCTTTCTCCACGACCCGTTCAAGAACATACTTGGGATCACCCGGGAACCGTTCTCCGTCCGGGTTGTATATATCGCAGATTATCCTTGCGGCCGGTCGCTTCTCCAGTTCGTCAGGAAGGATGCAGAACGAATCCAGGACGGGTCTTGCGATAAGGTCGGATTCCTCTATCGTGGCATAGCCTGTTATCGACGAAGCGTCAAATGCAATGCCATCATCCAGTATTTCCTCAAGCCTTCTGACGGGGATTACTATGTTTTTCGGCTGGCCAAGAATATCTGTCAATTGGAGTCTGAGGTATTCAAGTTTATATTCAATGGCCAGTTTGAGTATATTCTCCTTTTTCGCATCTGCCGAGGAATGAACCTGTTTATTCCGTGTCATGCCGCTCAAGCAAAGGCTGCATCAATAAGTATTTTGCGTGCGTCCGCAATGCATTAGGCCTAAATAAATAGACGAATATGCCGGAGCATGACCTCACAGGTTCATTTCATCAAAGTTGGAGCAAGAAGGGGAGCTGACAGCATTCAGAATAAAATAGCACGCCTATTCAAAGAAGCTGAACTAATGAACTGCATCTCAAAGGGCGATCTGACAGCCATCAAATTGCATTTCGGCGAAACTGGAAACACGACTTTTCTAAGTCCAGTAATGATTAAACCAATAGTGGAATCGGTTAAGAAAGCCGGAGGGAATCCCTTCCTCACTGATGCCAACACTCTCTATTTCGGCTCCAGGTCCAATGCGGTAGACCATCTCAACACGGCTTATGGCCACGGCTTCCTGCCCAGCGTTGTGGGTGCGCCAGTGATAATAGCTGACGGATTGATTGGAAAGAGTGACTCCGAGGTCGAAGTCAACCTTGGGCATTTCTCTACAGTTAAGCTGGCATCCACGGCAATCCAAGCCGATTCAATCATCGTCGCATCCCATTTCAAATGCCATATGGTCGGAGGAATCGGCGGAGCGATTAAAAATATGGGAATGGGTTTTGGCACAAGAGCCGGGAAACAGCAGATGCACTCGGATATGAAGCCACAGGTGGACCCAGAGAAATGTATAGGTTGCGGCAAATGCGCCAAGAACTGCCCGAAGAGCGCAATCACAATCTCCAAGGGGAAGGCTAGCATAGACATTGAAAAATGCTATGGCTGCGGCGAATGCCTGATAACCTGTGGAGCCAAGGCCATCAAGATACGCTGGGACTCTGATGCGAAATCATTGCAGGAGAAGGTTGTGGAATACTGCATGGGCGTTGCCAAAGGCAAGGAAGGAAAGATAGGTTACATAAATTACCTCATAAATGTGACCCCACATTGCGACTGTGTGGGCTGGAGCGACATCTCTATCGTCAATGACATAGGAATACTCGCTTCGACAGACCCTGTTGCGATTGACCAAGCCTCCGCAGACCTTGTGAATTCGACCAATGTCAATCCACTTTCCTGTGCGGCCAAAGGAGTGGGGGAGGGATTGGACAACATCCGGGCGGCCAATGACGTAGACTGGTCCTTCCAGCTTGCCTATGGGGAGCAGGTGGGCCTAGGCTCGCGTAAATACGAACTCATCCACATGTGAAACACTGAACACAATCTTCATAAGGGAGGAAATTCATTCTGGTAGGCGCTGGAGGTCTATATGTGAGGGTGTTGATTGCGGAAGACGATGATGTTTCCAGATTCCTTTTAGAACGTCTTCTTCAGAAGATGGGCCATGAATATATTTCAACTACAAACGGACTTGAAGGATTGGAAGCCTTCAAACGGAACGACTTTAATATGGCCATCCTCGACTGGATGATGCCTGAAATGGATGGGATAACACTCTGCAGGAAAATTCGTGAGATCGAGGCTGGCACGGAAAAACATCTATTCATTTTTATGGTGACAGCAAAATCCGAGGCCAAAGACATGCTTCATGCTCTTGTTGCGGGGGTTGATGATTTTCTTACGAAACCAGTAGACAGAACATTACTGGAACAAAGAGTTAAAATGGGCATGATTCACCAGGAATTCATCGGACATGAACAAAACCTCCAGAAAGAACCCTACATTGTCCTTACCGAGGAACACCATGTATGCAGGAAATTGATACATATCCTGGATGTGATATATGATAAACTTGAGAATGGTGTCCCTGTGGAGACATTATCATGGTTAACTTCATCACTCTCCGAGTTCACCCTGAAAATCCATCAGGACAAAGAAAGCATATATCTCCAGTCATTTGTAAATGCAATCACCACTGAACATGTGGATTGGTTCAGTCAGATATCAGAATCTTCATTTATAACTCTAGCAGATGAACACGAGGAAATGGAATGCCTTTTAATGAATATGCAGGGCGAGATATCCCGAAATATTCTTAGTAAAAATCCAATATATGATCCTTTGAAGCGGAAAATAAAATCTTATACAGACCTTTTGCTGAAACATATTCAGATGGAGGAAAAGTTATTCTTTCCATTTGCAGAGAAATACATCTCTGCAGATGATAAACTTGAAATAATTTCTAAATTCGAGGATATCGACAAGGAAATAGGAGTGGCGAACTTGAATCAAATATTGCAGAACATTTCTGAATTTCTAAATATAGTTACAAAGGATGAGAATGCAATTTCAACCTGGAGGCCAAGAAAATGAATATCTTAGTTGCAGATGATAATAGGATGGACAGGATGTTAATAGAAAATATACTAAAAAAAAATCATTATGATGTAATTACTGCCAAAGACGGTGATGAAGCTCTAAGTACTTACAAAAATGAATTGATTGAAATAGCCATACTTGACTGGATGATGCCTCCAACAGGTGGCCTGAACATCTGCAAGGAAATTCGTGAGAATGAAAGCAAAACCGGCGAATTTTGCTATATTATCATGGTAACTGGTAAGAGAATGGTTGAAGATGAAGTGCGCGCATTAGAGACAGGTGTGAATGATTTTATTTCAAAGCCGTTTAATGAGGCAATTTTCGTTGCCAGAGTGAAAGCGGGCATGAGGATAATAGAAGAACGAAGAAATCTGATGAGTGGACTAAACACCTGCCTGGATTAGCGAATATTATATCCAGACTTTCGGTAGTTAAATATATACTTCATGCATTGTCGATATCAAAAGAATAAACCATTAATAATAGCGGCAGGAGAGAAGTAAAATGGCAAGAAAAATAAGCCTAAATGTGAAATTAGTCATCCTGGTTGTACTATTGACTGTAATACCCACCAGCATCATAAGCTATGTTGCACTGGAAAGCAACAGCGCATTGGGAAACACAGCCGCAAACGACAGCGCAAGTGCAATGAATAGTCTTGGGGAGGACATGATTGAGCAAAAGGCCAAAGACGTCGCGGAGCAGGTGGAAATCTATCTCAGATATAATCCCGGGTTGACTATCAGCGACATCATGACCGATCCAGAGATTCATAACATCTCGGTGGAATCAGTAGGGGAGACTGGATATACCGCCATTGTTGATGCCACTCATTTCGTCATCCTGACCCACAAATATAACACATCAGTCGGCAAGGATTTGACGCCATTGGAAACCACATTGCCTTCATTCTGGGCAGTAATCAACCGCTCTGCCGGCGGCAACGTAAGCTGGGGTTACTACGATTGGCTGGAGCCAGATAACATTACAATAAGACAGAAATATGCGTATATTGCCCCAATCAATGCCACCACCGCCGATGGCGTAGGCGGCCTCACACTGTGGGCTACTACCTATATCGATGAATTCTCAAGCCCAGCTGATGCCATAACAGAGCAAATAGCCAATGAAACTACACAATTAACCAGCGGATTGATATTCGTAATAATAGTCATGATTATCATTGTGATAATATCTTCAATAGGATTTGCGAGAACCATCATTAGACCTATATACAATTTGAAGGAAACCACAGAAAGGATAAATGAAACCAATCTGGACGAGCCGGTGGAAATCCTCACAAACGATGAGATCGGAGATCTGGCAAAGTCTTTCGACAATATGAGGATCAGCCTTAAAAATTCGTATGAGAATTTAGAAAAGAAGGTTGAGGACAGAACCGAACAAATACGCGAATCGGAAAGACGTCTGGCCGATATAATCAATTTCTTACCGGATTCAACTTTCGTTATAAATTCCGAAGGCCAAGTTATCGCATGGAATAAGGCGATGGAGGAGATGACCAAAATAAAAGCAGCCGACATGTTGGGAAAGGGCGATTACGAATATGCAATGCCTTTCTACGGGGAAAGGCGTCCGATTGTCATCAATCTTGCAATGATGCCAGATAATGAATTCGTCGCAAATTACCAGAACGTCCGGAGGCATGGTGATGCCCTATTGGCAGAAGTGTTCGCATCTTCCCTCGGGAAAGGAGGAAGATATGTATTTACTGCTGCCTCAGCATTGCGGAACTCCAATGGAGAAATCGTCGGGGCCATTGAAATTGTCCGTGACATCACCGAGCAGAAACTCGCTGACGACGCACTCAAGGAGAGCGAGGAAAAATTCCGTGAACTCTATGAGAACCTGCGCGATGGATTGGCAGTCGTAGATATGAACGGGAGAATAACCGAGTTCAACAAAGAATTCCAGAAGATGCTCGGTTATGACGCAGAGGAAATTTACCCGTTGACATACGAGGACATCACTCCCACCAAATGGCACAAGACAGAAAGGAATATCATTAGGGACCAGGTCATGATCAGAGGCTATTCTGATCTATTTGAGAAAGAATACACCCGGAAGGACGGAACTGTTTTTCCAATAGAACTCCGGATTTATCTCACAAGAGGCAAGGATGAAAAACCCAAGGCCATGTGGGCTGTCGTCAGGGACATTACGGAGCGAAAACGACTTGATCGGGAACTAAAAGAAATGAACGCGCTGAACGAAACACTTCTTCAGACTATTCCATTCCCATGGGATATAGTGAGTGAAAATGGCGAAGTCCTGCATGCTAGCAAGGCATTCACCGACAACCTCAGTATAAATCCAATCGGTAAAACATGCTGGCAAATGTACAAAGACGATAAAAAACAATGCCCAGGCTGTCCCTTAAAGAAAGGAGTCTCCCTGGGCGAGACAATGAGCATCGAATCCCAGGGTGCCCTGGGCGGAAGGATATACCTCATCACCCACACCGGAATGATATTCAAGGACAAAAAAGCAGTATTGGAGATATTCCAGGACATAACAGAACGGAAGGTCATGGAACAGGCTTTGCAGAGGGCGAAAGAGGCTGCTGAGACTGCTTCACAAGCCAAAAGCGAATTTCTGGCAAACATGAGCCACGAAATCAGAACCCCGATGAATGGAGTCATCGGAATGATTGACCTGTCCCTTGAGACCGAATTGAATAACGAACAGCGAGAATACATGGAACTGGCAAAAAGCTCTGCGAAATCATTACTGACCTTACTCAACGATATACTCGACTTCTCGAAGATAGAGGCAAACAAACTGGAACTCGAATCCATGGATTTTGACCTCCATGAGATGATGGACCAAGCTATGAGGATACTGGGCTTAGAAGCCGACAATAAAGGAGTCGAGCTAATGTACGAGATAGATTCACACATTTCCTACTCGATAAACGGTGATACCACACGCCTGAAACAAGTGATAACGAATCTTGTAAAGAATGCAATAAAATTCACCGAAAAAGGCCACATCTACGTCAGAGTTGTTGAAGAAAATGGTTCGAAAAAAGGGATGAAGCTCCTGCATTTCTCGGTGCAGGACACAGGGATCGGCATTCCCGAGAACAAGCTGCGGTCGATTTTCGAACCTTTCATTCAAGCGGACGGTTCCACGACCAGGAAGTACGGTGGAACTGGCCTCGGCCTAAGCATAACAAAGCACATAGTCGAAATGATGAAGGGCGAATTATGGGTGGAAAGCAAGGTAGGTGCGGGCAGCACCTTCCACTTTAAACTTCTATTCCAGACAGGCAAAGCAATAGAAACCTACCAAGTGAATCCCGAAGACCTGAAAGGCTTGAAAGTCCTTATTGTGGACGACAATGCCGTAAACCGGCTGATACTGCGGAGAAACATGGAAACCTGGGCCATGGACATTACGGAGGCTTCGTCCGGGAAGGATTGTCTGGATAAGATACAGGAGTCAATCAAGGAGGGAAAGCCGTATCAACTCATGCTGCTCGACTGCATGATGCCTGACATTGACGGATTTGAGGTCATGAGCAAACTCAAGGAAATCAATCTCCAGGATATTATAATCATCATGCTCAGCAGCCTGGATAAGAAGGGGAACAAAGAACGAAGCAAGGAATTGGGAATCTCCGAGTATCTTGTGAAACCTATTAGCCAATCGGCATTGCTGGATTCTGTCATGAACATTCTCAGCAGGAAAAAGAAGGCACGCCCTTCAACACCTGTGGCGATTGCCAGAGAACAGGAGATTCCAGTGAAAATACCTGGGGATACAAAGGTTCTTCTGGCCGAGGATAACCTGGTCAATAAAAAACTTGCAGTGAGATTGCTTGAAAAAGCTGGGTTGAAGCCAGCTACCGCATCCGACGGATTGGAAGTCCTCAAGGCTCTAGAAAACGGTGATTTCGATATGATTTTGATGGATGTCCAGATGCCCAGAATGGACGGCATCGAAGCCACCAAGAAAATCAGGGATGTGGAGGCCATCACAGGCAAGCACATGCCAATCATCGCTCTCACCGCCCATGCTATGAAGGGGGACAGGGAACGGTTCCTGGAGGCGGGAATGGACGATTATCTTTCAAAACCACTGAATCCGAAGGAACTATTCGAAGTAATAGCGAAATTTGTGAAAAAACCGAGGGCTTGAAATGGCAACAGACAAATATCTGGACAAGGATGATTACGCGCGCCGCATGGATAACGATATCCAGCTGATGTCAGAACTGTATCGAATCTTTCTGGAGGATTCGAGAAACCTGGTCAAAGAGATTGATGATGCGGTTTCAAGTAACGATTCATCGGCCCTCCGCGTCTCGGCCCATACCCTGAAGGGTTCCTCAGCCTGCATATCGGCCAAGATAATTCAAAGTCTGGCAAGCGAACTGGAGGTTCTCGCGACCGAAGGCAACATGCAGAAAGTAATTGCCCTAAACGAAAAACTGAAAGAAAGCTATGAGGGAACTCTGTCCGAAATTCAACAAGCCCTTGAAAAGCTGTCAACAATTTAAAGTTTCGTAGACATGACTGGTTTAATAACAAGCAAATTAAGGCCAGAAAATTGCTGAGAGAATTGAATTTCATATCATTCGAAGAATCCAAAAGAACCTTTAAATAAATCCAGATAATGCATGTGCATAACATAAGAACGAGGGGAGAAACAAAATGAAAGTACTGGTAGCTGAAGACAATAGGGCATCCCGTATATTAATGGAAAAATTGCTGAAATTACAGGGCCATGAAGTTATATCCGCCGATGATGGAGAGAAAGCATTGGAATTGCATGACCTCTATGATTTTGATATAATATTTCTGGACTGGGTTATGCCGAAATTAGATGGCATTAAAGTTGCAACCAAGATTCGGAAGCAGGCTGAAACAACTAAAAAGAATCCGTATATCTTCATGGTAACATCCAAGACCGGAAAGGAAGATATGCTGATTGCGCTTGAGGCAGGGGTGGATGACTTCCTGTCCAAGCCCATTGACAGTTCAATCCTGGCGTCGAGAATAAAGGTCATTGAAAGGCAGAGGAAAGACCAGACGACCAATGCAATGACGATGTTAATGGAGGAGCATATCGCCCTGAGCCGGATGGCTAGTGTGTTCGAGGCTATCGCAAAAAGAATTGGAGTAGTACCTATCTCCAATACGCTTCTCGAGTGGCTCAGTTCCACCGCAATGATGCTTGACACGGAAGTCCATCACAAGAAGGAAGATATATTCATGATGATATTTATTGAAAGAGTTTTGAAGGAGCATGGCGAATCTCCGAATTCGAGAATTTTTTCCAGGTCTTCGCTCAAGACAATCGAGGATGAGCACGAGGAATTGAAAATCATTCTGGCCGATATACAAAATAAAGTGAAATTGTATGTAGAAAAAAAGCCCGGTTCTGATTTGACCCTGAAAAAAGCAATAAACGACTATAACGCACTTCTCAAAGTCCATATGGACCGTGAGGACAAATACCTCTTCCCCCTCAGCTTCAAATATTTGAACAACGACGACATGGGCAGGCTGATGATAGAATTCCAGAATGTTGAATCCAACGTGGGACTCAAGAGGCTGGATAAAAGATTGGAGCAGATAGTCAAGGCTGAGAAACTACTGAACATATAATAGTCCGACAATCTGAAAGCTGTGCGGGGGATGTTCGAAATGGACACGCACCAAATTTATTTTAGAAAAAGAGCGGGCGCGGGGGGAGAAGCAAACTAACTAATAACCGCATATAAACAATGTTTGCGACTGAGACGAATCTGACAATTGGCTGAATGAAATAGGAAGATTCGTCGGACCGCGCCCGCGTAATGTATTTATGTAGAAAAAGAGCGGGCGCGGGGGGAATTCCGATAGCCCGCTTCAGAAAGGAGAGCTGGCCATTTCGAACCCCCGATCTACAGCTTAGGAGGCTGCCGCCATATCCTGTCTAGGCCACGCGCCCATGTATCCTCAATGGGGCTAGCAACAAAACCTGATTAAAAAAGGTTGTTATGGATTAATCCACAATAAAATTACAGAACACTATATCTCGAAGAGTGAATTTGACTATTTTTTATTCACTGCTGGCCAATCTCATTTTGGTTATGCAAAACAATATATATAACCATAGTATCGGGATGGCTACCCAAATTGCTCGACTGGTGAATAGAATGAAATGGCTCAAGAAGGATCGTTCTGACAATGAACAGATTTCGACCGGAGAGTCAAAATCGGAGCCGGAGCAGACCAGCGAGCGCGCTGAACAGAATACCCCAATGCCGGTTACTCTCGAGCAACCAATGGCGAATTCCGTTCAGGCATCCGATACAGAGATAGATGACTTGGAATTAATACCTCCAGAAGAAAGCGAGGGGCAGGAATACAAACCAGCAAAACAAACCACCCGCAGAAGGGACGAGAGAGGAGGTCAGTCCGAAACAGCAGATAAAAAGGAAGAACGCTCCCACAGGACACCGTTCAGGAAAACCTGGATCGGACAGCATTGGAAGACCTTCGCAATACTCATGACCATATTCTGCCTGGCCTTCTTTATTAGGGGATATTATGGCCTTGAACCTTCCACAGAAAACGGTTTTATCCTATCTGGTGGTTCAGACTCGTATTATCACAATTATGTATCAAGCGAAGCAATCCATACTGGTGGACATCATTTTTGGGACAACATGCTGAATTACCCGGTAGGAACTAGGAACCCGCGTCCTCCGTTGTACGACTGGTCTGTATCACTAATCGGAATAGGCATTTCACCGTTCCTGAACGGTGACATGTACTCCAGTTTGATGTACTCACTGTTATTCTCGACTGCGTTTTGGGGGGCACTGACGATATTCCCCACATACTATCTCGGGAAGGAAGCTTTCGGGAAGAGAGCTGGTATAATATCAGCGCTACTCCTGGCAATATTGCCTGGCCATATCCAGAGAAGCGTTTTAACGAATGCGGATCACGATGCCATTACACTGTTTTTCATAGTTACAGCCTTCTTCTTCTTCCTTAAGGCCCTCAAGGTTATGAAACAGAAGGAATGGATACCCTCGTGGAACAAACCTAAGGATGTCCTATCGGGG
Source organism: uncultured Thermoplasmata archaeon (assembly GCA_964354755.1). GTDB lineage: Archaea > Thermoplasmatota > Thermoplasmata > SG8-5 > SG8-5 > UBA147. The sequence goes on from CAYHBA010000003.1 coordinate 109,017, forward strand.
ACAAAGGATTTCCTGACCTCTAACAAATCATCTGTTCTATATGGTATACTATCAGGCTTTTCACTGGCCGGTGTAGCTCTGATATGGCAGGGTTTTGCATACGCCATAGTGCTGATAGCCGTTTATTTCCTGGTTCAGATATTAATTAACCGCTTCAGAAACGTTGATTCCTTCGGCATCTCCCTCATCTATTTCATATCAGTCGGGACAGGCCTTCTGGTCGCATTCCCTTATTACTACCTTTCAATACAGATTCCAAGCTGGTTTGACACACCAACCTACCTATTCCTCGGGCTCTTTGCTTTCGCTGTGATATTGATGTCAACTAGGAAATTCCCATGGTTCCTGGTGTTTTCCCTGATTACACTCATTGTGATGATTATAGTCACGCTCCTCTACATACTTGCCCCGTCAATACTCGATTCGATGGTCAATGCTCTGCTCAGCGGTGGCGGGTATTTCATCAACAACAAGCAATACCAGACAATCGCGGAAGCGCAGGCTCCGCCTTTCAGCAACTTGGCCCTCTCTTTCGGAGTAATTACATTCTGGCTTTCATTTGCGGGTTTGGCCTGGGCTGTCATCCAGCTTCCAAAATCATGGAAACCCGATTTCACCTTCATATTGCTTTGGAGTATTTCTTCGATTTACATGGCCGTGACCGCAGCAAGGTTCATGTTCAATGCAGGGCCGGCTTTCGCTATAACCTCTGGATGGGTTATTTCGCTTATTCTGGGAAGAGTAGACTTCAAGTCCTACGCGACAAATCTTAAACGCGCTTCTGGATTCAGACCTGGGCAAAGATTTGTAATAAGCCTGGCCGCAGCTATTGCATTGCTCATTGTGGCAACGGTTGCAGTTTCATCGTTCTCTGATATAGCCTATGCCGTCTTTGTCATCGGTGTATGCTCAGCATTCGGAGTGTACATACTTTATTTGATATCGGAGACGAATCCCAGCAGGATATACAGCCTCATTACTGTATTGATTCCGGCAGCGGGTGCATTATTCTATATTTATGCGGAACTCTATACTGAGTGGGAATTGACAACAGCAACACATGGCTTCATTCTGGCAATTTTGCTTTTCTCATACTTCGTTCTTTACATACAGGTCAGGAAGACTTCTTTCTTCTTCACTCTCGGTCTCAGTTTCCTTGCATTCTGCATTATCATGCCGAATGTGTGGATGGGTCTCGATGCCGGTATTCCATACGAAACAAAAACAGATTATGACCTGGAAATATACAATTCCATGCCTATCTTCATACACCCAAATGATTACGATGCGTTAAATGGCACCAATTGGTATCTGGGCGGTTTTGGATACTCTCTACCATTGAATAGCAGATATTGGCCAGCAGCCTATGATTGGCTGGCAATGCAAGATGCAGACATTTATCCAGTCGAGGATAAACCCGCATTTATCAGTTGGTGGGACTATGGTTTCGAGATAGTAAACGAGGGCCAGCATCCCACCGTGGCAGACAATTTCTTAGGCGGGCACCAGCTTGCAGGTAATTTCATCATGGCCCAGACAGAAAAGGATGCGATTGCTCTGCTTTCATTAAGGATTCTGGAAGGTGACTGGTACCAGCTCATCGGAACCGGTTCTAACCACTTCAGTCCGGAAATCATTGCCCTTTTAGATTCATACGGTGTGAGCAGCGCAGAATTGATCCATATTTTTAATACTCCTTCAGACTATGTTAATGACATACTTGAAAACCCGCAGATATATGGTCCCCGCGATGATTTAATACAGGATGCGAACGCAAAATACATCGCTGCAAGGGTTCTATTGACCCAGTCGCTTGACGAAAATGAGATGGTCCAGTTCTACCATGACGTTTCCGAACTGACAGGCTATTCTATCAGATATTTCGGTATTGACAGCCGTCTATTTCCATTCTCAGCTGACAACACTGGGATTTTCTACGCACCCGCAAAGCTTTCGGATCACAGAATTGACTCGACCGCTAATCAGCCATATGATTTCTGGGAAATAAAAGCAATAGGCGAGTATGGTGGAGAATATGCTTTGGATGAAATACCGTCGGATGTAACTCTGAACCAAGAAACACCCTACAAAATTGAATACAAGGACATGTTTTACAACTCCATGTTATATAAGGCATTCATCGGTTACAGCGGTTCTGACATCGGCAGCGAGGAAGGTATACCCGGAATTACTGAGGCCCTGGCATCGAATCAGATAATGCCTGGCTGGAACATGACACACTTCAAATTGGTCCACAGAACTGCATATTGGAATCCCTACCCAGCGAAGGACATCCAGAATCACACGGATGCATGGCAGGCCATGAATTACTGGGATGCCTATCAAAAACAGCAGAACCAAGACGGAATTTCTGACCTGAGCGATAGGTCCAGCCTATACCAAGGCGTCATGATGCTGAAATACTACGATGGTGCTATCATTAGCGGTAAGGTTCAGCTTGAGGATGGAACCCCAATCGAAGGTCTGACCGTGACAGTATCGGACGATTTCTCGATACCGCATCAGAAGGTCACCACCTCAAAAGAAGGAAGCTATTCCATAATCGCGCCGTTCGGAAATATCACATTGACAGTATCCTCAGGGACAGTGGACCCTCTGACAATGGTCGGAACCCAACTGAATACAACACAAATGTTCATCGGGGACTACCAGGCAATGCGCAAGAACGAGGACCGAGATTCCGATGGGAAACATGACTTCGAGATAACCAAAAACCTTATTGTGACCAACGGTTCGATAAAAGGTTATGTTTACTGGGACATGGATTCTGACGGTATAAAAGGAGAGGCCGATGAAGCATTATCAAACGCACAGGTGGTTCTAAAAACCCAGGATTTCGTATACGAGAAATCGACATTAACCGATAATTCTGGTCAGTACAAGTTCGACATACTTCCCCCGGGTAGCTATTCCGCCGATGTTATCTATGCAAATCGAACTATAGGCAACCAAACACTGAGTGTAACGGGGGGTCAGGCAACGGATATAAACCTGGCTCTTGCGGTCACACCTCTTCGAGGAACTGTCCGAGACTCTAGCAGTTTGATCGTAGAAGGCGCATTGGTTCTTCTAAAAATGCCCGGGGAAAATATTGAACAATATACATACTCAGACTCGAATGGCACATACTCGTTTAACAATGTCATGAAGGGAAACTACACAGTTCAAGCTTATTATTATGGTGATGCAAGCACTCAACAGCGCTTGACAATATCCCCTCAGGAAAATAATACAATGGACTTTGTTATACATGAGTCTATAATGCTCGAAGGAACCCTATTCATTAACGGCGTGCCTGTACCTTATGCAACCATTAAATTTGCTGGTCCCAGCAGTTCGATTTCAATAACTGACTCCACTGGCCACTATTCAATAGTACTCAACATTGGTGAATATACCTATTATGTAAATCATGTTAAAAATGGTATTTCATACACTGCTCTCGGGCAATTTTACATGAGCGATGATCAGACTTTGGACATGGACTTGAAAATCTCCTGCTTGGTTAAAGGTAAAGTGACAAGCCATACGGGCGCGAACTCGATATACAGCCAGGTTGTATTCGATACCTTGGACCAGCAAATTATCCTTTCATCAATTACCGACGATTACGGGGATTACTCAATAAACCTCCCCCTGGGAACATACAGGATGCAGGTCTCAACACCAAGTGGTTCCTATTATGGACTTAACACATTTACATCGAGCACACAGACATTTAATATACGCCTAACAGAAGGCGAATCCTTATCGGGTTGTATTTACTGGGATTTGTTGAATAATGGTGTCATAGATAAAAACGAAGGCATAGAAAGAGCCAGAATCACATTCACCGATCCATCTGGATCTTTTGTCCAGGCAATAACGAATGAAACAGGTAACTTTACAATAACGCTTCCTCCGACTACATTATATCAGGTTTCGATTACAAAAAATGGCTTCGAACCGGTTTCATTAGGCTCACTTACTCTCCAACAACTTACTGATGGCCTTTACCAGCCCTTGGAACCAATCGCGGTTCCGGTTTTCGGTTCTGTATATCTGGACGATGTGATATTGAAAGACCAGAATATCATTATTACTTTCAACAGTGAGAATGTATACATCCCATCAGTTGAAACCCAGGTGGCGCGCGATGGAAGTTATACTGCGCCCCTGATCCCGGGAATATATATGGTCACTTTTACACACAACATCAGCTTCGAAAATGATTCACGGGTTTACCAGATAAAAGAAGACTTTACTATTGACACTGGTCTATATTCCGGGGAAAGTATTGAAATAAACCTGACCGCTGTCGAAAGGACAAAAGTAAAGGTCTCTTTGACCAATACAGTGGAACCTGGCGCGAATATTTCCTTCAGAATGGGTCCTGAGGAGAGATACCTTAATATTAACGCGCTTAGCGGTGAAATTTATGTCAAACCCGGCTCATACATTCTTTCGGTTTCTCAAACAGTAAACGATTCATTCATGGTCGGTATTATCGAAGCTGTAGTGACCGAAACTGTGGGCAACTTCACTGTTCCAATGGCACAAGGTGTCGAGATAACAGGCAGTGTCACATACCTTGGGGATAGTATTGCCAACCAGATAGTCACCTTTAAGGACACTCACAGTAATTCGACATTGTCTATGTATACCGACGAAACCGGTACTTATTTTGTAATCCTAGTGCCTAATCACGAGTATGAAATTACTGTTAACTTCACAATTTTTGATGAAACTCCTTACATGAGAGCGTATAGGTTTTTCTCAGGCTCAAACCTGATAAATGCTACCGTTGGTCTTTCTTCATACAACATTGCATTGAACCGCGAGAATTATTCGATGGAACTCACAGGAACAGTGGATAATGATGCAATTTCTGCCTCCGGTACTGTACTAACCTTTATATCCGATTTTGGTAACTATACTGCAACAGCCAATTCGACAGGCAAATTCCTTATAGACATCCCACCGGCTAAATATCTATTGTATGCCCATCATAAATCATCACATTATGTTTTCCTGGGTGAAGTGTTCATTGACATCGACCAGGAAACTCTGGACATTCAGCTAGAAAAAGGAAACCGGATGTACGGTACTGTGTATTATGACCTGAGTAAGAACACACGTACATCACTCGTTTTCACGAACGAGGACGATCTTGAATTTGCGAATTACACAGATGAGAATGGCTATTATGACCTTTGGCTTCCATCTGGGGATTATAGAATTGTGAGTAATCTGACTGTCGAGAAAGGTGGAATAAATATAATTTATTCCCTGAACACAAACATTGATTTACAAAGTGACATACAAGCCAATCTGCCTCTTTCTATGATTGAAGAGAGGATAGTGTTCATTTCATACAATCCCGCACAGCTTTCCGAAACATCTGGAAATGAAACTGTGACATACACTTTCGAAGTAGAGAATACAGGAAATATCCAGGATACCTATAACCTCATTTCAACAGGGGGAAATCCGGATTGGACAATCCAGCTCAGCCAATACCAGGTGACACTCGACCCAGGTGTGAAGGTAACACTTTCTGCGAAGGTCACCATTCCTCCAAGCCCAAGGGTAGACCAGAATCAGGTGACATTGACCGCCATATCCCAGAAAAACACAACAATAAGGCACAGCCAAGTTATGAATGTGCCCATACGGCAATTCTATTCCTTCACCATCGACTCAGCAGCCATTTCACCCAAATTCACCACAGGCGATATCGGTTCAGAGTTCAAGATAATGAACAGTGGAAACGGAGCGGACAAATTGACCATATACATCGCAAATAATGAAGATCTAGCTTTAAATGGATGGGAAGCGGAATTGGGCGCTCCGTCCGGAGCTAATCTATTGCAGGATGGAAAATTGGCTGCCAATGTAACGGTCGCATACGGTTCGTCAGTAAACATACCTATAAAAGTCAAACCTATCACCGAGAATCCCTCAAGACAGGCTAATGTTCTTGTCATTGTATATTCACAGAATAATCCCAATATAGTTTCTTCCAGTTATATTGTCTTGAAGTATCCAGAACTCCAGATATCATTACAAAACATGACTGTATCAGGAGTCGAAATATCTTCGGGTTCGGGCAATCAATTGACCAATGCCGGCATTATGATTGCATCTGTGGCCTCTGCGCTATTAATCTTTTTTTATGCCAGAAAAAGGAGGTGGATACGATGAGGACGAAGATTCTTCAATATGTGCTCCAAAGTTTGGTTATATTATCTTCGTTCAGTATATTCATATTACCAATCATAGCTGCGCAGACCCCTGTGACAGATGTGCGTGTACATTTAACTGGTCCATCTACTCTCGGCACTCTTAGAAGTGGGACTTACTCAGCGACCTTTGATGACCCTCTCGCAAGAACCTGGACCTATAAAATATACATCACTGCAGACAACACATCTGGGGCATCTCCATTGAAAGACTCTCCGATTAACGGAACTTTGTCCCCGGAGAACAAAACCTTCACGTTTGATGTAACCGCCCAGCAGAAAATTGGAGATTTGGAAATTCATATCAACTGCACTTCCGGAGCATATTACTATGAAAAGGTGCAAAAAATACATGTTGTTAATCCGATATCGCTTAAAGCAAAGGTAACCAATCCGACAACCATAGAAATCACAAATGCCACGGTTCAGTTCTACATCGATGGAACTGAGATTGACAAGCAGGTAATTCAGACAATCGGGGCAAACCAGTCTGTGGATGTGGAATCCGAATGGATATCCCTTAACAAAGAACCGGGCTGGCATGATTCCAGGATTGTCGTTGACCTGAACGGCGATGGCCTTATCGAAGCTCAATCCGGCGACATGATTATCGACGGCCAGTTCTATATAAAAGGTGAAAGTAATTGGGTAATGATAATCACAATTATAGTGGGCTTAATGGCTTTAATATTGGGATTTGGCTACATATCAAAACGAAAAATGTAGGTAGCCTGATTGCGTGGAATTGTATAACGAAAGGATTAACATCTACAATTTCAATCTTGACCTGATGATGAACAATAAAATGGTAGGCCGGGAGAAAGAAAAGAACGTTGTCAAGAAAAGCCTCGACCGGGTCATGGATTCCCGGGGCCATACAATATTAATCAGCGGTGAAGCTGGGATAGGAAAAACAAAGTTTGTTGAGTACCTGAAAAATGAGGCTCAATCGCGCGGCATGGAAATATGCCTGGGCGAAACCACCGTTCAGGACACTTCAATTCCATACTTCCCTTTCCAGAAGGCTTTGTCAGGTCTCGTGGACACCCAACTGTTCCAAAGCGAGGAATTCGTCAACTTCGATGAAATATTCCTGATTAGCAAGATAGGCCTTCTGATATCCCATGTGTCCCGTTCAAAGGAAGGTGGTCTGGACGAGGACATTCTGGGTTCCATGTTGACGGCGGTTCAGGACTTTGTCAAGGACTCGTTCGGAGATGGTGGGGCTGAGACGCAAAGGGGGGGATTAGGCAAGCTGGAGTATATGAATACAAAAATTTTCATCGAGCACGGAGACCTTGTTTACCTGGCAGTCGTAACCTCTGGGGAGGAGCACCCTGACATGAAGCAGGAAATAAGGAGATGCCTGGTCGAAATCGAATCGAAATACTATGACATTCTTGCGGATTGGGATGGGGACATAGATTCGCTATCGGGAACCACGAAAATCCTGAGAAGAACCGTAGGTGCGCAGTTCAGGATGAAACGTTCGCTTGAGAATATCAATCTTGAAACAGAGAGAATCAAGGTCCAGAACAGGATACTTAATCTACTCACAGAGACGGCCGAGAAAAAAGGTCTGCTTCTCGTTCTGGAGGATATCCACTGGGCTGATGCCTCGACCCTTTTAACCCTACCCTTCATTTCCCGCAATATCACTGATTCGAAAATTGCGTTTTGTATCACGTACAGACCGGATGATCTGAGCAAGACAGATCAAAACCAAAGGATAATTGAATCGCTTTCCGGTGAGGATTCTCCATCGGTCCACATTCCAATTAAACCCATTGACCACGAGGCCCTCACCAACATTAGCTCTATAGCTCTAGGCGGCGGTACTCCCCCCGAGGATTTGGTAGAAAGCCTGAGTAAGGATGCGGACGGAAATCCCCTGTTCATTATCGAGGCCATTAGAACTTTAATTTCCAGCGGGACACTGGTGAAGGACAACGACCTGTGGATTTTAAAGCATGGGCCAAAGGCTGTACTGCCCCATTCGGTTACAGAGTTGGTCTCCAGACGTCTAGAGTCGCTCAGCCTGGATTGCCTGCGATTTATTGAATATTGTGCGGTGCTGGGCAGACGTTTTGAAGGTTCCATGATAGGGACAGCCTTCAGTATGGATCCGGTGAAGGTCGATGAAACGATAAAATCACTTCTGGATCTGAATATCCTAATATCCGTCGGCAGCGGGGAATTGATGTTCCAGCATTCTAAAACGCAGGAGGTTGTTTATTCCGGACTCAGCAACAGATGGCGAAAAGCCCTGCATCGAAATGCAGGACTTGTAATTGAATCTGCCAATCTTGACAACCCTGATAATGTTCTATTCAGCCTGGCCTATCATTTCAGCAATGCCCAGGACTTTGATAAGGGAATTGATTACAGCATCTCCGCGGGATACAAGGCAAGTAACAATCTGGCTCCCAGGGAGTCAATACAGTTCTTCGAGAAGGCAGTTGAGCTGATTGACTCTTCAGGAAGGACGGATGAAAGAACTCCTGAGATCAATGAGGCGCTGGGGGAATTGTACGAGTTGGATGGCAACTACACTGCCGCATTCGGGTGCTTAGAAAAAGTAAGCAACTCCTCCAATGAGACAGAGATTCAGATTCGGGTAATGATGAAGAAGGGCCGTGTCCATCAGGCTCAGAGTAATTACGATGAGGCGATATTGAATTTCGAGAAAGGCATAGCAATGGCTGATAAATCCGGTATGGTATTCTGGAAAGCAAAGATCCATGGATACATGGGAAAAATATACCTTAGAAAGGGTATGTATGAACAAGCCCTAGCCCTTCAGAAGGATTACCTTAGGGAGAGCGGCGTCGTTGGGGACGCCAGAGAACTCGGCCAGGCCTATATGAATGTCGGGGGTGTTTATCACCATCTTAAGGATTACGGTCAGGCAATTACATACTGGAAAAAAGCCCGCGAATTTTTCGAGAAGGTCGGGTATAAGCAGGGAATTGCATTTGTCAATGACAATCTGGGCGTGGCCCATCTATGGCTGGGCAAACTTGATGAGGCACTGGAATATTATAGAAACTCTGAGGAAATCATGAATCAGGTCGGCGATGTGAAAGGGCTTTCAATGGTACTGAACAACATGGGTGTGCTATATGATGACATGGGCGATTATTCAACATCTTTGAAGCTGTACCAGCGCAGCCTCCAGATAAAAAAACGGATAGGCGACAATGTCGGTGTGGCGAATATATACAATAACATTGGAAGTGCATATTTCAATATGGGCCAGTATGAGGAAGCCCTACGGAATTACACCCAGAATTACAATCTCATGTACAAGAGCAGTGATACATGGGGAATATCCCAGGCCCTGAACAACATTGCGGAGGTCGAAATCGAATTGGGAATGCTTTCAGAATCTAGAAAGCACTGCCGGGAATCACTTGAATTGGCTGAAAAACATTCATTCAAGGAAATCCTGGCCACCGTTTACAGACTCATTGGGTCGCTTGCAGCTTTGGAGGGTGACTTTTCTAGCTCAGATAAGTACTTCGGTGTGAGCCTGGCAATGGCGACGGAGATTGAAGAGCCACAAAAAATAGGAATGCTTCACCTCGCAAGGGCAAGGTCTCTCAGAAACAATGGTTCCACTGAAAAAGCCATTGATAGTTACGCTAAAGCTCTGGACATCTTCGACAGGTCAAATATGAGGAACATGTCTACCAGGGTCCGCCAGGAGATGCAGGTTCTTATTGACAAGAACCGCGGGAAATGACCAAAGAAAGTTATTTAAAGGCCTACCTGCATATTTGTCACAGGAGAGTTTATGTTAGTTTCCGGAGCATTCAAATGGGCAAAGTTTGTTGGAATGAAATCATCTGTACCAGTCCTACTTACATTGACTGTGTCGTTAAGCATGATGTTGTCTGTCTCATGTTTCCCCAATATCGGGAAACAGTTTAACCCTCCAGCAAGCCAGTATCCCCAACCGACAGATTGTTCAGGGATAGAACTGCCCACTCCCCGTGGGTGGGTAAATGGTGAATACATCATCAGCTGCGACGATGGGGATTTCGATGCCAACACGCCTGAAGTCGCTATTGCCCCTCCAGGAACGCCCTGGGCCGGTTCAATGCATGCTGTATGGTCCGAGTTGAACAACAGCGTCAATGAACCATTCCTCGAAATTCATTATTCCAAGTCAGAGGCCATGGACGCCGGCAGGGCCTGGAGCAATGACGGAGTCAGCGAGGGCGACAGGTTGATCAGCCAGGATTTTCTCCCGTCTAGCTCAAATCCCGGTAACCCAGGAAATGCCTCGAAGCCCGCGATAGCCATTGACATGATGGGCTGGATACATGTCGTCTGGGTGGAGCAATATCCTGATTCGACATATGAGATACACTATTCAAGATCCCAGGACAACGGCCAGACATGGACTGCCCATGACCAGAGAGAGACATACGGAGATATACTAGTGAGTTCAAGGAACGGCTACAATGCCGCCTGGATTGACAGGGTCAAAATAGCAGTCACAGATTCGCCCCTGACAATCCATGTAGTCTGGAACGAGGTGTCCCCTGTTGGCGAGTCAACTGAGATATGGTATGCCCGTTCAACCAATCAGGGAAATATTTGGACTCAACCGGTTCAGATAAGCATGCCGAACCCCCCCACGGCGCCGGGGGCACATTCGCCGGACATTGCTGTGAGCGGGCCAGGTAACTCCATCGTCCATGTGGTCTGGACTCAAGACATCGAGATAATGCCGGGTTTATGGGCATCAGATGTCTATTACACGCGGTCGCCCAGCAACGGAATGAGCTGGGAACCGGAAAGGCATATTAGCCAGCTCCTTCCAGAAACCTATGCAAGCGAGGCGCAGATAGATGCACTGGGAAGCAATCTCCACGTTATTTGGCAGCAGTGGTCAATGACGGGAAACAGGGAAGTGTATTACTCCGGTTCACAGAACGACGGCATAACTTGGTCGGGAGACTTCGAAGACATCATCATCAGCTTTCCGGATGGCCATGAAGCCTCTGACCCAGTGATATCTAGCTGCATCGGGCTTCAGGGACCGGAAGTTCACGCTGTATGGGTGGAGAAGGACGAAACCAGTCCTTACGGCACGGACGAAATTCTTTATTCAATGTCAAACAATCCCCTCGAGCCGCTGTCCTGGACAGGGTCGGAGCATGACAATGTTGTAAGTCGCCCTGACACTGACGATTCGATGTCTCCGGCAATGGCTGCGGGAACTGTGGGCGGCGAGGTGAAAGCCCAGGTATTTTGGCAGGAGGATGTCGAACTTAATGACAAAGCCGATAAAAACACCGAAATCCATTACCTTCCTGATATGACCTTCGACATCCCGGTCCATCTGGGGTGGAACCTGATATCCGTTCCACTCATCCAGAACGATACTGACATACTCACAGTCCTTGATGACAGCCACGGTGACGGAAACACCACCTGGAATGTTGTGAAGTGGTACAACCAACTCACCACGTCCGATCACTGGAAGACCTACAGGATGAACGGAACAAACAACGATCTTTCAAACATCGACAATACTGTTGGTATTTGGATTGACATTACTGCCGTTGGTGACGGATACCTCACAGTTTACGGCGATTACAGCACCAGCACTCAAATCATTCTGAAGGCGGGCTGGAACATGGTGGGATATCCGGCTCAGACCTCGGTCAATATAACCACAGCCCTAGGAGGGATAAACGATGTTCCAGTGGAAGGTTACAGTTCAAGTTCATCATACCTGATTACCCAGCTTCCGGGATCATACATGATGAAACCTGGGGAAGGCTATTGGGTGCATGTCTCCGCAGATATAGTCTGGACAGTAGATTGGTAAAGCCGGTGTTCTTCATAACACCAGTAATGCGGAGAACGAGCAGGGCAGCCCGAAATTTTTCTATTAATGAATTTTTCTTTTTGTGGAGGGCTGTCCAGCGCAGTTCGAAGCTCAAAAAGAAAAACTCGGATACTAAGGGTGCATGTCTCCGCAGATATAGTCTGGACCGTTAATTGGTGATAGACCAACCTCCCGCTTTCGGATGGTGCATTTCCCGGTGATTTTATGCGAAAGTATATAAACCTCCTAAGCCTCATTTCTTTCAAATCAGACAAATGGAATCCGGTGAGGCGATTACATGGAAGGGTTAAACAAGTATTGGAATGCATTTGCGGTTTTTATCGTGATAATGTTGGTCATGCCAGTTCTTCCCGCTGCCATCAGGGGGAACAACAGCGTCGGTGACGATGTTCCCGACGCAGCCCCGCAGCCGGCACCGGAATACATAGTCGGCCGCGACATGATTGTAAGCTATGATGAGCCATGGGACGAGAACAATGCCCTTCACCCTTCGGTGGCAACGGCTCCTCAAGGGAGTCCTTTCGAGGACTGGATATACGTTGTCTGGGATGAATTTGACGAGGAATTCGGATACAAGGAGATTATGTTTTCAAGCTCCCCGGACGATGGCAGGACATGGACCCATGACCATGACGATTTCATAGTGAGCCACAGCCAGAAAGGCAAGGCGAATAACGGTCCGGCCATGAAACCTTCCATAGCGGTCGACATGAACGGCGTAATCCATGTGATTTGGGCGGAGAGAATGGCCTCGGACAACACCTGGGAGGTGTTCTACTCCCGTTCAGTTGACAATGGAGACCACTGGTCAGGCGTCGAAACAGGCGACATTCCCGTGAGCCACAGAGCAGGAAGCGAGGGTGACGGCCAGACCATTTCGGCTCCCAAGATCGCGGTGGGCATTCCTGATAATAAAGCGCCGCCGATGATACTTCATGCCGTATGGACTGAGTACACGCCGAAGGACGGCCAGGAAGTTCACTATTCGCGTTCCACGAACGGCGGTCTGACCTGGTCCGGCCTCGAAGAGGATGACATTCTCAGCGATCCGCAGAATTCCAGATTCACGTACAACCCAACAGTTGCTGTATCCGGTGCAGAGGCGAACTTCGTCCATGTTGCATGGTCCCAGAGGGCCAATTACGAGGTGAACGAAGTGTTTTATGTTACTTCGGAGCATTGGGGAGAGAAGGGTACGTGGACCGAGGAAACCCCCATCAGCTTTCCGGTAAACGACAATATGAACATATTGAACATCTCCATAACAGGTGGTTACAACGACGATGTCCATGTTATTTGGACCCAGCAGGACCTCAACAAAGCTCCTCAGGTCGAGCTTTTCTATTCAAGCTCACCTAATAACGGCAAAGACTGGACTGGGAGAGAGAAAGACTGGAGAATCAGCGACCCTGACGGTCATCCGGCGTCGATGCCGTCCGTAAGTGTCGCCCCCAACATGATAACCTATGCGATATGGACAGAGATAGACGAGAAAAGTCCACTGGGAACCATGGAAATACATTCCTCCTGGACTGATAATCCCTTCGACCCTGAAAGCTGGTCGGGCCAAAAACAGGACAATGTCGAGAGCTATGGCGATGATTGGGGCATGGCAAACGCCCAGAATGCATCGGTTGTGCTTGGCATTTACAAGGGAGAATACATCCCGAGATATGTCTGGGACGAGCTGAACGACAAGCCCACCGATAAATCAAATGGCAGGGCTGACAAGAACACAGAAATTCACACAAACCCACCAGAATGGGTGCTTGACACATATGCCTCAGGAAGCGGTTACATAACAAAGAACCCAGACCAGGAAACTTATGCAAATGAAGATCCGGTGATATTGACGGCAATTGCCTATGCCGGCTGGACCTTCAACAGCTGGGGCGGGGACCTGGGAGGCAGCACAAATCCGCAGACAATAATAATGGATGACGACAAATATGTCATTGCATACTTCACCCAGGACCAGTACACGCTCACAATCAATATCTACGGAAGCGGTTCCGTGACAAAAATCCCGGACCAGCCCACGTACACTTACGGCCAGGTTGTCACAATGACCGCAACACCGGTTTTTGGCTGGAGATTCGATCATTGGACCGGGTCTGTGACTGGAAACACCAATCCGAAAACCATAACGATGAACGCCAATAAAGTTGTCAACGCCTATTTCCTCCAGAACATCAATTACATCAATCTCACTGTCGGCTGGAACCTTGTTTCGCTCCCGCTGCTGCAGTCGAGCACCGCAATCGGCACTGTCCTATCGTCCATTTCCGGCTCATACAATTCAGTCATGTATTTCAGCTCGACCGATAAGGCAGACCCATGGAAATCCTACAGGCCAGGCGCGACTTCCAATGACCTTACTGCAATCGACCACAAGATGGCAGTCTGGATACGCGCAACATCTGCCTGCATGCTTACGGTTTACGGGGACAGGCCCACATCCACCAGCATACAGCTTTACGCCGGCTGGAACCTTGTCGGATACCCGACCCAGGACACCACGAGGACAGTCTCAACCGCATTCGCGGGAACAGGCTACGACATCGTCGAGGGCTGGCAGGCCGCAAGTCCCTATGTCAAGGTTCTGGCTAGCGGGGATGCGGTATTGCCAGGCAACGGATACTGGGTGCATGTGCCCTCCGATACGACTTGGACTGTAAACTGGTGAATAGAAGCCTTTTTATCCCGGCCGATAATCCCGCATTACCAGCAATAATATTACACAGGCAGGTCTGAGATTCGACTAAAAAACATGACAATGTCAAAATAGGATATATGTCGCACTGGCAGGTGTGATATTCGACTTAAGACCCCGAAATCTCTAATAAATGCAGTGTGTCGCACTGGCAGGTGTGATATTCGACTTAAGACCATAGCAAACAATAAACATATGTCGAATATACACCTGCACGAATCGAAGTTAATATAATCTCAGTGCAGGTGTGATCTAGTTGGTTAGGATTAAAGCCTTCCAAGCTTTCAGCTCGGGTTCGAATCCCGGCACCTGCACTCAATTTCTATAATACTGGATACGTGCAGGTGTCTACAACGAATTCTCTGCAATAATAGCCATTGGAAAGTTTACTCCACCCAGCGCCTGCATTGAAAAAATATAGGAGGGCCGGAGGGGCCTAGACCTCCGACCCATGGGATGGTTTATGGAAAAAGATTCAATCCTCTGAACCGTAATCGTTGAACTGGTTGTAGCATCTGTTCAGGATGTATACTTCCTGCCAGGAGCAGTCATCAATTTCTTCGAAGCCTCGAATTTCACTCACCTCGAACCATGCTAGTCCTGAAAAGTATATAAACCTCGGATGGGGGGGTCACCGAAACTATTGTTTGAACTATTTCAATTCCGTTCATTTTAAAAACCTGTGTTCCTTGCCCCACCTATGAAATTCCACGGCCTGGAACTCGACCCGTTCCAGATTGAGGCCTGTGAGCATATCACCAACGGCGATTCAGTAGTGGTTTCAGCAGCCACAGGTACAGGAAAGACCCTGGTCGCAGAGTACGCCATCGAATTCTACGCCGGTCATCGCAGACGCTCGGTCTATACATCGCCCATCAAGGCCCTATCCAACCAAAAGTACATGGACTTCGTGGCCCAGTTCGGCAAGGAGAGTGTGGGCATACTCACTGGCGACGTCTCGATAAACCCCCGTGCCCAGATACTTGTCATGACAACCGAGGTATACCGGAACATGGCACTAGCGGACCCTCCTAGCATAAAGGATGTCGGCATGCTGATACTTGATGAGGTCCATTTCATGAACGACCCGGAAAGGGGAACTGTCTGGGAGGAGTCAATCATTTTCTCTCCGCCCAGCGTCCGTTTCCTTGCCCTTTCCGCAACCATACCCAATGCCAGGGAGTTCGCCTCCTGGATAGGCAGTATTCACGACCATGAAGTCAGGGTTGTGGAATATGATAAGCGAGCAGTGCCCCTGTTCCACAATTTTCATCTGGGAGGGAGCACCGTGCTTCCGAGAGAGGAGCTGGGGCATCTCATCGGGGAGATCGCCAGGGAGGGAGGCGGTCCCCGGAAGAAAGGCCAGAAAAGGCGCAAGGGAGGTATGCCCAAGGGCAGACCGCCGAGCCACCTGGACCTTGTAAAATACATGGACCAGCATGAAATGCTGCCATGCCTTTTCTTCAACTTCTCCAGGAAGGATTGCGAGGCCAAGGCCCTTGAGGCTGCCTTCAACATGAATTTCCTCAAGCAGAGGAATCCTGAGATGGACCGGATAATCGAGAATCACCTCCTTGACCCGGAGATTGCCGACATGGACTCGATACAGGCCCTTATTCAGGTCCTCGACAGGGGGGTGGCCTTCCACCATGCCGGCATGCTTCCGGCAGCGAAAAGGGCCGTGGAGGAGGCCTTCGGCAAGAATCTTATCAGCGTCCTGTACGCGACAGAGACATTCGCTGTCGGAATCAACTACCCGGCAAGGACAGTGGCTTTCTCCGGGCTCAGGAAGTACGACGGCACTTCCCACAGGTACATCAATTCCAAGGAATACTTCCAGATGGCGGGCCGCGCGGGAAGGAGGGGCATGGACTCCAAGGGCACAGTCATATCAATGGTGGACAGGTGGCAGGACGACATATCCGAGATACAGAGACTGACAAAGGCCGACCGCATTCCTATATTTTCCCAATTCGAGCTATCCTACAATACCGTGCTGAATCTGATGGACAGGCATTCCGATGCCGAGATAGAGACCGTGCTTGAGAAGAGCTTCGACTCTTTCCTCAAGAAAAGCCAAGGCCAGAGGGTGAACATATGGGCGGCCTGGAACAACAGGGTAAGGACTCTTCAGAAGCTTGGTCACGTACACGGGACAAAGCTCACCCCTAAAGGCACCTTCACGACCAAGATATTCACGGAGGAGCTTGTCACCGCGGAGATATTCGCGGATAACAAGTGGAAGAAATGGACCCCCGCGGAAATGGCATGCCTGGCTGCTGCCATAACATACGAGCCAAGGCATTTCCGCAGTCAGAGACCGAAAAGAGGACAGACATTCTACAGGCTCATGAAAGGCCTGGAAGGCAACCAGTTCCTCATGCGCAATCTGAGCATATTCGGTCTTGCTGTGAGAATTCCGCTGGTCGAGGATTGGGCAAGGGGCGAGGATTTTGCAAGACTCGTGGCTGACCATGACCTACCGGAGGGCGACATAATCAGGATATTCAGGCAATCAATCGATGTTCTGGACCAGGTGAGAAGGGCCACAGACCAGGAATTGCTGAAGGAGAAACTCACGCAGGCAATTAACCTGCTGGATAAGGATGTCGTCCGAGTCACGTTCTAATACTTTTTCTCCCACTTGTACAGGTCCATGACCTTCGAGAGCGTGCTTCCGCGCTTTATCTCCTCACGCACCCTGTTCTCCCTCTCCATGACATCAACCGCGCGGTTGGCTATCTCCATTGCATCCTTCTGCGGAATGACGACCACACCGGACTCGTCACCCACGATCCAGTCACCCGGGGAAACTGCCTGGCCCCCGCAGTGGATCGCGATTCCTATCTCGCCGAACCCCTTAGGTTCGCCCGCAGCCGGCCTTCTGTGCCTCGCGAACACTGGGAATTCCATCTCCCTTATGGAATCCACATCCCTTACAGCGCCGTCAATTACTATGCCGGATATCCCTTTCATCTTGCAGCTCCAGGAAGCCAGTTCCCCCCAGACAGCAGTTTCGCCGCCGTGCACATCGACAACTATTACATCGCCTTCGTTTGCATGGTCTATTGCCTCGACGGCCTTGGCCCAGTCCCCGTCCGTTGTACGAACTGTTACTGCCTGGCCTATCATCTTTGCATTCGGGGCTATGAACGGGTGAATCCCCACCATAGAACCCTTTGTGTGCATAGCATCCGCAAGATTTGGCGTGGAAACTCTGGAAAGCGCCTTGCGAATCTCGTCAGGCCCGTATTTCCTGGATCTGTCGCTTTTCAGTGGCTTCATCGCGGAAATCGACTTGATTATCAGTTTTGTGGAAGCTGTCACATCCCGGGACTTGGTTATAGCCCCGCCGACGATTACTATTGAAGCGCCGTTCTTCACGGCCAGGGGTGCAGTTTCTGAGTTGATGCCACCCGCCACGGCCACAGGTATTGCGACAGCGGCTGACACGGCCTTGAGGTCGGCGAAGGGCTTCCCACCGACCATCTGCTCGTCAATACTCACATGAATGCAAATGTAATCGGCTCCAAGCTTCTCCGCCTGCCTGGCCCTTTTTGGCTTGTCAGGCACCCGCATCAGGTCAACCATAACCTTCGAGCCGTACTGCCTGGCTGATTTCACTGCCTCCGTGATTGTCGAGTCCTCGGACATGGCCATGATGCAGATAACGCCAGCCCCGGCTTTAGAGGCTATTTCGACCTCGAGCCCGCCGGTATCCAGGGTCTTGAGGTCGGCCACGATGGTCTTTCTGGGAAACTTTTCCTTGAGTTTCCTGACTATGTCAAGACCTTCGCTCTTGATGAGCGGCGTTCCGGCCTCCAGCCAGTCAATGCCGCCTTCCACGGCTTCCTCCGCGACCTTAATTGCCCTGTGCGCATCTATGAAGTCCAGCGCCACCTGAGTGATGATTTTTTTCATTGTATCAGGGAATGGGTGTACATGGTTTAAAAAACTATCGTTTTACAAATTGAATGTGTAACTCATGCTAGTTCCGTCTTCCTGGGCAGGTTTCCAGGCCTTGACATCCTTAAGCCTTATCTCCTTTTTATTGCCGTGCAGTATCAGTTTTGAGATTCCCGGCACATGGCCGTCGCCGACCAGGGCAAGGACAGTGCCGAACTTCTCCTCTATTGCCAGGAGATATTTCGCCATGTGCTCGTTCCTCTCGTCAATGAGGACCTTTTTGACTGTCGGCATGGACTTGCCGACTTCCTCCATGTAATCCTCGCCCTGCTCCTCATACCTTTCCAGCTCCCTTTCTACCGTCTTCTTGCGGATGAAAGGCGTAGCGAACAAGGCCCCGAACATCTTCAGCTTCTCTCTCAGTGTCAGCTGGCTGTTGATGCGCATGATGACCCGGTTGATGTCCATGTCAATGACAAAGAGCTTGGCATTTATCTCCGCGGCTGCCTTATATCCGGCCAGCATCTCGTCCCCAGCCTCGACGCCAAAGTCTTTTGCGATGCGTTCCTGGAACCTGGCCAGCATCCCCCTCTGCTTGGGCAGTTCCTCCCCCCTGTCCCTGGCGAGAAGCCCGGCCAGCCTGTTGCGGTCAAGCTCCAGCCCGACAGCCACGGGTGAGTTCTCCATAATAATGCCACGCACCTGGGCAGAGATGTCGAACACATGGCCTACGCCGACGAGAATTATCATTGTTCGTCCAACAATGACCGGGTATTTATTTCTGCGCATGCTGGAAGGTTAAAATAGGCCAATGACTTCACAAGGACAATGAAATTCGACATGGCCGCATTCGACCTGGACGGCGTGATGGTCGCTGAGAGAAGCTCCTGGGAATGGGTGCACAGGCATTTCGGCGTGGACAATTCCGAATCGCTCGATGCCTACTGTTCCGGAAAGATTGACGACATGGAGTTCATGCGCTCCGACATTGCGATGTGGAAGCGCAAGGATCCTGAGGTAACACTGGACAAGATACGCACTATACTCATGGGCGCAAGCATAGTGAATGGCGCCAGGGAGACAGTCAGGCAATTAAAAAAGGCAGGCGTGAGAACATGCATAGTCAGCGGCGGAATAGACATTCTTGCCGACCATATCGGCGGGCTGTGCGGCGTGGACAGGGTCATGTCCAACGGTCTCACTGCTGACAAGAATGGCAAGCTGCTGGGGGAGGGAATCCTGCGCGTGGAACTGCGGGACAAGGCCAGTGCCCTCAAAGGCGTGATGGGGGAGTTCGGCATAGAGCCGGAGAGATGCGCTGCCGTAGGGAACAGCTGGGTGGATGTCTCCATGTTCAGGGCTTCCGGCTACGGGATTGCGTTCAATCCGATAGACGGCGAAACGATAAAAGAGGCTGACATCGTCATCGAATCCGACGACCTGAGAGACATACTACCTTGCTTCGAATAATCATTGGCCGTACTCGCCGCGCATGAGTACAAATGCGACTCCTCTCTCTTCGGTAATCCTGACCCTTCCATCTTCCTTCCTGACAATCGCCAGGCTCTGGCTGAAACCCGTGCCCACGGGTATCACCGCTATCCCGGGGTCAGCAAGCTGGTCGATGAGGGGCTGGGGCACACTGGGGGCGCTGCATGCCGCCATTATCCTGTCGAAAGGCGCCTGCTCCTCGAGGCCTTTCGAGCCGTCCCCGTGAATGACTGTGATGCGGTCCTGCAAGCCTATCTGGCTGATATGGGTCTTGGCCTTGATAGTCAGGCTCTCAATTATGTCGACGGTGAACACATGGCCCTCTGAACCAACCATGTAGGCCGCCAGGGAAGCATGGTACCCGGACCCGCAGCCGACCTCCAGGACCTTCATGCCCTTCCTCAGCTCGAGAATCTCGAGCATCATTGCAACCATATGGGGTGCCGAAATGGTCTGGCCCTCACCGATGTCCATCGGAGTGTCCGCATGCGCGAATCTCTGCATTTCCTCGGGTACGAAAATATGCCTGGGAATGGTCTCCATGGCCCTCCTGACGCCTGGTGTCTTCACATATCTGGCCCTTTCGAGCCTCGCCACCATGTCCTTTCTGGCCTGCTCGTACATCCGTCCATGTAATCCCGCCTGTGATTAAAATGGTTACCTTTTCACGTAAGAGTTCAGTCTTCTGAAGTTCGGGAATGGGGAATAGGGGAATGGGGAATCGGACGGAATGGCTGTTAACAACAGCCATTGAATCCGTCGCCGTATCCCAATTCCCGATTCCCGAAACTACAACAATCAATCAGGTTCCCGATTCCCAAACTAGAAATCTACAATCGTTACCCCTTCATTTCACTGAATACTTACCTTTTCACGACTATAGTCAGGACATCGCCGTCTGCAAGCTCGTGGTCTATGCTGACTGTCTGCCCGGGGAACTTTGCGCTGCTGCCCCATACTATTGCGTACCTGAACTTCCTGCGGAAATCCCTGTGAATGCAATCGCATATCATGCCGACTGTCGAGCCGGCCTTGACCACCATGGGCTCCTTCAGGTCCGCTGGCTTTCCCTGGGGCTTCATGAAAACGCTGATGAACTCCAGGGTGTTGTAAATCTCCTCCTTCAGCTCATCCAGCCCTATTTCGCTGTCCGCGGAAATCGGGATTGACTTCCACCCCTTCAGCTTCCTTTTTAGTTTGGCCAGATGCGCGGTGTCCACCATGTCAATCTTGTTCAGGAGCAGGAATGCCGGGATGTATACCCTGTTGCCTGAGAGGAAATCAATAAGCTCGTCCTCTGTCACGTCCTGCCTGATAACTACATCAGCGTTGATGTAACCGTATTCGCGCACTATGTCCGTGGCCAGTTCGACATCCAGCTTTGTCAGTTCCAGCGTCGGGTGTATCTCTATCCCGCCCCTGATCTTCTTTGAAAGGTTAATATCGGGAGGCCTGCCGTTCAGCCTTACACCAGCGGCATGCAGTTCCTTCGCCAACACTTCCCATTGAATGTGGTGCACGTCCAAGAACAGCAGTATAAGGTCGAGGGACCGTATCACGGACAGAATCTCCCTTCCCCTTCCTCGGCCCGTCGCGGCTCCTTTCACCATGCCAGGCATGTCCAAAACCTGAATCTTCGCGCCCCTGTAATCCATCACGCCCGGTATCACATCGAGCGTGGTGAATTCGTAGGCGGCTATCTCGCTCTTGGCCTCGGTTATCTTAGTTAGTAGCGTGCTCTTTCCCACGCTCGGGAATCCTACAAGGCCCACAGTGGCATTTCCGGATTTCCTCACGGCATAGCTCTTTCCGGTGGCGCCCCCGGAACTTCGGCGCTTCTCCGCCTCGTCCCTCAGCCTGGAGATCTTAGCCTTGAGCTTCCCGAGGTGATGCTCGGTGGCTTTATTCTTCTGGGTCTTGTCAATCTCGTCCTGAATCTCCTTTATCTGTTCTTCGATTGTGGCCATATCGGTTCTTTCCTCGGATTGATGTTCGGGATATATATTTTATGTATATGAATGAATCCAGCCACATCTTTAAAATGTAAATGTGCATGGGGTGCAGGATGTCAGCCAACGCAAGCGCTTTCGGGAAATTCCGAGGCTTCCGCCGCGATGCCAAGAAGATGATAGCGGCAGGGCTCATTGACAACATGAGCTTCGCGATTAACGGCTTCGTCCTTGTTCTTTACCTGAATGTGCTTGGCTACTCGAACGTGATTTTCGGCACTCTGGCCCTCATCATGGAAGTGAGCCAGGTAATAGTTCTCGTTGCCAGCGGTTTCATCGCAGATAGATTCGGCCGGAAAAAGACTATACTCCTGGGTTTCGGCCTCGGCACACTGGGTATGATGCATTTCGCTTTCTTCAGTTCCCTGCCTGCGTTCATCGCGGCCTCGGTATTGTTCGGGGCAAGCAGCGGTTTCACCGGTCCTGCGTTCAGCGCCTTCCTGTCGGAGAAGACAACCCAGAAACGCAGGAAGTACCTGTTCAGCCTGAACTCGATTGTCGCAAACGCAGGCTCCGGCGTCGTGACGCTGGTCGGTGGCTTCATACCTTTGCTGTTCACATCGTACATGGGCTTCGCCAGCGAACCTTCCTATCGGATGATATTCCTGCTTGCCTTCCTGCTAAAATTCGCTGCGATAGGCCTGATGGTGCAGGTGCGGACAGATAAGCCGAGACCTGTCCAAAAAGAATCGAGGGCGGCTGAGAAGGATCACTGGATTTTACTCACCAAATTTGCGATACCACAGGCCCTCACCGGCATTGGCGCAGGCGTGCTGATTCCTTATCTACCACTATATTTCAAGCTCAGGTTCGAGATGGACATAGGCCCGATAGGTGTCCTGTTCGCGCTCCAGGCGTTCTCGATGGCCCTCATCACAATATATCTCCCGAAGATGGCCGAGAGAAGGGGGACGGTGGCAATAACCGTTGCTTTCCACGCAGCCTCCGTAGTCCTGATGATAACGATGCCGTTCACCCCCTGGCTTGCACTCGTGGTTCTTTTGTTCCTTGTCAGGGCATCCCTGATGAACGTGCCAGGCCCGATAATGACTTCGTTCATGATGAGCAAACTCCCGCACTCACTGAGGGCCACTGCACAGAGTTACACAGGTTTCGCCTGGATGCTCACGCATGCCATAGGCGTCTTCATAGGCGGTTTCCTCTGGGACACTG
Source organism: uncultured Thermoplasmata archaeon (assembly GCA_964354755.1). Taxonomy (GTDB): domain Archaea; phylum Thermoplasmatota; class Thermoplasmata; order SG8-5; family SG8-5; genus UBA147. The sequence continues at coordinate 132,417 of CAYHBA010000003.1, forward strand.
GCGACCTGGTCATGCCGTTCTACATAGCGACGATTCTGTATGTGATATCTATATCCGCCTATTTCCTGTTCTTTTACAAAATGGACGATGCCGAACATAGGCCAATGTTCTTCTGGCCCCATCTCAAGCAGCTTATCAAGAAGTAAATCCGTCAAGATTATAATCGATAATGGCTATTGGGTTTCATGCGCTCAGTCCTTTGCGTTGCCGGTCTTGATCCTGCAGGCCATTCTGGCCTTTCTGCAGACATGCGGGCACTGGCGTTCCTTGGAATTCGGGCAATGCCTGTCGCAGCAACGCTGACTGTGCAGAACATTGATTCCTTCACCGGAGTCCATCCCGTGGACGGGAACCTTCTCAGAAGCCAGATCGAGAAGGTACTCGAGGAGGCAAGACCAGATGCCGTCAAGGTGGGCATGCTGGGCGATGCGCACACAGTCAGCCTGATAGCGAAGATTGTCGGGGATATGGGTGTTCCAATGGTCACCGACCCGGTGTTCGCATCGAGCACCGGATTCAGCCTGCTTGACGGGCCAATGCTCGATGCTTACAAATATGTCCTCATTCCGGTTTCCTCCATCGTGACTCCGAATGCCTACGAAGCCTCGGTCCTGGCAGACCTTGATGTGACAGGTCCGGAGGCAGCGGGAAAAGCCTGCGAGGCCATTATGGGCCTTGGCGCAAAGGCTGTGCTCGTCAAGGGGGGTCATTTCACCGATTTCCCGGGAACGGACGTGTTCCGGGATTCAGAAGGCATGCGTTTGTTTGCTGGTCAGCATGCGGCACAGCGGACAAGGGGCACTGGCTGCACATATTCGGCGCTCATAGCTGGATACATGGCGAGCGGTTTGGGAATGCGCAAAGCCGTGGAAAGGGCGAAGAATGACATGGCCCGCGTCATCTGTGCCGCTGTCCCGCAGGGATACGGGTGGAAAAGTCCGACTGAGACTCGGGATCCTGAATTCTCAAGAGTTATGGATGAACTGGACTGCGCAGTTTCTGAAATTTTGTCAATATTGCCTGCGGAATACGTTGCGGAGGTGGGCAACAACATGGCCTATGCCGTTCGGGGCGCGGCCGGCCCTGGCGACATTTGCTCGCTCGATTCGAGGATATTGCTTAAGGGCGGGCGAGCGACTACACTTGGAATGCCCGTGTTCGGCAGGGCCTCGCATGTCGGAAGGGTGGTTCTGGCTGCCATGAGCCACGACCCGGAAATCAGATGCGCCCTCAACCTCAGATACTCCAGCGGGCTTCTGGAACGCCTCAGGAAGGAGGGCTTCACAGCGGGATGCTTCGACAGGTCAGAGGAACCTGAATCCGCAAGCTCGATGGAATGGGGCACAGGAAAAGCAATTAAAGACATTGGCTATGTACCCGATGCGATATATGACCTCGGCTCATGCGGCAAGGAGCCCATGGTGAGGCTGCTGGCCCGCAGCCCGGCTGAGCTTGTGCAGAAGCTGAGGAGAATCTCGGAGAGTTGAGAATGAGAATAGCGATGTTCACCGACTCCTGGTATCCGACGATGGATGGGATTGTGGCCAGCGTGGATAAATTCCGAAATGGACTGGAGAAAAGGGGGCACAAGGTTTTCATTTTCGCACCCGGGGACAGCCGGGGCAAGGCCAAGGAGGACGACCGCACCTTCCTGTTTCCCGCAAGGGAATTCCCCCTTTATCCGGATTACAGGATGGCAATAAGGCTTTCCAAGAGGAAGGACAGGCTTCTCCGCGAAAACGACATTCAGATATTGCACACTCACGGCGTGGCATTCATGGGCTTCAAGGCCATGCTGTCCTCCAGGATTCTGAAGCTCCCCATACTGCTTCACTTCCATACCTGGGTGAACGAGGTGCACCAGTACTTCCCGGCCAACCTGGACATCAAGTTCATGGAGCGCCTGTTCTGGCTCTACCTGAGGCCTTTCTGCCAGAGGAGCGACGGCGTGGCGGCTCCGTCCCACAATGCAATAGAGGAGCTCAGGAAGTTAGTGCCTGCCATGGCATACACCGACTGGGTCTTCCCTGGCATCGAGACTGACATTTTCAATCCGAACGTCAAGGGGGACTCCATCAGGCTTAGGCACCATTTGGAGGATAGCGAGGTGATCCTTCATGTGGGACGGGTATCCTCGGAGAAGAACATAGGGCTTGTGCTTGATGCAATGGCAGTCATGAAGAAATCGCGGCCCGATGCAAAGCTGCTAATAGTGGGGAATGGGCCAGCAAGGGCGCAGTACGAATCACAGGTCAAGGAGAAGCGTCTCGAGGACAGAGTGATATTCGCAGGTTTCGTGCCGGCCGAGGAACTTCCGATGTACTATGCTGCTGCCGACGCCTTCGTGCTGGCCTCGAAATTCGAGACACTCGGCATAGTGATGACCGAGGCTCTGGCCTCGGGGAAGCCTGTAGCAGGAATAAATTACCGTGTGATTCCAGACATAATAAAGCCCGGATACAACGGTTACCTGTTCAGGGAGGACGCAAAGGATTGCGCCGACAAGATGTCCATGTGCCTTGACGCGCCGGACAGCATGCGGAAAAACGCCTCTTCCAGCGTAACACAGTTCGACACGGACAGATGCATGCAGAAGCTTGAGATGATTTACCATAAAACTGAGGACATCCACGCCGAGAGGCTGTCCAAAGCTGGCATACCCTACACGCGCATCGACGGATAGCTCAATCCTCGGATTCTGTGGGGGCGGCATTTACCGGTTCAGTCGGATTCGCTGTTGTCTCACACTCATTGCGGTTCCACAGCACCCACAACGAAGAGGCAACCAGGAACAGAGCCAGCGTCCCCATGAGGGCAAGCGTGAAAACAGGGGCGTCCTGGGCGACAAGCAACACAAGGCAATAGGACACAGTCCCGAAAGCCAGCCCAGCCCACACAAGGTTTTTCCCCATAGAATCTACTCGCTTATGACACGCGTCGCCGTAAACCCGGCCTTCCCGAATAATAGCGTGAAGAAATCTGAGCTGTGCTCCGTAGCCCTCATCTTCACGACCCTGATGCGCCTCTGCATGTTGACATCGCTGACCTTCTCCATCTTCAGCAGGATTATGCCGTCTGCAAGGAAGTCCTCGCCCATCTCGCCGTATTCTTCCCTGCCCATCTTCATCTCCGAGATGAGGATGCAGGTGACGTTCATCTCTCTTAGCCATTCGAAGAAATGGAATAATTCGATCCTTGGATTCTGGAATTCGGCCAGTATTGTGAGAACAGGCAATGAGTCAATTACCAGGATGGAATAGTCGATATTCTCCTTGAGATTGCAGGCATAGGTTTTGAAAATCTGCATCCAGGACTGCTGGCCCAACTTCTCCAGGTTCTTCCTTATCAGAGCCAGGTCCACGATGCTGAGGTTCGTGCCCACAGAACTGATGTCCATGCCCATGCCGGACATCTGCTGTATGAGGCTGTCCCTGCCCTGTTCCAGGGTGATGTAGCATGCCACGTGTTTATCGTTTTTTACATTATTGAATATGATGTTGAACGCAACAGAGGACTTGTACGTGCCTGGCTCCCCTGCCAGCAGCACTATGTGGCCCTGCGGGATGCCCCCTTGAAGTATGTCATCCAGCCCGTGTATGTATGTCTTTACCCGCTTCACAGTACCACTGCTCCTGAAGCTTCAATGCCGAGGTGCGATAAAAGGCTTGTTATTTACCAGGGAGGCGACGAACCTCCTGTATCCGTCCAAGCATTCTGTGATGGATGAAACGCTCACATGCTCGTCCGGGGCATGCCAATTTGTGCCCAATGGCCCGTACACTGCCGTGGGCATGAATTTCGCGAAGGCATTGTAGTCGCCTACGGATTTCCCGTAGCTGAACGGACTGCCTACAGCCTCGGTGAACAGGCGCACCAGCCCCCCATTCTGCGTGATGTACGGCTCCAGGAAAGGTGTCGGGCGTTTTTTCCAAAGGGATATCTCAATTATGGCCCCGCTTCCCAGTCTCGCGGCCGCTGCCCGCATGTCCCCGAGCATGGACTCCTTTGTCTCGCCTGGGACATAATGCCTGTCAATCTTCAGCCAGCATCTGTCCGGGACTGAGAGGGTTCTTGTCCCGCCGCTAATCTCAAGGACACATACCGAACCCTGCCCAAGCTGCGGGTGCATTACCAGGGGGATGTGTTCCAATTCCCTCACGAACCCTGCGGCCTCGTTTATGGCGTTCACACCCTCGCCAGGCCGCGAACCGTGCGCGCTGGTCCCCCTCACATTTGCCTCGAAGACAACTCTGCCCCTGCAGCCCAACATCACCTTGCCCCCGGATGGTTCCGGTATTATGCATATGTCACCTGAGACTCCGCTATCCAGGAGAGCAAAGGTTCCTGCCGAGTTCCCCTCTTCGTCAACAGAGCCTGCAAACACTGTATTGATGCATCCTGCTCGGGCAAGTTCCTTGAACATAACCATGGCTATGGCCACTCCGGACTTCATGTCCGCGCTTCCCAGACCGAAAAAGCTGTCCCCCTCAATGGCTGGTTTGAAAGGGTCTCGCGTCCATCCCCCGCAAACCTCCACCGTGTCCAGGTGCCCGTTCAGCAGCACAGTCGGATAGCCAGGGCCATGCACAACCTTGGCCACGACATTGTTCCCGATGCCGCTCACAGGCATCAGGCTTGCTTCCGCACCTTTTACTCGTGAAAGCCAGTCCAGGGCAAAGCCTTCAATAGATGCAGTGTCCCCAAGTGTGCTCGGCGTCGATATCAGTTTCTTGGCCAGTTCCATAGTCTCTTCCATCACTTCGCCATCCTGCACCGTTTCACTATGTCAAAAAGCGTCCCGTCGTCAATTCTCTCCCCTTCCTGGGCCATCTCCTTTACCGTGTCCACGATCCATTTCAAATCGGTATCATCGACATGGACACCCATGGACTCCAGCCTGTGAAGCACCGCGATTCTGCCGCTGTGCTTCCCTAACACGAGTTCTCTTTTGCCGCCTACGGTTTCAGGAGGCACGCATTCGTATGTTGCCGGGTTGGCCATTATAGATGCGACATGAATGCCCGACTCATGCCTGAAAGCGTTCGCCCCTACCCAAGGATGGTTCTTAGATATTTCCACCCCAGATATCTTGCTCACCCTTCTGCAAACCTTAGTAAGGGAGGCCAGGTCAATGCCCGTATCCAGGCCGTACATGGTCTCGAGGGCCATTGCCAGCTGTTCGGTTGGAACATTGCCTGCCCTCTCACCGATACCGTTGACAGTCGTAGCCACGGCTGTAGCTCCGTTCTCGATGCCTGCAAGAGCATTCGCGAGGGCAAGCCCGAAATCATTGTGCAGGTGGATAGACACAGGCACATGCAATTTTCCCGAAAGCTTTTTTACCAATTGGCCCGCAGCCTTGGGCAATATGCAACCGGTAGTATCTGAAATTCCGATTCTGCAGGCGCCAAGTCTCTCTGCCAGAAGTGATAATTCCAGCAGATAGGGGAAATCCGTCCTGGTGCTGTCCTCGGTGCTGAAGCTGAACCTCATCCCATGGGCCTTGGCATACTCCAAAGCCTTTGTTACCGTCTCTAGCTGTTCTTCCCTTGTCGTGCGGTGCTTGTGCTTCAGATGCAGGTCAGAGCTGGCTGTGAAAAGCATAACCATGTCAACGTCGCAGTCCAGGGCCGCGTCTATATCAGAAATATTCGTCCTTGCCAGAGCCAGGATGTCCGGGCCCAGCCCGAGGAAGGCTATCTCCTTAACAGCATCCCTTTCGCCCCTGGATACGGCCGGAAAGCCCGCCTCTATCTGCGGGAGCCCTGATTCTGCAAGGAGCCTCGCAATCTCTATCTTCTGGGCTTTGCTGAAAGCCACACCGGGCATCTGTTCGCCATCGCGGAGTGTGCTGTCGTATATCGTGACTTTCTTCGGGAGGCTGACAGCGCGAAGGCTCTTTGCATTGTAACTGGATATTGCTGCGGTACTCATGGTTCACCATGTTACTCTGCTTTGATAATTGAATCACTGGGAGATGGTAAACCGATTGCATATTTAATATTGACTTATTTCCTGGTCAAATAATGGATGTGCCACACATACGAATAAATAAATAATAGATGGCGTATCGACCCATTATAGCAGAGTGAGTCTTATGTACTTGAAAATACAGCGAAAGGATGTCATCCGCATCCCGCCCGAGAGGCTCGGCGAAGACCTGGACGAGCTTTCACAGGAATTGACCCAACACAGCTTCGAGGGCAAGATAGTAGGCGACAAGAGCCTGATCGTGCTCACAGCGAATATTAAGGCCGTGGGCGAGGGCCGCATCGTACATGGAGACGGAGCAGTGTACCAGGATGTTGAATATGATGCACTCGTCTTCAGGCTTGACCTCCAGGAGGTAATTGAGGGTTCTGTATGCGAGATCCTCAAGTTCGGGGCATTCGTCAGGTTCGGACCGCTGGACGGCCTTCTGCATATCAGCCAGGTGATGGACGACCATATAGATGTCGACGTTGACAACCAGAGGCTCATAGGCAAGGAGAGCCGCAGGGACATCAGGCTGAACCAGGATGTAAGGGCAAGGATAGTGACAGTCAGCGTGAATGAACGGAACCCGCGCGAGAGCAAGATAGGCCTAACCATGAGACAACCAGGCCTCGGAAGGCTGGATTGGCTTTTGGAAGACCTCAGCAGGATGGAGAATTGACATGGCAACTGAAATACTCAAGGCTTGTAAAACTTGCAGCTTGGTTAACGAGGGCGATGTTTGCACGGCATGCGGCGGAGCCACATCCCGTGAATGGCAGGGTTACATAATCATCCTGGACCATACGCGTTCCGAAATTGCACGCAAGATGGGGATCCAGTCCAATGGGAAATTCGCACTGCGAGTCAGATAATGTACTTTTCTCGATGCACGACAGCCTCAGGAAAGAGCTGGGGGCAAACGTCGGCATCCTGGCAAAAACAAGGGAAGAAATACTAAGCCATCTGATTGACGGCAACATTGTAGTCAGCGTTGGCGATATTGTAACGCTCGACCTGCTTGAATCCGGAATAGTACCGGACATCAGCATTGTCGATTACATGACCAAGCGCAGGCCAATGTCCGAGGTTCGGGAAAGGTTCTCCAAATACAGGCAGCAGGAAATCAAGGTGCATAATCCTCCAGGCCAGATAACACGGGCTCTCTGGGATGCCATTCTGGATGGCTACAGGAGCTCCAGGAAGCTTAGAATAGTGGTCAGCGGAGAGGAGGACCTCGCTGCCCTCGCCTGCATTGCCCTGGCCCCGGAAAAAACAACGGTAATTTATGGCATCCCAGGCAGGGGAGCTTCAATTCATCACGTTGACAAGGCTCTCAAGCGGCTCGTGAACGACGCACTTGACACCATGAAGGTGAAATGAGATGGGTCAGCCAAAAAGTTTATCTACATCAAATGATAACTGGCACGAAAGGAGCCGAAACGATGGAGCTTGAGATTCAGAAAACCCGTGAGAACCCTCTAATGAACAGGACAGAGGTACATTTCGTGTTACATCATCCAAACAGCCAGACGCCAAAAAGAGACGCAGTGCGCGACGAGCTTTCAAAAACGCTTAAAGTACCCAAAGAGAGGGTTATCGTAGACCATATGGAATCCTCATTCGGCGTCCATGACACAAAGGGATATGCCAAGATATATCCGAGCAAGGAGGAAGCCATGAAGGTCGAGAGCGAGCATCTCCTTGTAAGGAACAGGCTCAAGGAGAAGCAGGTAAAGAAAGCGGGAGAGCCCGCGGCTGCCCCTCCAGTGAAGGAGGCTTGACCATGGCGAAGAAGGACCTCTACGAAATTAAAGACGGCAGAATCACACGGAAGCGGAAGCACTGCCCGAAATGCGGCGAGGGCGTATTCCTGGCCGAGCACAAGAACAGGACATCATGCGGCTCCTGCGGTTACACTGAGTTCAAGAAGTAATCCAGACCGAATAATTTTTACCCTTGCCCACTTTACTGCCACCGAAAGGACCAGTAGTGTAGCTTGGATATCACCAGGGCCTCCGGAGCCTTGAACCTGGGTTCGAATCCCAGCTGGTCCGTCATTTCCTTTTCGTCGATCTTATTCGTTGCAGGAAATGACGGACCGTGATTGTACACATACGCCGAATTCTTCATTGTTATTAGCGATTAAACGAATTCGGCTGGCGCAAAAGTTTGGGTTTACGTCGACACCATCCAAACTTTTGCATCCCAGCTGGTCCGCTTTTTACCTTTTCGTCGCTATTATTCGTTGCAGGAAATGATGGACCGTGATTGTACACATACGCCGAATTCTCTATTGTTATTTGCTGTCAAACAAATTCGGCTGGCCGAGAAACATAGGTTTCGACAATTTTATAGCCTATGTTTCGAGCGCGACGAATACACTTAAAGCAATTATCTGCTAAGTATTCGTCATCGCCGCCAAACTAGCGATTATTCACAAATTATAGCGTAGTCTGTTTGGCGATAATAGCTCTAGTATGGAGTCGTTTCTATCATCCTTTTCCGGTGTATTCGTCTTCTCTCGGTCTATTGCGAAGAATACGCGGGTGTGAAGACCTCGAGCAAGCCGAGTTCATGGTTCTTATTATCCATAGAGTAGAATGAACTCGGCGCTGGCAAAAGTTTGGGATTACATCGATACAATCCAAACTTTTGCATCCCAGCTGGTCAGTAATAATACTTTCTTGAACATGCTTCTTCGATATAAACTAACATTTCATGTGGCTTGTTACTTTATACTTAAAGGTTGTTATAGGGTATGTAAAAAGGTTTCCCACCTGTTTTTATTCATAAGACGACTAGTAAGTATGAATGGGTGTGTCCATTACCTTTTTAACCCTCAAGCACATTACGTCCATATAGTTGTAATAATTTAACAAGACTTGGATCCGAGGGGATAATAATTGAAGATAAGAGCTCCTGTGAAAGAATATGACCCGAATAGAATCGAGAAGAGAATAAACGATTTCTGGGTCAGAACTTATGCCTACACACGGGATAAAAATTTTAGAGCCAAGCAAAAGAAATACTATTTTGTTGACGGCCCACCATTCACCGCTGGCTCGATTACTTTGGGACTTGCTAGGAACAAGATACTGAAGGATGCGCATGTCCGTTTCATGAAGTCCCAGGGCTTCGATGTGCTGGACAAACCCGGATTCGATATGCACGGTCTTCCTATCGAGGTCAAGGTGGAGGAATCCCTGGGTCTGAAATACAAGAACCAGATAGAAGAGCTCGGTGTAGAAAAGTTCGTAAGGACCTGCATGGAATTCGCAGATGCCCATCGCAACACAATGACTGAGCAATTCAGATCCCTGGGTATATGGTTGGACTGGCAGAATCCCTACCTTACAGCAGATTCAAAATATATTGAAAGCGTTTGGTGGTCACTGAAAGAATCTTATAAAAAGAAATTCCTTGAAAGGCAGAAGCAGGTGACTGGATGGTGTCCGAGATGCGAGTCACCTCTGGCTCCGGGTGAGATATCCTATAAACCCACAGAAGGCCACTCTGTCTACTTCAAAATCCCCATCAAAGGCAAGCGTGATGAGTACATCATCGTATGGACGACCACACCGTGGACATTTGCCGGTTGCCTTGCCATTGCCGTGAATCCGGACCTGACATATGCCAGGGTCGCGATACGCCAGGGAGGCAAGAAGAGCACGATAATCGTGCTTGAAAAACGTGTGGAGGAGATAGCCAGCACATCTAACATCGAAGCATATGAAATTATTGACACGGTTCAGGGAAAGTCACTGCAAAACCTTGGATTCTTCCATCCGCTCATGGCCGACATCCAATTCCATAAATCAGCCGAGGGGAAGTGGTGTCACAAGATAATCGCTCTCGACTCGGTCCACGACAGCCATACAGGATGCGTGTACATATCACCCGGATTGGGCATTGCGGATGCCAGTATTGCCGAGAAATATTCCCTCCCTGTTTTCTCACCAGTGGACGAGAGGGGAGTTTTCACCACCGAGGTGGGAATGAAATATGCTGGACAAAACACTGAAGAGGCCAGTGCAAGCATCCTTGCAGACATGAAATCTCTCAGATTCGTACTTTCCAGTTCCAAGCAGGAGCATAACTTCGGTCATTGCTGGAGATGCGATTCCCCTGTAATAAACAGGGTCACCGAGCAGTGGTTTCTGAAATCCGAGGGCATCATGGATGTAATGCTGAAAATCCTCAAAGGAGCCACATGGACCCCGGACACATTCGGCGTCAGGCGTCAGCATGATTGGATAAGCAAGTGCCATGATTGGTGCATATCACGCCAGAGGTTCTGGGGCACGCCGCTACCTATCTGGGAGTGCATCGTTGACATCTGCGGACATGTAGAAATAGTCGGCAGTGTCAGAGAACTTGAGGGTGCCAATGGTTATTATGAGGGTATGGACCTTCACAGGCCCTGGATTGACGCGGTCAACCTGGAATGCCCCAAATGCGGCGGCCTGATGAAACGCGTGCCCGATATAATTGACGTGTGGTTCGACTCTAGCGCAGCGTCCTGGGCACAGCTGGGATACCCGAGGAAGAAGGCTCTGTTCAAGGAAATGTGGCCAGCTGACTGGATAGCGGAATCCCAGGACCAGTCCAAGGGATGGTTCTACAATCAGATATTCGCGGGGGCCGTGCTGTTCGGGAAGATCCCATTCAGGAGAGTGTTGGCCCATGGCTATATCATCGGAGACGGCCTTGCAGGAATCAGCGACATTTCGACAGCCACCGAGCTTTACGGGACCGATGCCCTGAGACTCTTCATGCTCAGCCTTGACCCGACCGAAAATGCCATTTTCAAAACTGCTGACATCAAGAAATCCCATTCAGTGCTGAATATACTATGGAACTGCTATGCATTCTCGGCCTCATACATGAACATGGACGGATGGGTTCCGAGGGAAAACCAGTTCGCCAAGGTGAAGGCCACGCTGCGGCAGGAGGATATATGGCTCATATCAAGAGCCGAGTCACTTACCCATGCAGTAAAGAAAGAAATGGACGCGATGAGGACCCATCTCGCGTGCAAACTAATAGAGGATTTCATTGTCGAGGATCTGTCGCGCTGGTTTATCAGGCTCTCCAGAGAACGGATATGGGAGGAGAGTCTGACCCCAGACAAAGAAGCCGCATTCACTGTGCAGCGCGAGATTCTCACAAGGCTTTCTGTGATAATGTCGCCGCTCACGCCATACATGGCTGAAACGCTCTATCAGGAGATGGACGGAAAAATGCTCAGCGTCAGCATGGTTCCATGGCCTGAAACGGACGCGGCAAGGCTCGCCGAGGGAATGGAGCGTTCAATGAACATGGTCAGGGACATTGTGAGAACGGCGCAGAAGTTCAGACAGGAATTGGGACTTGGTTTGCGCTGGCCAATAGGAAAAATGACAATAAGCGCAAAGGACCATGCCTATGCCGATGCAGTTCACACTTTCCCAGACATAATAAAAAGCCAGACAAACGTGAAGGAATTGGAGCTTGTCCCCGAGAATCAGGAGTGGGCAGGCCAGGAACTGATTGTGGTTCCGAACAGAAACGTCATCGGCAAGGCTTACAAACAGAGACTTAGTAAAATAGCCCGCATGCTGAAAGTCCTTCCAGCCAAGGAAATCAAGGAGAAAGTCGAGGCTGGCGAGTACGAACTTGGTATAGAAGGGGAGATGATCAAGATTCTTCCCGACATGGTGAGGTTCGAGACAAAGCTGCCCGAGGGAGTCGAATCAAAGGAGTTCAATGGCGGCACACTCTACTTTGACACAAAGATGACTGATGAACTCATGGCTGAGGGTTTTGCCAGGGAATTAATAAGACGCATACAGCAGATGAGGAAGGAGGCTGGCCTCGACCCAGAGGAATACATCAACCTGAGGATAAAGATGGACGATGCACTGCTCGACCTTCTCGATATATGGCTTGAAAGGATTGCCGACACCACCAGAGCCACGCAGATGGAGGTTGTTGACGATGTTTCCGAGGAAGATTACATAATCGAATGGCATATAGAAGAAGAAACCGTGGTCATAGGCATAACATCGCTCAATATTAGGAAGGCTATGGGCGAATTCCTGGGCCAGAGGGATATAGACAATGAGCTCGCGCTCGCAATCGTCGAGGCTGGGATTCTTAATTCCATGGATTTTCTGCTCGCAGACAGGGACGAGGTCCTGAAGATACCTGGGATGAGCCACTCAAAGTATAGAAAGCTGAAGGAATACCTTGAACTTCCAGAGGAGAAGAGGAAATTGGAGGACTCAATGTGTCCGCTCTGCAACGGGTATGTGGAACAAGGATCCACGTCATGCCAGAGATGCGGAAAGGATCTTATAAGCGGGGAAGAGCTGGCAGTCGAAATAATAAGGGATATTGAGGCCGAGGAGGAGCCTGAGTACCTGCAGGAGCCAATCAGGGAAAGGGTGAAGATCGAGAAAAAGAAGAAGACTGAGCCTGTAATTCCGCCAGAACCCGAGGACGAGATAGTCAAGATGGCTTCGGACAGGGGCGATGGCGCCAGGGCCGAGGATGAGATAGCATCCGAGATAATGAGCGGCATAACCGAGGATGAACAGGCGCGTGTATCAAGGAGAACCGACCAGGAACCACGGACACAGCCTGAACCCGTTGCTGAGCCGCAACCAGCGCCATTAAAACCTACCGAGAAACAGCCGGAGGCAGAATTCGAAGAGGACAGGTTGCTGGAGCAAATAATTTCAGACAGGAGGGACACCCCTCCAAGAAGAACCGAGGAAACCGAATCCATTCCAACGAAATCAGAACCTGTTGCTGAGCAACCGATGCAATTCCAAGCAGCTGAGAAAGGGTCAGAGGAAGAGCCAGACCAGGACAGACTCTTTGAGGCTCTTCTTTCATGGAAAGGCAGAGAGCCAGAAGCCAAACAACCCGAACCAGAGGCCAAGCGCCCACTGCAAAGACCTGGTGCGGGACTTCCGATTCCTGTTCCAACAGCCCAGCCTCCGGGAGAAAGCCCGATGCAGAAAGGAAAGCAACCAGTGGGGAAGGCCGGAACCCATGAACCTGACGAATCTGACATCGAGGAAACGTTCCAGAGAGAATTGGAGATACCCGCTGGGTCGGAGAAAGCAGACAAATCCGAAATAATCGACCAGGAAAAGGACATAGCCATCGATCACATTGCCGAGACATTTGACATTAAAAATTCCGCGGCCAAGACCCTTTACAATCACGGATACACCACAGTCGAATCCTTCAGCACAGTCTCCGAAGATGAACTAAGGGAAATCAAAGGCATTGGCAAGATAACAGCCAGGCGAATAGTGCAGAAGGCTTCAAAGGAAGAGACCAAGATGTGCTCGCTATGCAATGCCATTGTTCCCATGAGCTCTAAAGTGTGCACTAGATGCGGCGTGAAGTTTGTATCGGGTGGCCTGATGGAAGCAGAGAGCGCTGAAGAGCAACTGGCCGCATTGGAAATGCTTGACGAAAAACTCATTGCAAAACCGTCTGACTCGGCACTGCTCTATTCGAAAGCCCAGACCCTCAGGGACGCTGGAAGGTATGAGGAAGCCCTTGAAGCGACCAACCAGGCATTGTCCGCATCCCCCAAAGATTCCAAGTTGAAAGAACTGAGAAACGAACTGGAAGATGAAATAGAGGAGCAGGAGGAAGCAGTCCCCAGACGAGAACCGGTATCTAAAAGGGAGACTGAGCAGGCAGTTGAGGAAGCGCGGAAGCCGGGTGAAGCCATGGGGAGACAGGAAGGGAGGGCAGACCTTCCCGCGAAAGAAGTCCATGAAACCTCTGAAACGGCAATGCGGGAAGAAGTTCGAAAGGAATACCCGCGGGCAAAATCTACTATCATTCCCGAACAAGAACCCGCAATCCGGGCCAGGAAATCGGCTGAAGATGAATTCCAGATATCCCCGGAGGAGCTCGAAGCCGAAGAATCCCTGCCGGACACAGTTCCTGAGGCCAAGGAAACTGAACCTTCCGAACCTGATGAAGCGCCCTCCGCCCAGAAATCCGAGGTTTCCGTGCATGTCCACATGCATGACCTTCCTGCAAGGGATGCGCGCGAGCAACGACCAGGTGAAAAACCTCATATGGTTCCTGAGAAAAGGTCGGCACAAGCGCCCAAGGCGCAAGAGGAAGAAATTCCCGGCAGGACCATTACAGATTCTGACTGGCAGGAAAGAAAAAAGGATATCATCCCGGCAGGCAAACGGGAGTACGACAAAGCCAGGCCTGAACCGGAGGAATATCCGGTGGAGCCACGGGCGGTTTACAGAGAAAATGAGCCCGAAAAGGTTCGTCCTGCTCCTGTTCCTCATTCGAAGACTGAGGAAGCGCCCCAAATAGCCAAACCTCACGTTACTGAAGAGGAAACCGAATGGGAAGAAGCTGCTCCGCGCGCCAGGCGCGAAGCCGCTGAGAGAGAACCGGAGCCCGAAGAAATCCCCTCGAAGGCCAAACCCAGCGCTGCCGCGACTGAAGCAGAACCTGAAAGAGCTCCTATAGTCAGACCTCAAGCGGTTGCGCCGGAACCGGAGCGGGAAGAGAGGCCTTCCATGGCCAAGCCGCAGGTCGCGCGGGAAGAGCTCCCTGAACATTATAGAAAGTATAGGGAAGAAGAACCAACCAAGGAACCTCCTCCGACCGATTACCATGATATTCAGGAAAAAGGACCTCGTGCCTCAGAGGACGAAGCCAAAGAACCGGGTGTCCAGACCAGGGAAATATATATCCCCGGGCAGCAGGTGACACACATTCAGCAAGAAAGGTCAGTGGAGGTCATCAGAGAGACAAGGTATGCCGAGGCACATCCACCCAGACAGCAGGATGCATACGAGCCAAGGCAACCGGAACCTCCCCAGGCAAGGACAACGGAAGCGGCCAGGGAGACAAGATATGTAGAATCAATACCCGTACCGATACAGGTCAGGGAAGAAACTAAAGAACCTAAACACGCTGATGTTCTGCAAATGCCGCCCTCAACCCACGAAGAGAAAACCGAGGCAATTGTTCTGGTGAATGAGCAGCTCCCAACAATACACGAGACACCAAAGGAAACACAGGCCCTCCAGGATGCAGCCAATGCTTCTGATTCGGTGCCGGAGGGTGCTGAAGCGGAACTGGAAGAGATTGTTCCGGAAGAAATGCAGCCAGAGGAAACTATTTCCGGAGAAGTGCCGGTCCCAGAGGAAAGCGTCCCAGGCAAATTGGAAACCGAGGAGATAGTTCCCGAGGAAATGCAGCCAGAAGATGCAATTTCCGAAAAGGTTCCTACCGATGGGATGCCGCCTGAGGAATTTCCCTACGAGGAAACAATCGAAGAACCTGTGCAGCCGGAAATGGCATCCCCTGCTGAATCAGTCCGGCCCGAATCCACGACCTTAAAGGATATGGTTTCCGTGATGGTGCCCACCAAAGAGGAGGAGGACCTTGAAGGCGCCTATCAAAACGGCGATATCAAATTGAAATCCAGCTTCACTTACCTGATTCCCGAGGAGAGATCAGCAAGGTCGTACCAGCTTTTCAGGAAGGCAATTGGAGAGGGCATGCCTGGCTATTGCGTCACCAGGACATTCCCCGAGAAAGTGAGGGAGAGATACGAACTCGGCAACATACCCATTCTCTGGCTGTCCAACGTGGCCAAGGAGGAAGCGGTGCGGCCCAAGGACCTGGAAAAGCTCAGCCTGTCTCTGGAGGAATTCCTGAGCGAGGAAGGCGGCATAATTCTCCTTGACGGTATTGAGTATCTGATAACCAATAACAATTTCATCACTGTCCTCAAGCTCATCCAGTCGCTCAGGGACCAGGTCGCCATTAACAGGTCCATACTCCTCCTGTCGATAAACCCATCCACGATGGACAGCCACCAGATAAACCTGCTGAAAAGAGAGGTTGATTCTGTAATCGAGTAAACTACCATCCCCTGAAATAACTGGCGTTCACGCCTTGAACCGCAGCCATATGACTAGGGGCTGGAAGTTTACCATAGGTTAGTTGCATACCTGATTTATCGAAGCCAGTGGCTTCGATTCACTTTGAGAATATAAGCACGGTATGCAACGGCGGATTGACGGCTGCTCTTGCCGATTCATCTCAATCCTGAAAGGCTGAGTGTTCGGAGCAACGATGCTTCGTTGCGACTTTACCGAGTATTTATTTCGGGGCCATCGGCATCCGGGCAGCAGAATCATAAAAGATTCTTCAGGATGCCCTCAAACTCGAATTGCTTGTGGAACCTTAAATATTTAACGGGCATGAGATGGATGCTCCCCTCTCCGCGAAGGAACTTCTTGCTGGCGTAGTATGAAATCAGTTTGTTCTTGAGATTGCTGTATTCGTTGTAATCTGTGAGCAGGTGCATTAGCGTAGACTCGAAGCTGCCGCTGACAAGGAAGACCACTGGCGAACATTCCAGCACCAGCTTTATTCCGGTTTTCCTGTCTTCCAGCATGCAATCGGGGTTGAAAAGCATGTGGGAGAAAGCCAGTATGCCCTCCAGAATGTCCATGTTCGGGATATTGATCTCGTAAATCAGCCCTTCATCCTGGAATCTCTGTCGCATGTTGGAGAGCGTCTGCCTGGATATGCCAATCTTGGAAGCTATGGCATTGTCCGGCATCTCGGGATATGTGACCAAGCCTGCCAGGGCAGTCTTTTCCTTGCTCGAGAGAATGCGCTTCTCGTATTTCCGGTATCTGAGATCGACGTCGGGAATCTTGTAGACAGTGCCGCAGACCAGATGATGCAAAGCATATGAGAAATCGAAATAATTGATAAGGCTCGAGACCTCAAATGGGAATATTACGTACTGCCAGGATTTCGCCGTCAACATCTTGTTCTTGCTCAGAAAGTGCTGCAGATCGTCTACATCCTTCTTGACATCGGTGTAATTCTGGGATATGCTGAACTGGACTGCAAAGTCCTCCGAGGATATGAAGAGAAAAACATTGTCATGTTCCTTCGCATACCTGTCGCACAGCTCGTTCCTCTTTTCCCTTGGTATCGTCGTCTCGATATCGCCGTATGAGACTGTGAGAAGCTCCGCGCCTATGTACTGGACCATGGGGATGCGTATCTTCTTGTAATAGTTCAAGGACTCCAGCCGTCGCCTGATGGCAGTCACTGTGGACAGGTTGATCCCCGTTATCTCGGAAAGCTCCCTGTCGTTGCTGGTCGGGTATTTGACTAGCGAGCAGAACATCATTCTCTCTTTATCGGTAAGCTGTCTCCCCAAACCACTCATATTGGTAAATAGTCATTATTTCTATATAACTCTTTCCATAGGATGTAATGATTTTTGATTTGCTTATTAGAAATGGCTACTAAATCCAGGTTACATCGACTTCATCAGTCCTGAATTTCTGAATGACCCTTGTATCCTCAAGTTCCATACGAACCCCGGCCCTGTGCATCACCAGGCCGGTCCAGGCAATCATAGCTCCGTTGTCCGAACAGAGTCCTGGCGGTGGAACGAAACATTGCGCATCCCTTTCAGAGCACATTGCGTTGACCATCTCAACGAGCCTCCTGTTCCTGACCACTCCCCCGCCAAGCAGGACCTCGCGCTTTCCAAGGTGAGCCATGGCCCTCTCCGTGACCTCTGTCAGCATGGCGAAACATGTCTCTTGTATTGAGAAGCAGATATCCTCTGCCGAAACATCCTTCATCTGCTGCGCAGCTGTAAGTATCCCCGAGAAGGCCACATCCATGCCCTTCACAGAGTAGGGGAGTTGGAGCAGAGTTTTTCCTTCCCTGGCAAGTTTCTCTATCCCGGGCCCGGCCGGGAAAGGGATGCCCATGTCCCTCCCGAACTTGTCCAGCATATTCCCCAGGCCTATGTCAAGAGTCTCGCCGAAAACTCTGTACCTTCCGTTTGCATAGGAAATGACCTGTGTATTGCCACCCGAAACGTATAACAGAACAGGGTCCATGCATTTGCACACAGCCCTGCCTATCTCCAGGTGGGCGATGCAATGGTTCACCCCGATAATAGGAACCCCAAGCGAGAGCGAGAGTGTACGTGCCGCTGTCGCGGCAGTCCTCAGGCAGGGACCCAGACCAGGACCCTGGGAAAACGCCACGAGCGATATTTCGGATTTGGAAATACCAGCTTTCTCGAAGGCCTTTCTTATGACCTCCCCCGCGACATCGGCATGGTGGTTCGCTGCCTCCCTCGGGTGTATTCCTCCCTCTTTTGGGATGTACATGCTTTGCTCATTGGCCAGAACTTTTGCGGATTCATCGACTATCCCCACTCCGAAAGTATGAGCGGTTCCTTCTATGCCTAAGCAGATCATTGCTTCCCGATTGTCTGCTTATTAAATAATATTCGCTGCGCTTTTCACCTGCATTTAATAAAGTATTAATACTCTGTGAATATAATTGGTGGATAGCCATTCTACAACAATATACAAATGACTTTGAAAAGGAAATGGAGTATGAAATAATGTACGACAAAAAAGCAGACCTTGCCGGCCCAGGAATAAGCACTTATGAAGCGGTTGAGAAGATTCTCCCCACGGACTACAAAACTCTTCTTGATGTGAGAGATACCCAGAAGGCAATTTATGACATAAAAACCTACATAGAAACAAACTTGTGTAAGGAGCTTAATCTCATGATGGTGCAGGTGCCTCTCATCGTCGAAGTCGAAAGCGGTGTCAACGATATGCTTGACAGGGACGGCTCCCGAACGCCGATTGAATTCAACTGTGGATTGGGGCTTGATAAACCCATCAGAGCAAGTGTAGTCCAGGCTGCAACAAAATGGAAGCGTATGGCCTTACGGGAGTACAACTGTGGCGTCGGGCAAGGAATAAATACGGACATGAGGGCAGTCAGGAAAGACTATTTCCTTGACCATGACCACAGCAGTTATGTCGATCAATGGGACTGGGAGTGCGTCATTACCAAAGAAGAACGCAATCTGAAATTCCTGACTGGAGTCGTCGAAAAAATATGGAAGGTCATTGTCGGTGCTGAAAAGTTGGCTCTCAAAAAATATCCAGAGTTGAAGGATCCCAGATATCCTCCTCTTCCCAAAGAGTTGAAATTCATTCATGCCGAGGAAATCCTAGAGAAGTATCCTGACCTGCCAAGGAAGCAGAGGGAAACCGCCCTTGTCCAAGAACATAAAGCAGTTTTCATTTATGGAATAGGCTGGCCCCTTGCTGACGGCTATCCACACGAGATGAGAGCTGCGGATTATGACGATTGGGTAACCGAGACTGTATCTGCAAAAGGAAAACCAACGCACGGCCTGAACGGCGACATTCTTGTCTGGAACCCTGTCACAAAGAGACGCCATGAGCTGTCTTCGATGGGAATAAGGGTGACAAAGGAAACCCTTGTGCAGCAGTTAAAACTATCAAACCAAATGGACTTCCTGAAGCAGCCTTACCATCAGGCAATCATGAACGACAAGATACCGCTTTCAATCGGCGGAGGCATCGGCCAATCGAGGGTACAGATGCTTCTGTTAAGAAAGGCACATCTCGGCGAAGTCAGCGTTACTGTCTGGCCGAAGGCTCTGAAGGATATTTGCAGCAAAAAGAACATCTATGTCCTTGAGTGAGAACCATTAACAAGGAACTCCTCGGTTGGACCGGCCATAGCCAATGGCTAACCAGCGCGGAACCGGTTCGATGAATGCCGCAGGATTATAAGGGGCAGTAATGCTTCCGCACAGACTGCATTCGATAATGTCATGCATTGTTTCAGGCAGCCAAAGGCATCACCGTTCTTTAGCCAGTTCTCTCATCTTGTTCTTTATTTTGATCGAGCCCTCTACAATCTCGTCCCCGACGACGAGTATTGGAGTGTACTTCTCCAGCACCTCATGGTACGCGGCATGAGCCATACCCTCCGTGGTCGTAATATCAAGTATCTTGATGTCAAGATTCGCCGGTATTCTCTCCTTTACATACTCGCATTTCTCGCAGTCTGGCTTTGTGAATAACAGTACTTCAATAACCATCGGTGCATCCCTCTGACCCGGATACACGAAACACTTTAAATCCTTTTCCTCGGAGAATGAATTCAGGTGAAACCTTCGAGGGTTTGTTGGAATCGGCGGCGCTCACCCGGTATGTTGACGGGATACTCCCCGCAAACGCACCCCAGGCACAGGTTCTCCTTCTCGACATTCAGAGCCTCGACAAGGCCCTCGTTTGAAATATATGCAAGGGAATCGGCATCCAGCTCCTTTCGAATTTCCTCAACCGTCCTTTTATCCGCAATGAACTGGTCGCGGGTGGTCATGTCTATACCAAGGTAGCAAGGCGATATCAGGGGCGGTGAGCCGATTCTGACATGCACCTCTGTTGCATTGCCGTCTTCTTTTAGCATCTTAATTATCCTTTTCATGGTTGTGCCCCTTACGATCGAGTCATCGACTATTATTACCCTCTTTCCCTCGACAACTGCCTTTACAGGATTGAGTTTCTCTCTGACGCTTATCTCCCTTGCATCTTGGCTTGGCATGATGAATGTCCTGTGTATGTACCTGTTCTTCATCAGGCCCTCGTTCATTTTAATGCCCGAGCCGAGCGCGTACCCGTATGCATGGGCTCTCCCGGAATCCGGGATTGGAATCACGACGTCAGCGATCGCGGGTGCTTCCTTCGCCAATCTCCAGCCGATTCTTTTTCTGACTTCGTATACGCTGATTCCATCAATGACAGAGTCCGCCCTCGCGAAATAGACCCATTCAAAGAAGCAGTGGGCTCTGTTGATTGAGGCTCCTATGTTAATCGACTTGAATCCCCCGTCTGTTATTTCCACTGCCTCTCCAGGCAGCACATCCCTCACGAACTCGGCTCCCAACACATCGAGAGCGACTGATTCGGAGGCCGCGATGTAACCCTTTCCCTCCTTTATCTTCCCAAGGCACAGAGGCCTTATGCCGTATGGATCCCTAATGGCGAATATCCTATCGTCCACCATGAGGACGAAAGCGTAAGAGCCGATAAGCTCCTTGCACACGGTCTTTATAGATTTATGCAAATCGTTGGTGTTTCTGATTTGATCTGTCAACATCGTAATAATGACTTCCTCTTCGGATTCAAGTATGAAAGGTTTCCCCTCGCTCTTCAGCTTGGAAAGTAAAATTCCCGAGTTCACGATTATCCCGTTATGGGCGATGGCAATATCGCCGACCCCTGTCTTCAGGAAGTATGGCTGCACGTTTTCAGGCTTTGAGACCTTGATTGAGTAGTATGTGTGGCCTATTCCGACATTGCCGTCTAGATATTCAATATCCTCCTTGCGGATGACCTCGGAAACCAGACCGAGACCCTTCCTGACTTTCAAACCTCCAGAGTAAACTGCAATGCCGCTTGCTTCCTGGCCCCTGTGTTGAAGTGCCCTGAGCGCATAATAAATATATGATGCAGCATCTTTATTGCTTTTGATGGCGACCACACCACAAGCCTCCCTGGGTTTGTCATACTCGTCAAAAGCATCTGCGCCCACAGAAATCACCTTCAGTGAGTCTTAGCCCAGGTGAAATTCCTTAGTTTTGCTGTTGCTCCGAATCCGCAGGATGCGCATGTCTTCTTCTGGATGTGGTACGAATGATTTCCGCATCTCCTGCATCTTATGTGGGTCTTTTTCGAAGACCGCTTGCCCATTGACGGTGTTCCTTTGCTCATCTACTTGGCCTCCTAAGGTGATATATAAATGACGTTATCTCCCCTTACAATAGCCATCTCCAGCTTTCTCTTGACCTCCCCAGACTCAAGCTCCTCGGCGTTTTTTAACACCAGGTTCATGTGCGGGTCGAATCCGTCAAGGGTTCCCCTGTATCCCCTGTTTCCCTTAAGCTCGACGATGACTGGCTTGTTCAGATTTTTGCTCAGCATCGAAAGCGGCTTTGCAGTGTTAACCATATTGACCACATTGGGCGATATTGTATTAAATACTTAATACTATTGATTTTTACCTGCTGGTGCGTCTGATGCCGGGCAGATGTTTCTATGCTGCAGAAAAATATAAATACTTGAAAATATAGTAATGGACAGAAAGGTTCAAAAGCATCAACTTTCACGATTGCATATATGACTATCATATAAATTCAGGATATTCTGCCAGTGAGGCAGAAACCATGGAATGTTATCCAGGAAAGTGGAAACTGACTGTGAAGCAGCAGTCGAATGAAGCAATTGTTGATCAAACGAACCGACTGATAAAGGAAAGTGAAATACATGAATCTAGACCCAAACACAACAAAGTACCTTATTAAGGCTAATATAAGCGCAGATGGCGTAGTTGACAAACCCGACGTGGTCGGGGCCATTTTCGGACAGACCGAGGGACTGCTGGGGGACGAACTCGACCTCAGGGACCTTCAGAAAGGCGGCAGGATTGGCAGAATCGAGGTCGATGTCAATTCCCAGAAGGGGAAGTCAGAGGGCATCGTAGAGATACCATCTGGCCTCGACCAGGTCGAAACGGCAATTCTCGCCTCGGCCCTGGAAACGATAGACCGGGTGGGGCCCTGCAAAGCCAAGGTGAAGATACTCAGCATAGAGGATGTGCGAGTGAAGAAGAGAGACCTCATAATCGAGAGGGCAAAGGCTCTTCTCTCGGAAATGCTGGAGGATTCCAAGAATGTCAGCAGCAACCTGGCCGACTCTGTCAAGGAAGCGGTGCAAGTGCAGGAGATACTCACCTACGGACAAGAACACCTTCCTGCCGGACCCAATGTAGCCAATTCGGATGCCATTATCCTGGTCGAGGGAAGGAACGATGTGCTGAACCTACTCCGTGCGGGGATCAAGAACGCCATAGCCGTCGAAGGGACAAACATACCGCGCACTGTAATCGAAATGTCAAAGCAAAAGACTGTGACAGCATTCGTTGACGGCGACAGGGGCGGGGAACTGGTTCTCAGGGAACTGCTCCAGACTGCCGAGATTGATTACATCGCAAGGGCGCCGCCGGGAAAGGAGGTCGAAGAGCTCACCAGCAAGCAAATAATGAAGGCTCTCAGGCACAAGGTAATGGCAGAACAGGCTCACGAGATACTTAACCAGCCACAGCCTGCCCCGTCTGAAGGTCCCCAACAACCGGCACAGAGGCAGGGAAACGACTTCAAGCCAAGGAAGGAATTCCAACAGAACCAGCAAAGGGACAGGAAGCCGTTCCAGAAGAAGCCAGAGTTCCAAGAGGAGCCGAAACAGGCCCCAGCCCCACCGAAGAAGGAGGAGCCGGTGCCCCCGAAGAAGGAGGAGCCAAAGCTCTCCGACGAGCAAATGCTGTACAGGGACATGTTCAAGGAAGTTGTGGGTAACTCCAAGGCAAGGCTGTTATCGGAGGCCAATGCAATAATCGCGGAAATGGCAGTTAAAGACCTCGCCGAAGCCCTGAAGGGCCAGGAGGACACACAGGGGATAAAGGCCGTCGTATTCGACGGAATAATAACCCAGAGGCTTCTTGACATATCCAACGATATGGGCATAGGGACTCTCGTGGCCACCAAGATGGGCAAGGTATCGAAGTTCCCGGAAGGCCTTGTAGTGCTGACCAAGGAAGATTTCGAATAAGCCAAATCGACGGTGATGACATAGCGGAAGAAAGGGAGACCGGGGAAAGGGCATACCTGGATGCAGACAAGGGCTTCAACCTGTCCGAGATAGAGACGACGGACGACATAATAATTCCAGCTGACCCGCTGAAAAGGGTGATAGGCCAAGAAGAGGCCGTAGAGCTTGCCTCGGTGGCGGCTTCGCAGCACAGGCACCTTCTCATCGTCGGTCCGCCTGGAACAGGAAAATCCATGATCGCCCAGGCTCTGGCACTCCATCTCCCGCATCCATCGGAAGAGATAAGGGTGGTGCACAACCCCCAGAATCCTGAAAGGCCATTCGTCCAAGTCCTTGACAGGGAGCAGGTCCAAAAGGAGGCGCAGACCCAGGAATCCGCGGAGGGCGAGCTAATCGACCCAAAGGCGGTGCCTGTGAACGTGGCCGAGCGCCTCGGTTACAAGTGCATGAACTGCGGCACCTATTCCGGCCCAAAGGAACGGATATGCCCCAAATGCGCCAAACCGAAGAGCACGCAGATGGGCCACGGCGCAGACACCCCCTTCGGGGACCTGCTCGGCGGTCTTGTTGAAGTGACACTCGGCCAGATGGGCGGCAAGGACAGGGTGACGACCACCAGAAAAAGATACGGCAAGGAGGAAGTGGTGGTATACGAGAAGGCCGGCGACATGATAATGGTTCTTGACCAGAAGACCCTGGAAAAACGCAGGGAGATTGAGAAGATAAGCCCCTCCAAGGTTTTGGTGCCGCTCGAAAGAAAGGCCTTTGTACTGTCGACAGGAGCCAGCCAGACCGAACTCCTGGGGGACGTGAGACATGATCCATACGGTGCGCATCCCACCCTGGGCACACCTTCATACGAGCGGGTGGTCGCCGGAACCATACACGAGGCGCACGAGGGCGTGCTGTTCATTGACGAGCTTCCCCATCTTGGATATACCCAGAGGTTCATTCTCACGGCCATGCAGGAGCACAGATTCCCCATAATCGGAAGGAACCCGCAAAGCTCGGGAGCCAGCGTCAGGGTGGACAATGTGCCGTGCAATTTCATATTTGTCGGCGCTTGCAACATCCAGGACCTGGAGCATGTGCTCTCCCCGCTGCGGTCAAGGATAATTGGTTCCGGATACGAGGTGCTCGTGGACGTCACAATGCCGGACAATGACATTAACAGGGCGAAACTGGCTCAGTTCGTGACACAGGAAATCATGATGGACCAGAGAATTCCCACAGCCACTAGGGACACTGTTATTGCAGTGGTCGAGGAGGCAAGGCGCAGGGCCCAGAGAACAGACAAGACAGAAAACGCCCTTACGCTGAGATTAAGAGAGCTGGGCGGCCTAATAAGAACAGCCGGAGACATAGCCAAGGCCAAGAAATCGAATCACATATTGCCCGAGCACATTGAAATGGCTCTGAAGCGCAGCAAGACAATCGAGGACCAGATAAAGGAAAAATACGGCTCTTACCAGCGCGGGGTCGCCAGTGATATGACAGGCGCCCAGAAGGCAGCAAGTCCATATCACTACTGGAACCAGGAAATTCAAGACGACAAGCGTGGTTATGAGTAAATTGCAACTTATCAGCAATTGTCAATACACTGGCTGAAAGTTATAATCAGAATAATATTGTAAAGTTGAGGGGGCCACAAGACCCCCCATTGAAAAATAAATCACTGAAACTATATAAGTTTAGTATCTGTCCCTGCGCGGGGGCCTGTGCTTCTGGTAGCAGTCCCTGCAGTACACCGGCCGCCCCTCGGAGGGCTTGAATGGAACTTCGCATTCCGCCTTGCAGTCCGAGCACTGTGCCTTAAACATTTCTCTGTTGCTGTCTCTTGGTCTGTCTCTGTCGTACATTATTACTTATCTCCTTTTCCCACGCCTAAGGACAATCCTAAAGCATGGACAAGTTTACAACATCCTCAAGGTATTTAATGCTTTGCCATGAAGGAAACAGGCCAAATCAGGTGGAGGGCCGGAAATAATGCTTGTGTTTTTGCTCCCCGTCCCTGTGTTGTACTTATAGCTACTTCGCCGTAACGCTAGGAATATGGTGGCTCGCATCCGTGCGCTTTGTTGGATTTACGTCGATAACAGGACACAAAGCTCCGGCGAGGCATCACGGGGGCCTAACGTCGCTTGGAAAGAAAGATCGCTCTCGGCCCAGGGTCGACTTATGTTGATAAACGAGCGGGGGTTTACTAATCCAAATCTGCTGAGAACAGATGTAACATGTCTGAAGTAGAATAAATCCGCACTGCAGATTGCTTTTTCAACCGAGCATCATTGGACCATATCGGCAAACCGGTTTTCAGTGCCAGAGCAAAATATACCGAGTCATCAATGTCAGGAGAGATTTCATCTGCAACTTTTATCATCTTCTTGAATTCGCTTTTTGGTATGAAATGGATAATAGTTAATAATTCGGAAAGAACACTATCAAAATCATCTGGAGTCCTGTGACTTTTCTCAAGTATTTCATCACGATATTTGCTGAATTCATCCAGAAGTAATTCCGGAGCATAAAGATGCAATCGGTCAACAAACATCAACCTAGCAGTTATTCCGTTCTTTATCACAGCTGCGAAGAGGATGTTGGCATCCACGATGATGTCCATCAGGAATTCTCCGAGTATCTCTTGCGGAGTGCCTTGTTGACTTTTCTTCCGAGCTCGATAGCATCCTGCTCTGTCATTTCGCTGTCAGATGAGAAGTCTTTCAGGACCTTCAATGCCTGTATCTTGCGCTTGAAGGCAATCCTGGCCACCTCTGACCAATTGATCTCGGGGAAATCGTCCATTTCCTCTTTCAGTTCTTTCGGCACTGCCAATGTCATGTTGACCATAGTATCACCTGTGCAATATGTGTATCTATGTATAAATAATTATTGGTTACTCGGCATAACACTTGTCACATTCCCAATATTCAACCTTTTTATGTTTTCCAGTCCATTTTACAACGATATATTTTAATCGGCCCATTTTGTGTTCTCCAACCTTCACGTTTTCACCCTTACCAATTGGAATCTCCATAACTCCAAAATAATGGCCCCCAGTATATGACAGATCTGTTTGAACCTTGATTATGAGTTGCTTTCCACATACAACACATTTTCTTTTAATGTTTCGTTCTGCGATACGTAAACCCCCGCTCTACGATTATATCCAGTCGCCCCCAAGTGAATGCACACGGTCCAATAAATACCTTGTGTCCCTGCTCCCCGCCCTTTCGTTGTACTCGTGGCTGCTTCGCCGTAACGGTGGAAATACGATGGCTCGCATCCGTGCGGATTGCTGGTCAATCGGCAATTTCAGGACGCAATCCTCCGGCGAGGCATCACGGGGGCCTAACGGCGATAAAAACAAAAGATTGCTCTCGGCCCAGTTCGGGCTTTTGTATAGATATCACAGTGCCCCTTTGAACCTAGCTTGCATCAATATTTAAAACGCCTTTCATATTCTTTATGAGGTAACCATTCAAGTACTATCGAAATGACAACAATCTCGTCCCTGGCTACTGAATACATCAATCTCCATGCCTTCGGTAAATCATATTTCCACAAATTATCGATTCCATATTTCTTGAGATATTCTTTTGGAATCTGTTTCTTTGGTATTTGGATCCCGCAGAAAGCATTCTCACATATGTCGTCAAATGCGCGATTTAGCCACTTATGTAGATTCTCATCTTCAGTATTAGAATTCTTCAATTTATCAAATGCGGCCTTTAATTGTTTGTCTGCGAACACAACTTTACATTTAACCATACATACCAACCTGTGCGCATTACCTAATTGCCAGTGAGTTATCTGACAAATATTTCTTTACCAATTCTGGATTCCAAATCCAACATATTTTTCCATCTGAATCTCTGGCAATTTTTCCTGATTCCAGCAAGTAATTGTAGATAACATTGAATGTTTGGTACATCATCTTTTTCGGTAAATTGGTCCAGACAGCCTTCTTTTTGAATTCTCCGCTGTGTTCTCGAATGTATTCCTCCACCATTAGCACTGTATCCAGCCGCGGAAAATGGTGAATTACTTCTGTTTTGTCTTCTAATATTGATGTCATTGAATCACTTTCGTTGTATAAGTATATATAACTAATACTAAATAAACTTTTCCATAAACGGGGCACTGCTTTTGCTATTTTTCGCCATCGCCAAGTGAATGCACAGGTGTCTATATAAATCCTGCGCCGTGGTCGCTGGATTTACCCACCTGTGTTCCTTCTCCCCGTCCCTTCGTTGTACTCGTGATTGCTTGGCCGTAACGCTGGGAAAATGGTGGCTCGCAACCGTGCGGATTGTTAAATTCACGTTGATCATAAGACACAATCCTCCGGCGAGGCATCACGGGTCGCTCCTGGCGATCAGAAGATGTACTCGCTCCAACTTCGCTTAAATTATAAATTACTAGGGCACTACTTTAACATCTTGAGATAATCAGCTGATTTCAGTATCTGGATATTTTTGAATTTCTTCAATTCGATTAAGTCTTTGTCTCCAGAAACAATAACATTACATTTGGTGAGATCAGCACAAGCCAGAACATGCCTATCATGTTTGTCTCTGACGATGTTGTAATCATCGAGGTTGTTGATATAAATCTCTCTGGGAACTACTTCGAAGCCAGCCATTCCTATAAATTCATGGAATAATTTTGAATGTTCTGGGAATTTCTCCAGCATAACTCGAAATAATTCCTCTTCGATGTGGTCTGAAATCACAATGGTGTGTCCAGCATCTGTACTTTTAAGAATAGCTTCAAGTTCTTTCCCATCGAATACAATTGCAGAAATGAGGATGTTTGCATCAAAGAAGATTCGCACTAATTCCACGTCCTTTTCTCAGATTTTTGCAAAGCCGCCAGCAGTTGTTTCTTGGTAATTTTTTTGCGTTTTGCATCATTCTTGAGAATGGACTGAATCTCTTTGAGTCTTATTTCGGCCTTCTTCATAAGAACATAGTCTCCGACCTGTTCCACTACAAGATAACTGTCATTTTCGATATCGAGGGCGTTTCTTATATCTATCGGCAGTGTAATCTGTCCTTTTGATGTGACTTTTACAACATCGGTCATTATCTCACCATATGAAGTAAGGAATTCTTACTTAATAAATGTTTCGCTTAAAACGAATCGTGCCCCTGTAACCGACTGGATTCGCAACGCCAAGTGACATATTCAATAGAACTCTAACGTAGAACGAAGGGCTTGGGCGGTATGCGGGGTATGGCCTGATGGCGAGGCCATACCCCGCTCCCCGTCCCTTCGTTGTACTCGTGATTGCTTCGCCGTAACGCATGGAATACGATGGCTCGCATCCGTGCGGTTTCCTGGCATTGCGTCAAATGTAGGACGGAAACCTCCGGCGAGGCATCACGGGGGCCTATCGTCGCATACATTAAAAGATAGCTCTCGGCCCAGCTTCGCTACGGAGTGGCTGGTTCAATATAATCTAAATCAACGACAATAATATCACCAGTTGTTGCATTTATTTTAATCATAGCAGTTTGATTGTTGTAATTCCAGTAAATATGCCATATAGGAAAATCCGCTGTTCCATTCAAAACAAATAAAGTAACTTCTGGTTTATAGTCCATGATACTTGAAATTTGTTCATTTTTCAATGCAAGTTTATATGCTCTGTCACTATTAATTTCCCAGTTTTCAATAGTATAATCTTCGCCAGTACCAGATAGTTTTGTTATGTTGTATATTTCAAGAGAATATGGATGAGTAAATGGAACATAAGAAAATAGATGTTTTTCTTGAATTACATACATCTGGCCTCTTTGAGGCGTTTCGCTAAAATTAGATGAAACATAGATGAATTGTAAATTTTTAAATCGACCTGACTCTACCATTACATCCCCAGATATTAAATTAGTAGTTTGAACAGATATGAGTCTAAAATTATCTGGATTCTGACCTTGTTCCAAAATTGCATCTTGAGAATCATCATAAGCTGCTTTTGCTGTGAATCCATCAGGTCTTGGATATAAAACAATAGCCAGTATTATTACAGCAATAACGATTATTGAAACGATTATATTCCTTTTATAATTTTTTACGGTTTCCACCAGCCACTCCTCCGCTACGCCAAGTGAATGCACAAGCCCGGATATAAGGCTTGTGTTCTTGCTCCCCGCCCCTTCGTTGTACTCGTGGCTGCTTCGCTGTAACGTATGGAAAATGGTAGCTCGCATCCGTGCGAAAACCTGGTCAATCGGCAGTACTGGTCGGTTTTCTCCGGCGAGGCATCACGGCCACCTACCGTCAATTCTAACAAAAGATTGTTCTCGGTGGAGAGCTGGACTACGATACGAAACGGTTCTGTGCCCCCTGCTTAGTACAAATGATTGAAATTAAGTTTAATTCATCAGATGTCACACATCTTCACAGGTGATTTATTTCCATCGTTTATACTCATTATATTGATAATAAACTACACCATATAAAAATATTAGTATAAAAGTTCCTACAAAAGTAAGTACAAGACCAAATGCTGCATGCACGACATCATCTGGTTTGCCATTATTTATTATTTGAAAGTCCTCGTAAAATCTAATAAAAATTACAGGTGTGGCGATTAACAGAGTGTAAAAAACCAGGTAAATTTTATTTAACTCCTGAATGGTTTCACTTGAATCCATCCACATGTATGCTGCAAGACATAATGACATTCCAATTCCAAAGAAAAATATAAAAGGTAAATTGTTGGCAGTAGTAATTTTCAAAAGCCACATCGAATATAAAATAATAAAAATTGCCCAGCCGATTAGCATTGTTATAAGCGCATTTGAATAATTCTTTTTATCGTCAATACTGTTAGTGCTCATGTCTATTCTCCACGAAATTTTGAACAGATGCTCTCCTATCGTGATTTGAATTCGGGGGCACAGAACCTACGACGGAAACGTCCATCTCCAAGTGAATGCGAAAGGCAGGATTTAAGCCTTTCGTCCCTGCTCCCCGTGTCTGCGTTGGACTTGCCATCGCTCGCGGTTGATTCTAATATGTTTCGCTCGCGCCCGTGCGGAAACCTGTCTTCACGGCGCTGGCAGGTCGGTTTCCTCCGGCGAGGCATCACCAGTCGCTCTCGGCAATTGGAAAATGTTCTCGCTCCAGGTCTGCGGGTTGCAGTATAATCGACCACACAAACTCAATAAAATGGCGGATTAAGCAATGTCACAATAAATATAGCATAAGCGATTCCAATAATAAGCGAGCTATATAATCCGCTTTTACCTTCTTTAGTATTACGAGTCAGTATGCCTAAAATAAAAGAAATAATTAATAAGGCTACTAACATCAATATAATCATCCAGAATATTATAAAGACTTCGTCATATTTAAGATTCAATAATCTGAATATCCATAATATAAGAATTGGATTAATAAGCAAAGGTATTAAAGCAAGATATAGTGAATAGGAACCATATCTTTTATAATCTAGCTCTTCCCCGTTTGTGTGGTCTTCTATAAGAATCACCCTGGCCCCAAGTGAATGCACAGGTGTGTATATAAATCCTGCGCCATGGTCGCCTGGATTTATGTCACCTGTGTTTTTACTCCCCGTCCCTGCGTTGTACTTGTGACTGCTTCGCTGTAACGTATGGAAAATGGTAGCTCGCATCCGTGCGCTTTGTTGGATTCACGTCGATTATAGGACACAAAGCTCCGGCGAGGCATCACGGGTCGCTACCGTCAAATCTAACAAAAGATTGCTCTCGCTCCAGGTGCTCACTTTACTAACGGACGGTTGGGGGCACTATTACGACGTTTCGATTCATGCGTAGTAGCCCTGCTAACAAAATGTCTTGCCTTCATCCTCCCCTAACCTTGCGTGTCTGCGCTGGCCGTCCCCTACCTGCTCGCCACGCTCAAGAAAATAGTTATCCTTTCGCAAAATAATATCAAACATGAATTTCTGCTGAGATTACTGTAACCTTGACTCCGCCAGTATATTTTAATTCTCTCTTTACAATGTTAACAAAATTAAAAAATATTTCCTTATATTTTTCATCATGTTCTCGATCAAAATCATTGACTCTCTGTCTCCAAAATGTAATTCTGGGAATGGGCTTGATAAAATATTCACCCTTAAGAAAAACACATGCATCTATACGTAACTCGACCCAATTGCCATCTATTGTTTTCCTATCCCTACCAAAGCCAATAAACAGAAGTCTTCCTGTTTTATCCTTTAAATATGCTGGATAAAAATAATTGTCTGCTCTGCCAATTACAATTTCTTCACTTGGGAACTTAGCGTGTTTATGAAAATGCAGTTTCATTTCTTCTAATGGGTGTATATCTACTTCAACAGGTTTAAGCCATTTTGACCCCATAACATTACCCATAACTTCCCTTAGTTTTGGAGAATCATTGGCATACACAAAATCCCACAATTCATTTATTTTTTTCTTTGAATCTACAACATAACCCAATCGTTTCAGTACTTCGAGAAGGCATGGTTTTGTCATCACACCGTTCATTGCTTTTTCTTGCATTAATAAATCAATTACTCTATTACTGGAGTTCACGGTTTCTGGCACTGTTTTCATATGTTCCATTGTGGTTTCAAAGCACTTGTGTTTTTCAATAACATTTTTCGTGTTTTCAAGGAATATCTTGACCCCATTTTCAAAATCAGGAGTACTCCATCCTCTCTTTCTAATTGTTTTAATTATGTTAATTTTTCCATCCGCTGAGGGGCCAGTAAATCTCCAATCGAAAGAACCATTGCCAGCAGACTTCTCTAATAACACAATTAGCCTGTAAAAATTATTACAATGAGTTCCAAAATCGTGAGGTCTGTCTTTTAATTTGGCCATTTGACCCAAGATTGAAAATTCTGCTCTTAAAGCCGGGCAAGGGTCACAATATATTCCTAGTCGCATTGCATTTTCAAGAGAATT
This sequence comes from uncultured Thermoplasmata archaeon, assembly GCA_964354755.1. GTDB lineage: Archaea > Thermoplasmatota > Thermoplasmata > SG8-5 > SG8-5 > UBA147. The sequence continues at coordinate 164,863 of CAYHBA010000003.1, forward strand.
GATGTACTCATCAATAGCCACCAAATCATAATTTTTCGAGGGATACTTTGTTCTTTTTACTAGGAATAATGAAAATAATTTTTCGTAAAGCGGCCAATCATCTGAAGCATGGATAATGGCACCATTAAAATCGATTTTGACATCATATATGAATTCTTCAGTATCGCAATTTAAATTTGGATCAATAAACTCCCGTCCAAGCCATATTTCCTTGGCTTCTTCGATAATCTTACAATGGGCAAGTGGATACCTATTAAGAACCATCGAGAACATATCTTTATTCTCTTTAAGCGATTGAAATGTCAGTTTTGAGTCATAAATGTTGGAATCTGTTCTCCGGTATCTTACCATATACATCCAATAATTTAAATTGTCACTATACCATTCACCATAGGAACCATTTTTATTCATCTTGCTTTTCTCCCGAATATATAATTCATTTTAAGTACGCTTCCGTTCGCTTCAGGTGAACGATAACACTCAGTAATAAGGCTTTCGTTCGTGCTCCCTGTCCCTGCGTTGGATTCAATATTTTTCGCATCCCTTAAGAAATTCTTTCCGAACTATATTCTTCATATCGTCTAAACCCCCACTAGGTTTATATTTATTGCATTTGGTGATAAATCAAAAACCGTTATTATATTTCTTATTTTATGCAACATTTCATACATCATTTTCTTTTCTTCTGAGGATAAGATAGGTTCATAAATTATCAAAATCGCATATAAATTATTATCAATTAAATGCAATAACACTTTTAGAGCATTTTCCATAGAATTCGGTATATATGTCCTATCGTAAGAAAATCCAACGGTTGTGGGGTGACTATATTCACATAAACTCCAATAGAATTTATTATGTTCATCAATGTTGCCATATAGTAGTTTACGAATGTTTATTGGAGTATATTTTTTTCTTAACTTACTTAGTGTATTGCTCTCATCAGAAGTCAAAGTAGAGGTTAGTTGTTTCTTTGATAATTTATGATAATCAAATAATAAGTCAGAATCCTTTTTGAAAAAATGATGCACATATAAATGGTGAATATTTTCTAACACAACTCTTAATAATCCCATTGCGGGCAGTATTAAATTCGAGCGGAATAAAATATATGAGCCAGATAAGTAACTATAATTCCTTGAGAAAAGATTGATTTTTATTGTATTTACTTTATTTGGGTGAGTATCCACGAATAACTTTTTTTCCAAAATATCGATGATTTTTTGTGTAAAAGCCAATGTTTCTTCAATAATTGTAACGAGTTCTGGAAAATCACTCACAATCGTTTGCTGAATGTGGTTTCTAAGGCTTACTATTCTTTTATAATCCCCATATGAAACATTTTCTTCTTCAAGTTTGCTCATTACACTACCTCAATTTTTAGCCAGCCAATGTTGTATAACGTCCTGGGGACATACGACTTCGCCGAAGGCAATGTCCCCGCCAGAGTGTAGTGACCTGAGTGGGCGCTGAGGTATGTCCGTGTGCTAGCTGTCCCTGAATGCTTGAATGGGTTCGACACGTGAAGCGAGGAAAAAATTGCGAGTCCGCCGATATTAGTTGGTTTCATCATCTTCCTCTTCTAATTCGTTAGTTTCATTATTATCGTATTCGTCGTCGACATCTGCTACCCCTTGCTTCTGCCTCTTTGCATTTACAACCTCTGTTTTAATTTTGTCATTGGCATTTTTTATCGCCGTGGCAGCTCTTTCAATGGCATCTGTTTTTTTACTTATTTTTTCTAGTATTTGGAAAAGCACTTTGATAATATGTTTGTATTGTCCAATATCTCCCTCTTCTTTTAATCTGATATACTGATCATGGAGAACATGAGCTATTGGGAATACATCTTTATAACTGCAAACGAATACATTGCTTTCCTTTCCAATCCCTACCAGGTCTGGCGCAATTTCCAGTACACCTTCAGGAACAACAAGAATACAATTATCGATTGTGTTTGAAAGATTCTGATATTTTTGAACCCGCTTAACCTCTTTTTTGACTCTTTCAAAAATTTCTTTTTTCAATTCTCTTTGTTTTTCAATATCATCTGACAGTTCATGCTGTTCCAGCAATTCAAACACATCTGGAAGTTTCGAATCTATTGGAATAAACTTTCCGTCTTCAAGGTTCCATGCAAATTCGATTTCTCCATTATCGGTTTTTAAATTGCATTTTACTACTTCTGCCCGTATAGAATTACACATTGCTTCCCGAAGTAATTCTTCCCCCACCAATCCTCTTGTTTTTGTGCCAGAGACCGCCTTTGTAAATAGAGAGACCATCCTATTCATATCTGCTATTTGAGCATCTCTTTTTTTCTCAGTTTCGTCTCTTGATTTACCCTGTTCCGATAAAAATTTCTCAGTATTCGTTTTTTGTTCCTCAAAGAATTTCTTATTCTGCTCCATTAATTCCTTTATTCTTTTTTCTTTTTCTTCGTCAGATTTACCACTCATTTCCATTTGTTTTATTAAAAATTTTTCGGTACTAGCTTTTTGTTCTTCAAACAACTTATTATTTTGCTCCATTAAATTCACAATTCTTTTTTCTTTTTCTTCATCAGTTTTAGTACTTTTATCAGACATTTCTTGAATTAACCTATAAATACTACTTACAAACGTTCTAGATCTTGTCTCTCTTTCCTCATCCAGCTTCTGTCGTTCTATATCTATTCTCTCTCGCGACTTTTCCATTTCAACAAATTTTACTTTCATTTCGGTTACTTGGGTCGATAGACTACCGGTGGTCGAAATCTGGGCGGAAAAATCAGTAGATTGATATGCTTTGTATTTGGCATAAAAAAAACCTGCGATGAAACCAACGAAAATTCCGATTACCAGTAGAATTATCTCAATCAAATCAAGTGCCTCCAGTATATGATGGTTTGTTGTGATTAAATTTATTCTGTATCTTTTTCAATTACCAATCCCTCTTCCAGTATATGATCTAGAATGCAATCACAACAATAAATTTTTTTGCATTTGATACATTCATACCATGTATCTCCATCGCTTTCTGCCTCACATCCATCACATACTTCAATTGTTTTTGTCTTTTTCATTTAGTCATCCCCATATGTCCGAAATCGGACTCGGAATTGCAGTTAACTCCTATTTTATACTTACAATCTATATCCGTTATTAATATATTTAGGCTACTACGCATTTAAAACGTGCCCCCAACCTTTGCTACCAGACGTTCGCCCCCAAGTGAATGCACAGGTGTGTATATAAATCCTGCGCCGCGGTCGCTGGATTTAGTCACCTGTGTTATTACTCCCCGTCCATGCGTTGGACTTGGGATTCCTTCGCTGTAACGTCTGGAAAATGGTAGCTCGGAACCGTGCGGAAACCTGTCTTTGCGGCAGTATAGGTCGGTTTCCTCCGGCGAGGCATCACGGGTCGCTAACGTCAATTCTAAAAAAGATTGTTCTCGCTCCAGGTCTGCGCTTTGCTAACATACGGCTGTGTGCCCTACGACGATAAAACGTTCTCATGTGCATATGCTGATTAACGTGTTTGGCGGCTCTGGTTTACTTACATTCCTCCAATTTATAGAATTTTTGTCCCGGCTTCAAGATAATCTTCGGAAATCTTTCGTATTTTGCGCTTGGATACCATGATTCCAGACTTCGGAAATATGGTAATCGTGTTAACCCGTCCGCGCAATCTTCCCAGGTCCACCAGAATTTCAGTATTATCTGTCTGATTTTCAACCGAATCACTTCCTGAACTTTTCGAATTTGGTACGATTGACATCTTTGAGATACCCAAACTCTTACACGGTTATAATAATTTTAGGAACTCATTCACAGTAATTATTTCGATATTTTCTACTTTTCCTAGTGAAAGTAAATGACCATCACCCGTTACTATATATTTGGCTCTGCCAGATATTGCAGCTTCAATGATTCGATTATCACTAGGGTCCTCTTTCACAATATCAACTTTGAAGTCTGGTTGCACCACTTTCGCAACTTTGAAAACAATTGTGAGAATTCTACGAATCTGTTTGTTAGTGTAATTAAATTTTGATCTTGAAATAACATCTTCGAATTCAAGCAGCATATCAGGCGATATTATCAACCTGACTTTGCCAGCATAAACCGCATCCAATGCTTTATATGGCGCACCACGGCCAATAAAAGCAGATATGAGTATATTGGTATCAAATACTGCTGAAATTTCAGTCATTCTAAGAAGCCTTCTTCTTTTTACGGTATGCTTTTATCTCTTCCATTACAACATCTTCAGTTATTCCAGCTTCCTTAGAAACCTTTGCTGTTATTTTCACAATCTTATCAAATTCCTTTTGCAGCGAAGGCAACTCAACTTTTTTGAAAATAATGTAATCCTCGTCGCCGTATGCAATGAATCTGTCCTCTGGATTCAAACCCAACATTGCTCTCAATTCTGCTGGAACAACCAATTGTCCTTTCTTTGACATTTTTACGAATTCCATTTGTATCACCGTTCAACTGTTATACTGTTCAACCCATAAATAGTTATCTCAATTATGGTCACATCCCTCTGCTTGCCAACCACATTCAAAGCAAAGCCAATGACCTGCGGGACAATAATCTACTTCTTTTCCACATTCTGGGCATTTCATAAATTATCACCTAATTACTAACGACCGCCAAACACTCTACTTATTATATGCACATTAAAAACGGGCACACAGCCTTAGCCAGTAGACGCTTGCCCCAAGTGAATGCACAGGTGTCTATATAAATCCTGCGCCGCGGTCGCTGGATTTAGTCACCTGTGTTATTACTCCCCGCCCCTTCGTTGTACTCGAGGCTGCTTCGCTGTAACGTTTGGAATATGGTAGCTCGCATCCGTGCGGTTTCCTGGAATAACGTCAAATGCAGGACGGAAACCTCCGGCGAGGCATCACGAGTCGCTCCCGACAATTGGAAAATGTACTCGCTCCAGCTCGACTAAGATTAATTTCAAGGTGTGCCTACTTAATTAAAGCCATGAATTCGTCTCTGCTCAATTTCGATTGCTTGATTATCGAATTCAGAGTGCCTTTAGCCAGTTCAGAATGGTTTGGAACTGTAACAAGTGTTCTACTGTCATCATTCCACAAATGAATATGGCTACCAGACTGACGAACAATTCTGAAGCCAGCACGCTTTAGGGCTTTAACAATCTTATCAGCTGACAGCACCGGAAGCTTTGGCAAATTTCTCCACCTCGATTTCGATAAAAGAAGTCTTCGAACCTTTTGGAGCCAGTTCCATTAAAAGTTGATAATGTTCCAAGAGTCCCTGCTTCAATCGAGATATTGCTTCATCTTCTGAAGAACCCTGGTCTGCAACATTGGTGACCAGATCAGTGGCAACATAGAATTTGCCTTCCTTTTGTACTGAGATAACTGCTTTCAAAGCTTCACCAATCAGTACAATGTAAGTAGTCATATAAATAATAATCGGCACACCTTTTTTGTGGCCAGGCGTCTCGCCAAGTGAATGCACAAGCCCGGATATAAGGCTTGTGTTACTGCTCCCCGTGCCTGCGTTGGACTTGTCATCGCTCGCGGTTGATTCTAATATGGTTCGCTCGCGCCCGTGCGCTTTGTTGGATTCACGTCGATCTCAGGACACAAAGCTCCGGCGAGGCATCAACGGGGCCTATCGTCGTTTGGAACAAAAGATTGATCGCGGCCCAGGAGCTTCACTACGGGGGTCTTTTGTTTATATCATGTCTTTATACTTATCCAGTAACTGATTGTTCTTATCAAGAAATTCAGGTTCCCATTTGGAGTCATTATGTTTCCAGATTTCACGTGCTTGTTTAAATCCTCTCCTATCTGAACCATATAATTTCTCAAGTCTAACATCCGGTATAAAGGCAAATTTCATTTGTTCTTTAGTGACATACAAGATAATTTGCTTACCATCCTGGTCATGATATTTCATCCATTCAAATGTGCGTAACAATTCTCGCCGAGCAGTGTTAAACATGTAATCGATTGGATTATATTGTGTATATTCGGAAATAATAGGGAAACTGGCAACAATAATAGCACATAAGATACAAATAACAAAGAATATATTTTGCTCATATATTGAGAGAACCAGTGCAAAACACATCAATGTAATCAATGCTCCGAATAAAAGGAGAATAAATCGCTTAAAAGATTGCCATTGTTGAATCATTTGTTCAAAATCGATGGATTCAGTATTCATCCAGACCCCCTACGTTCGCTCCCAAGTGAATGCACAAGGCAGGATTTAAGCCTTGTGTTATTACTCCCCGCCCCTTCGTTGTACTCGTGGCTGCTTCGCCGTAACGTTTGGAATATGGTGGCTCGCATCCGTGCGCTTTGTTGGCCAAGCGTCGTTGAAAGGACACAAAGCTCCGGCGAGGCATCACGGGGCCTACCGGCGATAATAACAAAAGATCGCTCACGGCCCAGCTTCGCTACGGAGTGCCTACGGAATAACCGGGGATGGCCATCAACTTTCAAATTCATCTTCTGATATGAACAACAGAATTACCGCAATAATGCCAGGAATTACAAATATAAAAATGCTTAATATTGCCCCAATTAATGCGATTTTATGATGCTTTTGTTTTATTGCATAAACCCCGCCAATTAATGATGGAATTGCTACGAAAAATTGTAGAGCCCCTATTACAACAAGAATTAGAGATCCAGTACTAAACAAAACAAAACCTACTAAGAATGCTAAAAAACCAGGAATTATCATTAATAGACCCGCAATATTGGATAATATCCTAGATTTTCCTTTGCCAATATATTTTTCTTGTTCTTTGTAAATATCATACATTGGAACGTTGTCAGAATTACTCACATTGTTTTCCATACTGGCCATCCCACTTTCTACGCTATGAAACAGGCACTCCTCCGCTACGCCAAGTGACTATACGGGAATGCTCTGATAAATACTTATTGATATCGCATTCCCTCAGCTACTACATCAGGCTCCCCGTCCCTTCGTTGTACTCGTGATTGCTTCGCTGTAACGCTGGGAGTATGATAGCTCGCAACCGTGCGCTTTGTTGGCAGATCTCGTCGCTACTAGGACACAAAGCTCCGGCGAGGCATCACGCCCCTTGCGTCGCTGATAGTTTGTTGTCGGGGGGTTCGGGCCGTTCTGCGATATACGGGGCTTGAGTTTTTGCTTCTAATCGAATCGCAAGTAATAAAACAATGATTTCTCTGAGCCAGTCAGAAGAATGGCCATTAACGGCAGTGTGGTTGCTTAGCCACACTGGGCCATTCTTCTTTCTTTATCGAAATCATATGTTTAAAACGTTGCGATTCTCCGCCTGCTGGCTCTTGATTTCAATCTGCATTCGGGCGGGGCTTCCACCCCGCCCTACTAGTCGTATTCCACTTCGCCGCTCACCAGTTGCACTGGCTCGCTGCTTGGTGCGACTCCACTCTCCTTTCAGTCGAGTGCCTTCGCACTCGCCGACTCCACCCTTCGGGTGCCTTCGGCGCCCGATTTCCCTGCGGCAAATCGGCTGCGGCGTGAAATCCTATGTTTATAAAACGCTCAAGCCCCTCAGAATTGAAACACTGGCGCCCTCACAAGTCACGCTATCCCATTATTAGATATCAGCTATATATACGCTACTATCAGCTAATATCAGCTAACATACCCCGCCCTAACAGACGAGGCTTGTTGCTGTATTTTTGCATATCGTCTGTTAGGGAGTATGTTAGCTCGTCGCGGGACATAGAATATGGATAGCGTGACCTGATGCCTCGCCAGCTCCCAATGTCCCACAGGACTTGGGATAGAGAAAGAAACTGCCGTCCCAACGTCCCGCAGGATCTGGGATACAGGTAAAAGGACTTTGGATACCGAAAAAATGCCCCGCCGGGAGTGGGCTTTGAACCCACGAAGACCTTGGGGTCTTTGGCGGTCTTCAGCCGCTTGCCTTTCCAGGCTCGGCCATCCCGGCGATATGTTTTTATGGGACTTCTTCCATTGATGTTACAGACTTGGGGTCTTTGACGGTCTTCAGCCACATGGCTTGGCCATCAGGGTCCACCGCATACCCTCAAATGCGGTATTTCCTTTTATACCTCCGAGCCAGGTCTCCGAAACTACTCCCCAGCCGGATACATCCTGACAACATCCGAAGTGCTCAGAACCCGAATTCGTTTCTTCAGTGTCCCGGTGCAGAAATGCTTCGTGTCATAAGTCCATACGCCTTCATTATGGACCGATAGAGCCAGGGCGACTACCGGCACATCGTCCGGGTCCGCGATCAGTCCCGAGGCCTCGGCCATTGCAGGATGGCCTACCGCGTCAGGGACAGGATAAATGAAAAGGCGCTTGACCCCGTCCAGAATTTCTCTCAGAGCCTCATCCGTAACATGGTTTCTGTTCCAGGCTTCCCTGTGCTCCCAAACCTCACTGAAGCAATGCTCCGGGCTGATGAACACATCCTTATGCGCCGCGATAATCCGATGGGTGATACCCCTGGTCAGCAGAAAGGCCATTATCACGTTGGTGTCGACAATAATCATCCGTTGCCCTTGTTCCTCCAGGCCTTTACCATATCCGCTACCTCGGAATCGGTCAATCCCTCAACTTTCAGGCTTTCCAGCCTCTTCAGGAACTTCTTGCGTTCCATATCCTCGAGAAAATTCCTGACCGCGTTCCGGAACCACTCGTTTCTGGTCTTGAAGCCGGCACTGGACAATGTTGAATCCAGCTCTTTCAGTATGTTGGAATCCACGCGGAACAGCACCTGTGTCTCGGTCATCTCATCACCATAAATGATATCATTTTGATAGCATTTAATACTTTCGGCTGATTTCATAGCAGGTAAAATGCGGTCTTTCCTTTTATACCCCCTGCCAGGGTGACTGAAAGTATTTTCTCCGGAAGTATTATATGTAATAACAGTCATTACATCACTTACATGCCTGACATCAGGTACAGCCTCCACGCCAGGAAGCGGATGATCGAGCGGGGGATATCGGCCAGGGAGGTCCGCGACACCATACTGAAGGGGAGCAAGCGGCTCCAGGGCGCGAGAATCGTGTGCACCCACAGGCACCTGGAAGTGGTGTTCCGGAAGGTTGGCGATGACTGGTATGTGATAACGGTGATGCTGAGGTGGTAATAAATGGTTAAATGCCCGATGTGCGAGAAAGGAAACCTGAAGAAGGGAAAGGTCGAGGAGGAGATGTTCGGCGTGAGCCTCGGCAAGTTCGATGCCGAGATATGCGACCAGTGTGGAGAATCCTTCCTTGACGAGGCAGCGATGGAGAAGATGGAGGCCAAAGCAAAGGAGCTTGGCGTCTGGGGCCTGTCCAAGAAGATTAAAGTGGTTAAATCGGGCAACTCGCTCAGCGTCCGAATACCCGCGAAGATAGCCGAGTATCTTGACCTGGCTGAGGGCAAGAATGTCTTTCTCTACCCGGACGGCAAGAACCGGATAGTCGTGGAAGTCGCCTGATACAGAATACTTTCAGTCATCCCCTTTCCAGGTTTATATACCCCGAGAGTCTAGCTTCCTCCGGTGAGAAGAATGGAAGTCAGGGAAATTGACTTGCAGCCGATGAGAGTGGTGACCTTCCACGCGTTGGGACCAAGCCCGGAGCAGGACGCCTGGGACAAGCTGTTCGCCTGGGCCAGGCCCCAAGGGATGATAAAGCCAGAGACAAGGTTCTTCGGATTCAACAATCCCTGCCCGGGCCACGGCAAACCGGAGTACGGATACGAGGTCTGGATGACCGTGGAAAAAAATTTCGCGGATGATAAAGTAAAGGTCAAGGACTTCCCCGGTGGCGACTATCTTGTGACAAGGGTCGAGGTCCCGAAGGGCGATTTCGAGGCCATAGGGCGAGCCTGGCGTAACCTTGTTGCTTACCAGAAGAAGAACGGATACAAGTGCGCCAACAATCTCTGCCTGGAGGAGAGCGTCAGGACTGACAGGAAGGACCTGGAGTTCATTTTGGACCTATATCATCCAGTGGTGCCGAAGGAATGAAAGCCAAACAAATGGGGAAGCGCCACACATCGTCCATGCTTACCGACCACATGGTCTTTACCCCGAAGTTCAGGGCCAAGGTTTTAGTGGGTTCTGTGGCCAGGGAGTGCGAGGCCCAGATAAAGCGGGCCTGCCGGAACATGGAGGTCGACATACTCCAGATGGCCGTGGCAGCAGACCATGTCCATCTCTTCGTCCAGTATCCTCCGGAACTATCTCCGAGCACTGTCGTGGAGCGGATAAAGAGCAACACAAGCAGGGAGTTGCGGCTGAGATATCCCCATCTCGTGAAATGGAACAAGGACGGATTCTGGGCCTCCGGATCCTATCACGGAAGCGTGGGCCAGGGATTCGATGTCGTGGAACGGTATATCCTGGGGCAAAGGCAATTCAGAAGCCATCGCTCAAATTGAATGCGGCGATTCATCAGATGTGCTGGTCCATCTGCTTGTTGGTCCCCACCAGGGCCAGCTGGCTGTCGCATCTCCCTATCCACAGCTTCATCCTAAGCTCCACGAACATCCCCCTGGCTTCGGCCAATTCTGCCAGGGCGCTCTCCCTCTCCTTCATGAGCGAGAACATCATGCCCATTTCGTAGTGGGTGCTGGCTATCTGCATCTTCTCCTCGGTCTCCTCTGCAAGCCTGAGTGTCTCCCTCAGCTCTTCCTCACCCTCTTCTAGCCTCCCGGCCACGCAGAGCGCCCGGCCCAGCGCCATCCTGCTCGCTATCTCTTCGGGCTTGGACTTCGTCTCCACTGCGATTGCGAGGGCTTTCCTTGCATTGCTGATGGCCTCCTCCTTCCGCCCTAAGCAGAGCAGCGGCTCCACTGTCCCGTCAAGCGCGCGGGAGACCAGCGATTTCTTGCCGATCTCGGCTGCAATGGCCATAGACTCCTTGAAAAGCTCGAGGCAGCCTTCATAATCGTTCATCTCCCCCAGCACGTTGGCCACGTTGGTGGTCGCGGTCGCCAGGCTGGATTTGTCCCCTATGCTTCTCGAAATTTCCCTCGCCCTCTCGAAATACTCTTTTGCCTTCTCGAGGTTGCCGCCGTGGTAGTTCAGCACGCCTATGTTCCCGAGCGTGATTGCCATGCCGTGGCGGTCCCCGATGCGCTCCTTCATGGCCAGGCTCTTCTCGTGCCATTTTAGGGCCTCGGCCGTCTCCCCGAGGTCGTTGTTGAAGACGCCCATATTGTTGTAAGCCCTGGCAAGGCCCGCGACATCGCCCAGCCGCTCCCTCTCCGCGATGGTTGCTTCGACCTGGGTCAGCGCCTCCCTGAACTCACCCTTGAACCAATAGACGTTCGAAAGGTTGTGCCGGGTCTGGACGACTTCTGCCGCGTCACCGAGCGCCGTGGCGATATCCAAAGCCCGGTTTATCCGCTCCAGGGCCTCCGCGTACCTGCCTGTGCGCATCAGTGTCCCGCCCTCGCAGTTCAGGAGCTTTGCAGTCACAAGCGATGCGTCGTTCCCTGTTACCCGCAGGCCTTCGGCGCACTCGGCAAGGCCACCTGTGTAATCGCCCCTTCCGACGCAAGTCTGCGCCAGTTTCATGTGGACAGCCGCAGCCTCATGGCCGCTGAGCATGGGTGCCGCTGCTTCAAAGGATTCAGCAGCTTGGTCGTACCTGCTGGCCAGGAACATCGCGTCCCCCAGCCTCACCAGCATGCGTGCTTCCCTTTCACCGTCTCGGAGCGCTTTGACAGACTTTGCAGCAGTCGAGAAGAACTCGGCTGCCTGCTCGGCCGCAAAGACAGCCAGCGCTTTCTCGCCGGCCATCTCGTTGTACTTCGCTGACTTTGCATGCTCTGCCGTATGGCCGAAATGCCTTGCCAGCTCATAGGCAGCCGCTCCCTCTCTACCCGGGAACTGGGCTTCGTAATGCTCGCCCAGCGCCCTGTGGTGAGAAGCCTTCCATCTGGGGGAAAGACCGCTATATAGCGCTGCCTGGAACAGGGCATGGGTGAACTCGCCCTGGCTGCCCCTGATCGCCAGGATTCCGACCGCGGCAAGCCGCGCCAGCGCCTCTCCGGGCTTCGCTGCCATGGGCATCGATTCGGCTGCGCTGATGCCGAACTCCCGGCCTATGCAGGACGCAAACTCGGCCAAGGCCATTGCCTCCGGGTCGAGCGACTCCAGCCTGCGTTTGACTATGTCTTCGACAGTCGGCGGCACCGCGTAGCCCTCCCCCGAGAATACATAGACCCCGTCCTTCCTGGATATGGCCCGGTCGTCGGCCATCTGCCTCAGCAGCTCTTTCACGAAGAAGGGGTTTCCGCCGCTGTCCTTCTGCAGGCGCCCGAGAAAGCCATCGTCGAAAGAATTGGCCGGGAACATCAAGGCTGCAAGCCCGCGCACGCTGTCGGAACCAAGGCCTGAAAGCGGCAACTCGGAGATTGTCCCCTCGGCCTTCATCGCAGCGAGGTTCCTCTCGGCAGACTCTCCCTCAGAGGGCCGCGCCGTGCACAGGACCATTGCGCTGGTGAAATCTAGGTTCCGGGCCAGGAACCGGATGACGAAAAGGGACGATTGGTCTGCCCAGTGCAGGTCCTCCAGCACCAGCAGCGCCGGTTTCTTTTCAGCTGCATCCTTGAGCCTCTCAAGCGCATCGTTCGCTATCCTCACGCGCTCGGAGTCCAGTTTCACGCCTTCGAGCTCCTTCTGCACGATGAACCGCGAGCCCTGCAGTGCATCCAGTGCCTGTTTCGCGGGGATTTTTCCTCCGATTGACCTAGCAGCCGACGAAACAGCATCGTGCATGCGCGGGTGCTCCGTCCCTTCGAAAACTGCTGCCAGCACGCCGCTGCCGACGCGCTCCAAAATTATTTTGCGGCTGCCGCATTCAAGCCTTCCTAGAGTCCTGCCGATCCCGCCGAATGAATCCGAGACGAAGCTCTGGACCGCTTCCAGGACATTTCCCATCGCTTCGGTGTCCAGGCCCCTGTCTGCCCCGCGCGACCGCTCCTCGGCTATTTCCCCGCCTTCGCCCAAAATGAAGGCGTTGCTGAAACCGACTGACTCCTCGTGCTCGAAAAGCGGCTCTCCGCCCAGAGGCGCCAGCGCGTCCGATATCACCTGGAAAGGGCGCAGAGACTCCTGGCCGGCCGTACCCGGCAATATGCCGAATCCCATAGCCCGGGCAAGCCGGACCGCCTCGGCGACAAGCCGCGACTTGCCGATTCCAGGCTCTCCGGAGACAAGCACGGCTGAGCCTGCTCCGCCCTTGGCCTGCTCCATGGCGGCTCGCAGTATGTCCAGCTCCGCTTCCCTGCCAATAATGCCTGTGTCCATGCAGTGCCAACAAAGTCCGGCCGATAAAAAAAGCTATCCATTGCCTGCCGCAGAGATGGCCTGAGCCTATGCCCAATTGATTGTAAATGTAAATATGCCGCCGTCCCCGAACTCCCTGACCAGCTTGACAGAGCCCTTGCGCCCCATAAGGTCCAGTATGCCCTCGAGTCTGCCCCTGTAGAATTCTGCCCAGAGATCCTGATGCGCGCGGTTGTCTGTCCACATCTTCATGCGTATGACTGCCCTGCCGTCCGTAGCCTCGCCAGGCTCGTAATCGGCCACCTGCTGCCTGCCCTCCTGCCTCTTGGTGGAGGTGAACACGTTCTTGGGGTCCATTCGAACAAACAGGCTCTTCCATTTCACCTCGCGGTTCATCAGGTCCCTCGAGACCTTGGCGATATAATCGTCGTCGCTGGTGGCGACAAGCTTGACCTTGTAGAGTAGGTCCCCGAACAGAGCGAAGTCGTATTTCTCCTCGGGCTTGAAATCTGACACGCCCATTCCCAAAAGCTCGAAGCTGGTCTTGCTCAAGTGATGCATCAGGTAATCCAACACCTGCCTGAAGAATATCCCGCGGACCCAAGATTCTCTCATAACCGGACATGATTGTGTGCACAATATATTATATTTGCCGGAATGCGGCCATCAGGCCTTCCGTTCAAGTGCCTTTCCCGCCTTTCCGGAACATGCCCTGGTGAATATATCCGAAAGTATCATTCTCTCCGCCTCCCTCCCTACAAACAAACTCTCGGCCAAGATGCACCGGCCAGTGATTGAAACCGGAATTTAATGATTATGGCCGAGAACTCCCCGGTTTTCAAACCGGGGATGAGAGGCCATTATCATGAATCACAGCAAAGGGTAAACCGCCATGCATCGTGCAATTCCAATCACATCAAATCAAAGCCAGGTGGCTTTGATAGATAGGTGCATGACCCCCTCTGTAAACTTCCAGCCCTGTCATCAAACGCCAGTCCCTTTAGGGGCTGGTAGTTTGCTATCGTTTCTATGGTTCAGGCACGAAATCGAGGGCTACAGAGTTCATGCAATACCTCTTTCCCGTCTCAGTGGGGCCGTCGTCGAACACATGGCCAAGATGGCCGCCGCATTTCGGGCAAATGACCTCGGTGCGGACCATGAGGTGGCTCATGTCGGCTTTGGTGTCAACCGCATCCTGTGAAATAGGCCGGTAGAAACTAAGCCAGCCGCAGCCCGAGTCGAACTTCGCTTCTGATTTGAACAGGACACGGCCGCAGCCTGCGCATTTGAACAGGCCCCTGCGCTTCTCATGCAGATGTCTGCCCGAGAAAGCAGGTTCGGTGCCCTTCTCCCTCATGACCTTCCTGCGCAACTCCTCACTGTCAGCAGCGCTCAGATATGGCACCCCCGTCCAGGATTCTTCTGGAAATACCGCTGGTGGTATTCCTCTGCCCGCCAGAAATTCCCGGCAGGCGTTATCTCGGTTACGATGGCCTTGCCTGTGCGAATGGCCAGCTTCCGCATCGAGTCCATGGCCCGGTCCCTCTGGTCCTGGGTGAAATAGAATATCGCGGACCTGTACTGGGTGCCGACGTCCGGGCCCTGGCGGTTCGGCGTTGTCGGGTCGTGGATGTGCCAGAAATGGCCCAGGAGCTGGTTGTAGCTCACCTTCTCCGGGTTGAAGATTATTCTGACAGCCTCTGCATGGCCGGTCGTGCCGTTGCAGACCTGTTCGTATGTGGGCTCGGTGGTCTTGCCCCCCGAATAGCCCGCCTCCGCGTCCAGGACTCCGGGAACCCTGCGGAAGTAATCCTCCACGCCCCAGAAGCATCCGGCCGCGAATACCGCCTGCTCCATGGCATGAACCAGGTGGCCGGAATACTTAATGCATTTCCCGAAAACATCAAGAATCTTTGAACTGGTCCAGGCGGTTAAATAGGCTTATAACGCTATACTCCCATGCCGAGGAAGGATTGCATGGCGAACGACTTCGACTTCGACACCTGGCAGGCGAAGATTGTCGCGCTCGAGATAGCCAATGAGGCCGGGCGCGCGATACTGAAATGCCTGTCCGCGGGACCCAAGACCGCGAGCCAGATCTCGAATGAGCTCGTGATGCCCCTGCCCACTATACTGTTCCACATCTCGCGGCTCGAGGAAGCCGGGATAGTGGTTTCGGTGAAGAAGCTGGGCAAGAGGTTGCGTGAGGTCAAGCTGTACAGCCTTTCCTCGAAGGACATAGTGTTCAGGATAGGAGGTGGAAAAGATGGATGATAATGAATCAGAGGAAATTGAAAAGAAACGAGCGAGGCTTGAAACCACAAGGGCAAGGCTCGAGGACGAGAGGGACCGCGTCGAGGACGAGCGCCAGAGGCTGGAGGATGAGAAGGACCGCATCGAGAACGAGATGGAGCGCCTCGAAGAGGAGGCCGAGGAGATGAAGGAGGAAGGCGAGGAAGCCGCCAGGGAGAAGCTCGAGAAACGCATGGAAGAGTTGAAAAGGAAAGCCGAGCGACTCACCGGAGCCAGGCGCGAGCGCGTTGAGAAAATGGCCGAACAGATAGAGAAAGCCATGGAGGGTGTCCAGGAGGAGATAGAGAACAGCTTGTTCGGCTTAGACTTCGATGAGACCGGAAGGAAAATGGACAGGGCTGCGAAGGACATCGAAGTGCAGATAGGCCAGTTCTCGAAGAACGTGGGCGTGCTGAACCTAAAGGACATCACTGCCGAGGAACTGGAAAAGATGGGCGAGATACGGAATGCTGGCATCATAATCGTCCCCGAGGAATACATCGGCCGCATATCCGCGAAGATAACGAAGAACATGGGCACGGTGGTGCCATACAGGAAAGGCTGGCGCATCTATTCGGGAAGCACCGAGCTCTCGAAGGAGATGCTCGAGGCCCTTGAGGAACCTATAGAATTCGTCCAGACAGGATACATGGAGGTCTCGAAGGACGTGACCGCGGACCTCATTAAGGATAAGATCAGGTCTTTCCACAACTACGGCCATCTGTTCGCGACAGAATCAACTTACGGGATACTGATGGCCCGGTGCCTGGAAAACTACGGCCAGATATCGAAGAACGGAAACGGAGGCAGCGACTCGGACATACCGGAGCCGCCAGCTCCGCCGAAGCCGCCGAGGCGCTGAACGGCTAGTCCTTGAAGGCGGCCAGCTTGAGGCTCATCACAGGCAATCCCTGATACTGGGCTTTGCTTATCTCCCTGTCCTCGTGCATTATCTCAATCCTGAACCCGGCCTTTTTAACGATGGCCAGATAATTGTCCCTCAGCAGTGCGCCACCGACGCAGGAAGCCACAAGCTCCGGGTCGTTCCTCTGTTCTTTTGTCAGTTCGGCCAGGAGCACTATGTCCGAGACATACATCCTGCCGCCTTTCTTCAGGACCCGGAAGGCGTCCCTGTAAACGGCAAGCTTGTCCGGGGCCAGGTTAATCACGCAGTTCGAGATTATCACGTCGACGCTGGAATCCTCGACAGGAAGCCTGTGGATGTAGCCCTTTCGGAATTCCACGTTCTTGAAACCATGTTTCTCGGCATTGGCCCTGGCCTTCGCCAGCATCTCGTCGGTCATATCCACGCCGATGACGCAACCTGTGGGACCGACCTTCCTTGCGGCCAGGAAGCAGTCGAATCCGGCTCCCGAGCCCAGGTCCAGGACTGTCTCGCCCTCCCTCATTGAGCCCAGAGCCAGCGGATTTCCGCACCCCAGGCCGAGGTTGGCTTCCGGAACGTTTGCCAGCTCTTCATCGGAATAGCCCAGCATCCTGCCTATTTTCTCCGCGGAATCCGTCGTCCCGCAGGAGGAGCAGCAGGTCTTCTCCCGCCTGGCTACTGCAGAATAATGCTTCTTCACTGCAAGGATTATTTCCTCGTCCTTCATGCTGTCACAAACCCCCAAATGGCAGAAAGTATTAAAGATGTATCCCATTCAGCAACCGATGAATCCGCTTTACGTCGGAGGGATTATCGGTTTCGGGCCAGCACTTTTCCTGATATGGTTCAGCCTGAGGAAGTATTCGTACCCGTTCGTGAAGGGCTCGCTGTTCGAAGACAGGCGCGTCTTCTTCCTGCTGGCCGTGGGTATGGTCATTGGCACTTTCGTGTTCACGTTCGAGCAGTTCCTTGCCCCGCTTTATTTGGTCTCAGCGGACGCCGAAGCCGGCATAGAGGAGGGCATAGACCTTTTCATGTTCATACTTGTTTTTGTGCTGGCGTTCCCCATTTTGGAGGACATGGCCAAGTACATCGTCCTCAACTTCAGGGGCTACCAGGGGCGCTTCGACAGCACGTTCTACGGCGTCTCGCTGGGCGCCGGCTACGCGGCAACGGCCATGATCGGATACGTGCTCATACTCATGAACCGCGCCGAGAAGGATGGGGCGGGCATTCCGGCCGAGACCTGGCTCGGCATCATGCTGTTCTCTGTCTGCACCGCATTCATCCACTGCAGCGTCGGCGCCAACATAGGCCGCGCAACCGGCAAGATGATGGGCATGAGGGGCTTTTTCAGCGCTGTCATCCCGCATTTCATTTTCAATCTCCTGCTCTTTCCCTGGCTGGTCACGAACCAGATATGGCTGAGCATCATATTCGTCCTCCCTGTCTCAGCCCTCGTGTACAATGGCGCGTATAACCACACCTTGCCCGAATGCCTGCCCCTGGAAGTCCAGAAGGAGCTAAGGCGGGATAGCCGGAGGAGAACCGGATGACCTCCCAGCAGCCCTACCAAAGGCCCCTTCCCCCGCCGCCCCAGGACTGGCAACCGCAACCCAGGCGGAAAGGCGGAGGCGCCAAGAAAGCGCTGGCAATCCTGCTCGTGCTGCTTCTGCTGCTGTCCGTTCTGTTCATCACCCCCATCGGAAAAACATTCCTTGCCGACCTTGCAGGAAATTCCTACGCCGAAAGTGCGTCCTTCACACTTGTCCGCGACATAACCATTGACATAAGCCAGGGCGAGATAAACTGGGCCTGCGACATACCTGTTCCGGAGGACATTTCCGGCGGGAGCATCCAGGACATCATATCTGTCATGGCCTCGCCATCTGTGGCCCCATCGCAAAAATACGGGGATGACTGGATAGTCTGGACCGGAACGGACACAGACACGGTGACTCTCACCATGACATGCACAGCCACAGTCCGGACAGTCATCTGGAATATTGATGCCAGCATATCAGGTTCAACTTCAGACATACCCCAGGACGTGCTCGGCAGGTACGGCGGCAACGAATGGGAAATCGAAGACGATGACGGCAATCCCACTGGCGAGTACATGATATGGCCCGAACATCCGACGATCCAGGCATTGGCAGGGAGCCTGACCTCGGAAGGGCTCACCGTTTACGAGAACGTGAAGAGCATTTACGATTACCTGCGAGACAACCTTGACTACGAAGCCATTCCCGGCTCCGAGCCGAAGCAATGCCTCCGGACCCTGGCCGACCGCACAGGGGACTGCGACGACCAGTCAATACTGTTTGTCTCGCTTCTCAGGGCGGCAGGAATACCCGCATGGCTGGCCTTCGGGATGCTCCATGACCAGGGAACGGGCGAGTGGGGAGCCCATGCCTGGGCCGAGGTCTACATACCCCTGGAAACCGGCACGAGCGGCAGCGTCGCCGTGGACATAGTGAACGATGAGTTCCTGGTCAGGAACTGCAACCGCCTGGAGGAATGGGAGAGCGACGGCAACGGCGAACATTTTTCAGATTATTACCACATCCTGTCGTACAACTATTCTGTCAGCGGTCCGCACCCGCAAATCCCGATTGTTGAACTGGGCGACGAGTATTCCGGGGACTACGAAGCCTCCTCCGGGAGGGTATCGGGTTCGCTGGACATATCTGAAGCACTCCCCTGGGGGATAGGGAGAACTCGAAAAGTATTTTAAAGGCCGGCCTTATGGGACATGCATGTTCACCGACATTTCCAAGGTCATGTGCCCCGGCTTCGCTGAGAAGCAGGTGCACATCCGGGGATGGATATGGAGGACCAGGGGCAGCGGCAAGATTGTCTTCCCGACAATCCGGGACCCTTCCGGTGTAATCCAGGTCACGGTGAAGAAGGGCAATGTCCCTGACGATCAGTTCGAGGGGGCGCTCAAGGCCCTCATCGAAAGTTCGGTGGAGATAGCCGGCACTGTTAAAGCCGACGACCGCGCGCCTGGCGGATACGAGATCCAGGCCACTGGATTCAAGGTGGTGGGCTTTGCCGAGGCTTATCCGATCCAGAAGGACCAGAGCGAGGAATGGCTCAGGGAGAACAGGCATCTGTGGATACGCTCCAGGAAGATGGTGGCTATTATGAAGATACGCCACACTGTCGTCGGCGCAATCCACCAGTTCTTCAGGGACAACGGGTACTACGAGTTCGACCCGCCGATACTTCAGCCCAACCAGTGCGAGGGCGGCTCCACCCTCTTCGAGGTGAAATATTACGACATGCAAACCTATCTGAGCCAGACATGGCAGCTTTACGCCGAGGCAGGGATATTCGCCCTCGGAAAGATATACGACATGGCTCCGACCTTCAGAGCCGAGAAGTCAAAGACATCAAGGCATCTGTGTGAGTTCTGGATGGCAGAGATGGAGGCAGCCTGGATGGAGCTTCCCCAGGTCACGGAGGTGGCCAAGGCCGAGGTCAAGTTCATAATAGGCGAGGTGCTGAAACACAACAGGGAGGACCTGGCGCTCCTGGAGAGGGATGCCTCCAAGCTGGAGATATGCCTGGAGAAGCCCTTCCCCACTATAACTTACACCGAAGCCCTGGAGCTGCTGAAGAAGGACGCCATGGAGGTTGAGTGGGGCAAGGACCTCAGGACCCTGGAGGAGGAAGGGATAATGAAGCATTTCGACACCCCTGTGGTCGTGACCCATTACCCAAAGGAGATAATGGCCTTCTATAAACCTGTCGACGAGAAAGCTGTGGCCCCCGGGCCTGTCGCGAAATGCTTCGACATGCTTGCACCGGAATGCGGAATCGAGATTGTGGGGGGTTCGGAAAGGGACACGAGCGTTGCCGAACTTTCGAAGTACCTCGAAATGAATGGCGAGAACCCTGTCAACTACCAGTTCTACATGGACCTGAGGAAGTACGGGTCAGTGCCCCATTCCGGATACGGCCTTGGGGTCGAGAGACTGATCCAGTGGATATGCGGGCTCGAGAACATCAAGGACGCTATTGCATTCCCGAGGACCAGCACGAGGATCACTCCATAGAGCAGGGGACAAGAGCCCATGGAACCCCTGGACCTTTTCAACCTGGCCGGGCTAATCCTCCTCGGCGTAGGATTCTTCTGGAAAGGCAGGGCGGCCCATTCGCTGAGGTCAGCAGGCTGGCTCCTGCTCGGCCTGTACTGGCTCACAAGGGCGCCCGGCTACCTTGCCGAGGACGACCAGTTCAACGCGCTCGGGGCTGCCATGGCCCTGCCGATCTTCGGATTCTTGGCCTGCCATGAGGCAATGTCCTACAAGTGGGACGACGAGTACCCACCCCTGAGGTTCGTGGCTGGCGCCATGTTCGTTGCCGGCATGGGCTATTTCCTGTTGGGCAACATCCCGGCCCTGAGCCGGGCTCTGATCGAGACTGTGGCCCGCCAGAGTGTCTGGCTTGCCAACCTCGGAGGCTATGACTTTGGTGTAGGTTTAACTGATGGATACGGCACTCATTTGACACAGTCAGGATTGCCTTTCGTCATAACCATAGTTCTCGACTGCACAGCTGTCCAGGCCTATTTCGTCGCCGGCTCGTTCCTCTTCGGGTGCAGGGGAAGCCCTGGGAAAAGGGGCATGGTCTTCGCCATAATGGTGCCCGTCATCTGGTTCGTCAACCTGATGAGGAATGCCGTCGTGATTGTCCTGGTTTATGAGAACGGGGCGGATTACTTCGATTTCGCGCATAATATACTGGGCAAGGGCCTGAGCCTTGTGGCCCTGATTCTCCTTGTGCTCATGGCCTTCATCCAGGTTCCTGAGCTATACGAAGACATAAACGGTCTTTTCGAGCTTCCCTGGCGCAGGGGCCCGAAACACGATTACATGAAATTCGTGGGCAGGCTTTACCGCGACAAATCCGGAAAAGGATAATATGCCCTGGCGGGATGGGGGTGCATGCGGCCAAGGGTGATTGTCAACTGCGCTATGTCCGCCGATGGCAAGATCGCCAGCAGGCTGAGGAAGCAGGTCAGGATTTCGGACGAGGCAGACATGGCCAGGGTGCACAGGCTGAGGAACCAGTGCGACGCAATCCTGGTCGGCGCGGACACGGTCGTGTCGGACGACCCGTCCCTGCTTGTCAAGGGCAAGTATGTCGACGAAGTGAGGCAGCCCATGAGGGTGGTGCTGGATGCAAGATGCAAGATCCCGAAGGGCTCCAAGGTGCTTGACGGCCGCGCAAGGACGCTGGTCTTTGTCACGGAGGGCAATGCAAAGGCATTGGAAGGAGCCGAGGTCATCCCCTGCGGCAAGGAGACAATAGACCTCGCCGCGATGCTGGACAAACTCGGGGAAAGGGGGGCCAGAACCCTGCTGGTGGAAGGCGGCGGAAGGACAATCTGGACTTTCGTCAAGGCCGGGCTCGTGGACGAGTTCAAGGTGTTCATCGGCAGCAGGATAATAGGCGGCGAGACAGCCCCGACGCCGGTGGACGGGGAGGGATTCGCGGATGAGGCCGAATTCAGGAGCCTGAAGCTGATGAGGTCCACGCACAGCGAATCGGGCATTCTCCTGGAGTTCGAAGTGGGATGAAATTCATCGCTGACGCCATGCTGGGCACACTGGCAAAATGGCTGAGGGTCTTGGGCTTCGACACGGTTTACGCGACCGGCTTTGACGACGACGAGATTCTGCGCCTTGCCCGGACCGAGGACAGGACCGTGATATCCAGGGACCGCGGGCTGTGTTCCAGGAGGCCGGGCTCGGTTTTGCTGGAGACGACCGAGCTGGATGCGCAGATTCTAAATGTCCTTGCACTATTCGAACCGCCCGAGGACGGGGTGCTTTCAAGGTGCATCGAATGCAACACCGTCCTGAAGGAAGCCACAAAGGAAGAAGCCGACGGAAACATCCCGGAGGGAGTGCTCCTGCGGCATGACGGCTTCTGGAAATGCCCGGACTGCGGGAGGTTCTATTGGCCTGGAACGCACTGGCAGAACATGATGAAAAAAGCAGGAGAGCTCACCGCTTCTCGTAATAGTCCTCGCTGATGATTTTTCCTGAAATACCATCAAGTATCATGACCCCGTGCTTCCCTTCGACGCACCAGACAGGGACCATTACCATTCTCTGCGCTTCAATTTTAATGGCCTCCGGGTCTGGCCTGAACATGGCCTTCTCGATTATGGTGGCATGGTCTCGCTCGGTGATTATCTCCTTGAACTCGGTGTTGAGCTGGGCCACCGCATGGACCGCTATCTTCAGGGCATTCTCCGAGTCGATCTTGGGCTCGAGCTGCACCTGGTGAGAAATCCCTGTCTCGGCTTCGGGCTCGGCATTCCAGGCCGAGTACCTCCCGGTCAGCGCGTTCACAGACACCAGGCCCTTCTTTGTCTGGGGCTGTCCGTCCATCCCCTCGTATGTGCAGGAGTACTGGAATAGGTAATGCGGGACGAGTTCAAGGTCGTGCTTGAAGCCCTGCACGGTGCTCCTGGACAGTTCCTTGATGTCGTCCAGCGTCAGTTTGGATTTCAGAATGACAGGCTGGCCCTCTGTTCCCAGGGACTCTATGGTGACGGATGCGGATTCGTTATCTTTCGGGGGCGCCTCCACAAGCTGGCCAAGCATGGCCCCGGGGACGTTCTCGATGCGGGACTGCATGGCCAAGCCTATCTCGGCCTCGATGTCGGCCTTCCTCCACAGGGCAAGTCCTAATTTTATAGCCTCCTGCTCCGCCAGGTCGCCCGGGGACAGCGCGCAGACAATGTGCCTCGAGGCTTCCTGTGAAACGGCCTTGGCATGTTTCCTCAGGTCAGCGACCGTCACGCTATCGAAAAGCCCCACGCTGACAATGTCGCCCTCCCGTTGCCCGTAAAGTACCGAATCCCTCTCGTAAACTTCGAAACCGTGCGCCTGGAGGATGTGAGTGATTATATTCTTCAGCGAGACCAATCTTGCACCGCACGGGTATCAACTCTGGTTTATTAATAGTTATTAAAAGCAAGGCCCTGAGCGGCTAAGGCATCGCCCCTGGCATATTAATTTTTAATTTTCCTGCTCGCTGAAGCGCACCTCCCGCGCGCGGGATAGTTTCTGACTATAAGCAAAAATTATATTGCACACAGAAAGATATTTATATATTCCTGATATTTCCAGCGATACATGAGGTCTGTACGAATGGACATCACAGATACAGACCGTTTTCAGAACCATTCGCAACGGAGGAGAATATTATGACGGAAAGGAACTCTGGCTTCAAGGCCAAGGACGCAGGGATGAGTGTAGCGCTAATCATGGCGATGATAATATCCGGATTTGCCGTGATAGCCGCACCGGTGACAATCGCTCAGGACGAGAACATGGGCGGACCTTACGGGGGAGAGCTCCGTGTGGCCTTGAAATCAGCACCCAGTTCCCTGAATCCGCTTGCGGCAAACCTGAATGAGTCAGCAAACCAGCTGATTGACATCCTTTATGAATCGCTTGGCAGGGTTGACCCCTACACGCTTCAGAACAAGCCCTGGCTCGCCTCGTCCTGGACCGTGAACGCGACACACCAGAACATCGTGACTGTAGTGCTGAAGCAGGGCATACACTGGCATGACGGGACCGAAGTCACTCTGGCCGATATAGCATACACGTTCGGCTCCCACGGCTATAACCTTGGCTATATCGCATCCATGACTACTAATGTGGCTTCTCACACGATCGTGTTCAATCTCACAGCTCCGGACTCGAGATTCTTCAGCGAACTGCTCCTGAAGAAAATCGTGCCCAACGGCTTCACGGCGACAAGCGCACCGAAGGGCTGCGGCCCGTTCAAGCTGGTCTCCACAAATGCGACAGCCACTGTTGTGGAGGCGTTCGACGACCATTTCAACGCAAGACCCTACATAGACAGGATGATATACACCTATTACCCCTGGAACGAGAACTATAATGCAAATGCCTATCCGTACAACCAGAACTTCCCGGGTGGCATTGACCCCAGGTTCGACGGGTTCTACCGCGCCGCATACGACCTGATAACGGACAAGGTCGACTACATCGGCTGGGACCTGACAACGAACCAGACGGGGCAGAACATAGAGGTTGCCGGGAACAACACCCAGCTCCTGTTCAACGCCAACTCGACATTGGTGAGGAGCAGCGGCCTGAAGCAGTGGTACCTCGGCTTCAACAATGCCCCAGGACACATGCTAAATGAACCGGCCCTGCGCAAGGCCATCTCTTACGGTATTAACAAGGAGGCGCTGATTGTCTACGACATCAGCGGTGGCCTCGAGAAGTCGGATTCCATTATCAGCAAGTATAACCTGCCATGGTTCAACAGCACCATCACCCCACACGGATACAACGAGGCGACGTCCAGGCAGATACTTGACGCTGCGCATTACATGGACTACAACTCTGACGGCTACATTGACAAGCCCGGGCCTGTCACACCGAATGTCGGATACGAGAATATCTCGCTGACCCTCTTCGGACCTCAGATAGAGGATGTCACTCCGTACACGATGTCCACGAACATAATCACATGGTTCGAGATTCTGGGCATCAAGGTCGACCTTGTCTCAAACACGACGGACGTGCACAGGCCGAACATTATTTCCAACAATTTCGACATGTACCTCTCCGTGGAGGATGCCGCCACCCTCGATCCCCAGTTCATTAATGGCCTCTACGATTCCAGCTCAATCGCGACCAACAAGAACCTGTTGAACTTCGAAGGGATATACAAAGTCGAGAACTACAGCCTGACTTCGCAGATAACCGACAACACGACCTGGACAGCGGATCTCGGCCGCACGTGTCTAACTGACCCGATATTCGTGTATCACAACGACACACAGGTGGCGAATGCATCATGGTCCATTGACCGCAACACAGGCATATTCACGCTTGCCCCGACCTTTGTGATGGACTATGCGAATGACACTCTGAACATCAGCTACAGCTACAGACCGTTCGACCATTACGCAAGAATGGCAAATACCCAGATGAACCAGACAGTCAGGGCGAAGTACATCAAGGATGCCCAGGCTGTCCTGGCAGACCTTGAACCCTCGATACCGCTGTTCACCTACAAAGTGAACCACGCCTACAGGCCGGGAATGTACATTGGATGGATACAGACCCTTGGCGGCATAAACCACTACTGGTCCTTCACGAACATCCAGAATCATATCATAGGCGCCTCGGCAGTTACCCTCTCGAGCGTGAAGAACTACCTAAACGACGGCGAAGAGATGAATCTCTTCGTGAAGGTGCAGGACCTGAACGGCGGACCAGTCACAGATTCTCAATTCGCATTCACCGGCGAGGGAACTTTCGGTACACCTGAGTACGACGCAGTCGGGCAGCAGTACACTGTTGCCTACACGGCACCGGCGACAACGGTCACCAGGACCACAACCCTGACAGTCTATGCCTACACGATGGGCTACACATCAAGTTCCGACACACTGGATATTACTGTGCATCCCCAGGTAAACACGATGAGCATCGATATCAGCAGGGGCGCAACATCCCTACCCTCAGGCAACACAACCAGCATATCGATCGTCGTAACGGACAATGCTGACAGCGCCGCATTGAACGGAGCAACCGTTGTCCTGACAATGACGCCGACCGGATTGGGCGGCTATATCGAGGAGGTGACGGGAACAACCAATTCAGCCGGCGAATTCGTCACAACCTTCGGTTCGCACAATATCACTGTCGACACCACTTTCCGCATAACGGCATACGTGACGAAAGACGGCTATGTCGATGGTGTCCAGACAACATCCATCAGCGTATCGAGGGATCCCAACATAGAATCGACGACCGACAGGGGCTTCCTCGGGTTGCCTGCACCATCGTTTATGACAGTGTTAGTCCTCCTTGCAGGAATGGCAGTCGCCTATTCGGTTCACCGCAGAAAGAGGGACTGAGACCGATGGAAAGCTGGCCTCCTATGAGGCCAGCCTATTTCATTTATAATGATGCAATTTTGTGGTATAATCAGCCATTCTTGGGCCCATATTCCTTGCAGTCATAGCAGTAATAGCGTTGGTATTCAGGAATGTAATCGAGCGGCTTGCTGCAGTGTTCGCAAAGTCTTGGCGGGGAAGGTGCAGCCGCGACCGCGCCCGTCGGCGGAAGGGGCGCCGATTGGGAGGTCTCAAGAATTATCATGCCAGGGATGAACTCGTTGACTATTTTTGTCGACGTCCAGAGCATTGATCCGCCTGCCCTGCATATCATCAGGCCGGCCAACATGAGGAAGAAGGCCGGATTCATCACCATCGAGAAAACATCCTCCACTGCAGCGTCCATCTCGGAATCCGAAGCATCCTCCCCCAGGGAACTGAGGTCCATTATCGAGTTTACTATGGACATGATATACAGCAGGACAAGGCAGATCATCAGTATCATGGGCATGGCCCTTGAAAGTTTCGCCAGGTTTATATTGTTGAAATACAGGAACATTATCGCGAAAATCAGGCCGAGGAGCATGAGGATGGGAATGAGGATCGCATAAACCTCAATCGAATCGGAGAAATTCATGGCACCTATATATCCTATAAATAGGACTGCGAAACCTATAATGTACAGTATCAGGCCGCCCGCCTTCTCTTTTCTCACTTGCCTTTTCAGGTCGTCTGACGGTTCGGGCGGGTAGTAGGTGATCTTGCCGGGCTCCCTCGGGTACTCCAGGTTCTGGCGGAACGTTATGCTCCCGTCTCCTTCTGCACCCCTGTTCCTGACAGCCGTCGCCATGTTTTCACCGTTGAATAATCATGGTGCCGGGATAAAATACTTTGCAGTTCAATTGATGACAAAGCTGGCGGTGTCGCCAGGGCATATCCCTTCCGCAGCGCACGTTCCGATGTTGAGCTCGACAACCCATTCTGCCGGTCGTCCGCTCGAGTACCTGGTCAGCTCGTTGTCCGGAACTCCTGGCTCGGGCAGGGCCTGCTCAATATTGATTACTTGCCCATTCTCATCGATGAAAATGATGTCCAGCGGTATGAGCGTGTTCTTCATCCAGAAGGTCAAGTTCGCCGGTTCGTCGAACAGGAACAGCATGCCCTCGTCCGCTGGAAGGCTTTCCCTGTTCATCAGGCCCAACGCCCTTTCGGACTGGGTGTCCGCGACCTCGCAGTCGAATTCGACTTCGCCAGACTCAATGCTGAAAGTCACGGTACTCTCGGGCAATGGCCAAAGCGCCAAAATCAGCAGCACTGACAGCACGACTGCGCATGCTATCGCCATTATGGAGAGTGTCAGTTTCCTTTCGGGCATCGGGGATTCATTCATGCTTATGTTATAAAAGGTTTGGTTTCAATAGCCTGTCATGATGAGGTAGAACACTATGACGAAGTAAACGCTGAACGAGGCAAAATACTGGGCCACGAGCCATCTGTTCGTCCTTCCCTGCCCCATCCAGAGTTTCTCTATCTCATCGCCGTACTCGCTGGCAATGAGCAGCTTCCTGAATATCGGTATGAAAGAGAAGCACAATATCAGGATTATTATGTAATACAGAGGTATGCCCCAGCCCAGGAACTCGTAGGTTATGAGCAGTGTTGCGGAAGCAACGAAAAGCACGACATATATCGAAAAGACGAGCCATATCGCCTTCTTCTGGCCCAACACGACGACGGTGTTCTTCTCGACCTGGCGGTCTATATTGTAGTCCCTTATCTCCTGCAGGAGCTGCGCCATCGCGCTTCGCATCATCAATGCCGCCAGCAGGAAAATGCTTCCGTCGCTGAAATCCGAGAGGACCACCAGGCAGAAAAAATACGGGAATGTGTTGACGAATATGCCGTGGCTCATCACGTCCAGGATGGGCTTGTTCTTCAGCCTCAGGGGCGGGGCAGTGTAGAAGAAGAACACGAACATTGACACTGCGACGAACGCAAAAGCCATTATGCCAAAGTATATAGCAACCGCAAATGGGATTATGCCCGTGACGATGAGAAGCGCCCGAACCCCCGGCACTGTGACTGTCCCATTTGAAACCGGGTTCCTTGCCTTCTTCTTCGGGTCGAGTGCATCAACATTTCTGTCGAAATAATCGTTGCTGGCAAAAAGGAAAATCTGCGCGCTGAACACCGTAAGCAGGGCAAGGTACAACGGAGACCGGGCCAGGAGCGTTCCGAAGAATTCAGGCGAAAATTCATTTCCGCTTTTACTGTAGATATTAGGCACATAGGCGAACAGCACCAGGCCTATGGAGAGAAGCCACCACTCGTTGATTCTCGAGAGGTCGTAGACGACATTCCTCACGCCGTTCGTTTTTCCTTTCATGGTTCCTTTACCTACCCAGCAATTCAATTGGATACATTATACTTACTGCCATCATTGGTAAAGTTATTTACGCGCAGGCGATATACACTTCCCCATGAAATCTGCCTCGGGAGTTGTTTATTCAAATGGAAGGTTCACGGAAGGGAGCGTGTCGGTTTCGAAGGGCAGGTTCGCTGTCAGCTCCAGGCAGATTGACGATGCCGATGTCAAGGGCATAATCCTGCCAAGGACCGTGAACTGCCACACGCATCTGGGGGATGCCTTCATCGGCAGACCTGAGAAATGCACTGTGGAAGAGCTGGTGGCCCCGCCCGACGGCCTTAAGCACCGCATGCTGAAGAAGGTCCGCGAGGAAGTGCAAGTCAACGCGATGAGGGAGGCCATATCGACAATCTCGATGTCCGGAACATCCCATTTCATCGATTTCAGGGAATCCGGGCTGGAGGGTGCGAGGAGGCTGCTGATGGCCTCTCTCGGAAGCGGGGCAATCCCGATTATACTGGGGCGGCCGGATTCGGACGATGTGGATGAGGTGTCCGCCCTGCTCAATGTGTGCGACGGAATAGGGTTCAGCGCGGTTTCTGACATGGACTACGGCTCGCTCGAAAGGATATCAGACCAGACAAGGGCCCAAGAGAAGATACTCGCACTCCATGCCAGCGAGGCCCACCGGGAGGATTTTGAACAGATATTGAACCTGAAGCCGGATTTGCTGGTTCACATGACCGAATCAAGCTCCGAGGACCTGGAAGCATGCGCCTCCGCAAGGGTCCCGGTCGCCATCTGCCCGACATCGAATTCCTTCTTTGGATTGGTCCCGCCCGTGAGGAAGATGCTGGACGCGGGAATCAGGGTGTGCCTGGGCACGGACAACGCCATGCTGGCAGCTCCGAGCATACTGGATGAGATGAGGTGCATGAGGGCCATGTTCAGCGAGTCTGTGCTTTCCGACCTAGAAATAATGGACATTTGCTTCGCCGAGGGCCGCAAAGTTTTAAATTCGCTCCCAGGATTAGGGGACGCCTATTTGGAGCATAGGGATTTCTTCGTTCTGGAATCGCCCCTTGACGACCCGTTCAAAAGCATTCTGGTGGCCAGGACGGAGGATGTCCGTCTGTTCGACAGGAGTGAAACAGCATGAAGATGAAGGACATAATGGTCAAAAAGGCAGTGTGCGCGGAACTTCCCGGAAACAGGACAGACATAATCAAGCTCATGGTGAAGAACAACAAGACAGGCCTGCCGGTTGTCAAGTCGGACGGCACATACGCAGGATTCATCACGAGGCAGGACATCTATACGAAACCGGACGAGGAACAGCTGGCACTCCTGATGCACAAGGATTATCCGTACCTTGAGCCGAACGACACAATCGAGGATGGTGCAAGGCTGATGCTGGAGAACGACTTCCACCATCTCCCGATTGTCCAGAAGAAAAAATTGGTCGGAATAGTGACGCCGGCTGATTATCTTGGGGTGATAGAGAAG
>CAYHBA010000004.1:0-114580 GCA_964354755.1 uncultured Thermoplasmata archaeon
CCTGGACAGTGGCCAAGTGGTTCAACATACAGACGCCCGCTGACCCGTGGAAGACCTACAGGGTCGGAAGCACAGTCAACGACCTCACGACAATTTCGAGCACCATGGGCGTGTGGCTCTGGATAACCGCGAACGGCGGGGACCAGGCTCTCACGCTGAACGCTTATGCGGCACCGTCCGCGACCCCGGTGACTGTCAATCTGTACACAGGCTGGAACATGGTCGGATATCCGACGATGACGAGCCGGTCTGAATCCGCTACGCTACCGGCAGCGGCAGACTTCGTCGCAACCTGGCAGGCTGCGACACCATACATAACGCAACACCCCAAGGGCGCGGCCCTGATGTCCAACGGGAACGCCTACTGGGTGCATGTGACGGCTGACTGCATGTGGACCGTGAATCCGTAAAACGCGAAACAGAATGGAGGGCCTTCGGGCCCTCCCCTTTTCTAATTCCGTAAGTAAACGAATGCCGGCGCTCAGACTGGCGCCGGTTCATTTGATTATCAAGTAGGCTCACCGGATCTCTTTATCTTTCTGAATTTCCTTTTGACAACGGTGAGCTGGCATAGAATATCATATAAAAAAACATCGGATGCGAATGTAACATATTGAATCGGAATAGTTATTAATACTTCTCAGACAATACATTCATGTCACGTCAATCGCATGCATGCGCGGGCGACTGCGCGGTTCTGCATCTCTGTTGATGTGAGGGCGAGTGTTGGAATGTTCGGAGATAAAATCAAAAATTTTGGTGTGTTGGCAGTATTGTTGATTGCAGCGTCGCTAGTGATCCCGGGTTCGGTGACCTTGGCAAATCAAAATACCATGGACGATGCAGCAAATGACTATTATTTGGTGACATTTTCCAAGCTCCCGGCCGATTCGGTCAGGGCAGAGCTTGAGCTTTCATGGGGCATATGCTTCCTTGAATATCATCAGGATGGAACCTATATGATAAGGTCTCCAGCAGCCCGTGTTGCTCAAATTTCCAGCCTGGAAGATGTAACCGGTGTCGTGCAGTACTCGCCGGGCCAGAAGATAGCCCCCGAGCTGCTCAGGCAGACCGGAACATTGTCCCTGCGCGTGGACCTCCATTCCGGAAACGATATACTTCCAGTGGCCGGGCTCATCGAGGATTTGGGGGGTTGTGTCACCAAGACCAACTCCGTGCTGGTGGACTACCTATACTGCGATATTGATGCGTCAGCCATCAGCGAGATTGCCGAGATAGTTCAGGTTAAATCCATCCAGCCCCAAGGAGAGAAACAGACCTTCATGAACCTGATATCGTCAAACACGTATATGGGCAGCGACACGCCACAGGCGGGCGGGTTCCAGGGCAGCGGCATTATGGCCGAGGTCATGGACAACGGAATTGACAGGACCCACACCGACCTTCAGAACGTAGACTGGACAGACGGAAGCGTGGTCGCAGACTCGCACGGCACATGCACCAGCGGAGAGATGTTCGGCACAGGCATAGGCGACGCCACCGCTCTGGGCAGCCTACCTCAGGCAGTGGGGGCATTCGCTGACTGGGGAACGGGAGATGCCCTGTCGATCGCGAACCTCTGGAACGGCGACTTCAACGAGGGCTCGGCAGGCATGAACGGCATCGTCCAGACCAACTCATGGTACGCGGGCGGAAACATGGATGGGACCTACACCGCGGTGTCGAACGAGATTGACACGGCCGCAGTGAATTATCCCCATGTGCTGAACCACTGGGCCATCGGCAACAGCAACTATGGCACTCAGCTGGGAGGCGTCAGCCAGGACAGCTCGAACAAGAACAGCATGGCCGTAGGCGCGATTTTCCACGGCGACACAGCAGCCCTCGGCGACGACGAATGGTACGATGCGGGCTCGGGCATGACTCCGTCTCGGGGTCCGTGTGCCGACGGGAGACAGCACCCGGACATGTGCGGCCCGTTCGACTGGATACACACGGTAGACCAGACCGGCGCTGCAGGTTACACAGGAACCAACTATTACGATGACTTCGGAGGCACGAGCGGAGCGACCCCCAGCGTAGCTGGATGCTCCGGCCTCACATATGAAATGTACCATGAGGACTTCTTTGACAACAATGCTGGCGGCGCATGGCCTTATTCCTGCACCGTCAAAGCCCTCATGATTGCCGATGCATACCAGTACCCGATCGGGACGAATCTCATCGACAGGAACGTGGAGGGCTGGGGCACACCCGACATGGAGAACATGTACAATCTGGGAGCCACATACCATGTGATAGACGAATACCCGCAGGCCATGTCCTCGGGCAGCACCTGGAGCCACGGGGTTTATGCGGACGGCACATACCCTCTGAAGATAACCCTCTGCTGGATTGACCCGGCCGCGCCCGGAACAACAGGTTCTGCCAGGTCATTGATAAACAACCTCGACCTGAGAGTGGTCTCGCCCGGCGGCACAGTGTACTATGGTAACAACGGTCTGTGGACATCAACCTGGTCCGCCTCAGGCACCGTAGCCAATCACTGGTCCTCCACCGGTAGCTACAGGGACGACCTCAACAACGTGGAGAACGTGTTCATCCAATCGCCGCAGGTCGGCCTTTGGACCGTCGAGGTCACCGGCAGGACCGGCGACGTGGCCCAGGGCCCGCAGGATTTCTCGGTCGTGGCATCCGGCGCCCAGGGCATCAGCTCGATTGGCACAATTGGCTTGAACAAAGGCGAATACCTATTGCCCGACACAATCCAAGCTACGGTTCAAGACCTTGACCTGAACACGAATCCCACGACGATACAGACCGTCAATGTCAACATTGCCAGCACCATAGAGCCCGCGGGAGAGACAGTCACCCTCACGGAGACAGGAGTCGACACGAACACGTTCGTGGGCACCATCGCCCTTTCCTCGACCAACTCGGTCGGTGTGCTGTGGGGCGCCCACGGAAATACAATCACAGCCACATATAATGATGCAGATGCAGGCGGTGCCGGCCCGGCAACGGTCACGGACACGGCCACAGTGGACGCGCAGGTGCTTGCAGCCTCCGGCCTCACAGTCGAATGGTGGGGTGAGACTTTCGTCACATTGATCGACGAGCATTTCGCTGTCAATCCGGCCGGCTGGACCATCACTCACACAGCCGGCACGGCCTGGACTTATGCGAACCAGAGAATGGAGAACACCTACGGCTATCCGAACTCCGGATACCTTGACAGCCCTGTGGTGGACTGCAGCGGTCTGACTGGCACGACGCTGTCGTTCTGGCATTTCTGGCAGGCGAACTACGGCACCAGCCAGCAGGATGGTTATGTCCGGGGCAGCATTGACGGCGGCTCAACCTGGCCCTATCTCGTGGACGAGTTCCACCACAACGACCCTGCCACTGAGACCGCGGTGAAAAACTACGCCATCGGCTGGGCCGACGGCCACAGTCTGGTGAGGATACGCTACGACATCTACAACAACGATGATTGGTACTGGCGCATAGACGACGTGCTCATGACCGCGGTGGGCGGGAGCACTACAGAGAATAATTGGCTCAACTGGACCCTTTCGGGTGACGACGGCGCCGGCGCCAACGACGTGGACCATTACAACATCTACCGGGCCTTGACAGCGTCCGGGCCGTGGGACGCGACAGCGCTCATAGACACAGTGCCCGCGGGTACTGCCACTTACATGGACTACGGCCGCGGGGAACCGGACGGGATCGTCTGGTGGTATGTGGTGCGCGCAGTGGACGATGCGGGGAATTTAGACCCCAACACCGACGCGGTGCCCGAATTCGGTACGCCGGACACAACGCCGCCGGGAGCCCCGACCGGCCTCACGGTGGAATGGTATGGCCCAGCACTCGGTACATGGGGTTCCCTGTTCAGCGAAGGATTCTCCACCGGAATAACAGACGGCAACTGGCAAGGCGACGACCTGGGAAGCGGCACCGATGTGACCTGTTCCGAGGAATGGTGGGAAGTCCTCGAAGCCGCTGCGGATCTCACAGACATCAAGGTCGGCGTCTACAACACGCCACCCTCGACCCAATCCGCCCAGTTCATTGACTGCGACGCCCTTTGGGCAGGTCAATGGATGACAGCCCACTACAACGGAGGCAACAACTGGTTCGACCTTACCCCGAGCACCAATGCCTACATCAACTTCAGCGCCTACGGGGCGGGCTTCGCAGCAACGGAAGGTTGGCGACTTGAGATAACCACGAACGGCGGAACCGGCTGGACAACAGCAATTGAGGAGCTGGGCACCACGGCAATTCACGCCTGGCAGAATTACCACTACCAGGTCCCCTATCCGGGAAGCTTCACGAACCAGTTCGGCTTCAGGATCAACGTCGCGGGAAGCGCAGCCACCGATATCGGCACCTTCGATGACATCACGCTTGATGCATTCACTCCGAGCGGACCCAATTACGACGACAACACCCTCAACTGGACCCTTTCATCGGACGACGGAGCGGGAGCTGACGATGTTGTGCGATACAATATCTACCGGGCCATAGCCTCCTCTGGGCCATGGGACTCGGGGGCCCTCATCGATAATGTGCCGGCAGGGACAGCAACCTATCTTGACGTGAACCGCGGCCAGAGCGACGGCATAACCTGGTGGTATGTTGTCAGGGCACAGGATTTATCAGGCAACGAGGACACAAACACGAATTCTGTGCCAGAACCGTCAGCCGCACTGCCGTACTCGATAGACTTGACTGGCAAGAGCGCCAACAGCTGGGTGTATGTGTCCTTCCCGTCCGCGACCAGCGGCAATATCCAGACCATACTGAACGACGCCACGGCCGGGGACGGGCTCACGACCTGGACCGTAGCCAAGTGGTTCAACGTACAGACGCCTTCGGACCCGTGGAAGACCTACAGGGTCGGAAGCACAGTCAACGACCTCACGACGATATCCAGCACAATGGGCGTGTGGCTCTGGATAACGGCCAACGGCGGGGACCAGGCGCTCACACTGAACGCGTATGTGGCACCATCCGCAACAGCGGTGACTGTCAATCTGTACACAGGCTGGAACATGGTCGGATACCCGACCATGACGAGCAGGGCAGAATCCACTACGTTGCCGGCAGCGGCAGACTTCGTCGCAACCTGGCAGGCAGCAACGCCATACATATCACAGCATGCCAAGGGCGCTACCCTGATGGTCCACGGAAACGCCTACTGGGTGCATGTGACTGCGGATTGTACGTGGGTTGTAAATCCGTAATTCACATCCAAAGATAGCAATAACTGGCGCTTCAGCGAGCGCCAGCGTTACGGAGGACGAGCATGTGCACCGGAGGTTTTTCATTTACTGAATAATTCTTTTTGCCGAAGGTGCGCCCCGCAGGCGAATAGGTCGCCGAGGCAAAGACGAATCCGCAGATTCGTCTGAGAGCGCAGTCCGAAGTTCAAAAAGAAATACTCGCATACTTTGGGTGCATGTGACTGCAGACTGCACGTGGACCGTGAACCCGTAAAACGCGAAACAGAATGGGGAGCCAACTGGCTCCCCTCCTTTTCCAATTATTCATTACCGCATGTGGTTTGCGCAGCTTGATTTAATTCCTCCGTAGATAGTTATTTATATTGTTAGAAAAAGGAATCAATACATTCATATATTGTGTAATGCTATTCACGTTAAGGTCAATACGATTCTCATCGCCGAGGGAAGATTGGCGGTGCAGGTTCGCAAAGCAAACAATATCAACGGGCAGAAAGACAGAGACATTGTCTCACTGACCTGACAGAGTAGGAGGAATTGGTGAAGAATATGCAAGCAATAAAAATGTTCAACGTGGGCGCAGCGATTGGGATTGTTTTTATAATGGTTTTTTCGGCATTCAGTGTATGGGCAATCAATCCGACCGATAACAGCACAGTAGCGGTCTCAAAGGACAGCACTCTGTACATCAACGGCTATGAATTTGACTGCCTGGTATCGGAACCGGACCTGCCGCCGGCATTGAGGACGGCATCTCAGGCTCCCGGGACAGACATATCGTACCTGATACACATGACCGGGCCTATTGCCCAGGAATGGGCAGACACATTGTCGAGCCTTGGAATAGACATTGTCACTTACATCCCGAACTATGCATACGAGGTAAGGATGACGGAGTCCCAGGCCGAACTCGCATCCAAGCTGTATTTTGTCGACTGGGTCGGGTTCTATCACCCGGCGTATAAGATTTCACCTGAGATTTCGGGTTCTAAGGTCACCGTAACCCTGGAAGGCAATGACATCCCGCAAAAAACGATTGATGGCATCAGGTCTTGTCTCAGAGTAATAGGGGAGTCAGCAACGACAACCGGATACATATTCCACGGGGAAGCGGAATCCTCGGATAGCCTCTCGGCTATTGCCGCATACCCCCATGTCCAGTTCATTTCACCATATCAGGAGCCGGAACTCATGGACGAGGCCGGCTCCCAGATAATAGGCGGGTACATGATTTACAATGACCCGGACAGCAACCCCAACACGCCTTACAGGGGCTCGGGCACGCATGGCGGATACGCCAACCAGATAGGCTACGACGGCGCTGGGATAACGATGGGCATCGCTGACACCGGGCTCGGGAACGGCGGCACCGGCAATGCCGGACATGTGGATTTCACAGGCCGAATCCTGGGTGGATATTCCTATGACGGGGCGGACTACGCCGATGGCCACGGCCACGGCACGCATTGCGCCGGTCTAGCGACCGCTGACGCTTTCGAAGGCAGCGGTCTTACCTATGCGGGCTTCGGGCCGTACTATGTGGCGCAGGGCCTCGGCCACGAAGCCAACTTATACGCGGAGAAGATATTCTCCGACGGAGGCGGCTGGATAGGTCCCGCGGACTATGGGGACATACTCGAGGTCGGATATGCGGGCGGCGCAAGGATTCACACGAATTCATGGGGCTCGGCGAGCGGCGGAGCCTACGGCGCAGCTGACCAGGCATACGACACCAAGGCCAGGGACTCCCAGAGCGGCACGGCCGGCAATCAGAACATGGTCATTTTCGTGGCCGCGGGGAACTCCTACAGCCTCGGATCCACTGGAAGCCCGGGCAACGGCAAGAACGTCATCGCGATAGGGGCGACTGAGAACTACATGCCCGACTCCATGAGCCACGGCAACACCGACGAGAACGGGGACAATCCGGACGGGATAACCGACTTCAGCTCGAAGGGCTGGACCGACGACGGGCGCGTCAAACCGGACGTTTCAGCGCCGGGAAGGGCCACGCTCTCCACGCACTCGGCCCAGATACCTGGCACATCCAACCTGTACGGGCTATACACCGAGGACGACACTTACGAGTGGTGCTCGGGCACCTCGCAGGCCACGCCTACCGCATGCGGCGCCGGAATAGCAGTCATGGACTGGTACAACACAATATACGGCTCCATGCCCACCCCTTCGATGGTGAAGGCACTGATGGTCAATTCAGCGGTGGACATTCCGGATGAGGACAACAACGGCAATCCAAACAACGCCTACCCCATACCCAACGAATATGAAGGCTGGGGCCGGGTGTACATCCCGACAGTAGTCGATCCAACCTCTTCTTGGCTTGTTTACGATGCTCCCACCGAGCTCACCACCGGCACCTATGACGAGTACACATTCACATATGTCAATTCGGGGCTGCCGGTGAAACTTACGCTGGCATACTCGGACCGATATGCGCTCTCTGGCGCTGCGGTCACACTGATTAACAATCTGGACTTGCGGGTGACCAGCCCGAGCGGCCTTGTCTATCACGGAAATGCGTTCTCTGGCGGATACACACCGGCCGGCACCAACCCCTCAGCAACATTTGACACGAACACGGACGGATGGGACGACCGCAACAACGTGGAATGCGTTTACATAGCCCCGGGCGGCCTCGAATCCGGCCTTTACACGGTCAGGATAACCGGGTTCGCAGTCCCCGGTGACTGCGACAACGACGGCGCCAACGACCAGGACTATTCCCTGGTCATACACAATGCACAGGATGTCACATCATTCGGCGTAGTGAACATTCAGTACCCGAAGTACCTCAGGGAGGCTTCGGTGCAGGTCAGTGTCATGGACATGGACCTCAACACCGGCGGCGGCGTGCAGACCACCAGCATAACTGTGACAAGCGTTGCCGAACCTGCAGGCGAGTCAGTGCTCCTGACCGAAACCGGCGGAGACACGGGCGTCTTCCAGGGCTACCTGACAATATCCGGAACCAACGGAGCCGGAATACTCTGGGTCAACGCCTTGGACACAATCACGGCAACATACAATGACGCGAATTACGGCGGCACCGGGCCGTTCACCCTCACCGATACGGCCATTGTTGACGGTTCCCCGCCAGGAGCTCCATCCGGCCTCACTGTCGAATGGTACGGACTTGTACAGCAGCAGTTCTTCCTCCAAAACTTCGAGGGCGACGGCACGCCGACCTTCGGAGAGCTGGGGTGGACCACAGGCGGTGCGAGCAATGACTGGCAGATAGGCACACCGGCAGGGCTCGGCACTCCCCCTGACCCGGTCGGAGCCTACGGAGGCACATTCTCGATTGGCAATGACCTTACCGGCCTGGGAACTTACCCTGGAGAATACCAAGACAACCTGGCCGTTGACAGCAACTACATCATCTCCGCACCTATGGCCTGCACGGGCTACACCGACGTCCAGCTTCAGATCGCAAAATACCTCGGCGTCGAGAGTTCCACATGGGACCATGTATACATAGAGGCGTCGACTAGCGCATCGGGCCCATGGACACAGATGTGGACCAACACAGGCGCATCGATTTCGGACACGGCCTGGAGCACGGGAACATACAACATTGCCTCGGTGGCGGACAACCAACCTGCGGTCTATGTCAGGTTCGAAATGGGCAACACGGACGGCAGCGTCACATACTGCGGCTGGAACATAGACGACATGGCCCTGCTCGGCCTGACATCCGGAACGATGCACAACACACTCAATTGGACTCTGTCATCGGATGACGGAGCCGGTGCGAACGACGTTGACCATTACAATATCTACCGCTCAGCGTTGCAGACTGGCCCATGGGATGCGTCAACGCTTATAGACACCGTAACCAAAGGCACAGCCACATACGTGGACCCGGACAGGGGCGAGTTTGACGGAATCAACTGGTGGTACGTCATCAGGGCGATTGATGATATCGGCAACTTGGAAATGAACACGGACGCCGTCCCCGAGATACCGCTGGTGAACGTACCCCCGAGCGCGCCCAACAACCCGACACCCGCGAATGGCGCCACCGGAGTCGCCATAAACCCGACCACGCTGAGCGTGCGGGCAGCGGACCCGAACGGCGACCTGCTGACTGTGAGCTTCTACAACGCAGCAGGTGCCGTCCTGATAGGCACGAACTACAACGTTCCGAGCGGCACGTACACGGCCGTGAACTGGAATGGGCTCAACCCGACCACGACGTACAGCTGGTTCGCAAGGGCATATGACGGCCAATACACGACCCAGTCATCCACCTGGAGCTTCACCACTGTAGACACGACGCCTCCAGGCCCGGTGACTGGCCTCACCGTCGTATGGTGGGGAGTGTCTTTCGCCACATTGATAGACGAGCATTTCGCTGTCAATCCGGCCGGCTGGACCATCACGAACACTGCCGGCACGGCCTGGACGTATTCGGCCGCCAACCAGAGAATGGAGAACACCTATGGCTTTCCGAACTCCGGATACCTTGACAGCCCTGTGGTGGACTGCAGCGGTCTTACTGGCACTACGCTATCGTTCTGGCATTATTGGCAGGCCAACTACGCCAGCGGAACCCAGGACGGATACGTCCGAGGGAGCATAGACGGCGGCTCGTCCTGGCCATATCTGGTTGACGAGTTCCATCACAACGATCCCGCCACTGAGGACGCGGTGAAGAATTACACGATACCCTGGGCAGACGGCCACAGTTCTGTGAGGATACGCTACGACATCTACAACTACGATGATTGGTACTGGCGCATAGACGATGTGCTCATGACCGCGGGTGGCGGGAGCACGACAGAGCACAACTGGCTGAATTGGACGCTTTCGGCGGACGACGGGGCAGGCGCGAACGACGTGGACCATTACAACATCTACCGGGCCTTGGCAGCGTCCGGGCCATGGGACGCAACGGCGCTTATAGACACCGCGCCCGCGGGCACAGCCACCTACATGGACCTCGGCCGCGGGGAACCGGACGGCATCAACTGGTGGTACGTTGTCCGCGCGGAGGACATCTGGGGCAACGAGGAGATGAACACGAACGCCGTTCCCGAGATATCCACCGGGCTGACTGCCTACAATATTGACTTGACAGGCCATGCAGCCAACAGCTGGGTGTTCGTCTCGTTCCCGCATGCGGTGAGCGGCAACATCCAGGACATGCTGAACGATGTGACCTTGGGCGATGGTGCCACAACCTGGACGAGAGCCATGTGGTACAACCCGCAGACGCCGAACGACCCGTGGAAGACCTACAGGGTCGGCAGCACGACGAACGACCTTACAACTGTAAGCAACCTCATGGGCGTATGGCTCTGGATAACCGCGAACGGCGGGGACCAGCAGCTCACGGTCGGCGTGACCGGCGACTATTCGGCGGTAGCAGTGAACATCAACCTATACACCGGCTGGAACATTGTCGGATACCCCACAGCAACGAGCAGGGCGGAATCAGCCACGCTGCCGGCAGCAGCGGACTTTGTGGCAGTTTGGCAGGTAGCAACACCTTACATAACGCAGCATGCGAAAGGCGCGGCCATGATGTCCCACGGACACGCCTACTGGGTACATGTCACGGCGGATTGCACCTGGACAGTGAACCCGTAAAACACGAAACAGAATGGGGAGCCTGTCGGCTCCCCTCCTTTTCCAATTTTTCATTACTCTTTTGAATAGGCTTTAATACTCATAAAGCAATACATTCATGTCACAAAAAGTGTTTATCACGGGTGCAGGGCACCGTTTTACATTATGTGGCGCAAGAAGCCGGGTGTTTGTATGTTCGGAGAAACCAGGGCGAATTATTGTGGGTTGGTAGTGTTGATTATTGCGGCAGTGTTGTTGGTCCCAACGACGATGTCGGTTGCGAACCAAACGGCTATTGAAAATGTGACAGAAGATTATTACTTAGTGACCTTTTATGAGCTTCCGGCAGAGAACCTTAAGCTCGAACTCACAAAGGCATATGGCGTGGACTTCCTGGAGTACCACCAGGACAACACTTACCTCATTGAGCTGCCAGAATCACAGGCGAGTCAACTTGCGATGAACTCATTGGTCACTTCCATGAGGCCCTACGGCCCGGGGGACAAAGTTTCTGGCGAACTCAAGGCAGTCACGGGCGTTGTCAAGCTGCGAGTCAACCTGCACCCCGGCGCCGACGTCCAAGCTGTGATGGGACTAATGGGGTCGATGGGCATCCAAGTAACAATGACAAACACGGTAACGGTAAAATTCATTGAGTGCACGGTCGATGCGTCTTTGATAGATGAAATTGCTTCGCTGAAAGATGTCAGATGGCTCCAGCAGCAGTTCGGGGGCGAGGTCCTGATGGACCTGATATCCTCAAACACCTACATGGGTTCAGACACTCCCCAGCTCAACGGCTTCTCTGGCAGCGGGATACTGGCCGAGGTTCAGGACGACGGCATAGACCTTGGCCATCCCGACCTGGCCCAGGTCCAATACACGGATTTTTCTCCGGTAGCGAATGCTCACGGGACCTGCACTTCCGGAATAATGTTCGGTAACGGAGCCGGCGACATCACCGCGCTGGGGAACCTGAACCAGGCGACCGGCGTATTTTGTGACTGGATGAATGGCAATGCCCTGTCCATTCAGCACCTGTGGGACGGGGTCTTCACCTCGGGCAACGCCGGGATGAACGGCGTGGTACAGACGAACTCCTGGTGGAATGGAGCCACGATGGACGGGGAGTACGATGCGATGTCCAACGAGCTTGACCAGGTAATCGTAACCTATCCCCACGTTTTAACTCATTGGGCATGCGGTAACAGCAATTCAGGAACTGGATTGGGCCTCATGAGCGCGGAATCGATTTCAAAGAACGATATGAGCGTTGGGGCCATATTCCACCTGAATACGGCATCGTTGGCTGATGACAATTGGCACAATGCTGGCGGTGGTTCGACACCTTCCAGGGGTCCTGCGGCCGACGGCAGGGTCAAGCCGGACCTGATAGGGCCGTTCGACTGGATTCACACAGTCGACCAGCGTGGCGGGGCCGGTTACTCGGGAACTGACTACTACGACAACTTTGGCGGGACCAGCGGGGCCACGCCGAACGTTGCCGGCTGCTCGGGCCTTGCTTACGAGATGTACCATGAGAACTTCTTCGGCAACAATGCCGGCGGCGCATGGCCTTATTCCTGCACAGTCAAAGCGCTCATGATTGCCGATGCATACCAGTACCAGATTGGAACAAATCTCATTGACAGGAATGTGGAGGGCTGGGGAACGCCGGACATGGAGAACATGTACAACCTGGGAGCCACATACCACATGATAGATGAATACCCCCAGGCCATGTCCTCAGGCTCGACATGGACCCGCGCCGTGGGTACAGACGGCCTGCACCCGTTGAAGATTACGCTCTGCTGGATAGACCCGGCCGCGCCCTCGGGTACGGGCAGCTCAAGAGCCCTGATAAACAACCTGGACCTTAGGGTAACATCATCAAATGGGACTATGTACTACGGTAACAACGGCCTGTGGGACAACCTTTACTCTGTTTCCGGAACCGGGGTGAACCACTGGTCAACTTCCGGTGGCCACCGCGACGACCTGAACAATGTCGAGAATGTGTTCATACAGACGCCACAGGCCGGCATATGGACGATAGAGGTTTCTGGTAGGACCGGTGATGTGGCGCAAGGACCGCAGGACTTCAGTCTGGTGTCATCCGGGGCCATGTTTCCCATCCCCTCAGAGGGAAGCATAGTGCTCGACTCCGAGCTGTACCCGAGAGAGGCCACAGTCGGCATGGAAGTGGTGGACAGGGACCTGAACACAGATCCCTTTACCGCGCAGACTGTGAACGTTAACCTGAAGAGCATTGCCGAGCCTGCCGGCGAAACCACAATTCTCACCGAGACCGGCCCGAACACCTGCACATTCCAGGGGACGAAGAATATATCCGGCACCAACTCGGCCGGCGTTGTCTGGGTGAACGCGATGGACACAATCACAGCCACCTACGACGATGCGGATGATGGCACGGGCAATCCCGCGGTCGTAACGGACACTG
This sequence comes from uncultured Thermoplasmata archaeon, assembly GCA_964354755.1. Classification (GTDB taxonomy): domain Archaea; phylum Thermoplasmatota; class Thermoplasmata; order SG8-5; family SG8-5; genus UBA147. The sequence goes on from CAYHBA010000004.1 coordinate 13,267, forward strand.
CTGCTGTGGACGGGCTCGCGCCAGCTGCGCCGAGCGGTTTGACAGTGCAACACTGGGGCATGACTTCAGGCAACGAAGTTCGGTTCATGAGGGGTATCGCCAGCGAGGCCAATGTCAACGGTCTCACCGCCTACCTTGCCGGAACCACGCAATCCACAACGGCGGCCAATGCTGGCAATCTCGGAAACAATGTCAACTTATATGCGGGCATCAGGGCGTGGGTGCGCCACTCTGGTGGTGCTGAGACTGAGTTAACAGCCGGCACGGCCGTCGCCCTTGTCTACGGTAATGCCACGGGCACTTATTCGGCACTTTGGACCCCGCCCTTCACAGTCCTAGCACCCACAGATTCGGTCGTTGTCAGGTTCTATGTCAACACAGCCACCCCGCCGACCACTGTCCGGGCCACTTTCACGACCGAGCAGCTTGGGGCCACCCAGCTTGACGCAAACTTGTGGAACATGACATATTTCCTCAGGAAAGGCACTGTCGCGCAAGGGGGCTCGTCCCTGCTCTGGGGTACGACAGCATACAACACGAGGATATCCGGGTTCTCCTGGAAATCGACTGCGAACTACCAGGACCATAACACACTGAACTGGACTCACAATGGCGCGGACGTTGACCATTATGTGATATACCGTTCGGAGGTAAATTCTGGGCCCTGGGACGAATCCCATGTCATAGACTCAGTCCCGGTCGGAACCAACACCTACACGGACTTCAACAGGGGCCTGGGCGACAGCATCATCTGGTGGTATGTCGTGCGGGCTGAGGACGATATGGGCAACCGTGAAGCGAACATGAATTCAATACCTGAACCGGGCGCTGCACCGCCGTATGCTATCAATCTTGCCGGAAAAAGCGCCAACAGCTGGGTATTCGTATCCTTCCCGAGCGACATCACTGGCAATATACAGGACATACTGAACGACGCGGCTGCTGGCGACGGAGCCACAACATGGACGGTTGCCAAGTGGTTCAACAAACAGACACCATCTGACCCGTGGAAGACGTATAGGGTCGGAAGCACTGTCAACGACCTTGCGACAATATCCAGCACCATGGGCGTGTGGCTTTGGATAACGGCCAATGGCGGAGACCAAGCGCTCACGCTGAACGCTTATGTTGCACCATCCGCGACCGCGGTGGCCATCAATCTGTACACAGGCTGGAACATGGTCGGATACCCCACCATGACGAGCAGAGCGGAATCAGCCACGCTGCCCGTACAAGCGGACTATGTGGCAGTGTGGCAGGCTGCAACGCCATACATAACGCAGCATGCCAAGGGAGCCACACCGATGTCCCACGGAAACGCATACTGGGTGCATGTCACAGCAGACTGTGTGTGGACTGTGCAGCCATAAAACACGAAACAGAATGGGGGGCCGATCGACTCCCCTCCTTTTCCAATTTTTCATTATTCTTTTGAATAGGTATTAATACTCATTAAGCAATACGTAAATGTCACAAATAAGTGTTTAGCACGGATGCATGGCACCGTTTTACATAATGTGGCGCAAGGAGCCGGGTGTTTGTATGTTCGGAGAAACAAGGGCGAAATATTGTGGGTTGGCAGTGTTGATTGTAGCGGCAGTTTTGTTGGTTCCAACGACTTTGACATTTGCGAGACAAACAGCTGTTGAAAATACCACAGAAAATTATTACTTAGTGACATTTTCCGAGCTTCCGTCCGACTGCCTAAGGCTCGAATTGGCAGAGGCTTTTGACATGGAGTTCTTGGAGTACCACCAGGACAATACCTACATGGTCAAGGCGCCTGTTGACCGCATCGATCAGATTTCGGCAATGCCGCAGGTTGCGGGCGTGGTACAATATGCTCCAGCCCAGAAGATTGCGTCCGAGTTGCATCATCTTACGGGCCCAGTGTCCCTACGCGTGGACCTGCACTCGGGCAACTATGTTCAGGCCGTCGCCCAAATCCTGGAGGGCTTGGGCGCCAGCGTGACCAAGACAAACTCGGTTGTTGTCGATTACCTGTACTGCGACGTCGACGCATCAGCCATACCGGAGATTGCCGACATAGTCCAAGTCAAGTCCATCTATCCCCAGGGCGAGAAGTCGACCTTCATGAACCTGATATCCTCCAATCCATACATGGGGAGCGACACACCCCAGGCGAACGCATTCCTGGGCAGCGGCATACTGGCAGAGGTTCAGGACAATGGCATCGACCGCCTTCATATAGACCTGCAGAACGTTGATTATACGGACGGAAGTGTCGTCGCAGATGCCCACGGGACATGCACGAGCGGCGAGATGTTCGGCACCGGCACGGGAGACTCGGATGCCCTGGGAAGCTTGCCCCAGGCAGTTGGGGCATTCGCAGACTGGGGAACGGGAAATGCCGTTTCGATTGCAAACCTATGGAACGGCGACTTCAACGAAGGCTCAGCCGGCATGAACGGCATCGTGCAGACCAATTCATGGTATGCCGGTGGCACGATGGACGGCGGCTACGCCCCGGTATCGAACGAGATTGACAACGCTGCGCGGGACTATCCCCATGTGCTGAACCATTGGGCCATCGGTAACAGCAACCAGGGAACCCAACTTGGCGGCATGAGCTGGGACAGCTCGGGCAAGAACAGCATCGCGGTCGGGGCGATATTCCACGGCGATACGGCGGCCCTAAACGATGACGAATGGCATGACGCGGGCGCGGGCATGACTCCGTCTAGGGGTCCGTGCGCCGACGGAAGGCAGCACCCAGACATGTGCGGGCCGTTCGACTGGATATATACTGTGGACTGGAGCGGAGCCAACGGGTATGCACCCGGTAACTATTACGATGATTTCGGAGGCACGAGCGGCGCCACCCCCAGCGTTGCAGGCTGTTCAGGCCTTACTTACGAGATGTACCGTGAAAACTTCTTCGGAAACAATCCCGGCGGCGCATGGCCGTACTCGTGCACGGTAAAGGCATTGATGATTGCGGACGCCCACCAATACATGATAGGCATCAACTCCATTGACAGAAATGTGGAGGGCTGGGGAACTCCGGACATGGAGAACATGTACAACCTGGGGGCCGAATACCATATGATAGACGAATACCCTCAGGCCTTGTCCTCGGGCGGCATCTGGACCCGCGCCGTGTATAGCGACGGCGTCCACCCGTTGAAGATCACGCTCTGCTGGATAGATCCGGCCGCGCCCGGGACCACAGGCCACGCGAGAGCCCTCATTAACAACCTGGACCTGAAGGTGACGTCACCAGGCGGCACTGTCTACTATGGCAATAACGGCCTCTGGGGCAACCTTGACTCCACTTCGGGCACAGGAGTCAACCACTGGTCGTTGTCAAGCAGCTACAGAGACGACCTGAACAATCTCGAGAACGTGTTCATGCAGACGCCGCAGCTCGGCATATGGACGATAGAAGTCTCAGGCAGAACTGGCGATGTCGCTCAGGGCCCGCAAGACTTCAGTCTGGTGTCATCCGGAGCAATGGAACCGATCCCCTCCCAGGGAACAATGACGCTCGACTCCGAGCTGTACCCGAGGGAAGCTACCGTCTCAATGGAGGTTGTGGACAGGGACCTGAACACTGATCCCTTTTCCGCGCAGACCGTCAACATTAACCTGAAGAGCGTAGCCGAGCCTGCCGGCGAAACTACCATTCTCACCGAGACAGGCCCGAACACCTGCATATTCCAAGGGACCGGAACCATATCTGGCACCAATTCAGCCGGCGTTGTCTGGGTGAATGTGGTGGACACGATCACAGCCACCTACAACGATGCAGATGACGGCACGGGCAGTCCAGCCATCGTGACTGACACTGCCGCGGTGGACGGTGCCGCACCCACTGCACCAAGCGGCCTAACCGTGCAACACTGGGGCCTTGTCACAGGCAACGAGGTTCGGTTCATGAGGGGCGTAGCCAGCGAAGCCAATGTCAACGGCCTCACCGCCTACCTTGCCGGAACCGCCCAATCCACGACATCGGCCAATGCTGGCAATCTCGGAAACAATGTCAACCTGTATGCGGGCATCAGGGCATGGGTGCGCCACTCTGGCGGGACAGAGACAGAGTTAACCGCCGGTACGGCCGCGGCTGTTGTCTACGGCAATGGCACGGGCACTTATTCGTCCCTTTGGACCCCGCCCTTCACAATACTGCAACCCACAGATTCGGTCGTTGTCAGGTTCTACGTCAACACTGCCACACCGCCGACCACTGTCCGGGCGACTTTCACGACCGAGCAGCTTGGGGCCACCCAGCTTGACGCAAATTTGTGGAACGTGACATATTTCCTTAGGAAAGCCGGCATTGCGCAGGGCGGCTCGTCCCTGGTCTGGGGGACGACATCATATGACACGAGGATTTCCGGTTTCTCCTGGAAATCGGCTGCGAACTACCAGGACCACAACACGCTCAACTGGACGCACACGGGCGCGGACGTTGACCATTATGTGATATACCGCTCGGAGATGAGTTCCGGACCCTGGGACGAATCCCATGTCATAGACACAGTCCCGGTCGGAACCAACACCTACACGGACTTCAACAGGGGCCTGGGCGACACCACCATCTGGTGGTATGTCGTGCGCGCAGAGGACGGGATAGGTAACCGCGAGTCCAACACCATCTCGGTGCCCGAACCCGGCGCCGCGCCGCCGTATGCCATAAACCTTGCCGGCAAAAGCGCCAACAGCTGGGTATTCGTATCCTTCCCGTCCGCGACCAGCGGCAATATCCAGACCATACTGAACGACGCCACCGTCGGCGACGGGCTCACGACCTGGACCGTAGCCAAGTGGTTCAACATACAGACGCCTTCAGATCCGTGGAAGACCTACAGGGTCGGAAGCACTGTCAACGACCTCACGACGATATCCAGCACCATGGGCGTGTGGCTCTGGATAACGGCCAACGGCGGGGACCAAGCGCTCACGCTGAACGCTTATGCGGCACCGGCCGCGACCCCGGTGACCATCAATCTGCGCACAGGCTGGAACATGGTCGGATACCCGAGCATGACAAGCAGGTCAGAATCCGCCACCCTGCCGGCAGCGGCAGACTTCGTCGCAACCTGGCAGGCTGCAACGCCATACATAACACAGCATGCAAAGGGAGCAAGCATGATGTCCCACGGAAACGCATACTGGGTGCATGTCACGGCAGACTGCACATGGTCTGTAAACCCGTAACAATGAATAATGCCGGCGTTCCTACGAACGCCGGCCCATTTGATTTCAATCTTCAATATCATGAAATACGTTATTATTAATTAACCTTGAACAGCAGGTTATAAATACTATGAAAATGGTAATTCACATACATTTAAATATTTCGCGCTCATTGATTATCCAGATGATTTCAAAAGGAGATTGAACCATGAAATCTAAAGTTTTGAAGAACGTGGCAGTGGTGGTATTGGCAGTTCTGATGGCCCTGCCAGTCGGAATGGCAGTGGGCAGCAATGAACCGGTAACTGATGCCGGAATGGGCGATTCGCCCGGGTTTGCTTTCGGGGAAAGGGCCGTTGCAAGCCTCGGCGACTCGAATTACGAGGTCTGGGTCGAGGGTCCGCAGCATGATGCAAGGCTGATGTTCGCGATGAGCTCCGGCTCAGGCGGGTGGACCGGGCCAAAACAGATTACTGGCTCGGAATTCAACCCGATGAGCGTTCAGATGGTGGCGGGAAGCCAGACATTGCATGTTGTATGGCAGGACGGCCTGACCAAACTTCTGCGAACAGGATACATGACAATTAATGCGGGCGGCAAGTGCTCTGAACCGACAGTATTCCAGGGCGAGAAACCATCGTTGGCCATATGCGGCGAGACTGTTGCATTTTCATATATATATTTTGGAACTACGAATGTCCAAGTGAGCCATGACTCGGGCATCGGATTTACATCTTACACCATTTTTGACGGACTATTCAGCCAGAACAACCGGTTATCTTTCAGTGAGGGCAAACTCGAGGCCGTTGCCAGCGCAGGCATAAGAGACCAGGAAACCGGCCAACTCTCCTCAAGGGGATTATACTATACTTCCTTTGATGACCTATCATGGTCTATGCCTAGCATGATCGCAGAAGCAGGCCCGGTCAACGACCTATCATTTACCGAAGGCACTCTGACCTGGACCGAGACTTCGGATTTCACAAAGAACTCGTATGAAATGACAGAAAATGGTCTGGGAATTTTCACCGACAAAGTTCTTGTTTCTTCTGAGAACATCCAGAAAACGCCTGCGGGAACGCAGCAGCCTCTGCCCAGGCTTCCCCCGAAGAAATGGACATACATCGGCTATGTGGACGCCGATAACAGCCTTAACAGCTGCGGTCTGGAGGACCTTAATGAAATGGAACAGATTGGTTCTAATGCGGACCTCAACATCATAGCCCTTTTTGACGGGAGCTCCAGCGGAGATTCGAAAGCCTATTATATCCAGCAGGATGCAAACATGGGCGCCATCACCTCGCCCCAGATACCGTTGAACACCATCAACTCCTCCTGGGGCATGGAGCTAAACATGGGCGCTCCTCAAACATCAATCGATTTCGTGAATTATATTTATGTGAATTATCCAGCCGAACACTACATGTGGGACATGTGGGACCACGGTGGCAGCTGGCTTTACGGCATGTGCTCCGACGATACGAATGGCGATGACTATACTATGCTCGAAGTGCGCACGATATACGAAACATTAAGGATAGACAACAGCAAACTAAAACTGTTCGACGTGGCCGGCTATGACGAATGCCTGATGTCGGATGTGGAGGTCGACTATGATGAAATCCCGTTCATCGATTACATCTGCAACTCTGAGGACAGCATCCCCGGGGACGGCTGGGAGTACAACATGGTGCTCGGCCCGTTGGCGGCGAATCCTGACATGGGCGGCGAGCGAGCAGCCTGGCTAATATTCGATGCATACGTCGATTATTATGGGACGAACAGCGGCCCCACAATGTCAATAATCAACTCGACAGTGTTCTTCTACGAGTTGATTCCTGCGATTAACAACCTCGCCCAGAAAGGCATTCATAACATTACGGCAAACAGGGCTGTGCTGCAATCGGCGGCCAATAATGCAAAATCATGGCAGGGTTATACTTGGAACAAGGACCTAATAGATTTCTGCAACAGGGCCGTTGCCGCACTCCCGGCCAACGAGATAAAGACAGCCGCGCAGGGCGTGGTAACGGCAGGAGAGTCCAACCCGCCTGGCACACAGTACGGGGGGCCTTCATGGCAGCATGACAGGGCAATCCTCATCCACAACCAGAATTCCGGAGAGGAGGGCATCACGATATATGTGGCCAGTCCGCCTTATAACACCCTGTACAATACCCTGACATTCACCGAGAACAAGTGGGACGAGTTCTACAAGGTGCTGTGGGGCAGCGACGCCAGCGATCCGAACATCGAACCCGCCGTCATCATAACAAGCCCAGCGAATGGCGGTTACGTGACCATTGACGCATATGTGGTCATAAACGGGACAGCAAGCGACGCAGATGGCTCCGTCCAAGGTGTGGAGGTCTCAATGGACACAGAGCACTGGGAGCCGGCCACAGGCACGACCTCGTGGTCGTTCGGCTGGGACACTACAGGTTGGTCATTCGGCCCGCACTGGATTCAGGCGCGTTCATATGACGGCCAGGATTACAGCGCCCCTTACCAGATACAGGTCGAGATGGTTGATATTCCCTCCGAGGGAACAATTGAGCTCGACTCCGAGCTGTACCAACAAGAGGCCACGGTCGCCATGGAAGTGGTGGACAGAGACCTGAACACAGATCCCTTGACCGCGCAGACCGTCAACATTAACCTGAAGAGCGTAGCCGAGCCTGCCGGCGAAACTACCATTCTCACCGAGACAGGCCCGAACACCTGCATGTTCCAAGGGGCCGGAACCATATCCGGAACAAACTCAGCCGGCGTTGTCTGGGTGAACGCGATGGACACCATAACCGCCACCTACAACGATGCAGATGACGGCACGGGCAGTCCCGCGGTCGTAACGGACACTGCCGCTGTGGACGGGCTCGCGCCGGCTGCGCCGAGCGGTCTGACAGTGGACCACTGGGGCATGATATCCAGCAACGAAGTCAGGTTCATGAGGGGTATCGCCAGCGAAGCCAATGTCAACGGCCTCACCGCCTACCTTGCCGGAACCGCCCAATCCACAACGGTGGCCAATGCTGGCAATCTCGGAAACAATGTCAACTTGTATGCGGGCATCAGGGTGTGGGTGCGCCACTCCGGCGGCACCGAGACAGAGTTAACTGCCGGCACGGCTGTCGCCATCGTCTACGGCACCGCCACGGGCACTTATTCAGCCCTTTGGACCCCGCCCTTCACAATCCTGCAACCCACAGATTCGGTCGTTGTCAGGTTCTATGTCAACACAGCCACCCCGCCGACCACGGTCCGAGCCACATTCACGACAGAGCAGCTCAGCGCGACCCAGCTTGATGCGGACGAATGGAACATGACATATTTCCTCAGGAAAGCCGGCATAGCTCCGGGCGGCTCGTCCCTGGTCTGGGGGACGACAGCATATGACACGAGGATTTCCGGCTTCTCCTGGAAATCGTCGGCCAATTACCAGGACCACAACACGCTCAACTGGACGCACACGGGCGCGGACGTTGACCATTATGTGATATACCGCTCGGAGATGAGTTCCGGACCCTGGGACGAATCCCATGTCATAGACACAGTCCCGGTCGGAACCAACACCTACACGGACTTCAACAGGGGCCTGGGCGACACCACCATCTGGTGGTATGTCGTGCGCGCAGAGGACGGGATAGGTAACCGCGAGTCCAACACCATCTCGGTGCCCGAACCCGGCGCCGCGCCGCCGTATGCCATAAACCTTGCCGGCAAAAGCGCCAACAGCTGGGTATTCGTATCCTTCCCAAGCGACATCACCGGCAATATCCATACGATACTGGACGACGCTGCGGCCGGCGACGGACTCACGACCTGGACAGTGGCCAAGTGGTTCAACATACAGACGCCCGCTGACCCGTGGAAGACATACAGGGTCGGAGTAACAACCAATGACCTCGCAACAATCACGAATGCAATGGGCCTGTGGCTCTGGATAACGGCCAACGGCGGGGACCAGGCTCTCACGCTGAACGCTTATGCGGCACCGTCCACGACCCCGGTGACCATCAATCTGCGCACAGGCTGGAACATGGTCGGTTACCCGACCATGACAAGCAGGTCAGAATCCGCCACGCTGCCGGCACAGGCAGACTTCGTCGCAACCTGGCAGGCTGCGACGCCATACATATCGCAACACGCCAAGGGCGCGGCCCTGTTGTCCAACGGGAACGCCTACTGGGTGCACGTGACGGCTGACTGCGTGTGGACAGTACAGCCTTAAACACGAATCAGAATGGGGAGCCGGTCGGCTCCCCTCCTTTTCTAATTTCCTGCGGGCCGGTCGCTAATGCAGTAACCATGGATTCCAAATGAGCATAATTTAAATACATCCAAAGGTATGTTATATGTACAAGAGGTTGGAAAATGGTTCAGATTATGAATTGGAAGTGCGTATTCTCCTGTCTGGCCGCTGGGCTGCTGATAAGCTCTGCCTTGGGTCTTGCCGCAGGAAGCCTTGAGAGTGGGAATGCAGTCTTGATTGCGGACCCTTTGGAGAATCTTGCTCCGCCGACCACCTTCGACCTGCGCAACGTCGGCGGACACAATTATGTCACATCGGTAAAAAGCCAGTCAGGAGGGACCTGCTGGACGCACGGCACGATGGCGGCCATCGAGGGCAACCTGCTGATGACGGGCGAATGGGCCGCGGCAGGGGAGAGCGGCGAGCCGAACCTGGCCGAGTATCATCTGGACTGGTGGAACGGGTTCAACCAGCACAACAATGACGACACGGTTCCGCCGACAGGCGGAGGCCTGGAGGTGCACCAGGGCGGAGACTATCTAGTGACCTCGGCCTACCTTGGCAGGGGAGAAGGCGCGGTCAGGGACATTGACGGGCAGTCATACGACATCCCGCCGGAGAGATACGATGACAGCTACCACTATTACTGGGTGAACGATATGGAATGGCTGGTTGCCGGCCCCGGCCTAGAGCACATAGACGACATCAAGACCACCATAATGACGGAGGGCGTCATGGGGACATGCATGTGCTATGACAGTGCCTTCATGTCAGCAACCTACGAGCACTATCAACCTCCCAGCAGCCCGCTCGAACCGAACCACGCGATTGCCATAATCGGCTGGGACGACAACAGGGACACTCCCGCGCCTGCGAACGGTGCATGGCTATGCAAGAACAGCTGGGGCACAGGCTGGGGATATGCCGGCTACTTCTGGATATCGTACTATGACAAATATAGCTGCCAGCACCCGGAGATGGGTGCTGTGTCTTTCCAGGATGTCGAACCCATGCCCTACGAGAATGTGTACTATCACGATTATCATGGCTGGCGCGCGACCATGACGGACTGCACCGAGGCGTTCAACGCGTTCAACGGGACTGGCATAAACGGCAATGCCGAGCTTCTGGAAGCAGTGAGCTTCTGCACGGCAGAGGACAATGTAAACTACACCATATGCATATACAACGACTTCATCGGCGGGGAGCTGGCCAACCAGGCCTCCGAGCAATCCGGGTACCTGGCGAGGAAGGGCTTGCACACAGTAACACTCGACCAGACTGCTTTCGTGTGCCAGAATGACGATTTCTTTGTTTACCTGTCCCTATCCTCCGGAGGGCAACCTTACGATTGCACGTCCGAGGTTCCGGTGCTCCTGGATTCCGATTCCACCCCTGCATCCTACCAGAAAACCATGGCAGGTACGGTGGTAATATCTGCGGCCGAGCCTGGCCAGAGCTATTACAGGGACGGGGGGAATTGGCTAGACCTATACAATTACGACACCAACCACAGCGCCAACTTCTGCATCAAGGCACTGACTGTGGGATGTCCGCCCCTTCCCATGTTCGATGGCATCGGTTCCGTGAAGAACGGAGGCACCGGGGAGAGCCTGAGATTGTACTGGAACGCAGCAGAAGATCCTTTCCAGCCTGTCACATACAACATATGCAGATGGGACCACAGCCCGAGCAGCGCCGAGATAGCCAACTCATTCTCGGGCTCCGCCTGGTTATACAACGGGACAGCGCTGACATACGAGGACACGACCCTGACAGCCGGGCAGCAGTATTACTATGTGGTGCGCGCATACGACAGCATCGGCGAGTCAGACGCGAACGAGGTCATAGGGAGCGGCACACCGTCGATCGAGTGGTGGCTTCAGAGCTCGGAATCAATAATCATTGGATATCAGGAAATGAACACGGACCCGCTGGACGACCCCTCGGCGGTACAAACGACATCCCTAGCCACTTTGGGGGACTTCCGGGTGGGAAACGTTGAGTGGATGAGCGAGGCCTTCGCCGCGCCGCAGGACCCCGCGGGAACATGGACATTCAATGCGTATGGACATGCATCCTCCCCACTGGTGGCAGGCAATCTCTATGCTAAAATATATCGGTACAACGGCGGTACTCCCTCATTGCTGTTCGCGACCGGATATGACGACGAGGACATTGGCGATTACACGGCAACGCATCTGTTCGCATGGACATATACCGCAGGCGCGGGCATCATTCTGGCCGGCGACAGGGTCTATGTTGAGTACTGGGTGCATGTCACTGCGACCGATGGAAGCGAAACACTGACCACATTCGGAACAACACAATCCGGCGGGCCGCACGATGTGTGGTTCTGCGATGTGGACGACGCGGTCTCTTCGGAGTTCACAATCCCGAACATCGGAAGCTCAGAATTCACCGATGCGGCCTATGCTAACGCAGCTGCATCGGACAATATCCGGGCTGGACCGACTGGTTCCTCCGGCGTAGGCGACGAATGGTTCGTCAGGTGCAATTTCACGACCAGAGTGGACCCGGTCACAATCACCGAAATAGACTTGACATTCGAAGGCCTGTGGAGTGTTGGCGGCACTGCGACAATGTACGCATATGATGCCGCGTCCGCAACCTGGGTGACAGTAGGCGCAACAGCGCCGATAATTGCAGGCACTGACTTGACAATGACCCGAACCATTGCCTCCGGCATGACCGATTACTTCTCCGGGGGCGTCATCAGGTGGGGCGTCTACGGCAGCGGGCCCATGAGCACCTGTGCCGTCGACTTCCTGCAGTGTGTCATCACCGCCCCCACAGCATTCACCGTGAATTACGACGATCCTGCCGCCCCAACGAGCATAAACCCCGCACTGACGGCCGCAGGACCCCAGCCCGAGTACAGCATCGACCTCGCAGGAAAGCCCGCGAACAGCTGGGCGTTCGTGTCCTTCCCCATCGCGGTGAGCGGCAATGTCCAGGCCATTCTCAACGATATGACCCTTGGCGACGGGGCCACAACCTGGACTGTCGCCAAGTGGTACGACCCAGCAACACCCGCGGACCCATGGAAGACCTACAGGGTCGGCAGCACGACGAATGACCTGGCCACAATCACCAACCTGATGGGTGTGTGGCTGTGGATAACCGCGAACGGCGGGGACCAGATGCTGACCGTCGGTGTCAACGGCGACTACCCTGCAACAGCAGTGAACATCAACCTGTACACGGGCTGGAACATTGTCGGATACCCCACTGCAACGAGCAGGGCAGAATCCGCAACGCTGCCGGCAGCAGCGGACTTTGTAGCAGTCTGGCAGGCAGCAACACCGTACATAACGCAGCATGCCAAGGGCGCGGCCATGATGTCCCACGGAAACGCCTACTGGGTACATGTGACAGCTGATTGTTTATGGGTTGTAAACCCGTAATCCACATCCAAAGATAGCAATAACTGGCGCTTCATCGAGCGCCAGCGTTACGGAGGACGAGCATGTGCACCGGAGGTTTTTCATTTACTGAATAATTCTTTTTGCCGAAGGTGCGCCCCGCAGGCGAATAGGTCGCCGAGGCAAAGACGAATCCGCAGATTCGTCTGAGAGCGCAGTCCGAAGTTCAAAAAGAAATACTCGCATACTTTGGGTGCATGTGACGGCAGATTGTACTTGGGTTGTTAATCCTTAATTAGAACTGCTCGTATAAAATTCGGATTGGATATGCAATAATGAAAGATATATCCTTTAGGTGTAATTTAAATACATTTAAGTATACCATAACCTATTATATTTCTCAAGATGCGCAGTTGCATGAATTTACATTGCGTCATGTTTCGTGCGTATTTTGTGAGTCATTCAGAGGAGCGGTTGAAAAATGAAGACTAAAAACAGTAATTGTGTGGGTTTGACATTGTTGATTGTTGGTGTGTTATTGATGGCAATACCCATTCCTTTGTCCGGGATCCCAGTTCAGTCCAATGAGGCTGAAGGGTCCGTATTATTCGGTCAGCCAGCATCAATCGGCAGTCCTGACGAGGCGTTTGATGCCGTGGCCGGTGACATCGGTCCTGGAAAGGTTGACGGATTGGGGATCTTTGTATCCCGGGAAACATTGCCAGAAGGCACCGTCATCACAAACTATAAGGGTCCGTTTTATGCGCTACAACAAGCCCAATGGTTTGTTATGATTGACGATCATCCGGGGGCTAACTGGGAGCATCCCTGCCGCTATGTGTTCGTTGATCCTGAAACGGGAGAATGTCAATTTATTGAAGCGACAAGTCCACCGAGTATGCTGAAGGATATGATCCGATTTCAGGGACCCGATCCATTCGGAGGTGAAAACAGGAAAGGCGGTCAGTCCAGCGATGTTAACATGCAATCCCGTTCGCCCGAACATTTATGGGCCGTCATTCTCTCCGGAGGTTATGATTCCGGCAACAATCATGTTCGTTACTGGAACGATTGTTCGGAGATATATAAGACCCTCGTTAACGTTTACGGTTATTTAGATTCACAGATTATTGTGGCAATATCCGACGGTCTTAATCCGGCGGTGGACCAGTCGAACGGTCAGAATTCCGATCCTGACCTTGATGGCGACGGTGACGACGATATCATGTATCCCTGTCTGTATGCTGATGTTGACTCCATCTTCGCCAATCTTGCTGCAACGCTGACCTCGACGGACAGCTTATTTATCTTCACAACGGACCATGGTAGCGGGCAGTATGGCGTCCCGGGACAACCGGTCTGCATGAACCTCTGGAATGCAGGAGAGTTATGGGATTATCAACTCGCCAGTATGCTCGAACCCATAAACTGTCGTGGAATGATCATAACGATGGAACCTTGTTTTTCAGGAGGTTTTGTCAATGATATCATAGGCATGAGTTCGACAGTGCCGCGTGTTATTTCCACGGGTGCAAATGATATGGAGTATTCCTGGGCCATGGGCCCCGACTATATTTACGATACATACGTCTTTCACTGGACTGCCGCGGTAAGGTGGATGGATGCGTACGGCGTGCCGGTTGATGCCGACACCAACAGTGACACAAAAATAACCATGGATGAGGCTTACAACTACGCTCTTTCCATGGACACCGATGACGAACACCCACAGTATGGTGAATGGCCGGTCGGTTTCGGCTCGACTATTACACTGGCCGGCTCTGGACCTATTTCTATGGGTGAGGTAAAACTGGATAGCACTGGTTACAACTGTAATGATGTGGTAAATATCGTAGTCGAGGATCTCGATCTCGAAGGCGCCGGGACTGTTCAGGTCTATATCGAAAGCAATACAGAGACCACCCCTGAAACTGTGACTCTGACCGAGACGGATACGGCCCATTTCGAGGGTTCGATTACAATGGCCATCGGAGCGCCCTCACCGGACGGTGTTCTGCAGGTTAATGTTGTGGACTTGATAACTGTCACCTACAATGATGCAGATGACGGTACCGGTTCGCCGGCAATTGCTACTGACACTGCAACCGTTGATGGATTGCCCCCCGGACCTGTGACTGGGCTGACTGTCGAATGGTGGGGAGAGATTTTCGTCACATTGATAGACGAGCATTTCTCGACCAATCCGGGCTGGACTATAACGCACACTGCCGGCACAGCCTGGACATATTCTGCGACCAACCAGAGAATGGAGAACACCTACGGCTATCCGAACTCCGGATACCTTGACAGCCCGGTGGTTGACTGCACGGGTCTAACTGGCACCACGCTGTCGTTCTGGCATTTCTGGCAGGCTAACTACGCCGGCGGGACGCAGGACGGATACGTCCGAGGCAGCATCGACGGCGGTTCTACCTGGCCTCACCTCGTGGACGAGTTCCATCACAACGATCCGGCCACGGAGACCGCTGTGAAGAATTACACGATACCCTGGGCAGACGGCCACAGTCTGGTGAGAATACGCTACGACATCTACAACTACGATGATTGGTACTGGCGCATAGACGATGTGCTCATGACCGCGGGTGGCGGGAGCACGACAGAGCACAACTGGCTGAATTGGACGCTTTCGGCGGACGACGGGGCAGGCGCGAACGACGTGGACCATTACAACATCTACCGGGCCTTGGCAGCGTCCGGGCCATGGGACGCAACGGCGCTTATTGACACCGCGCCCGCGGGTACGGCCACCTACATGGACCTCGGCCGGGGGGAACCGGACGGTATCAACTGGTGGTACGTGGTTCGCGCTGAGGATATCTGGGGCAACGAGGAGATGAACACAATCGCGGTTCCAGAAATCTCAACCGGGCTGACTGCCTACAATATCGACCTGACAGGCCATGCGAGCAACAGCTGGGTGTTCGTCTCGTTCCCGCATGCGGTGAGCGGCAATATCCAGGCCATGCTGAACGATGCGACATTGGGCGACGGAGCCACGACCTGGACCGTGGCCAAGTGGTACAACCCGCAGACACCGAACGACCTGTGGAAGACCTACAGGGTCGGAAGTACAGTGAACGACCTTGCCACAATAAGCAACCTCATGGGCGTGTGGCTCTGGATCACTGCGAATGGCGGGGACCAGCATCTCACGGTCGGCGTCAACGGGGACTATTCGTCAACGGCTGTGACCGTCAACCTGTACACTGGCTGGAACATGGTCGGATACCCGAGTGCGACAAGCAGGGCGGAATCAGCCACGTTGCCGGCAGCAGCGGACTTTGTGGCAGTGTGGCAGGCTGCAACGCCGTACATAACGCAGCACGCTAAAGGCGCGGCCTTGATGGCCGCGGGCAATGCCTACTGGGTGCATGTCACGGCAGACTGCACCTGGACAGTGGACCCGTAAAACGCAAAAGAATGGGGCGCTGAGAGGCGCCCCTCCCTTCAATTTTGTTTATTTTCTTTACTCCACAAATTTTTCGAAGCTCCAAAACATTAAAATAGACAACCCTCCATGTTTAAGTTAAGGAGTTCCGACATGAAGATATTTACTTTGCAGGCATTTGTTTGGATACTGATTTTAAACCTCATGATTTCCGGTATTATCTTCAATTTTGGTGATTCCCAGGCGGGCTCTGCCGACCTGGAAACAAAGAGCCAGGACGAATCACTCGCCGACGCCGATCCATGCCCGACTGCGGCATCAGAATCTCCAGCAGTTCCGCAACTGAGGCATATCGGGACATATCCGATCGCATCCCCGGATGCCAATCTGGATAATCCCAACGACCCGTATTATACCGAATCCCTATACTTCATTAACAATCAAGCTTCGGGCGCTCCAGAAGAAAGTCCTCCATTGAAAACCGAAAACACGCAATCCCGATTGGCCGGACCTCCTGCCACATCAGATACTGGCAGCGTTGGGTATGAACCTAGGGCGATATACAGCGTTCAGGGGATTTTCAGATATCAGGACAGGGAGCAGGATGAGACTGGATTCACCGGAGTAAATCCATTATTGCCAATCAGGTTCGCGGATGTCGAAGTATATGACGTCAACACACAGCAGGTATTGGCCTCGGGCCACACTGACTTCAACGGTTATTTTTCAATCATGGTCAACGATGCTGTGATTCGGGACATTGCGATTCGGGCCATAACCACTTCAAATGACCATCCCGGCCTGACAAATCATTCCGTGACACTGACTCCCGGTGACGGCGGTGCCCCCTACACGATAAGTACCCCAACATATTTCAATCATCCATTGACAGACATTGATTTCACCGGAACGCCAGTCAATGCAATGGCCGGCGGTGCAGGGAACGCATTCCACCTCTTCGATTGCCAGGAGAACGTTGAAAGGTACGCTGAAAACCTCACTAGCGCCCAGCCCAGGCACAATCTCACAATATACTGGAGAGCCGGAGCGTCCTATGGCAAGGAGTATGACACTAATGGACACATTTATCTGATGGGTTCAAGCGCGGATGACGATTCATACGACGACACTGTGGTTTACCATGAAATGGGGCATTACCTCGCTGGCTGCTATTCGAAAGATGCAGGATATTACGGCGCTCATAGTCTGAATGGCAACTACGACATCCGGCTTTCATATACCGAGGGCCTGGGCAGTTATTTCATGGGGGCAGTCAGAGATTATCTGGGTGTGGTTCAGCCCCTTATCTACATCGAGACGAACGGCGTGAGCCTGAACTGGTACGGATACTCGATTAGCTACGACACAGACACGCCCTCGGGATATTCCAACCAGCCCCGCCCGTACTCCATGTGCACCGCTGAAAACGAGGCTACGGTCGGTCATGCGCTATTCGACATCGTGGACAGCTCCGCATCTGACGATGGCACTCCGGGAGTCGACGACGATTTGTTCGACCTGTCAGGATTGCAGGGCGACCAGCTTGTCTGGGACGTTTTGGTTTCCATCGACGAAAATGCAACATCATTCACAAAGAAGATCACCATGGAGACCTTCATCGATACTTTCAGGACTATGTACCCTGTATATAATGCGCAACTTACACAGGTACTGGCGGACAGCGGTATAGAATACCTCGACGATGCCTATGAGAATGATGACACTTATCTCCAAGCGCAGCCCAAACTTATCGGCAGTGAATATCATCATACGTATTTTGGGGCGGGCGACCAGGACTGGTCGTCATATGGTTTAACCGTAGGAACAGACTATGTTTTCAAGACGATTGACCTGTACGATTGGGCGGACACCAAACTTGAGCTTTATGATACTGATGGAATTTCACTGTTAGATTCAAACGACAACCGGGACGACGGAACCAAAGAATCTCTAATAAGATTCTTAGCCCCAGCAAACGGCCAGTATTACATCAAATCCACAAGAACACCGGAAACGCCGATGCCCACCGGCGAATATGGCAAATATAATCTAACATCATACATAGTTTTCAATCCCGTGGTTGTTTCCATTGTCCCAAACACAGGGCCAGTTCCTGGGGGGACCACTGTATGTATCACAGGCGAGAATTTCACTGCCAGCGGATCAATCCTCTTTGGTGTGTATGAGGCGACAGGCGCAATTCTGGCAGGCAATGTCTACACTGTGACCACGCCAGCTAATGTGCCTGGTCCAGTTGACGTGGTTGTGAATAATCCTCCTACACAGGATGGCATCATTCCAAGCGGCAAAATGGTAAATGGTTTCACTTACACAGGCACACCGCTGGCCCCGATTGTCAGAGAGGTGTCTCCGCCCTTTGGGTCGTCAATAACCACGAATGATGTAACAGTCGAGGGCGATTATTTCATGAGTGGAGCCAGCTTGTATTTTGACGACTTGGTGATTATTACACCATCCGTAATCAATCCGAAGATGATAACAGCGACTTTACAGATTTTACCCGCCGACATGTATGATGTGAACGTCACAAACCCGGACATGCAATATGATGTGCTTGCCAACAGTTATGAGAGCACGCTTCAAATGTTCAACTCGACTACAGTCATTTTCGACTATTACAGCCCACTCACGACAACGATCTTTGTTCCGGACGATTTCATTATTTCGGACCTCTATGTTTTCGTTAATGTTTCTTATCCCGGGGACGAGCCCGTGGTGGAACTCGAGAGCCCCATTGGCACCACAGCAAAAGTATTTGATGAAATTCAAGTTGTTGAAGATGATGAAAACTGGCGTACGCAAATGAGTTCCTGGTTCGGGTACGCCGAAGCCCCTTCGGAGGGGCTTTACCAGTACAAGGGAGAACACACCCAGGGAGAGTGGACCCTGCGGCTGACCAGCCCAACAAGCTGGGATAGCACCCTGCACTCATGGGGCATCTGTTTCCTGCAATACAGCCATAGGAACATCTCCAGAATCCTTTACACGCCTTGCGAGTACAGGAATTACCTTCTGGCTGTGGACGGAACCACGGGCGAGCATCTCTATCGGGCCAAGCTCGAAACCTGGCCCGGAAGGGTCACTGTTTCGGCTGACCAGACTAAAGTTTACTCCAGTACTTTTAGCTATTATAATGCCACAACAGGCGGTTACACGGATTCTTTATTGAATTGTTTCCAGAGTTTCACCGGCAAGAAGATCCAATCGATAATTCTCGAAGGCAAGATGGGCCGTCAGGCACTGGCGACGATACCCAACAGCAATAAAATAGTGGCAATTACATCTCACAATCTCTACGTAATAAATACCGACACCCAGGCAATGGAAGACTACATTGTATTACCCTCAGTATACAATACATTGGAGCTCGGTGTAGCTGTTTCGCCCGACGGCCTTACTGCATACTGCACCCCGAACACCGGAACCCTGGAATATGTTCAGATGGTGGATTTATCGACAATGACATTATCCGGCCAGATATCCACTCCAGGTAAGATTCCATACGATGTTGAAATCTCGAATGACGGTGCGACAGGTGTTATTGGCTATACCACTAATACAATGGACGTTTTTGACACCTCGACCGATACAATATTCGACACAATCAATCTCCCCTCCTGGGCCGCTTGGATAAGCCTTACTCCCGATGCCACAAAGGCTTTTTACACGACTTATCAATGGTATGCTGGATTTGGTACAGCTAACCTGACCACGCATGCAACCCACAATGTAATGGACGATCCCGAATCCACAACAATTGGGGTCAAAATCTCCAATGATTACAGGTCATATGTCGTTGATTGGTACAGGGGGAAGATATTGATTTACGATGCCAGGACCGAGTTGAAAATCGACGAATTCGATGTGATGGACGGCATAAGCCTGTACCCATCCGGCATAGACATTGTGGATATGGTTGGTGCTCCATCATTATCGGCGAATGTGGTCATGGGAGGGAACATCAGTTTATCCTGGTCGGCCCCATCAAGCCCCGGCACCCCAATATCCTATTATAAAATCTATCGCGGCACTTCATCCGGGCGGGAGGTGTTCTACAGGAACACAGCCTCTACTGGTTTCCTCGACTACAACATCACTAATGGCCAGTATTTCTATAGGGTTGGCGCTGTGAATGGGGCTGGAGAGGGCGGCCTTTCAAACGAGGCACAGGCAGTCTCGATGGCCCCAACAGTGACTGTTGACCACCCGACAGCACCCGATACAATAGAATCCGGCAATGTGAACATCTTCTGGGCAATTACTGACAATGACCCGCTGCCCAATGGCGGGAATGTCGTTAACATATCTTACTCGGACGATTGCGGGGCAAGCTGGATTCCGCTGGCAACAAATGCCGGCGCGAACTCGGACCCGTTTACATGGAATGCCGGCTCACTGCCTGACGGAGTGAGTTACATAATAAAAATCACCGCATACGATGCCACCGGGCAGAAAGGAATAGGCTATTCGGACAACCCCTTTTCACTGGACAATGTTCCTGACGACAGATGGCATTTCCAAACCCAGTTCAGCGGTCCGCTCAAGGATCTTGACATGAAGCCCGTCGAGCTTAGCCAGCAGGTCATTCCAATTCCTGTGGATGGGGCAGACGAGTACGTAATCGGTAAATGGGAAGGGAGAGCATATCCTTCGGGAAGGGACATCTCCGGGCAATGGAACTTCAGCGTCTGGGGTTTTGTGTCCATCGAAGGCCTTTGCAGTGCACACCTCAAAGCGAAAATATACACGTCCAGCAATCCGACGCCACTTTACACGACAGTTTCCGATAATGAGGATATCAATGAATTTTCCTCCGCATATCACGAATATTGCTGGCAGGATTTCGGTGTATCTGGCATGACAATTCCTGGGGATCATGTCCAGGTCGAACTGGTGTTGGACGCGTCCTTCGGGACACCCACGGATTTCGTTTACAACAACACGGACAGCGACATTCCCGGCAACGGCACGGTAACCGGAACACATGTGGCCACCCAAGTATCCGATGATGTTTATCAAACAATACAAGAGATACCGGCAGGCAAGACAATCTTAATTGCCGAGACCTTTGACGGTTCCTTCCCACCTGCGGGATGGGCCAAATACACAGGCAATCCGGCCACAACATGGCAGACCTCCGGGGGAAGCCCGAGCGGAGACCCTCCCGACGCATATATATACCGCTGTTCCACGGACGGACTCAGTTCTGTCTGGAGGCTCTATGCAGGACCGATTGACACGAGCCAGGTGACTTCATTGACGCTAGAATGGGCCTGCAATTTCAACCAATGGAACGGCGCGGGTTGTTTCGGGAAAGTCCAGACAAGCACTGACGGAATAACTTGGCATGACACCTCATGGATTAAGCCCACAGATGGCCCCGATGTCATAGGGCCTCAGAGCCTGTTGATTGAAACAGGCGACGAAGGCTCGGGCACGTTCTATTTCAGTTTGACATTGGAAGGAGAGCCTTACCACATGAACTCCTGGGCGGTGGATGATGTCAATCTTACCGGACTGACCACCTCCATTCTGGACCACAAATGGCCAGTGATAGTCGAAGGCAGCATGACAGAAGTCCTGTTCGGAATAGAAGCCCATGTCTCATCTGGAGAAGCTGTTTCTGTATATTACTCAGCAACAGGCTCAGGGCCAGTCGGTGGTGTGGGCTGGTGCCACATGCTCGAAGTGATAAAAACATCAGACGACGACTCGCTCCAGACCTATGTGTTGCCAGTTAGCACTTCCGGTACGATATGCATCGGCGCCAAGGACATCGACCGTGCAGCCGGCGACATCACCCTGGACACATTCTATATCGACAGGATGTTCGTCAGGTCTGAATTCGCCAGCCCAATTTTTAATTTCGGATACGACTCCAGCCAGACACAATCCTATGTCGAACCGCCTGCATCGCAATCAATCTTCAGCATTCCGGTGCTGCCCGGCTGGAATCTAATCTCGTTCCCGATTCAGGCATCGGGCTCACCGCTGGACGTACTGAACGATATGGGCGGCGACACAATCTGGGACATTGTCAAACGGTTCGACCCGCTAAGCCCCGCAGACCCATGGAAGACTTATCGCGTCGGTTCTACAGTTAATGACCTATTGAACATCGACAACACCATGGGTCTCTGGGTACACATCACCAATGCCGGAACCGACAGCCTTCTGACTGTGCCGGGTGCAGAGCCAGGCATTACGGTCATCAGCCTTCGCACAGGCTGGAACCTTGTCAGTTATGCATCATTGACCCCGAGAACCGCAAACGTCGCCCTTTCAGGCACATCCACGGATATGATAGCCTATTATCAAGCAGCCTCGCCCTACATCACGGACACTGCAGACCTGGAGACCGTGACCATGGAGGCCGGAAAGGCGTACTGGGTGCATGTGACGGCTGATTGTTTGTGGATTGTAAACCCGTAATTCACAACCAAAGATAGCAATAACTGGCGCTTCAGCGAGCGCCAGCGTTACGGAGGACGAGCATGTGCACCGGAGGTTTTTCATTTACTGAATAATTCTTTTTGCCGAAGGTGCGCCCCGCAGGCGAATAGGTCGCCGAGGCAAAGACGAATCCGCAGATTCGTCTGAGAGCGCAGTCCGAAGTTCAAAAAGAAATACTCGCGTACTTTGGGTGCATGTGACATCAGACTGTATTTGGACAATTACTCCATAAACCGCTCAGTGATAATTCATGAAAAATTACTGGCGTTGAAGCGAACACTAGAGTTATGGATTTCCGAGCAGGCGAGGGCGGTTTCTCCGAGGCGCGCCTCATTTTTCGTAATTGACTAATGCCTTTTCATATGCCAATTGCACTCTTTCGTTGAAGCAAACAATGACCACCAACTCCAATGGCACATCCGAATCGATGAAACGGCCAATCTCAGTTATAGCAATCTTCGCAGCCCTCTCCAACGGAAATCCGTACGCCCCGGTGCTTATGGAGGGGAATGCGACCTCATGGATGCCGTTCTCGACAGCCAGCTTCAACGAATTTCGATAACAGCTCGCCAGGAGTTCGTCCTCGCCATGCCCGCCCCCTTTCCAGACAGGCCCCACAGTGTGTATGACCCACTTGGCCGGAAGGTTGTGTCCCTTGGTAATCTTCGCTTCCCCAGTATCGCAACGAATGACATCACCAAACGCTACAGAGTCATTCGTCTCACTCGCATTGATGAATGGAGAATGTTCCTGAGCTACAATGCTCGTGCAGCCCCCGAGTTTCCGGCATTCCTCCAGCAATCCCGGGCCCGCCGCCCTGTGGATGGCCCCGTCCACCCCGCCCCCGCCCAGCAGGGAATTGTTTGCCGCATTGACAATGGCCTCTATCTCAAGCTTGGCGATGTCTCCCTTTATAATCTCTATTCTTGCAGGCATGTCCTCGCCGCATGACAATCATCGCCCGCCGATAAAACCCTTTTTATGGCAGTGTTGCATCTCTTCTCACGGGAAGAGTCATGGGCACATGGGCATTTCTGCTTGCCATCATAGTGTTCACATTGCTCGGCTGCGTCGCCGGCATAGTCACGGGATTAATCCCAGGCATACATGTCAACAATGTTGCCGCCCTGACCCTGGCCTCCCAGTCCCTGCTTCTGTCACTTGCCATGTCAGCGTTCGGATGGGCTCAGCCATCCGCCTCCCAGCTCATAATCATAGTCTGCTCGCTGGTGATTGGGAATGCCATATCCCACACATTCATGGACTTCATCCCCTCGGTGTTCCTAGGTGCTCCTGACAGCGAAACGGCGCTTACGCTTCTTCCCGGCCACAGGATGATGCTGGCCGGGAGAGGGTACGAAGCCGTGAAATGCTCGGTGATAGGCAGCTTCGGGGCCGTCATCGGAGCCCTCGTCCTGCTGGTGCCCATCCGCCTGGTGATAGGCTCCCCGATCAATGCATACGATGCCCTGGCCAAGTGGATGCACCTTCTGCTCATATGCGTGAGCGTGTTCCTGATATTGACTGAAACGGCCAGACCGGGAGATGCTTCCATCGGAAAATGGAAAATGCATGTGCGCGGCCATGTGCTGCTGGGACCCTTATCTCCGGACGCGGTGAGGCATGAAGGCCAGACAGTGATGTCCGCGAAAGGCCTCAATGTGAATGTTCAAGGCCAAGTGGTCTTCGAAGCCAATGTTGCTAACTGTTTCTCAGACGCAGGCGAAGAATACCTGCTCCTTGAAACCGGGGCCGAACCTGTTGTGCTGGAACTGGCAGACAAACCGAATATCGGGCCTCGCAGGGGCGAGCGCGTCGTGGCAGTCGGCTATGTCAACCGAACCGTTACATGGAAGGACCATGCCGTAAAAAGGGCGCTGGCTGCGGGCGTGTTCATGTTGGCCGGAATGCTGGGCATAGCCCTTCTTTACATGCCAGGAACCGCCTCCAGAAACATCTTCCTGGTCAGCATACCATCCGTCGAGCAAAGCACCGTGCTGATGTTTCCGCTGTTCACGGGCCTGTTCGGGGTTTCCACCCTCCTCCTCAGCGTCAGGGACTCCCCCCGGATACCGGAACAGAAGGTCGAAAAGGTGAGGGTGAAGATCGGCAAGCTGAGGCAGCTCAGGTCCATAGCATCAGGATGCGCTGCCAGCCTGGCATCCTGGTTTCCCGGCATCTCTTCGGCCATATCGACCCTGATATCCGTGTTCCTGACGCGCTCGTCGGACAGGGGCATGGAAAAAGAGGGCACTGATTCAGAGACCCAGGAATTCATAATATCGGTTTCGGCGGTCAACACATCAGTGGCGCTGTTCAACCTTGTCGCGCTGTTCGTCATACTGAAGTCAAGGAGCGGCGCGATGAAGGCCGTTGAAGGCCTGATTTCGAACGACCTGGTGGCCTGGGACCCGTTCGGCAACGTGCCAATGGCAATGGCCGCGCTCCTGGTTTCAGCGCTGGTGGCCGGTATCGTGTCTGTTCCGCTTACTTTGTTCTTCGGAAAGCTGTTCGCCAGGAAATGCTCGAGAGTGAACTACCCCCTCCTTGTGAAATCAGTCATCATCTTCCTGGCCGTGATGGTGGCGATATTCTCTGGTCTGCTGGGAATCGTGATACTGGCCGTGAGCACATGTGTCGGCATGATACCGCCCCTCATCGGCGTGAAGAGGGTGCATCTGATGGGCTGCCTAATCGTCCCGGTGATTCTCTTTTTCCTGTGACATCATTCTCCGGGCGGCGCGGATTTTCTTCGGAAAGCCATGAACCCTGTTGCGGCGGCGGTTGCGAAAAAAATCAGCATGACTGTCATCCACGAGCAATCCGGCAAATTCCCCGAGTCATCCTCTTCCGATGTCGGGCCGTCCTCGGACACTTGAACAAGCATTGTCTCCGTGTCCGAGTTTCCGGCCGCATCTCTGACAGTCAGGGTAACGGTGTAGTTACCCAGTGTCCAGAACCTGAAATGTAGCGTGGCCCCGTAAAGGGCCGCGGCAGTCCCGTTGTAAGTGAATGTCCAGGTATAGTTTGTCACTCCGACATTGTCCGAGGATGTGATGCCCGTGAACGCGGCCTGCGTGCCCAAGGCCACATGCTGGTCCTGGCCTAACCTGGCCACAGGAGCCGTCGTATCCGGTCCCACAGGCGCGCCGCCTGTCTGGTCCCATCCGGCCAAGGCTGCCCACAGCCACCAGGCAGCGTATGCCTTCCGGTTGCCGTTCAGAGGCTGGGTGTGCGCGGCCGAGCAGTCATACCAATCGACATCCTGGGCATGCGAACCCTGCCATTCCGTAGCCCAGTTGCCGTCCAGGGAACCGTCCCCGTCCGTGTCATAGTCACATGCGTCGTTGGGCGTTTTGTCTCCGAAGTAAGTTCCGTCTGGGTCGTACATCTCGATATCGTTGAAATCGTAAAGCACCTTGTCGTTCGCGCTGCAGTAGGCCCTTATCTGCTCGTTCCGAAGATGAAGGTTGCCAGTGAGCCCGGAACCGTCCAGGTGGCCGGTCATGTACACGAACCTGACTGCCGGGTAATCCGATTCCAATCCGTCCATGAGATTGGTGTATGCGCTGATGTCAGCCTCGGAGGCCGAGCTCACCTGGCCGCACCAGGACCATATGACAACGTTCAGGTCTGTGTGGCTGTCCAGGTATGTCCTTGTAGCTGCCTCCCAAGCCGTAAAGTCCGGGTTGCCCAGGTCGCTGGCCCCCGAGAAGCAGCTGTCTCTCAGGTCGAGGGCTCCGCCTGTTCCGCCGTTGTTGTATTCGTACAGGCCGCTTGGATAGCCTAGGCCGTCCATGAACCCGACCAGCCCGTCCATTCCTGTGGTAAGCTGGCTGCCATGCGACGTGTGGCCGTAGCCTATGCGGAGTTCAGCTTTTGCCTCCAGGATGGCAGACTCGGGTATGGCAGTTATGTCCGTGCATGTGTGGTCTATGATGTTCCATTCCTGGGCGCTCCTGACCTGGAAATCGCGAGCGCAGTCCTTGGCACGCCCTGCTTTTCCCAGGGACTCAGAGCAAAAACCCGCAATCATGGGGCATAGGAGCAAACCTGCCAACATTGCGCACAGTAATTTATTCAAGCTTCCGAACGACATGCTGTTCACCACTTTCCTGAACAATGGTCTTAGTAGAATATAATCATTTGCTTGGCAAGGAAATGCGAGGGTTAAAATATCGCCCGGCAATGTCATGTCATGGGGTCGTGTCTCAGCATTTTCCTGGTCGCCTGCCTTCTGTTTGCAGCACTGCCGATGGCGAACCGTGTGTCTGAAGAGAGACCCATTGAAGCGGACCAAACCCGCGCCTCGGCCCTTGCAGGTTCGGTATTCATAAACGAGATATTGTTCGACCCCGAAGGCGACGAAGTCTCGGGGGAATGGGTCGAGGTGCTGAATGCGGCCGGAACATCGATCAATCTGGTGGGCTGGGCCCTCTCCGACCAGGAGGGCGGCGTCGATTTCACATTCCCCAGCATAATATTTCCGCAGGCCGGAATCGCCGTGGTGCATGCGGGTTCCGGAACCAATGCCACGGCATTCGCCGGAGGGCGCGCTGAGTTCTACATGGGAAAGGCTTCGGCCCTGCTCTCGAACACCGGCGATGACGTTCTCCTCCGTGATGCCGCGAATGCCACCGTAGACTTCGTGTCCTACGGCCAGTGGGACGGCGCGTCCGTGCAGCCGCCGCCCGCTGATTTCCAATATGAGCACAGCAATGCCACAGCCCCGGAAGGATTCTCACTTGCATTGTGCAGCGGCATTCTTAGGCAGTCCGTGCCAACGCCGCTTTTCGGCAACAATGAGGACTGGCCGCATGGGGCCGGTGTCCTGCTGAGGCAGGTCCATTACTATGCCTGGGGCGAGAATGAGTTTGTCAGCATATTCAACCCGCTTTCGGTCCAGGTGGACATATCCTCATGGTTCATCACTGACAGCGAGGGCATTGCGGCCTTCCCCCCTGGAACGGCCATAGGCTCGGGCGAGGAGCTGGTCATGGCCCAGAACGCCACCAATTACTGCATGCAATTGCTGCGCAGCCCCGATTTCGAGTATGGCGGAAGCAATCTCTCTGTGCCGGACGCAGCCGTCATCGGCTCGGCTCCGGCTCTGTCCAACGCCGGCGATGAAGTACTGCTCATGAACAATTACGGCACCTGCATGGACGCCTATGTCTACGGCAGCTCATTCTATGTGGCAGCAAGCTGGACCTCGGGACCAGCAGGGGTCTTGGGCCAGGGCCAGATTGCCAGAAGGAATCCGGGCCAGGACACGAACACGTCCGGGGATTGGTCCTGCATCAGGCCCTATGTGTTGGGCCAATCTGACTTTTCAAGCGCCCAGTACACGGCCGACGGGGCAATTACCGCTTTCGTATCCCCTGACTGCAGCTTCGGCGCAGTTTCAGGGACCGTCGACAATGCCAGCTCCAGCATATGGCTGAGTGTCTACGAATTCACGAGCCCGCCTCTCGCGGAAAGGCTGGTTGCGGCTGCCCAGCGCGGCCTTGATGTCCGCCTCTTCCTGGAAGGAAGCCCAGTCGGAGGCCTCACGCCTGAAGAGATATACCTGGCAAGGCTGGTGGTGCAGGCCGGCGGCCATGTTCGCATAATGACAAATGACCCCGACAATGGCATCCACGAGCGCTATACATATATCCATGCGAAATACGCCATCTTCGATTCAGACACAATGCTCATCACGTCGGAGAACTGGGGGCCAAGCGGGATACCCGAACCCGGAGAGGCAGGGAACAGGGGGTGGGGTGCAATAATAAAAGACACGGACCTTGCCTCCTACTTCGCCGGCGTCTTCGCCGAGGACTGGAACCCGTCGAGGCCAGACAGCGTCTCATTCGATCAGAGCCATCCGCTCTGGAACGCTGGAACAGCGCCATCCGGCAATGCCACACATTACACGCCTGCATTTGAGCCATTGACAGTGACCTCGCAGGCCAGCGTCATCCCGATTCTGGCGCCGGACACATCCCTGGCTGAAGAAACAGTCCTGGGCATGATGGATTCGGCAACCGAGAGGGTGTATGTCGAGCAGTTCTATGCCTACAAGCACTGGGGAGACAGGTACGCTGACACACCGGTCACGGCCCCGGACCTTTACCTCGAAGCGGCAATAGACGCGGCCAGGCGGGGCTGCGAGGTGAAAATCCTGCTCGACGCGACATATTACAACGTCGATGAAACAGACCCGATAGACAATGACGACACGGCCGCTTACATCAACGCCATAGCTGCAGCCGAGGCTCTTGACCTGGAATCCAAGCTGGTGAACCTGACAGAGCATGATTTCGACAAGATTCACAACAAGGGCGTGATAGCGGATAATTCCGTCCTCATATCCAGCATCAACTGGAATCTCAATTCTGTCACATGCAACCGCGAGTCCGGCGTCATCATAGGAAACAACGAGGTGGCTGATTATTTCACCGGCGCATTCATGCTTGATTGGCAGGACGACTGGACGCCGCCGTTCGCGCATTTCGGGCTGAACACCTCCTACGCGGCCAATTCCACGGTCGTGATAAACGCGACCACATCATCGGACAATGTGGGCATAGTGAATTACACATGGACGCTGGATAGCCAAGTCGTATGCTGGGGCATTGTTTTCTCCCATGTGATTGCCGAGCCCGGTCAGTACATTGTAAACCTGACTGTGAGGGATGCATGGGACAATGCCGGGACATATGAGCGCACCCTGAATGTGGTGCCAGCCGATGAGATGCAGGCAAACGAGACTGATTCGGGCGGCATGGACTCGTCCACTGCCAAGATGCTGCTCATGTTCCTTCTGATTCCGCTTTTCATTTTCATAGCCATATTGGCCGTGGCAAGACTCAAGCGCCGGTGATGAAAGCTTAATCAACATCAACCTATTGCGCCATCCGATGAAGACCACAGTCATCAGCATACTGAACTCGGAAAAGCTCGCCGCCAGCTTGGGCAAGAAGGGCACGGAGAGCGACATCACCCTGTACAATCACAAACAGGAGGAGAGGGCCATTTCGGCAGTCTGCCCGAGCCGGTACCCGGAAAAACTCGCGCCCCTGCTCTTCGCGCTATACCTGGGCTCTGAAGTGTTCATGGTGGTCGACAGGCTGGACAAGACCCTGGGGGAGGAGATAGTCGCCTGCGACGTCATGGGAAAGGCGAGAGGCAGGGTTTTCCTGGACAATTACATCACGCCCGACCAAGTGAAACCCCTTCTCAAGGACACGGCCATGAGAGACTGGCCTGTTGTCGAGGGCATGGGCAATCCGAACGAGATGCGCGAAGAACTCATGGCCAGGGAGCCTGTACCGAGAGAAGGGCCGACAAGGGTCAGCATAGACCATTCCTTCCCGGTCAAAGGCCTCGGAACCGTATGCCTGGGGATAGTGGACCAGGGCATCGTCAGGAAGCATCAGGAGCTCCGGATATTTCCGACCGAGAAGAAAACCCAGATACGGTCGATTCAGGTTCACGACAATGATGTGGACGAGGCAGGCTCAGGCAGCCGCGTGGGTCTGGCCGTGAAGGGACTGGAACCGGAAGACATCGGCCGCGGGACCATCCTGGCCGAGGAAGGGATTCTCCAGGTCAGGAAGGAACTGGACCTAACATTGTCAGTGAACAGGTTCTGGAAAGGCGTGCTGAAGAGCGGCATGGTGGTTCACGCCGCCTGCGGCATGCAGTTCATTCCCGGAACTGTGACCATGGAGGGGGAACTGAAGGCGGGGCAGTCGGGAAAGATTCATGTTGCGCTGGAGACGCCGATGGCGATTGCTCCTACCGATTCGGTCGTGATATGCTGGCTGGAGTCGGTGGGGTCGAGGGTGGTGGGGAAGGGGACGCAGTGATTACCAATCAACCGTCCAGACCGAATCAGCAATTGTGTGCACCCAGTAGCCTTCCCCCGCGTGCATGATATATGTCGGCCCCGCTTCCTTGATTAAACACGGTTCTGCCGGGTCGAAGACCCCCACGCGGTCCACGCCAGTGCCCCAGAGGGCATTGGCCACTGTCTCGGGCGTCAGGCTCGGATAACCCACAAGGTTCCAGCCGACGTACAGCGGGATGTTCGTCGTGCCCGGGTCATCCCCCTCCACCCGCAGCATCCCGTCAGAGCCAATGTCAGTTATGCAAATCCACAGGCCCATTGTGTTGTCGATGTATGTGAGGTCATTGACCGGAGAACCGATCCTGTATGTCTTCCATAGGTCTTCCGGGGTCAGTGGATTGAACCACTTGATGACGCTCCATGCAGTGTCTCCGCCCATGTCATCCAGCACTGCCGCGGGCGGGCCGGAGGCCATCACAGGGAAAGACATGAGGTTCCAGCCGCTGACGATCGGGATGTCGAAGAACCCCCCGTCCGCGATTATTTGGCATGAGCCCTGCATCAGAATCGCGGTGTTCGGCGTCGCCGCAGTGTCCCTCACCTGTCCGCAGTAATCGACCCAGTCGCCTACGGCGAATGTGTCACCAGGTATTGTGTAAGTTAGATTGTTCATATAGCTGCCCCAGGTGAAGGATTGATTGACCCAGGAAAAGTTGTTCCATGAGCCATTGTTTACCCTGTACTGGAAATAAGAAGCGGCAACAGCCGGGTTGTAAGGCCTGAAATCCCCATAGCTAGCATTGAAGTACAAAGATTGATTGATATATGCTGTTGCTCCGGGGACAGTGTTCCACACAGCCACAGGTGCGGTAGTGTCAGTGATGGTGAAAATGCTCCCCACCCAATCGCCCCAGAAATAATCACATCCCCGGACTTCGAAAGCATGGGCGCCCTCGGAATAACCGTTGGGGAAGTAGTAGTAGAAGATGACATCCTCGGTTACTTCGTCGTAAGCGCCGTCCAAGGCCATCATGGCAAAGGTAACGCCTCCATCGATGCGGACTTCAGCGGCTGTGATTATATCGCCCTCATTTGCTGAATCGGAGACTATTGCGGTCAGAGTCACATACTCGTAGATGATGTTGCCGTCGTGCGGATTGGGGCTGGCCGCGAGGTTGAATGTATAAGGTCCCGGGGGTGGTGGATATGCCCAAAGGTTGTTCGACATCCCGTAGCTGTACAATGGCGCGTAGAACGGGAATGTGCCACCGTCCCATTTGACCCTGACCGCATACCAGGAATCGAAAACCCATGCAGGGTCGGTGTATTTCCAGATACTTCCGTCGAAAGTTGCATCCCCCAAGAATGTGCCCTGATTGGTCTGAGTTATCGGGCCAGCAGTGCTTTTATACACGCCGTAGCCGTCGAAGAGGCTCGATACCTCGAATCCGGTCGTCTGCTGGGATATGCCTATCACACAAGTATAACCCTCCAATGAGATCAAGTATGGGTCGTTGATGGGTGTCAGTATGTTCGGCGCCACCGGGTACACCCCGCCCCCGTAGTTCGTAGAGCCGTCCCCGTCCATCTGGTCCTCGTAAATCATTGTGTAATTGCGGCCGGTGGTTGACTGGTCATCGAACACCTCGTAGACCATGACCGCGTTCTCGCCGGGGTACCATGCGTCCCATATCGAGCCGACATCGCCGCCGGACTGGTCGTATGTGGCATTGTAAATCCAGAATCCCGGTGTGTCGGTGGCAATGCCCTTGGTGTTGGTTCCGAATGTGCAGACACTGACGCTTGGGCTGAATGGCTCGGCCTGTTCCCAGACATAGCATATCCCATTCGGCTGATTGCCCGGCAGCGAGGCATGGGTGCCGTCAGTCGCTGGAGCCACCCTGGATATGACAATCTCCGGCGTTCCGCGGAACCGGTCAACCGGTTCCGAGGCCATGCCCAGGAAAGGAACTGCAACCATACTCAATCCTATCAGTGCTACAATGATTTTCAGTTTCATCATGGCACCACCGGTGTTATCAGCGCTGGGGTCCACGTGAAGCTGGACGTGACGCTGATATAGATGCCGTAGCCCGAAGTGATGGTGAAATCGTCCCCTGTCCATTCCTCGAATATCCCGTCGTACAGATAGGGGGTGGATGACTGATATCCGGGCATCCACATTCCGACAACATTGATTTTCGTGTCGAGGCCGGGGCCCATGAGTGCCCCCTCCAGCTCCATGACTATGTCGCTCGCGGAAACATAGGAGCATGTCGCAGGCAGGTTGAACCACATGATGTTGGTCTTGGGCAGGCTGTTGTGCGTGAATGAAAGCATCGTGTTTGTGTCAATCCCGCACACGACCCAGTTGAAACTTGATGTAATGGACAGATATATTGCGTCGCCCGGGCCAATAGTGAAATCGTCGCCTGTCCATTCCTCGAAATCAGAATCATAGACGAAACATGTCGAGTACTGGCCGCTCGGGACCCACTTTCCGACCACGTTTATTTTAGAGTCTAGGCCCGGGCCCATCAATGCCCCTTCAAGTTCAATGACTATGTCGCTGGCCGTGTCGTATCCCGAGTCCTGGGGGATGGTTATCCACATGATGTTCGTCCTCGGCGGGCTGTTGTGCGCCATTGCGATGTTCAGCTTGACGCCCATTGTCGAATTCTCCGATTCAGTACCCACCTCATCGCGCCCTATGACCAGGTAGTACCAGGTGTTGCCGTCTGTCTGCGCGCCTACATGTGTGTATGTTCCGACGCCTGAGGGCACCGTGCCGAGCAAGTTGGCCGGTTGCTTGACCGAGGTCTTGTCAGTGCCGGCATAGACATCCCAGAAGTTGGATGCGTTCGGGTTGGTCCAGGTTATAAGAACATCGCTGGCTCCGGATTTGACCACATTGAGGCCTGTCGCCTTTCCAGACACAAATAAATCGTTTGACATCCCATAGCTGTACAGCGGGGCATAGAACGGGTATGTCCCGCCGTCCCACTTCACCTTGACGGCGTAATAGGCGGGTTCAGTCCAACCCATGTCCCTGTACACCCACTGGCCTCCTTCCAAGGTCGCATCTCCCAGGGAGGTTCCCTGGTTGGCCTGCGTTATCGGGCTCAGGCTCTTCCAGACGCCGTAGCCGTCGAACAGCGCGGGGACCTCGAATCCGGTCGTCTGCGCGCCTATTGTGATACAACATGATGAGTTGCCCGCGCTTCCCCATGCATAGACCGGGTCAGGAATAGGGGTAAGGATGTTCGGCGCAACCGGAACCGCTCCGCCGCCGAAACCTGTACCACCATCCCCCTCCATCTGGTCCTCGTAGATCATCGTGTAATTGCGCCCGGTCGTGGACTGGTCGTCGAACACCTCGTATATCATGACCGCATTCTCATTGATAGCCCATGCATCCCAGACGCTTCCTGCGTCTCCCGAGCACTGGTCGTATGCTGCCCAATAATTCCAAAACCCTGGTGTGTCGATGGCGATGCCCTTGGTGTTGGTCCCAAATGTCGCGACAGTCACACTGGGATTGAAGGCCTCTGCCTGTTCCCACACATAGCAGATGCCATTCGGTTGGTTGCCTGGGAGCGAGGCATGGGTGCCGTCTGTCGCCGGGGCAACCCGGGATATCACGTTTTCCGGAGTCCCTTGCGTGTCGGTTTCCAGATTGCCTGCCATCGCGGTGAATGCCGCGAGGGAAATGGCGAATCCGATGATTATGGCAAGGATTTTTCCACCCATCACGGCACCACCGGCGTTATGAGGGCGGGCGTCCAGGTGAAATCCGATGTGATGCTGAGGTAGATGCCCGTTCCGGGCGCGATGGCGAAATCGTCACCGCACCATTCCTCGAAATCAGTGTCATAGAGGAAACATGTCGAATACTGGCCTGGGAAGATCCAGAGGCCGATGACATTTATCTTGCTGTCAAGGCCCGGCCCCGTTAGGGCGCCTTCCAGTTCCAGCACTATACTGCTCGCGCTCATGTACGAGCATGTTGCCGGGAGGTTGAAGAACATGATGTTGGTCTTGGGTACGGCATTGTGCACGAAGCTCAGCTGGCTGTCCGTGTCCACGCCGCACACCACCCAGGCGAAGTTTGATTTCACGGAGAGGTAGATGCCGTCGCCCGGCGCGATTGCGAAGTCGTCCCCTGTCCATTCCTCGAATATGTCATCGTACAAATAGGCGGTCGAAGCCTGGTCCCCCGGCACCCACTTGCCCACGACGTTAATCTTGCCGTCAAGTCCGGAGCCTACCAGCGCGCCCTCGAGTTCCATCACTATGTCGCTGGCCTTGGTGTATCCGGAGTCCTGGGGTATGGTTATGAACATTATGTTGGTTTTTGGGTACGCGTTATGGGTGAATGCCATGTGCTGCTTCACGCCCATCGAAGATAATCCCGGCCAACCATCCTCTGCCTCAACCATGTAGTACCACGTGTTACCGTCATTAGCCGCGCCTGTGTGCGCCCAGGAGAGTGAGGTCCCGGGTATCGTCACCATCGTCCAGGCCGATGGGAAGGTCGCGAATTTATCCAGGGACCTGTATACGTTCCATGAGTTGGGGCCTATGTTGCCGTATATGCCCCACTCCAGGACAACATCAGAGCCGTCGGTGCTGACAGTGAGCCCGTAAGGCGCGAACAGCTCTGGGTGCACCTCTGTCTCAAACTCCTTGACCAGATCGCCCTGCGCTGGGTTGCCTGCAAGGTCCTCGAAGTTACAGAAGGTCAGCGTGTAATGTGTGTTCCAGTCCCACATGGTCGGCGTGTAGGTAAACTGGGTGTCATTGCCGGACCACCCCCAAACGCCAGGGCAATACGGCGATATGTCCACGTACCCCTTGGAGGTGTCCATGGACTCAGACCAGTAAGCTGTGAACGGCTGGCTGGGATTGACCGGGACTTGGTTGTCGGCCGGCATCGTGGCCGCGATTACCGGGGGCGTGGGGTCGTACAGCGCGAACGTGTCGTTCGACATCCCGTAGCTGTACAGCGGGGCGTAGAACGGGTATGTGCCACCGTCCCACTTTACTTTAACCGCGTAGTAGGCCGATTCAATGAAGCTCGTGTCCCTGTACACCCAGGCACCTCCCTCAAGCGTTGCATCCCCCAGTGCAGTTCCCTGGTTGGTCTGCGTTATCGGGCTCGTGCTCTTGTACACACCATAGCCGTCAAAGAGTGAAGGAACCTCGAGACCCATGGTTTGTGTGGCAATGGTAATCATGGCAGTACTGTTGCTCGGCCAGGCGTCGACCAGGGTCGGGTCGTTGATTGGCGTCATTATATTTGGTGGCCCCGGATTTGCACCTCCGCCAAAGTTAGTTGAACCGTCCCCCTCCATTGTGTCTTCCTTTATAGCAGTATAGTTTCTGCCCGAGACAGACCTGTCGTTGAAAATCTCATGAATTTGGACTGCTTTTTCATTAGTAGCCCAGGCGTCCCAAATAGAGCCTGCATCTCCTTCACCATCGCCGTGGTCCGTGAAATAAAGCCATGTTCCTATGCTGTCAATCGTAATACCAGGATAACTGAGACCGAATGTGGCTACTGTATGCGACGGGCTGAACGCCTCTTCCTGTTCCCAGTAATAAGCTATCCCGTTGGGTAAGTTACCAGGAAGACAAGGGTGGGTGCCGTCAGTTGCCATCCTAACATAACCAAACACCATCTCCGGCGTCCCCCGCGCCCCACTCGCGCCTGGCCTCCCCATCGCCAGCCCCGAGCTGGCAATGAGCATGAATGCGACAACCGCAATCACGGCCGACTTGTACTCGCCCCTTCCTTCCATGGATTAGAATAGGTGTTTGTCAGTATATATATGTTATTGGAGGGGGGGGGATTGCTGGCCGCTCAGGCCACCGTGAACACATGCGGGTCCGGGCTTCCGATAATCGGGTGTGTCTCCGTCCTGCCCGACGCATCCGAAGCGCTGATGTAGTACTGTATCGTGGCTCCCGAGGCCTGGCCCGGTATGGTCGCGGTGTACTGGTCGAATTCTACATTGGTCATGGCGACTGTATTGTACGTTGGGGCCGTGGACAGCTTCCAGTGCAGCTCGTAGGTTGTGAGCGCGGAGCCGGAGTACGCCGTGATGTTGGCCGTTATCCCGACCGGGGTGCTGGCCGTCACCGGGCCTATGACAGGGTAATGCATGATGTACAGCGTTCCCAGGTCAGGTATGCCTATTGCCCGGCAGTGCAGGGCGTCGGTGGAGAGCCACGAACCAGTAAAGCCCAGCACCTCGTACCCGGGCATGGCAGCTTGGTAAGACGCGATGGCCTCGTCATCCCAGGAGCCGCCCATTATTGGCAACAAGACCTTATCGTTCAGTATCAGGCAGTTCGAGTATGGCTCGTCGTTGGGCGTGTACACCCTGTACACCTGGTACGGTGTGCCGTAGGCCGATGTCTGGCCCTCGAAGTAGGTTACTGCGGCCTCGATCTCGTCATACTGGGCATGCCCCACCGGGACCTCCCGAATAATTATCTTGTCCACGTCGAGGAACTTGCCCCAGCAGTCGATGTGCTTGATGGTGGTGGTCGGGTAATTGGCGTCGGGGACTATGTGATATGTATCTATGCCAAGATAGTCCTGATGAAGCTGTTTTATCTGAGCTTCGGTGAGGCCAGTGTTCTCCTCCAAAACCAAGTCTGTGGAAGCGGAAATGCCCAAACCATCTGTCATATAGTTACCACCCGTGTGGGTCACTCCCATGTAGTCCATGGGCACACCCAGGAAGCTGGCCACGGCTCCCGGCACAATGTCGTCGTTAGGCCTGGGCCTGTTGTACGGGAAGTCCACGATGCCGAACTCGCCGTTCTCGTCCGTTATCCACCAGGGGCCGTAGTCCCTGGTCCAGTAGCTGTCAGTCGTGGCGATTATCCACTGGCAGTTGGTCATGTTGACGCCGTTGCTGGCATAGTTGTTCTGGGCCTGGGTCAGGTAGCTGTTGGTCAGCACAGTGTAGACAATGGCGTCCTCGGACATCTCCCTGATGACGCTGTACGATATACCCAGAGGATATCGGATAAGGACGCCCTGCATCCTCTCGAATTCAGCAATCTGGCGTATCGGGAGAGTTGGCGGCGGTATCGTCTCGACTGTCCAGACGCAGTCGGCAGTGACGCGTATCCAGTAACCGTTGCCGTCCGACATGGTGACCAGCGACTTGTCAGTGAAGTCCTGGATGTAGGGGCTCGATTCCTGCCAGACGCTCACATAGTCGGCCTGCGCAGGCAGGGTCTCGGATGCCAGCATCTGAGTGAGGCACGGAAACCCGACCATGTTCCAGCCCGTGTAAAGGGTTATCGACTCCACCGCCGGGTTCTCTCCGGTCGGCAGTATGGAGAGGGCCTGGTCGCCGCCGTTTGAAGTGACATGCAGCCAGATGCCCATGAGGTTGCTGACATCCGTGAACGTGTTGACGCTGCTGCCCTTCCTGTGCGTCATCCACATCTTTGCCACATTGTCAAAGACCTTGGCAACGTCCCAATCCGTGCCTCCGTCGCCGTTCGTTGCGTCGTCAAACACGGTCTCGATATTCCCGGCCACAGTGATTGGGTACGAGACGAACATCCAGCCGGGCGACCTTCCTGTGAAGTCCAGGGAGTACGGCGTCTCCGCACTGGAAAGCTGGACATCGTCGATGTACCAGTAATCTATGTTGTACGCATAGCCGTCCACGGTCCATGCCATGTAGAAAGTGCCTGAGCCCACGTCGACGGTGCTCACGGTGAGAGCCTGCAGGACAGGCCCGTAGTTGGAAGCGGTTGCGGTCCATGACCACCCTGCATCGTGCCAGGTGGAGAGGTCTGTGCTGGTCTGGACCTTCAAGGTCACGCTGCCTGCCGCGAAAGCGTCTATGAACTGCCTGAACTCGAGGTCGATGGAGGCGAGGCTCGTTGTGTCGATTGGGCCGCAGTAGAGTCTCCACTGATCCGTAGCGTCAACATATGCGAATCTTGCCTCAGGCGATGTGCCGCCGGCATTGTTAGTGGTCCTGCGCGACCATTGACTGGTGGGGCCACTCTGCGCCCAGCCGGTCGGCGGGAATGTTGTGGAAGAGAAATCCTGGGATATAAGTACCGCCCTGGTGTCGGCGGGTCTTTCCTTGGAAGGAAGTGTCGGCGATTCTTGCAGAAACATTGACTCTGCCTTCTCAGGCAAACAGTCTGTCGGGGCATATGCGCCTCCAGTACAATCGGCCGCGCCAATGGGGGCAATTCCTGGTATAATCAAAGACACTACAACTATCAGGCTCAACATGGCGATATAAAGCGGTTTCATGTGTTCCCTCTTGGTTAACCGAAAGTTTGTCATATGTAATAAAGGTTATGAGGGGTTACGAGAACCACTCATTTTAAATGGGGGGCTCACTCGTCCCACCTGAAGGAGAATA
The DNA here is from genome assembly GCA_964354755.1 of uncultured Thermoplasmata archaeon. Taxonomy (GTDB): domain Archaea; phylum Thermoplasmatota; class Thermoplasmata; order SG8-5; family SG8-5; genus UBA147. The sequence goes on from CAYHBA010000004.1 coordinate 52,196, forward strand.
TGCAGCTCTCCGCGCCCTTGTGAACACACTTTTCCTCCGTGACCTTGATGTCCGCAGCCCTGGCCACCTTTGTCCCTACCCCGTGGAAGAACCCTGCCAGGTATGTGCAGAGTATCGGGGAATGCTTGAAATCGCTGAGCGCAAGCCTTCCTCTGCCCGTTTCGTTTTCCAGGACCTGGATTTTCCCGGTGCTGTAGTTCCTGGCCCAGATCTCCGGGGCATGGTGCAGGGCTTTGTTGACGGTGAGGAAGTAGGAAATTAACGACATGATGATGGATGATTGCCGGGCCGCATCCGCGCCCATCTGCTGAAGCCGTTTATCGTCCCAGCCCAGCTCGCTTTTGCAGGCCTCAAGGAAGCCGATGCGCATTTCCAAAGGCATCCAGTCCTTTTCCCTTATGCCCGCTATGTTGAAATGGGGCCATTTCCTCCCGACCTTCGAGACAACCCTGTCCAGGCCGTCCTGGCCGCCGATTTTCTTTATGTAATTGGCATTGGTCCTGAATATGGCGCCCTTGCACATCGGCTCCAGCCCGGTGTTCATGATGAAACATATAGACTCATGCGTAATAACTATTTCGCTGAAATTCCTGGGAATGCTTTTATGCCCCGGCACAATCCCCGGCTCAATGAGAATTGCCACGCTGAACAAGGACAGATGCCAGCCGAAGAGGTGCAACAAGGAGTGCATAAGCTACTGCCCCAGGGTGAGGAGCGGGGACGAGACGATAGTCATGGGCGACAAGGGCAAGCCAGTCATCAACGAGAACCTGTGCGTGGGCTGCGGCATCTGCGTCCACAAATGCCCGTTCGGGGCAATACAGATAATCAATCTCGCTGAGGAGCTGGAGGGCGAGCTTGTCCAGCAGTACGGCGTGAACGGATTCAGGCTGTACAGGCTTCCCGTGCCTAGGGCCGGCGATGTGGTGGGAATGCTCGGCCCCAATGCCATAGGCAAGACAACGGCGTTCAAGATACTGAGCGGCCAGGAGATTCCAAACCTGGGAAACCTGGATTCCCCGCCGGAATGGGGTCCGGTGCTCGAGAAGTACGCCGGCACGGAGCTTCACGGCCATCTTGTGAAGGTCGCGGATGGCAAGCTGACATTCGCCTTCAAGCCCCAGTACGTGGACATGCTGCCCAGGGTGCACAAAGGCAGGGTCAGAAAACTGCTGAAATCCGTGGATACAGACAAAGACCTCGACGATGTCGCGGCCCGGCTGGACCTCGAATCATGCCTTGACAGGGACATTGCCAAACTTTCCGGCGGGGAGCTGCAGCGAGTGGCCATTGCGGCAACGGTGCTGAAGGAGGCGGACATGTATTTCTTCGACGAGCCTTCCTCTTACCTGGACATATTCCAGAGGCTGAAGATTGCCAAGGTCATCCAGGGCATGGCCCAGACCAAGGGGGTGATGGTGATCGAGCATGACCTGGCTGTGCTGGATTTTCTCGCAGACACAGTCTACCTGATGTACGGCCTCGAAGGGAGTTTCGGCGTGCTGGCGCAGCCCAGGACAGTCAGAAACGCCATCAATACCTACCTGGACGGATTCCTGAAGGAGGAAAACATCCGAATCAGGGACAGGAACATCAAGTTCGAGACGCGCGCGCCCAAGAAGGACTGGAAGGCCGTCTCCCTGGTCTCCTTCGGCAAGCTGAAGAAAAAATTCGAGAAATTCACCCTGACCACAGAGCCCGGTTCCATAAAGGCCGGCGAAGTCGTGGGCATCGTGGGCCCCAACGCCACAGGCAAAACCACATTCGTGAAGATGCTGGCCGGTGAAATCTCCCCGGATTCGGGGAAAATAGACGCCAATGTGAAAGTCTCGTACAAGCCCCAGTACATCGAGCCGACCTTCGGCGGCACTGTGGCGGAATTGTTCATGACAGAACTTGGGGGGCGCTCCACGTCGGGATTCTTCAAATCCGAAGTGCATGAACCCCTGACCCTGGAGCCACTAATGAACAGGGAGTTGAAATCCCTGTCCGGCGGAGAACTGCAGCGCGTGGCCATTGCGCTTGCCTTGGCCAGGGAGGCGGACATATATCTCATCGACGAGCCGTCCGCGTACCTGGATTCCAACCAGAGGATGGAGGCGGCCAGGACCATACGCAGGGTCATGGAGAAATCAGGCCGCTCCGGCATGATAGTGGACCATGACGTCTATTTCATAGACATGGTTTCCGATTCCTTGATGGTGTTCAGCGGCACGCCGTCCGTCAGGGGAAAGGGCGAGGGGCCCATGGGCATGAGGGACGGCATGAACATGTTCCTGAAGAATGTGGACATCACCTTCAGGCGGGACAACGACACCAACAGGCCGAGGATAAACAAGAAGGGCTCGAGGCTGGACAGAGAACAGAAATCGTCCGGGGAATTTTATTATATTGAATGATCATCCCGAATCATGGGAGGTTTGGCATGAAGCACATGCATTATACGGAAGTGGAGGAACAGATACCCACCGAGGAAGGGGTGCAGGGCACGGCAGTCCGTTGGCTCATATCGGACAAGGACGGAGCCAAGAACTTCGCCATGAGGGTGTTCACGATACAACCGGGTGGCAACACGCCCCACCACCAGCATGACTGGGAGCATGAAATATTCGTGCTCGAGGGGAATGGCGTTCTCCGGTCCGGCGAAAAGCGAGAGCCCCTGAGGCCGGGCGATTTCATCTTCATCAAGCCGGGCAAGATGCACCAGATGCGGAACGAATCCGGAAAGGTGTTTAGGGTGTTGTGCCTCATCCCCTACAAAAAATAGGCAAGGGCATGTTCTCGGGGTTGTGACATAAAATCGCACATCCCATTCAGGCCAACTCTTAAATACACCCATCATTTCCGGCAGAATGCGTGAGTTGACATGGGCAATATAAGACCGACGTACATCAAAAGAGTCGCAATCGACCTGGTAAAGAAGTTTCCTGACAAGTTCAACGCTGACTTCCAGCACAACAAGGCCATGGTCACCCTTTACACGGATATCACAAACATAAAATTCCGGAACAGGGTGGCCGGGTATGTGACCCGCTTCAGGAAGCATTACGAAGCGTGACCATTCCAGTATTCCTTTCTGCTGGGTTGGTATTTGGCATCTGTTTTGATGCGTGAAGGTTATGAGATGATTGAATGACGCGGTACGCTGTCGAAGTAAAAAACCTGAACAGGGTATTCGTGACCAAGGCGGTCAGGGGCAAGAGCAAGAAGGAGACAGTGAAAGCCCTGAACGACGTCAGCCTCACCATCAACGAGGGAGAGCTGTTCGGCCTTCTGGGCCCGAACGGCGCGGGCAAGACCACCCTCATAAAGATCCTCTGCACGCTGCTGCTGCCCACTTCGGGCCAAGCCCGAGTTCTGGGGCATGATGTGCAAAAGGAGACAAATGCCATACGCCAGAAGATTAACATGGTGTCGGGCGGCGAGACCTCCGGATACGGCCTGCTCACTGTCCGCGAGAACATATGGCTCTTCTCCCAGCTCTACGGCATACCATCGAAAGAAGCCAACCGCCGAATAGACATGCTGATGAAGGAACTTGGCCTTGAGCACAAGAAGAACTCAAAAGTGAGGACACTCTCCACGGGCCTGAGGCAGAAGGCCAACATGGTCAGGGGCTTCATGACGGATCCGGCCCTCATCTTCCTGGACGAGCCCACACTGGGCCTTGACGTAAACGCCTCAAGGCTGATAAGGGACTTCATCAAGAACTGGATGAAAGAGAAGCCCGGGCGCACGGTGCTGCTCACGACCCATTACATGATGGAGGCGGACGAGCTGTGCGACCGCGTGGCAATAATCAACGACGGTCGGGTTCTTGCTTGCGACACGCCCCAGAACCTGAAGCGGCTGATTCGCCAGGAAGCTGTGTTGAAGCTGGAGATTCGGCAGATAGACAATATCGGCGCGTTCGAGAACCTCCCTGGCGTGAGGAACTTCACCCATGTCCAAGACATGGCTGCCGGCATCACCAAGCTGAAATTCATACTGGATGACGAGTCCGCGGTTGCCGACATCGTGGCAGCGGTGCCGAAATCGGGCTCGAGAATACTTAGCGTGCAGAAGACAGAGCCAACACTCGAGGACGTGTTCGTGACCCTGGTGGGAAGGAGCCTGACGAACCATGAAATTTGAGGAGTACAAGAAACCTTCCTGGGCAGTGATGAACATGAGGGCAGTGTTCGGGCGCGCCTACCCGCGCATAATCGGCGTGAACAGGGAGCTCTCCTGGGTATTCTTCGAAACTGTTCTCCCGCTTCTGGGAGTGGCGGCGTATGTCTTCGTCTACAAGGCGCTGGAGGCCCCGCCCGAGTACATAGGCTACGTCATAATCGGCGGAGCCATGACAGCGTACTGGATGAATGTGCTCTGGAGCATGGCCGCGCAAATGTACTGGGAGAAGGAGATGGGCAACCTCGAGCTTTACCTCGTCGCGCCCATATCCAGGATGTCAGTCCTCGGTGGCATGGCCCTGGGAGGCATGTTCTCCTCGTCAGTGAGGGCGCTAAGCACCATAGTCGTGGGAATGGTCATCTTCGGGATTTCACTTTCTCTTCCTGACCCGCTCATGTTCGCCGGCATATTCATATTCACCATGATTGCGCTGTACGGCATGGGCATGATGTTCGCCTCGCTGTACATGCTGTGGGGCAGGGAGGCGTGGCACATGTCCTCCCTGTTCACCGAACCGATCTACCTTGTGTCAGGCTTCTATTTCCCAGTGAAGGGATTCACTGCTATGCTGGACAACCCAGGCACCTGGATAGCGGTGGGCGCATCCATAATTCCGATAACGCTGGGCCTTGACGGGATGCGGCAGTGCCTCTACCCGGGCACGATGGACGGGTTCATACCGGTGTGGCAAGAGCTGATAATCCTGGTCGGGCTCTCCGTGCTGTTCATGATACTGGCCAAATACAGCCTGCAGTATATGGAGAATCTCGGGAAGCGCGAGGGGAGGCTGACGATGAGATGGCAATGAACATTCCACCCGTCAGACCTGGCGCTCTCAGGAAACACATTCCGAGACATCCGATAAGGCGCGCAATCCAGGACAAGGCGAAGAACAGAGCAAGGTACATGAATACTCAGACCTTCAAATGGTCTGCCTGGCTGGGATGGCAGATGGAGAGCAACTGGGCCGACCCGTTCCTTTTTGCCGTGTACAGTATAGTCAAGCCGATTGCGGCGTCGCTCATACTTGTGGTGATGTACCAGATAATAGCGCTCCTGGGCGGCGGCACGGACATAGGCCTGTTCTATTACATGTTCGTCAGCAACGCCTTCTTCATGTACGTGGGCCAGGTTCTGTTCGGCGTGGCCCAGATAGTGCATGACGACAGGGAGCATTACCAGACTATTAGGTACATATACATCTCGCCGTCCAACTACTTCGCCTACATGATGGGCAGGAGCGTAAGCAAGCTCATCATAACGACGTTCGCGGTCGTCATAACCATGGCATTCGGCGTTCTCATGCTGGACGTGCCCCTGAGCATTATCGGAGCCAACTGGCCCCTGTTCTTCGTGGTCATGGTCATAGGCATATTCTGCATCATGGCTTTCGGCCTGGCCCTGGCGGGGCTTTCCTTCCTCACGGCAAAGCACCAGGGCGGCATGAACGAGGGAATAGCCGGCCTATTCTACCTGTTCTGCGGCGTGGTGTTCCCGGTGAGCGTGCTGCCTTCCTGGGGCGTCTCGTTCGCCAAGATACTGCCCATAACATACTGGCTGGAGCTCGTCAGGCGCAGCCTCGACCTCGGCGTGGGCATGGACTCCGCCCTTGCGGGAACGTCCACGGCGACATGCATCATGATACTGTGCCTCAGTACGGTTGTGTTCACAATACTGGCCCTGGCAATATTCAAGGCCGGGGACACCGTTGCCAGGAAGAAAGGCCTAATAGACACGACCACGGCTTACTGAATGCTGACATTCGGATGGATGTCAGGAATGCGGAGGACGAGCATGATGGCCTGGAGTTTTTCTATTAATGAATTTTTCTTTTTGCGTAAGGCCATCCAGCGCAGTCCGAAGCCCAAAAAGAAAAACTCATAGACACGACCACGGCCTACTGATCCTTCTGTTCAGGCTGGGCGAACTCGCCCAGCCTTTCCATGAGGTCCTGCCTTGTCTCCCGGATGGTCGGCCTGAACTGCCTCGCCACTTCTATCTCGTTCAGGTCCACTTCCGCTTTCACCAGGCCCTCCAGGAAGGGTTTGCCCCCCGCTTTGACATTGCCCCTCGGCCCTATGAGCTGGTCGCCTCCCCAGAACGTCATGTTCTGCTCAGTCCCGACAAGATTCGCGAAAGCCACGAAAATAGTGTTCTCTATTGCCCTGGCAAGCAGTATCTTCTCGAAATAATCCCTTGTGACTGACGGCGAAGCTGAAATGCACAGGACAATGTCCGCACCCTCCAGCGCGTAGAGCTTGGTTATCTCGGGGAAGAAAATGTCAAAGCAAATCTCTATGCCCATCCTCCCGACTGGCGTGTCGAATATGGGCATTTTGTCCCCGCGGGCGAAGTACAGGTCCTCCTCGAAAGGCCCGAAGTTGGCCAGAACCATCTTGCGGTATGTCTCCGGTTCCGAATCAGGGCTCAGCACCAGGGCGGAGTTGTAAATCACCCCTTTCCTGTCCGCGTCAAGCTCTGGCATTCCAACCACAAGCCAGCGGCCATTCTCCTTGGCTATTGCATCCAGCTTTCTGACGGAATGGCCGCCCAAGCCCTCGGCCAGCTCGGAATACCTGTCGCGGAGAGTGTATCCGGTGAGAAACATCTCGGAGAATGCCAGCACCTCGGAGTCGGTGCTCCGCACGGCACGCTCGACAAGTTCAACGTTGTGAGCCTTGTCCCCCAGCCTGGGCTGGACCTGGACCAGCGCTATCTTCGCCATGCACCATGATACAGATTCGTGCTAATATTGGTTTTGCAGCCCCTCTGCGGCCAAGGACCACCGGAAGGTTTTAAAAGAGGCTGCATATTGGCGGTTTCCATGGCCCGAAGGAAGAAAGCCGGGGAGCTGCGCAACACCGAGGTCGAGTGCGGTTACTGCGGCGCCATCATCCAGGAGGACGCAATCAGGTGTTCGAGCTGCGGCAAGCTTTTCTCGGCGGCAAAGAAAATCATCGCGTTCACGGTGGTTATGATCGTAGTCGTCGCTGGCATGTCCTACCTGATGTACTCGGCCTATATCACCGAACAGAATGCGGCCTGGAACGAGATTAACCCGGACGACGGAGATGGTACGACGACATCAGGCAAGACTATTATTTTCGAGCTCAAGGAATCGGACGCGCCCAACACCTGCGCCAACATCAAGAAATACGTGAGCGACGGGTTCTTCGACGGCCTGATATTCCACAGAGTCATCGATAACTTCATGATACAGGGCGGCGGGTACACACCGGACCTCACACAGAAAACCGCCACATACGGCCCGATAGCCCTTGAAATAAGCAGCCTCAAGCATACGGACGGGGCTGTGGCCATGGCCAGGACAAACGACCCGAACAGTGCGACAAGCCAGTTCTACATATGCGACGGCGCCCAAACCTCGCTGGACAACAACTACGCGGTGTTCGGATATGTCACGTCGGGCATAGAGCACGTGCGGGCGATTTCGGCCGTAGAAACAGGCACCGAGGGCGGCATGAGCGACGTCCCGGTGAGCGATGTCGTAATCCAGAGCGCAAGGCTGAGCACATCCGGCGGAAAGGCCTATGTCACGCTCACGGTGACCTATTGAAACGGGTTACTTGTCTTTATTTCCTTCGGCCAGGGCCATCTCCGCAGCCTTCTTGGCCATCCTCATGCTGCCCATCACAACAAAAACCATGCCGGCAATAACAAGTGTCAGCCCGAAATACATGAAGAAAGAGTCCTCCGAGGTTTCAGCGAACCTCGGAATCAAAACCCCGGCCACGCCGATTATCATCAGCCCATATCCGAAATAATATAGGCCGTTGCGCCTGACATCCAGTGTCTCGCATTCGGAAGCGCAGTAAATGCACCTGTCCCCCTCCAGCCGGCTCTTGATGTAAGCCTTGCGGCATTTGGAGCAGTACTTGTACTTCATGCTCCTCCATCCGCATCCTGGATAAATCGGTTTGCATTTTTGTCGGCATCCAAAGTCCTGCTGGACATTTGGAGCTGATGACTGGGTGTGAACGGCATCCGAACCCTGCGGGGATTTCGAACGACAAGCACGGTGTGTGTTGTGCCCTGGGAAAGTACAGGTCTGGACAGTGCACAGAGGAATAATGCGCTCGTGATTAGAAACCAGGAATATTGGGGACATCCAAGGGGCATCATGGCTGCCCTTGTGGGTATACCAAGGGCATCCCCGCATAACGCTTATATGCTCCGGGAATGATTACCACACAGGAAAAACTGAGAGGGAGGAAAATGAAAGATTCGGCAAAGCTGCTCAACTTCAACGTGAACCGCGAGCTCAAGTTCAGCGTGTTCAGGCAGGTGGATTTCAACACAAGGAGAGAGCTGTCTTTCAATCTGAACCGGGACCTGAGCTTCTTGACAAACCGCGACCTCGGTTTCGGCAAGCGCGGCGTTGTTTTCCGCGGGTACGTCTGCCCGGTATGCCGCTCCCCCGTGGCAAAGGATGCACTGCGCTGCGACGAGTGCGGCGTCAAGTTCGAGCAGCCGGCGAAGAAGGCCCAGAAGAAGGCTTCGACCGCTCCAGACCCCTCAAGGCTGGCGAAGCCAGACCGCGGGTTCGGCCTGCACACGGCCTACAAAGACGCAGTTCCCCAGCGCAGGAGCACTTTCGAGTGCCCGGGCTGCGGCAAGATACTCTACGTGGGTGCGGAGCAGTGCCCCGGATGCATGACCCAGTTCACCGACAATGCGCCGCCCCCGGCCCCCCCGGTCAAGCCGAACTCAGAGGCGCCGAAGACAGCCGCATGCACGAATTGCGGGTACGGGATTCCGCCCCAGGACAGGTTCTGCCGCAGGTGCGGCTCTCCCAAGCCGGCGCAGGCCAACCGGACCCTTGTCAGCTGGGACGAGTATGCCGACAGCCACAAGGACAGCGGTATGATTTCATGGGATGAATATTCGAAAAGAGGTGGTTAGACAATGGATATATTTACCATATATTTGCTGATAGCGATAGTATGCGTTGTGCTGCTTGTAGTGATGGCAGCCCTCGGGGGACTTGGTGGCGGCCATGACATGAACTTTGGCGGCCACGATGTGGATTTCGGCGGCCATGGGGACATTGGTGGCCATGACGCCGACCTGGGGCATTACGATGCAGGCCACGGGGACTACTCCGGCTCGCATCTAAGCCCGCTCAGTGTTCCGATACTGCTGGCGTTCGGCGCCACGTTCGGAGCGATGGGGGCCATAATGGACGAGCTGATAACGAACGACTACATCGTTCTCGGCATAGCCGTCCTGGTCGGCATAATCGTGGCCGGCGGCATGTATGCGCTCGTATACACCTTGCTCGTCAAGAGCCAGGCCAGCACCCACATCTCGATGAAGGACTACGTCGGGCTCGACGGACTGCTCACTGTCGGAATCAGGAACAAGGAGCCTGGCGAAGTGGTCGTGAACACGGAGAAGAGAGGGCGCGTTCCCGTGCCAGCGACGGCAAGCCACGACATCGAAGCTGGCTCACAAGTCAAGGTCATAGGCATCGCGGGCGATGCAGTGATAGTGGAAAAGAAGAAGGAGGCATGAAAATGGACATAGTGATAGTGCTGTTGGGACTGATAATCGCGGCTACGATAATGTCGATATTCATCATATACGCCAGCCGCCTGAAGAAGGTCCCGCCGGACAAGGCAATGGTCGTATACGGCAGGGGAGGATTCCAATTGGTCACAGGCGGCGCCAGGTTCATCTGGCCCGTCGTGCAGTCCTATGAGTTCCTGCCCCTGGATGTAAGGACTCTGGAAGTGCATGTGCAGGAGATAGTCACCGACGTCAAGAGGAGCGGCGCAAGGCTGAACATCAAATCCGTCGCCCAGGTCAAGATATCGAGCAACGATGCGATACTCAGGACAGCGGCAGAGAACCTGCTCCACAAGACAGACATGGCAATCAACGAGATTGCGCTGAAAACCCTGGAGGGGCATGTCCGTGGCGTGTGCGCCGTGCTGACGATAGAGGAGATAAACTCCGACAGGGACAGCATCGCCTCGAAGATCCAGAACATGGCGGGAAACGACCTGAAGAACATGGGTATTGAGATCCGGTCTTTCGTCATCAAGGAGATCGAGGATGCATACGGCTACCTGGACGCACTCGGCGTCAAGAGGACCGAGGAGGTCAAGAGGGACGCCAGGGTGGGAAAGGCCATAGCCAACAGGGAGGCCACCATCCAGGAAGCGAAAGCCGCTCAGGAGGGGGAGCAGGCCAATGCCGAAGCTGAAGCTCAAGTCGCCGTGTACCACAGGGACAGGGACATAACGCGCCAGAAGGCCGAAGGCGAGGTAGAGAAAGAGCGCGCGAACAGGGAGATTGCCTTCGCCATCCAGGACGCACGCAGGAAGCAGGAGCTCGTCGTGGAGCAGAGGACCATAGACATACGCGACAAGGAGAAGAGCGTCGAGGTCCAGCGGCAGGAGGTCATGAGGCGTCAGCAGGAGCAGGAGGCCGTTCAGGTCGTGCCGGCCAAGGCCAAGGCCAACTCGGTCGTTGCCGAGGCCGAGGGGGAGAGGCAGAGGCTGACCATAGTGGCTGAAGGCGAGAAGCAGAAGCTCACACTCGTGGCCGACGGCCAGGCAGAGAAAATCCGGAAGGAAGGAACTGCAGAGGCAGACATAATCAGGCTGAAAGGTCTCGCAGAGGCCGACGCCATCCGCGCGAAGGGCCTTGCAGAAGCCCAGGCGATGGAGAAGAAGGCCCAGGCATGGGAGATGTACGGAAAAGCGGCTCTCACTCAGCTCATAGTGGAGCAGCTGCCCGCGATAGTCGGAGAGGCTTCAAAGTCGCTCCAGAACACGGAGAAGATAATCGTGATGGGCGAGGGTGGCCCCTCAAAGCTGGTCGGCAGCGTAGTGGACATCGCAGCGCAGGCTCCGGCCCTGGTGAAGAGCCTAACCGGCATGGACATAGGCGAGCTCATCCAGAAGACCAAGGAACTGATAAAGTAGACACGCAGGAATAGCCCGCCTCTCCGAAGGCGGGCCAATTTTCATTTTTATATTTCTCTGATTAGCGTCCTGTCTCTTCGAACCTTTTCCTGCGCCTCGCGGCCGCGGAGTTCTGCTGCCTCACCCTGCTGCGCTGGCTTTTGGCCACGGAGACTATCGCAAGCTCCCTCTGGAATTTCAGGTAATTGTCGAACCTCTCCCTGGGCAGCTTCCCCGAGGCAATGGCCTGCTTCACGGCGCAGCCAGGCTCAGTCATGTGTTGGCAGTTCCCGAACTTGCACTGCGTCACCAGCAGTTCTATGTCCCCGAACTCGGTGGCTATGATGGACTCATCGCCAGTCACCCCGAAGCTGCGTATTCCAGGATTGTCTATCAGCATCCCGCCGCCCGGCAGGACCACGAGCTCGCGCCAGGTAGTAATGTGCCGGCCCTTCGAATCCGAATCCCTGACTTCCCCGACTACCAATCTTTCTTCGCCCAGCAGGGCGTTGATTATGGAGGATTTGCCGACACCGGACGGCCCTATGAGAGAGCCTGTTTTCCCCACGCCCAGGAACTTCCTTATGCCCTCTATTCCCTGGCCCGTGGAGGCGCTCATTACGAGAACCGGAATATCCTTCGCCACACTGCGGGCAGCGGATTCGGCCGCCGCAACGTCCCCGCAGAGGTCTGCCTTGTTCAGAACCACGGCGACTTCCGAGCCTGAGGCATTGGCCTGGGCTATGAACCTCAGAAGCTTGTTCCCGTTGATTTCGGTGTCCAGGCCCATGACGACAAACAGGACATCGACATTGGCGCTAATGACCTGGTCACCCAGGTACCCGCCCTTGTTGTAATCCGCTCTGAGAAGCTGGGTCCGCCTTGGCAGCACGGCCCTTATCTGCATTAGCCCGGTCTCGGCATTGCCTTTGACAGCCGCCCAGTCGCCCACTGTCGGGTAGTCGATGCCCTGGGCAGTCTCGTACCGCATGCGGCCCGTCATCTTACCTTTGAGCTCTCCTATTTCCGAAAGGGCCGTGTAGAGATTGGCGTGCCTCGAGGTGATGCGGGCCGGTATGAAGCCGCCCTCCCTGTACATTGTGAATGCCCTGTCGTATTCGGCGTTCCAGCCGAGCGATTCCAAATCCATGCGGAAGCGTATGAAAACACCGGCATATAATTATTTCGCTTATTTATATAAAATTAGTCAATTTAATATCCACTGATATCGGTGGAAAATGAGGGGGGCGCCTTGCCCAACAGGTAACGATTCGGTGTCGCCATCATAGGGCTTCCTCCTGCCTGAAATCGTATAGACTGTGGATGTATTTATTCCTGTCGGGAGCAGCGAATAATGCCTATTTCGCAATGAGTTGGGCCCAACCAGCCTCATTTTCCGACATGCTGGCTAATTTTTGGTTCAAGGGGTGGTTTAAATACCCTCGAAATAAGGAAAATCATCCCCCTTGTTCTTTTTTGATTTTAAGGCAGAATATATAAACAGGAAATCACAAGTGCAGATTCGGGAATTTGAATTTACAAGCAAATTGTAAGAAATCGATTAATACAGTTAGTGTCATTGCCATCGTGGTGAAATGAAACAATGCAAACATCAACTGTGAGAAAAAATGACATTTCAGCGGAGTGTGAGCGCCGCTGACCGATTGGTTCGCTTATGCACTTACAGACATTCAATTGTACGCGCTCGCATTTTTGCTGGTCTCCATTTTTATTGCCTCCTTGACCGACCTACAGCGCATGAGCGCGCAGCGCGGGTTCTTTGTATTCTGGCTATTGATAATTGTTGTTGTATTGATTTATGACATCTGCATGGCAATGGATTCGGAAGAATGGCTCATGGTGGCGGTGAAGTGGGGCTTGATATTGCTGTTTGCCATACTCTCCAACGGTTATATCGGCACCTACTTCAGGCTCGCCAAGGCGGATGTCGCTGCCTGCGCCGCTGCCGCCTGCATTCTGGCACCGATTCTGATAATTCTGTTATTCATAATGCTGAAAATCGCGGACCTGGCAATGAGGCCGGTTCTCCGCCTTTTCGGGAAGGATGGCGCATATCCGTTCATGCCAGTAGTTTTGGTTGGGCTCCTGAGCACGCTGGCGATTTCAATATGGGTTATGCCGTGGGTGATGGACATCGGAATTTTTTTGTTGGTTTTATAATACTCAATAATTGCTCGTTCGGGAGACGACTTATTCTTATCATTTTGAAATTGAGAATAAATATCACAAGATTAATAAATGAAATGTGCTTATACATTTTATATAATTTGAGGAGGAGATGCTTATACTGAGTGAAAACACACTCAAACAGACACTATCGTTTCTGCTTCTTGGCCAGCGCGGCGGACAGAACCGCGTGCAAATCATCGAGAAGCTGCGCGAGCGCCCTTACAACCTCAACCAGCTCTCCGAACAACTTAACCTCAACTATCGTACGATTCGTCACCACATAGATTCACTCATTAAGCACGAGTTGGTTTATACACCCAAGGAAGGCGGGTACGGAGAGGTCTACTTCATCTCGCCCGATCTCGAAGCAAACATGCAGATTTTTGAAGATGTGAAGAAAAAGCTCACCACCATCATAACCTCTCCCGGGCTTTTCCAGAGCGTGATGGAGCAGACCAATGACTCAGTCATCGTAATCGATCCCTCAAGCGAGGTAATATTCTGGAACAACGCATCTGAGAAACTCTATGGGTGGACCAGCGAGATTGTGGGCCAACCTCTTCCCATATTCACCGATGAAGGTGTGTTGAACAAGGTTCAAGCCCTGCTAGGTGAGGACAAAACCGGCGTGAGTCTAGAGATGAAGGCCACGAGCAAGTCCGGTGCCTCCATTGACGTGAACATGACATTTAGCAGCATCATCGATGATCAGAGCAACCTGATGGGATATTCGCTCATTTCGATAGACATCACCGAGCGAAAGAAGACCCAGGATGCTGTCAAGCGGCAGGCAGCGGAGCTGGAGGCGGTCGTCCTATCTGTCGCCGAATCGATATTGATGCTTGATGGGTCTGGCACGGTGGTCGTTTCAAACCGGGCGGCGGTCGAAAGCCTCGGATTCATGCCCATCGGCATACAATACCAGGTGCTGATGTCCCGGATAGGGCTTCGGGTGGAGAGCAATCTGCCAGTAAAGGATGGTGACTCGCCGTTCGCCATCGCGCAGCAAGGTGGGAAGCTGAAAGACATGCCATATACCATCAAGGACATCCATGGTGGCGATAGGAGCATCATCCTCTCGGCTGCGCCGGTGAAGGCTGGTGAAATTGTGACGGGAACGGTGGTGGCGTGGCACGACGTCACTGAAGAGAAGGATCGCGTCCGCGAACTCCGGGAAAGCGAGGAGAAGCACCGCGTCCTTGTCGAGAACATGGACGTTGCCTATGCGATGCATAAAATTCTAGAGAATCAGAGCGGCAAGCCGATGGATTATGTGTATCTTGAGGTGAACGATGCCTTCGAACGGCTCACCGGCCTCAAGCGGGAAAACATCCTCAACAAACGGGCGACCGAGATATTCCCTGGCATTGAAACAGCCAAACCGGATCTGATAGGCCTCTACGGGAAGGTCGCACAGGCTGGCAAGACCCTGAAATTCGAGACGAATTTCGAACCCTTGAGGAAAAGTTACTCAATTACCGCCTTCAGCACCCGACGTGGCTTTTTCACCACTACATTCCGAGAAATTGAGAGTGTGAAGGAAAAAGCCAAGCCCAAGAACCGTAAATGAGCATAATTTGTATGTCCGGTTCGATTCGCGAATCGTGCACTAGGTTTTAATCTACTTTTTTCCTCTTCCTTTTGCCTCACTCTGGCTTTTCAAGTTCTGAGTGAGAATCATCATGCCCTCGGGCACTGGCTGTATCGATATCTCAAAGGAGCCCATAGACCCGTCAGGCCAAGCGAGCTCGCCTACGATCCGCTGAGGCTTGCGTTCCTTCATGCACCGATTGAAAGTGGCAAAGAGATCAGTGCCCTCTATTCCTGGGTAGATTTCCTTTAAAGTATGACCGAATAGTTCCTCTCGGTTCCTCCGCACTTGCAACATCGCTGAATCGTTGACATAGAGGCACTTCCAGTCGAAACCGATTATCTGGCAACCTTCTATGAGGCAATCAAGCGTATCACGCAGCCTTCCCTCCACATAACTCCGCTCCTTGCGGATTTTCACTTCCCGCATCTCGCGCTCGATAGCCGACACAAGGCGCGCAAGCTTGCCCTTCATCAGGTAATCGTGCGCACCCGCCTTCATCGCTTCGACCGCGATGTCCTCCCCGATTGCGCCGGAAATGATGATGAATGGGATGTCAAGGTTGCTTTCCTGGACAGTCTCAAGCGCTCGTTTGGCGCTGAATTTCGGCATGCTGTAGTCGCAGAGAATGACGTCCCAATGCTTCTTCCAAAGCGCAGTCTTCATCGCTTTTTCCGTCTCCACACGCTCCCACTGGACTTTGTAGCCACCGCGCTCGAGTTCGTGCACCGTCATCAGGGTATCGTCCTCGGAATCCTCCACGATTAAAACAAGGAGTTCATGTCCCATTGCCCAATCCCCATTTCCTAAGTTCCCGGTTCCGGCGGTAGCTCATTGAGCATGAGCCAGTAAAGGCCAAGCTGCCGTGCCGCCTCGATAAACTGGTTGAAATCGACTGGCTTTCGTATATAACTATTGCACCCAAGCGAGTAGCCGGCGAGCACGTCCTTCTGGTCCTTGGACGATGTCAGAATGACAACGGGGGTAAATTTCGTTCGCTCGTCGGCGCGTATCCGCCGCAGCACTTCGATGCCGTCAACTTTGGGGAGTTTGAGGTCGAGAAGGACCACCGCCGGTATGTCGTTGTGTCCTTCCATTGCACACCCATGCGGACCAAAGAAGTAGTCCAGCGCCTCAGCACCATCGCGCACTACGACGATATCGTTCAAAATAGCGTTCTTCTTGAACGCACGCAATGTCAGTTCCACATCGTCCGGGTTGTCCTCAACCAGGAGAATTTTCCTACTTTTCATCTTTCCACTCATTCTATCCACCTATATCTCCATCATCGTTCAAGGTAAAAAAGATTGTGGCGCCCTTTTCGATTGCCCCTTCCGCCCATATCTTTCCACCATGGCGGATGACTATGCGCTGTGACGTCGCCAGCCCAATGCCAGTGCCGGGAAATTCATCGGCCGTATGCAGGCGATTGAAGGGGCTGAAAAGCTTGCTGACGTAGGTCATATCGAATCCAGCTCCGTCGTCCTTGACGTAATAAACTGTTCGGCTTTTTTCGACCATCGAACCGAACTCAATGCGCGCGGAAGAGTGTCGGGTCGTGTACTTCCACGCATTGCCTAAAAGATTCTCCAGAAGTATCCGAAGCAGATTCGGGTCACCATCGACGATAAGCCCGTCGGTAACCTTGAAGTCCACCAGACGGTCGGGTTGCGTGCATTGCTGTTCATTCATAACGGTCGAGGCAATTAGGCTGAGATTGACCGTTTGATATTTCATTCCCATACGTGTGATGCGCGAAAGTTTAAGCATATCGTCGATCAGTTGCGCCATGCGCTGGCTCGCCTTCCGTATACGCTGCAGGTAATCCTTACCAGTAGCATCCAATTTGCCGTCATAGTCCTCGAGCAAGGCCATGGAAAAACCGTCGAGGGAGCGTAACGGAGCGCGCAAATCATGCGACACGGAGTAAGCGAACGCTTCCAGTTCCTTGTTCACAGCTTCGAGTTCGGTACTCCGGCGGGCCAGCACTTCACGGGACGCCTTAAGCGCGAGTTCCACCGCCTTCCGCTCGGTGATATCCTCGATGGCCAGGAGAATGATGCGTTCTTTTCCCAACCCTCTTTGAATTTGTCGCGCATTCAAAAGCATGATGCGCCTGCCAATGGTGGTAAAATCGTGCTCAACTTCATAATTATCAAAGGTTGTCTTTTGGGGAAGGATGGTTTCCAACAGTTCCCGCAGTTTGGGAATGTCCCACTGATGATTTCCCAGGTCGTAGATAAGTTGGCCCACAGTTTCTTGAGGATTTACCATAAATACTCTATAGAAAGCCCGGCTGGCCGAGACTACTTTTAAATCTTGGTCCAGAACGATTAATGGTTCACGAATCGTATTAATGGTGCTGTCGGCATATTCCAGAGCATCATCTGCGGATTTTTTAATGACTTCCAGTTCTATTCGTGTCTTTTCCAGGCCGGCTTCTATCTCCTTCCGCTCGGTGATATCCTCGATGGCCAGGAGGATGATGCGTTCTTTTCCCAATCCTCTTTGAATTTGTCGGGCATTCAAAAGCATGATGCGCCTGCCAATGGTGGCAAAATCATGTTCAACTTCATAATTATCAAAAGTTGTCTTTTGGGGCAGGATGTCTTCCAGCAGTTCCCGCAGTTTGGGGATGTCCCACTGATGATTTCCCAGGTGATAAATAAGCTGGCCCACGGTCTCTTCGTTCTTTACCTTAAAGACTTCATAGAAGGAACGACTAGCTGAAACTACTTTTAAATCTTGGTCCAGAACGATCAAGGGTTCGCGCACTGTGTTGATTATGCTCTCGGAGTATTCACTGACAACCATCATCGGCTTTACTTTTTCGGTTATATCGCTGAGATCGCCCATAAAACATGAGAGACGGAGCCCTGATAAAACTCTTTCGACCTCTCACATAGTGCGTTAGCAGTCAAGATAAACGCAACTTATATTCAAATTTGTATCTAATCTTCCACAAAACCGTTAGTGATGTTGAAATAACTAACTATACCGACAGGCTTATTCCATTTATATGAACGAGGAATAAAGCAATTGGAGGAATAAAATGAAAACTATAACGACATTTGGACTAATATGTGCGCTTGCCCCGTCATATAACAAGACGGACAAGAAGGAGAACCACAAGGCCGCCAAGATCGGCAAGAAACTCGGCGCAACCGTGGAGAATGCAGGTCACGAGATAATGGTGGCTGGCAAGAAATCGGGTTCCTTGATTATCGATGAAGCAAAGGAGTTCAGCGAAGCTGTGTCTGACGCAGGTCATGACATGATGGTGGCTGGCAAGAAGGCCGGTCACGAGATAGCTGAGCAGGTCAAGGAAGCCGAAGAGAAAACAGAGAGGTTCTTCCACAAAGAAGAATCAGATAAGTAAAGATGGAGGTAAAAAACATGACAGACATTTTGATATCAACGATAATATACTTCCTTATCGCACTGGCCATTTCGGCCATCATCATTTACGCGATAACGAAGCTGTTCGGAGAAAGAGAAGGCATAGGGACAGCCATATTGGCGGCCCTGGTCGGAGCATTAGTGTACGCCCTGGCATACTATTTCCTGGGCGACGGACTATTATCTGCCTTGCTGGCCGGTATTGTCTGGACGCTTGCCCTGGGAAGCCTGTACAACATGAGCTGGTTAAAGGCGATCGGAACGGCAGCAATAGTCTGGATTGTCGCGATAGTCGTCGGGATATTCCTGCCCACTATGGGGGGGCCCCTGTAAGATAATAACAAGAAGGAGGTGATGTACAATGGTAACAATCTCAATGGACTGGTCAAAAATTTCCTTGCTCTCCGTAATAGCATTCCTGGTTGGCTGGTTAATATTCGGCCTATTATGGGCTGTAGTATTGACAATTGTAGTTCTAGTGCTGATGGGAACAATTAAAATAAAGAGCGGAAGCGACGAGAAGCAGAAGCATCCCCAGGTTTAAGAAAAGAACAATGGTTTCGGGGCTCATCATCCAAGATGGTGGCTCGGAAACCAAATTTTTTTTATTTCTTTTGATTATAAATCATTCAGAACCGCTTTCTTCATATTTGCCCTGGAAATCGCGACCGGATTTACACCTAATCCTGCCTTGAATTGCCTATGATTTTGAAATAACAGTATAGTGCCCGAGGCATATCTTGAATTAAGCAACATTCGGGAAAGTGTGAAATTAACACTTGTTAAGGATGATAGTAAGAAGAAACAGAATGGAGGTTAGATAAAATGACAATAAAAAATGAATATGGAAAAGAAAGTATGAGTGTGGGCTATGCGGATGAAAAAAGTATGGGCGGAAATCGCTCGGTTGCCAATCACGGAAGGTCGGCACCCCCCGTTGGATCAAGACTTGGGAAAGGAGCGGGCTGTGCTCGATATTGGTCTGCGCTCTTCATTTCAATGATGTTTATTATTGGCGCCTTCGCGATAATCCCCGCCCAAGCAGCAGGTCCGGCGACAGTGAACCTTGGAACAGCCGGCGATTTCGTAGTCCTGGCCAAAACCGGGATATCAACCACGGGAACCACCCATATTACTGGCGACATTGGTGTCAGTCCAGTCGCTGCAACATACATAACCGGATTTGGATTGACGAAGGTCGGCGCATATGCGACATCATCTTTAGTCACCGGAAAGGTATATGCAGCTGACTATGCTCCCCCGACTCCGGCTAAAATGACTACGGCTGTAGGCGATATGGGGACTGCATACACCGACGCAGCTGGACGGACATTGCCAGATTATACCGAACTGTACGCCGGAGACTTGACCGGGAAGACCCTCACACCTGGCCTCTATAAATGGGGCACCGGGGTCCTGATATCTGCCGGCGGGGTCACCATCTCGGGCGCCGCAAGCGATGTGTGGATCTTCCAGATTGCGCAGACCCTAAAGTTGGCCAACAACGCCAAGGTCACCCTAATCGGCGGCGCGCAGGCTTCCCACATCTTCTGGCAGGTCGCAAGCCAAGTTACGCTTGGAACGACGGCGGCCATGAAGGGAATCATATTGTGCAAAACACTGATTGCGATGAATACAGGCGCGACGCTGGAGGGTAGGGCATTGTCACAGACTGCAGTAACATTAAATGCCAATACCGTCACCATCTCGGTGATTGCAGACATCGCTGCCCCCACGGTGAGTTCCACCATTCCGGCTAATGCGGCCACTGGTGTGTCAGTCAACAGCGCAATGGCCGCCACATTCAATGAGGCGATGAATCCCATAACGATAAACACCACCACATTTACCTTGACGCAGGGAGTTACGTCTGTTTCAGGAACCGTGACTTATACTGGCGTCACCGCGACCTTTACGCCAGCTGCCAATCTCGCATCCAGCACCGTGTATACAGCTACGATTACCACCGGAGCCAAAGACATGGCGGGCAATGCAATAGCAAGTAACTATGCATGGAGCTTTACCACAGGTGCGGTTTCAGACACTACCGCCCCCACGGTGAGTTCCACCGTGCCGACTAACGCCGCCACGGGTGTGGCAATCGACAGTGAAATGGACGCCACCTTCAGTGAGGCCATAAATCACATAACGATAACCACCGCCACATTCACCCTGAAGCAGGGAGCAACGTCTGTTTCCGGAGCTGTGACTTACGCTGGCGTCAAGGCGACCTTCACACCGATAGCCGATCTCGCAACCAGCACCGCATACACTGCCACGATCACCACTGGCGCCAAAGACCTGGCGGGCAATGCAATGGCAAGTAACTATGTATGGAGCTTTACCACAGCTAGTGCGGCATCAGACATCACCGCACCCACGGTAAGTTCCACCATCCCGGCCAATGCTGCTACGGGCGTGGCAGTCAACGGCGCAATAACCGCAACCTTCAGCGAGGCTATAAATCCCATAACGATAACTACTGCCACTTTTACCTTGAAGCATGGTGTTACGGCTGTTTCAGGTGCAGTGACCTATACTGGCACCACAGCGACCTTTACGCCGGCAGCCAATCTCGCATCAAGCACAGTGTATACTGCGACGATAACCACTGGGACCAAGGATATTGCTGGCAATGCAATGGCAAGTAACCACATATGGAGCTTTACCACGGGTACTGCATCATCATCTACCGGAACAATCAGTGGCAGGCTCGTTGATAATGATGGCAACCCTGTTGCGAACGCGACAGTTTCTCTTGGAAATACTGGAATGGATACAATCACCGATGCCAACGGGAACTACTCCTTCTCTGGTGTCGAGCCGGGTACGTACTCAGTCGGGTTCAACGCAACTGGCTACGAACCAAGCGCTGCAACGAGTACTGTCAATTCCGGCCAAACAACCACTGTGCCAGACACTGTAATATCTCCGGATGACAGCGGGGTCGGCAACCTGTTGTGGATATTCGGTGCAATCGCAGTTGCCTTGGCGGCCGTGCTCATCGGTTGGAAGCTGATGATCCAAAGAAAGAAGGACAAGCCTGCATAAAACAAAATGAATGAAAGCGGTCAAGTCGATCGCTTTTGCCAGGGCAGTAATCTATGCCCTGGCAATATATTTTTTATGGATATTCAACTAAGGTGCGAGGATTCTTCTTGTGGTGATTCGGTCCACCTTTACTTCAAATTAACCAAGTTCGAGGGATATTATCTGAATTAATGGGTTTATACAGTCATACAACATCGGAAAAGTGAATGCTCCAAGCTGGCCACCTCGTGAAAGTGGGCCCCAAGGGATTCGATTCTGTCGCAAATGAATCCTTATGCATATAATTTCTATATCGATGATGATTATTGGGGTGACATCTATGCCGAAGAAACTGCTCTTCGTCTGCAACCAGGGCCAAAATAGGTCACGTACAGGGGCCGAAATGTATGCCCAGAAAGGGTATGTGACCGATTACGCCGGCATTTACTCGGACACCAGGCCGCTCACAGCGGAGATGCTGGAATGGGCAGACATGGTGTTCGTTTTCGAGCGGGACCAGCTGGACGTTATTAAAGCCAGGTGGCCGGACCTGGCCTTCGCCAAGCCCATCGTCGACCTTGAAGTGAGGAATTACTACTGCCACGGGGACCCAGAGCTCAAAGCCATCATCAGGAAGGGCGCGGACAGGCACATGGGCTAGGGCCCCTCGCCAGGCCTGCCCCCTTCCTTGGCCCACTGCCCCTGTTCAGGAAGTATTGAGCGCGGTCACTTCCATGCTGCAAGTGCTTCTCTCATGTGCCCGATGGCCGCCTCCTCGTGTGGCTTGGCCGACCTGAGCAGTGCGGCGCCCCTCTTCCGCTTGTCCTTCGGAAGCGAGCCATCGAAGGCGAACGGGAAGAGCCTCTCTAGTTCGACCATAGCCCTTTCGGCCTCGCCATACTCCCTCGCGGCTTTCACCAGATGCTTCGACTGCGGCTTGGATGCGTGTTTCCTGGCAAGCCTCTTCAGGAACTCGGCTGCATTCCTCCGGCCCTCGCGGTAGCACGCAGTTACGTAGCTCTGGCCAAGGTATGTGAGAGCCCCATCCCGATTCTCGCCGCCCTCGAGGACGCTTGCCCACTCCTCGTACGCTCCCGGCCCAGCCGCATACCTGGGACGGGCCCACCTGCCCTCGGCCATCTTCACTGCCCTGCGCACTGCTTCGCGGTCGTCCGGCTCCCCTTTGACCTTGCCCCCGAACGCGACCAAGTGCATGCACCCAGGTGCCTGCAGCTCGTCGTATCTGACCGGATCGTCCGGCTGCCCGGCGGCGTGCCTGCAAGTGCTCACGAGATAGCTGTCCCCCCTGTATCCCTTCACTATGCCATACTCCGGAATTGGCAGCCCCCATAGGACGACGGGTCTGCCCGCGTCAATCTCCCTCTTTATCATTCCGAAGACCTTCTTCGCCCTCTCGCGGTCGTAAGCGCTGAGCGGGCCGCCCTCCGTCTCCGGGAACCCCTTGTCGCTGCACCACGCATTGGCCCGGAATCCCAGGACGCTGGTTGCTTCGGTAATGTCATCCCAGACGCCAAGCGCCGTCGGGCCTGACAGGCAAGTCTGCCCCCTGCTCACGTTCAAGACGAACGCGTAGCCCGTGTAGCCCGCCACGTCCGTGACGTCCCTATCCTTACCCATGGCTTTCAGCGCCCCCGACACAGCCCCCGTGTAAGAAATCCAAGACGGGGCGATGATTGGCTCGGGACTGCCCAACTTCGACTCCTCTTCGTACGCACGTGGCATCGCATACTGGCTCATCGTGCGCTTCGCATTGCGCTCCTCGCGCGACCTCGATCCGGCATAGAAGCCACCGATGGCCTCCAAGAGATGGACGCCGTCCTCAGTCAGGATGTACCGTCCCCTCTCCCTGCGCCCCACCAGCCCCATCTCAACCATTTGGTTCATGTGGTTCGCCAGCGCTGTTTTGCTCAGGCCAACGTCCGCCTGCAGCGCCCCGAACTCCCGCGGCCCCTCGGCCAGCAGTGCCATCACCTTCAGCCTCGCTGGGTGCGCGCTCGCCTTGACTAGCTTGGACGCCTGCGCGACGTCCGCAGCCTCTAATTTCTTGCGCATTTCATAACCTCCGAGGAGGCGTATGGCACGGGGGTTGATAAATGTTTTGGTGAATTGAAGAACTAGAAATGGTGAACAGAGCTTCAACGTCACCTCGAGTTCGCATTTATCCTTTTCGAAACACACACCATTATGTCCTTTGGAAGATACGGGTCAAAGCCCATTGCTAGGGACATGATTCCCGACATGCCAGTTCCTGATTGTCTCGTACACTGTCCCGTCCTCGAAGGACTGGCGCAGCTGCCTCAGGTATTCATATGAGAACCTGTCAGCGAGTTCCTCGGGCGTCTGCGCGTATATGTGCGGCCCGCTGCCGAACCACTTGTAACCGGCCCAGTAATACAGTTCAGGCTTTCCGCCGCTCTCCCTGAGGTATGTCCTGGACCAGTTGCACGCTCCCCCTGCATCGGGCGTGTGGGCCCATCTCCATCCGTTTATGAACAGGCCCTTGCTGAAATTTGCCGGCGCCCGCTCCTTGAGTTTTCCAATGCGGGTGCACAGCTCGCTGTCCTGCCTCAGCTTTTCCAGGCGGCAGAATATGTCCCTTGCCAGCATGAGCTTCTCCGGAAACAGGTTCCTGTCCCGATCCGCTGCCCTTCCCAACAGGGCCTTCTCAAGCCTGCGCTTCTCATCCAGTGCCTCCTGGCTCGCCTTCAGTTTATCCGTCTCCTGCCTCAGCGCCTCAAGCAGCCCCTGCCTGAACACCGAAGTCTCTTCTGTATTCCTGTCTGCCATGCTATCACGCATGTGCAATCGTCATTCCGGTTAATAATAATTTATTGACATAATTATTCTCAATAGGAATATTTATATGCTTCCGAAACAATCCTGGCCGCATGATCACCGGTGTAAAGGACATCAGAAGGGCGAGAAAGTCAGTCGAATGGACACAGAGGGACCTGGCCGACGCGACCGGACTCTCCCAGTCAGCCATAGCCAAGATTGAGAAGGGCAGGTACAGTGTATCTCACGACACATTCCTGAAGATCGCGGGCGCTCTGGAGAGGCGCACCTCCGAACTCGGGCACAGCCTCACGCTGGGAAACGTGATGGTGGGGGACATAATCACCCTCTCACCCGAGGAACCGGTCGAAAGGGCCGCAAACCTCATGGACGAGCATTCAATCAGCCAGATTCCGATTTTCGAGGGAAATGTCCACATCGGGACCGTGACCAGCACCAGCCTTGTCAAGGCCCTCACCCAGGACCCGGACACGCACACGGTCCGGAAGGCCATGATAAGGGAACTGCCCATGCTGAACGAGGTGACGCCCATCAACCAGCTCATAACAGGCCTGCTGGAGGAGTTCCATGCAATACTGGTGACCCGGTCGGGCGAGGTTGTCGGCATAGTCACGAGCGAGGACGTGCTCAAGGTTTCGGTGCATGTCCATCACAACGTGTGACATTGGAAATCAGATTATGCCGGCATTTCTCCTGGGCCTGGCATGTCTCCCTGCCCTCCTCATGCTCCAGAGCTGGGAGACAATCATGCCTGCCAGCATCATGCCGCATCCCACCGCGCTCCTCAGCGAGAGCGTTTCCTCCAGGAACAGCATGCCGCCCATGAGTGCAAACACGGCCTCCAGGCTCATGATGATGGCCCCGTGGGATGCGTTCGCCCTTTTCTGGACAACCACCTGCAGGGTGTAGGCGATTCCCACTGACATGACCCCGCCGTAGAGCAATGGGATTGCAGCGCCCCCGATGCCTTCCCAAGTCGTGGTCTCGGTTGCCGCGGCCACGGCCAGGCTCAGGACCGAGCATATGAAGAACTCCGCGAAGGCCAGCCTGTAAACGTCAGTCCTCGGGGCCAGCCACCCGATGGCCAGTATCTGCACTGCCCAGCAGAACGCGCCCGCCAGGACCAGCATGTCGCCCCAGGTCATGTCCAGGGACCCGGAGAAGCTGAGCAGGTAAAGGCCCGCAAAGGCCACTGCCGCGCCCACCCACGTGCCTTTTCCCGTTCTCTGGCCGATGGCGAGCCCGAGTATTGGCACCAGGACCAGGTAAAGGCCTGTGATGAAGCCGGCGTTCCCCGCGGTTGTGGTGACGAGGCCGACCTGCTGGAAGCTCGCGCCCAGGAACACCAGGACGCCTGCCAGTGCGCCTCCCGTGAGCAGCATCCCGAGCGAGTCGAATTTCCCTGACGGCTTGGGTTCACTCATGTTTCTCCAAAGGATGACAGGGAGAAGGGTCAGCGCGCCCATCATGAACCTTATGCCGTTGAACGCGAACGGCCCCATGTGGTCCATGCCCATGCGCTGGGCCACGAAAGCAAAGCCCCAGATGGCTGCGGCTCCGAGGAGGAGCGCGTCGTAACTGAGGGTGCTGTTTTTCCTGGGCATGCGGCGGGATTGGGGATGATGGTAATATGGTTTCGGGGGAGGAACAATCATGTATTCTGGGCTTTTGCCGAATTGCCGAGAGATTCAGAAGCCCTTGATATGGGGGCTTTGAGAGCGGTTTAAGTGACCAAAGATTTTTAATGGGCATTGTTTTGGGGGGATACCCAAACATTCGCAAATAGGCCTGTTCCTGCCTTGGTCACGACTCGGACAAGGTTTGCCCGGTTCCGGTGAACCGGGCGTGAGCTCAGCTAGGTGGCGCTGGACGAATCGCTTCGCGACTCGTCCGCGGCTCGACATCCTGCGGGATGTCTCGCAGCACCCGGCTCCAGTATATCGGTTAAGAGCCTTTATACGCTACAGGCCCTAGCAGTGCATACGCAACTAAGCGGGCCTGTAGCTCAGCTAGGTGGCGCTATCCGAACCCCTTCGGGGCTCGGATGCGCCTCGATGCCTTCGGCATCTCGGAGCACTCGGCTCCTGTGCATCGATTAAGAGCCGATATGCTACAGGCCCTGAGAAGTCATTCGCAAACAAAGCGGGCCTGTAGCTCAGCTAGGTGGAGCACTCGGCTCTTAACCGAGGAGTCAAGGGTTCGAAAGGACATGGCGCTGACGCCGTGTTCCCGAACGTCCCTTCAGGCCCGTAATTTTTTACTGGCAATTTATGAACCCGCTGGAATAATTGTATGACCACAGGGCTTCGAGGCTATCAACAGCCGGGGCATGATGGTAGGCGGCTACTGAAATAGCAAAATTCTTTGCCATATAAGTCGTAATTACTAAATAATGAAATGCGATAGGTATACTGGGTGAAACAATGAATCAAGAAGAAGAAAATGAATTTCTTAAACAAGTTAAAAAGCTTGTTAAAGACAATCCAGATATAGAACTAATTTTATCTAAACTTTAAAAGTCCTCTTACTAATTTTTACTTTCAGTCACCCTCATAATATAGTTAAATACCGTAGTGAAAATAACAACTCTATTGATAGATATGGAAAAACAAGCTATAACCAGTCATGAACTAGCGATATATTCAGAAATACAGAATCGGATTCACACCATCCGCGGTGTTCAGGTGATGTTAGATAGCGACCTGGCAATGTTCTACAACGTTGAAGTAAGAAGGTTGAACGAGCAGGTAAACGCAACGAGGAACGGTTTCCCAAATCGTTCTGTTTTCAATTGACAGATGATGAGTTCGAAATCTTGAAATCGCAATTTGCGACATCAAGTTGGGGCGGCAGGAGAAAGAAACCCTATGCATTCACCGAATCGGGAGTAGCCATGCTGTCGGCTATCCTCCGCAGTGACATTGCTATCAAAATGGAGAGGCCACAGGGAGCGTTGGCGGGCCTCATGTCCCTGGGTAAAAGCCTAGGGTTTTGAGGGAATTGGGAGGTTGGGGATTGTCACACGGCATCGAATTATAGAAAATTCGATGACGATACACCACCCTCACAGGCGGGGCATGGACAGGATAGCTGGGACATCATCAAACCGGTCTGAACTTTGGAGATATATATAATTCTGTGGCGGTACAAAATTATCAGTATTATGATATGGATTTATAGGCTGTTTATATTTATGTATCTCCCCAATTTCGAATGCATGGATTGTATTTCTGTTTCCACAGTATGAGTAGAAACGGTTTTTATCAATTCCACCCTCGTGTTTGCACCTTTTCCATATATAATCCGGATGCCCCGAAATCGTCTTGTTTATCAGAAACCATCCCACAATACTTTGAGTCGGTGCAGACTCATATATGAATACCTTCTCAATGTTTTCCTTAGGAATCTGTTTACGGAACTCGAAGCGTTTCTCGCCATTGAAGATCTTTGAAACGAATTCGGGTTTAATCGACAACAATATTTGCATTGGTTCCAGTCTCCCGGATTATCGCTTTAGTGTTTCTCATCATGCATTCTTCCGATTTAAGGATGGGGCCAAGTCATTCATTCTATCCTCCATCCATGACTTCCCTCAGTTTTTCTTCCAGAAGTTTTTTGTCTGGAAGATGCAATTGGTACTTGGAAACGAACAGGCGGTTAGATATTCCCCCCAAGGCATATTTGACTAGAATAGCGTTTTTCTCTGCTGCCAGTATTATACCAACTGGCGGATTGTCCTCTGAGCCATTTTCCTCCTCGGCGAAGTAGTTCAGATACATGTTCATCTGGCCGATGTCCGCGTGGCTGACCCTGCCGATTTTCAGGTCCATGAGGACAAAGCATCTGAGTATCCTATGATAGAAAACCAGGTCCACAAAATAGTTGTTGTTATCAAGGGTGATTCTGAATTGCCTCTTCACGAAAGAGAAACCGCTTCCGAGTTCGAGAAGAAACGTCTGGAGGTTGTCGATAATCCGGCTTTCCAGCTCCTTTTCGGAATACCGATATTGCTCGGGTATATCGAGGAATTCCAGAACATAGGGATCTTTCACCAAATCCCCTGCGTCCTCGAAAATCACACCCTTCTTTGATATCTCCAGAACGCCGGATTTGTCCTTGCTGAGGGCGATTCTCTGGAACAGGGATGACTCTATCTGCCTCCTTAATTCCCTAACTGACCATCTCTCCCTGTCCGACTGTATCTCGTAAAAACGCCTTGCCATATCATCCTCGATGGATAGAAGCTCTGAATAGTGGCTCCAGCTCAATTTTCCAGACAGTGTCTGGATTTTTGGATATTTGATGTAAAGCTCCCTCATGAGGTAGAGATTGCTTCGACTGAACCCCTTTCCGTACCTGGATACCAGGTCTCCGGAGAGTTTGCCCAGCAGCGCAGAGCCGTATTCCGACTTTTCCTTCCCTCCCTGCTCGAACTCCACCATCTGCCGTCCGATTCTCCAGTACGTTCTCACGAGAATGGAATTGACCGCCCGGAAGGCCTCGCCCCTGCCTTCTTCCAGCAACAGGCCTATGGAATCCACCAGTGAAGAATACCCCTCCCCGGTATGACTGACATTTCCTTTGCCTGGAAAACATTCGCGCTTCACCCAACACCTCAGAAAGAACGAGAGCATGGGAAGAATATAAAGAAGAACAGGAGGTGGGTGAAAGTGTTCTTATCGGTATCCGAACCGCGAGTTCGGAATTTTATCGATATCCAAACAGCGGTTTTGAACGGGGCTGGGTGAAGCCGGGTGTGGCCCTGTGCGATTGGTTTTGTCGGCATCCGAACCTGGAGTTCGGACATGCTTGGGTGGGTGGGTGGGTGGGCAATCCTGCCCGGCCTCGGATGGCGCCACTTGCGTCGGATTCCCAGTGGCATGCGCCGGCCGCGCCAGGGAAGTATGTTGTGAGGCAGTACACGACGGCGGGGACGGCGACTATCTGGGTAGAATAGGCGGGGATGTGGCCTCAATCCAATCTGAGGATCAAGGACGGCACAGTCTCGATAACCCGGAATCCGACCTTCTCGTACAGGCGCCGGGCCGGATTCCTCGAATGCGTCGAGATGAACATCTCGGCATGGCCCCTGTCCCGCGCCGTCTCCAAGGAGGACAGCAGAAGCGCCTCCCCTATCCCCCTGTTCCGGCAATCCTTCCTGACTGCCAGCCCCCTGTTCTTTGCAATGCTGCCGCCCGAGAGGAGGTCTGCGAACACAGTCCTGGAATAGCCCGCAACCGCAGAATCCATCTGCGCAATCCCGTACACCACGTCCTCCTCCTTCATTTCCTTCTTCAGGGCCAGGACGTTCTCTTCGGGCTTCAGCTCCAGGCCGTGCTGTTCCAGTGCGATGTCAGCCTCCAGGCCGGCCAATGCCCCGATGAAGCCGCTCCCCTCAAGGTCTTCGGTGAATGTGATGGCCACACCCTCGGGCATCATGAACTCCCGGACCTCCTTCAGAGACTTCCTCATCCACAGCCCCTCCGGGTATTCCTCGTTCACGGTGAAGCCATTGTCCAAAAAGAACTCGTTGTACGCAGGGCAACCGAGCAGGGGCTTCGGCGATATCTTCTGCATCTTCCTCTCTCTGCACAGATCGATAGCCCATTCCAGCAGCTTCACCGAAGCCTCGCATCCAAGCCTGTCGTGCGGCACCCACAGCTGGAGCACGGCGCCCCAACCAGGGTACAGGTGCACCAGCGCAGCGCCTTCCAGCGCGCCCCCCTCCCGGGCCAGAATACAGAGGTTCTCGGTCAGCGCGCTCTCCAGGAACGCGCTCCCGAACCCGGCCAAGTCCAGCTTCTCGGTGTAAGGCACACGCTCCGAAATGCCCAGCCACAGGCCGTAAACCTCTTCCAATTCTCCCCGGTAATCTGCCAGTTCGACCATGATGCCTCGGCGGTCCCTGTCCCGATGGACGGGGGCCAATGGGCTGAATGGTGCGGGCGGGTAATAAGATTGTCGTAGGTTTTGGCGGTATCCGAACTGCGCTTTGGAACGGGACTGCGGCGGGGTGGCTAGAATCTATGTTTCCACGAAAGACTGAGCGAGACGAATCCATGCAAGAGGTTAAAATACAGAGGCCATGGGGATATTGGCGGGGCCTCACATCCTGGCCCTTACAGGCCAGGCTTTGAGGGATTTATGCAATTGGTGTTTGTCACTCTATACCAAAATGATGCCAGTACCCCGGCCTTACATCCAGGGTATGATGATATAAAATGCTTGTGAGGAATATGTACTTGGTTCGTGGTGGTGCAATCACCTGTGCAGCCTGTCTTCTGTGGGCGGGCTAAAGTGGGTAGGTGAGACAGAGATAATGGCGCAAGGTATTTATGAGACCTTGCGCATTCTCTTAATGTTAACAAAGGAGCACTTAATTTGTACAGGATAAAGGTGTAATAGAATGTTTAGTGGCCAAGAATCTCTGATCTTCTTTTATGGTATTTTTTGGGCAGCAATGCTCAGTACATTGGGGCGTTTCCGATTATTCAGTACACATCAATTTTTTAGTATATCTAAACAAAATAAAACGTATGCTATAAGAAGATTCATTATCGGTATTCTTATAATAAATGTCATTCCTATTTTTTGGTTCTGGCTGTTATATTCTCTGATTGCTACAAACTCCACAAATGTATTCTCGATAATGGCTTCAGCATTTATATCCATTTCAGTATTCGGCTTTAATAGAATACTTCACTCGTTCTTACTTTCAGACGAATATCACAGATATTTCTATCCAGATGATGAATGGAAAGGTGCTCATGAAAGATGGGGAGAAAGAGAATGTAACAAGTTTAAACATCATTTCATTCCAGGAATTATTTATTTGCTTATGTTCCCAGCAATCATTATTTTATTAACATTCTTAATCCCCGACATTATTTAACTCATTAATCTATCAGGGTGGAGTATAATTGGGCCAGAATACTCAATCAATTTTCATTTTCTTTCTGAAATACCCTTCGGTACTTTTATCGACAAAATAAACATAGCATCCTTTCATGCCTCTGGAAAGGAGTACGCGATATATGTTTTTCACATAGTCTGTGAATTCCTTATCCTTGGATTTGTTCAGCATGGGGTCTTTTGAATTTTCTGGAACGCCTACAAGTTTCTTTTGGGTCGGGTCATACATCAAATCATTGCCAAAGATAACACCGATATAATCAAACTCGAATCCCTGGACAGTGTAAATGCATCCACACTGCTTTTCTCCTTCAGGTTTGAATGCCCATTCAAACCATGTTGGAATCCCTTTTGCCAACTTTTTCCCTTCTTTGCCTTCCCAGGGAATTTTGAAATCTCCAATTACAACATCCTCAACCAGCGTTCCGTCAGGATTCGGATCGTTCCAGGGCCAGCAGAAACCTGCGACAAGCCGTGCGGAATTCTGTTTTTCCAGATTTTTTTGTCTGATTGAATCGTACAATTTTCCAGGGTCATCGAAAATTGTGAAATCCATTTTGTCTTTCTCGGTTAATATTGACGCATCATTCTCTTCGAGCTCCAGAACATTGTTTATCCATTTGAGATAACTGTCAGAACCGCCGCATCTGAACTGAGTCTTAAGTTCGAAATCATATATTTCAGCATTGAACTTGGTTGCTGCATCTCGTATCAGTTTCGAACTGCCTATTTCTTGCGACCTCACAACCTGGCGGTCGTCGATGAAGAATATGGCCACCTTGGCCACTTTGATAAGTTCATCGATCTGGGACAGTTCTGATTTGTTCTTGGTGAACCGATTGTTGCTGCTCTTTCTGATTCTGTGCGCTTCGTCGCAAATCAGAACATTAATTTCGTTCTCGCCATATGAAGTAAAACTGTTGAAGTACTTGAACAGGTTCATTGCGCGGGGGCCAGTAATCTTCCTCAGGGTGTTTGTAAAGGATTTCGAACCTGTGGCATGGTACACAACCAAGCCCTTACTTAGCAATTCGGCCAGAGCATTGAGGGCTATTACCGATTTGCCAGTCCCTGGTCCGCCATTCACGATGATGACGGATTTCTTCTTCAGTTTCGAGCATTTCTTTGCTCTGTCAATTATTGTATTGTTGGCAGTAAGCTGTTCATCAATGAGATAGAACACGTTTTGCCCGTCAATCATCTGGTGGGTTACATCTATAAGGCGTTTTGAGGGCTTGACATTGCTGGTTACGAATCTGCCGAATAGTTCGATGCCCTCGCCCTTCTCGATTCTGGATTTGATGAAATCCCCCAGCTTCCTGAAATCATCCTTGGTGTAGACAGGGAATTTCTTCAATATCTCATCAAACTTCGGCGAGAGTAAGACGGAATCCATTTCTTTCGGATAGTTGTGGCAGTACACGCATGAGGCCAGTTCTACCGAAGTATCCCTGTGAAACAGCTCGATGAAATCCTCCAGGTAGTAATGGTAGCTTCTCACCTGGAATGAGGGGTGCGGAACCATCTTTTCGCTGCCCCCGACGAACGTAATCACATTATCGTCGATATCACATTCTTTCACCGAGCTCCATTGTTTCAGCTCGATGACCACAACATTGCCCTTCCCGTCATTGCCTTTCCCGAAGAGCATGCAGTCCAGCCTGTTGGTCGAGTAAGGCAGTTCATACTCCAGCGCAACCATGTTTCCGTCAGGAGAAGCGTATTCGACAATGTTCTTCAGGAACTGCAGGGAATTCGTCCAGGAGGCATACTCGCTGGGTGAGGCTTTTCTGGAATAATACAGCTCGAAATTAGTATTCAGCTTATCCGCAATCGAGTTGTTCCGAGTGTCCTCAATGAACTGCTCGGTCGTACCCTCGTAAATCCTCATTTCTCCAGCTCCGAGTATTTTCTACTCGATCTCTTCGCCTTTTCCACAGGGTATTTCCTCTCATTGATCTTAACCTTTTCCAACACAATCTCAGAAACATCCAGGTCCAACCTGTTGGCCATGCACAATGAATAGATGATAATGTCTGCAAGTTCCTCCTTGATTTTGGTAAGTTTCTCGGGAGTCATCTCACCTTTCAAATCCCATTGGAAAATTTCCAGGAGCTCGGCAGCCTCGATCGAGAGGGAGACCGCCAGGTTTTGGGGGCTGTGGAACTGCGTCCAGTCGCGCTCCTGGACGAAGCACTCGATGCGGGCGCGGAGGTCGGCGAGGGTGGTGGTAATGTCGGACATGGCCATTGGATATTGGGGAAGGAGGGTAAATGGGTTTTGGTTATCTAACGAACTTCGATAGGACGGCCTCGATGAACCGTTTCAATTCCACATCTTCTACGCCTTCCTTACCCGGAGTAAGGGTGAATGCCCCAACCGAGGGTATTTCTTCATCCTTATTCACTCTGAATATTTTGTGCTTATCACCAGGATAGAAAATATAGGCCCCTTCTGTTTTCAAAATTGCATCCTTGTAAGTGTGCATTTTGTAAACATCTCCAGCTTTGTAAGTTCTTCTTTCCTGTTCCTCTTTGCTAATTTCATCTGCTATTTTTCCTTCCTCTGTGTTAATTTGCTCAGTTTCTACTTCATTTATCTCACTATCGATTGGATATGATTTTCCAATGTTGTTGTAAAATTCTAGAATTTCACCTTCTGAGCGATACTTTGCATCGAAATGGATAAAGAAGGTCTTATCTTCAATCTGGATCAGCATAGAATAATCTGGTTTGAAAGGCAAAGAATAGGATCTATTTCGCGTGTGCTGAGAGAATAGTCGGTTATACATCAATGTGATTTGGCTTCTTACCCCATCTTTTATAAAAGTATACTGGAGGGCTGATTTTTGGCCACGTTTAACCTGTATACTCCATTTGTTATCCTCAAAATCAAAGATGTCTTCGATTGATTTTCTTTCATTCGTAATCTCGTTCAACACATTGATGAGTTTTATGTAACACCAGTATTCATAAAGTTCGCTCAAACGTTTGTTGTAGCCTTTTACATAATTCTCAACTTCATCCCACTGTAATCTAAATGCGAATTCAAAGTTAAGATAGTACTTGAAAATTTCACGGTAGCCCTCTTTTTTCTGCAATACTTGGGAGTTTGATGGAATGTTGTCAAGAATTCCAATGGTATTTAGCCAATCTTCAGATAAATATTCCTGTAAAACCGTATCATATTCTGCAAGTCGGTCGTATATGTATCCCATGGCTTCTTTATCTCCCTCATTTATAGTATTTTTTAACTGTGAAATCAAGTAGCTTAATGAGAGCAATAGATCCTTTAAAACTCTGTTTTCTGGAGTGTCTATTGTCTCCTCGAATATTTCTTGGTTAATCTGATCCGGAACATAATTTCTCATTGAAGCTGGCCAGTTTTTTGGTGGGGTTGAAGTCAGTAATAAATTGCCCGGGGAGGAGGCGATGTTAATAAGCTCAGAAGAACCAATGCCATACGAGAATGCTGAAGGGAGCGATTCCTTTTTCGTGATGAGCATGTTGTACACATTCCTTTTAACTTGTTCAAAAGACTGGGGTAAATTTTCAGCTGAGAATAAGTACTCTAAGAACATAAAATCCTGAAATAGTGTATTTCTGGTCCTTGTTGAGAAATCATAGGTTTGGTATAGGGGGGCACCTCGTTCAAATAATATCCCTGATGCAGCCAAAGAGAGATCTCCAATCATTGCCGGATATTGCTTCAGATATCCTATTTTTTTAGACCTCACCTCAAATGGATGTTTGGATGATTGCTTTCCATTTACTATTACGTCAAAAAATGATTTCCCTACATAACTGTGGAAATTTAGATTTCCACCTACGAGTGAATTATTTTGAGAAACACGCCAGGGTTCGAAAGTTAGTGTTTTGCCATTGTTCCTCTCAAGGATGGGCATTAGGTCAATTGAATCAATCTGCTTCATAGACGAATCCGGCTCAAACACTACCTGATATTGCGTCTCTTCAATCAACATTAGTCGGGGTAAATGTTCAACCTCTTTCGAGGCATTGAAGAGAATTGGGGTCTCATTATCTATTTTTTGCACACTTGGAACATGATGGAAGCTCATTTTTGGCGTAGACTTTTCTTTGTAATCCTCATCTTTCCATTTTTTACTCATAAAACTAGGAAATTCTGCCGAAATAGTCAAGGTGCCAATTGGTTTATTCTCTTGGTCTACTAACTTGATGGATACTTTTTGTGTTTCATCATCATTTAACATGCAAATTGCACCTATTTTGTGAATGAAACATATCGTTGCTCACTTAGTATCTGGTCCATCTCTTTGATTTTAATTGCAGATGAGGGGTATAGCGCATCAGTTATACTGGATATGGACACATCCCTGGGTGGCCGATCATTTTCCTTCTTGGTGCAAAGATTGAAGAGCTTTGTGAATACATCACCCAATGTTCTCTGGGAACCGTGTATTTTTGGCAACATTTTTTGCTTGATTTGAGCATCTAAATATTTATTCCAGTTAGTCCAAACTTTGGGTTTCCTCTCATACACCCAGGCTACATACATAAACCGGACGATCTCATTCACAACCCTGAAACCGAACTCAAATCCAACTTTTCTCAATGTGTTTTGGAATTTATTAATCTCATTTGACAGAACATCCCAGAGGTATTTATCGTTTGATGTTTTTACTCCTTCCAATTCCTTTTTCAATTGGTCGATATTGAATTTCCTTGTGCCGATGTCAGAAAGGGGTTTTTCTAGATATTTTTGGTCCCCGATTGATTTACTGGCAATTATCTTTCCATTCATATAATCAATTGCTGGGTGGGTGTTGAATTCGATGGTGTTTGCCCTATCCAATACTTTTGGACTGAACATGTACGTTGTCTCGTCTACATTAACTGTACCAATGACAAACAGATTTGATGGAAGAGAAAGGGCTTTCGGGATGACCTTATCTTCATTGTTATGCAGCGGTATAGGTTCATCGCTCTCTATTCCAGATAGGAAGTCTGCAAAATACCTTTCCACATGAGAAAGATTCATCTCATCGAGGATTAGGAAATGTGGAATGTCTGGGTTCTTTTCCGCCTTAAGAATCAATTCAAGGGAGTCGGTGGTCTGGTACATTGAGGTTATAACATTGTAAAAACCAAATATGTGTCGGTTTTCAGTCCAATTGGCTCCGACTGGCACAATTCTATACAATTCCGAAGCCTCCGAAAACATATTATCTTTAAGATATTTGGCAAACAGCTGCGCAATCTTTGTTTTGCCAGTCCCAGAATTTCCAGTAAAAATGACGAACGGTTTTATTTTGATAGAAAGCAAGAAATTTTCAACGAGCACGGGATCAAATAGATACCCCTCATCATTTAGATATTTGAAGAATCCTTCCATTTCCTTTGCCATATTATCACCTCTATATTGCCCTATCAATCTTCTGATCTCTGCATCCTCTTCTTTTTCAATTTTAAAATTTGTACCTGTAGCATTCTTTATAATCATTGCATTCGAAAGTATCGAATTGGTCTGGAACTCTTCGCGGGTAATCTTCTTGTTCAGCACCTTTTCGATTTTTAATAGAGAATATACTTTACCCCCTACAAATTGATCTTTTTGAATTTGGTATGCATTATCTGAGTCGTCAAATTCCAATACTTCTGGATCTGTCATCACTCTAGCAATGGCAATGAGTCCTGCATTATTTCCGGACATCCAAATATACGCAGTGTCTCCGATTTTAATTTGATCCCGATAGCGATTAACCTGCCATTGAATTTCGGATAACTCTCTTACCGCCCGTTCCACATCATATATTTTGGGATTTGATTGGAAAATCCACGATCTGCAATCCTTTCCCATTACCGCTACCCCAGGTGTTGCCACTATATAGTTATTATAAATACCCATTAACGAGGCTAAATCATCAACAATCTCCTCATCAGGAGGCACAGATCCTTTTTCATAGAGCTTATAGCCAATTGTCGATGCCTCGTAATTTGAGCCAAATGATTTGGTTCGTAAATCAATGTTCGAATCTAAGCTAAACCCCCTCTCCTTCAACGGTGCGCAACTTTCTCTCAATTCTTTTGCCTTGTTTTGGATTATAGCCAATCCTTGTTTATTTCCATTTTTATTAAGAATATCTGTTACGCCTTGGTTATACGTAGTGTAAACGCCACTCATGTCCTCTCGGAATAAAAACACGCAATAGACACCCTTTTGAGTGGTGCTTGTCTCCCGAGTATCCATTATGGCGATCCACGGGATTTTCGCCCAGTTACCTTGGCCCACAGACCATTTTATTTTGATGTATGGGTTGCTTCGGATTACATCTGATGCAAGTAATGCTTTTTTCACTTGTTCAAATACGTCCCTTATGTTGGCATTTTTATTAAACGGTTGTTTCCCAGGATATTCAAGATACGAAGTGAGTATTTTTTCTAGGTTGCTTGATAACACATCCTCTTTATCTCTCAGTGTTGTTATAGTAAATCCCCCCTCTTTCAAATAGCCATTAGACTCCTCGCCGCCCCCAAATTTATCCACAGATTGTCCAGTAGCCAAAGAAATAATCTTCTTGGGCGGGTAATACTTACCTTCATAATCAATGGCATATTTCTGGGTTTGTTTGTCCTCCCAGTTCCTCCAATCATCGCTATTTCTGAGGTATGTATCAAATTTCTTCATCGCATCTATTATCTTCTCTCTATCAACATCTGGAATCACATTTTCACCATGCTATATCCTTAACCCCATCACTACCCCAAAATGACATTGCCTATTATTACTCTTTGCTCAGAGTAGATTACAGTCTTAACAAACCCAAACAAATAAAAAAGCTATAGATGTTGAGGAAAATTTCTAAAGTTTTATAATTTCAAAGGACAACCAACATGATGTCTCCAACCCCTCTAATTCTCCCTACACCCTCCCACTTTTCTGACGACAACTTGCACCCGAACTTCTTCCTGCCGTTGCCATGGACATAAAACAGCCGACCTTCCGCGAAGACCGAAGATGCGGCCAAAGTATTGAATGGTAGCTCTGTCACAGAATATTATCAAACAACTGCCAGTTGTCCGAATATTTCCTGATGGGGCCGATATTGATGGCAGAAAAGGAATCCTTTCCCAGGCTCTTACCGAACAGTTTTTCCTTATTCTGGAGTATCTGTTTACCAGTTATGATGAAAAATTCCACAGGCTTTCCGGGTTTATTCAACAGGACAAACATGTAGATGGCTTTCCTGTCTATATGTTCATGGTTGATCGGAAAGCAGTTTGAAGACCTCAGTGTCTTGACCTGCACGTTGAATGTGTAATTCAGATCCTCGTTGTAAACAAACAGGTCTATGGCTTTGGCGTTTCCGAATGTCAGCGACACCTGATAATTGCGTTTCAGCAACTCCGCAGCCGCAAATAGTTCGCCGGCCAGGCCTGATTTCTGAGAATCTTTTCTTTTCGTAGTATTCATATTTCATCTCCTCATCGAATCTCTACTTGCGCACCCCCCTACTTCCATATCACGCCATCCATTATCAGTTCAATATTCGCCGGGGGAATAAGTTTCTCGGCCTCGGAAATGTTCTTTTCGATAAGTTCACGATTAGTCATCCCATACCCACGAGCCCGCCTGTTGGAGGAGGCGCAAATTAATGGCACTAGATAACCTTTGACCATTTTCTTGCTTCTAGGTGCGGTTTTCAGTTTGACGACACACTTCACAAGCTCCCTTTCCAGACTTTTTCCAGGGGAAAGGGTTGGTCCTTCGATTTCGATACCTATCCAACCGCCGTCATCGAGCATCCATACGAGGTCAACGGCTGCACTTTTATTTCCGGTGCCGTAGTGGGGAACGCCCACCGGCACCTCCCACTTGAAATTTCTTTTAATTTCATCCGGTGTGAATTCATCAAAGAGAAGCTGGAAGAATGCCCAATGACATTCGCGTTCGTCAGCCCACCGCTTTTGATCTTCTTGGTACTGGGCGATAAGCCTGAGTAGTGTTTTTCGTATTTTTAATTCTGTAATGTGAATCCCCATCTACAAAGCGATTGGGATATAAAGGTATATTGAATTAGTTTAACTGATACAGACAGCCGAAGATTTCAGCCTAAATAAGAAAATTATCATAACGTACTTGGATGTTTGAGTCAACACGCCCGTTCAGTTCAATATCACGAATAATATTTTCATTGAAATCCACCGTATACAAATCGATAAATGTTCGACCCAGCGCGCCCAATATTGCTTTGACACCCATTCCCTCCGATCGATAGAAGCAACCACATGATTTTGGCTTAATATCTCCCTTGTTTATGGCTCTTTTCGCGCCTTCAGTAAAAATATATCGATATTTCGCACCCGGTGTGTTTTTTATTGTTGTTCCAGCGAAAAAACCGAATACATGGGTTGGCTTCTCTGAATTTAATAATTCTGTAATTACGGCCGGTAATCCATTTCGAATCCATTGCGTAGCAACACGTCCCTCCATCTTCGCTTCATATTGATTTATCGGTTCCAGGGCATCTATTATTCCATATCCAGCAGAAATAATAACAATTTTTAGCTTATTTTGACGCAAAGATTCAATAATTCTCTCCAAATGTGGAGTAAAAGTATTGTATGGCGATCCAGTATACAATCGTATAGCTGTGGTCAAGACGGAGATTTCATCAATGCAATAACGCATCTGTATGCGCCCTTCATTCAATGATTGCCACGTATTGGGGAGTTCACATTCAGATATAATATTTTTTGATTCATCAACTACCCCAGATGCATATTTGCTTCCACAACAGGGAATGAAACACATTACTTTATTGAAATTATCCCGGTCATTTTCTATTTTCATTTATTTTCCCCGGATTTTATCTCACGTGCAATTCCCTCAAATTTCAGATGACCTAATGGGACATTCATAGTTTTGCACCACACGATACACATTTCGACTCGTCGGCCTTATTTCGGGTTCCGCAATATCTGCAAAAAATCATTGCTGGCAGAGTTCCTTTGGTTAACGCCTCTTGTGCCAATCTTTTCTTTTCTTGCCTAACATTGGTTAGATGTCGTTCGATATCTGCTCTGACTTCATGAATTTCTTGAACATCATAGGTGCTCATGAAATTAACAAATATAATCAGAACAGGATTGTTATTCAATGTAAATTGAATTTTCTTCATTAAAAAGCCACCAGAACTTATTCCGATTATTTGTTCAAGTGGGACTCTCAGTGCTTGAGAGTAAGATATATTGAAAACACCATCTCTCTGCATGAATATCAAATTATCATTGGTGAAAACTAATAATCCACGCTTGACATCAACTTCCGCCTGATTAAACAATGATGCGGGTTGTGTGAATTCTCGAACACACACATATTGAAGGATAATTTTCTCTCCTTCCAGTAATCCCAGATTTTGAATTGCCATTCGGTATTCTTTTTCATCAATTCCTTTTAATTTTACAACAGAATCTGATTTGTTATTCAAATATTTCGCTTGTTTTGTCACAATTTTGTGAGCCATACCCGCACCTAGACAGTAAAGATGAGTCGCTGTATATGTTACTTTTTATTATAACTCCAACACACCGATTGCATTGGGTAATAAATTTCCGGATACCAGTCTTTCCCGCCCCCTCCCCCACATTGAGTCCCCCGGTGTGACCCTCAACTCCCCTCCCACCCCGACCCCCTCCTGGCCGAGCACGTACGCTATCTCCCTCCTGTCGAACCCGACCGCGCGGAGGCACCCGACCGGCGCCCGTTTCTGCATCTGGCCGAGCACAGGGGCTGCGTTGGCTGTGTTGATGCCCACGGCCCAGCGGGCCGGGACCTTCAGGTTCCTAACATTGCGCCCGCCCCCCATAATCCGCGGAATGGGGAATTGAGAACCCCCAACTTGTGCAGGTCCCACAGGCAACAAATCTCGACATCAGTGAGTCTGTGTTTAGACATATTCGACACTCCTCCCTGACAATACCCAGACTTGCATGGGCTCGACAGATTATGAAGGGTTCGGTATGGGGTTTCGACACAAATGTGAATAAAAAGGTGAGCCAGATAATAAAACTATAGTCATAGAGAAAATTTTATATTGCTACAGAACCTACCCCTTAATGGGTACGAAATATAGCAACTCACATACGATTAGATAAAGCTGCTGCAAACCTTTAAAGACTTTGTGGAGATGTGGTCGGAACATGAAAATTCCAGAAAGGGAGTACTCTATAGAAGAGTTTAAAGAATATTTAACCTCACATATAGACACCCTTTACAAGCAAGAGAAGAGGAAGAACTGGCTCACAATCTATTCATTTCTTGTAAATAACGAAACGTGGTATGAGAAAATATTTCAACCAGATGAAATCAAGCGCCTGGGCGAAATTATTGAGATAAGTCCTAAATCGGACAACGCAGATCATGCGATTTACTACCTGCTCCAATATGAACGTGGCCTATGGCTTATGTATACCACAGCAAGTAAAGAGCAATATAGAGCAGAACTCTCCAAGCGCATTAAGAATAAACAAGGAATCACAAGAATGTGGTTAAAGCCAGATGTATTCAAGATGTTCTGGAGAAATATATTAGAAGAAACAGAGGGCTACATCTATAACTTCCGTGCACAAAGAAATGAACACAGTGATAAATCATGCGAATTACGTCCGAATTATAAGAGACGTGTCAATTATACAGGAAAAGATGCTGAATCTGTAATAGATGAGCTTGAAGCAAGATATGGAACAATACCAGATATAATAAAAATTCATATAAAAAATGGGTTCAAAATTTATATGACAAACGATGGTCTTTATTCAGCACAGACTCCTTCTCAGAGGGCATTAGATTTGTTCTATTCTAATTTAGATTTGATTAAAGAGTCTGTTGTTCAGATATGGAATACTTCAAACGAACTTAAATTTGATTTTGTCACAGGGAGTTGGGGGCAACAGATTACTTCGGTTAAATCTGGTAAAATTGGAATTACCGCAAATCTAGATAAAACAGGAATTACGAATTTAAAAGAAAGATTAAATTCATTTTCGTTTGTTAATGATTTTATGAAAGAAGGTTCATTTGGATATTATGCAACAATAATTGACGAAGATAAAGGCTCATTATTCCATATAACAGCCAATAATAATCAAATTATCGTGGTCCCTAAATTCAACTACACCTTTGAATCATTCATCGATTTCTATCGTGGGGTTGTTGAAGTTGTTGACGAAAAAGCATCATTCCATACCCTTGATGAAGCATCTTAAGGGGGTTACTGAATAGAAAAAGAGGAGACCTTTCTCAAACATTTAGTTTCCGATAGCGAGAGACGAAGTTATCTTAAGGACCAAAAACAAGAAATTAAGCGAATAAAAAAGAAATGTAAAAATGAATGGTCATCCAGGGAGGATCTCCATAGAGCAGAAATTGAGAATGGTCGACTTCATAATTTTGTAATGAATGCGTGCATTACACCATTTATTGAAAATGGAATATTACATCAAGAAACCGGATATGAATTTATAAGAGCATCTCCTCTTTATGAATTGGATGTTATTGGGTTTGATTATTTAATTTATAATGGGGAAAGCAAAGTGTTGATTGTGGGAGAAGCAAAGGGTAAAATAAGAAATCATGGAAAGGTTGTTACACAAACAAGAGAACGTATTGCCGAATTCCAGGCACATTTACCATACGTAAAAGAAAAATATCTTGGTTTGCCCTCAGATGCAGACCTGTATATCGAATATGTTATTGCTACAGAATCTAGCGAGGCTCAGGAGTTGCACACAGTAGTTATCAACACCGACGGTAATATAATTGTCTGGCATACACCATGGCCTCAAAAAATAGGAGAAGATATAGAATTACGTATTGCACAACCTTCAAATAAATTAGAAAAGAAATTAAGAAGAAGTGTTGCACACTTAGATGCAAAATTAAATAGACTTTTACGTAAAAGGGCTCAAGCAGGTGGCATTGTATTCGATATTTTTCCACAAATGCATGGTTTTCTAAGATTACTTCCAGTCATGTATGTTGCACGAGATAGTATAGTAGAAAGAAATGCATTAATAGCCTATTTAAAACAGAACCTGTATTATATGGACATCATTGATAAGAGATATATTACATCATTAGCTAATAAATTATTGGATAAGTGTGTTAAATGTGGCATTCTTGAAAAGAAATCAGAGGATAAGTTTATTTTTAAAATCAATGGCAATCGTAAGCAAATCCAAAACCGAATGGAATCTGCCTGGATTAAACAACAAATTGATTATGAAGTAGAAGTTGAAATTACAAAAAGCCTTACTCGTTTACAAAATGAATATAGAAAACGAGCGAAGCAAAAGACATTAGAAAAATGGGAATAATGTATGTATAAGATGTGTAAGATGTTACATTTCTATCAACTATTAAATACGTGTGAAATCTTACTTCCTTCAGAAAGATACCCGAGACTTGAGGGTGATGTCCGCCCTACGCAACAATTGCGTTCTTGAAGTAGCCTTTCTAGGAGTTAAGGACATGAAAACGCAAAACAATTGTAGAGCCAGCATTATGAATGTAAAACACAGTTTCAGCCCAAAGGCTGTTGCTGTTAGATATTGTTCAGGGTTTAGGGAAGGGTGATTCGATGACCATAGATTGTCAAGACCCAGCAACTCAGCGTGAGCCAGAAAAGGAGAGAGTTTTATGAAAACGTATGGATTTGACAATATGAAAGCCACGTTCCAGAGGGCATTGAAGCAATATCCCTGGGACTACATGTTGCTAATCCTGGCGGCATTCATAATCCCGGCAACTTACGGGTTGCTGAACAGGTACTTCATCGGGTACATGTCTTATGAGAGTATAGTGGTGGATCAGTCGTATGAGGCCGTGGAGGTCTCTCTGGAAGTCCTTCTGGAGATGTTTCCTCTAGCGGTCCTCGCCTTAGTGGCTTGGAGATTCACGGACAAGCATAGAATTGCCAGCATTGTTAAGACCGCATTGATAATGCAGTTGATCATTACGGTGTGCTTCGTTGCATTCCTGTTCCTTTTCGGGGATGTGTTCATAGATTGGATAAACACGCCCGAGAACGCACGCTCCTTGGCAGGCCAGTATTTCAGGATAATCGCATTGTCCATGCCCTTCCAGGCGATGAGCACTGTGCTCTTGGTCGCAATCAAATCCATGAGAAAAGGTTGGCTTGCTGTTGGGCTTGCATTCGTAGGCGTGGCAATCAATTTTGGCCTGGATGCGATGTTCATATCGAACTACTCATTCTCCCTCAATTTGGGCTTAATTGGTTCAGCATGGGACCGGGTCATTGCCAATGTCGCATTGTTCATCATCACGGGATTGGTTTTCTGGTACTTGGTCAGG
Source organism: uncultured Thermoplasmata archaeon (assembly GCA_964354755.1). Lineage (GTDB taxonomy): Archaea > Thermoplasmatota > Thermoplasmata > SG8-5 > SG8-5 > UBA147. Next base: position 96,593 of record CAYHBA010000004.1, read on the forward strand.
AAGGAGGTTAAAGTCGATCTGAAAATCGAAAAGAAAGTGGCGAAGGCCATCTTCAAGATAGGCCGCTGGACCGGGCTTGAATCTCTCGTGCGCAATGCAGGATACATCATCGGCGTCATAGCTGTCGTGAACTTCATTGGCTCCAGGGAGTCCGCCGCAATAGGCGGATACAATACCGCCATGTGGGTGATGTGGGTCATAGCCCTCATTCCGGTCTTATCCTGGACCGAGGCGACAAATGTAGCAGTGGGGAATGCTTACGGGCGAAAGGATTACAAATCCATGTGGGACATCCAGAAGGTCTCGATACTGATTGTCAGTTTGTACATGATTGTGTGGGCAATCATCGGTTCTTTCGTTTGGGGACCCATATCCGGGTGGCTGAACGCATCGGCAAGTGAAGAAGTTGTGGATTATTCGGTGTTGACATTCCAACTCCTGATATTCCCCTACCTTCTATTCAGCATCGGCTCATGCCTGAAATCCTACTTTATCGGAACTGGCAGGCCGTTCTGGATATTCTTTACCTCGGCACTTGTGAATGTTGGAATCTACATTCCGCTTGGGTTGATGGTCAAGATGCACGTAATTAGTATCTCGTACTACGACTTCCTGCTGATAACCAACATCGTGTTCGCGCTGGACTTCGTGATAATAGTATATCTCCTATGGCGTTATGGCTACAGGAAATTAAGGCCCCACATGGGTGAGGAGGTGAGAACAGATGGGTAAAGGCAACAGGTCGAACAACGACCGTTCGAATTCGATGAATCCGAACTACTCTGCAAGCAAGGCATCGGGTGACAACAGATTGAACCAGATGAATCCAAATCATTAGGCGAGCAAGAAGTGAGTCATTAGGGGGGTTAATATGCCCCCCTTTTTTCTTAAAGCTTCCCTTTCCGAAATTTTGTCTTACCTGTTCGGGCCTTTTTTATTGCATGTTTATCTCTGAAATCTCCAGCGGTCATGCACAATCTCCCCGAAATGTCGCATGTCGCCTTCAATCCGAGAAATACCATTCTGTCCAATCTGTTTGCCCACTCATACTCAATTGTTTCAACTGTACAATCACACCTAGCCATTCAATCACCTTCTTTATTATTTATGCAAAAAATCTGACGTTTCTTACGATCGTGGAAAGTACCATATCCATCAATCTCCATGATTTCAAGGTGGTTTCTCAATACCCGTGTATCCATATCAATCTCACTGGCTAAATCCACAACTCTGACGCATGTAGACCCACGAGTCTCCTTGTGAATGCACTCAATCATATCCTTGACCCGAAGGTGATCTTTTGCGTATTTTGTTTTCATACAATGATGTGAGGTTGGCATAGTATTAATATTTTTGCTATTTGCGAAAATCGGCAACTAACGATTGTTAGTTTTATTATTATCCTACGGAATTTAATCGTTTGAATAAAGCAACGCTATTCACATCATCTGGATCGAATTGTGTTTCAGTCAGGTACACAAAGATGCGCCTACACATCACACCAACAATCGTAACGATATATGGAATTGCTGGCTCCACTAATCCCCAAATCCAATTCAAGATGTCCTTGATGCCATCCCATATTTTCTTCATTACTGCCACGATGTGCTCAACGATTGAAGCAAGCACCTCACCCGCTCGAGATAGTTTATCAAAGATCGATTTTCGAAAATCCGCATCAACAATCATTCCAATTATTATTCCCGCACAAGTTCCGATAATAATGGCTTTTGCCCAATCTGGAAGTTTTTTCCAGCCAGCACTAATCCCTTCTGCAATCCACTTAATGAATGCCACAATCATTTCAATAGTTTTTACAAAGGCCTGAAGAACAATCACAATAAGCTTTTCAAATAAAGAAATCAAACCTTCAAGAGCATGTCCCAGCACAATCAATGACAATGCTCCACTCTCATAGATTGTAATTAACTCTGCCGTTTCCCCCAGATTCCAACGTTTAATCTCTGGTTGAGCATCAAACGCTCTCTTGTCACGACTAATAATTCCATCTGCATTTGACTCTATGGCCAGTGCCAGAAATGGTACATCCTCTGGTGAATGGGAGGCAATTAGCTGTTGCGCCCGACATATGGATTTAGATGATACGTCACTAGTTTTTGTGATTGACGATAACAGGTCGTTGGCATGTGCGATGGCGGCATCTCGCTGAGCCGGGTCCTTGAGTTTCTTCTTTATGTTTCTATGCGCTTCCTCTTGAATGATATCTGGCGCTAGAACCTGAATATTGGGTGAGGCCAATATCCGACCAGTAGATGAAGGCTTACCTTTTCCAACCCGTATTGAATCCATAACAATGATATTTGCATCAATAACCTGGCGCATAGCGGGAATCGATCCCTCTTTGCATTCTAACATAATGTGTAACAGATAGGATTGCAGACACTTCGACAATCCTGGAGGTACTTTCCGAGTAATGTCGTTTAGTTTCTTCTCTACATCGGATTCAAATGTTTTGAATGCGTCCCAATCTTCATCGTGGAAGTGGTTGAGGGACTCTGAAACACTCATTGTTGCAGCCATATTCTCTCTCAAATACAATAGGGTTATCGAATATATGAGAGTAACTGTTTGGATTTTCACAGTAGTTTTACTATAATTTCTACACCCTCATCCTCAGAAATTACTTTAGTAGCATTAATACGATATATGAGGTAGTCAGCATGTTCCTTAGGATTCTTGCTCGATTTACAGAAAATTGTTTTAGCAATTCCATCCACTATCGGTTTTAGCAAATTATCTAAATCTGGGCCGTGTGGGTGATTATCTTTCTTTAAATCAGGAAGAACAAAGAAGGCCATATCTAACTCAATTTTACCAGACTGGATTGGTTCTCTTGTGCCCCATTGTGATTTGGTCTCATGAAGGACTATCGCTTCCCACTGCATATACGCCTTTGATTTTTTCTTTCGATAACAGGCAGGTTTCCCGCTTATTTTGAATGTAAAGATATGTCTCATGATAACACCATCTTAAAAAAGTCATAGGCAGTATTGATAATTTCATCGGTAAATTTACCATTATAGACTGTATTCAATACTTTAGACATAGCGGAAATTGGTGTGCAAGAAACAAGTGCTGGTATCAACGATGCCACCTCAATTACATTTGTCCAATAAAGAAACTCTTTCAATTCCGGGGGTTGTGAGCTGGGGTGCTTCCTGATATTCGAATCTTTTGTTTTAATTCCATGAGCTGCTAATGAATGTTTCCGTGAATCTCCATGCCAGCCTCTACCTCCACTCATGTCACTCCTCCGCTGGCATGATGAAATCTCTAAATTGTGCATTATGATAATGATTTAATATATTCAGAAAGGGGCCATCGTATTTTAAAAGGGCTAAAATTATTCTTTGAGATAAGGCAATGGTATTGGTTAATATTTTCGCAATATCTGTGGGCTCGGTGGTTGGCCGTTCAATACCGCAATGAACAATAAGATTTCTATTTTTTGCTATGTCACTAAGGCTGGTTCCAATGTCATCATATTTCAAATGCAAATCAAGTAATAGATCCTCCATGCCCTTCTGGAATGGCCACCTATTCATACCTTGAATTGCGTTATAAAAAGAGGATCTAATATGGCTATGTTCGTCACCACCGTATCCATGTTTAATAAGTGTTAGTTTCGTTGCTTGGACCATTTCTTCCGTAATAGAAGCATATTTTGTTGGATTATCAATGACCGAAGTCCGATTCGTATGAACTGCGTGTCGATATTTTATTGTCTCAAGGAAAACACACAATTCTAGGAAATCCATCTGGATTATATTTGCGGATGTTCCTCCAATATACCATTCGAATGCTACGTCCAAATTATAGATTTCATCTAACTCATCTGTATAATTTAACATTCCGTGTTCAATAAACGAATAAAAATTATTCAAATCTTCTATGAGTGGCCTGGAGAATGATGGCCTCCTCTTTTTAGGTTCTGTTATTATTTCCTTGAGCATTATCATTCTGTCGGAATCCGGATATAATAAAAATATATCCAGAGATGTATAATCAATATGATTAGTTTTAGCAAGTGATAAAACGCGGCATAATCTCTGTATTTGTTTATCTAATACATTTAAGTATTTTTGAATTGAATTTTCATCAATCGAATCATTGCGGATTTCCGCAAATCCAGTAATGATAGATTCTTTGCTTATTTTTGCTCTGGAAATCATTTCTTCATGATATGGTAATTTTGTAAACCAAATTCGCCCCAATGACGTTTCACTCTTGCCTCTCAATATTCGATGTAAATCAATATTTAATAAGCCACATGTTACATATACGCCATTCATATTGTCAGTTACTGCGTTTGGATTTACAACTTCCATTTGTGTTGTTCCTACCTTCATCAGATAATCAAAAGCATGCTCAGAAAAATGGTGTGAATTACCAAATTTCCAAATGCGTGTGCACGTAATTATATTTCCTTTTTCAGTTATTCCCTTAAAGGATCCCTCAAAAAAATCAAGCTCATGTAGCATTAAATTTGAAATACAGTCATCATGGAACTCAGCCAATTTTCCCTGAATATCTCCATGTATTGTTTGCCAAATTATATATTTACATGGAAAATCCATGTCATTAAAGGTGATGGTCCCTTCTCCACTGTAGAGTCGTAGCCTCTCATTTTCCGGTGGAGGTTCTACGTTTTTCCCCTGATATTTCATATTTTCTTTCACCCCATATCTCGAGGATATTGCATTATGGTTATAAAACTGAGGTGACTTAGCGTAATTCTATTGTGTCTATTTACGCAGAAAAAAAGAAAAAAGAAGGACTCTAACTCATTTTCGTAGCCAGTGTGCTAATTGACCGTTTGAACTAGATTTCAGCCAGCAGTCGAAAAACCTCTTTCCTTCAGGCCCGTCAACCACCCGCCCAACGGATTCGCGCGAAATCCACACCCGATCCTCCGCCCCCATGCCCCGCCTGATGGTGACAATTGATGAGCTGAAGGGCGGGGTATCGTCATCGAATTTTTAAAATTCGATGTCGTGTGACCACACCAATTTCATAAATCCCTTAAAACCCTGGCCGTAAGGCCAGGGATGTGCGGCCCCACCGACGTTAACAGCGGCCGCTGTATTCTATGCTCTGGCACTGAAACGTCTCTCTCAATCTTTTCGTCGACGAAGTTTGAGCGAATCGCACCCATGCAAGAGCTCTCCATATGGTACCCCGGCCTCGCTGCGCTCAGCCGAGGCTTGTCGGTAAGATTAGCCCTCGTGCACGCCCCGCGAACGCGCACTTGCATTCAAATCGATTTTATACCCCGCCCTCACAGGCGGGGCATGCCGCCAATACATCGACGTGCATGGCGCCAAGCTGGGCCGGGCGGGATTGCCCCTTGGCCAAGAACGTCCCAACGTCCGAAGGACTTGGGTTGGAGATAAAAATGTCCCGCAGGACTTGGGATAGAGATAAAAACCGATAGTGCGCGGGGGCCTGCAGGGGGCGGAGCCCCCCGAGCCCCGAATTCCAACGTTCAAAAAGTATGCCTTTCACAGTTTCACTAGCACAGGATAACATATCGGTACAGTATTTAAAGCAGGGGACTTACCGATATATCGGAAAGGTTTATAAAGGGTGTGCGTTACCGATATATCATGCGCGGAGTGAAACGTGAGAGGATTATCAGAGTCCTATTGAACAGCCCGGGCGGGGATTTGACCAAGTACCGGGTGGCGAAGCTGTCAGGAACCTCCATCGGCTGGACCATGGAGTACCTGAAGAGTCTTGAGACAAATAAATCAATCAAGGCAACGCGCGTCCTCAAAAAGAAGCAACTGCTCGACCACTGGTTCTCCATAGCGCAAGCCCCGAAGCATTACGACTTCTTCGTCCAATCACCGAAAGAGTTCCTGGAGAAGGCCGGGCTGGAGTATGCCGTCACCACGTACGCGGCCGAGAACCTGCTCAACCATTATCTGTTCCCGTCGAGAACCGACGTTTACATCAGGGGGGGCGAGCTCCAGCTCTGGAAAGCGAAGATCAATGGTCATGGCCTTGTCGGAAAGGGCAATCTGCGCTTGCTTGTGTACGACGACCATGCCATGTACGGAAAGAAGAAAATCGATGGCCTTTGGGTGGCATCGGTCCCTCAGGTTCTCATAGACCTCAGGAGAGAAGGCGGCGTCTGCCTGGAAGCCTACGAGATGATGGTGGAGAAATATGTACGATGATATGGAAGTTAAAACATCCGGAAAGTACCTGGCCGAAGTTCTGGGTTCGATTGAAGAGCCTATAGTCGTGCTCGGGGGCTGGGCTGTCAGATTCCTGGTCAATGACCGATACAGGGAGAACACCGGCCGGGACTATCTCGGATCTCGGGATATTGACCTTGGCTTTCACATGGGTTCCGACCTCGGAAATTCTGCTTTCGCCAAAGCCATGCGGAAGTTAGAGAAAGACCTGGGATTCAAGAATCAGTCTTTCAGGCTCTACAAGGAAACACACTCGGAGACTGGCAAAGACCTAACTCCAGAGGATGCTGAGAAGCTTCCCTCGTATATGGTATTCCCGATGTATGTGGACCTAATAGTGGACACCATACCGCCGGGATTCAGGGATAAATTCGGATTTTCCCCCATCGATGAGCCTCTGATTGCACCGATTTTTACAGATAAGGATTGTCGCATAGTTCGCGAGGAGTTCGGGAAAACGCTCTGGTTGCCAACCGCAGAACTGATGATAGCAATGAAAATGAAATCCCACCCGACAAGAGACAAAGAACATAAGAGAATCAAGGATGTCTGCGATATCTCCGCCTTACTGTTGTTCGGGGCTTTTTCAAACGAAAAGGACGGCATCAGCCAGCACCTCTCGTCGACGGATATTGGAAAATTCAAGGAAGCACTCAGTCCGAAAGATGTTGCAGAGGCAGCCAGAATTATTGGTATGGAACAGGAAATCATTAAAGGCGCACTCGCCAGGTATGGGATAGGCTAATCGAATCCCTTCAGGCCCGCCAACCCCCCGTCCCCGCGGGGGCCGCAGGGGGCGGAGCCCCCGCTGCCGTTGCAGCCGCCAGTTCAGACGCCGCGCACCAGCTCCAGCAGCCTCACCATCGCGTATGTGTCCCTCTTGCAGTACTCCAGGAGGTTCCGCCGAATCTCCTTCCTCTCCACACCCTCCAGAGAAAGCATCCGCAGGAACTCTATCCCTGCAAGCCGGCCGTCGTCGATCTCCAGGTTGTTGTAGCTCAGCTCCGGGAATGCCGCAGGAAGCACGTCCTTGACTGAGGCGCTGAACCCGGTGTTGGGCATTATGTAGTCGTTCCTGAACACGGGCAGCATGTCCCAGAGCCTGCCGATGGCGTTCTGTATCCGGGGCGCGAGGTCCGGGAAGCGCTCTGCAAGGCCCGCAAGCTGCGTCTTCTCCATCGAGGCGTTGTAAACTGCGACAGTGCCCTCCTTTCCAAGGACATCCAGCAATGCCTCGGCAAACGCCCTCCTCGGGTCTTCTGCGCCGTCAGGCAGGAACTCGAAGTGCTCCAGCTTGCTGTCCTCCAGCCTGTGCACCGACCATTGGAACGGCACCTGGCCCCAGGGCTTCACTCCGTCGAAGAGGGGGATCGGGGTGGCCAGGGTCTCGAAGTCCATGAAGAATATAGGTTCCTCGACACCGGCCAGCTGCTCCCTGAGGCTGTCTGCATTGATTACGGCCTCTTTTTCCATGTAGGCCTGGAACATGGCCTTCTTGGTGCTGGGGATGTCCTTGGGCTGGAGGTCCGAGACCCGCCTGACGCCCTTCTCCCAGAGCGCCCACTTCTTGGCGAACTCTGAGCCGGTGCCAAACAGAAGGAAGATGGAATCAGCTGGAACAGACTTCCAGCACATGGGCATCAGGGCGCACTCCCGCGGGTCGGAGCAGTGCGGCCCTATCCCCCGTTCGGGAGGCGCGTCCAGCGCGACAGTCTGCTTCATGGCCGCGATGTCCTCGGGAATGCGGGCGAGGAGCGGCTCCAGGAGGTCTGTGCAGTCCTCGGAGACGAACAGGTCCCCATCGGGGTGCACGTAGTCCCTGTTCAGGTGCATGATGAAGCATCTGTCCACGGCCAGTCCGGACCCAGCCACGATATAGCTCTGGATGGCGATGTCCGGCAGGTGCTCCTCCTTCAGGCTGCTGGTGCTCTTGACCTCGTACAGGTCCACTTTTCCTTTGCCCTTGTTGCGGAGAACATCGACCTTGCAGTACACACCGTCGTGCTGGAAGGACGCTTCGTAAATGTATTCAACGCCCTCGGCCAGAACCTTCCGCGTGTCCTCCAGGGCCTTGTCCATGTTGCGCGTTGAAATCAGAACCCCACCGGGGAACATGTCCCTGGCGAGCTCGCCCGCAAGAGTCCCTTGGTTCATCACCCACAAACTGATTCTGTCCGGGGGCGGGAGCTGGTCCTCCATGGAATAATACATCAGCCTGGGGCACTGCAGCCACTCTTTGTACCGGCTCTTGCTCAGCCTTCTGGGTTTGTTCACGGGCGAAGGAAGGCCTTGCGGGATATTATTGATTCCGTGGTTCTCACCGCGCCCGCCCCGCGCCTCTTTCGCATGCATCAGCGGCTCCGGGGCATGCCGCCATCATCAGTTTTGGTTAAAATGCGACGCTCATCATCGTCATGCTCATAATCATAGCCAAGAACACGAGCAGGGCGAAGAGGAAGAGAACGAGAGCCCAGCCCCTGGACTTGCGCCAGATGATGAAGGCGGCCAAGATGTCGGCCACAAGCGTGATGCACAGGTAGGATAAGCACAATTCCACGCCGTATCCGACATTGCGGTAGATGATGTACAGCGCCGGGACGGGCGGGACTGCCCCCGCCTATCTCAGCCTGTCGAACTCGCTTAAACTCAGCTCGATATCGTCCAGTATCTTCGCGAGGAGGCCCTTTCCGATGGTTTCCCTGCCGTGCACAGGTACAACCGTGATGCGCCCGTCCTCGTGGGCCCATATCGTGTGCCCGCCCTTCTGCCTCACACAGACGAAACCCAGTTTTTTAAGGACTTTGAAAACAATTCTGTGGCTGACTGGCGCGAGCCTGCTCATGCCTTGACCTCGATCTCCTGGAGCCCGATGAAGCTCATCTTGCCCACCGAGGACTTGTCCTTCAGGAAATCGAGATAGAGCTCAACGGCTTCCCTGGTCCGCTCGATAAGTTGGTCCAGGGTCTTTGCCTGCGTGTGGCAGCCTTTGAGTTCCGGGACAGTGGCGATAAAGCAGCCGTCTTCGTCCTGTTCTATTATCACGCGGAATCTGTAGCTTCCCGTTTTCGCCATATTTGAATGATGGCATATCTGGTATATAAGACCTTCTTTGGAAATGTTTTCTTTCAAAGTTTAAGCGAATCGCCCACTCGCAAGAGCTCCATAAAAGCACCCCGCCCTGACAGGCCTGGCAGGATTGCCCCATCGCCCCAGTCCGTTCCGAACCGCTGTTCGGATGGAGATAAAAACCGCTGTTCGGATGGAGATAAAAACCGCAGGAGCGGAGCCCCCGCGCCCCAAGCAAGTCCGAACCGCTGTTCGGATGGAGATAAAAGCCCCCGCTGCTGCATCTTACATTTTACCGAAAACCTTATCTATTATGATAAGTATATTAGATTTTGTTAAGATGAACGAAAGACAGTTCCTTGAGTTCGCCGAACAGACCCCGGTCTTCACGACAAAGCAGGTAGCGGCAGCCCTGGGTGACCAGGCATATTCCTGGGTGTTTCTGAACAGGATGGTCGAGAGGGACCTGATCAGGCGGCTCAGGCGGGGCTACTACACTGTCCAAGAGGACCCGGTGATTTACGCCAGCCACATCTTCCATCCGTCATACATCTCGCTGTGGTATGCGTTCCAGCATTACGGGGCCACGACACAGCTCCCGGCGAGAATCGAGGTCATGGCCAGGAAGGCAGAAGTCATGGAGAAGGTCGAACTGGTCCGAACCAGGGAGATGTGGGGGTACGGGCAAATTAACTACAGCGGCCACAGGATTTTCATGGCCGACCTGGAGAAGGCCATAATCGACGCCATCGAGACGGGGAGAGTGCCGGCCGATGAAATCATGAACGCGGTCGTGAAGGCAGACCCGGAAAAGCTGGAGGAATATGCCCTGAGGATGCCCATAACCTCCATGAGGAAAATCGGATATGTGGCGGAGATGGCCGGCCAGCCCTTCGAAGCTTTGTTCAATAAGGTGAAAGACGACCGGAATTATGCCAGATACTACGCCGCAGAAAAAGGAAACAGGTGGAGAGTGAGGAAATGATAGACATGCAGGAGCTTCGGAGAGTGGCGAGGACCAAGGGCGTTTCGAACATGAGTTATGCCGAGAAGGATTATTTCCAGGAGATACTCCTGCTGGGCGTATCCAGGGAAGCGCCGGAGCTGGTCTTCAAGGGCGGCACCGCGCTTTATAAACTTCACGGGATGGACAGGTTCTCCGAGGACCTGGATTTCACCGGAGCAATCACTGAGAAACAGATACAGGCGTTGGCTGGCTATCCCGATGCCTTCGGGTATCCGACAATGGTCATCCGGAATAAACCAAAGGATGGAATGTTGCTCACGTTCGTCTCCGAGGGGTTTCTGTACCAGGGGACGCGCGAGAGCATGGCGAGGGTGCAGATGGACATCAGCGAGGGGGATTTGTTAATGGAGCCGGAATGGAAGCAGGTGTTTCCGCTGTATCCGGACATTCCGTCGTTCCGGGTGAGAGCCATGCCTCTGCAGGAAATATTCTCGGAAAAAATCAGGGCCCTAATGGTCAGGAAGAAGGCTAGGGACGCTTACGATATTTGGTTCATGCTCAACAAAGGAGTCCCCCCGGACAAGGGATTGGCCCAGAGGAAACTGGATATGTACGGACTGAAATTCAGCAAGAAGCTGTTGGCCGAAGCCCTTGCCGAGGTCGGCCCGGTTTGGAATCGAGAACTGAAGGCACTGATTGCGGCTCCGCCGGATTTCGGGACGGTGAAAGCCGCGATCGTTCAAATGCTTTAATGATCCGGACGGAGTTTCCGGGGGCCAGTCGATTCCAGCACGCCTATATCGTGCTGGCACGGGGGCCCGCAGGGGGCGGAGCCCCCGCGCCCGTTCCGAAGCTCTGCTTCGGATGGAATAAAAAGAAAAAATACAGGCGGGGCTATGGGGCAAAGCGCCCCGGTTGGAGAGAGAATGCCCCGCCCGAAGTGGGGAAGAGTTGATCGTGATTGTTCCTGCAATTACTCCGGCTTCCCGGGATGGATATGATTTTGGGGGGATTTAAACCTTTTGTTTAACATTTCTTATAACAGGGCCGGAGGCATGGTGGAGATACTGGGGAAGCCGAAGGAGGTGTAACCGAATCCCCGAGGCCCGTACTGGAGAATCCAGATTTTCCATTTGGATAATTTACCGCGGGGGCCGCAGGGGGCGGAGCCCCCGCAGCGCTCCGCACTTGAAGACTACGGATACACCGTCCAAACGCAGTCCGCCGTGACGTGCACCCAATACCCGCTGCCGTGCGACATTGTAACCGCACCCGGCGTCGAGTCAGTGATGTATGGAACTGCCGCCTGCCACACTGATACTCTGTCGGCTGCCCCGGGCAGTGTCGCCGAGCCCAACCGCGCTGTTGCCGAGGGGTACCCGACCAAGTTCCAGCCGGTGTAGAGCGTGATGGCGATCGTGTCCGCAGAGCTGCCTGTCGGAGGCAGGGACAGGGCGCAGTCGCCCGTGTTGGAGGTCAGGTGCAGCCAGATGCCCATGGTGTTGGAGACGTCCGTGAACGTGTCGGGAGGGCTTCCCTTCCTGTATGTGAGCCACTTCTTCAGTTGGTTGTCGAATGTCTTGGCGGCATCCCAATCGGTCCCGCCGTCCCCGTTGGACGTGTCGTTGAGCACCAGTTCGATGTGGCCCGAGACCGTGACAGGGTAAGACACGAACACCCAGCCGGCCGATTTCCCCATGAGGTCAATGGCATAGGGGGTGCCGCCCGGCTCCTGAACGCCGTTGATGTTCGTTTCCTCGTTTGTCGCTGCATCGACCGCCCTCACGCGGTACCACCACAGCGTGCCATCGGCCATTCCCCTATCGGCATCGCAGTACGTGTTTGTCCCGACCGGCACTGTGCCTATCAGCAAATACGTAATGCCAGTTCCGTCCGTATCCCTGTAGATGTTGTAATGGTCCACGTCGCCGCCCGGACTCGCTGTCCAGTTGAGCGTGTTGTCCAGCAGCGGGTCGTAAGTCACAGACCACCTGAATCCGGTTATGTTGGAATTGTATAAGCTGGACCCCCAGTAGAATCTGTCGTTTGCCGTAGTGGCGCGCCTGGTGTAGTAGCTGAGCGTCCAGGTTGCGGAATCGATGGATGATGCGCCAAGCTGTTCGGTCGTGAACGTTGCCGCAAGGCCGGTCGGAGGATTGGTCCCGATGCTCTGGTAGACCCTGACGCGCACCGAATCAGTTGTAAGTACGGAGGTCTGGGGGCAGGACCATGTGGCGGTCTGTATGCCCTGTCCCGTGCCGGACCTGGCCACTACGGCCGTCGCGGTTCCGGAGGTGAGCTCGGTTTCGGTGGAGTCGCTGTGCAGCACCCACGCCCTGAAGCCCGTGTAAACAATGCCGCCCGAACCGGTCAGATAGTTGGCGCCCGTGGCGGTTTGGGTGAGTCCGAGGGCGTTGTCGTCCCTCATGTACCTGGTTTCGTTGTTTGTCGCACCGGTCGGTCCCCAGTGCTCGACGCTCAATCCTGTCGGCGCTGCCGGCGCAGCCGTGTCCAGCACGTACGGTGCCGCCTCTGGGGCTGTGCCCGGCGTCGGCGGACTGGGCTCTGCGGAGCCGCCGCCCACTGCAGATGCGAGCCATCCGTAGGTTCCGTCACCCGCCATGATGGTATAGGCGAAACTGCCGTCAACCGTCGCATCGGTGCCTGCGAGAGTCCAGGTCGCGCCGGCGTTCTTAGTGTAGTAAAGGTTGACTGACGTTGGATTACCTGTCCAGGTGTAGGTCAGTGTGACTGCTTCGGCATTGGACGCGCCCACCGGGCCTGTCATGTCTGCGGTTGTGCCGGCCAGCTCTATCAGGTATTTGATGGTGTCCCGGACAGTGATGTTCGCGGCGTTGCGGTACTGGGCATATGTGTAATCCAGGGGCTCGCTGTCCGTGTGGACCCAACCCGCCGCATAGCACCTGTACGAATCGTTGGTGTAGTTGTGGGCTGCCTGGTACCACTCCTCCAAGTAAGCCGTGAACTCGCAGAGGTATTCTCCCATGGTCCCGTAGGCGCCGTTGTTTATCACCGAGGGTATGCCGCTGGCGGTCACGTCATTGGAAATATTCTGCTTCGGCAGGGTCGAGTGGCGGACGTAGTTTTGGGGCTGGGTGCTGTCCGGCGGGCGCGGCGTCGGCTGATAGGGGAGGTTCCAATTGTCATCAATCCACATCGGGCTGGTCCCGAGGTTGCGCGCATTGTTCTCCAGCATCCACGGACCGTAGCCCGCGCCGAAGCCTATGATCGCTGCAGGATGGATGATATTGGTTATGTTCCAGAAGTCGCCGTAAAACCCCGGCACGGCCGGATACCCGCCCACGTTTTGGTAATCCACCTCGAATGTCCCGTTGAACAGGCCGCCATGCCAGTCCGGGAAATATGAATAGACATTGTAGCCCCAGCCTTCCCAGTTCGCCCCGTCCCAGCCGCCCGGGTTCAGGTAGGTGTCGTTGCTCCAATGCGCAATCATCTGGCCAGTCGGGTTCCAGAAGCCGGTGACCATCACGTTCTTGGTGGACCCGGAGACTTCCGGCGGGGGTTGGGCTGAGTCTATCGGCCCGGCAATCTCGGTCTCGTCATCAAGTTGGATGAAGCACACGGGCTTCAGGTCGGCCATTTCCTGAATCGCCGATGCATCGGCCCGGCACTCGATGCAATAGAGCATATCCGAATCCACGTGCGTCACGGTTGCTCCGAGGGTGGTCAGCTGGCCCGCCACAGCCCCGACATCCTCCCCGGGGTGGATGTCGATTCGGAGCTTGACCGCTCCGGCAGCACCCGCGAGCCTGGGGGATATCTTCTCGGCCGGAGTGTATTCTGACACACACGATATCAGCGGGCAGGCGGATATTTGAGCCAATCGCCCGACCGGAATCCTCAGCATGTATGTTTTGTTCTGGTGGTATCCGAGGAATGCTACATGGTAAGCTGCTTCGATGTCTCCCCGCACATGCTCGTTCGGCAGCTCCGCAAACTTCACCAGATAGTAATCGTCCTCTCCGGGTGATGCGGCTGCGAGCGATATCGTCACCGGCACAGCCAGGGCGAGCGCCAACGCAACTGCCAACATCCTGCCGCCGATTTCCTTGCCCGATTTCCGCATCTGATACCCCTCCATCTTTTCCGGTCCCCCACCTAAGGATGAGGATGTGTTTTGTAGGTTAATAATGTTTCTGATTTCATTCAGGGAAAATAAAAAAGGGACGATTCTAGTCGCATTCCGAGTGTTTATTCATGAGTGAACCAAATGTGAGTCAGCCTGTCGGGAATAAAATCCCCAGGGGTCCTCTGATCGAATCCGACAAGGCCAGTGTTTCTTTGTCTAGCCTTATTACACTTATAAGTGAGTTCCACCTCGAAATGCTTAATGGGCGTCATTCTTTTATTGTATCCGACCGCACCTGCACGGCAAAAACGCCTTCAGGACCGAAGCAAAGGTATATATGGAAAGTGTTTATTGTCAGCTTATCCAACTTATGGGTTCCCCAGGAAGTTTGGATTAAGGAGATAAGTTATAATGTACGATAGAGACAGGAACAGAGACAGAGAGATGTTTAAGGCAACGTGTGCGGACTGCAAGCAGGAATGTGAAGTTCCCTTCAAGCCGTCTGAAGACAGACCAGTGTACTGCAGGGATTGCTACCAGAAGCACAGGCCGCCACGAACGGACAGATATTAGATTTGACATTTTCAGATTCATTATTTTTTCAATCGGGGTTCTATACCCCCCCATTTCACTTTTTGATAAACTCCCTCGTGTTCTCAGCCAGCATAAGGTTACTTCAATTGCAGAATACTCGGGCGTCCGTATCATTCCAAGGCAGACTTTGGCGCGTACTTTTCACCCCTGAAATGGGGCTGCAATGACTTGGGCTTACAGAATCCGCTGGCCAACCGTAGCCCCCAATCAAAGTCTGGCCAAATCCTCGTCCGCCTTCTTCGCGATCTGCCCCAGTCCCATTTGCTCATATCCCCCTCTGGCTTTAAGAATCATTGCCCTGGCGCGCTCCCTGTCGCCCTTCGCGGCAAGCATCAGGCCTTACCGGTGGTACGATTCTGGCAGCGACCTGAGCGTGCCAGTCTCGGTCAGCATGCTGAGGGAAGTTTCGAAACAATCCCCTCAGACCTGCACATTTTTTTCTAAGCTTCGTTCACCAGCACGATCCTGTACCGCGCCTTCCCTTCCCTCACCCTCTGTATCGCGTCGTTCACTCTGGACATGGGCATGAGCTCTGTCTCCGGCTTGATGTTGTGCGCATGCGCGAATTCCAGCATCTCCTTCATTGCGGCCCTCGTGCCCAGGAAGGACCCGGCTATGGTCAGCTCGTGAACCACCAACGGAGTGGTGTTGAACGACATGTCAGGGAAGCCGACCAGGACTACCTTGCCGCGCCACTTCAACGTCTCGAGCATCATGTCCCAGTCTATCCCGCCGCTGGCCGTGCACAGGAGGAGGTCGAAGGTATATTCTGCGCCCCTCATCTGTGCCTTGTCGCCGGAATCGATGAAGTGATCTGCGCCGTATCGCAATGCCTGTTCTTTCTTCTCGGGCGATGACGAGATGACAGTCACATCGCAACCCATTGCATGCGCGAATTGGATGGCCAGATGGCCCAGCCCGCCTATCCCGGCGATGGCGACCTTCAGGTCCTGTCCGGCAGCATGCTTCCGCAGGGGCGTGAACACGGCTATCCCGGCACACATGAGCACCGCGGCGACATGGGGCTGCATCCCCTGAGGAAGAGGGTATGCGAATTTTTGGTCCACCACCACGGAAGTCGAGAACCCGCCATAAGGCGTCCACACTCCCGCGTTGGCTATTTCGGAGCACAACTGCTCCTCGCCCTTCAGGCACCATTTGCACTTCCCGCAGGAGCGGCCCTGCCAGCCGATGCCGACCCTGTCGCCCACGCCCATTTCGGAGACGCCGGGCCCCAGTTCGGACACAGTCCCGACGATCTCATGGCCGGGCACGAAAGGAAAATTCACCACGCCATAGTAGTTCTCTATGCCGTGTATGTCGCTGTGGCACACGCCGCAGTGCGTGACCGAGACACGCACTTCCCCCCTTCCCAGCTCCGGGAACGGATACTCGAACGGCTCCAGCCGCTGGCCCTTTGCCAAGGCCGCGTATCCCGAAATCAGGTTTTTCCTCACCATAATCCCGACTCCCTCGTTATAAAACGCAGGCGTGCGGTGGTATATAATGTCTGCTGCGGGCTGCCGCAGCCCTGCGGGAGTCAGGTTGTCATTGCAGTCCGATGCTGATGACATGATCCCCGACCATAATCCTTTATCTCAAGGGTCATATGCATCCCCGGTGTCCCAATGAAATCAGCACATCCCTGGGTCGATGGGTTCCCCGGCGCAATCACAGTATGCGGCATGGACGGTATCATTCTGGAGATGAACGCGAAAGCCAAGGAGTCATTCGCAAAATACGGCGGCGGAGCGCTGGTCGGCAGGAGCCTGATGGACTGCCACCCACAGGCTGCGCGGGAGCGGATAAAGGGCATGCTGAAGACCGGGGAGTCAAACATCTACACCATCGAGAAGAAAGGCGTGCGCAAGCTCATCTACCAGGCCCCATGGTTCCTGGACGGGAAGCGCGCGGGCCTCGTGGAGCTGTCCCTCGAGATACCCAAAGAGATGAGGCACTTCAATCGGGACTGATTTGGCGCACTCTTATAATTCCGCCCAAACTATGCACACCCATGGCCCGGAATCCAGATGACGCTTGCTCCTGAGAGAGGGAAAGCGGTCACGGCCCCCAGGATGAAGGCGGGCGCCGACAAGCAATGGCTCACTCTGCGGAGGCTCTCTCGGCCCAGTACCCGAGGCCCAGTTCCCCGAACATCGCGGCCGCTTCAGCCATTTTCCGGCGGCCAGACTCATCCTGCCCGGCTGCGCGGAGCAGTGTCCCCCAGCGATAAAGGGTCTTGGCAGCCTCGGGGCGGGCCTTGAGCGCCAAAAATTCATTGTAGGCCGCAGAGAAACATTCCTCGGCCCCGGACCAGTTCCCTTTGGCGGCGAGGGCCGTCCCCCTCGCCCTCTTCGAGGCTGCGAGCTTCGGCTTCATCCCGGCCTCGCCGGCTATTGCCTCGGCCTCGTCGCAGAGGGATATGCCTCTTTCCGTTTCGCCGGAGGCGATAAGCAATTCGGCCAACCCTATCAGGGCCTCCGCCAGGAAGTCCTTGAGCCCGAGGCTGCGGCTCAGCCCGATGCATTTGTCGAACCATGCCTCTGCCTCTCCAAGTTTGCCCATCTCGGCGCAAACGTCGCCCAGGCTCACGCACGAACCTGCAAGCCCCCTGTTGTTGCCGTTCGCCTCGTACATGCCCCTGGCCTCCTGCAGCGAGTTCAGGGCCTCATCGTGGCGGCCCATGTCCTTCAGGACTATGCCGATGTTGTTGTGCGATGCCGCAACGCCGTCCGCATTGCCCAGCCTCTGCCTGAGGCCAAGACTTTTCCCGTGGAGCTCCAGGGCCAGATCCAACTCGCCTCTGAACCTTCTCACGATGGCCATGTTGTTGAAGAGCGTGGCGAGCCCGTGCAGCTGCCCGATCTTCTCGCACAGCACCCTGCTTTTCTCGTACGACTCAAGCGCCATGTCTTGCTCGCCCATGTCGTCCAGGATGGCGCCCATGTTGTTGTGCAGCGCGGCAATCCCCTTCAGGTCCCCTGACAGCTCGCGGAAGGCGAGGGACTTCCTGTAATGCTCCAGCG
>CAYHBA010000004.1:114590-176557 GCA_964354755.1 uncultured Thermoplasmata archaeon
CCAGCGACCTGGCGTATTCCCCCGTATACCAGTTGCATCCCCCCAGGATCTCGTGGGCTCTCCCGATGTCCTTGGGTCCTGCCGGCCCCCCGGCAGAGGCAATCACCCTGTCGCACAGCTTCATGGCTCCGCTGAAATCCCCGGTGCGCATTCTCACCCAGGCCTCGGCCAGCAGCAGCCCGGGCACCTCGGCGGGCGCGTCCAGTTCAAGGCCCAGCCCCGCCTCCTTGAGCGCGCCCGCGAAATCCCCCTTCTTGTCGAGGACCCCGCACAGCTTCCGGCGCATCCTGGCCTTCAGTCCGTCATCTGCGGCCTGAGCCATCACATCCCGGTAAATGGCAAGCGCCCTGTCGTACTTGCCCAGCTGGCATATGTCGCCCAGCCGCTCCATGACTTCCAGCTGGCGCCCCGGGTCCCTGAGCTTGGGCCCTATGGCCACAGCCTTGGAGTAATTCTCCTCGGCCAGGTCGATCGCGTATGTGGCCACGGCCCTTTCGCCGGCCTTCACGCAGTAATCGAATGCCTTGTGATGCTCCCCGGTCCTCGAGAAGTGCCTTGCCAGCTCGAACACCGCGTCCCCGTCGGCCCCAAGCTTCTCCAGGTGCTCGCCAATCACCCTGTGGTGGGCGGCCTTCCACCTTTCGGGGATGGTGGAATAGACAACCTCTCTGTAAAGCGCATGGCAGAACTCCGCGGTTCCGTTTAGCCTCACCAGCAGCCCGGCTTCCTGAAGCTCCTTCAGTGCCGCGCCCGGCGCCGGGATTGATACGCTGGACAGGGCCAAATCTGTGCTGAAATGCCCTCCTATGCATGAGGCGTATTCAAGCATGGCCAGCCCCTCGCCCGTGAGCCTGGCAAGCCTTTCCTGTATCAGCGCCTCGAGGCTGTCGGGGATGGAAAGCTCGCAATCCCCTGCGGTGAAGCCCGCGCCCGAAACCGCAATGCTGCCGTCCGCCTTCATCGCACCTAGGCATTCGGTGACAAAAAGGGGCACGCCCCCGCGATCCCCAGCCAACATGTCGGCCAACTTGCCGGAGAAGTCGTTGCCCGGGAACATGGCGTCGATCAGCGCCGCAACATCCTTTCTGGCCAATCCTTCCAATTGAAAGTCCGTAACCGTGCCCTCCATTCTCATTCGCTTCAGGGCAGCGTCCAATGCGCCGCTCTCTCCGGGCCTGCAGGTGCAGAGCACCAGCACCCGGCTTGTCCTGATGTTCCTCGCCAGGTATGCGAGCGCGAACAGGGACGACTCGTCAGCCCAGTGCAGGTCCTCAAGAAGAAGCACCTGCGGATCGAGCCTCGACCGCTCCTCCAGCAGTTCAAGCACCCTGTCGGCCATCCTCAGCCGCTCGTTGTCCAGCTTGATGCCTTCGAGATCCTTCCTGACTATGAATTTCTCCTTTGCCAGGTAGCTGATATGGAACCCTATCGTGCTCGGCTCAATCTCCAATTGGCGCAGGGTTTGCCTGAGATGCGCCCTCATCTCCGCATTCTCAGGGCCGTCAAAGGCCGCGGCAAGAACCATACCGCTGCTCCGCTCCAACAGTATCTTCCTGTCTCCGCATTCCAGCCTGCCGAGGCCCACATCCTCCTGCGGGAAGGAATCGCCCACGAAGCTTTGGACTGCCAACAGCATGCCGGCCAAGGCCCCGGCTTCGGCGGATGCGCCCAGGAGCCGTCCATTCATGTCTGTCGCGAATACAAGGTCGAATGATGTCTGTTCCGCCTCCTCGAAAAAGGGCTCCCTGGTCAGCCCACCGAGCGCCATGGAAAAAATCTGGAAGGGCTGCGGTGAATCGGCAGACCCGCGCAGGATGTGCCCTTTGCCGGAAGCAAGATCCCCGAACCGGTTGAGCAGCCATGTCTTGCCCATTCCGGGCTCGCTGGTGATCATCACGGTGCCGCCGCGGCCCTGGACCGCGTCCTCTAGGTGCCGCATAAGCGCTGCAAGCTCGCTTTCCCTTCCCACGAATCCCCGGGGCCTGCAATTTCCGTCCATGGACACGGACTCGGAATGGCTGGCCGAATAATATAATTTTGCGGCACCGGCAACCAAACAATTATTATCGCATCGCCATGCCGAACCCGCAAGAGGCGGACCATGGACCCGGTCAGAATCTATTTCGTCGGAACGGCGGGCTCGGGAAAGAGCACGCTCACACAGGCATTCAGACTGTGGATGGATCAGCAGGGATTCAATGCCATAACAGTCAACCTGGACCCCGGGGTCGAAGAACTTGGTTACGCCCCGGACGTGGACATCAGGGACTGGGTGTCTGTCCCGCAGATAATGGCCGAGCGCGGTCTGGGACCGAACGGCGCGCAGATTGCCTGCGCCGACCTCGCTGCCGCACAGTTTCCCGAGATATCCAATGTCATAGAGGGGTTCAGGTCCGATTACATCCTGATTGACACACCGGGCCAGATAGAGCTTTTCGCCTTCAGGCAGGCCAGCGAGATATTCCTCAACGCCTTCCCGACCCAGAGGAACATAATCGTGTTCGTGCTTGACCCGGCAGTGGCCAAAACCCCGACCGGGCTGGTCTCGCTGCTCATGCTGGCCTCGTCCATCAAGTTCAGGTTCGACTCGCCAATGGAACTCGTGCTCGGGAAGAGCGACCTTCTGGAACTGGATGAAATAGAGAGGATCAAGGAATACTGCCAGAACCCGGAGAGCCTGATGTTGGCGCTGGGCGAGGGCAGCATGGACATGCGCGCGGTCGCGGCCACCGAGTTCCTGAGGGCCATGGAGACGCTGGGCGCTAGGATGGTGCCGAAGCCCGTTTCCGGCGTGGAGATGACGGGCCTGGAGGAAATCTACAGCACTGTCCAGCTCATATTCTTCGGCGGGGAAGACCTATCCCCGGACTGACGATAAATTTTAAGGCGGTGCCGCATTGTCCCGTGCCGAGTTGATTACATGGCCCGGACAGTCAAGGCCCCGCGGGGGACTGAGCTCACTTGCAAGAACTGGAGAATCGAAGCGATATACCGCATGCTGCACAACAACCTGGAGAATGCGGAGAAGCCGGACGACCTCATAATCTACGGGGGCACGGGGAAAGCCGCGAGAAACTGGGAATGCTTCGGGGCCATAAAGAAAAGCCTGAAGGGCCTTGACCCGGACGAAACGCTCCTCATCCAGTCCGGAAAGCCCGTAGGCATATTCAGGACGTTCGAGAATTCGCCGCGTGTACTTATCTGCAATTCCAACCTGGTGGGCAACTGGTCCAACTGGGAGCATTTCAATTCTTTGGAAGCGAAGGGGCTCATGATGTACGGGCAGATGACTGCGGGCTCGTGGTGCTACATAGGCACCCAGGGCATCATACAGGGCACCTACGAGACATTCGCGGCTCTGGCCCGGAAGCATTTCCGCGGCAGCCTGAAAGGAAAATTCTGCCTCTCGGGAGGAATGGGCGGCATGAGCGGCGCCCAGCCCCTTTCGATAAAGATGGCCGGCGGCGTCGCACTGATAATCGAGGTCGACCCCAATAGGATACGGCGCAGGCTGGACAACGGGTACTGCGATTATATGACCCATGACTTCGCCGAGGCAATGGGCATGGTCAGGGACTCGGTCAAAGAGAAGCAGGCCGTGTCCATAGGCCTGGTGGGCAACTGCGCCGACATTCTACCGGAAATGGTGGGGAAGGGCATGATTCCGGACGTGGTCACTGACCAGACCTCGGCCCATGACGTGCTGAACGGCTATGTCCCGGCAGGTTACTGGGGCGCGGGCCTGAAGGAAGCGGACGAACTGAGACATTCCGACCCAGAACAGTACAAGAGAGAATCCATGGCCTCGATGAAGAACCACTGCAAGGCCATTGTGGACATGCAAAGGAAAGGAGCAGTGGCTTTCGATTACGGCAACAATCTCAGGGGACAGGCGCAAACTGCCGGCCTCAGGGAGGCATTCGCATATCCGGGGTTCGTTCTGGCTTACGTGCGGCCTCTGTTCTGCGAGGGCCGCGGGCCGTTCAGGTGGATTGCCCAGACAGGCGAGCCGGACGACATACTGGCCACGGACAAGGCTATTATGAAGATGTTCCCGAAGAACAGGCTGCTCATGAACTGGATAAGGCTCGCAGAGGAATATCTTCCTTGGGAGGGCCTGCCGGCGAGGGTGTGCTGGCTCGGATACGGTGAGAGAGACAGATTCGCCAAGCACATGAACGGAATGGTCAGGTCAGGAAAAATCGGCCCAATGTCCATAACGAGGGACCATCTGGATTCGGGCTCGGTCGCATCCCCCTACAGGGAAACGGAGGGAATGATGGACGGCACTGACGCGGTTGCGGACTGGCCGATGCTGAACGCCCTGCTGAACTGCGCCTCGGGCGCGGACATGGTGGCGATGCATAATGGAGGGGGCGTCGGAATCGGCCTGAGCCAGCACTCCGGGATGATGGTCGTATGCGACGGGACCGAAGACACAGACAAGAGAATTGACCGGGTTTTCAAATCCGACCCAGGCACCGGCGTCATGAGGCATGCCGATGCAGGTTACGCCTTGGCCAGGAAGACCGCCAGGGAGAAGGGCGTGAAGATTCCCATGATGAAATAGGGGGGCGGCAAGCATGGAGGACTGTGTCAGGGGAAGGCTGGTCCTGAAGGACGGGACCGAGTACTGCGGAACAGGTTTCGGCGCGGCGAAATCGATTGCCGGAGAGGTTGTTTTCAACACGGGCATGATAGGGTACCCTGAGAGCCTCACAGACCCGTCCTACAGGGGCCAGATACTGACAATGACATATCCGTTGATAGGCAATTACGGAGTACCCGGCCAAGCAAAAGAGTCAGGGCTGAGCAGATGGTTCGAGTCGGACAGGATCCAGGTCCAGGGCCTCATTGTGTCAGAGCACTCAAAGGATTACAGCCACTGGAATGCGGAGAAATCCCTCTCGGCCTGGATGGAAGAAAATGGCATACCAGGGCTCAGCGGCATAGACACCAGGGAACTCACAAAACACATACGTGACGCGGGCGCCATGCTGGGTAAAATCGTTTTCGACAGGGACATTGATTTTGACGACCCCAACACCCGGAACCTAGCCTCCGAGGTTAGCGTCACCGAGCCAATTTCCTATGGGGATGGCCAACGCACAGTCGCCCTGATAGACTGCGGCGTCAAGAACAGCATAATCAGGGCATTCCTGAAGCGGGGCATTGCAGTGAAAAGATACCCTTGGGACTCGGATTTCATGGCCCAAGAGCCTGATGGCATTCTCATATCCAACGGCCCGGGCGACCCGGCCCTGTGCCTCGGGACAATTGAGAGGGTGCGCGAGGCCATGGAGACCCATGTTCCCATCCTGGGCATATGCCTGGGCTCGCAGATACTGGGCCTTGCGGCGGGCGCCCGGACATACAAATTAAAATTCGGGCACAGGGGGCAGAACCAGCCCTGCCTCGAGAGCGGGACAAAAAGATGCTTTATAACATCCCAGAACCATGGCTACGCTATAGATACAAGCACACTTCCCGGGGACTGGCGGGAATGGTTCGTGAACGCCAATGACGGCACGAACGAGGGCATAAGGCACATTTCCAGGCCATTCTTCGGGACGCAGTTCCACCCGGAGGCGTCTCCCGGGCCCGACGACACGGAGCTCATATTCGACATGTTCGTGAGGGCGATGCAATGAAACCGAAAAAGGTGCTGATTCTCGGGTCGGGCGCAATATCCATAGGCCAGGCAGGAGAGTTCGACTATTCGGGCAGCCAGGCCCTCAAAGCCCTCAAGGAGGAAGGCATAAAGACAGTCCTCATCAACCCGAACATAGCCACAACGCAGACCTCGGAGCAGCTTGCCGACAAGGTGTATTTCGTGCCCATCACCAGGCATTTTGTCGAGAAAGTGATTGCCAAAGAGAAGCCGGACGGTATTCTGCTCTCTTTCGGCGGCCAGACCGCGCTCAATGTTGGGCTGGAGCTTTCATCGTCCGGCTTTCTCGGAAAGCATGGCGTAGGGATTCTCGGCACCCAGCC
Organism: uncultured Thermoplasmata archaeon; assembly: GCA_964354755.1. Lineage (GTDB taxonomy): Archaea > Thermoplasmatota > Thermoplasmata > SG8-5 > SG8-5 > UBA147. The sequence continues at coordinate 120,585 of CAYHBA010000004.1, forward strand.
CGAAACCATTCTTGATACGGAGGACAGGGACAGGTTCGTCAGGAGAATCACCAAGATGGGCCTGAAAACCCCGAAAAGCAAGGCCGCGACAAGCCAAAGCGAAGCATCGGCCGCAGCCAAGGAGATAGGCTACCCAGTCATGTGCAGGATTGCCTTCGCCCTGGGCGGGCTGGGCTCCGGCGTGGCGTACGACGAAAAAGAGCTCGGCATAATATCGCAGAAAGCCCTCTCCCACGCGGGCCAAATACTCATCGAAGAATACCTGGAGGGATGGAAGGAGTTCGAGTACGAGGTGGTGAGGGACAGTGATGACAACTGCATTGTGGTCTGTTCGATGGAGAACGTCGACCCCATGGGCATACACACGGGCGAGAGCATTGTCGTAGCTCCTGTTCAGACACTTTCCTCGGCAGAGAACTTCAGGCTGAGGAGCATTGCAATCCAAGTTGTGAGGGGCTTGGGCATTGTGGGCGAGTGCAACATACAATTCGCGTTCGACCCGGAATCTGACGATTACAGAATAATCGAGGTGAATGCCAGGCTCAGCAGGAGCTCAGCTCTGGCGTCCAAGGCGACAGGATACCCGTTGGCCTACATTGCCGCAAAGCTCGCCATTGGCAAGAGCCTCGCCGAGCTGAAGAACTCAGTTACCGGAGACACCAGCGCCTGCTTCGAGCCCGCGCTCGATTACATAGTCCTGAAATACCCGAGATGGGACCTGCAGAAATTCCGCAATGTGAGCCAGATACTCGGCTCTGAAATGAAATCGGTAGGAGAGGTCATGGCCATAGGCAGGAGCTTCGAGGAGGTGCTGCAGAAGGCCATGAGGATGCTGGACACGGGGCTTGAGGGCTTGGTTTGCAACGGGGCAGAGATTCCCGAACCCGAGAAAGTGCTGGCCCAGCCCACTGACAGGCGCATGCAGGCGATCGCCCAGGCCCTGGCCCAGGGCATCAGCGTGGACCGCATACACGGGCTGACGAAAATCTCACCTTGGTTCCTGCACAAGATCAAGAACATTGTCGAAATCGGGAAAAGGCTATCCTCGGGCGGAACAGCAGGCCTCACAAATGAGGCTTTGCTGGAAGCGAAGAAAAGCGGTTTTTCCGACATACAGATCGGAATCTGCACAGGCCTTTCCGAGGCCGAGGTCAGGGAAAGGAGGGTTCAGGGGGCTGTATTGCCGCGCGTGAAGCAGATAGACACCACCGCGGCAGAATACCCGGCAAGGACGAACTACCTTTACATGACTTATCACGGGACTAGTGACGACATAGAATTCCGGGATTCGGACCAGGTGATGGTCCTGGGAGGCGGGCCTTACAGGATCGGCTCCTCTGTCGAATTTGACTGGTGCTGCGTGAACTCCGTCCTGGCGCTCTCAAAGTCAGGCCACAGCACGATAGTGGTCAACTGCAACCCGGAGACTGTCAGCACGGATTATGATATTTCGGACAAGCTGTACTTCGAGGAGATAACACTCGAACGGGTTCTGGACATATACGAAAGAGAAAGGCCGCTCGGAATAATAGTGTCAATGGGCGGCCAGACCCCGAACACACTGGCGATGCCGCTAGAAAAGGCAGGCGCAAGGATAATCGGGACCAGGCCGGAGTTCATAGACATGGCCGAAGACAGGCACAAGTTCTCCAATTTGTGCGACAGCCTGGGCATCGACCAGCCGGCATGGCGCGAACTGACAAGCATGGGCGAGGCCGAGAGGTTCGCGGCCCAGGTGGGATATCCTGTGCTGGTCAGGCCCTCCTATGTCCTGAGCGGCGCGGCCATGAGCATCGCCCTGACCCCGGCCGAGTTGAGGACATTCCTCGCCAAGGCTTCGGCGATAGGGCGCGACCACCCTGTCGTGATAAGCAAATTCATAACCGAAGCCAAGGAGCTGGAGATAGATGCAGTCGCAACAGGTGGCCGTCTGTATTGCTATGCCGTGAGCGAGCATGTGGAAAATGCTGGCGTGCATTCCGGCGACGCGACAATAGTCCTTCCTCCGCAGCGAACATACCTGGAAACAATGAGAAGGATCAAAATAATCACCAAAAAAATCGCCAAAGCCCTGAAAATAGACGGGCCTTTCAACATGCAGCTGATAGCCAAGGACAACGAAGTGAAAGTAATAGAATGCAACCTCAGGGCCTCCAGGAGCTTTCCTTTCGCCTCCAAGGTCTTCAAAATAAACTTTGTTGAAGCCGCAACAAGGCTGATGATGGGCGAAGAGCTTCCGGTAATTGACAGAAGCGCCTTTGACCTTGACTATGTTGGCGTCAAAGCCCCGCAATTCTCCTTCACAAGGCTGAAAGGCTCCGACCCGGTGCTGGGCGTGGAGATGGTTTCCACGGGTGAGGTTGCTTGCCTGGGGGACGAGTTCGACGACGCCTTCCTGAAAAGCCTGCTTTCGGTGGGATACAGAGTTCCGAGGTGCAGCGTGCTGCTGTCCACAGGGCCGATAAATTTCAAGGCCGAACTCTTGGAGCATGCGAGAATGCTCGAGTCCATGGACCTGGAGATTTACGCGACAGGGGGCACAGCCGCTTTTCTGCGGGACAACGGTATAGAATCGAAAATCCTGAACTGGCCGCTGGAGAATGCCGAGCCCAACACCCTCACATACATTGCACAGGGGAAGATAGACCTAGTGATAAACATCCCGAAGAGCGCGGAGAAGGAAGAACTCGAGAACGACTATCTCATTCGGAGAAAGGCAGTCGATTTCAATGTCCCCCTTATCACGAACCTTCAGCTGGCCAAACGTTTCATCGAGGCCATAGGCAGGGTTTCCGAGGAAGAGCTTGAAGTGAAATCCTGGGACGAATACTCTTGATATTCCGCGCTCCACTCCTGGCCCTCCGAATTCCCGCTGTAAAAACCTTCATATATGAGATGTAACTACATAGCCCCCCACACCCAGTAAAGAAGGCGATTTGAATGAAGCTTCCGAGAAAAGTGAGCATGTACTGCCCCAAATGCAAGAAACACACCCCCCACGACGTTGAGAGGGTGAAGAAGAAGATGGCAAGCGAGCTCAAATGGGGCCAGAGACGTTTCAGGCGAGTCACGTCCGGGTACGGCGGTTTCCCGAGGCCAAAGCCAGAAGGCAGGGAGAAGCCGACCAAGCGCGTATGGCTCAGGTACAAGTGCCCCACATGCAAGAAATATGTGCAGCCATCGGCCCTCAGGGCCAAGAAATTCGAGATGAAGGAGGAGTGAACATGGCTGCGGAGACAAAGGATGCGAAATTCGTTAATGTCAAGTGCCCCGATTGCAACAACAAGCAGATTATTTTTTTGAAAGCGGCAACCAATATCCAGTGCCAGGCATGCGGCTCAACGCTGGCGGTGCCCACGGGCGGCAAGTGCTCTATTAAGGGCGAGATCGTAGAGGTTGTAGAATAATGGAGCAGGACCTTTTCCCCGAGGAAGGGGACCTTGTTGTCTGCACGGTCAACAGCGTCAAGAGCTTCGGCGCTTTCGTGGAGCTCGAGGAATATCCAGGCAAGGAGGGATTCATCCACGTGGCTGAAATAGCCACAGGGTGGGTGAAGCGGATGAGCGACTATGTCCGTGAGGGCCAGAGGATAGTGTGCAAGGTCCAGAATGTTGACAGGGCAAAAGGCCATATCGACCTTTCGCTGAAGAAGGTCAACGCCCACCAGAAGAGGGAGAAGATACAGGAATGGAAGAACGAGCAGAAAGCTGTGAAGCTCATCGAGATAGTGGCCGAGCGCATAGGCATGGCCGCGGCCGAGTTCATGTCCAAGTATGGCGCGAGGCTCGCGGAGGAGTTTGGCAGTCATTTTGCAGCATTCGAGAGCGCGGCCGAGGCTGGCGCGCTGTCCGGTTCATTCAAGGGCGACTGGGTCGATGTGTTTGTTGCGGTCGCCAAGGAAAACATCACCATATCGACAGCGAAGGTTGACGGCATCATAGAGATAACATGCCCAGGAGGGGGTGGCATCGAGAAGATCAAGGTGGCGCTGACAATGGCCGAGGACATGAGCTCCGAATCAGGAACAGTCAAGGTCCAGTATGTCGGCGCCCCCAAGTACAGGATCGTGGCGACCGAGGCTGAGTTCAAAACTGCGGAAGACCTTCTCAGGAAGGCCGCCGAGAAGGCCATCAAAGAGATACAGAAACAGGGCGGCACAGGCAAGTTCGAGAGGTCTTGAGATGGACAGCAATATCGCCAAATGCATGGCCTGCGGAACCTATTCTTACGGAGAGAAATGCCAGAAATGCGGAGCAGCCACTGCCAGCCCGCACCCGGCAAGGTTCTCCCCGGAAGATAAATACGGCCATTACAGGAGGCGGCTGAAGAAGCTGGTTCGCGAGGAGGCCTCCGAATGAAAGAGATAATCATAGTCCACCACGAGAAGCCTAACCTGAAGGTGCCCATACTGGTAGAGGGTCTTCCGGGCGTGGGCAACGTGGGCAAGCTCGCGGCCGATCACCTGATATCCCAGCTGAAGGCTACAAAATTCGCGAGCATATATTCGAAGCACTTTCCACCGCAGGTGCTGATCGGCGACGATGGGGTCATCAGGCTGGTTTCGAACGACCTTTATTATCACAAGACGGGCTCGGAACACGACATCGTCATACTTTCAGGCGATTACCAGGGCATATCGCAGGAAGGCCAGTACGAGATATCCAATGAGGTCCTGGACATGTTCGAGAAGCTCGGCGGCAAAAGGATATACACGCTGGGCGGCTGGAGCGTGGGCAAGCTTATTTCAGAACCGCGCGTGCTCGGCGCGGCCACATCGGCCGACGTCGTCAACGAGCTGAAATCGGCCGGCGTGGAATTTTCAAAGGACGAGCCCGCAGGCGGGATAGTGGGCGCGGCCGGCCTGCTGCTGGGCCTGGGGCAGCTCAGGAAGATGGATGCGGCCTGCCTGATGGGGGAAACCTCCGGGTACTTCTCAGACCCGAAGAGCGCCCAGTGCGTCCTTGAGATACTTCAAAAATTGATGGGCATCAAAATCGACTTCACCGAGCTGGAGCAGCATGCAAAGGAGATAGACGAGCTCACTGCAAGCCTGAACGAGATGAAGCCGCAGGTGAGCAAGACAGACGAGCTGAAATACATAGGCTGATCATTTTTTATAGCGCTTGCCCAGGCCCTCTTCCACGGCATCGTAGAACTCACTGACATCGACGTCCAGTTCTCTGGCAGCTATCAGGGCTGCGACTTCGGAGTCAAGGCCCATGGAATCCTGTATCCTGTTCACCCTCGATACCACATCCTGGACAGGCAGACTGGACTTCGCCGAGACAGCATCCATTATCTTCATCAGCATGACCTTCGGCTGGGGCGCTTTCTCCAGTATGTCCGGCCCGGGCGCATATCCCTTCGGAACCTCCGTGCCCTTGTAGTCGAAAGTGGGCCTGACCATGCCCCCATCCAGCGCAAGAAGGTCGCCTGCGACAGCCACCTCAAGAAGCCGCTGCGCCTCCTTGGGGCTGAACCACCTGAAGTCCAGCGACGCAGCGAACACGAAGTCCTTCTCGCTCATCGAGGATTTTGCCTTCTTCCTGAATATCTGGGCCAGCGCAACCTCAAGCTCGCCCATCCAGGTCCTCCAGTTTCCTGAAATCTTCAATGAGACCGGCTACTCCGGTGCCCTCGAGATTCTTCATGTGTTCCCTGTCAATATGACCTGATACATAAACCTCTCCGAATGCTGCCGTCAGCTTCTCGACCGCACTCAGGTCGGGCGGCATGCAGTCCTTCAGCCCGCCCACGTCGAACAGGAGAACCGAGCTCAGATTATGTATGCCTTCCAGCTCTATGATAAAGTCATCCAGGCTCATCTTGTTGAGCCTCGGGTCCGGGCTCACGATTCCGCGGTCGTAGTATAATGACAGAATAATGTCCTCCGAGATGTCCAGGGCTGCATGGAGCTCGGCCAGGGATTCGAGCGACAGTGTGCCCAGCACCACTCTAACGGCTCCGGACACGAAAAGGTCCATCATACTGTCCGCATCCCGTGCACCCGCATCCAGCCAGACATCCTTGAAGGCTGCGATGCGTTTCACTGTCCTCAGGTCAGGCATTCGGCCTTCGATGCCGTCAACGTCAAGTATGAAAACTTCCTCCCCGGAAACATCCTTTAGCACATTGACCGGATTCCTGAACTGGCCCTCCTCGTTTCTGAGACCGGTGTAGCACTTGCGGTCAACGACGGCGACATGGCCTCCTATTATTGAAATGGCCGGAATGAGCTTCATCGGCATGCCCGAAGTGCGCGGAATATAAAAAACCGCACCCGGATTACGGCTCAAGGTCAAGCCAGAACGCGCTATTTCTCCAGATGCTGAATCTCGCCGCAGTGCGGGCACTGCGTCTCGAAACTATTTCTCCAGATGCTGAATCTCGCCGCAGTGCAGACCCTGCGTCTCGAAACTATTTCTCCAGATGCTGAATCTCGCCGCAGTGCAGGCCCTGTGGCTCGCTATTTTTCCAAATGCTGTATCTCGCCACAGTGCGGGCACATTACCTCTATCGGCCGCCTTGTCGTCGTTATCTCGATGGGGTTTCCGCATTCTATGCATTCGACTGTGTGCCCCGAGGTGTCCAGCGAGCGTTTTGCAATCACAGATTCACCCGGGGAGGGCTTTATGAGCCCCTCTTTCTCCACGGCCTTGACCCTCTTTCTGGTCCTGAAGGACATGTACAGCGCCAGAATCGCAATCAGGAACACGCCAATGCTGAACAGGGGCAAATCGCTGATTCTCAGGTACCACAGCGGATTCGTGCCAGACCTGACAAGCAATATTTCCGTGGCAGATGCCTCCGTATTACCGAAGTCACAGGTCGCCATGAAAATCTGGTCTCCCTGGTCTAGGTCCTCCGGAATTGTGTAAATCAATGTTCCTGATGTCTGCGCAGTCTGAAGGTTCAGCAGCGGGCCGTTCACCAGGCCGTAAGAAATGGAGAAGCTGGAAGGTGTGTTGGCATTACCCAGCACAATGATTCGGTAATCGACAGCGATGATGTCGCCCGGCGCGTAATAGGCCCGGTTGAAGTCCAGGTTCAGCAAGTAGCCTGAGTAGAGGTAGGCGCTGTCATTGCCTTGGACCACCCGGCCGGCTGCGGATGCGAACACCTTGAACACATACATGTTTGATGGGGCTCCCGGCACAGCGAAGCTGAATCCGTCCTGGGCTGTGGCACCCTCCTCCACCACGTTACCGTCACCGTCGTGAACGACATAGAACGTGCTCGGATTTGACTCCATGTTGCCTATTATGGAATATGTGACCGCGAGAATGTCCCCGGGGTTGTAATACTCCTTATCCGCGTTCACCAGCACTATGGCATAGGCCACGCTCACCTGCTGCACCACGGACGCGCTGTTGCCAGCACCGTCGTCCGCTGTGACCCTCAACCACAGCCAGCCCTCGAAATTGGCCGGTATGCTGAATGCGAACGCGCCCTGCACCTGCGTGCTTCTGGCGAACAAAGAGCCGGTGGATGAGGATGCCCTGATCTCGAGTATGTAGGTGAAGTTGGTTCCCGCAGTCCCTCCGATAGAGGATGCTGTCGCATTGACAAAGAGGGTCTCTCCGGAAGCATACTGGGCTCTGTTGAAGTCCAGCACTATGCTTATGGATGACGACGAAACAATCTCGAATGACTGGAAGTCCGAGACAGAGTTCGTGGTGCCTTTGTAGGCATATAACTCCAGAGTGAACATGGCTCCCTCGACATAAGCCGAATTGTTAAGCGCCACAATATGCTTCAACACACCCTGGGAATCAGTCTTCAAAATAATATCATACACAGAATTGATGTCCCCCACTTTGTATATTGCTATGCTGACATTGCACTCGGGTTCGGCAACGTCGTTGACCAAGGGGTTGGCAGGGTTATCCGTGGCAAGGGTCCTGACAGTGAGGCTGAGGAGCGAATTCACAGTATATTGATCTTTGTCCATGGCGATTATCACCCCAAGACGTTTGATGCTGAAATCCGCCCTTGAGTATTGACTCCTCAGTATGGCTGGCGAACTGTCATTAAACCACCCGTCTACATAATAAGTCATGCTATAATTCTCTACGATTGCCGGGATCTTGAAGGAAACGCTGCCTGCCGATGTTTCGAAAAAGTGGGCCATCAGTAATTCTACCTGCTGGGGATTGGACGGATTTTGCTTCCAAAATTCTATCTTGCCCACGCCCGAAGCAGGGAGCGTCTGGTCCTTCAGGTTGTTCGCTGTCCAGAACACGCGCAGCTCGTCGCTGCTGAGATAGGCCTTCCTGTCAGTCTCGATGGTGAAAACATACCCCTTGACCGAATAGGGGGCCTCGGCCTCGATCGCACCGTTTGGGCGCTTTACTCTGATGGCGTATGTACCGTCAGGGATGTTCGGAGTATCGTACAGAACCTTGACAGAACCGCTCGAGGGCATGACGATGATTCCGCCTGGGATGAGGACCTCCTCGCCCAGCACATTGTACACCTCGAATCTCTCGCCCTCGGTGTCTCCCTGGACGATTATGCTCATGACCTCCCCCGGGACATACGTTGTGGTGCCTGTGTACTTGCCCGGGACAAGCTCAAGACTTGTCACTGAGGCCCGTGATGGCGCCGGGACTAAAACAAGCGTCAAAAGGAACGCGCAAATCAAAATCAGGGTCATGGCAGATTTTTGGTTAGACATGCAAATTTCCGGGCGCCAGCAGGTCCGGGCGGGATCTTTCCGCATCCCCGTGATGCTGGCGCATGTTCAATATATGTATGCATATATATAATTTACGTCTGGATATTCTGTTGCGTTCGCAGGTGCTGATCCTGAAAGTGTCACACATTGTTTGGGTGTGGCAAAGAAGGTGCTCATTAATGTGAGGTTTATTACTTATATAAATTTAATTGGACAATCATATACAATATCATTAATCATTATGGTTGCTGAGCTGCTGCTGAGAGGTTGATGATTCGCATTCGTATGGCTATATAAATGAAAAGATTGGAGAGTCACATTTGCGGCTCTCCATTTTTTGATTTAATAGCCATAACATTCGAATGGGAACTGAGATGTATGCCACATCATCAGATCATCGATTGTTCCGTCAAAGTCCCAGTACAACCCCCAATCAGTACCCATTCTTAAGTAGCAATTTTCAACTACTGAGAAATCCGCTCCAGAGGAAACTCCCTCACATACGCCATCAACAAATATGAACAAATTTCCGTCCTCTCGAACCATTCCTACATGATGCCATGTTCCATCATCTACGGTAGTTGTGCTTGTTACAGCCACGGCATCCGTTGAATCGGTGTCTAGGACATAGCCGCTAACTGTCCCAGCACTATCCAGTCTTAGAAGATACCCGTCTGCACCGCTGCTTCCTCTTTTGTCAAGGATATATCCATAAGTTTGTTGCGATGTTTGTATCCACGCAAATATGCTAAAATCTTCTGCGAAATTGATGTCTACGTGAGTAGGAACGCTTGCATAATCATTATACGCCGTTCCATGGAAATCCAAAGCTCCACTGAGTTTTCCATCGGTCCATGTCGGGGTACCCGAAAAGGTTGCATCTTCTGCTAAACCGCAAACATTATCTGCATGAGACCCATAACCATCATCGAATGGCCAGTATGCGGTTGGTAATAGTGGTTCGACGTACACACAGATGGATAGTTCATCAATTAATCCACTAAAGTCCCAATAGTTTCCCCAGTCTGTTCCGATATGCAAGTCTGTTGAAGTTCCTAATGATCCTTTATCAAAATTATCCTCGTCCTCAATTACTCCATCTACAGCTACAACGATATTACCACCGAATCCCAACCAATCATATCGAAATTCGACATAATGCCATGCTCCATCGTCAACTGTTGTTGTACTTGACACAATTCCGTAGTCATTAGACCCACCAGGATAAACCGCGGCCATAATTGTTCCATCATTACTAAGTCTTAAGAAATAACCATTGTAATTAGTCCCAGAGGATTCCCTTTTGTCAATGATGTATCCGTATGTCTGTTGAGATGTCTTTATCCACGCACTGATCCTGAAACAACCGTCGCCATTAAAATCTAATAGATCGTTATCTGCAACATGTAGCTCAGAAGCATCCACCGCATAAGCCCAACAATTTCCAGATCTTCCAGTGTTTGATTGGTCGGGAGATCCTGTTGGAACTGCAGTGAGACCATTTATTACCTCGATTGCATTCCCAGATGTTTCTTCAAATCTCCAGAAGCAATATGCTCGATAATAATTCAATCCTCCGAACTCTGCGTTTGCTGTCGGTATCATTGGCAAAATCATAGCTCCTGCGCACACAATTACCAATATTATTTTTAATATATTTTTCATTTTATCGTCTCCTTTTGTATTTCTAACATCGCGTTCCTCAGCGCTCTTCTTTCACTCTCTCTTTGACACCCACATTAATACTCCCAACTTTCCTCTAATAGAATAGAGCCCCACAACTATAACAATTTTACTATTCTTTTTTAGTATACTATTTTTTATCGTACTAGAAATTATACATTGCCAGTATCATATCCTTTTATATAGTTAATAGTGAACATTCACCCCCGAAGGGGGTATTTGTTTTTATAAAAGGATAACCAATTACTCGTCGCCCAAATCATGTAATACCATTAGCTAATATTAGTTTTATAACTGCCACTATCAACTGATATTAGCTACTAAAATCCCGTCTTTAGAGACGGGGCATGGGCGGGATGGCTAGTGCCGTGGTGATGTTTATGGCAAGGTTCTACAACCCCAGTCAGATTGAATTTATAAAATAATCTTCTTCTTCTGCCGTTTCTTGCCCTTCTTGGACCCGGAATGCTTCTGCCTCTTCCTCTGGGCCAGGGCTTTGTAGTCTAGACTCCCATCGGGGTGGATGGGGCAGGGTTTTCCAAGCCTGCATATGCGGCATTTCTCCTTCGGCGTCGGAGGACATGTTCCCACCATGTGGCCGTACTTCCTTCTGGGCATCAGGGCTCACCCCTGCCCGGGGCATAGTGCCTCATGATAATTTTTTCAAGCTCGACCACGGCGAAAAGTGCCAGACTGATGAGCAATACAGGCAACCAAGCCATGAGCGTTATGGGCACAGTGGCGAACAGCCTGTTCATAACGGGCAAATATATCACTCCCAGCTGCATTGCCATGGTGACGCCGATCCCGATGAACACCCACCTGTTCCCGAAGAAGTTCCTGGAGATTGCCGGTGATGTGAAGGACCTGCTCGAGAATATGCACACGAGCTCCATCATGACAATGGTGGTCATGACAATAGTCCTGGCCGCATCCAAGCTGTAGCCGAGCTCAAGGGCGTAATAAAATGCGATGAACGAACCTATGGTCATCACCGAGGCAACAAGCATCAGCCTCACCAGGATGCGCTTGCCCAGAAGCGGCGCCTTGGGGCTCCTGGGAGGTCTTTTCAGCAGCCCGGGTTCGGCCTTTTCCAGAGCCAAGGGGATAGTGCAGGTCACGGAGGTGATGAGGTTGAGGTACAGGATGTGGGTGGGCATGAGCGGAATCGTCAGTCCGGCAAGTATGGCAATTGTCACGGCCAGGGCCTCGCCAACATTTGTCGGGATTATGTAGGCCAGCATTTTCTGCAGGTTGGCATAAGTCGCACGCCCCTCTTCAACCGCATTGACAATCGTGGCGAAATTATCATCCGCCAGTATCATGTCCGCAGCTTCCTTCGTGACATCGGTGCCCGATATGCCCATGGCTATGCCGATGTCCGCAGCTTTAAGTGCTGGGGCGTCGTTGACCCCGTCACCGGTCACAGCCACAACCTCCCCGCGCTTGCGCAGCTGCTGCACTATCCGGTACTTATGTATTGGTGTTGCCCGGGCATAGATCGAGCAACGCTCTACCAGTTCATATAGTTCGTCGTCGGACATGTTTTCCAGCTGTCCGCCTACCGTGATTTCCGAGTCAGGTTGGGCAATGCCCAATTTCGTGGCTATGACTCTGGCTGTTGTGCGATGGTCTCCGGTTATCATCACTATCCTGATTCTTGCGTCCTGGCAGCGTTTAACTGCCTCTACAGCCTCTGGTCTTGGGGGGTCTATCATGCCCTGGAGCCCCAGGAAGGAGAAGCCCTCGGCCTTCATGTCTGCCAGGGAGACGGTGTCTTTGGGCACCTCCTTCTCCGCGATCGCGATGACCCTCAGGGACTTCGATGCCATGGCCTCGGCCATTGCCAGTATGGCTGCACTGTCCAAATCGGAGACAGAGCCGTCCGGGCCGGTCGAGGATGCGCACATGGCCAGAATTCTCTCGGGCACGCCCTTGAGGAATATCACCTTCCTGCCCAGCTCGACATTCAGCGTGGCCATGTATTGGATTTCGGATTCGAACGGTATCTCGTCAAGCCTTTCAAGGTGCGTCTCGAGGCCGGCTTTTGCCGCCGAAACAAGAAGCGCGACCTCTGTCGGGTCACCCACGATTCCGCCGTCATGCTTCAAGGACGCGTCGTTGCACACGGCTCCGGCAACCAGTGTCTTGGAAAGAGCCGGACTGTACTGGGGCGTTATCTGCTGACCGCCCTGGAGGAAGTCGCCCTTGGCCGAGTATCCGCTGCCCGTGACCTTGAAATCAATGCCACCCGCATAGACGTGTGAAACAGTCATCTGGTTCATGGTCAGCGTGCCTGTCTTGTCCGAGCATATCACCGTGGTGCTGCCCAGAGTCTCGACCGAAGGCAGGTTCCTGATTATGGCCTTCCTGGCGGCCATGGCCCTCACCCCTAATGCCAGGGCAATCGTCACCAGGGCGGGCAGCCCCTCCGGAATCACGGCGACGGCTATGGATACGGAGGCCAAGAACATGAACCCGACATTCTGCCCCGCAATGAGTCCGCCCATGAATGTGATCAAGGCCAGAATGGCCACTGCCCCAGAGAGGTAAACTGAGAAACTCGAGAGCCTCCTCTGCAGCGGGGTGACTACCTCCTCGGCCTCGCGCATGCAGGCGGAGATCCTGCTCACTTCGGTTCGGTTTCCGATGGCCACGACCACACCCTGGCCTCTCCCATACGAAACCAGGGTGCCGGCAAACGCCATGTTGCTCTTTTCAGCCAGCGAGATATCGGAAATGTCAATGGGCTGGAGAGTCTTCTCGACAGGGACCGATTCCCCGGTCAGCAGAGCCTCGTCCACCTTCAGGCCCTTGACATAGACAAGCCTCATGTCTGCGGGAACCTTGTTTCCGGATTCGAATACAACGATATCCCCTGTCACCAGTTCCCTCGAAGGTATCGTTACCCTAATGCCGTCTCTGACAACTGTGCATTCGGAAATGACAAGCTTGTCCAGGGCTTCAATAGCCTTGTCCGCCTTCATCTCCTGCAAAAAACCGATTATGACATTGACCAGGACAACGGCGAGGATGACTGCCGTATCTATCAGATGGCCAAGGGCGGCAGTCACGACCGATGCCAGCAGCAGGATGTAAATCAAGAGTGAGTTGATTTGTTTGAATATGGCCCTGTAAATGCTTATGCCCTTCCCGCTGGTGAGCTCGTTGTATCCGTCCCGGGACAGCCTCGCCTCAGCCTCTGCGGCGCTCAGCCCCGTTGGTCCTGTGCCCAGGATATGCATGGCCTCATCGGCTGCAATCCTGTGCCAAGCGTGCATCCCTGCAGCATCCCTTTCCATCCGACATCGGGGGCGTAATCGTGCCAAGCGATAAAAGAGTTTCGCCTGGCTTGGCTGAAAACACAAGGCCAGATACCATATTTAATATATCGAAAGAGATAAATATGGGTTTCAATCATCCATGTGGGACAGCATGTGGGATTACATCAAGTTCTTCATTGTGGCCGCGTTCCTGGCCATATTCATGCTGGGCGTTGCCCAATCCTGGATAAAGCGATTCTTCACCTGGTTCAAGATGAGGGAGGACAATTACCTCTCCCCAGAGGCCATCGACGCCGCCAATGTCTACCTCAGGCTCATCCTGATAGGTCTGTTCATCGTATCCCTGATATTATCGGCCAGGGTATTCCTGTCTGACTTCAGGGAAGAAGCTACGCGCATAAGCGACTACATATTCCTGTTCAACGGCTTCCTCACCTTCTCGGTATTCGCGGTGCTGGCCATACTGAGTTCGAGTGCAATAGCTAACCACCGGGAAAAGGAGGCCAAGACAGACAAAGACGCAGTGATAAAACCGGGGATGATGGAATTCTACGAGCTGTTCCTAAAGTACGGCATGCTCATCATGGGCCTGTTCGTTGCGGCACTTGTAGGCCTCATCACCATACCAGACGAAAGCATCAGGCAGGAAGTGTATGACACACTCCACCTGAGCTCGCTTGAGTCAGCCCAGGTCGGCACCGAGGCGCTGTTCCTCATAATCGTCCTGATTGGCCTGTTCGTCATGGCCAAGTTCCTGGAAATCATACTTGACGATTTTAAGGGCCGGTCCAAGAAATTCCAGCCGGGCATTATTGACCTGCTCAAGGCCGCCGTAAAATACTCGATATACTGGCTAGCATTCATAATCACAGTCAGCGTGCTTCTGGAAATGATAAATCACACGATTGCGATGTACGTCATAGCCTTCATCATGGCCCTGACTGTAACTGGGATAATAATCCTCGGAATGTCTCCGGCCTTCAAGAACGCTGTTGCAGGCATTGTACTGTTAGTCACAGACAGCATCAACAAAGGCGACTGGGTCCGTATAGGGCCCGAGAACGTCGGCGAGGTCGTGGCCCAGGGATTGGTCATCACCAGCATCAAAACGAGGACAGGAGACACCATAGACCTCCCGAACGAGACAATACTCAAGACCTATATACACAACTACACCAAGCTGGGAGGAACCAAGGTCAAGATATCCATGGACATCAGGTCCGGGCTTGCACCAGAAAAGATTGAGGAATTGCTGCTCGCGGCCGCCCAGGGCATAGACGAATCCGCACAGATTACGTCAGAACGCGCGACCATGCAGGTCGCCATCACCGGCCTTAAGGGCGAAGCCGTGGAATACACCATAGGCATCTGGCGCAAGGATCCGGTCACCATGGAATCCTCGGTGTCCATCTTCCTGAAGCGGTTCCACGATTCTGCTCGAAAGAACAATATATCAGTTCTGTCGACCAACATGAAGCTCTAATTGTTCCTGACTTTCTTCACCATCAGCAGGGGCTTGTCCAGATTCTTTGCCAAGTGGTCCTGCAACCTGCCGAAGTCGAAGGCAGTCTGTTCCGCTTCCTGGCTCGCTCCCATGACCACAATGTCATATTCGGCCGACTCAGTCTTGATGGCTCGTTCGATGGACTCAGTCCTGACAACTTTCACGTCATGCTGGATGCCGTGGGTCGCGCAGATGTCGGCCAGCCTCTTCGCATATGGTTTCTGCCTTTCCAGGTGAGCATCGGTAGTGCTGGTGCTGAATATTGAGATGGAAGCGTTATCCCGCTTGGCCAGCAGAATGGCATAACCCAGGGCGTGGGACGCATGCCATTCGGGCGAGGAGATGACCAGGATTTTTTTAACTTCTTTCTTGAGGCCAGCAGTTCTAATAACCACAACGTCGCAGTTGACCATGTGCACCAGCCTGTCGATTGTCGAGCCCAATATCCAGTTCTCCCTCACCGTACCCCTCCAGCCCATGACAAGAAGATTGACCTTATCCTCGACGACGGTGTCGCGGATGGCCTCGGAGGCTCTGTGGGATATGAGAACTGTGCCTCTTGTCTTCACAAGCTCTCTATCGCCGACCTTTTTAAGTTTCTCCAGAAGCTTGATGGACGGCACTGTTTCCTTGTATCCAAGGGAGTTGAGGGGCGTTCCCGAGGGGAGTTCTATTACACTCACAATGTTCAAATCCGCATCTTCCACCCTGGCTACCAATGCAGCAAACTCTACGATAGGTTTTTGGCCCTCGTCCACGACCGATGCTAGAACATGATACCTTTTATCTGCGGGCTTTTCAGACAGTTTGTCGATTATGCCCTTCCGGTAAACATCCTCCGGTTCCACGGTTTCAATAACCTTCTTTCCGCCTGTGAAGTAATATAACGCCAAGCCAGCCACAACCCAGGCCAAAGCGATAAACCATGCCTCGGGCTCATAAGCATACAGAGATACGGCCATGATGCCTTTTGTGATCAATCCCAGCGCCGGAATGAGCGGAAAGAGCGGCATAAGATACTTTCTCCGGACATTTGGCCTTTTGTATCTGAGGGTGACGGCTGTGATGTTTACAAAGACCATCAGGATAAGGAACATGATGTCAGCAGCGGCCGCAATCTTCGCAATCGGTAAAAATACAGTCATGCTGATGATTATTGCTCCGCTCACGAAAATGGCAACGTGCGGCGTCATCTTTGTTTTATGGAGTTTTCCGAATGATGCTGGAAGCGCGCGGTCTCTGCCCATTGCAAATGCGACCCTTGAGGATGAGAATAATGTGGAATTGATTGCGGCCAGCGCGCCGATGATGATTCCCACTCCAATGAGCTGAAGACCGAAACCGGACATGGAAATTTGGGCCACGTCCGCCACAGTATTTTCCCCCAACCCAACAACCTCCGTCGGATTCGCGGACTGATATATACCAATGACACCGATTGTGACCACTGCCACCAGAATGAATATTACCGCCGCAAGAGTGATTGTAATCCAATGTGCACGCGGAATGTTCTTCTCCGGTTCTTTGCATTCCTCGCCACACTGGGCAATTATCTCATACCCCTCAAATACAATGAAGGTGAATCCCATTGCAATGACGATTTTTCCAAAGTCCCCGTCCTCTACGAACGGTGTGTAGGAATCTGAGAGATTCGGCTTCCCATACATATATGAAAATCCCGCAATGATGTAGATTATGACAATTGCTATAAGGATCGTTGTGATGTAATTGCTGGAATTGCCAGTTGTCTTTGTTCCCCTGTAATTGATGTAAATGAAAACCACGCATGCGATCACAGCCAGAACCGTCACCAAAGAAATGTTCGTGAGCCCGGGTATGACAACAATGTTCATATTTGTGAGATTGGGGAATAAATTGTAAGCCTGCAGAAGCCACTTCACACCGTAACCGAATCCGAGAACATAGAAGCTGGTGACGATTGCATGTCCGAACCAGGACATCCAGCCCGCAAGGAAGCCGAAAGGCTGCGGCATCCCGTCCTTGACCCAAAGATAACCGCCGCCGGTATCCGAAAACGCGCTGCCAAGTTCCGCATAGGCCATGGCTGTGAATATCGTGACGATGAAGTTCAGGACGAAGGCCAGAATCAGCGCTGGACCCGCGATGCCGATGCCGAAGCCCACAAGCAGGAAAATCGTCGAGCCGATTGTCGGACCGAGCCCGATCATGGTGATTTCCAGCAGCCCCAGGTCACGTTTCAGCTTGACCTCGACCTCGGAGGATTCCACCCCCGTCACGGGTGCCGGCGGCTCGGTTTCCATAGGGGGCATGAAACAAAATCAGTATAAAGGCATTTTGAAGTATTTTTCTTTTAACCGAGCTCCGCCGGCTCGCCCTCCAAAAGAAAAATATTTAGTAAACACCCTACCGAATCCTTCGGACTCGGCTGGGCCTCGATGGCTCCGCCATCTTCGGAGAAAACTCGGGTTCGCCTGCTTATTTTGGGAACGCAGTGAGCAAAATATCTGTCGTGACTCAGTCACGACATTGACGCTCGGTACAATGCCAGCGTGTGTGTGCAACACCTGCTTTTCTTTAATTCCCATCCCACATTGCATCAACTGGGTCCGTGGGCGCGAACTAGACCATTAAATTGTTGTAGTCATCAAATAAATCCATCGAACTCCAGTTCGTCGGAGTTTCGTTCCGAATATTACTGGAAACTCCGGAAAGTTTGAAAAATCGGGCTACTGGAAAGTATAGCCAAGTCTCCAGCAATAATTTATATAACCACATCCAATCCCACATTGCATCAACTGGGTCCGTGGGCTAGCTTGGCTATACTTGTGGCTTTGGGAGCCATAGACTCCGGTTCAAATCCGGACGGACTCACTAAGTTTCTTTATTGATTGGATTCGTGAGTCCGTCCTACCTCGGCCTATTGATATGAAAATGCTATTAGTGAAGGCCTCGGTCCGGACGGACAATTGTTTGAAATGCGATGGTGGTCACTACTGGCAATCATATTGCTACCGTAGAAATATTAGCATCTGACTCCGGTACTTGGTCCGAGTGGGATGTACCTACCAGTAGTAAATTTACTTACACAATAACGGTCAATGATGAAATTCCAGAACCAGATGGTGCTTGCTATATCATTATTCCTCTGCTTGTTCCTCTGTTCGTAATTTCTATCTATAATAAAAAGTATAAAATGTAGAAATAAAATTATTTCCAGTATTTGTGTATATCTAACAATAAAAATGGGATTACAATTGGGACAAAAATCGTAGCTCCTACTAGCCATTTTGTATCCATAGTTATCTCTGGCTTTATAAAAGATAGAGTTGTCAAATAGATAATCAGATAAATAATTGCTACCATTATTGTTTTTATAAATGGATAATTCACAACACGTTTAAATACAGGAACATCATCATTTTCACCAATGTTTTGAGGTAATCCAAGAGCATTTAACAAACTTCCAATAAATGGGTTCATGAATTGGAAATCAATTTTATCTCCTTTGTCCTTTAACTCTTTTATAATTGAACCAAAATCAATATTTATATCGTTATAGTTGAAATCTTCTTGTTTACTGATTTTATCTTCTATTCCTTCTAAAATTCGAGTTGTGTCGTTTATAAATTTAAATAAATCTTCACTAAATAAATCCAATTTTTTATTGTAATACTTTGTGCTCATATTAACGTGAAGTGGGTCGTTTATTTTATCTATTAATTTTGACGAAATATAATGAATTTGCTTTGCAATTTTCTTCCGATTTTGTTTATCTATTCTTTTTCCATACTCATTAATGTTGAAATGTAAATCTGAAAAACATAATAGTATTGTTTCAGACAATGATAATCCCAGAGGAATGTGGTATCCATATAACGTATCTATTATTTCACGATTTTGTATGAAAATTAACCAAACTAATGGGGCGGAAAATAATCCAAATATTATTATGAGTACTAAAATAACTCCAGGTATGGAATTTGGAGGTTTTGTAAAGTAAAGTAATAAGAGAGAAACTAGAAAATAGAAAAGTGAGCCCCAGAGTAAATACTGATTCATTTGTTTAGATTTTCTTTGAATATCTTTTAAATCATCTAGTGTTCTTTTCTTTTTCTCTTCCATATCTTTCGACCTATTACATTCTGAATAATATGAACCCTATTTAAACCCACCTCGTTAAAAATGAATATAGGGAATATTGTGTTTATCTATGACTAAATGATGATGAATTGCCTGGGTCACTCTAAGATTCTTTTTGAAGATGACTCATCAGGCTATAAATTACTTCACAATATCGAATAAACATAGCTGCTTGAGTTCGAACGATATCTAATGAAAATTCTTTGCCAGTAGGATGGCCAGCATCATTTCTATTAATGCGATAGATGGAAAACATTTGCTCTAAATGAGTATCAACATCGATGAATAGATTTTTTATTCTTTCAGTAGTCTGCGAATTGTCTTTGGATTGTTCTAATAATTCTGTTTTTAATTTTCGTTCCTTAATAGTCTGAAGCATTAATTCAAATTTCAATTTAACGTTTTTTAGATTTTCGAACTTTTTATTTAATTCTATGTCATCATAATATTTTTGAATTGCCTCAATTAAAAGTAAAATAGTTCTCTCACTTGCACACCCCATAGTCACAATTGATGCAAAGAAAAGTCTTTTTTTAAGACAAAGTAACGACTCAGCATAATAATCTAGAATAATATTATCGATATCTGGTATTGCTTTTTTTAATTCTGTTATTGTACTTATGGGGTCAAGAAAAACAGGAAGATAATCCAATCTTAACTGTGCTTTACCATAAGTACTTAATTTAACGAAATTTGGGCGACAACCTTGTTCTAAGTCCATGATAAACCAACCATCCAGATATAAATTCTGATATTGCTCGAGAATACTGTCTAATGACGGTTTCAACATTTTTCTATCTCGCCGTAAACCTACGAAATTATGAATATCAAAAGTACCTCGGTCTAATTTTAGAGCGTCAAGTAATAATCGCAGTGCATATTGGTCTTCAGAATCGTCATCTGGCATTATCAGTCACCTATTTAATCTTTGAAATGGATTTTAACTTCAATTTCATTTCTGTATTTTCCTTTTCTAACAATTCTATCTTACTCCAATCAATATCCCCATCCACAAATGACCGTATTTTACTTACTAAACTCAATAAGGCCGAAAAGGATGCGACTTTAACTTTTCCCCGTTCACCAAGCAAATCATATGTCTCGTCTTCCTTATAAAGTTCAATGGCCTTATCAAATAATATCCTATATCTATCATTATATGATTCAAATAGATTTGTCCAAACTAGCATTGGTATTTTTTCCTTCTTTTCCTCTGTAGTTGGTGGGGCATTCCATATGCCATTATCCTGTTCTATTATTTCTCGAATATCATTTTCGAGGGTCTGAAGAAGACCTAATAATCTATGTTTACGTTTTTCAATCATGAAGTTCTGAAAAGTATAGGTATGTTCATAATTTAAACATTACTATCCATTTATAGTATTGTATTCATAACTCTCATACTTCAGTTATTGTTAATATGGACTAACGAGTATTACGATGAAACCACAAACACATATATTCCAATAGCATTCAAGATAAATGCTACAAATACAATACAACCAGTAAAAAACATTCTATGTTTTAAAGAATGATTTATATAGGTATAAGATCTGAGCAATTCATCCATCGCTAAGTTTCTATCCTTTTTAGCAAATTTGTATACTTTTTCAATTTTTGACATGTCTGGCCCAGGTATGCCCGACGCTCGTGGTAAAACTGTGGTAATAGAACCGACTAGACTAAGAAAAAATATTACGAGAGATTCTGAATCTGGATTCACAGTATAGATTATTGCAATCATAGCTAATGCAGCAGATAACGCAATAGCTCCTTTGGTTTCTAATGAACGAATCGAATCTCTAAAATGTTCATGTTGATTTCGAGCATGCTCTAACGCAATTTCAAGGGATGGAAGATTGATTGGGGGTGATGGGGTATCAGTATACTCTTCCACACCTATCACATCTTCTTTGATTGTCATTCATCACGATAACACGTTCTGGTGGCGGTAGGTTTCTACAATTAGGACACAACCCCATATTTATCCAAAGAACAATACCGACGAGGTTCTTAACCTTTTGTAATAAAAATGAATATTATAATACTATATCACTTTCCTTGAATAAATGGCGTGTGAAATTCGTTTGACTCTAATTCTTCCTATCACCAATGACTTTAAATTCAGAAGGAGGTAATTGCTCCTGAGATTTCATTGCTGCTTCGATTTCTTGAAGTCCACCCGAACCCAATTCTTGAATTAGAGCTTCTTTTGTTTGTTGAATTACTTGAGGCATTATAATTTTCATTGCCTGACCAAACTCTCTTTCTACATAGTTTGCTAATTTTGTATCGTATTCGGCATCTGGTAAATATTTATCTTCATGAAGCCAAGCTTCCAATGGTACGAAAATTATCTGAAATTCACCTTTTAAACGAACACCATGAGTATCTATTTTCTCAACTTTATATTTGAGTCCATTTCTTAAAACTTCACCACCTACCCCAACAACATTTCCTGCTTTGTTTAAGTCTCGAACAATAAATTGCCTTTTTAGCCAGTCTTTGAGGAGCATTGATAACGGTACTGAGATTATAATTGTAATTGTTCCTACTATGGTTCCTACAAATATAGTTTCCCAATCTATTGCCATTTTTCCACCTTTCATACTTTATGAATGCAATGGTTATTAAACGTTCCGTCTTCCTAGCTCTATCGATAAAAATACAGGGCGGGGGTTTGGGGTGGAAACCCCTGGTTGGAGAGAGATTATCCCCGCCCAAAGTGGGGAAGAGTTGATTGTGATTATTCTGCCCACATAAGCCTCGGCTTCCCGAGCTAATAATAGAATGGGGTAATTTAAAACTTATGTTTAACAAATGAATAATGAAGCAAACTCCCAAAAGGATAATAGTCCGGTAGGATGTATAGGTATATGTAAAATAAATATAATGGCGGTGAAATTATGGTAGATAATGAGGAGGATAGAATTTGGGAAGTAAAAAGAATACCTAAAAAAGCTCAACTCTTAGATGTTGAATCATCTTTGGATGATTCGAATACCATTTCCCCAATCTGGTTAGAGACCTTGTCATCATCTGATTTAACATCATCTGTGTTAGGTTCATCGTCATCCATCTCTGATTTGGCAATAAATCAAAGTGATAGTTACAGCGCAATGGAAATCGAACTGGAACAGATGAAATCCTTAGTCAAATCTGGGAAGGAGAATGCTACAAAATTGGAATCAATAATAGTAAATTTAGAAAAGAAAATTAAAGAATTACAAGAAGAAAATACTAAACTAAGGTCATATAATCAAGCTACAAAGGATACGGTTGAATTATTTAATAAGCAACAATTTCAATTGAATATTCAAACATCTGCCAATGCAATGCAAACACAATCTCAACAGCAAACCCAATCAATGGAACTTACGATTTATCGTGAGTTAATTCGAAGGGTCGACGAAGTAGAGAATGAAATTAAAGGAGAACCTACGACATATGAGAAAATGCAAAATTTGAAAGATTTGAGGGAATTATTGAGTGAATTGAAAAATAGTGGTGTTGATGATATAAACAAAGGATTCTTTAAAAAAATTGTTGATAGCCAAATATTCAAGAATCTCATAAACTCAGATAATATAACTAAAATATCATCTACATTATTTGAATTATTAAACTTTATTCGTAACTTGAATATTACTTAGCCAGTAAATAAATATCAGATAACAATGAGGATAAAATAGCATGACCCTTAGATTCACATTACATAAATGTGATAAATTTAAATATATTACTAATTAGACTCTACCAATTAGTAACCCTCATGCTTACAAACCACTGTACCAATCAGCTTATATATTACACAAAACCGCGTACCAATCTGTTTATATCCTCCCGGTTAGAGTTCTATGTCCCGGTGAGAACATGGACAAGAAGAAAAAGCTCCAGGCAAGGAAGAAGCTCGCTGGAATGATCCTCGGCTACCCGTTCGGGTGATTCAGATGCCCAAGCCGATCCATTTACTGGCCGCAGTCGGCGTATGCGTTGCATTGGGTGTGCTGGCATGCCTTGCCCCTGCCTATCCATGCGGGTACTCAGGGTCCAATGAAGAATACGCAGGCTACGGGTACCATTCACTTGCCAAAGCCGCATCGGAGGGATTCGGCTGGAGCGCGGATTCGGTCCCTGTGCTCTACGAAAAGTATTCGGGGACAGGCCCGTATGAGATAAAGGCCGAGCCGTGGATGGCTGCATTATACGTCCCGATATTCATCGCCATCGCGTTCCTCGGCTTCCTAATCTACTCAGGAAGTTTTATTCGTCCTTCCAGGACGTCAGAAATACGCCCAACACGAACACCGCAATCCCGAACGCGCCGATGACGACCGCGCTCTCGAAAATGACGCTGCCGTCCAGAGAAATCATCGCCGCCCTCAGGCCCTCGTTGACGTAGTACAGCGGCAGGAACCTGGCGATGGCCTGCAGGAACCCGGGCATCATCTCCAGCTGGAAGAAAGTCCCAGAAAGGAACATCATCGGAAACATGACCGCGTTGGCCGCCGCCTGCGCGGACTCCGCCTCCTTGACAAAGCGGGTTATAAGCATGCCTATCCCGGCGAAGCTGAACACACAGAGCAGGATGAACAAGAACATGTAGCCGTTGATGTGCGGCCTCAGGCCGAATATGCCCATGCCGACAACCAGGATGCATACGGTGGATAACATCGCCATGGCCATCTGGTAAAGGATATTTGAAATCAGCCACTCGGCTCTGGTCAGAGGGGTTGTGGCCAGCTTTCGCAGAATGCCCTTCTGGCGCAGCTCGGTGTTCATGCCAACTGTTCCGAATAAGCTTGAGCTCATCACAGACATGGCTATGATACCGGGTGCGAAGAAATCTATGAATTTGAACTGGTCGCTCTGCTGGCCCTGCATTTCAATACCTATGTAATCCACAGAGCCGGAAAGTCCTTTATTCATGCCGTCTATGACCGAACTCACTATGGACATCTTGGTCTGGGCATAGGTGCTACTCTGGTCGTACAGAATAGTCAGGTTGGACTGCGGAAGGCTCTGGTTGGCTAATTTCATGTTGATGCTGTCAGAATAGCCAGCAGGTATGACAATGAGGACATCGAGCTTATTATCACTGAAATAATTATTGGCATTCGTTGTGTTGTCCACCATCGTGACATCGAAAACGCCCGTGCCGTTGAAAGCGCTCACAAGCATCTGGGAATGCGCGCCCCCGTCGATGTTTTGGATGTATAGGGCGCCGACACTGCCTCCCTGGTCCTGGAATATGAATCCGAACAGCAGCATCAATAAAATGGGAAATGCAAGAACGAAAAAAATCGTGCTCTTCTCCCTGGAGAACTGCTTGAGATGGACTATGAGATTTGCCATGACCCTTTGGATGTTCATTTTGCCCCCTCCTTCTCAACGAGAGCCTCTCCTGTCAGAACCAGGAACAGCTCCTCCAGGTTGGGCTTGCGTATGTCCATACTGTGGTAGGAGATCCCCGCGGCCTTCAGCGCGTTGAGAAATTCGACAATCTGGTCGTTGCCCTTCGCCTCGATCGTGACCTGGCCCTTGTCCTGGGACTGCAAAGGCATGCCCATCCTGAAGGCCAGCTTTCCGATCCCGTCCGAGCCGCCCTTTATCGTGATCTTGACCGTCTTGAAATGCTGGTCTATGAGCTCGGTGGTCGTACCATAGGCAATTATTTTGCCCTTGGAAATGATGGCGATGTAATCGGCGAGGACTTCGGCTTCTTCCATGTAATGCGTGGTGAGGAATATGGTCTTGCCCTCCTTCCTGAGACCCTTTATTACTTCCCACACATCATGCCTAGCACGGGGATCCAGGCCAGTCGTGGGCTCGTCCAGGAACACAATTTCTGGATCGTTCACGAGTGCAACGGCGATTCCAACCCTCTGTTTCAGACCGCCGGAGAGGTTCACATACAGTTTTTTCCGGTGTTCCTCGAGGTTAACCAATTTGATGAGATGATCTGTGTCGCAGTCTGCGCAAAAGAGATTCGAATAGTACCTGATGGTTTCCTCGACAGTCAACCTGTCGAAGGAGTTGAACTCCTGGGGCAAGACCCCGATGCGCTTCAGGATTTCCATCCTGTCCCTCTTGACGTCCATTCCCAGGATTGAGACCTCGCCGGCCGTGGCTTCCCTAATCGTCTCGATTATCTCGACGGTCGTGGTCTTGCCTGCGCCGTTCGGCCCCAGGAATGCGAAAACCTCCCCTTTCTCCACGGCCAACGTGATGCCGTCCACTGCCCTGACATCGCTGTATACCTTGACAAGATTTTTGACCGTTATTACATCTTCGGCCATGTTTCACCCCAAAATGACGAAGTAGAAATAAGTTTGGGGGGATGTGCCGGGGTAACCCTACTTTGGCGTGCCGAGGGTCTTGATGTCGCCCATGTACTGCCTCAGCGCTTTCGGCACAGTAACGGTGCCGTCCGCATTCTGATAATTCTCGAGTATGGCCACCATGGTTCTGGAAGTGGCTATGGCTGTGTTGTTCAGCGTGTGGGGCACGCTCTTCTTCTCCGAGCCATGCTTCCCGCATCTGATTCCGAGCCGTCTGGCCTGGTAATCTGTGTCATTGGAGCATGAAGTGACTTCGCCGTACTTTCCCTGCCTGGGGAACCACACCTCGATATCGTACTTCTTGGCGGCCAGATTTCCAATGTCGCCGGTGCAGACATTCATCACGCGGTAGGGCAGTTCAAGCCCCTGGAACATCAGTTCCGAGTTATTCTGCAATTCCTCATGGAAGGCCCACGAGTGCTCGGGCCTGCAGAACACGAACTGCTCCACCTTGTTGAACTGGTGCATCCTGAACAGACCCTTGGTGTCAACGCCATGCGCGCCTATCTCGCGCCTGAAGCATGGGGAGAAGCCCACCAGCTTAATGGGCAATGCATCCTCGTCAATTATCTCGCCCATGAACATCGCGGCCATGGGATGCTCGGACGTGGCAATCAGGTAAAGGTCCTCGTTCTCGATTTTGTACATGACGCTCTCGAAGTCCCCAAGGTCAGTTACGCCCTCGTACGCCGACCTGCGCATCATGTATGGCGGTTCGACGAACACATATCCTCTGGCCACCATGAAATCGACCGCATATCTGACCAGGGCCATGTCCAGCAGCGCCAGGCCACCCTTGAGGTAGTTGAACCCGGCGCCCGTAACCTTTGCTGCGCGGTCGAAGTCGGCAAGCCCCAGCGATTCGGCGAGTTCTCCATGATTTTTCGGCTCAAAATCGAAAGGTCTGGGTTTCCCCCATGTCCTGACAACCTGATTTTCCGAGTCATCCTTTCCGACCGGGACGGATTCATGGAGAATATTCGGCAGGCGCATAAGCATGCCGTCCATGCCTTCCCTCAGGCGAAGGGTCTCCTTGTCCAGGGCTTCAATCTCCTTCGGAATCTGCGAGCTGCGGGCCAAAAGCTCCGAGGCATCGGCCTTGGCCCTCTTTGCCTCGGCTATCTGCTTGGAAATCTTGTTGCGCTCGGCTTTAAGGGTATTGGCCTTCTCCTGGGTCCTGCGCCATTCAACATCGGTTCGGATGAGCTCCTCCAGCATGTTCTCTTTTTCCGCGTCCCCGCGCTTGCGGAGACTATCCCTGACCATGCCTGGGTTTTCACGGATGAGCTTGATGTCCAGCATTCTTATTCCATCGGGTGAAAGTTAAAGGGCAATATAAGGAGTGTGGTGCTCTCGGCTGGTGAGCCCGGAACCGTGTAGGGCAGGATTATTTCTCTTTCTCTTTATCCTTGCCCTTTTCCTTCTCTTTATCCTTGCCCTTTTCCTTGTCTTCCTCGGGTTTGACCTCGCCGCCCTCGGCCGGTGCCGCTCCACCGGCCGCTGCCGCCGCCGCTGCCTTGGCTTCCTCGGCCGCCTTCTCGGCTGCTGCCAATTCTGCCTCCATTGCCTTCGCCGCCGCCGCCGCTGCCGCCGCTTCTGCGCGGACCTTGGCAATTTCGGCCTCGGACAAGAATCTGGACGGTGTCTTGTTGCACCGCTTGCATAATCCGAATAGGTTTATTATTCTCCTGCGCTCGCAACCCTTGCATGTACCCTTTGCTTTCATACGATTGTCTCCTTATTTTGCCACGAATATATGATATTTCTGTTCCGACTCTGACAGTTCCGACTCTATGCGCTTTGCGATGAGTTTCTCGGGTTTGTGAATGGATGAAACCCTGTCCTCCAGGTCCTTGAACGAATCGAACGGCTTCTTCTTCCTCTCCTCCACTATGGACCACATGGATTTCTTCCCGAGGCCCGGGAGAAGCTCCAGGAGGTGGAATCTCGTGTTCACGGCATGCGCTTCATTGAAGAATCTGATGAAATCCTTTTCCCTGGCCACGACTATCTCCTGGATGATGAACGGCAGCTCGCTGTGCGAGGCATTTGTCAGGTCCTCGTACCGCACTCTCCGCTTGACATGGAGTATCGCGTCCCTCAGCTTGATGTCCTTGCCTATGTAGACTCTTTCGCCCACGCTCAGAGTGACATTGTCCTTCGGCGTGAGCTCGAACAATTTGAACTCGACATCGCCCAGGGCATATGCCACCGGCTCCCTGCGGAAGCCGCGCTGGTCAGACCGCCCTTGGGGCAAATAATCCAGTATGTAAGCGTAGTCCTCCAACCCATCACCTACAGGTGCTTTTTAACCACTTCAAGTATCTTGGCGCTGGCTTCTTCTTCGAGAGTGGTCCTCTCCTTGAGGAAAATCGCATCCACCTCGGCCGGGTGCTGCGGCATCATGTCTGCTATCTTGCAGGCTATGGCCTCAGTCACAGGCTCTATCTTCATGAGCTCCTTCACGAGTTTCCTGGATTCCTTTGCATCGAGCTTTGCGAATTTGTTTGCATGTTCGAGCGCGTAGTTCTGTTCCAGGGTGAGGATTCTCTTGGACTGTTCGGCCTTGAGCAACTCCTTTATCTCTGCCAGTGTCAAGTATTCTTCGGTCATGAAATCCCCTTAGGCCTGTTTCTTAAGGTGCTCCGGGCCCACGATGATGTCCTTCCCGTGCTTGCCTATGCCCAGGTGGACCATGTAAGCTTTCCCCTGCATTCCAACGATGGTTCCTGTGCGTCCATGGAAGCTCACATGTGGCTGGCCCTTGTGGACACTGGGGTCTATCAGTACAGTGGCCTTCTCGCCTTCTTTATACTCAATGAAGGAATGGGTCATGGGCGGCATGCCCCTGTGCCTTGGATTCTTCCTGAGTATGTTTCTCGTTCTCTTCCGAATGCCTTTCGAGCTTTTCATGTCGTCACCTCGCTGTCCATTATTTCCAGCACGTCGAGCGTCTTCACCTCGCATCCGACGCCCAGTTCACCTGAGATGCTGGGGACTGTGCGCCCCTCGTCTCCGTGCACAAACTCTTTGATGTAGGTGCCAGCCTCGGCGGCGATGTCGAAAACCGCTTCTGTGGGGTTGAGAAGCCTTGCCACTATGCTAATAACCCTTCTGTCGCGATTGATGTCCGCCCGTCGATGCTTCACTCTATTAGGGGTCTGTTGTGAGATGTTTGTGCCACCGAGAGAAACAACTACTTCTTTAAGGTTTTCCTCGTCCACCGGGGAATTGAACACCACATGGGCCCTGTACCTTTTTTTAGGTCTAGCTGACTTGATTTTTACGACCTCATCCCCGTCCGAAGGCCTGAGGCCAGAGACCTTAATCATGTCGGTAGAGGCGTTTACCTCCGCCTCCAGGGCTCCGCAGTCCAAGGTCCGTTTTCCGGGATCCTTGACCTCGAGCACGAACGGCCTTCCGCTGCCTAACATAAGGGCATCTATGTCCTCCCTCCCCATGCCGTGGAACCTGTGGTCCTTCCCTTCGGCAAATCTGAGGGCAACCCGGCCGACCAATTCCTCCACGCTGTCCGCATACATCTTGCCGGTCTCATTACACCTGGCGCAGCCCTTTCCCATGCACTCCCTGCAGGGCCATC
Source organism: uncultured Thermoplasmata archaeon (assembly GCA_964354755.1). Lineage (GTDB taxonomy): Archaea > Thermoplasmatota > Thermoplasmata > SG8-5 > SG8-5 > UBA147. The sequence goes on from CAYHBA010000004.1 coordinate 149,797, forward strand.
TGGTCTGCGGTATCTCCCTCGAGAACTTATTGTACCTGCCGTAAATATAGACTGATGCGACCTGTACATCAACAGACTCGTAGGTTGTGTCTATAACTGCCACGATGTCGGGTTTCAGGAATTCAGCGATTTTACCGGTTTTCCTTTCCACCCGCTTGCCTATCTCCCTGTTGAATTCCGCCTTCATGGCTTCGGTGTAGGTGGCACCGGTCTCGGCCCACAGGTTCTCCTCCTTCGCAACAATCTCCTGGTCGAACTTGGTCCCTATCAGGAAAGTCGAGTATTCCCAAGGGGTGAACGCGTCTGTGGCCAGGTCGGCGAAGCAATCGAATTTTGAGGTAAGGTCGCGGCATACATCGCAATCCCCGCTGGGATCCGGCATGGCCAGGATTTTTCGGACCAGGTTTCCCCTCTCCCTGTTCTCGAATCCCTTTCCGACTTTGGCGAACAGCCTGCCCAGGCAGGAGTCGCAGAGTTTGAACTGCTTAAGATTGGCTGCGTTCAAATCGCCAGCCGCGGCGCTCAGACTGACTCTCAGCTCCTCAGAATCCATGTTTCGCTCCGGGATATGCTGTTTGACCGGTACGGCTTACTTTTTGAGAAATATTTCGATCGAGGAGACATTGGAGGTCTTGCCCTCCTCCCCCTCCAGCACCTCGGTCGAAATTATTATGTCATCGACCTTGAGGTCCTGCACGAACCTGTTTCTCACTATCTCGGCCACATCAACCGCGATACTGATCGACCTGCCCCTTGCCTTGATTATCACGGTGTCGGAGCCGCTGTTGAATTGCGTGGCGACTGCCAATACGTAGTTCATGGTCGGTTTCTTGCCTATGTACACTATGTTGTCCGGTTTGTCTGTAGTTGCCTTTTCTTTTTCTTTTGCCAAAGTTCTTGCCCCCTTGAAATGCTTTGAAGCAGCCATTATTTTATCAGGGGGTATTTATAGGTTTTGACTGGCAGGGAACTCAAACAATCTGGATGCCCACCGGGCAGTGGTCCGAGCCCAAGACATCCGCGAGGATGGAGGCCCCCTTCAGCCGAGGTCCCAGTTCCTCCGAAATAAAGAAATAATCCAGCCTCCATCCCACGTTCCTGGCCCTGGCACCGGTCTTGTAATCCCACCATGTGTATTTTTCGGGGGATTTGTCAAAATGCCTGAATGTGTCAACGTATCCCATGTCAAGGACCCTGTCAATCCATTCCCTCTCGATTGGCAGGAAACCGGATGTCGTCTCATTGGCCTTGGGGTGAGCGAGGTCTATCGGCTTGTGGGCCGTGTTTACATCCCCGCAAAAAATTATTGGCTTTTCCTTCCTAGCCCCCTCAATTATTTCGAGAAATCGCTCATAAAATGCGAGCTTGTAGGCCAGCCTTTCCGGGTTGGCCTTCCCATTTGGGAAATACACATTGAATAGAATAAAATTTTCGAACTCGGTTCTGAGCATCCTTCCTTCGGAATCGAATTTTTCATCATCCATGGTCAGCGACACTGACACGGGCTTGGCCTTTGTGAAAGTCGCCACGCCGCTGTAGCCCTTCTTCGAGGGCTCGGACCAGATGGAATGGTAACCTTTCGGGTTACGGAGCGCTGGGGAAACCTGCTCGGGCCAGGCCTTTGTCTCCTGCAGGCAGAGAATGTCAGGGGTTTTCTTGGCCAGCCAATGGAGAAATCCCTTTTTCTCGATTGCACGGATGCCGTTCACGTTCCAGGAAATGATTCTCATACTTGTCTCCTATTGCTCAAACTTCTTCGGGGAATAGACAGCCATTCGCATATCATTTTATCGCAAATGAACTCCAATCCCAAGGATTGGAGAAACAATGCGCTTGGCCTATTGTGCTGGGCATTCATCTCCACCAAGAATATTCTCTTCCGGAGATGATTGCCCGGCCACTCAGTTCGCCCGTCTTTCATCACCTGTCAGCAGAGTTAGCAATATCATCATCGTGGCAGAATGTGTAACGTTTGACCAGAGATTAAGCTTGCGCCTCATATGGTGTATGGTGTATTTGTGGGTTATGAGCCGCGCGGATTTATATCCGTCCAGGCACATATTCCTATGCTGAGGTGATATGGTTGAAGCCAAAACCCCAGCGAAAATATTATCTTCCACCGGTAGTGAAACTGCTGCTCAGGGGCTACCTCATCATTGCTTTCGTCCTTGCATTGGAATTCCTTGGCGTAATAAGTAGCGTATCCTTTACAATTTTCCTCGTAACGATAATTTCTGTCTCAATGGTCTTCGGAGTGGGCTATCTGCTCGTGATGAGTTCCAGACCCGTGCGGTCATGCGCCTATACCATTCCGAACACGACCCTGTTCTTTGTCAAGGGAATAATGGTTCTGTACTTCGTCTCCCTGCTTACCCAGTTCGGCTTTCTCCCGGGCAGCATCACTGCGATAATCATGACATTGATAGCGGTGATAATGGCGCTTGCAGGCATGTTCAGCTATCTCTGGGAGGTTTTCGAGCGCTCCCGGCCATTGCCGAAATCCCGCCGAATCGCGAAGCCAGGACCAAGACCTAAAACTCGGTGAGGTCTTTCTTTGCTGTGGTCAGCAGTTCCGGGCCGTTTTTCCGAACCACGATGTCATCTTCGATTCTGACACCGCCATATCCTGGGACATATATTCCCGGTTCGACCGTGAACACCATGCCCTCTTCCAGGATGGTGTCAGTCGCCTTCGGGTTCAGGCCGCCCCCGTCATGCACGGCAAGGCCCAATCCATGCCCCAACCCGTGAGTGAATAGGCCTTTGTACTCGGTCGAGTCTATGTACTCTGCCGCGACGATGTGCGGTCTGCTCGCCGGTTCACCGACCTTTATCGCTTCAAGGGCGCGTTTCTGCGCCTCCAGCACTATCTCGTACATTTTTCTCTGTTTATTCGAAGCCGAGCCGCAGAAATAGGTTCTTGTGATGTCTGAGCAGTATCTTTTGTAAAGCGCGCCAAAGTCCAGGAGCATGAAGTGTCCTTTTTCCAGTTTGACATCACCGGCGCTGTAGTGGGGCTCGGCAGCATTCTTGCCGAAGGCCGCAATCGTCTCGAACGATGGGCCTGCCGCGCCAAGTTTCTGCATCATGTAACACAGTTCTGCGGATACTTCGTATTCCTTCATTCCGACCTTGGTCAGTGTTGTAATTCTATCCGCGACCTCAGAGGCTATGCGGCAGGCCTTCCTCATGGTCTCTATCTCGACCTCGTCCTTCACCAACCTTGTCATCTTAACGGCTTTGGACGCATCGACAATCTCCGCGTCTTTCGGGGCATGTGCTTTGATAAAGTTGTGGGATTTCAGCGTCAGTTCGTCCTGGTTAATGCCTATTCTTCGGACACCTTTCAGCTGTGTTTCAACGATCTGGATGAATTCGTCCAGTGTCTTGAAGACATGCAGCTCGAAATCACCTTTCGAGGCGCTTTCCGCCTCGAGGAGCGATGTCACAACGGTTAATTTTCCGTCAGGGTAAAGGAATGCCATACTGCCCTCGTACCTGCCGACCTGCAGTTTGGTTGCGTAAAAGAACGTCATGTCCAGCATGGGCTCTGTGGCATTGGCTATCACTATGACATCGGGCGCGGTCTCATTCAGTTTCTCAATGTTATGATAAATCCTCTGAACCCTGGATTCCATCGTTGCACCGAAGCCAAGCAAGGTGGATTCAGATTTAAGTTTTGCGTATGTGCGCTAGTTTCATATACGCAGTTCAAAATGACAGGCCGTTATGCGGATTGAGGACCTGAGCGTCAACGAGCGCATCCTGATACATCTGAAGGATTACAGCACAGACCCGGAGAACGAAAGCGCGCAGCTGGGTCAGACCCAGGAGGGGATCGGGGAAGCCGTGGGCATACGTATCAACCATGTCCCGAGGGCTACCAATGCATTGCTGGGCAATGCATACATCGGCGAAGCGCTCGTCCATGTGGGGGGGCTGAAGCGCAAGAGGAAGGCGTTCTTCCTGACACCTCGCGGCACCGAGATTGCTGAAGGCCTCATATCAAAGTTGAAAGCCCAGAAAGTGCACTTCAGGGATTCCGCCGGTTCAGAGAAAACACTGTCGCTTCACGAAATCCTTTTCAGGGCCAGGGGAAGCACTGCACCCAACCTGATATTGACCTGCTTCAGGGACGGCCTGATACTGGAATCCTCTCTCTCCGGCCTTCAGGCAGCACCATTCCTTTCCACGCTTCCAGAATTTCCTGGGAATGAAGCGTTCGTGGACAGGGAAAAAGAGACAGCCTTCCTGAGATCGAGGATAGAGTCTGGCGAACCTCTGCTCGTTGTGAGCGGGATAAAGGGAATAGGCAAGACCCAGCTTGTGCTGCGCACACTGAAAAGGTTCGAAGGCAACAAGAACATCTTCTGGTACACGCTTCATGAATGGGACACGATCCGGAACCTTCTGGAACAGGTGGCGGCGAACAATGTCCGCCTGGGCAGAAACGAACTCAGAAAATTCCTCAGGCAGACGAAGAATGCGGACACAGGCATGGCGGCGGCATCCCTGATCAGGGACCTCCAGGAAAGCGAATCCATCATCGTGCTGGACAACATATTCGACCTGAAACGGGAGATGATGCAGCTTCTGTATCTCATTTGCGAGCAATCGCGCACATTGAAAAATGTGTGCGTCATCCTCATCACGAGGGACCGTCAATCTCTCTCGCCCACGGCATGCCTGGGCACGTTGGGCCCCAACGACCTCATCCTTAAGGGTCTGGACAGGGGAAGTTCCCTCGAGCTTCTGGGCTCCCTGGGCATGGACCCGCAGGACATGGACAGGGTTTTCGCCATGACACAGGGCCACCCTCTTGCGCTGAAGCTGGTCAATTCCGAGGAGATACTTTCCCTGATAGATATTAAAGGCCTGACCAAGGAAGAGCTATGGGTCGTCAGGTGCCTCAAAGCATTCGATGCAATATTCGAATAGAAAAATATGGAAGAAAGGGAAGGCGGGTTTTGACCCGCCTATTGTTCCGGAGTTATTTCTGCCTGAACCTGGCAAGGTTCCTCTCGTACAGTTCCTTGGATATCTTGCCCGACTCATACGCTTCCGTGAGCTTGGCTATGCGTGGGTCTTCTGGGCTCGGTTGGGGCGACTCCAGGGCGGCCTTTTCCTCAGGCAGGGTTTCTGGGGTAGATTCTTCAGGCGGAATGAGCTCAAGCTCCTCGGGTTCCTCGAGTGACTTTTCAGCTTCCCCGGTCTTAGGAGCCACGGTATCCAGTCCGGGGGCTGGCTCTGCTTTCTCGCCTGGGATTTCCTCCGCAGGTTCCTCTGGTGCCGGCTCCTTTTCCCGACCCAAAATAATGGGTGCGAGCAGAAGGCCCAGGACCAGACCGATCACGAGCAGGATGACCATGAGGCCGATTGCCGCATAGTTGGTTCCCGCCTCCTCGGAGTAGATGACAGTGATGACCTCCACTGCCGAATTACCTGCCCTGTCCTTGCTCTCGATGACAATTGTATTGACCCCGGGGCTTATTCTTATGTTGTTCTGGAAAGCCCCGGTGGCGGAGATATCCACAAGTTTGCCGTTCATGGTGAGGGAAACCGCATTCCGGTCGGTGGTTCCAGTGATGTTCAGCCACTCAGAGTGCACAACGCTGTCCATGTCATCCACCGCAAGGGCCGGGGCAATCGTGTCCAGCGTGATGTTCATGTAGTAGTGAGCCACATGGCCGGCTCTGTCCGTGAATTCCAGGGCCTGCATATTCTGACCCTCTGTCAGGGATATTGTGTCAAACCTGAACGTGCCGTCGCTGTTGACAGGTATCAGAATGCCGTTCAGCGCCAAAGTGCCGGGCTCAGTCATCTCCCCGTAGATGCCGGTCGTTCTGAAATTGGTTGTCGAGCCGTCAAGCGCAACCACGCGTGTGAAGACGGGTGTATCTGTATCCAGAGTTATAATTTCCTGAATTTCGTGGATATTGCCTGCAAGGTCAGTGCTCTTGATTGCAACGTAGTTCACGCCCTCCTCGAGTTCGAGGTCAATATCAAACGTAGAATCTGTGTGCATGTTAACAATCCCGGGCACGCCGATTATGCTTATTCTAGAATCAGCGTCTGTCTGGCCGGTAAGCCTGCAAGTAGCTGCCGATGTGTATATCTCCTCGGGTGAATCAAGAGTCAGGCCCGGCTTGATGGTGTCAACTGTAAAACTCCATGAAAGTGTCCCAAGGTTTCCGGTCTTGTCCTTTACTCCCACCTCGAAGTGATGGTTGCCTTCGGACAGAGGGCTCGCGGGTTTATAGAGTATGTCACCAGTCCAGTAACCCTGAACTCCCGCATCGTTCTTCGTATTCGTTATCGATATGCCTGCGAGGTCCGTAACATCACTGCCGTCAAAAATCACGGTGGCACCGTAAGGGTCAATTTCGCCGTTGACAAGGTCTTCAATCTTGGCGCTCACGGTCGGAGTATTGGCCGATACAATTGTATCCGGACCTGTGAATCCAGGCAACAGAGTTGGTGCTTCGCAGTCATATATTATGTCCATGGCAATCACAATCAATTGCGGTGATTCCGGAACGCCCAGGACAAATATGCCGCCGTACACGCCATCCTCAGTTCCCTCGGGGAATGTCCAGAGCACATTGAATGTCCTGACATCATAGCCCTGCATGGATTCAGTGCTGAGATAGCCGCCACTTGTCGGGTCTTCGTCCTCGAACTCAGCATCCTCATGCGAAAGCTTGTAACCCTCGACTCCGGCAAATATTGATTTGATCTCCATATCGAAGTATCCCGGTTTGGTGGAGACTGTAAAACCCAGAACCTTTATAATGTAATCCCCGTCGGGCGGGCTAATGATTTTTATCGCTTCGTCGGCGTCTGCATCGGCACAGTAACAATACGTACCAGTTCCATAAGTGCATTTGTAGGCGTCGAACTGCATGTCCTGCGAAGTGATGATCTCTTTCCACTGGGCAATACCGTCCTTGGGCTGCCCGGCTTTTCCGTCGAGGAAGAGAGAGAGGTCAAGGTCGGAGCATTCCGGGTGACCCATGATGTGAACGTCCCAGCTGAGCGCGTTCTTCACCGTGACGACCTTTGTGAATCCCGCTACCGCATTCATGGTGAGCCATCCCTCTAGTGTGCTCAGGTCGTACAAGGTGAGGTCATCCTGGTAAATTTCTTCGACTGATTTTGTGCCTTGCGCAGGGCCAACAATGGATGCGGTCATACCACTGGACAAATCAAGGCTTGACTGGAACGATATGCTTGTATGACCGACATCTTGGTTCGTCCAGGCTTTCGGGTTGTTATCGCTCAGCCTCAGCCAACCGCTTTCGCCCCCGAATGCTGTCACCGGTGTGCCGTTTCCGTTGAAATTCTTGGCGGAGACGCATATAGTGAGGACCTCATGGTTGAAGTTAGTAACCAGGATATCCTTCGGCCCCATGGTTGCGGTAAAGAAGCTGAAGTCGGCCTTCTCTTCGCTGCCACCCATCTTCTTCATCATGTACGGTGCTGCACTGAGGTACATGGAGGTCGAGCCCTTACCATAGACCACTATGTTGATGTCGGTCATGTTCAGGTTCCACAGGAGTTCGGTGTACAGGAAGAAGTTCTGTATCTCGGAAACGCTGAACATTCCCTGATTTGGCACGCGGACATAGAAATATCTGCGGTCGCCGCTGACAAGGCTGGTGCCCTGCCCGGGCCTTACTCCCCAGGTAGGCATTATGCCGATGCCGAGGGCGCTCTCGTTTGCATTCAGGTTCCCGAAGTTGAAGTTGGCACTTTTAGCGGCCAGTACATTCAGCGTCAGGGGCACAATGCCGGTTTTATTGTAGTAAGTGTAATTGGCGAAGATTACGATGCCCATCCCCAGATTCACCGGCGATGTGAACTCGATTATGCCAACTTTGCGGTATAGTGTGTAGCTGGTATCGGGGACAACGTATTCAGTCCCGTCAGTCTCCATGACCACAACCTTCACGATGGCAGTTCCGCCAGTAAGTCTCTGGTTGGGCAGACTGATCCTGTTCGGGCCCGATTCCTCGAATGTCAGGACCGCATTGATTGACACGACTGCTCCCGAGCATTGGCCCAGGATTGGAGTCGTGAATGTGACGAGCCCGGTATCAGCGTCAAAGGTATAGCCAGCAATTGGCAGAGCGTTCACCGTCACATTGCAGTATTTCACGTTATACACAGAATAATAGGTCGCGGGTATACCGAAGAAGCTGAACAGTTCGAACGAGGCGAGTGTCTCACCCATGAAATCATCGTATGCCTGGACTATGTTGCCAAGCAGGTTGTTGTGGTGGAGATGGTTGAAGCCGGTTGAGTTGGCAAGATGAATGCCGTAGCCATTCGAGTTCAGTTCGTTATAAATTATCTGGCATTCTGTGGAATGGTCCAAGAAGATTCCATTGGCCGAGTTACCGTCGACGACGTTCATGGTCACGGTGCAGTATTCTGAGTTAGTTATTCTGGCGCCGTGGATGCCGCCTGTCATCCTGTTGTATTCGATTGTGCAGTTGTCCGAATCCAGCATATAGACGCCATAGGTCAGGCCCGTCATCTCGTTCATGCGCACAGCAGATATTGATGTGAACCAGATTGTGACACCAGTCCCCAGGCTGCTGAACTCGTTGCAGCGCACAGTTCCGTTAGGGGCGTTGAATAGGGTCACTCCATATCCAGCCACATTTCCATATATCAGACAGTCCTTGACGACAAAATATGCTGTCGTGTTCTCAATCTTAACGCCGTGCCCGAAGCCAGTTGTGTCAATGTCCCAGCCAGATATGATGAAGGGGTCATCTGCCATTCCGGTCGCGCTGGGATTCAGAACCCCTGGAGATGTAGTGAAATCTGTGTCACTGGCTATTGCTATCGGGGCACTCGGGATATAGTAGGTTGCTGGCATCGCCACGGGTGCACTCTCGGGAGAGTTGTCCTGGACGCCCGAACCGGTGCCGGCGTCATCTATGCCCGCGTAAGGCGTGCCGTCCTTGTTCGGGTCGTCGAACCAGAAGTTGTCGTCCCAGTCGTTGGTCGCGCTTGCGTCGTTGTCGTAGGCATGGACAGCGATGCAGTTGGCGAAATCATTGCCAGAAATTACGTTTGTGTCGGAGCTATCGACATAGAGGCTGTACAACCCGGAAGAGCCGTCGAAGGAATCGAAGGTGTTGGAGGTGATATCGTTCGCCGAGCAGGCGGCAATGAGGATGCCAAAGTCTTCGTCGTAGAAGGTGTTGCCAGAGATGCGGCAACCTGATGCCTCTTCGATGAATAAACCGCCGTCGCCTCCGTTGCCGTGGATGTCACAGCCGACGAGAGTCAAATCCGTCACGGTCTTGACACCGATTCCGGCTCCGGAGCTCGTCTGGACCTCGCTGTCGGCGATGATAATATCCGAAGAGGTCTCCATCGAAAGACCGCACCCCGCGGAGTGGTCGTGGACATCGAGGCCTTCGAGGAGGAGGTTCGAGCATTGGTCCATCCTGATGCCGTGGCCTCCGTTCAGGTAGATGTCGGAATCGGATACTACACCGTTAATAACATTGTTGAGCGTGATTCCGTTTGAGCCCTGCGAATCGTGCACAGCGCAGTTGCGTATTATGAAGTAATCAGTGGTGTCGGACATTTCGATTCCGGGCTGTGTGTATGAAGTCCCGTCTATGTCCAGGTTCTCGATTATCCACGGGTTGCCTGCCGTCCCGTCGCCTCTGGCTGCATACGTGACGAAATCCATATTGCTGGTTATGGTTATCGGAGGAGAGGCCACCCTGGCGGTCGATTGTATCACCAACGGGTCAACTAATGGGTATCTGTCACTCTTCCCCGCAGTAAGGAACTCGTACGGGTCGTCGACTATCCCATCCGCTGGGTCAGTGTCTGGCGCGGTCCAATCGTCCCAATGGTTGCCCTCGGCACCATCGTCCCAGTAGGTCGAGTAAAGCGTCGTGTTCAGGTACTCGGCCTCTTCAACAACGTAGGGCTGGAAGCTGCCCACCCAATTAACCGGAATTGGTCCGTAAGAGGCAACCAATGCTGACTCGTATGAACCTGCCTGGGCATCGGAAGGTATGTTCACCTGAACGTTAACGCTGTCATCCGAATTGGCAGTTATTGTAGAGGAAGTCTTGGAGAGCGAACTCCAGTTCCATGATGTTGTCGCAAATGACTCGACAGATATTCTCCACTCCCTGTCAGGCAGAACGCTTCCGGAGGCCGTGTCAGGCAGCAGTTCGAGCACGAGCTTACCCCTGAGGGAACCCTGCGGATTGGACAGTGTACAGGTGAGCGAGTTGATATTGCTGTAATCGACGCCTGTTAGGAAGCTGAGCTCGGCCACGTCAATGACGCCGTGCTGAGAATCTCCTGGGGGCTGACTGTCCACCCAGTCCCAGAGCGTCATGAAGAACGAGCCGCGCTTTTCCAGGAAGTCCACGTAGCTGGTCTGGGCGGTCGCCTTGATTACCTCGGCATTGGCCGGGAACTGGCCCGAGATGTCGGCCCTGTAGCCCTGTGTGTTACTGACTATTGGGTAGGTTTCCGTTACATTGATCCTCTGCAGGTACTCAACTTGATAAACCGGGCTCTGCGTTCCGGTCGTGGGATTATGGATATTTACGGGTATTGTGCCATTCTCTCCCTGGTCCAGCACATTGATGAACGAGCTGTATTCAATCCCGAAAGTGTTTCCGAAGGTTGTTTTGGGCGCAGTCAGAGTCAGGCCGCTATTTCCATTCGCGTCCCTCACGGCCACAAGGGCGTCGACAAACCCGGAACCCTGAGTCAGCGGGTCATATCCCAAGTCCTTTGCCGAGGAGCGCAGAATGCCCATTGCCACATCTGTGGTCGGGAAGAACCCGTTTTTCACTTCGTAGGCCTCGAATACAAGTGCCATGACGCCGGATGTGATTGCGGCAGAGAGGTCGCTGCCTTCCCAGAGCGTAGTCTGGCCAAGTCCGCCAACAGAGGTGTCGCGCACACCCGAAGACCCAAGCGGCAAGTCAACCTCGCCGACTCCAACAGCAACCAGGTCCGGTTTTGCCAGGCCTGCGGCCGTGGGTCCCCTGGAGGACAGCTCACTTATCTTAGTGAAATGCTGAACCTGCTCGATGTCCGTGGAGATGTATGTGTTGTCCTCAGTATACCCGACAACCAAGGTGTTCGGACTGCATGGCGCCGCGATCGTGCCGTACCCGCTCCCGTCATTGCCTGCAGGAGAGATGAACACGGCATGCGATTGAGTGGCATTCACCAGATATTCGACAAGATATGAGGTCTCGTCGAATCCATTGCCATAACCGGAGACATACTGGCCGATAGAGACAATCTGAGCCTCGTCGCCTGTGTTGGTCTTTCCGTCATATCCTTCGACTGCGAAGTACAATGCATAAGTTAGGCCATAATTGGCGTTGCATATGGGCAGGAACTTTACGTCCGGGCTTACTCCCTTCACCGGGGCGTAAGAGCCTATGTTCAGCCCTTCCCCTGCAATCGCCGAGGCAGTCTGTGTTCCGTGCGTTATCATTTTGCCCTCGTCTTCGTCATAGTTGAAATCGCCGAAGAAAGCCACTATCTCGCCATTCTTGGGTATTGGCATGGGATTGTCCACGTTGAACGGGGTGAGTTGGTCTCCCGAGGCCATTAATACTTCGGACATCCTGTCAGAATACGGCATCTTGGTCTTGCCGTCTCCGATGAAATATAGCATCCCGCCGCTGAGGTCGGGAATGCCATCTTGCCCTGGGACGGCAGTCCCGCTTGAGGCGTCCCATATGTCCACCGTGAGCACAGGATTATTAATGTTCACATATGGGTCATTCGAATCAATAACATAGTCTAGGTTCATATCGACATATACTCTGTCCCAAACTCCAGCCGTCGTGGACTCTGTCACAATCATCGGAACCAGACCGAATGCCTTGGTCAGGGCCGTGCTTGGGTGGTAGCCAAAGTGGCAGGTGTCGGTAACGCTCGCCACATTCGCATAATTAATAGTCGTCTTCGGAATGTCCAGCTTTCCCCATGCGCTGAGCGTGACCTTGTCAGTACCGGCCCAGTTCACATTGACGCCACCCGTGGGCGAGGGCATGTTGCAATCCGCAGGTACGGTGTCCTGCGGTCTGGATGAATTGTCACCGCAAACGAAAGCATTTATGTATATATTGTTCTGATTGGGCCATGCCGTGAAATTGCGGGGCAATGCGATCTCGATGAATCCCTTTGCAGTCCATTCCCCGGCGCTCGAGCCTTTATAAAACGCGTGGCCGAATATGTTGGTCATATTCGTACGCGTCCAGGACATTGTACCGGTGTTCCATTTGTATACATCCGGTTCCTCGATGTAATCGAACTCGGAAAGCTTCTGGCCCTCAGGACTGAATGTATAGTATTCTCTTTCATACCTTATGTATACCATTACATCCGCCCTGTGAGACGCAAATGCCGTAAATGTGGACCAGCCAGATGTGTATTTCCTGACTGTGCAATCAACCGAGCCGACGAAAACCTCATTTCCCGAGGTAAGGGCCAGCGAGCGCACTGGGGCATTGTACCTGCTGTTCCTGGTTGTCACTGGCAGGATTGACGTGAATGGATTCCAGTAAATGACATTCCCGTCATCGCAACCGGATATGACATTGTTGGCGGAAAGCCATATGATGCTGTTTACAGTCTGTATATCGTCGTGGCCGGTCAGATTGAAATCACTGTCCGCCCATGTCATGTTCCCTGTGAGGTTCCAAATGTTGATGTATCCGCCCCCGCTCCTTCCCGTTGCCAGGTGCATTCCGTCCGGGCTCCAGGTCGCAGCTTCGATGGGTTTTCCGTCGGAAATATCCAAACCTTTGTTTATATATGTTTTAAGCACCATTATCGTAGCGTAGGTGACAGAATCAATTATCTGGACTGTACCGTCATCAAGGCCCAGGGCAATCATGTTGTAAACAGGATTATAGGCGACAGAACCGGAAAAGGTATTCGCACTGGCGTTGGTTGTTAAACCTGTCACAACATCGAGGACGAATATTTTATTGCTTGCCGCGACCGAGCCGGTAATGAGCATTGTGCCGTTGGGGCTGAATGCCAGCGCATCCCGGTAATATTTGGTCTTAATTGCGGACGAGTGCTGCACTCTCCATTGCTCGGTCCATGTGCCAGCATTATAAACAACCGTCTCCAGGCCTGTCACATAGGCAAGCCTGCTGCCGTCCGGGGACCAAGCCACCGAGTCCACCGGTGTCTGTTCGTTCGGGAGCGTCCTGATCAGGTTCCCACCCGAGCTCCATATCTTGACTGAATTGTACTCATAGCTGCCAGTGAGTGCGTCACCCTGGGATGTTCCGGCGCAGGTCGCCAATAAATCATTATTGTCATCGTATGCGACCTGTTCAATCGGTGCGGAATGCGACGCCTCAAAGTCCAGCAGATTGCCGCTCTCCACAGGATCGTTGATCGAACCGCTCGCTGGGCCGTCGAAGTCCATGGCAAAGCCGAATGTCCTGTTCATAGCGGCATAGCGCGTCTGGATACCGGCGTACCAGAAATTCTTGTCGCGCGTGCCCCACAGTTCTGTCATGTCGAATTCCAGGCCTGTCGAGGTCCCGGGTGTCAGGACGTCTCCGTACCTGTCGTCAGGGCATGCGCTCTCGGTAATTGTGAAATCATTCTGGCCATCGACCCTGAGGGTGTGGTCAATGTCGAACGGGCCTGTACCGTTAAGGGTTGTGTTGGCCACTCCACCCCCGCCTGTTCTTGCTTCCTTGGCGAGCAGGTATTGGGGCAGGCCGAGCGCATCGAAGGCCACTGGCCAGCCATAGTAAGGGCGGTACTGGTATGAGCAAACCACCGTACTGCCCAAGGTCAGTGCCGACGGGAAAGTCACCTCTCCCCTAACTAAATTGGCCGTGTAGCCGGTGCTGACTGCGCCATTGACCTTTATTTCAAGTGTGCCGGATACGATATTCGTGTTGGGCAGGGATATGTTGTTCTGACCCTGAACCGTGCTTTCTGCCACGGTAGTGTTCTCTATAGAATATGTAGTGCTGTCCACCATGTATTTTCCGTCCAGGTTCTGGGCCCCGAAATCTATGCCTGTGTCCGCGACAGCCACGCATACCCCATCGCCCGTGTAACCCATGGCCTCAGCCCCAGGCACATTTTGTGCGACCCTGAAGCTCCAGTTGCCCCATGGTGTGCCTGTCGGCTCGGAGTTCCATCCGCCGTACGATGCAATGTCCTCGTTTCCCCCGCTCGGTTCGACCTTGTCTGAATCCGAGATTCCGTTCTCTGGGTCAATAATGTTGGGTTTGGCGTTCTCGTCGGCGCCCGCGACATCTTGGAGTGTAGTTACTGATTTTGCATCCTCGGGGGAGGGCATCAGGCCCACCCCGAGGGAACTCCACAACATCGCAGCCATCAACATCACACAAATTATGCTGGTCAAATTTTTCGTCGGCATGTCAATCCTCTCCCAATCGGGCTAATTTTTATTATAAGGGATTAATGTATTGACGATATTGCTCCTCAATATATATAATTTGCTGATTCCTGGATTGTAATTCTTTTATTTATTCTCTGATGTGGATAGGGGAAATGGACCGGAAGGAATCAATTTACCCGAACCGGATCCCGGCCCAGATTCTGCACCCGTCCCGTAATTAGCCTTCCGCATTGCCGCTACCCCGGCATTTTCCCAAGGAAAATCTGTGCCGAGTCATCATGTGTAAAATGAATGGTGGACGAAATCATTTTATACTAATCTGAACATATACGTTATTTGACAGGCGGGCGCGGATTATCATTGTTCAATCCTCCGTGTTTCGTCAGTCAGGAATGGAAAAAGGAGGAAAGAACATTATGGGCATACCGAATGAAAAGAATATTTTGAGATTGGTATCCATATTCATCGCACTGTCGATGATTGGACCTGGCTTGGTCTTGGCTCAGGGATTCAAGACTGCCGCACCGGACATGCAAACCGGCGTGTCGTTGCCAGGACCGACAACCTATGCTTGGGTGAATTACAACACACCCGAGGGGGTAGGCGTGCTGAGAGATATCGGAGCTAACATCGTGAGCTTGAGAGAAAATGGGGCTTATGTGAAAGTCACGGAGAGCCAGAAAAACTATCTCTCCACCCAATTCGATTTGAATGACCTTCCTAGCAGGACTGTAATTGACCTCGCGGAACAGGGAATCAGGTTCGACAGCCAGGCCGGCTATGACCTGCCAGCCGAACTGCGCAAGGCCGACACAAATGAGTACATGGTGCAGTTCGTTGTCCCGACCGAAGAATCCTGGAACAGCATGGTCACGTCCGTCGCAGGCAAGATACTGCGCGAAATCGGCGACAATGTCGTCGTCGTGAAGATGACCCCGGCCCAGAAGGACAATATCGAGAACCTCGACTATGTTCAGTGGGTCGGAGCCTACGAGCCCGGATACAAGCTGGACAAGGATATTCCGTCCACCGGAACAGTCAAGCTACAGGTCTATAACTACGAAGGCGCAGGCACATCCGAATTGATTGCCATCCTGGCTGCCCTTGGGGCGACTGAAATCGAGGACACCAATTACGGCAGCGCCACATGTTACATTGACGCAAGCCAGCTTCAGACGATAGCAGCTCTTGACTCGGTGATGCTGGTCGATAACCTGCCCGAGATGAAGCTGCTGAACAATGTCGGCGGAAGGATATCGCAGGCACAGGACCTCTGGGTCCAGACTGTATCTAACCTGCCACAGAGAATCTGCGGCCAGGGCCAGACGATACATGTTCAGGACACGGCCGTAGACGCAACCCACAGGGACTTCATCAACGGACCTCTGGGAAACAGACTGACCTACGAGACCGGCACAGACGCACAATACCACGGAACGCATGTTATAGGCATTGCGGCCGGCAACGGTTACGACATGGAAGCCTACCTAGGTCTTTCCATCGCTGACAATGTCTACAATGCACTGGCATCCACCAATCCCGCAGGCAAGCCCGACAGGATGGGCTTTGCAGGCAGGGCACCGGAAGCAAGCATCTACAGCAGAGCTGGATTGGTCTCGTCAGAATGGTCACTGGGCTACACAGCCGGTGCAAGGATTTTCACCAACAGCTGGGGTCCAATGACTATCCAAAACGGATATGACGGAACAGTCGACACATTCATGGCAGCCAATACCGGCGCACTGATATTCTTCGCCGCCGGAAACGATGGCCCGAACACCAACTCGGCTTCCGGATATGGCAACTGCAAGCTCGGAGTGAGCGTAGGCGCGGTAGAGAACTTCCGCCCGAGCGAATTCAGCTCGTCCGACGACCCGGGCCAGATGGCCTCATTCAGCAGCAGGGGCCCGACATCTTACGATGCAATCAAACCCGACGTGTGCGAAATCGGCACAGCCGTGTTCTCCACCAAGTCCGACGACGCCACAGAGGCAACATTGCCCGGTCTATATGACACACTCAACCCCATCAACAATGACCCCGATGCAACATTTGACTATGTTTCCCTCCAGGGAACATCGATGGCCTGCCCGGCAGCAGCCGGCGACGGCATACTCATCAGGGACTACCTGCAGGATGTTAAAGGCATACCTACTGGCAGCATCAGCGCCAACCTGATAAAGACGCTGCTCATCCACGGAGCCGTGGACATGGGGCTCGGATACCCATCCATGGACCAGGGCTGGGGCCGCTGCAATGTCAGGAACTCGGTATGCCCGCCATTCCCGAACGTCATCCAGTGGTATCAGAACGATGCCGGGATTGCAGCAGGCACATGGAGCGCCAGGACAGACGGCCTACTTCAGACATGGGTCATAGACAACACTGTCCCCCTGAAGGTCACGATGACCCACTGGGACGCTACCGGCTCGGGAACCCTGACCTACGACCTTGACCTTGTAGTCACATCGCCGAGCGGCACCAGGTATGAGGGAAACCACTTCCTCGAGGCATGGTCCTCTCCCTGCACCGGTTCAACACAATGGGGCGGAGCCTACAGCCAGTTCCCGTCATGGGTCGGCGGCGGTTCATATGACTATGACACGGCCAACGACGGCGGCGACGACATAAACAACGTCGAAATGTTCCGCATCGAGCACCCCGAGAAGGGTCAGTGGAACGTGCAGGTCGTCTGGAAGTCATCGACAGCCAGGCAGTTCACATTGGCAATGACGGGCGGCTTCAACGCAAGCGCCGACACCAATGCTGCCAACAATGTCTACAAGGTCAACATGAACCTGGACACACCGAGAGTTATCCCCGAGAGGGACGACTTCGGCGAAGCAGCATTCAAGATTGCACCCTCCGGAAGCGTCATTGTCCCCTACTGGATTAACAATGGCGGGACAACCGACGACACATACGCACTAAGCACACCGCTACTGCCGGCCGGATTCACAGTGACCTTGTACCCGGCATCCCCGGTATCAATAGCCTCAAGCGCCAGGACACACGGATACGCGAGGATACTGTGCGCTGCCGGCACAACCGCAGGAACATACACCCTGAGCATCAGGGCGACATCAAACAATGATGCATCGGCGCCCATAGCCCAGTCAGAGGTAAAGTTCCAGCTGGACGTGGTCACGACAGAGACACCACCAACAATAAACATCGCGACGACGCCGGCGCATGAGGACATGCCGGCATTCGTCTCCTGGAACGCCACAGGCACATACTACATCGGTTGCGCCTACAGGCAGGACTCGCGGTTCGGCGACAGGGTTTACTTCAAACTCTCGTCCGACGGCGGCGCAACATGGGGCACAGCAATAGCTGTCAGCCCGGCGTCGTGGCAGCCCGGATACGTGTCGATATGCCGCGCAACATCCGGCACCTACGCAGGCAGGATAATGATTGCCTACAATGCATGGGTTCCAGGCGGCGTCGGCGGTAACACCGAGCTCACCACATGCGCCTACATCAAAGTCGCATATGCCGACTCACCCTATACAACCTGGACCACCAATGTGAACGCATTCTCTGCTGGCGAAGGCCGAAGCGCGGGCAATATCTACAGAACTGTCAACATCGCCTGGTACAACCCCGGAGCCCTGTTCATGCTCGTTGTTGAGACAATGGGATACACCAGCACTACACCCACAACCATGAACGATGTGTCCTGCGCCTTCAAGACCTCTGCAAACGGCGGTGGGACATGGAGCGCCATAGCTTATGTGGACACGAACGGTGCGAACCTCTACTTCTTCTTCCCGAGCGTGGGCGTGTTGCCGAACGGCAACATCTTCGTCTACTTCTACGAAAGGGACGCGGCTGACAGCGCCCAGGACAGGGACGCATCCTTCAGGGAGTACAATGGCGCATGGGGCACTTACTATATCGCCTGGGACACGACCGACAACGTAATGTTCCCGCTATCCCTAGCCACAACCCAAGGGGCGAACCACAACAGACGGCAGGGCTTCTACTTTAAAGGAGCGAACACTGACGGCGACATGACAATGTACACAATCTACTCAGATACAGGGACCACGTGGACCACGAACATCCAGGTATCAACATTGGTGCTGAGCCAGCATGACTACGGCACCAGGAAGCTCGTTTGCTCGGCCTACCAAACCGGCCTGCAATACGTTATTGCGGCCAGAGACAAGAAGAGCGACCCGTACGGCCAGCCAAACCTGCTCGCCTTCTCCGACCTGGACTGGGCAGCAGCTCCAGTGCTCACAACAGACTACCTGACTCTTGACAGCTATTTCCACAGCATGCAGGCCTGCGTGAACACAACGAACGGCGGAATCGGCAAGGTCTTCGTGGGGCAACAACAGCAAACCAAGTCCGGCAGCTGTGACATCCTAGGCATGCACATCTACGCCAACTGGGCAGCAGCAACAGACATATGGGGCCCGATTACCGAATACGTATCAGCCGACAAGACAGTCTGTTTCGCAGGCGACCTCGTGACGGTCGTTGCCAACGTCCAGGACTGGACAACGGGCGGCAGCAATATCGCGGCAGCCGAGTATAAGACGGACGTTTCCAACGTGACAGGAGTCGCAATGCAGACCTTCGACGGCACATTCAACAGCCCAGCCGAGGCGGTCCAGAGCACCGCAACCCCGATAAACACAGGCGGCTGGTCCACAGGCTGGCACTGGATATTCGTCAGGGGCCAGGACGCAGCAGGCAACTGGGGCGCATGGGTCGGAATACAGATATATGTCAACCA
Source organism: uncultured Thermoplasmata archaeon (assembly GCA_964354755.1). GTDB lineage: Archaea > Thermoplasmatota > Thermoplasmata > SG8-5 > SG8-5 > UBA147. The sequence goes on from CAYHBA010000004.1 coordinate 168,963, forward strand.
GCCACTGACAGCCACCGCACTTGCAACAGGCCCGCTGGGCACATCCAATGTCGAGGCAGTAACACTGACCTACGATTGGACAGGCGTACCGACATCGGTCCAACTGTACTACACCAAGAACACAGCCAACCCATGGACATGGGTGGCAGCCGGAGCAGCAGACACAAGCATTGACGGCAGCTTCGCATACACGATAGCGGCAGGCGATGGCACCTACGGATGGTACGCAAGGGCGATCGGCGGCAGCTCGACAGAGACAGCCCCGACAACCGCAACCCCGCCTGAAGCAACGCCCTACATACTTGACAACGCGGCACCCAACGCGCCGACAGCGTTCACCGTGCACCAGTACGGTCTGGGAACCCAAGCTGCAACTGAGACCTTAACAACCACAGGCACAACGGCAGCAGGAGGGCCTCATAATGTGTATTTCTGCGATGTAGATGACAATACTCCAGTTGAATTGACCACGCCGAACAGCGCAACCGAGTGGAGTGACACTTACTACACCGACGGAGGCACATCAAACGATGTCAGGGCAGGCCCAAGTATCGGTCCCCTCGCCGCCGACGAAATGTTCGTGAAGTGCTCATTCGCCACCAGCGTGGCTGCAGGAGCTGCAACACAGATAGACCTGACCTTCGAGGCACAGTACAACCTTGCAAACTGCATAGCAACGATGTACGCCTGGGACGGAACAACATGGGATGCGATAGGCACCACCATGACCTTCACAACCGCCAACACTGACTACACCATGACCAGATCAATAACCACAACAGTCTCCGATTACATCCAGGGGGGAGTAATCCTATGGGGCGTGTACGGAAGCCTCAGCAACACTTTAACATGCAGCGTTGACTTCCTGCAGGTTTATACCACTTACAACCAGGTAATCAGCGTAACTCTCGACAACACTCTGAACTGGACTGCGAGCTCGAGCGGCGACGTGGACCATTACAACATCTACAGGTCCGCAGCCGGAACCGATGCAGCATACTCGGTAATAGGCACAGTCCCAGTCGGGACAAACACATACGAGGACAATAACTACGGCACAGCTGACGGCACGCTCTGGTGGTACTATGTTACCGCCGTCGATATCGCGACCAACGAGGGCACAGGCACAACCCACACGCAGGAACCGGGCTCTACAGCACAACCATACAACATCTCCCTGACAGGCAAGGCAATTAACAGCTGGGTGTTCGTATCGTTCCCGATAGCCATCAGCGGCAACATCCAGACTATACTGGATGACTCCGTGCTCGGGGATGGGGGAACAACCTGGACTGTAGCTAAATGGTGCAGCGCGCAGGATGTCATGGACCCGTGGAAGACCTACAGGGTAGGCAGCACAGTCAACGATCTGACGACAATCAGCAATGCAATAGGCGTATGGCTCTGGATAACCGCCAACGGCGGCGACCAGAATCTGACGACGAGTCTGGCCGGTGGCTACTCTGCATCCCCAGTGGTAATCAACCTGTACGCAGGCTGGAACATGGTCGGATACCCAACTGCGACGAGCATGGCGGAATCCGCCACGCTACCGGCTAATGCGGACTTTGTGGCAGTTTGGCAGGCAGCGACACCGTACATAACGCAGCATGCCAAAGGCGCGACCATGATGGTCGCGGGCAATGCCTACTGGGTGCACGTAACCGCTGACTGCCCGTGGACAGTACAACCGTAAAACGCGAAACAGAATGGGGAGCCAACCGGCTCCCCCCTTTTCTATATTTAAATTTTTCATATTTTTATATCTATTGGTTTCCAATGCATTTCGTGCATATCCCTCGCCTATTGACTGTTAAGAAGCATAACAAAATATTAATAACCAAAATCAATATGTATTTATACAATGATATTTTCAATATAGTTAATTTATTATACTATGGTCGCCTATTTTCCCACCACAAATATAGCTCACGGACTTAAGAGGGCAGTGTTTCTTAAGGTGGGCAGTCAAGATGAAGGAGGAATGGATAGATGAAAAATACTTTGTATGTGAAAGCCCTGGCAATTGCCATAGCCGCATCCTTTTTGGTGATGGCTGGCAACGGCCTCGGAAACAGTGAGCAAATCAACGAGGTTTTGATGGCGGAGGATTTACTAGGAGTCATGCAGGCCCAGAACCTTGACACGATCAGGATAAATGAGCGATTGGGCGATCTCCCGAACCTGGCCCCGCCGATAGAGACGCCGGAGAGCGTGGTTTTCGACGACAGCTTCGAGGACGATGTCCTGGGCGATGCCCCGGACGATCCGCCGTGGGCGGTCACCGAACAGGCTTCGACAGTCTACGGTGGCTGGGGCCCGGACGAGTTCGAGGACGACATTGTCGGCCAGGACCCGGACGCACCCTGGCAAACAATTGACGGGGCATCTTCCACAGTCTATTGGGGCGTGGACCATGAGGACTGCACGGCAGGGCCCCTAGACCCAGCCTATTACGCAGCCGAACAAGGGAGCTACATCCCGATCGCAGGCGACGCGACACTGACAGCGGAGGCCCCGCAGACAGGCGCGCCACCTGGCTCGATATGGCCAGGCCGGAACACTGGCACGATGTGCGCCAGGTTCCAGGAGAACACGGACACCAACGCCCAGTCAGCATTCGGCCCATGGGGAATAGACCCCACCGGCACTATGACCGACGGATACTGCGGCGCATGGTTCTATCACTACTCCCTCACTGCTTCGACCTTCTTCTATCTCTATCAAGGGAGTGTCGGGTCCTGCATCATAATGTGCTTCGATGCCGGCAACCTGTACTATGTCAGCCCAGCCATGGCACTTGTAGCCGTCACTGGCTCGACCTACGCCATCAACACCTGGCACGAGATGTACGTCGAGTACCACGAGGCGACAAAGACCTTCGACGTCTGGTACGACGGCGTCGAGCGGATGACCGCCCTGGGATGGACATACCCGGCCCAGACGGATATTGACTCTTCGATCATAGTGGGTGGCGAGTTCCAGACGAGCGCGACCTTCGGTCCCTCCAACGTGAACATCGACAACTGGAACCACATCATCCCGCCCAGTGGCGGGGCGCACGCTATTAGTGTTTCCAACGCATACTCATCCAGCATTTACGGCGGAACCCAGAGCGTCCTGATGGACCAGAACAACTATGCCACTACGCCGGCTTCGGCGACAGTCCACTTCCTCGCGCCGTATGCATGGGGCGCGTACGCAGGCTGCTCATGGGCAGTCATGACCGACACTGTGGCCAACACGAACGGCGCGCGGTTCCTGTTCAAGGACTACAACGACCGCATTCTGATGGCCATGAGGTTCTCTGGTGGCAACATCCAGTATCAGACCGGGGCAACATGGACGACAATCCAGGCCTTCACTGCGAATACGGAATATCATTTCGACCTGTGGATGGACGCTGCTCAGAAAACCTATGGCGGTCTGTACGTGGATGAAACCGTATTCTACGACCTCACGGGAATGCCGCTGGTCAATCTGGGAGCAGGGATTGCGACTTTCCAAGCCATAGCGACAGTCAGCACCCAGTCCACGGTTTACTTTGACCATGTCACGATGTGGGGCGAATTGCAGGACGGGACTGTGCGCGTGAGCGACGCTCATGCCCACACGGGCTCGCAGAGCGTCCGGATGTGGGAAGCCAACGGAGATGATTACTGCAACATGGCAGCATACCTGGGCGGCGACTTGTGCACCTACGGCGAGTTCTGGTTCTGGTTCTACGGGGACGGAACGCTGGGCGGCGGCTCTGTTGACTTTTATGACACGACGGGAACCTATCCAATCACAACTATATCGCTGGGCTACGACCTCACTGGCGGCGGTATTCCGCAGCCAGGCTTCGTGAAGTGGGTGGACGGCGATGGCGCGGGTGCCGGATGGATAGTGGATGGGCCAGCAATCACGGCCAACACATGGAACAACATATCAATCAGGTATAACACGATAGCCAAGACCTTCGAGGCCCGCTGGAACGGTGCCTTGCAGGGAACGTTCGCTTTCCGCCATGATGGGGCACTTGACGGCGGCATTGTGGCCTTCTGGGGCGAGGGTCCAGCAGCACCTAGCGACTGGTTCTTCGACGATATTGGCCTGTGGGTGGACGACCTGCCGGCAACACCGCAGAACCTGCACACCGACTTCCCGCCGGCGGTACCGAGCACGGAGGCATGGTACACTGTGAACCAGGACAACGCTGTCGAGGGGGCTGTGACAGGAACATTCGCCAACATCGACGAGATAACACCACTTGACGGCTTGACAGAAGATATTTTAGAAGCCACAATCCCGGGCGGCAGCGGCGCTGTGACCTACAATTACGTAGGTGCTACCACAGCCGGTCCGCACGATGCATACTGGCTCGACCTTGACGACAGCACTCCCGCCGAGCTTACGGCCCCGAACACGAGGACCGAGGCCACGAATGCCCAATACACCAATATCGCTGTATCAGAGAACACGCGCTGGGCCGGAGTGGCTCCGGGGGGCGGAGATGAAACCGGTTGGGAATACATCTACAACATCGCGGAAGCGCCGGCGACAATTACCTCAATCGACCTGACGTTCGAAGGTCAGTGGGCCGCGGCTGGCTGCGTCGTAACTTGCTTTGCCTGGAATGCTGTCGGCTCCACTTGGGACACCATAGGCGCGACAATGACCTTCACAACCATCAACACAGATTACACAATGACCAGATCTATTACGACCAACCCGTCGAACTATGTTTCCGGCGGAGCTGTCAGGTGCGTGTTCTACGGAAGCTCTTCTAACGTGATATCCAGAGCGGATTATGCACGCTGCATCATTAATTGGGCCATTCCGCCAACCTACAGCCTCGAGCATCGCTGGAGAACCCAGAACGTGCCCGCGGGCGCAGACATCATGGAAGTTTCGATCACTGCAAGGACAAGCGCAGGCTCGGACGACACATTCCCCTTCGGCATTGCAACCGTATTGACAGGACCCTACACAATGTTCACAACTGTCAACTCGGCCACACTGGCAACATACACAGCGGCCATTTCACCAATGAGCGGTGTCTTGTATATCAATGTGGTTGACAGCAATGCCGCGGATGCGGCGGCCGACACGATTTATATCGACGCCATCAGCATCCACTGGACCGATTTCACGGGAACTACAACCAGCACCCAGGACGCCAGCGCGGACAATCCTGTCGAGGGCACGGTAGTCGGAACATACGCGCTCACCAACCCGCCAGCGGATGCACCGCCAGATACGAACTCACAACAGTTTACAGAGGTTGACTCATCGTCTGTACCCACAGATCCCATTGAAATAAAGTCTTCACTACCCGGGCCAACCCCAATGGTCGACATCATGCCGGCGGAGAGCTTCGAGACCGCAGTTCCACCTACGGGGTGGTCAGTAATAAACGGTCCCGGTACAAGGCACTGGCAACAGGCCGTCGACGGCACTCCGTACCCCACGGACTTCGGCGGATTCCTGGCATACGTCAACTACGATTCGGCATACGCGCAGGACGAATGGCTCATCACGCCTTCGCTAGACTGCAGCTTGTACCAGAATGTAGCTCTGACTTTCCACATAGTCCAAGGGACTGCCTGGGATGATTATATATACATCCGAGCATCGACCGATGGCGGCGGCACTTGGTCGGGCAACCTGGCTACCTACTACCGGAGTGGCCTCACACTGACTGCAGCTGACATGCAGACCCTTGACCTTTCGGCATACGACTTTACACCGGACTTGCAGATTGCCTTCATACTCTGGACTGCAGCACCGGATGCCGGAGACAGCGTCGGGCTTGACCAGGTAACCCTTGTGGGAGATGTGGGTGGCACAACGCTGGAGCATGTCTGGACATTGGACAGCCTACCTGACAATGCAATGGCCCGATATGTCAATGTCAGGGCGCGCTACAGCACCGGTTCTGACGACAATTTCCAGTTTGGCTGGTCGCAGGATGTTGGAGGCCCTTTCACACCGGTTACGGGACTGTTTGTCAGTTCAGACAGTTACACAACATACACCGGGACAATTCCAGTGGACTTCAGCGGCCCATTCTACATGAACGTCATTGACACCAACGGTGCGGACACGACCTACTCAACGCTGTATGTCGACAGCCTCTATGTGCAATCACTTATTTCGCCATACAACACATCGGTTAATGTGATATGGGATCTATCGGCCGACGATGGTGCAGGGCAAAACGATGTCATTCAGTACAATGTGTACTACTCGGACGCCGAAATCGGCGGCAACGAGATGGGCACCTACAACTACCTGGGCTCTGTACCCGCTGGAACCGGCATCTATAAACACTACGGGGAGAACAAAGACATGGTCAACAACATCTGGTACATAGTCACTGCACAGGACCCGTATTCAGAGGGCTTCAGCACCATGAGGGCGACCAAGTTCAATGTCGCACCCGAAGCGCAGAACGTGATGGTCGACAGTGCAACATTCGTCGAGGTCACGGCCGGAACACCTGTCACCCTGACCGCAAATATTTTCGACGACAGCTCGACCTGGGAAGACATCCTGAAGTTGGACGGCGCTGAGTGGTATGCAGACACTGACCCGGGCGCAGGCCTCGGAACACCTATGACCGGGGACGGGCTCTGGGATTCAACATTCGAACCTTGCACGGCCACAATAGACACCACGGGCTGGACAGTCGGGAGCCACCAGATATTCGTTCGCGGCCATGAGCACGGGCCTGGCAACACCGGAACCGGCTGGGGCGCAGTATCGGGAGCGGTGCTGATAAACATCACAGGTGGACCGACCCCGTACAACATCGACCTCACCGGTATCTTTGGTGATCAATGGGTGTTTGTCTCGTTCCCGGTCGAAGTGACTGGCAACATCGAGGATGTGCTGAACGATGCGACACTTGGAGACGGACTGACAACCTGGGATGTAGCAAAGTGGTGCGACGCACAGGACGCAATGGACCCCTGGAAGACCTACAGGTTCGGAAGCACTGTCAACGATATGCCCGCAATAAACAACCAGATGGGCATATGGGTGCATCTGGTAACCAACGGCGGAGACACGATGCTGACACTCGGCATTACAGGCAACCTCCCGGCAGGAACGGTTATGATAAGTCTCTACACCGGCTGGAACCTAGTCGGATACCCATCCATGTCAAATGCGATGGGGGATGCATCATTACCGATGCAGGCCGACTACGTGTCAACCTGGACAGCGACGAGTCCCTACATAGTTGACCAAGTTCCGGGAGCGGTCATGCTCTCCAACGGGCATGGCTACTGGGTGCATGTCACAGTTGACTGCACCTGGACTGTGAACCCTTAAAACACGAAACAGAATGGGAGGCCTCCGGGCCTCCCCCTTTTCTATATTTTAATTTTTCTCTATTCCTTTTGATATTTTACCTATCGGATTAAATCTTTAATCCTTAAATCCGATGAATATTTTCAGTTAAGTTCTTATAGGTCTGATTTTTCAGTTAAGTTCTTATAGGTCTGATTAATTACAGGGGTACTGAACTGCCCCAAATTTATCGATTACTTTAACTATTTGGGTCACACAGGGAGGATTGAAGAAATGAAAAATGCATTGTTCGTGAA
>CAYHBA010000005.1:0-144413 GCA_964354755.1 uncultured Thermoplasmata archaeon
GTATGGCTCGGTGATGTTGTTCGTGATGTCAAGGAAGTAATACTCGATGACAGAGCCGTTTGCCTGGCCCGGCACGGGCGCGGAAATCGTTCCAAAGTCGATGTTGGCGGCCAGGTACTGCCATGTGCCCCCGCTCACCCTGTAGGCTGCCCTGATGGCCTCCCCGCTGTATCCCGATATAGTGCCTGTGACATTGTAGGGTCCGGCAGTCGTAACCGCCTCAATCCCGCTTACGAGACTTATGAACGGCCTGGCAACAGGATTTCTGATGCACCCCAGGTATTCGTCCCATCCGCCCAGGCAAAATCCCAGCTCTTGATAGTCCGTGGAAACAACAGAGGTCAGGAGCGGGAAGTACACCGCCATGGTTCTGGAGTTGGGGTATGCAGCCGCGCTGCCCGAGGCGATTATCAGTTCTTCCCTCACATCGAACAGTCTGTCAATCCTCTCCCTCACCGGGCCGGATGCATTGCCGTTCCTCAGGTTCACGAGGAACTGGTACAGGTCGACAGCATCCTGCTCCGGGACATAGGTATCGGTGACATTCCTGGCAGACCATATCTTGCCATAGTCGGCATATGAAAAGTCCCGGGATACGGCCGCAAAGTCGTCCAGCAGCGGCAGGAACATGTCCTGATAGACGCCGAGGTCGAGCGCTGCCTGGGTCAGGTAGTTCTCCGGGTTTGCGGCCAGGTAATCGGCTATGATATGGTTTGCCAGGGCCCTGGGTTCTGTGTTGGGGGCTAAAATAAGTGTGTCCAGCGTTGCCTGGTAATCCCAGCCTGCCAGGGGTTCCAGCGCCTCCGAGCCTATCATGATGTCTGCTATTCCCATCAGTTCGTACGCAACTTCGAAATGGCCCATGGAGCATGTGTCGAGCCCAACAATGTCCAGTTCCAGGCCCTCGAGTGCGGTGTGCAGCTCGCCCGCATTCATGTGCGCGCCCTTGTCGGGCACAAAGCCGTCCAGCACTCCGTCCCCATGGCCCCATAAGGAGAGCAGGTATTTTTGGGCGGGGTAATTGTCAACAGCCCAGGATGTGAAATCATGCAGCGTGTCCGGCTCTGACATGTCCGCCTCGTCCGTTGCCGGGTCGATGACCGCCCCCAGGTCGTACAATAATGTTGAAACGATGGCCGTGTTTAAACCGCCCGGGTCCTTCTGGATGCGGTATATCTTCGAATCCCCTGTCCCGCGCCCGTCATATAGCACGATGATGCTGACATTGGCTGTGCTGCCCGCCACCTCCATCTCGTTAATGTCCACCAGGGCCTCGTTCGCGAGCCCGATGTCCGCGTCCGCTGACATGTAGACCATGAATGTCCAGTCGGGGAGAAGCACCTTTTCCGGATCGGCAGCCACATCGATTGCGTACAGAGCCGCATCTAAGTTTTCCAGGCACAAGGCCTGTATCTCGGCCGGGGGCACGATATACTCGCTCCCCAGCTCGATGGTGAAGGGCAGGGTTGACAGCTCCGAGTAAAGCCAGTCATCGGAATCTCCAGTGGTGAAGTAAAGGTCCTTGCCTTCCATGGGCGTGTACCCGGTGCGCTCGGCAAGGTCATTCGCTATCCCTTGCAATACGTTCTCATACGGATGCAGCGTGTCTAGGCCGTTCCCCCAGGGGTAGAACACCTGCCTGCCGTACGTGTGATAGGAGAGGGAAAGGTCGAATGACTGGTTCAGGGCCAGCGCCCTGATCGCCTGAGTCTCGTTCTCCGAGAATGCGCTGGGGCCGCAGTATATCTGGCTGCCGGGGTCGGTGCTGACGCCCTGCTGGCCCCACAGGTGCCCGTAGTTCCTGTTCAGGTCCGCGCCGAAAGAATCACCGTAAGGCATGCGGTTCTTGCGCCAGGTGAGGTCCTGCTTCATTGCAAAATTCCTCCCGTCCGGGTTGACAAGGGGCACGAACCAGATGTCCCTGGAATTCACCAATGTTCTGACAGTGTGGTTCGAAGTATAGTTCTCGACCAGGAACTTGAGGATGTACATCGGGACCTCGGCCGAGGGCAGCTCGTTGGCATGGTGTGCGCCCATGATCAAGATATCGGCTTCGTCCGTCTCCTCCTCAAGGGGTCTGTCCGTGACCCGCAGGGCCATGATGTCCCTGCCCTCCCAGGTTCTGCCCAGGCTCACCATCTGTGTGATGGACTGGTGCTCTGTTGAGATGATGTCCAGCTCTGCCTTAATCTCCCCGTAGTCATGGTACTGGTCGAAGCTGAAGGTCTGGCTTTCCTCGGTCTGTGGCTTCACTTGCCCGGGCATTATACTGACAAGCATCAGGGCTGTGATTGCCATCGCGAGCAAGCTTCGTCTCATCATCGCAACTCCAACGGATAAGCGGCTCAGCTGAATATGGTCTCCCCGTACACGTTCACATCGTCCACGTAGAATCCTGCAAAGAGGGGACTTGGGGGCAGCACAGCATTGTTGGTGTGGGGGTATGTCCCATCCACAATGTTGTTCGTCACCATGCGGAATCTGAGTATGATTTGATGGCCGCTCCACAGAGAGATGTCTATGTTCAGGCGGCTCAGCGTGCCTGCGCTGACCCAGTATCCGTCAGTGGCATAGTTGCCCTCGCCTGAATCGCCGAAGCCGGTGTAGGTCTTGCCATCGCCCGCCGCGCCATCTTCAGCATCCAGTCCGGTGCCGGACACGCCCCAGCTTGACCGTATTCCGAGGTTCAGTGTCGTCCAGGTGGCGCCCCCGTTGCTGGATATCTCCACCCTGAAACCGTCCGGCGGAGCGCCCGAGTTCTGGTTGAAATTGAACTTGAAGTAGGCGCTCAGGTACACGTTTCTTGCATTGGTCAGGTCGATTGGCTGGGTGATGAGGGAATTGTCTATGCCTGTCCTTATCTCATTCGTAACTGGGTCTACATTGCTCCAGGAATAGGATCCGCTGTGCGGTTCTGTGTTGCTGAGTTCCCAGATATCTTTTGTATTCGGGTTAATAGTACTGGCATCGGCTCTTGAAACATCGAGCTGTATGTCGTCAATGAACCATCCCACGCCACTGCCGCCGCCGTACTGGATATACCTGAAGGCAAGTCTGACATTGCTCCAGTATTGTGCCGGTATCAGTGGAAGTATGTCCACGGAAATGTAGTCCCAATCAAACGTATTTCCGCCGCTGATGCCGTTGAAGCACCATTTTATTGGGTTCATGAAATCATCATAGGCGCTATACCCATAATAGAGCCCGCCCGTGTAAGCGCCCGGCGGGATGATGTATAGGAATTTCCACTCGGAATCCGCTACGTCCCAAACCTCCACTCCTATAACACCGCCGTTGCCTCCTGACACCATGTTATACTTGGTCCAGAACGACAGTTTCGCTGACGTATAATTGCTGATATCGATAGCGGGTGAGGACGCGGATTTATTCGAATTTCCTGCATTTGGAACTGGCAATGCAGGGGTGGAACGCGTCTGGTTCTGGCTTTCGATGGTTCCTATCGAAATCGATGTGAAGATGTCCTGGAAGATGCTGGGCAGCTGTGAGGAATCAGTTGTGTAATAGTAATGGCCGACATTGTCATCTCCTGTGGTGGCATTCTCGCCGTAAGCTCCGCCTGCGTCATGCGTCGGGTAGGGCGAGGAGTCTGCGCAGTGCCATATGTCGTACTCTATTGGGTACCCAGCTCCCGGCGCGGTTCTCGACCAGCCTGGCGCCGATGGATAGGCCGGGTCGTGGGTGATGCCCAGGCCGATTGTGTAAACCATCACTGGTGGAATAATCAAACCGTATCCAGTTCCGCCAGTGAAGCCGTTGCCTGCTGTGGTATCTCCACCATTGGCATAGTTCTGGGGATCGGTTCCAGTATAGGGGCTTTCCCAGTTTGCCTCGGGAGTGTAGACATCGTCGCTGTTGGACTCGCCATCCGTCATGCCGATGACATATGCCAGCGAGGTGCTGGCATTTACGATGCTGTACTGAATGGCAGAACCCAGTGTGTCGTAGAACGGTGTGTAACCCAAATCATTTATTCCATTGATTGAAGTGTTGAAGGAAGCTCTGTTTGCTGCAGTCATATACGTGTAGTATCTCAAGATCACCGGGTTTGGCTGGTTATTAAAAATCCAGATTGCGGCCCTGTCCTGGTCGGTGAGGTTCGCGATGAAATTCATCGTCGCCACCTTGAGGTTGGCCAGAGGCGTGCCGCCCATCGAGCCTGAGTTGTCCAGCGCGAACACCACATCAATGGGCGGTCTCGACTGCACAACTGTCGTGCCGCCGCTCACCTCCTCCATGTAGAATGAGTTCGGGTGGCTATGGGCTTGGTCTGTACTGTTCTGCACGCCGCTGCAGCGGTTCCAGTCAAGGTCTCCAACGACATCCGTGTACAAGCTGGTGTAAGAACCGGTCATGAAGTCCAGAGCGCCCTCCCCACTGATATGCAATATGGTGGAATAATGGCTCCATTTACCCGAGCCCGATTCCATGTCGTCCCAGAAGAAATAGACATATATGCTGAATGTGCGGTTGTTGTTGAACCACTGGAAAATCTCGTCAACGTCGTTAACCGGGTCGACAAGGATTCCGATGTCGCGCTGCCCTGCGAACAGCGGCCTCCAAATCAGCTCGGCACTGGTCTGCCCGTCCGGAGAAATGGATATGGTGTCGGCGCCTATCTGGGTAGTCCCGTCCATGAACCTGACGAGAACGTTTGCCTCGCCCGAGCCGACATTGTGCACATTCGCCCTGATTATGTATGCCCCGCCGATCTGCGGATGCCAATCGGAGACATAATAATCCCTCTCGGTAATCCTGACTTCGCTCCTCTGGTCAGGCTTGTCCATCCAGTGCAGCACAATGTACGTGAGCTCGTCCAGGGCCTCGTTGCCGGACAAGTATCCGGTCTGTGAACCGTACATCGTGGACAAGTTAAGGGCCATTGTGAATCCCTTGTAGCTCCCCCCGTCGTACATCAAGGCGCAGTATCGTCCAGCCATATAGCTCTGATAGAACACTCCGTATGCGCCAGCCAGGGGCGTCAATGTGTCCACAACGGGGTTAGTCCGGACCGAGACGTTCATGCCGTGGGATATGGGCGAATCGTCCACGCCTCTCAAGGTTCCGGCCAAGTTCAGGTCTTGTGTGACCGTGTCGATGCCCATATCCGAGGTGATGTTGGCCCCCGGGATGCCGCTCCACAGGTCGTTCCCGGCCAGCCAGAGCAGCCCCTGATAGTTGTTCACATAAGCCTCAAGGCTGTAGGAATCGGCCGCGTTGAGCCCGGATAGGTTAGCACCTGTCATCCAGATGACCGAGCTGTATTGCATTAGTATGTCTATGCTCGGACCGTTGGCCCCGCTATCCACGACATATGTGGTGTTGACGCCGTTCGGGGATTCATATGTATAGCCGAGCCTGGTCAGGGAATCTGTGATGTAGGCCGTGTCATTGTCATAAAGTCCATTGTTGTTCGGGCTTCCGTCATCGTCCACTACCAGTATCCTGAATTCCACAAAGACCTCGCCGCTGGATATGTAATCCGGTATCTCATTATTACCCTCGTTGGTCTCAGCGATGAGATTGTTCGGGTCCACCCGCCATTTGAGCACATGGACGCCCAGCTGCCTTGCGGTCCAGTTCGCCGCGACAGTTACCGAGCCTCCCTTGCCGGGCACGTCCAATGAAGGCACCCAGGCCTCAGGCTCATTCTTTCCGTCCAGGAACAGGCCGACCTGGGCTGTGAGATTGTTCTCGCCGTTGTTCCTTATCTGGGCATCGACATGGACAATCTGGTTGAAGAACACGAAGCTCGGGGCCAAGACCTGTTCAGATACGGCCAGGTCCTCGCCGTGCCTCAGCGTGATGTTGCCGAGCCACTTCAGCACCCTGTAGGCGATCTGCGTCTGGTCGCTCGTTCTCACTATCCTGGAGAATTCCCAGGGGAAGAACACTATTCTCGAATCCTTTGTGACGTTCTTGTAGTTGATTGCGTCCCCGTAGGTGGAGTTCACTACCGTGTCCCTGAAGGTTATCTCGGCGCCGGCTGAGGGCTGGATGCTGTAGCTGTAATTCTCGCCTGCCACCCTGATCATGACCGGGATGAATGTCGAGTTCCACTGGAAGCTCACAGGATTGCCCGTGACCCCCATCAGCGGGTTCGTGGGACCGCCGGAGAATTGGTTGCGGGCCGCGACCTTCAGGTTGTCTCCGAAGAAGGAGTTGGGTATTGCGGGGTCTTCAAAGATATACTGGCCTATCATCCAGAGGCTGCCTCCCCTTCCGTGGGCTGCCTCATCGTTGAGGAAATATGTAATGTTCGTCTGGTCGAATCCCGTGAGCGTCCTGGTCCTCTCGTAACCTGTCATCCAGATGATGACGTCGTAGTCCTCCATCTTGGTCTGACCTAGGTCGTACCCTGGCCCGTCTTTATTGGGCCCCACCGTGTAAAGGTCGTAACCGAAGTCAGAGGATTCCAGCGCGCCCCTCATGTAGCTAACCGTGTCGGATTCGCTCAGGTCCGCAGGGTGGTTGTCATCGTCCACCAGCAGGATTTTCGGAAGCACCGTGATGTTTGTGTAGTTGTAGTTGTCTTCGGGCGTGATGTCATTGACTCCGTAAGGGACTGCCTCGGCCCTTATCATGTGCTCGCCGCCCGGCCTTGCCATCCACGAGACTGACCGCGTCACCTGAGCTGGCCCCTGGGACATGGTGAAGTTCATCATTCCGATTGTGTCAATGTTCGTGCCCACTATGTCGTAAAACATTACGTATCCGTTGCACCAACCGCCATAGTTCTTCACTGTCGCTGCCACGCTTACTGTCTGACCGTTTATCGGGCTCTGCGGCTTCACCGAGATGTCGGTCGAGCGTATCCGGAGGTTGGGCTGGCCGCCCAGGTCCATGCCGACCGAGATGCGTCCCGACCCTACACTCTTCTTCCCGCTGAGGTCGCTGGCCTTCACGAGGGCAATGTGATACCCTATGGGAACATCGTTTGCATTGGGGCCCATGATGGGGCCACCCATGAACATGCCGTCTCCGTCCGCATCGGTCATGGGTATGCTGGCGTTTGCAGCGCCCGGCAGGATCGAAGTGAGATCGGCGATTACCGAAGCGGCGTCAAGGTCGCCGTCAGGATCGTACACCCTGGCGAAAATGTAAAAGTTCCTGCCGAACTGTATCGGATCTGAGCGGAGGCTCCTGAGGTCCGAATCCACCCTTATCTCGGAGATTATGGGGCCGAACACATTGCTTTCCCCCTGGATGTCCGCGTTCCAGACAAGGGCGTTCCTTTCCTGGTCCAGGACCATCACGCTGATGTCCGATGCATGGCCGATCTGAGTCTCGTTCCTGAACAGGGTCCAGCGCTCGCCCGTGTCCCAGTTTTCGTCCCCGTTGTCATTGCCTTTGTGCCCGTAGACGCCGGGTCCGAGACCGTATGTTATGCCGTCCAGGGTGCCCTGCGTGTTGAGTATGCATGTGTAATCGTCCACTGTCACGGCAATCACGGTCCAGAGGCCCGTCATCTGCTCGCCGCCCGTATTGGTGATGTGGATGAAGGCACCGTCAGTCCAGTCATTTATGGGCTCGATCGTGGCAGTGAAGTCCGTGTACACATTATCCCCCGGAGCAGGGAATTGGTTGACCATGGAGATGATGCTCGAGAACAGCACCACGGTGATGCTGAGTGTGAGTATCGTGCCTATCACCTCCGAGACACCACCGCGGTCCCATACGACTTTCCGCTTTGTGTAGTTCAAGCGCTCACCCCAGTATGGTCTCGCCCATCACCATCACGTCATCCACGTAGAACCCGCCGAAGCCCGGATCCGGCTGGTTGTAATTGTTACTGTGCTCGTATGCCGGGTCCGAGTTGGTGACCACCCTGAACCTGATGTGGATTGCGCTGCCCGAGAACCCTGACAGGTCTATGCTGACCCTGGTCAGGGAACCGATACTGACCCAATACCCATCGGTCTGGGCGGCAATCAGGTTCTGAGCATCGGAGTTCAATGGATTGTAACTATCAGTAAGGCCGGTGTATGACTTGCCATCTCCGGGATGGCCGTCATCATTATTGCTTCCAGTATCATCGCCAGTGCCTGAGACGTTCCAGGCTGACCTGACTCCGAGGTTCACTGCTTCCCATGTGACGCCGTTATCCCTCGTTATCTCGACCCTGAAGCCGTCAGGGGGCGCGCCGCTGGCATAGTTCAGGTTGAACTTCACATAAGCACTGAGGTATGCGATCTTTGCATTGGTGAGGTCTATGGGTGAGGTCATCAGGTAATTGTCAATGCCCGGTTTCATAAGCCCTGTCTCGGGGTCCACGTTGGCCCAGCAGTAGCTGCCACTGTGGGCATCGTAGGCTGCAGTGAGGTTCCAGAGATCCTGGCTATATTCATCCGGGTCTGTGTTTTGTCTGGAGACCGTAACCCTCACGTCGTCGATGTACCAGCCATAGCCTGTCCCGCCTCCGTACTGGAAGTACTGGAACTTGACCCGAACTTGGTCGAGCCAGGCCGAGGGAACGTCATCAAGGTATGTGAGCAGGTTGAGGCTCACCTTCTCCCAGGTGAACGTTCCAGTTCCGCTGATTCCGTTCCAGCCCCATTGCATGAATGTGCCGAAGTCGTCCGACCTCAGGGCTCTCGCGCTTACATTGACGGGATCGGAACCGCTGAAGAGCCGCAGATTGCCCGTGTATGCGCTGCTCGGAACAACATACTTGTACTGCCATAAAGCAGCTGTTTCGTTATAGAATCCAAGCATCAGAACGCCGCCGTTGGCTCCGGGCACCATGTTGTACTTGTGCCAGAACTCGAGGTTGGCGCTGTCAAGGTTCCTCAGGTCCATGGGTTTGGTCACGGCGCTCTTGTTCATGTTGGCGCCCTCGGGGGAAATTCCGGTATTGCTCCCGCTACCGCCGCTTGTGCCTGTCGTGAAGGACCAAGGGTTAGGTACTGGGCTGGCTACCAGATTGTTTGCTGACACATCCTCGGCGCTGTTGGTGACAGTGCAGGTGTAAGTGGTCAACTGGTTGAAATTGTAGTGTTTTGCTTCGAGTCGGGAACCTGGCGTATCCCACGTGAAGGTCCATCCGCCCGGGTCCGGCGTGCAGGTGAAAGCTGCCTGGACCGATGCTGTGTTCATGGTCTCGCTGAACTGGATGATTATCGGCTGGCCTGTTCCGACACCGGTCGAGCCGGCCGACGGCGTCGTTGAGGTTATGGTCGGGGGTGTGATGTCATATGTCCTGAAGCTCCAGGGATTCGGAGCTCCCGGCGCCAATGCGTTGCCGGTTGTATCCTGCCCTGAGATCACCTGAGCAGTGTACAATGTTCCCTGGGCAAAGTTCGGATGAGTAAGCGTCAGAATAGTGTTTCCGCCGCTCCAGGCCGGAGTCAATACGCCTGGGTTCGGGTTGACCGAATAGGCCACGGTGCCCGTATTCATGGCCTCGCTGAAGGTGACGACTATATTCTGGGTGACTGCAACCCCGATCGCACCGGAGACGGGCACGGTACTGACCATGTACGGTGGGTAGTCAACGATGGTTGTGAATGTCCACGGATTCGGAATTGCGCCCGCCACAAGGGCATTGCCAAATGTATCGGTTCCAGCAGTTATTGTGAATGTATACGTGGTGTTTGATGCGAAGTTGTTGGTGTGGCTGTATGTGGCGATTGTATTGCCGCCGCTCCACACCACTGACCATACTGTTACGGCAGGCACACATGTATATGTCACGGTTCCGGTGTTCATCGACTTGCTGAACGTAACGACGACAGTTGAAGTTGTCAATACATTTATTGCGCCGTTCGCAGGATTTGTCGATAATATGGTCGGTAGTCCGAAGGTTGTGAAACTCCAGGGGTTCGGAGCTGCGCCGGGCACCAACGGGTTCCCGTCCATGTCATTGCCCGCTGTCACTTGGAATGTGTAAATCGTAGAAGGGGCAAAAGCAGTTGTGTGCGTCAATGTCATTACAGTGTTTCCTCCAGACCAGATTTCGGCCCATAACAGGCTCATGTCGCTGCATATCCAGGCCACGCTTCCAGTGGCCATCTGCTCGCTGAAAGTGACGACAATATTATCGGTGATGGGCACGTTCACCGCCCCGTTTGCAGGAACAGTGCTGGCAATCGAAGGGGCAATAACTGGCACATCGCCATTCAACACCACGTCGTCCAGCATGAACTCGTCGTTCCATTCTCCATCCAGATCCATTCTGAACCTGATTCTCACATCAGTCCAATCGGTTATTGCAAGTGTCTCCAGATTTATTGTGTCTTGCTGCCAGTCACCGGCACTGGTTTGTTCGTCACCGTCGTTGTTCCAGTAGGTTCTGACTTGAGTGCCCCAGGCTCCGTCGTGATAAATGTAGACGCGGGCCTCTTCATTGGCATCGTCAAAGTCCTGCTGGTCCCACCAGTACGAGACATATCTGTTCGTATAAGATGAAAGGTTCGGGAAGGTTTTTACTAGGTAATCATGAGCGTCGTCGCTATCGCGGCCGTTTGCGCAACGAGTTCCTCCATGGGCAGTAACAGCCTGTCCCCCATAATCGTTGTTCCCAGTTGTTCTCACTGTCCAATCATTGGCTGGAGCAGCGTCCCAATTGTTGAAATTATTGCTCTCGAACCCGTCCGACCATAACGTGGCCGTGATGGTGTCTCCCGGGGGCGTGGACCTGGTCTGTTCTTCGCCTCCAAGGGTCGGTATGACTATTGATGTGAAAATCTCTTCGAAAATGGAGCTAAGGTCATTAGGATCGTCGGTGTAATAATAGTGGCCAATAAGAGGTGTTCCGGGTGGAGTCGTGTTGTCCCAGCCATAGCTGCCCGTCGGATATGGGGAAGAATCTGCGCAGTGCCAGATGTCGTACTCTATTTCGTAGTTGTCTGTGCCGACATTGTCGGCGATGGGTGGGGTTCTCGACCAGCCGGGCGCATCTGGGTAAGCCGGATCATGGTTTATGCCAAGGCCGATGGTGAAAACCATCACGGGCGGATTGATTAGGCCGTAGCCAGTTCCGCCGGTGAAGCCGTTGCCTGCCGTAACGTCCCCGCCATTGGCATAGTTCTGCGGGTCCGTTCCAGTGTACGAAGAACCCCAATTTGCTTCCGGTGTATATACATCGTCGCTGTTTGATTCTCCGTCAGTCATGCCGATGACGTATGCTTTCGACGTGCTGGAGTTAGTGATGCTGTATTGTATCGCGGAACCGAGTGTGTCATAGAACGGTGTATAACCCAAATCATTTATACCATTGATAGACATGTTGAAGGAAGCTCTGTTTGCTGCAGTCATATACGCGTAGTATCTCAAGACCACCGGGTTTGGCTGGTTATTAAAAATCCAGATTGCGGCCCTGTCCTGGTCGGTGAGGTTCCCGATGAAGTTGCTCGCAGCTATCTTGAGGTTGGCCAAAGGCGTCCCGCCCATCGAGCCTGAGTTGTCCAGCGCAAAGACAACGTCCATTGGGCCCCTCTGGGTTATGACCGTGGAGCTCCCAGCCGGTTCCTGCAGCCAGAATGATTTATCGTGAGTGTGGTAGAACCCTGTATCCGTGCAGTTGTTGATGCCGATGCTTTCGGCGTAATCCCACTCGTCCTCGATGTTGACTGAGACCGATGTGTTGCCGAAGTATTCCAACGGCCCCTCGCCGTTTATCAGGGTGATGGTGCTTCTGTGCATCCACTTGCTGGCTCCTGACTCCATGTCGTCCCAGAAGAAGTATACGTAGATGTCCCTGGTTGCGATGTTGTTGGACCAGGCAGTGCTGCTGTACGGGAATATCTCCGGGACCTGCATTATCGGGTCCAGCAGGACGCTGATTGTCCTCGGACCCGCGAACAGCGGAACCCAGATTATCTCGGCCGTGGTCCATCCTCCCGGCGACACGGATATCGAGTCAGAGCCTATCTGAGTCGAACCGTCCATGAATCTAACCAGAACGTTTCCGACGCCTCCCCCGGTGTTCTGCACCGAGGCCTGTATCACATACCCGCTGCCCAGCTGCGGGTGCGGGTTGGGATCGTCCGTTATCCAGATGTCCACGTCGGAAAGCCTGACTTCAATCCTGTCTTCGGGCATGTCGAACCATCTCAGCATCATGAATACGAATTCGGCCCTCGAGAGGTTTTCGTTGATTGAGGAAAGGGGCCATGCGGTTACAGCGCTCCTGTAAATTACTGTAGTGTTGGTGGTTCCCTTGTAGCGCACAGAGTTGTAATCGGTCATTGCATCATTCTGATAGGTGAAGCCAATGCCTCCTGCGGGAACAAGTATGTCGGCGTCGGCATCGCCGGAGCAGGCATAATCCATGCCGTGGGAAACATCGTCGTTATCTTTGCCCCTCAGTCTTGCAGCCATGTCCTGGTCCCCATCCACGCTTCCTATCTTCAGGTAATTCGTTTCAAAGGCATCGACTGTCTCGTCAGCCGAGGTCCATAGGCCGGTTCCGATGAGCCAGAAACTCCCGCCCAAGTTCATGTAGCTGGTGATGTTCTGCACATCCCCTCCGTAGGGGGCTGTGGTCGTGAGCGGGTTGAAGGCCGAGCCCGTGACCCAGATGACTGCGTTGTATTCGCTCAGGGCAGACCTGTTTCCCCCGTCCATATACGCAGGTCCGTCATCGGTTATGTTCACAACGCACAGCTCATATGAATAATTCAGATAATCCAGCGCATCTTTCACTGCCTGCGTCTCGTCAGGATTTGTGCTCTGATGGCTGCCATCATCGTCCACCACGAGAATCCTGTACAGAACATTCAGTTCTCCCGTACCCCAGTAGCTGGATATCTCGTTGTTCAGCTCGTTGCTTTCGTCTATATAATTATAGGGGTCGATCTTGATGGATATCCTGTGGTAACCGATCTGCTGCGGCGTCCAGTTGTAGGATATTGTGATTGTGTTGTTGGACCTGATGCCCAGGAAATCTATGCGCTGCAGGTACGGGATGATGGTGTCTATGCCATTCATGTCAATAATCCTGAGCAGGTACCAGAGATTGTCCGCTTGCGTATAGTTCTGGAGGCCGTTGTTCCTGACAACGAACCTGATGGTGACCTGCTGCTTGTAGAACACTGTCTCCGGGTCAATGGTCTGCTCGGAGATTGCCACGTCCTGCGTGAACTTGCTGGTGATGTTCCCGAGCCACAGTATGGCCTTGTAGGCGTACTGGCACTGCGTGGCTGTGTCGCTGATCCTGGAGAATTCCCAGGTCTGCGCCAGGATTCTCGAATCTATTATAGTGTCCGATGGATAATCGTCGGAATTATAGGAAAGAGCGTAAACCCTGGTGTTGGCGCTGTCGTTCAGCGCTATTCTGGGCTTGTCCGGTATGTCGTTGTAGCCCCAGTAATAGGCAGAGTCGGTTCCTGCGACTCTCACCTCGGTATTGATTGGGATATCTGCGAAGTAATCGGTCACCGGGTGCGAGGCATTTCCGTACAGCTCTGTCGGAAGCGGAGCGATATTGCCAGCCGAAGGAATGCTGACATGTAGATATGCGTTCGCGAAGGTTGCGAGGCTCGACGTGGTCTGCGCTTCGGTCCAGAAGCCCTGGCTGATGAGCCATAAGCTCCCGCCGTTCAGACCGTCTATGACTGTGCCGTTGGGATTACCCGTAAGGTATTTTTGCAGGTTGGCCACGTCGTCGGTCCTGTCGGACCACGGGGCATTGGACACGGTGAGAGTCTTGCTTGTCCGGTATCCGGTCATCCAGATGACCACGTCGTAATCCATGAGCGGGTAATCCCCGTAATTGTATCCGGGGCCGTCACCCGCGCCGACAATAGTGAAGTCGTACTCGAAGTCCGCGGACTCCAGCGAGGCGCGCATGAAGGATACGGTGTCGCTGTCGCTCAGGTCATTGACATGCGAATCGTCGTCCACCAGTAGTATCTTCGGCATGACTGATATATTGGTGTAGTTCGTGTTGTCCGTCATGTCCGGGTCATAGAAATCCGCGGTGACCGTGGCAGGGCTGACTTCCGCATAGACGATAATCATGTGAACGCCGCCGGGCGATGCCAACCAGGACACCTTTGCGTCCTGCTGGCCTACCTCAGGGACCAGTATGGTCCTCGGAACCGTGTTGATGAGGCTGGCAGCGTTTAGGTAGTCCATGTAGAAATACACGTCGACATTGGCGCCCTTCCCGCCCAGGTTGAGTATCGTGGCAGTTATCTCGACGGTGTCGCCGTTCGTGGGCTCCGGGTTGCTGAATGTGATGTATTCATATTTATCTGTCTCGGGATTGTTCCCCTTGACGACTATCTGGGGTTTCTCTCCCACAATCTGGCCGACCGGGAACCTTCCTGCAAACATTGACGAATGTCCTGTGATATCGGTCGCATTGAAGATGAACATGTAATAACCTATGGGTATCTTGAACGGGCCGTTGCTGTAGGCGACATAGATGTTGTCGTTCGGCGCGTCCCGCGAGTCAAGCACATCCTGGAGCTGTATGGGCGATATCGTGGAATTGAAGATGGAGCTCACATTGACCCAGAGGTCGCTCTTGTTAAGGCCGTTAACCGTGTCGAATCCCTCCGGGTCGACAATCTCAGCGTAGATCTTGAACTGCTTCTCGAACCCGATGGGGCCGTAATCGTCCACCTCCGGCGTGGCCAGGTCGCTGTCTATCCAGGCCCTCTTTATTATCGGGCCGTAGTTGTTCGCGCCCTCGCCCAATGTCTCGTGCCAGACCAGGGCGTTCTTCTCCTGGTCGATGATGGTGATTGTGTACACAGCGTTCGGGTCCAGTGCCACGGGCATTACTTCCACGTTGGATATTCTATAAACCCACCATTCCCCGACACCCCAGTTTGAATCGCCATTCACGTCGGTCGAGTTGAGACCGTCAGCCACACCCTTAGTGAGCATCTTGTTGTCCACGGTTATGTATATCTTTATCCACAGTGGGTCCATCACCTGGCCGCCCTGGTGCAGCACCCTGAAATCCACGCCCTGCGTCCAGTCATCCTGGTTTACCGGCTTCAGGCTGCACTTCAGGTCCACGATGAAGGTCTGCCTCGGGGCCGGCATTGAGCCGACCATGGTGATTATACTCGAGAAAAGGACAACTGTGATGCTCAGCATCAGAATGGTCCCGATAATCTCGCTCACACCGGATTTCTCCCAAACAATCCGTCTCCTGATCATGTGTTCTGCCATAACGATACCTCTTTTCCTGATGGTACTATATCTAAAGGATGATATTTATACATAACTTGGTTAAAACCACATTTTAACCACAGAACAGGCAGGAGAAAGCTGATTATTGCGGCATGCCCCGGCTGATGCTGGCATATTAGCGGCTGTAAGGCTGGGGCATGCGAATGTTCTAGACAACTCTCTTTTTCGAGACCTTCTTCGCGGGCTTCGTCTCAATCTTCGTGCCGCATGCATAGCACATGACCGCGTCGTTGCTGATCATGGTTCCGCAGGACGGGCAGGGTATTTCCTCTTCGCCGCCGGCCGGGGCTTCCTCAGCCGGAGCCTCCTCGCTGCCGATCTTCGTGCCGCATGCATAGCACATGACCGCATCGTTGCTGATCATGGTTCCGCAGGACGGGCAAGGCACTTCCCCCTCGGCTGCGGCTGCAGCCTCCTCTTTGACTGGCTCCGGTTCAGGTTCGGCCTCTGGTTCCGGCGCGGGTTCCTCTTCGGGCTCGGCTTTGGCTGTTTCGCCCACAGGCACTGGTTTCACGGCGCCGCGCAGCTGCTCCTCTTTGTCCAGGAGCTGTTGTTCCTTCTCTAACAGCTTTTTGGCGTCCTTCATCAGTTTGTCCTTATTGGCACCGAGTTCCTTTTCCTCCTTGGTAAGAGCCCTTTCTCTCGAAAGAATCTCTTCTGATTTGGATTTGAACTCCTCGAGAAGCGAGGCCATGTCCGATGCCGTGACCTTTGCCTTCTCGCCTGCTTCGATGAAGATCTTTCTCTTGTTGGCAATTTCGTCTTCGAGCTTCTTTATCTCTTCCTGCCTCTTCAGGATGTCCTGCTCTTGCGAAGAGAACTCCTTCTGCCTGCGTGTAATTTCAGCTTCTCTCGATTTCAGGTTGTTCTCTAGCTCAAGGATGGAATTCTTATGCGCCTCGAAGTCCTTCTGGTCATTCTTCAGTTTGGCGGACCTCTTCTCAAGGTCCCTCGTCTTCGAGTCAAGTTCATTTTGTTTGGAAGCCAGTTCCTTCTCATTGGCCTCGATGGCCTTGGTCTGTTCCTGGATGTCCAGGGCTTTCTGGCGGAGCTCCTGCTCTTTCTGCTTGAACTGCTCGGCCTGTTTCTGCATAACCTCCCAGATTGATGGTTCCTCACCCAAAGGGATTCCTCCGTTTCACTTATGATATTGGTCGACATGGATACTTTGATACATTAAGTATTTTTGCTATATGAGCGGTCATTCGCCCGTGTCAAATATCGGCCCAAGGACAACTATGCCGTCCTTGGCGACCTCCACGGCATGCTTCTCCATGCTGTGCTGCGAAGCCCTCATCTTCTCGACCTGGAGATACCTGACCAGCTTTCCGCGGTTCCTGTCGAGGCCCAGCATTATGATCCCGTCCACCAGGAAACCCTCGTTGCCGAGCATCTGCGATTCTCCGCCAGCGGCTCTTTCCATCACGATGAAGGCCGTGATATTGTTGTCCCTCAGCATCTTGAAGAAGTAGAACATGCGCTTCCGCATCTTCGAGACATCCTCCATCAGAGAATAAAGGGCACCCAGGGAGTCGAGGCAGAACACGGAGAACTTGTCCCCGTACTTTTTCTTGAAGTACATTATCATCTTCTCGACGAATTTGATGTAATCTGTTTCCTCGCCCTGGTCGACTACCTTGTCCACTTCCCTCAGGTCAGTGAAATCGGAAATCTGCATGTGCGGCGAAAGCTTGATTCCCAAGCTCTTCATGTTCCTGAGATGGCTTTTGGATGTTTCCTCCAGGGTGCAGTAAAGTCCGAACTGGCTCACAGATTCCAGGTATCTCGACATCAGCGTGTAGCAGAAGCTTGTCTTCATGGAACCCGGCGGGCCCGTGATGAGCACCACGCAGGGCGGATCAATATCTGTCTTGAACACCTTTTCCATTCCGGGTATCGAGTTCTTGAACATCGCAAACCCCCAAATATTTATTGTCGTGGGCTTGAAGGCATTTTAGGATTTATACTTACCCGTGCCTCACGCTCTCGCCCATGCATATTCAGTAATTATTAATACCCAAATGAGTTTTACCGATGATAATACAATAGGTGATAATCTGGCAGACGGAGCCAATGTGCAAAAAAGTAGGACTTGCCCAGTATGCGACGAGGCTGTTCCGCCCGATGCCCAGGTATGCCCTTCCTGCAGCACTGACCTATCGCTTTTCTCAGCCGATGACTCAGGCGGCGACCTGACAGACCCCGAGGAGCTTAAAAGGTCGCTGTTGTCAGCAGAAAATGGGCATGTGGCTGAGCTTCTTCACGCGGCCGAGGACAACCTCCCGCCCCTTCCTCCGAAACCGTCCGCGGCAGAGTCTGGCGAGTCCGCCGAATGCCCTGCATGCCACAAATCCATAGCCATGGAGGCAGTGAAATGCCCGCATTGCGGCGTCGAGTTCGTTATAGAAGAGGTGTTCGAGTGCCCGATGTGCGGAACGCTTGTGGATATTCATGTCAATAAATGCCCCAGCTGCAACGCAGAGTTCGTGGACGAAGCTGAACCGGCCGCCTCACAACCCCCGGTCCAACATGCGGCAGCCCCGAAACCGCCCCAGCCCGAGCCCAAGCTCGAGCCTGCCAGTTTCGTCGACAGGCTCAGGCAGATGAAGGATGAAGGCCCGTCAAAACCGGCTGAATCTGCCCAGCCCAAGAAGGAACTGTCATTTGCGGAGCGGATGAAATTGATGAAGGGCGACAAACCGGCTGAGGTTGCGCCCGCGCAACCAGCTCCGACAACCCCGGCTCGGCCCCCCTCCCAGGCAGCCTCGAAGCCTCAGGCACAGCCGCAGAAGGTTCCTCCGCAGGCAACCCAGGCAGCAGCCCAGCCCAAGAAGGAGGCCAGCATCTCGGACAGGGTCAAGTCATTGAAGGATGGGGCAGTTACACAGGCCAAACCCGCGCAGCCGGTGCCGACGCAGAAACCGACCCAGCCCCAGGTTCCGACACCCGAGGCATCTGTGAAGGAGGGATACAAGGAACTGCCTGTTTACATCGGCGAGGTGAAGAAACTGCTTATCATAGCCAATAATCTTTACATTGATGTTTCAACGAGCAAGGCCCTCATCAACAGGGCCGTATCGGCCGGAAAGACCCGGGACCTGGAGAATGCAGTCAAACTCGTCAAGGAGGGCAAGACGGGTCTCGAGAAGGACATAAGAATCGCAATGCTGTCCAAGCTCAGGACATTAGAAACGGCTCTCTCCCTGGAGAGGAAATCGGGCAAGGACACATCCCCGCAGGAACGGGCCATCAGCGAATCCAGGAAATCCATCGATGTGGCCGATTTCCAGTCTGCCATAGACACGATGAAAAGGTTGGAGAATCATTTGCTCAGCACTTCAACCGCCAACCTTTCCCAGGTGGAACTGGAGTCCGTATCCTGCGCGATGGCCGACGCAGACGCCCTTCACCTGAATGTTGGCGAGGCCAAGGCATTGTACAATGCCGCTGTGCAGGCCAATGCCCAGAAGGATTCACAGAAATTGGCTCAGTATTCAAAGCAGGCAACCGAAGTGCTCAACAAGGTCTTGCCCCCCTACATCTCGGCCGAGATGAGGAAGGCCAAGGTCACCCTGAGGGAAATCAAAATGATGAACGTGGACATCTCCAGCCCGGTGAACCTCCTGAAGGAGGCCAACGATCACGTTCTCAGTGGCAATTACTGCGCGGCCCTGGGTTCCATTAAAAAATTCAAGGATTTTGTCGATAGGGCACAGCAGCAGGGTTGAATTCCGGCTATTTCTGGAGGAAGCTGACTATCTCCATCTCCCTTTCAAGTATTTTCAGGCCCTGTTCATCAATGGTCTCGGGCGTCACCGATGTTATGAATATGGCATCGCTTTCCGAGACCTCGTCGATGAGCCTCCTGAGGAATCTCAGCACGGCATCGAAGTTGTTGTTGCTGATAAGATAGTCAAGGCCGTCTATGAGCAGCACTGATTTCCCCGGGGAATTGAGGAAGTCCTCTATTCTGTAAATTATCCTCTCCAGAACAGGCATGACCCTGTTATCAGAATCGCCCTCCTTGTCTGTCAGCCACAGTATGGAGGCATCTCCGATGTCGAACTGCTCCCTCACGCGCTTCGGGTTGATTCTGGTCAGGGCAAAGCCCTTCATGCCCACGTTCAGATTGTCCACGAAGTACTCGAAGCACTTGACTGGTCTTTCCTCCTCGATGAGGTAGCTGTGGGAAATTTTCAGGCTCTCCTCCCTTTTGTGAATGGGCGCAATCTCCGCGGTGACCTTCACCTCCTCCTCCGGGACATTGTCCTCGGGCAGCTCGTCCTTGAGGGCCAATTTGGCTGTTTCGGTGGTGATGGGCACCTTCATGAGTTCCGAATAAGCCGCCAGGGTTTTCAGCGCCCCTTCCAGCATGCGGATGTTCCTGACGTACCTCTTTGCGATGTAGTACACGACATCGTCGCCCAATACGATTTTCTTGGCTTCCGCCTTTTTCTTGAGTATTGCCTGCCTCGTTTCAATGTCTGGCGGCAGCATTTCTGTGGCAAGGCCGGCGTCGAACCTCGATACCAGCCTCTCCTTCATGCCGGAAACCTCCCTTATCGGGCGGTCGCAGGTCATGACAATCTGCTTCCCGTCCTTGTAAAGGGCGTTGAACATGTGGAAGAACTCGTCCTGCACAGCTTCTTGGCCAGCGATGAAATGCACATCGTCCAGGAGGAGGAAGTCCAGGTCCCTGTATTTCTTCCTGAACTGTTTCTTCTTGTTTCCTTTGATGGCATCGATGAATTCGTTGATGAATTTCTCCGCCGAGACATACAGCACCCTCTTGTTGGAATAGTTCTCGGAAACATAGTTGCCTATGGCATGAAGCAGGTGGGTCTTTCCCAGCCCGGTGCAGCTGCATATGAACAGGGGATTGTACTGAGATGTCCCGGGTTTGGCCACGGCCGTGGCTGCGGACTGGCTGAATCTGTTGGATTCGCCCACGACGAAATTGTCGAAGGTGAAGTTAGGGATGAGGTTGGACTCCCCGATGGGCCGCGGCACATCGCCCAACGGCGAATTGTCCGCCCCGCATGTGGGGCATTCCATTTTCCCGTAAAGCCCTGCGCCGCACACCGTGCATTTGTCATCGTGCATCTTCTCGGGCGGGAAAATATCCCCCTGGCCGCCCAATTTTTCCTCCGCATCTTCCTCTGGCATTTCCGACTCCGAAACTGTAACGAGCTCCTGGGATGCCTGGACAGTGGAAGGCGATGTGGCTTTCTCCGGCGTCTCCGAGTCCTCGGCCAGGTATTGCGCCAGCTTATCCTCCCTCTTTTTGACCTTTTCAAGCTCTACCTTCAGTTTCAGCCCCTGGATGGCCGCCTCTATCGCGGTGATCTTCGAGGGATTCTTCAGCATGGCCCTGATGCGCTCCACATCCGTGCTGAACATCTTGCAGTCAAGGGTTTCCATTTCTTTTTTGAGGAACTCGGCCCTTTCCAGATTCGCTCCGAACTGGTTGAAAGCCAGGGTTGCGCCGGCAGGGTTTTTCTGAAGCTCCTCCTCAAGAGGCTTGACAATGTATCCCCGCGACCGCCAGTCATCCAGCTTTTTCCTGAGTTCCTCTGGCGCACCGGCGATGTCCGCGGCCGCGGCCTGCTCCTCCTCCTCTCCCCAGGCCAGGGAAAAGCGTGTCCTCCTTTTGACCACCTTTTTCTCGGTCTTCACGACATTTGAGCTGGGATATTTCTGGAGAATATCGGATATGTCCAGCCTGCCATGGACCTCCAACAGGGCTTCGGGCTCGTATGTGTCCCCCCAGGCGAGCTTCAGACCCTCCTCGCCCAGCTTCGTGGGGACGAACCGACCTTCAGTCTGCCGCCCATAGATGGCCGCGATGAGCACACCGTCCCTGATGACAAGGTACCCCTCGGAAGTGTAATTGTCGCGTTTCCGCTTGGTGAGCATATAGCCGGAGAAACCGAACTTCTTCAGCTTCTCGATGCTGAGTTCCAGAGCCTTTGGGCTGCCGTGTATGGTGCTCAGCACCTTACCCTCTGGGATGCCTTCGCTTGCGATATGCAACACCTGCCTTCTGCCTCACTGCCGGTCTAGGCCGGGTGGAATGAAGCCAAGTATTGAACAGCGTTATATAAGTTTTCAGTTGATAGGTCAACATCATATAAAAGTATAAAATGGGGAACGTGTATAAGGGTGCGATAAGCATGCTCACCGAAATCAGCGAACTGTTGGGAATGGAAGTTTACACAGACAAGGGAATAGCCCTGGGCAATGTCGACGATCTCATCATCGAGACCGACACCCAGAGGATAGACGGACTCTTCATCGGAAATCCGAATCCGCTTCTGGTCGAGCACTCCAAGCCTGTCAGCGTGCCCTACAGATGGATAAACAATGTCGGCGATGTTATTATACTCAAGTATTTCCCGAAATTCGTGCAGACCGGTGCATCTCCGGAGCGCGTGCCCAAGGTGAGGAAACTTGCCGATGAGATGAGGCAATTTGCCCATACTACCGAGGAGAAGCTTCTTCATGCGGAACATGCGGCCGCCGAGAAGCTGAAGGGCAAGCCCCTGTCAGAGGAAATCAAGGAAATCTAATCAGATTTTCCTTATCTTGCCCATCATGGGTTCGTATATCATGCCTTTGTCCAGGAGTCCTTCCGCGGCACCGTCGAAAGCCTCCTTCTTCAGGCCTGCCTTCTTGGCAGCTTTCTCGAGCACATCCCAGTCGATTCCGGCGGCCTTGGGATCGGTGCTGGTTATGACCTTCAGCAATTTCTCCTCATCGGCGGTCAGCTCCTCATCGCCCTCAGCTTCAGGCGCGGGTTCAGGTTCCGCGGCCGGCGGTGCAGGCGGCGTGTCTATGCCCTCCTCAACTTCCTCGAACTCGGGCGGTTCGATATCCTCTGTTTCCTCGGATTCCGGAATATCCGGGGTTCCGCCCTCCTCGGGTATGAGGTACCTCAGGCAGTCGATGAGCATTGTATGGTATTTGTCAAGCGGCACATCCCCGTAATGGTCCCTTGCCCTGACTATGCCCTCTGCAAGGTTCTGGCCGTAACCCAGTTTCACCAACGCCTCCGCGGAAAGGCCATCCATCTTGACAGCTTCCCCGGCTGCGTCAAGCCTGTGCCTGAGGCTTATACAGCTGTCAAGCACCCAAATGTCCCTCGCTGATTTTTCCATCTGCTTGACTGTCTCCGGCCGCACCGAAATGTACATGACCCCGTCCTCGGGCGAATACACCCTGACCTTGCCTATTATTGCGGCAAAGCCAGGGACAGTGAGCTTGGACATGGCCACGGCAGCTTCGGGCTGGAACTGGCCCGCCGAGATGTATGTGGTTCCGGTGGGGTCTATCAACTTGGCCCTCCACAATGGCTCCTCGGGCGAGCCCATGTTCTCCAGGTCTGTCACGACGCCCACGATGTAGACGCGGTTGATCTTGGCCCCGAGCGGCGTTATGACATATGTCGGGGCGCGCTCCTCCTCGCCCTGCATGACCAGGGACGAATCGTTCAGCTCCCCGGCGAACACCCTCCACGCGACTTCCCTTGCGTTCATGCATTCACCTCCTGCTTCGCAGCAGGCTCTTCATGAAAGAGCGATTGATGGAAAGCGATTAGTTTCATGATATCTCCTCCAGGATTCTGCGTGCTTCAGCCTGGGTGTCCACCTTCGGGTAATCTGTCCCCGAGGCAATCATCATCAGCCCGAACTCGTCGGACGTAACATTCCCGGTGACGCTGATAGGCTTCGCCACCAGCTTCTCGAAGAGCTGGTCCTTGATTATGCCGTGGTCCATGGCCTTAGTCGCTTCCTTCAGGCACTTGTCCAGGGACTTGCCTAGCAACCTTTCCGTGATATCTCTATTCATTATAACATTAAGAGCTCCTGTGCCATCATCCACAATTGCCTTGATGCGCAGGTCCGCGATCCCCTCCTGTTGTCCGTGCACCCTGCATACATTCTTCTGCAAAGCCCGGTTGCATTCCGGGCATCTGAACACCAGGCCGCTGCCCTCCCTGACGTCCAGAATGACGCCGTTGAGGGAGGCGTCCACCATCCCCCCGACCCTTGAAAGGTAATCGACACTGACCACGGACGGTTTCTCGAGTTCTTCGCTGGCCGGCATCTTCTCCTTGGACTTCTCGGTATTCGTTGCGTCAAAGTTCAGCTGCGGCATGCCCCTCCATTTCCTCAGGTAGCCGCTGTTGACCTTGATGATGTCCCCCTCCTTGAACTTGGCCTTGCCCCAGCAGGTAAATGAGACTTTTCCTGTTTCATCCGCCATTATGCCGGACATGACCTCCTTCTTCTCGCCGCTGACGGTGACTTCCCTGATATCCACGGTCAGGATTCTGGCCACGACCGAGAGGTTGCCTGTGGCATCCCCCAGGTCGATTATCTTGCAGGCCTTCGCGGTTCTGGGGGCGCCCGTGCCCTTGAACTCTGGCATTTCAGATTTATCCGCCTTCACGACCCTGCCCCTGTATCCTACATTTACCTGAGGCTCCTCGCGGTACTCGGTGATATAGGCATGCTCCATCCGCACGACGTCGCCCTTCTCCAGCTTCAGGTCCGCCTTCTCCCAGATTGTGAAGGGCACAGTCCCGGATTCGTCCCCCAGTATCCCAGAGATGATTGCCGTATCCTGCCCGTCCCTCTTGATGGTCTTCTCGGTGACGAAAACGACCCTGCAGAGCAAATTCACATTTTTATCCAGCGGGGTGAGTTCTTTTATTTGCTTCTTGTCCCCTTCCGGTGAAAACGAGCTCCCGCCGTGCTTCCTGATGACGAGCCTCGCCGCCTCGTCCGCCTCGAACCTGAACTCGTCCATGTAATGCTTCAGGTCCTTCTCGATCTCTTTCCTGTCGGCATCCTTGCCGAGCGCCTTCAGAATATCCTCAACATGCTTGTTTTTCTTTTCAGCCATAGGTTCACGTCCTGTTCAATGGTGAACTGTCGCAATCCCTATTCGCGGCTCGGTATTAAAGGGTTGAGGGGGGGTGGGCGAAACTACTCAAAGGATGAGAGAGACGGTTCCGTGCGAACCACGCAAGAGTTTGAAATATGGATCCCCGGCCTTCAGTTCTTTTAATGCTATCATCAGCCGGGGCATCGAGGGATTCTGCACACGCAGTGAAAAGCGCACTCGCTCGGAAGATATAGTAAAACCCCGCCCTGCCAGGCGGGGCATGCTGCTGGCAAAATGCCTGTTGGCAGATTGCCGAATGCGCTGGTGCCGAAAGGATTATTACAGCGCATTCGCATATTGCATTGTCCGGAGGTTGGCGTGTCCCCGATAGTCCACGGAATGATTGCTTGGCTTGTGGCAGTATTATTTGCCAAGCGGATAAATGACCGTCGGTTCATCACAGTTGCTGGCGTTGTCCCCGACATTGACGGCATTTTCATCCTGTTGAGCAATTCCTCGTATTCGGAATTCCATCACACCTTCGGGCATTCTTTCGTGTTCGGGATTCTTGTAGCAGTCACTGTTTACGCGCTTTCTACTGACCGAGTGAAAGCATTCTTCGGGGCGCTGACAGCATTCTCGCTGCACCTTGCTGCCGATATCGTGGGGACCAATTGGTCTGTGCCAATTTTCTACCCGGTCTCTGATTTTTCAATGACCGCGGGATTGGACCATTTCCAAATATTCACCATCATTTCGGTTGTTTTCTTCGTCTCCCTGGCCCTCATAATTATCTTGATGTTCCGCAAAGGCATTTCCCCAATTGAGTTTATATCGGAGAGGCTGGACAGGTATCTTGTGGAGAAGGTTTTTCCGATGAGGATTGAGAAAAATAAAGGTTGAGAGAAACGAGTCTGTGCGAGAATTGAAAAACTACTCTTCCAGTATGCTCTTCGGCGCGCCCGCCAGCTCCACCAGCGCCCGCGCCTCCAAAAAGTGCAGCTCTCCCGGGATCACGACAGAATGCAGCGGAGGGCCGTAGTCCGCCTCAATCATGTTGTCGAGCAGTCCAGCCCTAACCAGGCAGTCGTTGGATCCGGCCCTTGCCACCACGCAGACCAATCTCTCCGGCGTGAGGAAGTCCTCCCCAAGCTGCTCTTCGACCTCGGCCAGGGTCTTCAGGGCCTCGTTCGCTGTCATGAACCTGTTCTGTTCCTGTTTTATATCCAGCAGGCAGAGCGTGTGCATGCCCCGGCGGAAGTTCTCCAGAGTCTTCACGTAGAAGCTGGTCGGGCTGTAGTTCGGCTCAGGGAACGGAATAGTCACTGTGCAGCCAAACTTGTAGCTCTGCAGGCCCAGGGCTGCCGGTATGGCCGTGAATGCCGACACACCCCCGATTACCTCCGTGTCAATGCCCAGGGCATGGGCCCTCAGCCTCAGGTCCACATGGGTCGTGGCGCTCATCGCATCCCCGGGGACAAGCAGGCACGCGTCCTCAGCGGCCGCATGTTCCAGGACAGTGTCCTCTGTCTCGATTGCATTCCTGTTGACTATTGTGATTTTCCTATTCAGCAGCTCCTCCAGCCTCGGGATGCTGCCCTCCTCAAGCGTGGAAGTGTAATTCTCCATGAACAGAACCTTGCAGGACCGTGCCGCCTCCATCCCCCTGAGCGTTATGCCCTTCTCGTTTCCCAGCCCCAAACCTATGAATATTAGCTTTCCCATATCAGCACCGTGAAATGTCTCTGCGCGGTCGTTCCCAAGGCAGAAGGGGAGAAGGTACGTAAAAAGCTTTCAGAGGAAGGCTTCCTGAGGTTGGACGCAAGGATTACTAGCGACGACAAGCATGTTTTCATACCCGTGCTGAAGATAAAGGGGCTTTTTTATCCGCTATTGGAGGTCGAGACCGAGCCTGTCGAGGTTCCGAAGAATTACAAGGAACTGTTGAACATGCCGCGCGGGCTCATGGAGCTCCTGCCGACATCCTTCGACGTGATTGGCGACATATTCGTCCTGAAGCTCATAGACGAGATACTGCCTTATGCAAAGGACATCGCGAATGCCCTCCTGGAGACTAACAGGAACGCCAAGGTCGTAGCGCTGGACCGCGGCGTCAAGGGCGAGTTTCGCACCAGGGACCTTAAGATACTTGCGGGGGAGAAGCGCACGACCACTGTCCAGAAGGAATACGGTCTCAGGTTCAGCGTTGACATTGCAAAGGTCTATTTCTCGCCGAGGCTGGCAACAGAGCACCGCCGCATAGCGGACCTGGTCCAGGACGGCGAAACCGTAATGGACATGTTCTGCGGGGTCGGCCCGTTCGCAATAATGCTGGCCAGCACCGGAAAGCCGACCAGCGTGTATGCCGTTGACAAGAATCCTGAGGCCATTGATTATTTAATTAATAATATAAAATTAAATAAAATTAATGGGATATCACCCATGCTGGGCGATGCCAGGGTTTTGGCGCCGCAGCTGCCCAGGCCCGACCGCATAATCATGAACCTGCCCCACACTGCGATAGACTATCTCGACGTGGCGCTAGGAATAGTCAACAGGCGTGGCACGATACACCTTTACGCGATAATGGAGGAGGAGAGCAGGGAGCTGATAAGGAAGTCCATTGCCATGCTGGCTGTGGCCGAGGGCCGGGCCATATCCTTCAAGAAGACACACGAGGTCCACACATACTCGCCCACCCAGTCCATGTATTGTTTCGACCTTATCATTGGATGATGCGTCATCGGATGAGGTTCACGAGTTCGTCCATGGTCTGGATCTTTGTTATGTCCCTCGGAACCCCTGCCGGAATCCTCCTGCCCCTGAGAATCAGCACCGGCTTCATGCCAACTGCCTGGGAGCCGACATAGTCTTTGTCATAACGGTCCCCCACGAATATTATCTCGTCAGGCCTCAGCCCGAGGGTGCCGGCAGCATGGAGGAAAGGCCTGGGGTCAGGCTTTGAGGCTCCGGCTGTGTCCCTGCCCACGATGACATCGAACATCTCAGCCCTCAGAAGATTGCCCGGCTTCCCGGATTTGGACACGGACTCGATTATGGCGTCCACCTCCTCCCTGTACCCGTTTGTCACTATGCCAAGGCGGAGGCCCATGGCAGACAGCCTCCTCAGCACGGGAACGGCATCGTCAAAAGCCTTCAGCCCTGCCATCTCGAACCAGCGCTGGTTGATGTACTTTCCCAGGCCTTTCTTCTTCACCCCCAGCTCCCTCATCACCTCGTTGTCCCAATCCGCATACACCTGGTTATAATCCTCCATGGCATCGGGGCGGATGTCCCCGTGCCTGGCAAGAAATGTGGCCGTGGCCCGCCTGTGCGCCTCCTTTATCTCCACCAGGCTCTTTTCGATGCCCTTCTCCCTCAGTATCTGCTGGAAGATATCCTCGGTATCCAGGCTGGTTATCAGGGTCTCCCCTATGTCGAAGAGCACTGCACGTATCACGAGAGCTTCACCCCTCTCTGGCCCTGGTAGCTCCCGGAGCGCTGGGCATAGGCTTTCTCCGAAGGCGCGTCAAGCCTCTCGAAGACAATCTGGGCGAACCTTTGGCCTATGGGAATCACGACCTCCCTGTCCGATGAATTATACGCGGAGAGCGTGAGAGTGCCCTCGAAGCCCGCGTCTACTTTGCCGAAGCTGGAAATTATGCCTTTCCTGGCCCAGCTTGTCCTTATCCAGAGTTGCGTCGAGATTGTTGGGCCGCATCTCACGTATTCGAGCGTGCTGACAGCGAACCACTTTCCCGGCGGAACAGCGACGTCCCCGGATGCCTGGGTATTGCCGTCCTGCCCGACCTTTATCTCCGCAATGGTGAGGTCATAC
Organism: uncultured Thermoplasmata archaeon; assembly: GCA_964354755.1. Taxonomy (GTDB): domain Archaea; phylum Thermoplasmatota; class Thermoplasmata; order SG8-5; family SG8-5; genus UBA147. The sequence continues at coordinate 27,896 of CAYHBA010000005.1, forward strand.
CCGTTCGGCGTGAGGTTCTTCTCGTTGAAATTCTCGATCGCCAGTTCCCCGGCCTTCATGGCCGCGAGTATGCCCCCGTCTGAAAGCACCGCCATGGCCACGCCATACTGTTCGGCCTACAAAATCATTGCGGAGGAAAACTACCAGCCATGATTAGCCAGGGCACTCGGTTATCCTTTGTCAACTGGGCTGGAAATTTTCCGGATGGCAGTTGCATGCCAGATTTATCAAAGCCTTATGGCTTTGAATTACAGCGATAAAAATATGCACGGCATGCAACGGTCTTTCACGCCAGCCTCTGAAGGTCTCCAGCTGTGCCAATAAAAGGCTCCGCGTCGAGTTGGTCCAGCCATGCCTCTTTGCATTTGCAGCCCCCGGATTTCAGGTCGCCAGTGTCCCCGGACAGGGAGAACCTTTCGATGCACTTGAGCAGGGCTTCGTCGCATTTCCCGCAGTTGTGCACTCCGCGCTTCGATCCTCCACCGGAAGGCGAGGACATGAGCCTGGCATCAGTGAGTTTGGAGCCGCGCTCCAATACCGATATAAGGCTCCAGAGCCACGGAGGCCTGTACATTTTTTTCTTCCAAAGCCCCTCCACCAGGGTGCCGCGTTGCACGTTCATGGGATTCACCGATATCGTTTGGCTCATCTTCCCGGCCCTCTCAATCGAAGCAAGAGTATCCGCGATGGCATCGCCTTCGGTCATGTATGGGGGTTTCAGCAGGAGGTATGTGCGTACGCTGGCACCGGCATCCGCGACAGTTTTGCAGGCTCTCTCGAAGTCCTTAAAGGCAAAGCCCTTGTTGATGCACCTCGACCTTACATCATCATTTGCCGTTTCCAGACCGATGGCAACTTCCAGGTTTTTCACATGAGCCAGCGCTGCATCCAGGGTTGTTTGGCTGACAAACTCAGGCCTGGATTCGACGAGCACATGGCTCGCCTTCTGCCCGGCAAGGCCGAGTATAGAATCCCTTGCCTTGGGCTCTATCTCCCCGGGGTCCAGGAAGCTCCCGGATGTGTAAATTTTGATGAACGGCTGGTCCTTGTGCATATCCATGGCTTTGCTAAACTGCGCAATCAGGTCCTGGGCTCCCACGCTTTCAAGGCTGTCATTGTTGTAACCGCACATTAAACAACCCGACTTCTTGGACCAGTAACAGCCTCTGCTCCGCAGTATGACGACCAGGGCATTGACGGTCTTTCCGCCTATCACATCTCTCTCTGCCCAGACCGACGCAGGCTCGGTCGGGTCAGCATTGCGCCTGGCCATCCACGATCCTCCCGTCCTTTATCGTCACGACATTGTCTGCATATTCAGCAATGTCTCTCTCATGGGTGACAAGTATAACTGTCCTTCCCTGTGCGGCCAGGGATTTGAAAAGCTCGATTATCTCAAGACCGGTCTGCGAATCCAAGTTGCCTGTCGGCTCGTCCGCAAGTATGATGGGCGGGTCGTTTATCAGCGCCCTGGCTATCGCCACCCTCTGGCGCTCGCCGCCGCTGAGTTCGCCCGGATGATGCTCCGGTCTTTGGGACATGCCCACCATCTTCAGAAGTCCGTCAGCTTTCCCCTGGTCCATGCCGCCGTCGAACATGGCCGGCATGAGGATGTTTTCCCTGGCAGTGAGAGTGGGAATCAGGTTGAAGAACTGGAACACGAATCCGATATTTTCCCTGCGGAATGACGTGAGCTCCGAATCCCCCATGCTGACAATGTCCTTTCCGTTAATCGTCACAGTCCCTGAAGTGGGCGAGTCCAGGCATCCGAGTATATGCAGCAGCGTGGATTTCCCTGCACCGCTGGGTCCCGCGATCGAAGTGAAGCTCCCTCTCCGGATGCAGAGGCTTACGCCGTCAAGGGCCCGTATGTCCACCTTTCCCATCCTGTATGTTTTGCGAATCTCAGTCATCGTTATGATCGGCTCATTCATAGCGAAGCGCCTCCGTCGGTTCCAGCCTTGCGGCCCTCCATGCAGGGTACAGTGCGGCAAGCATTCCAACACCTATGCTTATGCCCACGACATAGCTGATGACGAAAGGCGTCATATGGGTCGGCGCGAAGAAAATCCCGCCGGCCTCGGCCTCGTACTGGAAGTCGAAGAACCCGACCAGGAAGCCACCCACCGCGCCCCCGATGACCAGGGACAGGAGAACGAGCAGTAAAGCCTCTCCGAGAACTATCTGGTAAATCCTCGGCTTCGATACTCCGACTGCCTTCAACGTGCCTATCTCCCTGCGGCGCTCGGTCACGCTCATCAGCATAGTGTTGCTGATACCCACCACCGTGATTATGCTCAGAAGCAGAATGACCGCGAGCAGCCAGCCGTCCACAGTCCTGCGCATCTCCTCCTGCTTTTCTATTTCTGTCTCATGGGCCTGAATCGTCCTCTTTATGTAGTTCTCGTTGTCGCTGATGGCCCTGTCGTTTATGCCGGTCATGGACTTCAGGCCAGTCCGGACCTCCGTGAAATCAATGAGGGAAGCGTCCTCCACCCATATGGACACGAAGAAATACTCGTATTCCCCGGTCGAGGGATCGTACATGCCTGTCTGCTCCTGCATGAACCTTATAGGCATTGCAGCGAAGTTGTCGTAGACGATGCTGGAGTCGAGAATGCCGGTGATTGTCACGTTGCGAATTGTTATCAGCTGGCCGTCCAGGAAGGAAAGGGTCTCCACATCCACTATGTCACCGACCTGGGTCCCGGGGTAATTGGTCATCCAGACTTTATTACCCAACACCATCTGCGCCTCGGTGTCAGAGCTCAGGAACTGGCCCTGGACGTCCACTGTCTCACGGTTGAAGGTGATGAAGTCGTACTTTATCCCCTTCTCGGGGTCGATGCCGAAAAGCACGAACATGTCATCCGAGTCAGGCTCGACTGACTGAAGGAGGTTGATTCCTAGCGGATAGACCTCGCCTGTCGTGTTGTGCTCATCGCAGTAACCGGCCATGAACTCTTCCATTCCCCTCAGTTCTGTGTCGTTGAACATGTCCATGTTGAAAGGGTCCATATTCATGAGTGTGAAGAATCCGGCTCTCTGCTCGGCAAGGGCATCTTCCTGCCTGGCTATCTCGTCCATGATATCGTCCTTCAAGCCTTGGCTAATTGAGGCGAACAGAAGGAAGAAGGCGATTACGACTGATATGCCGGTGACAGTGATGGCCGACCTTAGGCTGCGCCTCCTGACATTCCTGCCGACATACTTCAGCGCCCCGAACCTCTTGGCCGCCATGCTCGGGCGATTGCCTACATAGTAATAATGTATTCCTGTTATTCAATATCTATATATTCCTGTAGAGTTTTTCCCGATTACTAATAATTGGAGATGAAACCATGAACAAATGCCCGACATGTTCGAATCCCCTGAGTTATGTGCAGCAATATCAGCAGTGGTACTGCCACACATGCCAGGCCTATAAGGTCCCTGCTGTGGCTCCTGCGCAGCCGCAACATCAGCAGCAACCGGCGCAGCCCTATGCACAACCGCAGCAGCAACACCAATATCAACAGCCCGCACAACAGCAAAACCAGGGCCAATACCAGCAGCCCCATCAGGCTCCGACCCAACAGGCATACCAGCAGCAGCCTGCGCAGCAGCAATATCAACAGCCTGCACAGCAGTCGCAATACCAGGCACAACCCCAGTACGAACAGCCGGTCCAGCAACCCCTGCAGCAGCAATACGAACCGCAGCCCCAACCCATGGTCAGCGCTGACCTAGTCTGCCGGATAGAGCACTCCCCATCATTCTCAGTCCTGATATTCAGCCTGAAGCCTGGGCAGAGCGTTCTCACCGAAAAAGGGGCCATGATGTACATGCACAACACGATAGACATCGAGACGCACGGCCGGAAGGGCGGTCTTACCACTTCCATCCTGGGCGGTGAATCCTTCTTCGTGAACACATACACGGCCGCGCGCGGTCCAGGCGAGCTTGCCCTGGTTGGCCCGACAATGGGCGACATAAAGGCGTTGGATGTCGCATACAGGCCTATGATACTTCAGAGCGGCGCATTCCTTGCATCCCACACAACGGTAGAACTGGACACCAAGTGGCAGGGCCTCAAGGGCTTCCTCTCGGAACGGGACTTCGTCATGCTGCGGGCCTCGGGCCAGGGCAAAGTTTGGGTCACAAGCTTCGGAGCCATAATGGAGAAGAACCTGCAGCCCGGGGAGGTATTATCTGTCGACACTGGTCATCTGGTCGCATTCCCGGACACCCTGCAGTTCTCGGTTCGCCGGGTGGGCGGCTGGAAGTCCACGCTGCTCAGCGGCGAAGGCCTCGTGACGGATTTGGTCGGGCCGGGGAAGATACTGCTCCAGACGCGGACGATACCGGCGTTCGCTGTGTCGCTGATACCGTATCTGCCTCAGAAATAGGCGAATTCGGTTCATAGATTTATAGGTGCAGCATGCCCCGCCTGTTAGGGCGGGGTTTTGACAGCATTCTGGAACCGAGTGCGAATTACCCAAACATCTGGGGTATTTTGATGCAAAAAGCCCCGGGTGTAAGCCCGGGGTTGCATTTGGGAAGCTCTTGCAAAGGGGCGATTCTCTCTATCTTCCGCGGAAACACAGGCGAAGGGTCGGCGCCAAAGCTTCGGGACCGGGTTGTGTGCCGATTTAAACACCCCCCCGCCCTCACAGGCGAGGCTTCCTAAGGATGAGCTCAATCGTCACCAACCCGGTTCGCCCAACCGGGTCACGACCCCGGCCTTGACGCCGAATTCAACAATTCGGCTAACTCGCATTGATGCTCATTGAATGCTGGGGCGCTACAATGCTCGTCCAGTCGAGGCATGATGGCGAAGGCTGGAACTGAACACAGGGATGGTTGACCGGTGCCGTGGTGAGGGTTATGGTTTGGCGCTATTTTCGGCATTTTGGGGTACACTTGTAATCAGCAAATCGAATTATTAGCAACTTTTAATAAGATAATGGCATTCGCGCTACTGCTTTCAGCGATATAAGATAACGCCACTGTAGCTCAGTCGGTGGAGCAGCTGATTTGTAATCAGCAGGCCGGGAGTTCAAATCTCTCCAGTGGCTCTTAGCTTTTTATTAGCAGAACTGGTGAGAGAGTCGAATTGTGGATTAGGACAATCCAATATCTGAACAATTCGACGGCATCTCTCCAGTGGCTCTTTAATATTTTTCCAGCCACATACCGTGCCCTTACAGGCACGGCTTGGATTGATTTATGCAATTGGTGTTTGTCACTTGCTAATAAAATAAAACAAGTACCCCGGTCTCTGCGCCGAATTGTGTGCAATTCGGCTTGCTCGCATCGATGCTAATAAACTGAAGCGGAGCTACGATGCTCGTCCACCCGGGGCATGCTGCATTTAGTTTCGCCCACCTCTCATCATGCTTTTAATACCCGGTCAGCCACATCCACTCATGGATTCCGCCCCCCGCTTCTTCTATGCCAGCGTCACAGTGAACGAGCATCTCATCCTGGATTTGCTCAAGGATCACGGGGACTGCGTGCTGCACGATACGGAGTCCCCGCTGGCGAAGCGGTTCAGGAGGGACTGGGACGGAAGGTGCAAGTACGGCGACATCCTGGCGCTGTTCAGGAAGAACAACCTGGACTATCTCGTGGGAATTGAGGTGAAGGACTGGAAGGCCAGGGTCACTCCCAAGATGTGCTATCAGTACCTGAGGACCTACAGGAAAGGCTGCCAGTATTTCTACATCGCGGCAAGGCATTTCTCGCCCAGGTCGTTCGACATCAGCGAGATCGGGTTCATCGACCTTGAGAAAATGGCAGTCATCAAAAAGCCCGAATACCTTCATCCCAGGAAGAAGGACAGGGAGGGCGTCATCCGCAAGATGAACAAAGCTCCGCAGCCCAGGCGGTATTTCATAATGCACCCTGACCAGACGACCATGGCGGATTTCACGGGTTCCGCAGCAGAATCCCAGGCCGGCGAATCACAGCCCCTTTTACCAGCGTCTCCCTTGTGAACAGGGTTGCAATCAATCCGATTGCCGCCACGGCTGCAGCCAGGAAGAAAATATTGTCCAGCATTTCCCTGGCCAGGAGATAACCCGCAAGCATCGAACCAATCGCAGCGCCCATGTTGATGGCAGAGTTGACAAGCCCTATTCCCCTTCCCCTCTCTTCGGGCTTTGTCAGGTCAGAAACCATGGTGAAAGCCCCGACGCTGAAGAATGACCAGACCGGTATGGCCCACAGAATCGCCGTCAGAATTGGGTCCACAGTCATGCCCATGCCCCACCAAACAAGGACGTAAGCCGCCCCCGCGCCCATAAGCACCTTTCTGCGTCCGTGCCTGTCGCAAGCATGCCCGGCAAGCCCGGAAGCGAATATTCCGGTAACCGCAGAAAGCGCGGTGAACATCCCGGCCACCATTGTCACATCCCAGGGTATGTCCAGGCCCTTGAGGTAGATTGGGAAGACAGAGAACACTATGTATCCGGCAAGGGGCAGCAGCAGCGCTACCGAAGAGACAGCGATGACTCCTCTTCTATCTCCGAAGGACAAGATGCCGCTTTTTGAAATTGCAGGCCTGCTCTTGGACCGTTCCTTCATAGGCAGCAATGACAAGGCACCCAGGACTGTTATTATCCCGGCCAGCCAGAACACAAGGGTGACTGCACCCGAGCCAACTGACATCTGGTTCGATTTCAGGAGAAAGCCGCTCGCAAGGGCGCCCGCCGCCTGGCCTATCGCACCCATCAGTGCAAGGTTTCCGACGGACATACCCTTCCTCTTCGGGAAGCATTCTGTCGCGACTGCGTTGAGCAACACAAAAGATGTGACAAACGATACCTGGACCAGTCTTAGGGCAATCAGTCCCGTGGAGCCAACAAAGGGCATTCCGAAGAACAGGATTCCGCCAACAGTCCCTGCAAGGACCATTACAATCCGCCTGCTTCCAATCCAGTCCGATACAATGCCCCAGACAATGCTCATTGGCACGGCTGCCAGGAAAGGCAGTGCAATGATTATGCCGACCAGAAAGAAGTCCTGGCTTATTCCGTAGACATACAATGCCATTATCGGGTAAAGCATTCCGTTGATCACTGAAGTCAGGCCGGAAGCCAGCAGCACGTGCCTGTAGGTTTTCACGGTCCCGGGCAATCCGTTCCCGGATTAATAGCTAGCGCAAGTAGGTTCGGCCATCCCCCCGAAGCATTATAATGCGGTGAACATCTCGCGCCGGACAATGTCAATGTTCTGCGAGAGATGCAAGGGACTTCTCAGGATACCGCCGAGCGGACGGTTCGAAGAAAGATATTGCCCCAGGTGCGGTGGCATTGCCGCAGACATTATGGTCCCGGAGGAGCTCCCGGCCTTCCCGGAGAAAGGCCATCCGACAATGCCATTCTTCCCATTCCCGGAAGTGAGGAAAGGCCAGGACAAGTTCATACGGGACGTTGCAAAATCCGTTTCCACCAGGAAACATCTGCTCGCCTATGCCCCGACAGGCATAGGCAAGACAGCGGCCGCCCTTGCGCCGGCAGTCGAGGCAGCCATGGAAATGGGCAAGTGCGTCTGTTTCCTCACATCCAAACAGTCGCAGCATCACATAGCCATCGAGACACTGAAGCGCATGAAGGCGGTTTCTGGGAGGAACATCAGGGTCGTGGACCTGATTTCCAAGCAGGCCATGTGCCCCTCCGACATAGCCCAGGAATACCCGCCGGCCTTCAGGATGCTGTGCTACATGAACGTGATAAGCCATTCCTGCCAGTACTTTGAAAACGAGGACCAGGACACTGTCGGGTTCATCAGGTCAAACGTGATGCACGTGGAGGAGGTCAAGACCCTGGCAACCCGCAGGAGAACCTGCCCGCACAGGGCTGCAATGCAGGCTGCCGAGGCTGCGGACGTCATAGTCTGCGATTACAATCATATATTCGACCTCGTGGTCCGCGGCAATCCAGAGGAGGCTTTCGGCCGGCCGGTGGAGAATTTTATAATCATAGTCGATGAAGCCCACAACCTTCCTGACCGCATCAGGGGCTATTATTCAATGAGTCTCACCGCCAACATGGTGGAGGAGGCCCTCTACGAGGTGAGGGACCGCCAGGTGGCAGAAATGCTGAAAGGCTTGAAAAAGGACCTGGGCAAGATGCTCGAGGACTTGGAAGAAGGCAAGGAGAAACTAACTGACTCGCGCCCCCTCCTTGAGGCCATCGAGAAGCGGCTGGGTCAGTCAATAACAGACCGCCTGGACTTCGATTCGTTCATCGAACAGCTCAGGGACACCGGTGTCAAGAGGATGGCCGAGGGAAGGCAAAGCATAGCCTTCGAGATTGCCGAATTCCTCCAGGGCTACAGGCAGAATATCAAGGGCCAGGTCAGGATATTGAGCCGGAAGGACGGCATGATGCTGAACTACAGACTCCTCGACCCCTCGACTGTTGCGGCCCCGATGTTCGCCAGTTTCCATTCCAGCGTGCTCATGAGCGGGACACTGTTCCCGAACAATGTTTACGCGGACATACTGGGCATCCCGGAGAAATCCCGGATGCTGGGCACGTACAAATCCCCCTTCCCGGAGGAGAATAGGCCTGTTTTCCTGGCTGGCGATGTCACCACGCTCTACAACGAACGGGGCGACGCCATGTACAGGAAGATAGCCGCGCGTATAAGCGATGCCTGTTCTCAGATACCGGGCAATGTGGCAGTGTTCTTCCAGTCTTACGGCATGCTGGAGAGCGTGAGCCAGTTCATAGAAACACCGAAGAAGCGCATTGCCGAGTCAAGGGAGTCCACCAAGGCGGAGAAACGCGACCTCGTGACAAACCTGGTCAAGCTGAAAGCCGGAAAAGGGGGCATCATGCTGGCCGTGATGGGCGGGTCCATGTCAGAGGGCATAGACTACCGGGACAACCTGCTTGACTCCGTGATAGTCGTGGGCGTGCCTTATGCACCGCCGTCGCTGGAGCAGGACCAGCTCATCAAGTACTATGAAGAGAAGTTCGGCCAGGGCAGGGGCAGGGATTATGGATACATATACCCTGCAATGAACAGGGTGCTCCAAGCACTCGGCAGATGCATCAGGTCTGAAACGGACAGGGCCGCTGTCATCCTGCTGGACAGGCGCTTCAGCAATCCCGTGTACAGGAAATATTTCCCCCGGGACATCAGGCTGGACAACCCGAAGGACCTGAACGCCAGCCTCGGAAGGTTCTACGGCCAAAAGGGTTGAATCCTCTCTACACAACAGGGACGAGAGAGGAATCAATCATTCCAGGCCGGACTCCAGCCTCTCCAGGGCCTCCCTTACCGTTTCCATGCTGGTGGCATAGGATAACCGGATGTATCCCTCACCGCTCGGGCCGAACCCTGTCCCGGGCAGCAGCGCGATGCCCAGTTTCTCGATTGCGAAATCGGCGAACTGCCTGCTGTCCATGCCCGTCTTCGTGATGTTTGGGAAGGCGTAGAATGCGCCCTGCGGCATTACGCAGCTGAGCTTGGGAATCCTGTTCAGGCCGTTCACGAGTGTGTCTCGGCGCTCCCTGAAGGTCTTCATCATCATGTCAACGAACTGCGGGCCTTTGAGCGCTGCAATGCCGCCATGCTGGATGAACTCGGGCACGCATGAGACCGAGGTTTCCAGGACTCTGGTCATCTTTTCGATTACGTCCTTCGGGCCCACGGCATAACCCAGCCGCCATCCTGTCATGGCATATGACTTGGAGAATCCGTCCAGGAGTATTGTCCTTTCCTTGCACTCGTCCCGGACTGCTGCGCTGTGGTGCTTCCTGTCGTATGTCATCTTGCTGTAAATCTCGTCCGAGAGCAGGTAAACATCCCTCTCCTCGGCAATCTCGGCAACCCTTTCAATCTCCCCCTCGGTCATCACCCCTCCGGTGGGGTTTGACGGGGAATTGACAATTATCAGCCTGGTCTTTTCATCCAAAGCCTTCTCCAGGTCGTCCGGGTCCAGCCTGAACTCGTTCTCCTCCTTCAACCTGACCATGTTTCCTTTCACCCCGGAGCACTGCAACACGGCCAGATAGGTCAGGAACATCGGGTCTTGCAAGGCTATGTTGTGCCTCTGGTCGGCCACGCATGTCACCAGATAGTAAATTATCGGGTTCCCTCCGGGCGTTACAAGGACCTGGTCGGGCTCCGGCCTGAATCCCCTTGTCCTCTCGACCTCCTCGCATATCGCCTCCCTCAGCTCGAATATCCCGTTGGAATTGACATATCTGGTCCGCCCTTCTCTCAAGGCTTTTACCGCAGCGTCCTTTATGTGGTCGGGTGTGTCGAAGTTGGGTTCGCCGATCTCGAAGTGCAGGACTTTCCTGCCCTGCCTCTCCAGGGCTTTGGCCTTGGCAAGGTACTCGAATGCCGCATTCGGCGTAATCCTTAGGGCGCTGTCCGTGAAAGACCTCATTGCGCCGGGCAATAACCCTCCGCATGACAAATATCTTTTCCATGCTTTCGATGGAAAATGTTTTATAGTCTGGAGGGACTATGTTCAAGCGAGAGCATGAAAGGCAAGCTTCCTGTCAGCGAGATAATGTGCACGGACATCCCCCTGATGGAGCCGTTCGATACAGTGGAGGACGCCGCAGCCAAGATGGTCGAGCATGCCACCGGCTGCGTCATCATCACTGAGGAAGGGAATCCGATAGGCATGGTCACGGAGCGCGACATAGTAAGAAAAGTGGTGAGTGCCAGGAAGAATCCTGCCAGGGTGCAGCTGAAGGAGATAATGAGCTCGCCCATCGTATGGATACCAAGGAACACGGACATCCTTGAGGCTGCCAGACAGATGTCAAAGTTGAAGATAAGGAAACTGGTCGTGATGCACGAAGGCCGGCTACTCGGCGTGGTCTCGGTCCAGGATATTCTCGGAATCGCTCCACACCTCATCGAGGTTACTAGGGAACTGGCAAATCTCTCATCCGAGCAGGACGACATGCTCACGGCATCGATTGAGCAGGCATCCGGCTACTGCGAATCATGCAAAGTTTATTCGGACATGCTCGAGTATCATGATGATTTACTCATCTGCCCGGACTGCAAGGAAAGGCTCGAGTGAGGCCGACTAGTTACCTTTTTATAAACACCCGGTTTTCCTTCACACATGAAGCTTAATAGCCGACTGATACTGGCGCTGGACATCACGGATTGCGAGAAGGCCAATACGATAGTCTCAAAGGTCGCGGGCAGCGTAGATGCCGTGAAGGTGAATTATCCATTCGTTCTGGGCTGCGGCATGGGCGCGGTCAGGGAGCTGGCTGAAAAGACCGATGTCATTTGCGACTTCAAGGTCGCGGACATACCCAACACGAACCGCCTTATCGTCGAGCAGGTGGTTAGATTAGGCGCGAAGGGCATGATATGCCATGCATTCCCTGGCAGGGACTCCCTGGAGGCCTGCATAAAGGCAGCTTCGGGAATGGATGTTTTCGTCGTCACCGAGATGAGCCATCCCGGAGCCGGGATGTTCATGGCCCCGGTGGCCGAGAAGATGGCCAGGCTGGCAGTCGAGGTCGGAGCTTCCGGGATAATTGCACCGGCAACGAGGCCGGAGAGGATCATAGCACTGAGGAAAATAGTGGGTGGCCTGAAGATTCTTTCTCCCGGGGTCAGCGCCCAGGGCGGCTCGGCCGCCGACACGATAAGGGCAGGCGCGGATTACATAATAGTCGGAAGGGCGATATACGACGCCAAAGACCCGGTCAAGGCTGCCAATGAGCTCGCCAGGGAAATCAAGGATGCAATCAGATGAGCGCTCAAATACCCGCCTCGATGAACGCAGAATGCCCCGAATGCGGCGAAGAAACTCTCCACAAGACCCTGAAAGGCCGGATGGCCGGCAAGAAGCGGCTGGAACTGGTTCTTAAATGCACTAAGTGTGGCCACGTAAGGGCGGAGGCGATGACGGCCGCGCGCCAGGCCGATGTCAAGATAATAATCAGCAGGGACGAAGTCTCCGAAAGGACCACCACCAGACTTCCGTTGGACTGGACGCTCTCTGTGGGGGAGGAGTTCATGCACGGGGACGAGAACCTGCTTGTCACCGGCATCGAGGTCAAGGGCCGGAAGACGAACAGTGCCAAAACCGGCGAAATACAGACCCTCTGGGCCAAGAACTTCGACCAGGTGAGGGTGAAGATAGCCATAAACAGGCACGGTCGGACTGTCTCGACCGAGATAATGGCCGATCCGGACGAAGAATTCACTGTCGAGGACGAGATGGAGATTGATGATGTTCCCGTGAAGATACATTCTATAAAGCTCGAGGACAGGACAATCCGCAGAGGTTCAGCTTGCGCTAGGGACATCGTGCGCGTCTATTGCACGGATTCACGACCACCGCGCCAGCCCAGAAACCGGGGCGGAGTTAGTCGGTCTTGATAAGGGCCACCACGGCAACACCCACGATGCCTATGGCGGCCAGCAATGTCACGAGCCCGTCCACGCCCAGTTCGGGCTCAGGCCCGGCTATCGATATCACGCTGTCAGCGTTCTGCGGGATATAAACCACGACGTCGTATCCCATGTCGGTTTTCGATGCGAAGTACGATGCCTCGTCCCCTGTGCCCCAGAGGGTCTCGCTTATCCCCGCGCCCAGGCTCACCTTTGTTCCATTCAGCGTCACCCTGAGGTCGTCGGCTGACCCGTAATCCAGGTATGAATCGCTCACATGGAGGACGACGGCTTTTTGCGCGGAGTCGCCCAGGACCTGGATGTCCACTTTCTCTTCGGAAGCGGCCACGGTCCACATGTCGGTGCTGTCAAAGGACACAGTATCCCAGCCGACCTCCCACTCTCCTCCCGAGTCCAATATATACATCTCGGCGGAGACTAGACCGTCTGCGACAGCGCTTCCCACAGTGGGGTCAAGTGGCGTATCCGCCCTGAAAATGACTGTCGAGCCGGCAGGCATGGCGAAAACCACGTCCTGGTTTGTGATGGACGCGGTCGCGCCCCCGGACATTACCATCACGCCACTGGCATCCTCGCTTCCCACCATCACGGCGCTGCCTTTTTTAATAGCGCCGGTCCCACCGGTCAGTTCGAACTTCATGGAGTTCGCGTCCGAAGCCGAGTATTCTATCACCGTGCTGGGCATTTCGTGAATGTGGAGAACGCCATACTGGTCGGTATGTGTTATTGTTGTCACTCCCTCGAACTCGATGCCTGACTCGAAATGCTGGAACCCCACCCTGCTGAACAATCCCACAGTTTCGCTGCCGCGGACAAGGGAATAGTTGGCCAGCGGGTAAATGTAATCCGCAGACGGTGGGTGTACGGCAATCTCATAGGAGGAGTATTCATTGATTCTCGGGACATACTGGCCGCTGCCCGTGAGAATGATGACGGACACAGCGAGAGAGACCAGGGTGATTATGGCGACAAAGCCTCTTGCCAGTCTGCGCCTCGTTTTTGTCATAAACATCATCTGGGAAAGAATGGAGGAGGCTACCTCCCCCGTTTCCGGGGGAGGTTCTATTATGTGGGCAGAATAATAGATATTAGCCTCTAATAGACAATAACGTTGATGTAGTTTATATAGGGTTTGGTACAAGCTTCGAACAGATGCCCTTGCCCGATTTTTCAGGACACGACCCGGCCGCCAAGCATTAATGACACAAGAACGCAGAGCATGGCAGTGATAATTCCCACTATCAGCATTTTGATTCCGTGGCGGAGCATGTTCTCCTTGGTCACCCTTGCCAGATAGACTCCCAGGAGGGCGAGTATCGTTAATGTCATGGCCAGGGAGGCAATGAAGGCCGAGTTCATGGACAGCCAACCCAAGCTGACAAAGATGTAGGGCATGATGACTATGAATGCGGCAATTGCCGGGCTGACAGCATCCACCATTGCCGTGACCTTGGTGGCGAAAGCCGCGGCTTCTTTGTGCAGGGACTCGTCCTTCATAGGTGTGCACATGGCGGCTTCGATGTCCTTCAGTTCCTTGGTTCGTTCCGCACTTTCCGCCATGTAGGCGCCGCTGAAACCTGAAATGCCCATGGCAAAGGATCCTGATATCCCCGCTATTATTATTACAGCAGGGTCATCCGAGTGCGCCATGCTTGCGCCGATGACAACTCCGAGCATTGTGAGCGCCCCGTCGAAGGCGTTCATCACAAAATACCGTCTGGCAATGGGTCCGAGGTCTGAGATTTCCGCATAGGTCCTCCAGCGCTCAAGGCGGCCGGTACGCTGTCTACTGCTCGGTTCCTCGTCTTCCATCTAGGCTTCCGGAGGTTTGAATTGTCGGTGGGTATTAAAATTTTCGGTTTTTCCTGCCATTGGACATATCTCCCCGATTGAAAAAAAAAGAACTAACATTAAATAGGAGGACACATATCCGTGCCTACCTCAACTGGTATTTTAATGTGCCAGCAATCACGGGGGGACATCAAATGGCAAGGATGCATGCGCGCAAGAAAGGCAAGTCGTCTTCGAAGCGACCGTTCCTGACCGAGAACCCGAAATGGGTGCCTCTCGACAAAGCCGATATAGAGGACCTTGTGACCAAATTGGCCACGGACGGGAACAGCAGCGCGAAGATCGGCCTCATTCTGAGAGACCAGCACGGAGTTCCCAACGTGAAGTTGGCCACGGGGAAGACAGTGACCCAGATTTTGAAGGAGAAAGGCCAGATGCCCAAACTTCCTGAGGATCTTGGGGCGCTGCTTAAAAAAGTCATCAGCCTGAGCGCTTACCTGAAGCACAACCCGCGCGACCTGCACAACAAGAGAAACCTCCACCTGCTGGAAGCCAAGATAAGGCGTCTGGAGCGCTATTACAAGGGAAAGGGTGCGATTCCCGAGTCCTGGAAATACACGCTGGACCGTGCCGAACTGGAACTGAGCAGGTAATCATGCCCAAGGCCGAGTTGCCCACCCTCACATTCAGCGCCTCACTCTCGAGGCGCTTGGAGGATGCGGCTGCCCTACTCAGGTCGCATGAAGGCCAGGTAAGAATATTCTCGCATTACGACCCGGACGGCATAGGCTCCGCGGCGGTTGCTTGCCAGATGGTAAAACGCCTGGGCCTTGGATTCCAGGCGACTCTCTCCCACAAGCTTGACGATGCCAAGCTGAAGGAAATGCAGGAGACGCCCCCGGAGCACCTTATTATACTTACGGACATGGGCGCCGCGAAGATAAGCCAGCTGGACGGGTTTCAGCACAGCATTATTGTCATAGACCATCACCAGCCCGAAGCCGAAGGCCAGAGAGTCATCCATCTTAACCCGCATCTTTTCGGGATTGACGGGGCCAGGGAAGCGTCCGCATCGAGCTTCGCCTTTGCCTTGGCGGTGACGCTGGACGAGGCAAACTGGAACCTCATTGGCCTTGCCCTTGCAGGCGCAGTGGGAGACCGCCAGAGCCTGGGCGGTTTCAGGGGGTACAACGAGGACCTCGTGATAGCGGCGGCTGGAAGGGAACTGGTGAAGCTCGAGCAGGTCCCGAACCTGAAGGGCGGCACAATACTAGAATCACTGCTTGAACACCCTGAACCTTATTTCAAGGGGATAAGCGGGCGCAAGAGGGAGGCAAGCCATCTCATCAAATGGCTGGGCTTCGGCAAGGAAGCCAAACTTTCCGACCTGGACGAGGAGAAGAAGCGCTTCCTGGCCTCCATATGCGCAATGCGGCTTCTCAGGCAGGGCGCCACTCCGGAAGCAGCCTGCGACCTGGTCATGACAAGGTACTGGCTCTATGACTGGAGCATGCACGCGGACCAATTGAGCTCGCTGTTCAACAGCTGCGCCAGGCAGGGCGAGTCAGGCCTCGGACTTGCGCTGGCCCTGGGGGACAGAGAGGCAATGGGCAAGGCCCAGGAGCACGAGAGGGTCCACAGGGAATTCATACTTCAGAACCTCAGGGAGCTGGAGGCAGAGCCGCCCAAGCCAATGAAGCACATTCAGCATTTCCGGTCCTCGGAAGTAAATTATGCGGGCGTCCTCGCCGGCCTCGGAACGCTTTATCTGTTCGACGGCTCGAAGCCAAGCTTTGCCATCTCCGAGAAGGACGGCGAGATTCATGTTTCCGCTAGGGCGCCGAGGAACCTGGTCAAGGCTGGGCTGAACCTCGGCCTGGCATGCAAGCTTGCTGCAGAGAGTCTGGGCGGCGCAGGGGGCGGCCATGACATTGCGGCCGGGGCTACAGTGCCGATAGATGCGGAAAAGAAGTTCCTGAAGGAAGTGGACTCGTTGGTCGGGAAGCAGCTGGTCACCCCTGTCCAGTAGGTGCCGCCGTTAGGGACTGCGAAGCGGCAGCGAAATCGTGTTATACTACATGGAGGATTCTCTGGCAATGTTCACATTGATGGTCATCCTGCTCTACGGTTTTCTGATGGGCCTGAGGCGCGGTTTCAGTTCATGCCTTGCCCTCTGTATTCCATCCCTGATACCGACCATAATAGAGGAGGGCGGGGATTGGCGGAAAGGCGTCAAAATTGCCCTATGGTTCAATGCGCCGAGGATTGCATTGCTCACACTGCTCGGGGCCATCGTGGGCGCGGGCGGTTTTTTGATAGGCACCACTGTCGATTCGACCGCAACGGGGTCGGACACCTTGCTGGCAGGCTACGCGCTCATAGGCATTCTGATGTTCCTCTACGGGCTTCATGTGTTCATTTCGGCCGACGGGAAACTGGAAGAGCTGGCTGAGGGCAAGGACCCATCATCGGAATGCAGGCCGGCCCACCCATTGCTCTCGAAATTAAAAATCGCGACTCCCAGGAGCAGGTCCGGATTATTGCTATGGGGGGGATTGGTCAGCATTGCCTGCATCGGCGAAACCGTGCTGAGCCTGGAGACTATTTTCGTCGGACTATCGCTGACAGATGTATCTTCACCCCTGGCCGGTGCTGTCCTCGGGGGCATGGCCTTTTTCCTGTTCTCTCTTGGGGCAACAGTCCCCAGCCTCGGGTTCGCGGGCATAGGCAGCAACATGGCGCGGAAGGAGAAGCGTACAGAAAGGCTGCTGCAGGCAGAGAGGGTGTCAGGCGGGCTGATGATATTATTCGGTGGAATATATTTATCTCTTTTTATATTCATATAATCATTATATCAATTTTCCCCACGAGTGCTCGAAGTTGCTCGCAGTAAATCCAAGGTCATTCTTTCCGACAGTCAGCGAACCGTCCAGCATCCTGAACCTGAACTCATCGACCTCGGCAGGATATTCGTTGTAATAGAGGACCGACCGCATGCCCATCCTCCTGGGCTGTTCGAACCTCCAGAACGCGCGTGTATAGGCCTTCAGCCTGAGGAAGAATTCCTTTTCCCTGTCCTTGCCAGTTATCTCGAAGACAGGCAGGCCGCCCACCACCCTGTGCTTTATCCTGGTGTGCTTGGTCCTGAACTTATACTCCTTCCCGGTGGGCGCGTGGTAGAAGTGTATGGACTTGTGAAGCCGTATGTCGCAACTGTCCCACCATGACTCGGCAGCCTCCTTGTACCTGAATATCTGCGGCCCGATGTAGGGCATGAAATAGTCGATATAGCTCCCATCTTCGCAGTGCACCAGGCCCCAGTACCAGGGCGGAGCAGGCGCGTTGACGGTGACCCTCTGGTGGTAGGCGCTGCCCTCTATGGGCTTTCCTTTTATCGCGCCAGCGAGCTTCATCCCGAAGATCTTCATGATGTTGTAGCTGTATTTTTTAGTGTACTGGCTCTCGTTGAACCTGTGCTGCTGCAGGTAGTCGTTCCAGGGCGTCATCTCGAAATGGAAGTCATTGTCTTTGTCCTTGATGTTGACAGTGTATTTATCAGGGCCGCCGAAGAACCTGTAATCAGTCCCTTCGAGAATGGGCTTCAGCTCGCCTCGGTCCCCATTGTGCCGCACCTCGAAGTCCGCCTCCTCCAGAACCAGCGGGTCATACATCTCTTTTCCGTCGAACCACCATGCTGCCACCATGCCATTGAACTTCAGCACGTCCCCATCCCATGTCGGAAGCCTGGAAACGCTCCACTTGTGGTCCATGACCTTGATATTATCGGTATATTTCGTCGACCAAAGGATCATCAGCTGCTTCGTCCTGCCAGGATGCTCCGGGTCCCTTATGAAGAATATCCACCACCACCACCACCAGGTCAGGTTCGGAATCATCTGGTCCGTCTTGAGGACCCACATGTTCTCGTATGGTTTGTGCGCCTTAGCGGTCACGTCCTTGGCCATCACCGTTCTTGACTGCGCCCGGATACTTTAACCTGTCGGGCGGTAATTTATAATCATGCACCACATATCCAGCAGCGTGAGGTTTCCGGATGGACAGAATCTATAAGGAACTGTGTGAGAAAGCGGCAGAACTATCAGATATCGGCGCGGCCGCATCGGTGCTTGGCTGGGACCAGCAGACGTACATGCCTCGGGGGGGCGCCGAGGCCAGGGGCAGGCAGATGGCCACGCTTGCCAAGATGGCCCATCAGAAGCTCATCGACCCGAGGAACGGCATGCTGCTGGAGAAGCTGGCGCCGTACGAGAAGGCCAAGGGCTATGATTCTCAGGAAGCTGGCCTGATCAGGCTTGCCAGGAGGGAGTACGAGAAGGCTGTGAAAGTACCCCCGGAGTTCACGGTTCGGATGAACATCACCCAGTCGGAATGCTTCGACCTTTGGCTGAAAGCAAGGCCAGCAAATGATTATTCAATGGTCCGGTCGAGCCTCGAGAAGGTTTTCGGGCTGTGCAGGGAGTACTCCGACTTCTTCCCTGGATACGAGCATCCCCTGGACCCGCTTATTGACAACAATGATTACGGGATGAAGGCCTCTGACATCCGGAAGATATTCGCCAGGCTGCGGAAGGAGCTTGTCCCTCTCGTGGATTCCATCGCGTCCAAAGAACCAGCGGACAACTCATTTCTTGCACAAAGTTATGACGCTCAAACCCAGCTGGACTTCGGCAAAGCCGTGGTGACAGACTTCGGATATGACTTCGCCAGGGGCCGCCAGGACATGGCTGCCCATCCCTTCACCACGAGCTTCTCTGTCGGCGACGTCAGGATAACCACCAGGGTGCACCCCGAGTTCTTGGGCGCAGCCCTATTCGGGACAATGCACGAGGCAGGCCACGCCATGTACGAGCAGGGCTCGGACATGGCATATGATGGCACGCTGCTGAGGGGAGGGACATCCATAGGCGTCCATGAGAGCCAGTCAAGGCTCTGGGAGAACATTGTCGGCCGCTCGATGCCATTCTGGGGGCATTATTACCCTGCTCTGCAGGCGAAATTTCCGAACGACCTTGGCAATGTCCAGCTGGACAGGTTTTACGGGGGCATAAACAAGGTCGGACGCAGCCTCATAAGGGTGGAGGCGGACGAGGTCACGTACAGTCTGCATGTCATGCTTAGGTTCGATTTCGAATGCTCGGTCATGGAGGGTTCGATGGCCGTAAAGGACCTTCCCGGGGCATGGAACGACAGGATGGAGGCTGACCTGGGAATCAGACCTCCGAATGACGCGATGGGCGTGATGCAGGACATTCACTGGTACAACGGCATAGTAGGCTACTTCCAGGGATACGCATTGGGCAACATAATGAGCGCCCAGTTCTATGACGCCGCGGTCAAGGCCCACCCGGAAATTCCCGAGGAGACCGGCCAGGGCAAGTTCGGAACCCTGCATGCCTGGCTGGTTGAGAACATATATCGCCATGGCAGGATGTACACGGCCAACGAGCTGCTGGAAAGGGTCACGGGAAACGGCCTGGACATAGGCCCGTACATGAAATACCTAAGGACGAAGTACGGAGAGCTCTATAACCTCTAGTCAAGGAATTTTACCCAGGGCTCCAGCATGTCATAGTCGCGGAACCCGGCCTTTTCATAAAGCGCCTTGGCGGCGTCGCTGTGCCCTGTCAGGTATGCCCTCCGGCATCCGAGCGTCCTCAACCGGCGAAGGCCCTCTGTAATGCAGGCAAGCGCCAGCCCCTTCCTCTGATGTTCGGGGTGCGTGCCAACCGGTTCGAAGTACGCGGTATTGGTGGCATCGTCGAACCATACTGTAGTGAAAGAGGCAATTTCGCCATCCGGTTCAACAACCACCAAGTCTAGGTCGGGCCTGTATTGCGGGATAGCCTGCACATTTTCATACCATCTCCAGCCCTCGTATTTCTCGTCCGGATCGTTCGGGTGGAACGATTTCCAAGAGCACCAGCTCCTAGAAGGTATGTCATCCGGGTTCTGCGACCTCACCGAATATTCCGCGGGAATCTTTGCCGCCGGTATATCGCTGTTGAGGTCCTGCCAGCCTTGCCTTCCGGTTGCCTCCCACTCATCATACTTCTCGTATCCTCTCTTGCGGAGAGCCCTGTGGGCGATGTCGTCCTTCCAGTCAACCCAGACATAGAGCTTGCGCTTCCCGTCACCGCCGATGCCGGAGAGGTCGGCTTCCGCGGTTTCAAGGATTTTCCCATAGAGGCTGCCTCTCAGGTATTCCGGGTGTATCTGGACGAACGCATTGATGGGCCCTTCAAGAAGAACGAATGCGACAATTTTCCCTTCTGCTTCCCAGAGTCTGACGTTCTCCAGGCCGGGATCGCCGCAGTTCATGACCCCGTGCCACCTGTACCAGTCCAGCCTGCCAGGGTGCCAGGAGAATTCCCGCAGCTCATTTGCCACGAGCGCATCGGCCAATAATTTCCGCAGCCCGGGATAATCCTCATCCCCGGCGTAATGCCGCATAACTGGCCTGGACAAAATCCCACTATCCTCTTGTATCGGTGACCTTGATTATGTGCCAGCCGAACTGGGTCTTGATAGGCCCGACAATGTCGCCCTTCTTCGCGCTGAAAGCGGCCGTTTCAAATTCCTTGACCATCTTGTTCCGGGTGAAGTACCCAAGGTCGCCGCCCTTCTTCCCCGAGGGGCACGTGGAGAACTTCCTGGCCAGGTCCTCGAAGTTGGCCCCGCCCTTCAGTTTGTCCATAATCCTGTCCGCGTCTGGCTTCTTGTCCACAAGGATGTGGCTCGCACGTACTTCGTTTGCCATGGTTGCACCGAAGGCTAATCCCTTTCGGAATATTTAATACTAATATTCTCTATATTGTAATCATGGACTGCAAAAAAGAACAGAATCTGAAACACTGCAACTGCACCTACACATGCGGCAAGAAGGGCATGTGCTGCGAATGCCTCCGGTACCACCTGGAGATGCAGCAGCTCCCAGCGTGCTGCTTCCCTCCCGAGGCTGAGAAGACCTACGACAGAAGCTTCGAAAAATTTGCGGAAGCCTGGAACCTCTAAATCAAACGGAAAAATTTTTTCATCCATCCCTCCATTCAGTTCCAGCCACCGCCATCATGCCTCGCCTGAATGGGTACATTTTGATATCTAGAGGGCGGGGTTGTGACCCGGTTTCCGGAACCGGGTTGGTGACGACTGAGCTCATCCTTAGGAAACCCCGGGTGTAAGCCCGGGGAGGTGTCTAAACCGGCACACAACCCGGTCCCAGGGCTATGGCACCGGCCAACTCCCTCTCGGAACCTGAGTCCCGATACCTAAAATTACCGACCAATTCTTTTTATCGCAATATCCGCCGCTCTCGAGAGCAGGTCGAAGACATCGCTCACGGGCGGGCAGTACGCGAACTCCATGTCCTGAAGGTCATGGACGGTCATTCCTTTAGAGGCCATGATTCCGATGACATTTATTCTCCAGGCAGCGCCTTCCTTTCCCATGGCCTGGCCTCCGAGGATTTTGCCTGTGTCCCCATCGACAATCAGCCTTAGTGACAGTTCTGAATTGTTGGCTATGTAATGCGGCTTTATCGCGCCTTTTACTGAAACCGCTTTCACGTTCGCATGACCGGCCTTCTGCGCGGCCTCCAGGTTCAGCCCTGTGGCGGATATTTCTATATCGCCCACAAGGGATACGAAGGTGTTGTAGAAGCCCTTGTACTTCGCGTCCCCGCCGGCGGCATTTATACCAGCGATGGCGCCCTGCCTGTAAGCAGTCGTGGCTAGAAGGGCGGGACCTTTCGAGCCGTCAAGCCTTGAGAACGATTCTGCGCAATCCCCCACCGCGAAAACGCCAGGAACGTTCGTTTCCATGCGCTCGTTCGTGACGAATCCGTTCTTGTTTGCGATTATGCCGTTGCCTTCTGCCAAATATGTCCGGGCTTTCATCCCTACTGCCATCACGACAATGTCGCAGGGGATTACCTGGCCCGCTATAGTCACGGACTCGACGCAGTCTGTTCCGTTCACGCTGTCTATGCCCTTTCCGAAGTACTGGTGTATCCCAAGTTCAGCAAGCTTGTTGATGACCAACTCACCCATCTCCGGGTCGAAGATATCCGCCATGACAGGCGGGGTCCTCTTTGTAACATGGACATCCAGACCCAGCACCTTCAGGGCTGCCGCGATCTCCAATCCTGTCGCACCGCCCCCGACCACGCATGCCGCTTTCTTCTTCGAGCTCAAGGCAGCCTCCCGCAGCGCCATCGCATTGGACGGGTTGGTGCAGAAATGAACGCCTTTTCCCTCAAGCTCCTTCGCCCCCGGTATCGGGAGGTTTATCGGTTCCGCGCCTGTGGCTAATACCAGGGAGTCCCAAGCAATCTCCGAAACATCACCGGTCTTCAGGTCTTTTACAGTAAGCTTCTTTTCAGGGACGTCTATGGACTGGACCTCGTGCGAAAGTAGTTTTTTAAGTCTCCCGACCTCCGGGATAGAATACTGGAGATCGGCGAAGTCTTTGACCACGCCCTCTATGGCATAGGGCAGCCCGCAGGGGCTGAACTGGTCGAAGTCCCTCTTCTCGATTATCGTGATGTTCGCCTTGCGGTTCGTACCCGAGGCATACTTGGAAGCGTAGAGGCCCCCGATACCCAGGCCTATGATTACCACATTCATTTCATTGTCCGCCGACGGCATGGTTCACATCCTGCACTGCTGTCGGCAAAGCGCGTTTCGGATATGACCTTTTCGATAAATGACTTACTGCAGAAATGCCGAGAACACTCAGACCTTCAGGGCTGAGATGAATCGGCATGAGCAGTCGTCAATCCACCGTTGCATACCGTGCTTATATTATCAAAATAAATCGAAGCTTCTAGCTTCGATAAATTAGGTGTGCAACTGCCCTATGGTAAACATACTGCCCCGAATCATGTAGCTACGATTCGAAGCGTAACGCCAGCCACTTTAGGGGCTGGTAGTTTACACCCTTGACCGGAAGTCTAGATAAGTTTTTTGTATGCAATTCGTATGTCCCACCCTGGAAAAAGCGAATAAGGTGATGTAATGACAATAAAAACTCCATTTTACGACAAACATGCAAAGCTCGGCGGTCACGTTGTGGATTTTCACGGATGGTTCCTGTCAATGATGTTCTCAGGCATACCGGACGAGCACATGGTAGTCCGCGAAAGCGTCGGAATGTTCGACGTCTCCCACATGGGCAATTTCACCATCAAGGGAAAGGGGGCAACAGACTTCCTGAACGAAACGCTGACGAACAGGTTCGATAATGTCAAATTGTTCCAGTGTAGGTACTGCCACATACTGCAGGATGACGGGAAGATAATAGACGACAACATCGTTTCCAAGATAGGGGACGAGGATTATTTCTGTGTGCCCAATGCCACCATGATAAAGACCGATTTCGATTGGTACACCAAGCACGCTCCCAAGACCGTGAAGATCGAAAACCTCTCTGACAAGTACGGCATTCTTGCCCTTCAGGGTCCGAAGGCGAAACTGGTCATGCAGAAGGTGACGGACTTCGATGTCTCATCTGTGAAATTCTTCTTCTGCGGTATGATGAGGATTAAAGGTCTGGACCACGACACTCTCGTCTGGCGCACTGGATACACTGGAGAGGACGGCTTCGAGATAATGGTGCCGCAGAAGGACGCTTCCCATATCTGGGATGCGGTGTACGAAGCGGGCAAAGAGTTCGGGATAAAACCCATCGGGCTCGGGGCGAGGGACACTCTCAGGCTCGAGAAGGGTTTATTGCTCTCCGGCCAGGACTTCAATTACGACCGAACTACGGTTGAAACATACCAGAGCGGCCAGTTCGCACTGAACATGAATCACGATTTTCGCGGGAAGAAGGTGCTTGAGCAGCAGCTTGCAAAGGACGATTACTGGCGCATTATCGGCATAGACATCGGAAAGGGCGGAATACCCAGAACCGGCTACGAGGTCGTCCACTCCGGCAAGGTCATCTCCAAGGTTACCTCCGGGACATTCGTGCCAACCACGAAGAGGGGGATCGCCATGGCCTACCTGCCGCCAGAGCTTGCGAAACCTGGTGTCGAGCTCTCGATACGCATTAGGGGAAAGGACATACCCGGGAAGGTCTTCAGTTTCCGCGACAAAGCCTAATTCTGGGAAGGAAAATGTTGCTCGGACAATTCTCCACGGTCAAATCACATTTTCCCGGCCAATACAGCCTTTGACTTTTTCATATTCTATTAAATAGTCTTATTCTAATCACCCCCCGCCTACATGGCAGGGTTGATATTGCATGGAAATAATGTCCCTGATCAACATCGCTTTGTTATTGTCGACCGCAATACTGTTTGTGTTGGCCATCGAGCTTAAAAAACTTGTGAATGCCTGCATCATGCTGGGTGCGGGAAGCGCAATACTGGCCTGTGTTTTCTTCATAGCCGGGGCACCGTTCGCAGCGGCGTTCGAGCTCGTGGTCGGCGCGGGCCTGGTGACTGTCCTCTTTATAAGCGCCATAAGCCTGACTAAGCCCGGGGGTGGTGAGTGATGGACCATGCGGGCAAACTGGCAGGCGCCCTGTTGGCAGGATTCGTTTTCGTCATGCTCATACTGGTTTTCGGCACGATGATGATGGATGAGGCCGAGGTGCAGGGCGGGGAAGCCCAGGAAATCGGCTTCCAGCTCTGGGAACTGAGGCCGCTAGAATTGCTGGTGCTGTCAGTCATAATGTTCGGCGCCGTTTTGGGAATCCTGAAGCTCGTCGGAGGTGAGTTCAGATGGAGCTGAGCGATGTACAGGTCAATATGCTGGCTTCCCTCGTGCTCTTATTCCTGGGTCTTTACTGTGTCATCAGCAAGAAGAACCTCATCAAGATAATAGTCGGCATCGAGATAATGGCCAAAGGCGCATTGCTGAGTTTCATAGCGAGCGGCGGGGCGAACATCCAATCCGTGGTCATAATCGCCATAGGGATAGACGCCATCATCGCTGCTGTGGCCCTATCAATAATAGTGAACGCCTGGAAACACACCAAGAGCTTGGATGTGACCAAACTTACAAAGCTGAGGGGGTAGATTCAAATGTTGCTGGATAACGGCTTGCTGCTCGGGCTTGTCGTCCTCATTCCGTTCATTGCCGCGGCTCTCATACCCGTCATCGGAAAGGCAGCTCCAAGAGCGGTGGCATGGTTCGCTGTTTTGGCCGCCCTGATACTTGCCGGGCTTGTCGCATTGCTCGTCCCGGACATATTCCTGGACAATGTGGCGCCCATAGGCATGGGCGACGGCATCGAATATAATTGGATACCTGACGCGGGCATTACCTTCGGATTCCACATAGACCCGCTGGCCTTGACGCTGGCCGTGGTCGCCTCATTCATTGGCATGCTGGCCGTGATATACTCTGTCAAGTACATGGAGGGCAAGAAAGGCCTTCCGAGGTATTACTCGCTGGTCCTTCTGTTCATAGGCTCTATGGTTTGCTTGGTTTTCACAAATAATTTACTTGTTCTCTACATATTCTGGGAGATAATAGGGCTGTGCTCCTACGCCCTCATCGGGTTCTACAACGAGGACCCGAAGGCCGCGAAAGCCGGAATAAAGGCCTTCGTGTTCACCAGGATAGGCGACATCGGCCTTCTCCTGGGAATTTTCATTCTCTACCTGGGCGCAGGCACATTCAACATCCAGGACATTATAGCAAGCCCGCCGGCCATGGAATACCTCGGACCCGCAGCATTCCTGTTCATACTCGGCGCCATGGGCAAATCCGCCCAGGTGCCGCTGCACGTGTGGCTTCCGGATGCGATGGAAGCCCCGACGACCATCAGCGCCCTCATCCACGCCGCGACTCTTGTAAACTCGGGAATATATATCCTGGCGAGGATGTCGCCCGTGTTCTTCGACATTCCCGGCTGGGGAACAATGCTCCTGTTCATCGGCGGTCTTACGGCGCTGTTGGCTGCAGTAATGGCCTGCGCGGAGCCGGACCTGAAGAAGCTACTGGCCTATTCGACCATAAGCCAGCTCGGGTACATGGTGTTCGCTCTGGGCATCATTGTGAACGAACCGGACATCGGCCTGGTTCAAATCGGCATCCTGGCAGCCACGTTCCACCTGTTCAGCCATGCAATATTCAAGGCGCTCCTTTTCCTGGGCGCCGGCTCTGTCATACACTCTGTCGGAACCAGGGACATGCGCGGGATGGGCGGTCTCAAGGACACCATGAAAATTACCCATTGGACAATGCTGTTCGGCGCGCTCGCGCTCGCAGGCATTGTGCCTTTCAGCGGATTCTGGAGCAAGGACCTGATATTCGCAGGCGCTTGGGAAGCCGACATGTGGTTCCCCCTGTTCGTGGTGGTTCTGACTGCGGTGCTCACTGTCGCTTACTCGCTAAGGATGTACTGGCTCGTGTTCCAGGGCAAGCCGCGCAACAATGCCCGCACCCACGAGTCCCCCGGAGCCATGACACTGCCCCTGGTCATTCTGGCCGTCGGAGCCATAGCCTCATGGGCACTAATCGGCGTATTCAGCGGAGCGATGCATGCACCAGTCTACGGATTCGAGGGCGCGGAATCCTATGACATTCCCGGGTTCCTGGAACACACGTTCACCAGCCCCGCGGTTCTGTTGTCGTTCCTGGCCATGGGCCTCGGGCTGCTTATATTCCTCGCCCGCAAGAACTACCTGCTCAGGAGGCCGAGGACCTTCATCATGAAGCTGGCCGCCAAGGGCTTTCACTTCGATACATTCTATAACGGAGTGCTCTGCCGGCTCAGGATAATGGCCAAGGGCCTGAGGCTCACCCAGACCGGAGACGCCAATATGAACGCGGTCGGCATTGCGGCAGCCTTCCTGCTTGCATTCATATTCATATTCATCTGGGGGGTGTTCTGAATGGAAGCAATGATGCCCATTCTGGTTTTGGTGGGCGGTGCATACCTTTCATATGCCGCGCTCAGGGCAGTCCCGGGCAAGCCGCATATCGGCGGCATCGTGGCCACGATGTTCGCATTGCTCAGCTTCTTCCTGACGCTGTGGATAGGTCTGAAGGTCTGGGACGGGGAGGTCGTGGAATTCACCTTTGCCTCCAGCACTGTGCAGGCAGACGCCCTTGGCGTATTGCTGGCCCTGGTTGCGACCGGACTGGCCAGCATGGTCTCCGTATATTCAGTCGGATACATGAAGGACGACAATGGCTTGGAGAGCTATTACCCGCTGCTCCTGCTCATGGTCGCGGGGATAGTGGGCATCGGTTTCTCTACAGACTTCTTCATGCTGTTCGTGTTCTTCGAGCTCATGGCTATTTCGTCATATGCACTGGTCACCTTCCACAAGGAGAAGCGCGACGCGGCAGAGGCAGGCGTGAAATACGTCATACTTAGCGCGATGGGCTCGGCAGTCGCCCTGTTCGGCATATCCCTGATATACGGCCAGACCGGAACCCTGAACATTGCGGCATCCATGCCCCTTCTCACAGACAATGCCTTCTCGATGATGGCCATAATGATGCTCATTGTCGGCTTCGGAGTGAAAGCCGCGATAGTTCCGCTGCATACCTGGCTGCCAGACGCGCATTCCGCGGCTCCGTCCGGCATCAGTGCGATACTGTCCGGCATAGTGATACAGGCCGGGTTCATTGCCATGCTCAAGTGCCTGCTGTCCTTCGGCGGCTCAGGCATATCCATAGGGATATTGCTCATCGGATTTGCCCTCATCACAATGACTCTGGGCAACATGCTGGCCTTCGCCCAGGCCTACATCCGGAAAGGCGACCTGAAGCGCGTGCTGGCCTATTCGAGCATAGCTCAGATGGGATACATCATCCTCGGCATCGGGCTTTGGATGCAGTACGGCACCGAGATGGGCCTGCAGGGCGGCCTGTTCCACATAATGACCCATGCATTCATGAAGGGCCTGGCCTTCATGTGCGCCGGCCTGATAATCTATAGGCTGGGCACGAGGCAACTGTCCAAGATGCAGGGCATAGGCCATGTTATGCCTCTCACAGCATTCTGCTTCACGGTCGCGGTGCTGGCGCTTGCCGGCGCGCCTCCGCTCAGCGGATTCATGAGCGAGTGGATGATATTCAAAGCAGGCGTGGACGCGAGCGCGACCATCGGCATCTGGGGGATACTAATCACCCTTGTAGCCGTTCTGAACAGCATCCTGTCAATGGGCTATTACCTGCCCATGGTCAAGACATTCTTCCTGAAGCCCAAAGGGAGCTTTACTAATCTAAGACCTGCTCCGAGGTCCATGATGGTGCCGATACTGGTGCTGACGGCAATAACCATAATCCTGGGCATATGGCCGCAGCTCGGCCTCGGGGCGATAACTCCGATACTCCAGCTACTGGGAGGTGCTTAATATGGATTTCAGGCTGTTCTTCACGCCGCTTTTCGCCTTCCTGGTGTTCCTTCTGATTGCCTACCTGATATATAGGTTCGGAGGCGCCATAGGCCCGGCAAGGAAGCGCCAGTCCAGACACAAGCTGAGCACATACGCCTGCGGCGAGGAATTCGAAGGCGGCAAAGTCCAGCAGTCGTTCACGCTGTTCCATGTGGCCTTCATATTCACGATTTTCCACATCGCGGCCATGATAATCGCCACGATACCGGACGGGGACAATGCGCTCTACGGGCTGCTGTTCATAAGTGGACTTCTGATAGCCGCTGTTGCGTTGGTCACATCGGGAGGTGAGGGCCATGTTTGAGAAAGTGGTCAAATGGTCAAGGTACAAGTCCCCCTGGGTGGTACATTTCAACTCGGGCAGTTGCAACGGATGCGACATCGAGATAATTGCCGCGCTGATGCCGAGGTTCGATGCCGAGAGGTTCGGCGTGCTCCTAAAGGGAACGCCCAGGCATGGCGACGTCCTGCTCGTAACAGGGCCGGTCTCGGAACAGATGAAGGACCGCCTCATCAAGATATACGAGCAGATGCCTGAACCCAAGTTCGTTGTCGCATTCGGCGAGTGCGGGTGCAGCGGCGCCGTGTACACTGGCGCATACAATGTCGAGGGCGGTGTGGACAAGGTGATACCCGTTAATGCATACATCCCGGGCTGCCCCCCCAAGCCCGAGGCGATTCTCGACGGCATAGTGAAACTGCTCACCGCTTTCAAGGAGAGTGAGTGACATGGCTGACGATTATGTGTCCAACCTGACAGCCAGGTTCCGGGGCATTGCCAAAGCCATAACCGAGGACAAGCAGGCGAAGGTCTACATGGAAGTCCCCAGGGAATCGCTGCTGAAGGTCGTGGAGATACTGAAGAACGAATTTGACGGATACCACATCTCGACGATAACGGTTCTCGACTCGGGTGAAAGGTTCGAACTCCTGTACCACATGCCGATCGGCCCAAGGCTCCTGAGCCTGAGGGTATTCCTGCCGAAGGGCGACCCGACGATCGATACTCTCACAAGGATACTGCCTGGCGCCATCCTTTACGAGAGGGAGCTGCACGACATCATGGGCATCCAGGTCAAGAATCACCCTGACATGCGCCGGCTTTTACTTCCGGATTCCTGGGGCGACAAGGGCTACCCGCTTAGGAAGGACTGGGCGGATCCAAGGAAGAAGGAGGTGAAGTGATGACCAAGGTCACTATACCCATAGGCCCCCAGCACCCGGCCCTCAAGGAACCGGAGCGCTTCATGGTGACCGTGGAGGGAGAGACGATAGTCGACGCAGACGTGCGCATCGGCCATACTCACCGCGGCCTGGAGAAGCTGTTCGAGCAGCGCACCTACCTGCAGAACATACACATCACCGAGAGGATATGCGGCATTTGCTCGTTCACGCACAGCACCAATTTCTGCCAGGCCACAGAATATATACTCGGGGCCGAGCCCCCGAGGCGCGGCCTTTACCTGAGAACCCTGATGAACGAGCTGGAGAGATTGCACAGCCACCTTCTATGGCTGGGCGTCGCTGGGCACGAGATGGGCTTCGACACCCTGCTCATGTGGTCCTGGGACGACAGGGAGCGCGTGCTCGATTTATTCGAGGACCTCACTGGCAACAGGGTCACGCATGCCTACAATACCGTAGGTGGGGTAAGGCGCGACATCACCGACGCCCAGGTGCAAAGAGTGCTTCACACCATGGACATACTGGAGGAGCGCACAAAGGCCTACATACAGGTCGGCCTCAACGAGCAGACAATCCTCAAGAGGACGCAGGGCGTGGGTATTTTAACCACTGCCGATGCGAAGAAGCTATGCGCGGTGGGCCCGAGGCTGAGAGCCTCCAACGTGAAATACGACGTGAGGAAGAACCATCCCTACGCCGCCTACGGCGAGCTGCCGTTCGAGGTTATCACATCGGACACGCTGGACGTGCACGGCCAGTTGGTCGTGAGGGCTCTGGAGATAATGGAGACCGTCAAGATGTGCAGATACATGATGCAGAACCTCCCGCCCGGGGAAATCAGGGTAAAGGTTCCGAGGAAGGTCCCGCCCGGAGAGGCTATCTCCAGAACCGAGGCGCCCAGAGGCGAGGACATACACTACCTCAGGGCGAACGGGACAGACAAACCGGAGCGCCTGAAGGTCAGGGCTCCCACCATGGCCAACATACTCAACGTGGCCCACACCTTGAAAGGCGCCAACATCGCAGATATTCCACTTATTGTGGCAGGAATCGACCCGTGCATGGGCTGCATGGACCGCGTACTGATACTTGACAGGGACAAGGAGACGGCCAGCATCATGACTAAGGAGCAGCTGCGCGAGTATTCCATCGCATGGTACGAGAAGGAGGCGCACAGATGAACGAGATCGAGTCGATAATTTACCTGCTCGTGTTCCCGGGATTCCTGTTCCTCACGAGCTTCGCATTCGCATGCCAGTACATCGACAGGAAACTGTACGCAAGGTTCCAGAAGAGGGTCGGCCCCCCGTTCCTGCAGCCAGTCGCGGATTTCATAAAGCTCCTGTCCAAGGAGGACATAGTGCCAAAGGCCGCAGACAGGACCATGTTCACGGCCGCACCGATAGTCGGCCTGGCGGCTGTTTTAACTGCCTTCATCTTCATACCCGTGCTTGCCCTTCACGCCCTGATACCGACATTCGAGGGTGACCTGATTATGGTGCTCTACCTGCTGACAATTCCCTCGCTGGCCATTTTCCTGGCAGGATGGTCGTCCGGAAACCCGTTCGGCCAGATAGGGGCGATGAGGGCAGTCGTCCAGATGCTGAGCTACGAGATACCCTTCTTCCTTGCCCTGCTCGGCCCCGCTCTGGTGGTCGGGAGCTGGAGCCTTGGTAAAATACTTGATTACCAGCTCGGGGGCATGTGGCTCGTGCTGCTTGCGCCTCTCGGCCTGTTCGTGGCCATAATAACGCTCCAGGGGAAGCTGGAGCGTTTGCCCTTTGACATTCCGGACGCGGAAACCGAGATAGTGGGCGGGCCCATGGCCGAGTACTCGGGAAGGAGGCTGGCCCTGTTCAGGACCATGCTGGACATAGAGATGGTTGTCGGAGCCGCACTGATCGTCACGCTGTTCCTGGGAGGCTACGACCTGATAATCAGTTTCTCAAACCTTCCGTGGTACCTTCCGTACATGGTCAATGGAGTGATATTCTTCCTCAAGGTCCTGCTTGTTGTGGGGATACTGGCCCTCATCAAGGCCGTGGTGGCCAGGTACAGGATTGACCAGATGGTGTCCCTGTCCTACAGGTGGATGATTCCGCTGTCGGTCGCGCAGATAATTGTGATAGTGATGCTGAAATTCGGAGGCTGGTTCTGATGAAGAGGCCAGGAGTGATGATAAAGGATGCGTTGGGGCGCTTGGGCAAGAAGCCTGTCACATCGAAATACCCGTACGAGAAATCGCCTGCTGAGCCCGGATACCGCGGCGTGATGCAGTTCCACGTGGACCTGTGCATCAGCTGCGGGATGTGCGCGAAGGACTGCCCGTCCTTCGCCTGCGTGATGGAGACGATAGACGGCAAGAAGCGGCCCGTCTTCTACCTGGACAGGTGCATGTTCTGCGCCCAGTGCGAGGAGTCCTGCCCCAAGGACGCGATAAAGATGACGCAGGAATACGAGCTTGCCCATCTGGCCGGAAACCAGCCCATCGTGAAGTAAACATGAGCTTCGCCGAACGCCTGACAAAAGCCCTCGAGGGTGCATCGAAAGTGGTGGTGGTCGGCATGGGCAATGAGCTGAACGGCGACGACGGGTTCGGCGTCCATGTCGCGAAAGCACTTGGGAATTACAGGAATGTAATCAGCATCCAAGCTCATACAGTCCCGGAAAATTTCATCTCCAAAATAGCCTCCGAGAAACCCAGCCATGTGATTTTCATTGATGCTGCAATCCTCGATACTCCCCCCGGAACAATGGAACTCCTTGAGACTCAGGATCTGGCCAGGGTCAAAATCCTTACCCATCGCATGCCGCTTCCGAAGCTGATTGAGAGGCTGAAGGAGACCCACAAGGCCAAGGTCTTGATAGTCGCCATGCAACCGAAGGGGATGGAAGTCGGAACCCCGCTGTCCCCAGAGGCCAGTTCGGCCGCAA
Source organism: uncultured Thermoplasmata archaeon (assembly GCA_964354755.1). Taxonomy (GTDB): domain Archaea; phylum Thermoplasmatota; class Thermoplasmata; order SG8-5; family SG8-5; genus UBA147. The sequence continues at coordinate 60,582 of CAYHBA010000005.1, forward strand.
GGGAATTGATAAGTCTATTCAGGAAGAACTTCTCATAATTGCCCTTTAACTGTATGCTAATGTACAAATAGGCCCATTCCATATGTGAAATATATGAATATCATGGATGACGAGTTCAACCTCAGACTTCTGAGGCTCCTGGTTTCCGGCGGGGGTGTGCGGGTGAACATCAATGCCCTGGCGAAGGAACTTAATATGCACCGGACCACAATAAAGAATCGTCTGGACTTTCTCTTTAAAGAAGGCCTTCTGGACAGACCCAGATATCCTTTCATTCACCTGTTCCAGGAATATCCCCTGCTCATACTGGCACTTGCCGACATCCCCCGGACACCACAGGCCAGGCACTTCTTCGAGGAGGATTCGCACATTTTTGCGGCGTACGCATGCAGGGAAGGGGCATACAACACCTTGCTCATCGAGTTCTTCAGGGACATCGAATCGTACCATTCCTGGCGCGAGAAAATCGTGCTCGAAGAGAAGCTGCCAAAGAGGGAGAGCCGCGCCACCGCGGACGTGTTCTTCTTCAGCAACAGGCTCTGCTTCAAGTACAATCCTGCATGCTTCTTCACCGAGATAGGCGGGCTGATTGCCAGGGGCGGGACTGCCCGGCTGAAGGGCGCCTCGCTTGATAAGACGGATTTCCTCATCATGAGCAATCTCTCGAACGGAAGGAGTCTCTACCCGAACGAGACCTTTCTCGCTGCCCAGCTGGATACGAACCGCAAGAAGGTTCAGAGGAGGATATCTGTCCTGCTCGAGAATAAGATAATTGACACGCCCAAATGTTATTTTCCGGACCTGCTCACTCCTCCAGGCTACAACATGGTGATTACGCTTCTCGAAATTAAAGCCAAGAAAAGCCAGATAAAGCAGGATATCATGAACAACAACTACATTCCCAGGGCTTTGGAGAGCAGCACCGGAAGATACAACACGCTCCTGTTCTCGTCATTCCCGACCATTGACGATTTCTTCGAATGGTCGGAAAATCTGGCGGATACGTACCCGGACAGCATCGGGGCCATGTCAAATTTCATTCTTTCCTCGAAGCCCAGGCATGCGATAAATCCGCAAAAAGTCTCTGTCGGGCTGATTGAAAAGAAACTGTGGGAATCCAAAACAGGAATTCGTACAGAATGATATGTTTTCTTATTATTTTCATCCCTAATTGTATGTTATTTACTGCCAGAAAATGCTATATCATTAAATACAGAAGTGTATTTTCCTGATTTAGGAAATCAGGTGGCCGATATGGACAAAGGATTCAACGCATTCACAATGGCACAGGAACAATTCGACAAGATTGCGGAGCAACTTGAACTGGACCAAGCGACAAAGGAACTGCTGAGGACTCCAATGAGGGAGTATCATTTCTCGATACCTGTAAAGATGGACGACGGCACGACCAGGATATTCAGGGGCTTCAGGATGCAGCACAACGATGCCAGGGGCCCGTGCAAAGGCGGAATACGCTTCCATCCTCAGGAAACAGGCGATACCGTAAAGGCACTTTCTATGTGGATGACCTGGAAGTGCGCAGTCGCTGACATACCCCTAGGCGGAGGCAAGGGCGGAGTGATTTGCGACCCCCACAACCTTTCCCTGAGGGAACAGGAGGCAATATGCCGGGGATGGGTAAGGCAGATATACCGGAATATCGGCCCTCAGGCCGACGTCCCGGCGCCGGATGTGATGACGAACAGCCAACATATGCTTTGGATGCTTGACGAGTACGAGAAATTGACAGGCGGCAGATACCCCGGGTTCATCACAGGAAAACCCGTGGGGATGGGCGGCTCTTTGGGCAGGACCGAGGCCACGGGATATGCGGCAGTGTTTGCGCTCAGAGAGGCATGCAAGGATCTCGAACTCGACATTGGCAAATCCACAGCATCCATCCAGGGTTTCGGGAATGTGGGCCAGTATGTCATTGAAATGTACATCAAGTACGGCGGGACAGTGAAGGCCATATCTTGCTGGGACCAGAAGGAGAGCAAGGCCTACACATTCCTTAAGGCCGACGGCATAGGCCTTAAGGAACTCAGAGACATAACAGACAAGTTCGGATCCATAGACAAAAAGAAGGCCAAGGAGCTTGGCTACGACATTCAGGAAGGTCACGTATGGGCTGAGCAGGAAGTCGACATACTCATCCCGGCAGCATTGGAAAATTCAATCACCGAGGACGTGGCTGAGAAGATTCCCTCTAGCGTCAAGATATTATTGGAGGGTGCAAACGGTCCGACCACTCCCGAAGCTGACAAGATACTCAACATGAACAAGATCATGGTCATACCCGACTTCCTGGCGAACTCGGGCGGTGTTGTCTGCAGCTACTTCGAGCAGGTCCAGTCGAACATGAACTACTTCTGGCCCAAGGACGAGGTCCTCGGCAAGCTCGACGACAAGATGACACAGGCTTTCTACTCGGTGCTCGAGCTGTCCAAGAAGAAGAAATGTTCTCTCAGGGATGCGGCGTACATGATCGCCATCTCGCGGGTCGCGGAAGCCTGCCACCTGCGCGGCTGGGTCTGAGATTCGCATGCCACAGAAGCCTCAGGGCGAAAACGGCATAGCCAAACTGATCGGCGACATAGTCGGAAGGCGGTTGGACCAGTCCCCGCAGTCTCAGGTGCCCCCTTACAGAATAAACAATGTACTGGTGATTTCCACCGATTATGACTATTTCATTCTGGACGAGGAAGGCCGGCTGAGGAATCTCATAGTCCAGCAGTGCAGGAAGGAGGAGCGGACATCCGTTCCAGCCCTGACACATGCCACCGAGGAGAAGGCCGGCGAGGTCCTGAAGGCGGCGAAGTTTGACGCAGCCATCCTGTTCAATACTCCCACCAAGTCCGACATCATGGAACTGGCGAAGTCTGTTAAAGCGGTACAGGACATCCCGGTCGTGCTTGTCGGGAGAAGCGCCTCCGATATGACGAGAACCGCGAAAAGTTATAGCCAATCCCCAATAGACCACATGTTCACCTGGTCCGGCGACGGCAAGGTGTTCCTCGACATCATCCAGTTCCTGGAGGATTCCGAGCCCGAATCAGAGCCCCAAAGGCGGGCGATTCTTCTCGCTGACAGCCAGCCGCAGTATTATTCAAGGCTGGTTTACGAGGCCTATAAAGTGGTTTCCGAGCACATGGCTGCGGTCGTGCCGGAGGACCTGATCCACAGCCAGAGAACCTCGAGGATGAGGAAGCGGCCCCGCGTGATCTTGGCCAAGACAAGCAAGGAACTGGGCGACATCTACCAGAGGAACAAACACTCAGTGTCCTGCATGATAATCGACATGAATATGGAGCAGCCAGAGACCGAATTGGCAGCATTCATATTAAAATTGCCGAAGTCGGGACCGCAGGTGCCAGTAATCCTGCTTTCATGCGCGAAGCATGACAGGTTCAGATGCCTGGATAAAAATTCTCCGGCATTCTTCACGGAATGCTCACGCTTCATTGCAGATGCCATAGGCCCGACACGCCTTTCGTTCAGGGATTCAGCCGGGACCGAGATTGCGTCCGTGTCTTCGCCCAAGGAGCTGGAGGCTGCCATGTGGAGCCTGCCCGCCGAGTCATTCGATCGGCACATGGACAATGGCGACGTGGCGAGATGGCTGGACGTGCTAATGGAGTCCGAGCTTTCCGAAAGGATCCGCAGACTCGTCAAATCCACGGGCGACATAGAGGAGCTTAGGAACAAGGCCATCAGTGCCATTTCGGAGCACAGGAAAGCGGTCCAGAAGGGCGTGATAACGACTTACTCGAGGGGAGAAAACGAGCAGTCCAGGTTCAGCCGGATCGGCAAGGGCGCGATGGGCGGCAAAGCCCGCGGCCTGGCTTTCGCTGACAAGCTCATAAGCACCTACCTCGGGGAGGGCACGGTGCCCGGCATCAGCGTCAGGATTCCGAGGACCATTGTCCTCTGCTCGGACATATTCGACCAGTTCATCGAGGACAACGGCATCGACATAGAGGACCTGAGCCATCATTCGGACGAGAGAATAGCCCAGAAATTCATGGAAGGCGACCTTCCTGCGCCGGTGCTTGGGGACATCCGGGCATTCATTCGCGGGACCAAGGCGCCGATAGTTGTCAGGTCGTCCAGCCTCCTCGAGGACGCACTGCACCACCCGTTCGCCGGCGTTTACGCTTCACTTCTGCTTCCGAACGAATCATGGGAGACTGACATCCGGTTCCAGGAGCTCTGCGCTTCAGTGAAGTATGTCTTTGCGTCTGTATTCTTCCAGAAAGCAAGAACCTACATGGCTTCCCTAAAGGACATAAGGGAGGATGAGAAGATGGCCGTTGTCGTCCAAGAACTGGTCGGCTCAAAGCACGGCTCGATTTTCTATCCAACAACTTCAGGCGTGGCCAAGTCATACGATTATTACCCATCGGGAAGGTGCAAGGCCACGGACGGTGTGGTGAACATCGCCCTGGGTCTGGGGAAGGAAGTGGTGGACGGCGGAACCGCCTACAGGTTCTGCCCAGTACATCCGAAGACGCCGAAACACGGGACTCTCGAAAACCTTCTTGAGCATGCCCAGAAAGATTTCTTCGCTGTTGACCTGAATTCCTATGTGAACATAGTCCAGAGGAACGAGGACAGCACCATCAAGCATTTTCCCATATCTGTCGCTGAATCTCATGGTTCCTTGGAACAGGTTGCTTCGACCTACGAGCGTGAGGAGGGGCGTCTCTACCCCGGCACGGGAAGGGACGGAATCAGGGTGCTTGACTTCGCGCCCCTGATAATTCTTGAGACCTATCCGGTAGCTAAACTGCTTCATACCCTACTGCGCGTGAACGAGCTGGCAGTGGGCTCGCCCGTAGAGATTGAATTTGCCATGGACATACCGTCGGAATCCAGCCAGCAACCGGATTTCTATGTGCTTCAGGTCAGAAGCATGCGCTCGACTGAGCAGGATTTCGACATCGAGCTGGGAACCCACGCCCCCGATGAAATTTTCTGCCATGCTATGCATGCGATGGGAAACGGCGTCATTTTGGGAATTCGGGACATAGTTTATGTCAAACGCGGGAATTACGACATTGCGGACAACCAGAAGATCATTCCGCAGATTCGCGTCATGAATGAAAAGATGTTGAAAGGCCGCACACCCTACATTCTTGTAGGTCCTGGGAGATGGGGCTCTACGGACCCGTGGCTGGGCATACCGGTGAACTGGAGCGACATTGCCGGTGCAAGGCTGATAGTGGAGACGCCAATAGAGGAAAGACCCGTGGATCCGTCGCAAGGCTCGCATTTCTTCCACAACATGGTGGCTGCCCGGACAGGGTATCTGACCATAATCCCAGGCACCGAGAGCTCGATAGACTGGGAGTGGCTCGAGGGCATCGGACCGGTCGAGGAGGAACAGCACATCATGCACGTTCGCCTGCCCGAACCGGTGGAAATCCGAATCAACGGCGGAAGGGGCGAGGGCGTAATATTGAAAAAAGCAAAACCAGGAGCTGAGTGATATGAGCGAGAAGGAGCAGCAGACCGCGGACACGACCAAGATACTGCAGGAAAGATTGAAGGAACTCAACTGCATTTACGGAATATCAACATTGATACAGGACGAGTCCATCGACCTTGAAGGAACCCTTGAGAAGTCCATGGTTCTGATTCAAAATGCATGGCAGTATCCGGATATCACATGCGTCAGGATAATTTCCGGAGACAAGACTTTCGCGACCACCAATTTCAAGGAGACGGAGTGGAAGCAATCAGCCCCCATATCGTACCGCAGGAAGAGGATAGGCGCGGTCGAGATTTATTACCTCGTGTACAAGGAAACCGCAGACGAGGGCCCGTTCCTTCGGGAAGAAAGAAGGCTGCTTAATGCGGTCGCGGACCTCCTTTCAACTTATATCGAAAAGCAGGACATCAACATAAAGCTGAACGGATTCGAGACCAAGGAGAAACCAATCGACAAAAACGACTGGGAAATAATACTCGAGCTTCTGGTGAAGACCGATCCGAGGGGCGCGCTGCGCATCACAAGGCGAATGATATACTACCTTTACAGGATTCAGAACGAGGAGATCACCGGAATCCTGGCCAAAGTGTGTCCGATAGATGGTAAAGCAGACGAGTGGTGTGGCATCAATATACCCAATCCGAAAGAGGACGCGCAGGAGCTTCAGAGAGTTCAGAGAAAGGTCTTCGAGATAGCCAAAAGAGCCATCCCCAAGGAGGAAATATCTGATCTCTTCCAGACCTGGCTGAAATCCGACAAGGGCCGTCCGCTTCTTATAGCCTCCCAGAAGCAAGGCATATCGCTGGGCGAGATAACCAGCGAAATAAACAGGTATTGGGACATTCCCGAGGATGCTAGGGTGCTTATGCCCGAGGACGAGCGAGCGATAAGCGCGGGCCTCATCCGCCGGTTCTTCTCCGGGCGTCTGAACTACCTGAATGTGGCAAAGGACTACATTCACCTGGACGATTTTGTTGACCTCACAAAGCGCATTGTCGGCCCCTCCCAGGGAGAAGGGAAACTGGGTGGCAAGAGCTCGGGCCTGTACCTCGCCCACAAGATTGTGGAGGTCGAGAAGAAGCGGGTGAAGGACCTTGAGAACATTAAAACTCCGAAGAGTTGGTATCTCACCTCCGATTCGATGATGCACCTGATACGCTACAACGACCTTGACGACCTGATAAATATAAAATATCTCGACCCGAACGAGATACGCCAAGAACATGCGTTCCTGGAACAGCTTTTCAAGAACTCCGTGTTCCCGCCGGACATAATCTCCGGGCTGAGGAGCGTCCTGCTGGACGCAGGGGACCATCCGATAATCGTGAGGTCTTCGAGCCTTCTCGAGGACAGCTTCGAGGCTGCATTCTCAGGCAAGTATAAGAGCCTGTTCCTTGTGAACACTGGTACGCTCGAGGAGAGGCTGAGCAACCTGATGAACGCCATAGCGGAAATTTACGCATCCGTATTCGCCCCCTCGCCCCTGGAATACAGGAGGGAGCGCGGCCTTCTCGAGTTCTCAGAGGAGATGAGTATTCTGATACAGGAGGTGGTCGGCACCAGGATAGGCCCATACTTCCTCCCGGTTTATGCGGGTGTATCGCTTTGCAACAACGAGTTCAGCTGGTCCCCGCGGATACGCAGGGAGGACGGCATGGTCAGGCTCGTTTCCGGGCTGGGCACCAGGGCAGTGGACCGCGTTGGGGACGATTACCCCGTGCTCATGGCTCCGTTCAGGCCCGAGATACGCGTCAACAGGCTGATCGACGAGGCCATACAGTACTCCCAACGCTATATCGACGTGATAAATGTCGAGAAGCGAACCTTGGAGACAGTCGACAGCACTGAACTCCTTACGAAATACTGGGACGAGTACCCAATGGTTCACCAGATGATATCCTTACACAAGGAGGGAATGCTCCAGCCAGCCAGGAGCGTCCTGATAGATTCCGAAGGCGCAGACATGGTCATCACCTTCGACAAGATGATAGAAAAGACAGAGTTTGTCCCGCAGATCAAAGCCCTCCTTACAATTCTGAAGAACAAGCTCGAGACACCAGTTGACATTGAGTTCGCCTATGACGGCAAGAACCTTTACCTGCTCCAATGCAGGCCCCAGCACCAGGCCTTGGAGGTCGACAGGGTCCCTGTCCCCAAGAACATTGCCCCCAACAGGAAGCTGTTCTCAGCGAACAAGTATATCACGACCAGCCACCTGGAAAACATCGAGTACCTGGTTTACGTCGACCCGAACGAGTACAGCGACCTCAAGGACCGCAACCAGATGCTGGACGTCGCCAAGGCCGTGGGTATATTGAACAAGCAGCTTCCGAAGAGGCGCTTCATCCTGATGGGCCCGGGCAGGTGGGGCAGCAGGGGCGACATCAAGCTGGGCGTCCCGGTCCAGTATTCGGACATCAACAACACCTCGCTTCTGATAGAGATAGCCAGGCAAAGAGGCGGGTATCAGCCGGACCTGTCGTTCGGGACTCATTTCTTCCAGGACCTGGTCGAGGCGGACATCCATTACATGCCGCTGTATCCCGACGAGACTGGCAACCTTCTCAACGAGGAATTCATATCCATGGCACCGAACAGGCTTGCTGAGCTTGTTCCGAAATACAAGGCTCTTGAGCATGTGATAAAGGTGGTGCGGATATCCGATGTGGAGGACGGCGGCACCATGACTGTGGTCATGGACGGCGAAGCGAACCTGGCGCTTGCTTACACTGTTCCTGCGGACCATTGGATATGGCGTGTCAGGAAGGCCGAGGAGATTGGGATGGCGCTCGACACCGAGCTTTACGGTGTCGAGGCAATGTATCTGATTGGCAGCTCCAAGGACGGCACTGCCAGGGCAGCCAGCGATCTTGACCTGGTGATTCATGCGAAGGGGTCCCAGGACCAGACCGAATCCCTCTTGCGTTGGCTCAAAGGATGGGATGAGAAACTCGCGGCTGAGAACCGCGAGCGCACAGGCGCGGATACCACAGAGATACTGGATGTACACATTGTCACCGACGAGGATATTGCCGCGAAATCGTCATGGGCCGCCCACATAGGCAATCCCTACAACCCTGCGAGGGAGATAAGGTTAAGGAAGCCAGCTACCGATGAGTGACGACTTCCCTCGTTGCATTGTCCAGGTTGTCGGTGCTGAACCTCACAACGGCCAGCCCCGGACCGTCATGCGAACCACCGAAGGAATGTGACTTCCCGAGTCTCACCCTCCAGTCCCCGGTCAGCCTAACAGACTCATGTATATGGCCATGCAGTGTAAGGAGGGGAGAAGTTTTTTCTATGAATCTCCTGATGGCAATGCTGCCGACATGGATATCGGCGGGGGCATGGTCTACGAACTTGCCGTCATTGGCCGTCCTGTCCAGGGGAGTGTCGGAAGGCGGGGCATGGAACAGGTAGACTGTGCTACCAGGGTCGGATAGCTTGGCCAGTTCAACCAGGTCCTTTTCAATCGTGGAGTATCTCGCATCCTCGGGCGTGACCTCGACGGTTCTTATGCCCTCCTCTGGAGAGACGCAGCCCACGCCCGTGAACCTTGAAACATCGTATTTCTCCCAGTCCTTTAAAAGGAAAGGCGAGGGCGGAACGAAGGAATAGCCGACAACGCTCAGGCCTCCGAAGGTGACGCACTTTTGCTGGACATATTCAATAAGCCCGTCATTTGCCATTCTCTCGAGCATGGGCTCGTGAACCCTTGGGTCGTCATTGCCCGGTATAATGAAGAAACGTGTTCTCCCGCAAGTTTCCCTGACTTTCCTGATGCGCTGGGACATCCGGCTCAGGAATTCCCCGATGTCGCCTGACCTGCCATATCCGCCAGGCAGGAGGTCTCCGCCAATGAGGACCCAGTCGGGGCACTCAGTCTCCGCAATGGAGAACAGGATGTCATACCTATCAGGCTTCCCGTGAAGGTCTGTGACGAAAATGCAGTTCATGCCCGTCATGGATTTCCTCTGTAAGTTCAACTGCCCGTCATACAAATATTTTTGCTTTTTCCTGTATTTTGGCATCAGGTGTGGAAACAAGGGCATTATGTTCGATACATCTCAAGAAAACAGTATAAGCGTTAAAATACTTGAAAACTTATCCCGCCGCATCGCGGGCAACTGCGAGTAAGAGGAGGAATTAAATGGTCGTTGAGAAAGTTATCGAACGGGTAATAGCTAGGGACCCGGACCAGAAGGAATTCCACCAGGCAGTCAAAGAAGTGCTGGAATCCATCGAACCGGTCCTGAAGAAGCACCCGGAGTATCTGAAAGCCAAGATTGTTGATCGCATGGTGGAGCCGGAGCGCCAGATTATTTTCCGCGTACCCTGGGTTGACGACAATGGAGAGGTCCATGTCAACAGGGGATTCCGCGTTCAGTTCAACAGCGCCATAGGCCCCTACAAGGGCGGAATAAGGTTCCACCCGTCTGTGTACCTGGGCATAATCAAGTTCCTGGGATTCGAGCAGATATTCAAGAACTCGCTCACGGGCCTGCCCATGGGCGGCAGCAAGGGCGGTTCCGATTTCGACCCGAAGGGGAAGAGCGACATGGAGGTCATGCGCTTCTGCCAGAGCTTCATGAACGAGCTCTACAGGCACATCGGACCCAACACAGACGTTCCAGCAGGCGATATTGGTGTCGGAGGCAGGGAAATCGGCTACCTGTTTGGCCAGTACAAGAAGATTAACAACCGCTTCGAGGCGGTCCTCACGGGCAAGGGGCTGAAATGGGGAGGCTCACTGGCCAGGCCGGAGGCGACCGGATACGGCGCATCCTACTTCTGCGAGGAGATGCTTAAGGCCAGGAAGGACACTTTTAAAGGAAAGATTGTGGCCATCTCTGGCTCGGGCAATGTGGCCCAGTACGCCGTACAGAAAGTCACCCAACTGGGCGGCAAGGTCGTCACAATGTCGGATTCTGCGGGTTCCATATATGACCCTGACGGAATCACCGGTGATAAATGGAACTTCGTCATGGAGCTCAAGAACGTCAAGCGCGGCAGGATAAAGGACTATGCCACCAAATTCGGAGTCCAGTACTATGAGGGCAAGCGCCCGTGGACCATTGTTGACGGACCTGTGCATGTCGCAATGCCATGCGCAACCCAGAACGAGCTGAACCTTGCTGAGGCCAAACACCTGGTGAACAACGGCTGCATCGCAGTTGCCGAGGGTGCAAACATGCCCACCGAGCCAGATGCAGCAGACCACTTCATACAGAACAAAATACCTTTCGGACCCGGCAAGGCAGCCAACGCAGGCGGCGTCGCAACATCCGGAATCGAGATGATGCAGAACCACATTGGCACATCATGGACGTTCGAGGAAGTTGATAAACAGCTGCACCAGATAATGATAAACATACACGCAAACAGTGCTGCAGCGGCTGCGAAATACGGGTCTCCCGGAAACTACCTAGTCGGTGCTAACATCGCCGGCTTTGTGAAGGTTGCGGACTCGATGCTGGACCAGGGTATAAATTAATCCAGACCAGCATTCCAAGAAACCTCAATCCCTGGCCTTTCGAGATCAGGGATTCTTTTCATTTTATTCTTGTTTTCTTGTTATACAGCCAAGACCGGTCCTGCCGTCGACCTTCACCTCTAGCTCGAACGGGAGCTCTACATGGGTAACATGACCCACCTTTTTCCTCTTTCCGGCTTTCTCCAGCCAATCCCAGTCTATCGATGCATCGTCCGAGCCATGTGGAATGGTGAAATACATTATCCCGAGTGAGGTGATGTTGTGGAAAAAATGCGTGCCGTGAGATGGATCGATCCTGTACCCCTCCAGGCCCACCTCCACCATTGCCCTGGCCCAGGAAATCTGTTTCCAATCCACAGGTATCCCCAGGAACCTGTCCCTTGTACCCCATCGTCCCGGGCCGATGAGCAGATAGGGCCTGTCCATGCCGTCGTTGACCTCCCCGATATCCCTGGCCAAGTCAGCGGTCTTTGTATTGTCGAATTCCGAAGGGCTGATATAAACCACATCCCTGATTCCCCTGAGCACGCCATTGCCGAGCGCTTTGGATGAATAGGCGAAGGCTCCCTGTCTGTCATCCTCCGACACGGTCACGCTTGCCTTTTCCCTCATGGTCAGAAGGGGGCGAATCTGGAGCACATTGAACTCGGGTTTTCCCGCGCAGTCCAGCCTCAGCGCGAATTCCATCTCAATCGGCGAGCCCATTCCGACAGTGCCGAAATCCAGGAGACTGTCAATGACACCGGGCAGAGGCAGCAATCCGTATTTCAGGACACCGGAGAATGTCACCACTCTGGGGCCGTCAGCGCCAACTCCTTCCCTAATCCTGCCGTCAGCCGGGTCGTATGTGCTTGCCACATAATTCAGCGTGCCATCCTCCTCCGCGTCTGACACCTGCAGTCTGAGAAGGGTGGAATCGTCGCCTTTTATCAGGTCGTAATCGGATGTGGCCATGTCAAGGCAGTAGAAGTAACTCTGCGTGTTCTTGATAATGTCATTCGGCGTGGAGAATCCCGGGGTTATGCCAGGATTCTTCGGTGAGAATGCCAGGACCCTCCCGCCCTCCACGACAGTCTTGCCGAGCCCCAGCGCCACGCTCGCTATCCCGTCCTCCCGTTTCAGGGGCGCGACAGGATAGAAATTGTATGACTGGGCGACACCGGAGAAAATCGGGTAGAATCTGTCCCCGTATCTGTTGCCGACCATCTTCTGGAGAACGATGGCCATCTTCTCCTCCTCGGTTGTATGCACTGTGTTCTGGATGTAAGCCTTGGCCGATGCCAGAAACGCCGAGGCATAGACAAGTTTGATTGCGTCCAGGAGACGCACGAGCCTTGCATCGTTCCCAGTTTCGTTGTTGGGCAGCATGAATGTCGAGTAAATACCGGCGAAAGGCTGATTCTGGCTGTCCTCCAGCAGGCTTGAGGAGCGGACGGCCAGCGGCTCCCTGACATGCCTGATATATTCTCCCAGTGCCTTGAGGATGTCATCGGGCATCTTGCCCTTGAGGAAAATTTTCTTGATGCTGATGTCGTCCGGTTTCTTGGAAATTGCCTCGCTCAGCTTGTTTTCCTCGATGAACCTGTCGAATATATCGGTTCCCATTACCAGTGTGTCAGGGATGCGGACACGGCATTCTGGTATTGTCTCGTCGATGTTCTTCTGGGCGAACAGGGCGAACAGGAATGCCAGACCCCTGCCCTTGCCCCCGAGCGAGCCGCCGCCCAGCCTGGTGAATGTTTCTTCCACTTCGAAATTCTGCTGCCAGAAATCTGTAATCATGCCCCGCCTTTTGGCCCGGTCCAGTTCCCTGAATGTGGCGGCCAGGTACCTTCTGATGTCCTCGTCGTCCTTGAAGTCAGAAACTTTCTTGGGTCTGAGCTTCAGGGCCATTCCTATCTCGCCCCTTGCCATAAGCCAGTTCGAGAAATGGTTGGCTCCAGCATGGTATTTCAATGACTCTGCCGGCACCTTGTCTAGGAGAGTGAGGAATTCAGCCATGTCCCCGGCGCTGCCAATGATTGCGCCTGCAGGGGTTCTGAAAACGAAATCGCCGAACCCCAGCGATTCCTTGAAGAACCTCCTCAGGTCGTGCATGAGCTTGTCCGAATGCTTTCCTATGAACTTGACGCCGAGGCTCTCAGCCTTGGCTCTGTGGGCATCGTCCGAGGACTGCACCAGGATGGGGATGCCCTCGTCCAGGCTCTTCACCAGCTCGAAACCTGCCAGTTCCAGTTCCTCGCCGTTCCTCGTATATGTCACGTCGGTGATGACGCCAAGGATGTTCTCCCGATACATGTTGTACTTCTCGACCGCCTCCTCATAGGTTTCGGCGAGCACTATCTTCGGTCTGGCTCTTTTCCTGTAGGTTTTCTCCTGCTCGTTCAGGCTGTCGGAGATGAGGTCATGCGTCTGGAGCATGATCTCCCTGTAAACTATAGGGAGGAACATCGAGTAATATTTCGGCGAGTCCTCTACCAGCAACAGCACCCGCACGAAGGCGTCCCTCGTGTCCGCCTTCACATTCATGAGGTCTTCGACGAATTTGGTTATGGCAAAGAACAGGGCCGAGTCGCCGTTCCAATAGAATATCTTGTCAATCTCATCGCGTTTGTCGGGTATGCTGTAGATCGGAATCTCTGCCGTATCCGTGAGAAGCAGAATTACTGGAATACTAGGCTGAATGGCCTTTGCCTCCCTCCCGAACTCAAACGGGTTCCTGTCCGTGACCCTGGGCATAGTGATGATCATGTCGTAATGTTTCTGCACGAGCGCCTCCAATGCGAGCCTGCAGTTGTCCACCCTCGTAACGGTGGGCGGGGAGGAAGAGATGGACATGGCCTTGTACTCGCCCGAAATACGGTCTGAGAGCAGCCCCTCCTCCTCAAGGATGAAAGCGTCATACAGGCTGGAGACCAGCAGTATGTCATAGACCCTGCGCTTCATGAGGTCTGAAAGCCCGCGCCTGAAATCGCCGTTCTGGCTGTTGTCGTTGAGGTTGGTTTTCTTTGCCTTGCCGCGAGGTTCCATGATGGAGGTTAATCTGTTAGGGTATAAAATAATTTGAGATGGCGCATGGATCGTCCGGGCGCCGTTTGCATCGGTTCCTCAGAGGCGGATCAAATGCCCAATGCGGGGATGTGGCGCGGTTCTTCCGCCAATCCAAAGTGCTCGTGCCTATTTCTTCGGCATCTCGCAGGTCATGTCCCCGGGCAGGGCCTCAGGCTTCGGAATGATTTTGGGGATGCCCAATAATTTCTCGTGGATGTCCATGGCAGATTTCTTTCCTGCGCCCATGGCCTCGATTACCGTGGCCATGCCTGTGACTATGTCCCCGCCTGCCCAAACCATGTCTTTCTTCGTCTTCCCCCACTCATCCGCCGCGATATAGCCCCATTTGTTGAGCTCGAGCCCCGGAGTCGACCTTGTAAGCAGCGGATTGGCCCCTGCGCCGATGGCGTTGATGACTAGGTCGCAGTCGATGACATACTCGGAATCCGGGATGGGCACGGGCCTGCGCCTGCCGGACTCATCCGGTTCCCCCAGTTCCATCCTCGAGCACTTGAGCCCCTTCACCATGTTGTTCTCGTTGCCCAAAACCTCGACTGGATTGGTGAGGAGGCACATCTTCACCCCCTCCTCCTCCGCATGGTGGATCTCCTCTATTCTGGCCGGCATCTCCTCCCTGCTCCTGCGGTACACGACAGAGACGTCGCCGCCCAGTCTGAGCGCAGTCCTGGCCGAGTCCATGGCCACGTTTCCCCCGCCTATGACGCAGACCTTCTTCCCCTTGACGATGGGCGTGTCATACTCAGGGAACCTGTAGGCCTTCATCAGGTTGCTCCTTGTGAGATACTCGTTGGCCGAGTACATGCCCCCGAAATTCTCCCCAGGGATTCCCAGGAACTTAGGCAGCCCGGCGCCGACGCCTATGAAAACTGCGTGGAAGCCCCTCTCGTTCAGCAGCTCGTCGATCGATACAGTCCTGCCGACTATCTCGTTGAGCTTCAGCTTCACGCCCAACTTTACCAGATAGTCAACTTCCTTCTCCACGATGGCCTTCGGGAGCCTGAATTCCGGAATGCCGTACATCAGCACGCCGCCCGGCTTGTGGAAGGCCTCGAAGATAGTTACATCATAACCGAGAAGGACCATGTCCCCGGCCACTGTAAGGCCGGAAGGTCCCGAGCCCACAATGGCAATCTTTTTTCCGTTGGGCGCAGCCTTTTTGGGGAGCTGGATGAGATCGTTCTCCCTCTCGTAATCCGCTGCGAATCTCTCCAGTCTGCCTATTGCCACTGCTCTGCCCATCTTGTTAAGCACGCAGTGCTGCTCGCACTGCGTCTCTTGGGGACAGACCCTTCCGCAAATGGCCGGGAGTGCGTTTGTTTCCTTGATTTTCCTGGCCGCTTCTGCATATTTCCTCTCGGTTATCAATTTGATGAAGCCCGGGATGTTTATGTTGACAGGGCAGCCGCAGACACATGAGGGAACCTTGCACTGGAGGCATCGCCCGGCCTCCTCCCTGGCCATCTCATCTGTATAACCCAGTGGAACCTCCAGGAAGTTGGTTGCGCGGACCTTCGGGTCCTGCTCGGGCATCGGGACTCTGTCCTTCCTGCGCGGTTTCTTCTCGGTCATTGCTTCACCCCGTGTTCCTCGACGTACTTCTGGAGAGAGCATTTCTCCTCTGCAAGGTAGATCCTCTGTCTCGAAGTGAGGAGGTTCCAGTCAACCTGATGCCCGTCGAACTCCGGCCCATCCACGCAAGTGAATTTCGTTTTTCCGTCGATATTCAC
Source organism: uncultured Thermoplasmata archaeon (assembly GCA_964354755.1). GTDB lineage: Archaea > Thermoplasmatota > Thermoplasmata > SG8-5 > SG8-5 > UBA147. The sequence goes on from CAYHBA010000005.1 coordinate 76,369, forward strand.
CCTGCAGCCGCCGCACATGCCTGTGGCGTCTATCATTATCGAATTGAGGCTGACTATGGTCTTTACACCGAATGGCTTGGTGGTCAGGGAACAGAACTTCATCATGGGGACCGGTCCGATGGCGTATACGATGTCCACTTTTTCCCTCTCGCAAACCTCCTTCAGGGGCTCGGTGACCAGGCCCTTCCTTGCGAACGTTCCGTCGTCAGTGGTGATTATGTGCTCGTCGCAAACTGTGGCAATCTTGCCCTGCCAGAACAGCAGGTTCTTCGACCTCGCGCCCTGTATACATATAACCTTGTTTCCAGCCACCTTCATCTCCCTGGCTATGGGATATATCGGCGCCGTGCCCACGCCGCCCGCCACCAGCACGACGGTCCCGTACTTCTTTATCTCGGATGCATGGCCAAGTGGGCCTACCAATGCGTAGTAGGACTGGCCCGCCTTCATCGCCGCAAGCTTGTAAGTTGATGTCCCGACTGCCATGAATACGATGGTGACGGTTCCTTTATCCCTGTCAAAATCAGCGATTGTCAGCGGGACGCGCTCGCCCTTCTCGTCCGGCATGACCACCAGGAACTCCCCGGCCTTCGCCTTCTTAGCAATCTCGGGCGCCTCGATTACGGCTTCGTAAATCGTGGGCACAAGCTCCTTCATGCTCAGTATCTTCGACATGTTAAAGACCTCCCTGGCCGAACAGCGGTTATAAACGGGCTTCGCTGAAACTTTGAGAGTCCGAAACATGATAATCTATTTATAAACTTGCCAAAACCCTGGTTTTTCGCCATCGACTCTGACATATATTGACATAAGCCACACCTGCATATTCCAGTTTGTATAATTTTGACAATTTAACAATGAATATTTATAGATGAATTCAATCCCCAGCTGACACAGATGGATAATTAATTTGTGTGTAAGGGCCCGGAGGATTGAACATGAAACCGAAAGTCGCAATTTTCGACTTCGCCAGCTGCGAAGGATGCGAGCTGCAGATTGCAAACCTGGAAGAAAGCGTCATTGACCTTGTCGAGGCTGTGGACGTAGTTTCGTTCAGGGAAGTGATGAAGGAGCATTCCGACGAATACGACATCGCATTCGTCGAGGGTTCAATCCAGCGCCCGATGGACGTCGAGCGCATCAAGGACATCCGCTCCAAGGCAAAGGTCCTTGTCGCACTGGGCGACTGCGCCTGCACAGGCTGCGTGAACAAGTTGAGAGGGGACTGGCCGCTTAAAGATTCCATGCTCGAGGTCTACGGGTCTGCGAAGCCCGGCGAGAAGGCCCTGTTCGACCTCAAGGAGGCAAAGGCCCTCAACGAGGTCGTGAAGGTGGACTTCTACATACGCGGCTGCCCGGTCAGGAAGGAGCAGATTCTCTACTATGTAAAGCGCCTGTCCTGGATGCCCTTGCACACGCCAGAGGACAGCCCGTTCAAGGTGACGGAGAAGCACATACCCATAGACGACCGTTCTCTTGTCATGTACAATCCGCACAAGTGCATACTGTGCAGGAGGTGCGACATGATGTGCCGCGACGCCCTTGGAGTAGATGCACTGGGCATGGTGGGGAAAGGCCCGGAGACTGTGGTTGCATCACCGCGCAATATCGGTTTCGATGTCAACGGCTGCATACACTGCGGCCAATGCATCTCGTCCTGCTCATGCGGTTCCCTGGAATCAAAATCCGACATGGCCAAGGTGGTTGCGGACCTGAAGGCCGGCAAGGCAATGGACATAGCCGTAGACTCGGTCGCGCTGGCCTCGTACGCCCTTCAGGGCCATTTCACAAAGGACATGAACCCGGGGGACCTTGAGCGCTATGTCACCGGCGCGCTGAAGCAGGCAGGTTTCAGGGAGGTCATCCAGTATGACCGTTACCTCGCCGAGTCATTAGGCCGGGATGCATCCGTCAAGGACCAACGGCAGCCCAACATGCTGTCATGGTGCAAGGCCGCTTTCGAATATGCCGCGACCAGGATTCCCGAATCGGAGCTTGCCAGAAACGAAACAAACGCTCCGTGGAACCTGCTGCTCGCAAACCGCAAGGGCAAGGCAGTGTGCCTGCTGAGCCCATGCACGGCGCTGAAAGGCGCCAAGGGCTTCACCCATGTCATTGACTCGATGGAGCTCGACGACCTCTTCAAGAGCCTCGAGATTGACCCGGAGTTCGCCAAGCCCCAGGGCTATGATGGTCCCACTGCCAAGAGCAGGGCCGGGCATCCGGGCTTCTGCCAGACCGAGGCAGTCCAGGCTAAGAGCATCAGGATATCAAAAAAGGCCCATGCCCAGATTAAGGAAGCCAAGTCTGTCGCAGTGGACCTCTACCCGTGCATGAACCGCTGCCTGAACGGCGGCGGCTGCCACCCGACCACTGACAAGGCTGAGATCGAGGCGAGGCGCCAATGGCTCGAGGCACTTTGGGGGGTGGGGCAATGAACGACCAGGAAAGGAAAGCGCTGGACAGGATAATCGCGTCGCTGGAGAATCCGAAGGTCGAGAAGATAAGACTGCTCCAGGAGATGCAGAAGGAGTTCGATTACCTGCAGGAGGAGCACATGAAGTATGTTGCCGAAAAAATCGGTACCAGCTACACGGACCTCTACGGCATCGCGACCTTCTATTCGCTGTACAACCTGTTCCCGGCCGGGCGCCATACTATTTTCATCTGCGAGGGCACGTCATGCCACGTGAAGGGCGGGAAGAAGCTCACAGCCAAGCTGAAGGAGCTGCTGGGCATACGCATCAAGGAGACCACCAAGGACCAGAGGTTCACGCTCAAGTCGGTGAGATGCCTGGGATGCTGCGGCATATCGCCGGTGATACAGATAGACAACGACACCTACGGAAGGGTCAAGCCGGCCGACCTCGAAGGCATATTGGCCAGGTACGAGTGAGGTGAGAAAAATGAAAATAATTTCCACACAGGACCTGGACAAACTGGCTGAATCGGGCAAGTTCCAGCTGACCCCGAAAAAGCCGCGGCTGATTTTCGGCCTGGGCACATGCGGGATCGCAAGCGGCGGAGTCCCGGTGAAGGAATTCGCCGAGAAATACCTCAAGGAATTGAAAATAGACGCGGAGATAACGACGACGGGCTGCATCGGCCTCTGCCATGCCGAGCCGCTGGTGGACATCGAGATCCCCGGAAAGGCCAGGATAACATACCATTCAATGGACATCGAGAAGATGAAGCAGGTAATCGACGAGCACCTTGTCAATGGAAAGCCTGTGAAACAGCTTGCCCTGGCCCAAATAGCCAGGGAGCTGTCAGTAAACAAGGAGCACTGCCCGATTTGTGATAAGGAGAAGTGGGCCGGGATTCCCGAGTACCAGGAAATTCCTTTTCTGTCGAAGCAGCTGAGGATAGTGCTGAGGAACTGCGGCATAATACAGCCCGACAGCGTAGAGCAGTATGCTGCGAGGGGCGGGTATCGTGCGGCATGGAATGTTTTGCACACCATGACTCCGGAGCAGGTCATAGATGTGATGAAGAAGTCAGGTCTCCGCGGCAGGGGAGGCGCAGGCGCCTCCACCGGAATGAAGTGGGAGTTCGCAATGAAGGCCAAGGGCGACCAAAAGTATGTGATATGCAACGCCGACGAGGGCGACCCGGGCGCATACATGAACCGCGCTGTGCTTGAGGGCGACCCGCACACTGTCCTGGAGGGCATGCTCATCGGCGCCTACGCGATGGGCGCGACAGAGGGTTACATCTATTGCAGGGCCGAGTACCCGCTCGCTGTCAAGACGCTCAACAATGCCATAAAGAAAGCCGAGGAGCTTGGCCTGCTCGGCCCCAATGCCTTGGGCTCGAAGTTCTCGTTCAAGCTGAGGGTCATGGAGGGCGCAGGCGCATTCGTCTGCGGAGAGGAAACGGCCCTCATCGGCTCAATCGAGGGCAAGAGGGGAGAGCCCCGCCCGAGGCCGCCTTACCCTGCAACTTCCGGCCTCTTCGGGAAGCCGACCAACGTGAACAACGTGGAGACATGGAACACGGCCGCCATAATCTTGGACAAGGGCGCGGACTGGTTCTCGAAGATTGGAACAGACAAGAGCAAGGGTACGAAAGTGTTCTCCCTGGTCGGCAAGATTGAGCGCTCCGGCCTGGTGGAAATCCCGATGGGAACACCGCTCCGCGATGTGATCTACGAGATAGGCGGCGGCATTCCGAACAAGAGGAAATTCAAGGCCGTCCAGACCGGCGGGCCATCAGGCGGGTGCATACCCGCGGAACACCTGGATGTCGGCATCGACTACGAGAATCTGAAGGAGCTTGGCGCGATAGTCGGTTCCGGAGGCATGGTAGTGATGGACGAGGACACCTGCATGGTCGACATCGCAAGGTACTTCCTGACCTTTACAGCTGAGGAGTCGTGCGGGCAGTGCACGCCCTGTCGCGTGGGCCTGCGCCGGATGCTGGAGATACTGGAGAAGATAACCGAGGGCCGCGGCACTGAAGGGGATGTCAAAGTTCTGGAGCACCTGGCAATTCAGGTCAGGGACGCATCCCTGTGCGCTCTCGGCGGCACTGCCCCGAATCCCGTTCTCACGTCGCTGAAATACTTCAGGCACGAGTTCGACGAGCACATCAAGCTGCAGAAGTGCAGGGCGTCGGTTTGCGCAACCTTGTTCGACGCGCCGTGCCAGAATACCTGCCCTGCGGGAACGAACGTCCCTGGATACATACAGCTCATAATCGACGGGAAGCACGAGAAAGCCTACGAGCTCAACCTGGTGGACAATCCGTTCCCGGCAGTCTGCGGCAGGGTGTGCGAGCACCCGTGCGAGTCAAGATGCCAGCGCGCCCAGTTCGACGAACCAATAGCAATCCGCGAGCTGAAGCGCTACTGCACGGACCGCTCCGTGGAAGCCAATGTCAGGCCCGAGATGCCGAAGATGAAGCCCACCGGGAAGAAAGTGGCCATAGTTGGCGGGGGCCCGGCCGGTCTCTCGGCAGCATATTTCCTTGCAAGGCTGGGCCACAGCCCGACCGTTTTCGAGGCCTCGGACAAGCTCGGGGGCATGATGAGGTGGGCCATACCCACTTACAGGCTGCCCCACAAGGCCCTGGACAGGGACATTCAGTTCATACTCGACCAGGGCGTCGAAGTCAGGTTGAACAGCCGGGTAGGCCGGGAAATCAAGCTGCCCAACCTGGCCGGGGAATACGACGCAGTGTTCCTGGGCATAGGGGCGCAGCGCGACATGAGGCTGGGGCTTGAAGGCGAGGACCTACCCGGAATTTTCCCGGGGCTCAGATTACTTGACGAAGCCAACAGGGGCAAGAAACCAAACCTCGGGAAGAGCATTCTCGTCATCGGCGGCGGAAACGTCGCCGTGGACGTGGCGAGGACTGCAAAGCGCCTGGGTGTCCAGAAGGTCACCATATGCTACCGCAGAGAGCGGAGCGACATGCCAGCCTACGAGGAGGAATGCATCGCGGCGGACGAGGAGGGCATAGAATACCATTTCCTCACAGCCCCGGAGAAGGTCATCGTCGCCAACGGCCGCGCCGTGGGCGTGCTGTTCAGGAAGATGAAGATGGGCTGTTACGACAAGCACGGCCGCAGAAAACCCGAGCAGACCCAGGATACAATAGAAATCAGGGCCGACACCATAGTTACGGCAATCGGTCAGTCAGTGGACCCGGGATTCGGCGAGGGACTTGCCGAGCAGATAGTCGGAAAGCGCGGGACAGTAATCGCTGATACCTACACATATGCGACCGCCAACCCCAGGATATTCGCCGGAGGAGACGCAGTCACGGGCCCTGCCAGCGTCATAGAGGCGATTGCCCAGGGCAAGCAGGCCGCCAGGAACATAGATATCTTCCTCACCGGCAAGGACAGGCTCGCTGACCTGCGGAAGAAGAGCAAGATCAAGTACTCGATGAGAGCGCCCAAGAACGACGACAAACGCGCCAGGGAGAAGCCCTCCGAGCTGCTGGCCGCAGAGCGCACCTGCTCGTTCGACGAGGTAGTGCTGTGCATGGACCAGTCCTGCGCATCAAAAGAGGGCAAGCGCTGTCTCAGATGCGACATCATGGCCAAGGAGGCGAGAGAATGAGCATTAAAGTCACCATAGACGGCAAGGATGTCCAGTGCGAGCTGGGCCAGAACGTCCTGGAAGTGGCGCAGAAAGCCGGATTCCACATACCCACGCTGTGCTACAACCCGCTGTTCGACGAGCACCGTTCAGGGGCATGCAGGCTGTGCATAGTCGAGATAACCGGCGGGGGGCGCCCCGGACTTCTGTCGAGTTGCACGATGCCCGTGAACGACGGGCTGAAAGTTTCCACCAACAGCGAGGCAGTGTTCCAGGCAAGGCGGACAGTCGTCGAGCTGCTTCTCTCGGAGCACACCCAGGACTGCAGGAACTGCCCCATAAGCGGGACATGCAACTTCGCCGAGATGTGCAGGGAGTATGACATCAACGGAGTGCCAGTCTGCGCAGAATGCCCGAACAGGAAGGAGGGCTGCCTCCTGTCGCGGGGGGTGTTATGCCTCGGGCCAGTAACCTACGGAAACTGCGACGCATACTGCACCCGCAGGGGATACAGGTGCGAGGGCTGCCACTCGGCTCTTGCCCACGAGGACGTGCTCAAGTTCGGCCTGAAGGCCTATGAAAAGGCCGGATTCACGCCCGACGAAATACTTGATGCGGCCAAGGTCTACTCCTTCGACGGAGTCGAGCGGGTAAGGAAGGTAATGCATGACATAGGCATGCTGAAGAAGGGGGTGAAGTAAATGGCCAAGAACGTCAAGATGCACGTGGAGCACCTCACGAGGGTTGAGGGCCACGGGGACATAGTGCTGAACGCCAAGAACGGAGCCGTCGAGAAGGTGCAGTGGAGGGTAGTGGAAGCACCGAGGCTGTTCGAGGCCTTCGTCAGGGACAAGCCATACCACCAGATCGCCCAGATAACCTCCAGGATATGCGGGATATGCTCGATCGGTCACACACTGGCCTCCCTTAAGGCGACGGAGGCAGCCATGGGCATACAGATTTCTGAGCAGAGCCAGAAGATGAGGCGCCTCGCCATCCACGGCGAGAACCTCCAGAGTCACATACTCCATGTGGGATACCTTGTCGCGCCCGACCTGTTCGGCGTGGGAAGCGTCATCCCCCTCATCGGCACCAATCCGAACGAGGTCAAGGCCATCATATCATTGCACAAGGTCGCCAACGAGTTCTCCGACCTGATTTGCGGCCGCACGACGCACCCGGTCAACCTTGTTCCGGGCGGCATCTGGAAAACGCCGTCCGAACTGAAGTTGAAGCAAATAAGGCAGAAGCTTGTCGGCATGGTCCCGACCTGCGACGCTGTCGCGGAAGTTGTACTGGCCAATGCTGGAGCCCTGCCCAACTTCACCCGCGAGACAGAATACATCGGCCTTGTGGCCAAGGACGAGTATGCGCTCTACGACGGCATGATAGGCTCGACCGACGGTGGCACTTACAATGTCTCTGATTACAAGAGAGTGGTGAACGAATTCATTGTACCCCAGTCCACGGCGAAATACACGAAGCATAAACGAGAATCATTCATGGTCGGTGCCCTGGCCAGGTTCAACCTGAACGCGAGTCAGTTGAGGCCGCATGCCAAACATTGGGCCGGCAAGTTCGGGCTGAAGCCTGTGAACTATAACCCGTTCATGAACAACGTAGCTCAGCTGGTGGAGTTCGTGCACTCTCTCGAAGACTCGGTGGCCATAATCGATAATTTGGTCGAGAAGGGCCTGAAGAACGAAGGCCGCCCCAAGGTCCAGGTCAGGGCCGGCACGGGCGCGGGCGCAGTTGAGGTGCCCCGCGGCATACTGTTCCACGAGTACACATATGACCGCAAGGGCATGTGCCGGAAGGCGAACTGCGTCATCCCGACAAACCAGAACCACAACAACATCCAGCACGACTTCGAGGCGTTCGCCCCGACGCTGCTGGGAAGGCCGGAGAAGGAGATAGAGCTGAACCTGGAGATGCTGGTCCGCGCTTACGACCCATGCATATCCTGTTCAACGCACTTCCTGAAGGTGCACTGGAAAAGGTAAATACTCCGCAGCCAATCCCGCGCCCATGAGGAAAACCGCCATAATCGGGATAGGGAACGCCCTCATGGGAGACGACGGGGCCGGAGTCAGAGTGCTGGAGCTTCTGTCCGTCCCCAAGGGGGTCAGGATTGTCGAGCTGGCCACCGGAGGCATGAATCTTCTGCATGAATTGGAGGCTCTTGACACAGCAATCATTGTCGATGCTGCGGATTTCGGTGGTATGCCAGGCGATGTCCGAATATTCAAGCCCGAGGAAGTTAACTCGATCAAGACGGTCGGCTATTCCCTCCACGACCTGGACATACTCAAGGTTCTGGAACTGGCCGGGCAGATGGGCACGCTCCCGAAGCGCGTATTCATTGCCGCCATACAGCCTGCCAGCTTAGAGGCGGGAGAAGGACTGAGCCCGCAGGTTGAGAAAGCGCTGCCCAGGATGGCCGCGCTGATTCGGGAATTGATTAGGCGAGTATGAAGCCTTTTATCCAATCACACCATTATCCCATCCATGAAAGGCCGAGTGGAGATACGGGTGCGTTACATCGAGATTGACCAGATGGGCGTGGTCAACAATGTCAATTACTTCAGGTGGCTGGAGGAGGGCCGTGTCGAGCTGCTCAGGGATTTGGGGATGCCGCTCATCGACATCGAGAGGTCCGGCACCATTCTCATGATTGCGGAGACCCACTGCAACTACCTCAAGCCGGCAAAGTATGACGAGCTCCTCGTCCTTGAGACATGGATCAGCCATGTAGGGAACAAGAGCATCAGGTACGATTACAGCGTGAAGCGCAAAGCTGATGGTATAGAAATTGCCAGGGCTTACACTGTTCATGTCACCACCGATAAAAACGGCAAACCCAAGCCCATCCCGCCGGAGCTGAAGAAGTTGCTGCTGGAGGCGAAGGAATGATTGGTTTCAAGCCGCTGGCTCCCTCGAAGGCACTGAGCCACATCTCCCACCCGGTGGCCATAATCACCGTGAACGACGGCAAGAAGCTCAACGGCATGACCGCGGCCTGGGTAACCCAGGTTTCCATAGACCCACCCGTGTTGTGCACCTCCATAAGCCCACTAAGGCACACCTGGGGTATGATGAAAAACCTGGAGCACTTCGGCGTCTGCATGCTGTCAAAGAACCAGGAGAAGGAGTCGACTTTCTTCGGCACCAAGTCAGGCCGCAAGCTTGACAAGTTCAAGGCCCTGGGCATCGAGCCCTTCATGGCCGCGCACAGTGTTCCGCTGATTCCCGGCTCAGTCGCCGGGTTCGTGTGCCGCAAGACCCATCAGGTGGAGCAGGGCGACCACTGGGCCTTGTTCGGCGAGGTGGTCGAGGCTTGGAAGGGGTCTGATGTTCCGCCGCTGAACTTTTACAAAATGGATTACTATAGCTGGTGATTGCACGGGCATCCGCAAGCTGCTCATGCACAGAAATGTAGGCTGGCTGGCCATCGTCGGTCCGGTTTACGCGCTCGTCTCCATCTGGATTTCAATATCCCTCTCTCCATGGTTCACATGGCGCGGCAATGCGATCAGCGATCTAGGCGTGCATGACATTGCCCCGATTTTCAACTTCGCCCTCATTGCCTGCGGGGTAATGTGCGCCGTATTCGCGTTGGGCGTCATCCTGCGGCTGAGAAGTCGGATAGCCAAAACAGGCATGTTGATAATTCTCACGGCGAGCGTATCGCTCGCCGGAATAGGCGTGTTCAACGAGGACTGGAGCCCCCATCACTTCTTTTTCTCGGTCGCATTCTTCGCCCTGCTCCTGGTTGCATCGCTGGTGCTAGGCCCTTTTTTCCTGCTGAGAAGGAAAACGCTGCACCTGGGCATTGGGGGGATTTTGGTCCTGGTCTTAGGGATTTTTGGCTGGGCATACCAGGCCGCGGTCGGCTGGGGCACGGGCGTGGCCATTCCCGAAGCCATGACATTCGTCCCCGGCGGACTCTGGCTCGCAATGTTGGGTGTTTGGGTGGTCAGAAAGGATTATTCCCGAGAAAAATTGTAAATGCATGAATCCCATTTACCATCCAATGGCGCAGGCTATTTTTGTGGGGCGCGAGGCTGAACTGTCCGTTATCGGGAAAGCGCTTGACAGTGCAGTCGCCGGCAGGGGCTTGGCGACAATTATTTCGGGCGAGCCGGGCATAGGCAAGACCCGCCTGGTCGAGCATTGCAAGAAGATGGCCGAGGCCAAGGGCATGATGGTCTTGGCAGGCGCGGCTTCCCAGGATTCCGCCGAGCCGTTCCAGGTGTTCGCCAGAGCGCTGAGCGAATACACTGAAGAGCCACTGTTGGCAATGACCGAGTCCGTGTCTTTCTCCGGGGTGTTCGTGGCTTCGGCGTCGGGCGAAATCACGGCCAAGGCCATGGCCGGCGGGATGGACCCGGAAAAGATTGCGAGCACGCTGAACACTGTGCAGTCATTCGTCGGAGACTCGTTCAGGAACGCCGAGGGCCGCATCGGCAGGATGACTTTCGGTGACCTCACTGTATTGGCGGAGAGGTGCGGCGAGGCGATTGTGTTCGGAGTGATAGAGGGCGATGAGCATCCGGAAATGGCCAACAGCCTGAAGGCATTGGCCGCGAACATGGCTCTGACCGGAGCCGACCATGAATACATAGTGTCAAGCGCCGCCGGCCTGAAGTTCTCAGTGAGGAAGGATGTCGCCGGCGTCAAGCTGTCCAGCGAGAGGAACAGGCTTGCGGACCGTACTCTGGAGATAATAGCCAAGGCCACCGGGGACCGGCCCATGCTGATGGTTTTCGAGGACATGCACTGGTCGGACGAGATATCCCTGTTCGTATTCTCCTACCTCGCAAGAATATCTCCAAGGCTGAGGCTCTCCATCCTGGCAACGGCAAGGCCCTCTGAAAGCCCTCTCTGGGACGGTGCGCTCGAAAGCCTTGTTTCCGAGGGCTCGGCCACCATAATCCCGCTCGTGCAGATGGAAGAGGCCATCATACGGAAGCTAGTTGACTCTGCGTATTCGCCAAACAGGTTTCCGGACGAATTCTATGCAAAGCTGGCCAAGGACTGCGCAGGCAATCCGCTCTTCACGGAGGAACTGGTGAAGCAGATGGCAGTCGATGGCGGGATAGCCATGAAGGGCGGCGCTTTCGCTCTTGTCGAAGGCATTTACTCGGTGCCGGGCCGTGTGGAAGACATTGTCCTGAAAAGGCTGGATGCGCTTACGCCGGCTGCAATGGCGGCAGCCGAGCACCTGTCCTGCGCGGGAAGGGAATTTCCGGCCGCTCTGCCCGGTGCACTCAAGAGCCTCAGGGACCACGAAGCGGCTATTGGAGAACTCTCCGCTGCCGGAATTATGGTTGCGGCGGGCCAGACCCTGCAGTTCAGGCATGCCTTGTTCAGGGACGCGATATACAAGAATATATCCGGGAGATGGCTGGCGAACTACCACAAGGGACTCGGCGAATACTACGAGGCTGAGTACGCTGGAAGGCATGGGGCCGTGATATACGAACTGGCAAGGCATTTTTACAACTCCAATGAAAAAGCCAAGGCATTCGATTACTGTTTCAAGGCAGGGGAGTCAGCTGAAGCGTCATACGCAGCCGAACGGGCAATCGAATTCTACGGCTGGGCGCTGAACACTCTGCCGGTTTTGAAAATTAAATCAGTTGCCGACAGGGAAGTCGAGCTGCACGAGCGGACTGGGGACATGCTCACGCTCATCAGCAAGTTCAATGAGGCCCTAGCCTCGTACTCAGCGGCAATATCAAAATGCCAGGACGATCGCCAGAAGGCAAAGCTGCACAGGAAAAAATGCGACACATACATGAAGCTCGGCGATTACGATGCCACACTGGAGGAGACAGCGAAGGGTGAGGCTCTCACAAGCGATAAACTAGAGCTCATCCTGCTCGGCCACCAGCGTGCCTATGTGTTCATGAGGCGCGGCGAGTTCGACAAGGCCATCGAGATGTGCCAAGGATTCCTTGAGCAGCTGAAGGATGTTACAGCAGCCGAGAAGGCAATAGCTTCCCTGTACGACACCATTGGAAGCAGCAGCCACAGGAAGGGCGATTTCAACCTGGCCCTGGATTGCTACGGCAAATGCCTTGAGATGAGCGAAGCCCAGGGCGATCTAAGGAAGGTGGGCGCAGTGCTCAACAACATCGGCAATGTTTACGGGGACCGCCTTCAGATGGACCTGTCCAGGCAGTATTATGACCGCGGGATGGAGATATTCAAGAAGCTCGGGGACAAGCAGTCCATGGGCGTCATCATCGGGAACATCGGAGCCATCTATCACTCAAGCGGTGAGGTGACCAAGGCGCTGGAATGCTACACAAAAGGCCTGAGCATAGCCGAAGAGACGGGCGACGTGAGGATGATGGGCGCCAGCCTGGGCAACATCGGCGTCACCCATTTCACTCTTGGCAATTTCGTTCTCTGCATAGAAATATTCGAACGCGCAGTGCGTATATGGACACACATGGGCGACCAGACTGGCCTCGCATGGGGCTATTCCAGCGTCGGTGCGGCCCATGGTGAGATGGGCGATTACGGAAAGGCTCGGGACCGCCTACAGGAAAGCATTGAGATTGCAGAGAAGAGCGGCGACCAGTGGAAGCTGTGCGCCGCCCACCTCTTCATGGGGGACCTCCTGAAGAATATGGGCGAATTGGAGGAAGCAAGAGCATCCTATGAAAAATCCCGGGAAATTTCAACAACCATTGACTCGCCTGACATCATTGCAGAGTCGCTCACTGGCCTGGCCGACATATCCCTCATCGCAGGGGACCCGGCCGCAGCCGGTGAGCTTTCTGAATCTGCAGTCAGGGTATCGTCGGATGCTGGGCTGAAGGTCGAGCTGGCAAACGCACTGAGAGCCCGCGGACTCGCACATGCATCCCTGGGGATGAAGTGGAAATCGGAAGCTGACTTCCTCAAATCCCAGGAGCTTTACAGGGTTATCGAGAACCCTGTTTCCGAGGCGAAGATGCAGTGCGACTGGGGCCGCTCGACAATCGAATGGGGAAATTCCGACGAGGGTAGGGAAAGGATAAAGGCGGCGCTCGAGACTTTCAAAGCCAAGGGCATGAAGCTCTGGGGGAAAAAATGCGAGGAACTGCTCGGAAAACCGACCTAGAACCCGAGCCCGTCCCTTATGAACATCACGCCCCACGCTAGGGTGATGAGGCCCATTATCGTGCTCATTACCTGGATGGGCATCTTGCCTATCTTATGGGATATCCTGGCAGTGAGCAGCAGGAGCACGGCGCTGAAGCCCAGGACTATGGCTATTGCAAGGCCGGTGGATGCCATGCCGTAGTCATGAGACGTGATGATGATAGTCGAAATCGTGGCCGGACCCGTGAGCAGCGGGGTTGCGATGAGCGATGCGATGGCCGCCGCGGAACTCCCCTCCTTTTTCTCCACCTCGAAAAGGGACATCCCGAGCGACATCTGGATGCCGAAAATCAGCAGGATGATGCCCCCTGCTATCTTGAAGTTCTGGATGTCTGTGTTGAACAGGTCGAGCAGCCTCTCCCCCAGCACGAGGACGAGCCCAGAAATCATGGCGGCGACAGCTATCGCCAGGAATGCGGTCCTGCGCCTCTCATCATCCTTCATGGGGTCTGTGGCCACGGCAAAAACAGCGAAGCTGGCCATGGGGTCGATGATGACCACGAAAAGGACTATCAGCTGGGGCAGGTTCTCGAACATTAAACTGCCCTATGTTGGCCGTGTATATATCGATTTTCTCGAATATGGGAAAAAAGAATGACGGACTCATGGGGATTTTCGACGAATTACTTCTATCACGTCGAACAAGTTCGACGTGGGCGCTGGACGAGAAATGCCAATAATTGTTGCTAACCGTTTCTCGTCCGCGGCTCGACGAACGATATAGCATTTGATTGCCGTTCGTCTTCGCTTCGAACCCCAGTCGCAGGCTCCGAAGGCCCGCAGGATATCCTAGCTACCCTATGAGTCCTTAGCCCCGCTAAGATTGCTGGGGATTTATCGTTTGCGGTCTAATTTCCATGATATTTCTGATGGAAAAAACTGCCCAGAGCATCATGTGGATTCTTTATCTTCCAGCCCGCTTCCCCAGACGACATTGGCCTGTGCCGGCCCGTTTAGTGCCTGCACTGCCTGTCTGACAACCTCCAACGCGAGTCTGTACTCGCCGTTCTCCATGTGTATCCTGGACATTCTGAGGTGCTTCCCTGCTTCAGTAACGTCCCTGCCGGCGTTGTGCGCCGCCCGAATCTCCATCTCGGCTTTTCTGATGCCCATCACCAGCATCTCATGCTCTGAGAATCTGGTGCTGGCCCTCTGCAGGCATTCGTTGATTATCGCGGCGGCATCGGAGACCTCACCTGACTCGATGATTATCCTGGCCCCGGCGATCATGCCCTCCACCTCCGAGAATTCCACGCCCATTTCTTTCCCGCGCATGACCTGCTCTTCCAGGTACTCAAGCATGTCAAGCACATTCTTTGCTGTCTCTTCTTCCTTCGTTTTCCCATCCGCTATTGCTTCGCTTGAAGGTTCTTTGCCCATCAGGACCCCTCCACCTCGGAATATATGACTCGGACAATGTAAATACCTTTTGGTGAGTGGAGCCAGCATTTTCAGTATTTGTTAATTTTGCTAAACAAAATTATGCATTATAATATTATCGGTTCATATAAAATTGCGCCGTCAGACCCGGTCCACAGAGCCATTCTATTGAAAATACTCTGTTGAATGTCTAGAGCATCTTCGTCAGGCTTTCCTTCAGCTTGTCCAGGTATTCTTTCTTGTCCTCGAGCGCCTTCTCCTTCTTCACCAGTTCTTCTTCCTTGCGCTTGAGCTCAGCTTCCTGGGCCTCTATCTTCCCGCGGTCTGCCTTGTGCGCCTTCTCCTTCTTCACCAGTTCCTTTTCTGCAGCGGCAAGCTGCTTCTCCAGCTTCTTAATACGGGATATCTCGCGAGTCATGCTGGCCTTCTCGTTATCAACCAGTTTGTTCACCCTCTCGTTGATTATCTCCTCAATGTCGCCGGCCTTGTCGCTCTCCAACTCTATCTGCTTCCAGACCTCTGCAATCTCCTTCTTCTCCGCCATCAGTGTCTCGAGTTCCTGGTCAAGCTGCTTTCTCCGGGTTTCAATCTCCTCCTGCGCCTTGCTGTTCTGTTCCGAGTGCAGCAGAGCCTCCCTGTCCCGCTTCTCGAGCTCGGCCTCCCTTGCCCTCAGGTCCTCCTCGATCGTGGCCTTCAGTTTCTCCAAGCGCTCGTTTTCTGCGGTCAGTTTCTTCAGGTTGTCCTCAACGCGCTTCTGTTCGACCGACTTGCCGTACTTCATGAGGGCCAGTGCGGATTGCTTCATCTCGTCCACCTTGACTTTATCCTCCTTCAGCATGTCCATCTCTGCCTGGCGCTTGTCCATCTCGTCTTCCAGGAGCCGTCTCATCCTGTTTAGGTCAGCCTCCTTCTCCCTGAGCTCCTTCTGGTGGCCTTCAATCTCCTTTATTTTCTGCGGCAAGTCGCCCTTCATCCTGTCCAGTTCAGTGCGCTCCGCCTTTATGGATTCCATCTTGGCATGGAGGTCATTCTCCATCTGGGTGAGGTCACGCTCATGCGATGCCTGTTCTTCCTCTCTCCTCGTGACGACCTCGGCCCTCACCTTCAGTTCCTCCGTCTCCTTGGCCATCCTCTCGATGTTCGCCTCGAGTTCCTTGTCTCTCTCCGCGAGGTCGTCCATCTTGTAATTCAGTTCCATCTCCGTGCGTTTCAGTTCATCCGTTTTCTTCTGAAGCTCGTCCTTCCTGGCTTCGGTCTCTGCCTCCCTGGCGTTGACCTGTTTCTGCCTGGCCTCCAGGGCTTTGGACTCCTTGCCTATGTCCTTCCAGACCTTCTCTGTCTCTTCCTTCTGCGCGTTGAGCCTGGTCCTTTCCTCCCTCAGCTCCTTGTCCAGCTCGGTGGACTTGGCCTCGCGTTTGTCGAAGCTCTCCTTGGTCTTCGCTATCTGTTTCTCCCTAATTTTAAGGTCGCTCTCCCTCATTTTGACATCGGAAATCTTAGCCGCGATCTCCTCGTTCTCCTTCTCCAGCTTCTCCTCTTCGCTCTCCAGTGCCTCCATCCTTTCCTGGATTTCAGTTTCCTTTGCGTCCAGGGCTTCGTCCCTAGCCTGCAGCTCCCCCTGCAGCTTCGAATACTCGGCCACCCTCTCATCCGCCTCCTCCGTCCTCTGGGCGGCTTTTCTCTCGCGCTCTGTCACGGCAAGGTCCCTGCGGTGAAGCTCCTCTGTCTCGTCCTCAATGGCCTTGGCCTTCTCCTCCATGCCGTTGTTGAAATCACCAATCCTGATTGCCAGACTCTCCCTGTCGGCTGCCAGCTCTTGGGCCGAAACCCCGAGCCTTTCCGCTTTCTCGGCAAGGCCGGACTCGAGCGCAGCCAGCTCCTTCTCCTTCCTGGTGAGTTCCCTGTCGAATGTGTCCAGCGCTTTGGAGCGCTCGTCCATTGCAGATATGTCTTCATCGACATGAACCCTGTCCAGGTCCAGCTTTTCCAGGGCATTGTCCACGCCTGTTTCCTTCCTGCGCAGCTCCTTCTCCAGCTTGGTGAGGGCCTCGTCCCTCCCGTCGGCCTCCTCCATCTCTGCATCCAGGTTCTTCCTCAGCTGCTTCAGCTCCCCGCGCAGCTTCTCCGCCTCCGTCTCCCTGGTCTCCACTTGGTAAATCCGTTTCGCAAGGCTCTTATCAAGCTTGTCCAGCTCCTTCGCCCTGTCCGCAAGCACCCCTTTCTCAGCCTCGTTGTCGGCAGCCCCTCTATCGATTGCAGTCTCTCTGGCTTTGATGTCTTTCTTTGCGGCGTCAATCTCGGCCTTTCTCTTCTCGATGTCCGCGAGGTTTTTCTCGAATTTCGCCTCCTGCTTGACCGCGGCCTTCTCCCTCGACACCACGGCCTCGGCCTTCTCCTCAAGCTCCTTCATGCGCAAAGAGATCTCGTTGCGCTGTTCCAGGATATGGGCCTCCTTCTCGCCGACCTCGTCCTTTGATAGCCTGATGCCCTCCCTCATCTTCTCCATTTCCTTGATCTCGGATTTTAGTGACTTGCGCTTCTCTTCCAGCTCCTTCTCCCTGGCATTAAGCTCCTCGGTGCGGGAGGCAAGCTCCGCATCCGATTGCTTCATCCGACCGGCTAGCTCTTTCTCCCTGGTGGTGAGGTCCTTCTCGGCATCGTCAATAATTTTCGACCTTTCCTCGCATTCGTTCTCAAGCTGGGCAAGGCCGTTCTCCCGCTCGTCCAGTTCGGCGGTCCGCCTTTCGCAGTCCTCCACATCGGAATTAAGCAGCTTCTTCCTCTCGTCAAGAATCTCCGCTTGCTGCCTCATCTCCGATTCCGAGGCTGTCAGACCTTCTCTGGCATCCTCAAGTTCCTTTCTCAGGCCGGCAAGTTCCTTTTCCTTGGCCTTGAAGTCGGCCTTCATTCTCTCGATGGCCTTATGATTCTCCCCCACCTGCTTTTCAAGGTCAGCAGATCTGGACTCCAGCGCTGCCTTCTCCTTGCCAAGTCCCTGTTCAAGCTCCTTCAGTTTCCTCTCCTTGGAATCAAGCTCCTTCTGCGTTTTCTTGAGAGAAGCGGCCATTGTATCTATTTCGGCCTTCTTCTCCTCAAGCTGGGATGAGAGGCCAGTGAGCTCGGAATTCCTGCCGCCCAGTTCTTTCTGGAGGATGTCAAGCCTCTTCTCTGTCTCTGAAAGCGATTTGCCTTTCCCTTCGATGTCCTCCCTTTCCTTGTCAAGCGCCTTCTTTGTCTTTGTGAGTTCCCTCTTCACCTCGGCCAGCTCGTTTTTCAGTTCGTCGGACTTGCCTTCGAGCCCCCGGGTCCTCTCTCTCTCCGAATCTAGGTCCGAGGCGAGCCCGTCCTTCTCTAGAATGAGGTCGCTGCTTCTTTTGTCGGCTCCTGCCAGCCGCTCCCGGAGCTCCTCAATTACCTTTTCAAATTCCTTTCTCAGCTCCCCCGTGTCCCCGGTGCTTTTCTCCAATGCCTTTTTGGTCTTCTTCAGGTCATCCTCTGCGGCTTTCAGTTCAGATATTTCCTTTTCCCGTGCCGAGACCTTCTTCTGCAGGTCTGTCAATTCCTTTCCAGCGGATTCGCTCTCGGAAAGTTTCTGCTCGAGTTCCCTGGCCCGCGTTTCCGCCTCAGCCAGGTCCTTCTCGGCATTCTTCAGCCGCTTGTCAAGGGTTTTTACCTCCTCGATCTTCGCATCTCTGGCTGCGGCTATTTCCACCAGCTTCTTCTTCTGTTCCTTGTCGATTCTCTCAAGTTCCTTAATCCGTTCATTGGATTCGTGAAGGTCATCCACGACCGGAACCGAGAGCTCGGCTGGCGCTTCCCCCTGCCTTTTCTCGGGAACTGGTTCGACAGCTATGCTCGCTGAAATGTCAACTACCTCCTCACCAGGCGCCGCAGGCTTCTCTGTCGGTTCCTCGGGCGGCTGGGCTGCGGCTTCGCCGCTCACCAGGGAGTCCTTGACTTCCTCCTCGAGTATCTTCTTGGCCTTGTCCCTCAGTCCCATTTATCACACCTACAGACCCAGTTCATCCATCAGTTCCTCATATTCCCTGTAATCCTTTGATTTGGCAAATCTAGCCACCAAATCGTCCGGCAGGTTTTCCAGTAAATCGTCCAGGACCTTTAATACTTTCTTCAACTTCGCCATGTCTGAGATAATGTCCTTCTCCTCGGCCCTGATGCTCCTCTCTTCGGAGACGGCCTCGGCCAGCCTCTTTTCCAGTTCACTGATTCTCTGCTTGAGCTCGGCCTCCTTCCCGTCTATCCTGCCCTCGCTCTCGGCCACGATTGATTCCGGAGCTTCCCCAGCGGAAACAGCTTCCTGTATCTTCCTCTGCTCGTCCCACCAGTCCTCCCTCAGCTTCTTGGACTTCCTGAGCACATTGGCCAGCTCCTGGCCATCCACCAGCCATTTTCCCTTGGCGACTGTGATGCCTGCCACCGGGATCTTCAGCTCACCCAGCCCCTTCCTCTCCGTTTCCAGGGCGGCGATTTCTTCTCTCATTCTGTCCTCGGTTTTCTTGAGGCTGCCCTCCCTCTCCTTCAGGGACTCGATCCTTGATGTGAGCTCCATTTCCTTTTTCTCAAGAAAATCCTCCCTCGCCTTTAGCCTTTCCTTCTCCTTTTCCCTGCGTTCCATCTCGGTTTTGAAGGCTTTGAGCCGCGAGTTCAGGTTCTCTTCCTTCTCCTTTATCTCCGCCGAGTGCTTCTTCATAAGCTGCCTGTAGGCCTGGTCCATATTGCTTATGTTCTCCTCCAGTTTCAGGATTGAATTTCTCTCGAGGGTTATCTCCGCAAGCTGCCTCTCCAGATTGCTCCGCTTCTTCTCCGAGTCAAGGTCCTCCTCGCTGAGGTTCTGCAGCTCATCCTGGAGGTTTTTATATTTTCTCTCCAATTCGTCCAGTGATTCCTTTCTGAGGTCAAGGGCCTTCCTCAGCGGCTGAGCCATTTTCTGTATGCTGTCCTCCCTTTTCTCGAACTCCTCCCTTTCTTCGGCCGACCTTTTTATGCCCATTATGGTTTCTTCCTGCAGGGGAGTGGATGCGGTAATGCCAATCAGGTCTTTCAGGGTGCTTGTGGCTTTCTCGGTCTCCTGTTTATCCTCCTGGATGCGCTTTGCTTCCAGTTTCTTCCCCCATTCGAGGAGCTTCGAGAGAAACTCATCGTCCTCCTTGGTCCGGCTCTCCTTCTCAGTGACAAATTTCAGGCCGCAGCTTGCACAGTTACCGGAATCGGATTTCACAATAGTTGCGCAGTAGGGACAGACCATGGCGTCGAAATCCCCGTCAAGGGTTTCGCCGCATTGCTCGCATCTTGTCATTCCTGGTTCCGTGACAGAACCGCATCCGGAACAGTAGATTTTTCCGTCCTTGGTGTGCCCCCTTTGCGCCATTGTTGAGACCGCCGACCGATATGTTACAATGCCTACATGACTGAAAATGTATCCGATACTCCTTTAATATAGTTTTTCCAATATGTGGGCCACCGGCAGACTTATGCATCGCCCTGATATTTCATCCCACATGGCCCTGTTCATGATCCGGTACGGCGAGATAGCCCTTAAAAGCCCGGGCGTGCGCAAACGTTTTGAACGAGTACTCGGGCAGAACATAGCCTCCAGGTTTGAAAAGTCCGGAAAGGAGTGCCGGATTCAGCTTGAACGGGGCAGGATATTCCTTTGGTCGGACGATGCCGATTTTACAGCCCTGGCAATATCCAGGACTTTCGGGGTTGTGTCTTACAGCCAGGTAACCGAGACATCCTCCGCCAGAGAGGACATCTTCCGGGTGGCTATAGGGATCTCAAAGCCGCATTTCCAAAAGGGGACAAGATTCCGTGTAACTGCAAGGAGAAGCGGGCAGCATGATTACACCAGCATGGAACTCGCCAGAGACACGGGCTCGGCCGTATTCCTTGCGAATGAGGCTCTCCGCCCAAAAGTGGACCTGACAAATCCAGAACTTGAGATATTCGTGGATGTGAGGCAGAACAGGTCCTACATCTACATCGGGAGCGAGCCGGGCCCGGGCGGCATGCCGCTCGGGACGCAGGGCAGAATGCTCGGCCTGGTCAAGAAACCCAGGGACATTGCAGCATGCTGGCTGATGATGAAGCGGGGATGCCGGGTCATTGTCGTGGCCGATGACGCCGCATTGGCTCAACCCCTGATGGCCTGGGACCAGAACCTGAAAGTCCTGACAGGAGAATATTCAGACATACCGAAACTTGCCAGGAACAGAAGGGCAGACGGGCTGTGCCTTGGTTGGGGCACTGACGAATTTGACAGCCATGGTGCAGAAAAGGTTGAACTGGGTATGCCGATATTCTACCCGTTGATAGGCATGACCAAAGAGGAGGTTGACGGATTGCTGGAAAGGATATCGGAATGAAATCCTGAGGTTGGCCGGGTGCCGTTGACACCTTCCGAAACCGGAAGTATAAAATGCCCTTTTGTTTGGAAAATAATCTGAGAATGTTTTGCCACCTGATTTCAAAATAACAGTACTACCCCGGCCTCAGAGCCGAGGCATGTTGGTTGCAGTTTCTTCGCTAGGATATTGCATTAGCCAATCCAGGATAGCAGTTTATTTTATGCGCTTGCCGTGCGACCGTCTGGAAGGCCTGGCTTTCTCGTGACCTTTGCCTTTTCCGTGCAGCGCCCTTCCGCGCTTTCCCGCGGAAGTGAGGCCTCTTTCGGCCCTGCTCGTATGCTGGGGCTCGCAAATCCAGTTTATCTTCGGGTCCGCCTTTATGACCGGATGGCTGGGGTCGACGAGTATGACCTC
Organism: uncultured Thermoplasmata archaeon; assembly: GCA_964354755.1. Taxonomy (GTDB): domain Archaea; phylum Thermoplasmatota; class Thermoplasmata; order SG8-5; family SG8-5; genus UBA147. The sequence goes on from CAYHBA010000005.1 coordinate 97,736, forward strand.
GTAGAACTTGTGCCTGCCGTCCTGGCCTACCCAGTAGGAATTGAGGACCTCCATGTTCGGGTACTTGGCGCCCACGCGCTCCTCGGCTATGCGCTGAATGCTCTTGGACATCGTGATTTTGGCGCGGCCCCTGCGCTTGGCCCTCCTGCCCTTGCGTATCTTGGGCTTGTTCAGGCTTCCCCTCCTGACTCTCGTCCTCACGACAATGAAACCCTGCTTGGCCCTGAACCCGAGGGACCTGGCCCTGTCCAGCCTCGTCGGGTGGTCCAGCTTTAAGAACACGGGCTGCTGGCGCCACTCTATCATCCTATGCCACTGAAGTTCCTTGAGATAAGAATCGTCCGGCTTCTTCCAGGCCTCCCGTATGTGGCCGTACATTCCCATGCCGCTCGCAGGCTTTACTGCCTGGGCGGGGGCTTTCTCTGTCTGCACCGGCGCGGCCTTGGCAGCCGGCTTTGCTGCTTTTACAGCTTTTGTTGCCATTAGTACACTCTCCATTTCTGGACGTTTCCGGATTCACCATCTGGCGGAACCCGGAGGTTCCGCTCGGCACATCTCCGACGGGACGCATCCCGTGACTGTCGGGCTCAGGCCCGCAATGCAAACTGCTCGTAAATCCAAATGATATTTAATGATTGCCTTTCGGAAATGCTTATATTATGAGAGGAGATTAGGGTAGTGGAATAATAGGAAGATGATTGCTATGACGGCCGAACCGATGGGAAAGAAGACGCATTTCAAGAAAGCGCAGACGCATGTTTCAGGAGATGAGCAATACCTGGACCTAGGACAAATGCATTTCACGGACGAGAATGTTGGCGCATCCACAGGCGCCTCCATCAAGGTGGCGGAAATATACCGTTTCGAGGACCTCAAAACACTCACCAAACTCCTTTACGAGGGCCACACCCTCATTATTGATTACTCGGCCATATCCAATGACGAGATGGCGCTCAGGCGGATTTCTTCCGAGCTTCAGTCAGTCGCAACCGACGTGAAGGGCGATGTAGCCGGCGTCGGGAAGAACCTCATTGTGGTGACCAGCGGCGGCTTGGTTGTGGACCGCAACAAGATCAGAGGCTCTTATTAGAGAATTAGCTCCTGGCAGTTTCGCTGTCCGCAAGAGCTTTGTCTAGGCAGCATGCCCCGTCTGTATTCTCATTATAAAAACGCAAGGACGGGGTTTCAAATTATTAGCTGCATGAGTGACAGCATTTTCTCAACGAAAGAGCATTCTGTTGCTCCTGCATCGAAAACCTCGCGCGTGAGCGCGGGGGTGCTGGGCACTCGCCTGACAAGCTTGTGTCAGGCGAAATTGATAGCTCTTGCAAGGATTCGTTTTTCTCATCCTTTGCATTGTGTATTGTGGTAAAGCTAGAGAGAAACGATTCCATGCGAGCAATGCAAGAGAGGGGAATATGGATCCCCGGGCTCACGCCCGGGGCATCGAGGGATTCTATGCACGCGGAGAAACGCGCACTCGCAATTCTATTGAGACAAAACCCCGCCCTCACAGGCGGGGCATGCTGTTATAAGAATGCCTGATATCAAGTGCATTCTCTGAGTTGCCTACTCAGAGATTACAGACGTTACCATGAACCTGTCCCCTCTGTGCATCAGTACGAAGTAAGTCCGGTCATGGTTCACATGCCTCATTTTAACACATCTTATCCTGAGCTGGATGCCTGTGTCGCCGACCTCGTGCAGCTTGAGCATGATGTTGCCGTCGGCGAGGAAATCCTCCCTATAGGGCCCGTACTCCTCCGAGCCCACGTTCATTTCCGAGATGAGGAACGAAGTAACGCCCAGCTTCTTCAGGAAACCGAAGAAATGGAACAATTGCTGGCGCGGCTTCTCCAGTTCAATGAGTGAATATAGCGCGGTGAGGGAATCTATAGCCACGATGTCTATCTTGTCCTCCTTCACCCGCCTTGTCAGGTACTCGGTAATGAACCTCATCCAGTCCTGCATCTGGTCCACTTCGTCGTACTCCATCCTGAGCCTTGCCAGGTCCACGATGAAAAGGTCCTTCTCGTCAAAACCGTGCATGTTCAGCCGGTCCATTCCCGTCAGGAGGCTGTCCTTGGTCTCCTCCAGGGACATGTAGAGGCTCCGCTTCTTCGCATGCTTGTGATTCTTGTAAAGCATGTTGAGGCACACGGATGACTTCATGGTCCCGGGTGTTCCCGATATCAGTACCGTGTGTCCCTCCGGGATCCCGCCCCCCAGCGCCTCGTCGAATCCGTCTATGTATGTCTTTATCAGTGTTACACCGAGGTAGCGGATATTCTCATGTGGTTTAATAATTTTCCTTCAAAGTAATGTTTATTAAAGCCGAGCCAATCCCTCGGCCATGGCCCGATGCCAGAAATGCGGGAAAAAACCAGTCATCCACATCAGGTACAGCGGTTCGGATCTCTGCCGCGACCATTTCATCGAGTTCGTGGAAAAGAGGGTCCGGAAGGAGATAAAGCAGCAGGGCAAGCTCCAGAAGGGCATCAGCCTGGCAGTGGCCGTATCCGGCGGAAAGGACTCGATGTCCATGCTCTCCATCCTTTCCGGGACATTCGGTCGCCGGACTGGCATTTCCCTCACAGTGTTAATTGTGGACGAGGGCCTGAAGGGCTACCGGGGAAAGGCCATAAAACTCGCCAAGGATTTCTGCTCGGAACGCGACATTGCATTCGAGGTTCTGGAGTTCAAAAAGGAGTTCGGCATCAAGATGGACGAAGTCGCCAGTCTCGGGGAGGAATGGCGCCTCTGCACCTTCTGCGGCGTTCTTCGCCGCAGCCTGCTCAACCGCCGCGCCAGGGAGCTGGGCGCGGCAAAGATAGCGTTCGGCCACAATCTCGATGACATGAGCCAGAGCGTGCTGATGAATGTGGTCAACGGGGATGTGCAGAGGCTGGTAAGGCTAGGCCCCCACGTCAAGGTCCAGGAAGGCCTGGTGCCGCGCCTGTTGCCTCTGAGGATGATACCCGAATCCGAGATGATTCTCTATGCGGACCTGAAGGGTATCCCCTACCTGGAGAAGCACTGCCCCTACCGGCCGAGGGCGCACAGGCTCGGGTTCCTGGAGATAATCAATCGGCTGGAGGAAGAAACCCCCGGCACAAAACATTCCATTCTCAGCACCTATGACCAGATTATTCCGGCGCTGAGGGTATACTACCCGCCCGCCAAGCTGAATTCGTGCGTGGAATGCGGCGAGCCCACCATGGGCGATGTATGCAAGGCCTGCGAGCTGGTGGGGAGGGCGAGGAAGGCGCTCAATCACTCCACATGAATCCCCGGTTTCCCCGGGCTGGCGACGTTAATCTTGCCCTTCGGGTCGTAAACGTCCGGCTCCTCTCCGCCGTACACAGCCACCTCGCATCCGAACTCCTTTGCCAGGAATTCCTTTGCCCCGCCCAGGATGTCCAGCTCGAAGACCTTCGTGTGCGCGGGCATGCCCTCCTCCCCGAACCTCTTGATGTCCTTCATCAGTTTGGAGGCGAAAGCGCCAACCTCTTTTAATTTCGCCTTCAGTTCGGGATCTGTCTGGGCGTGCTTCATGACAGCGCCCATATCCATGCCTTCGAGCACCATCATTCTCTGGACGTCGTACTTCCAGCCTTGGGCCACGTAAAGGCATATCCTGGCTGGCTTTATGCCTGTCATCCGGAGTATGCCTGCTATGTCCCCCAGGATGTTCTCGATGAACCTTTCCGCATCATTGGCCGTTCTGTCCTGACTGAACTCCTCCGGGTTCGGATAAGCGGACGCAGAGACCATCTCCTTGTGGCCCGAAACCTCCCAGAGCTCCTCGGCCATATGGGGGGTGAACGGCGCCATGGCGCCTATCCAGGCATTCACGGATTTCCTGAGCAGGTCCCGATTGTTCCCGCCCCGCCTGAGATACCACCTGAGGTCGTTCACAAGGTCGAAGTAAACGATGTTGGCTGCTTCCCTGAGTTTGAGTTCGTCCATGAAAACCTTCGCCTTCTGGATGTTCGAATGCATCCTGGATTCCAGCCATGCATCGATGGACCCGGGGTTTCCTTCTTTCATGCCCATAAGCTCATTGGCGAAGTACCAGGCGCGCTCCACGCTCTTCCTTGAATTGTTCACGCTCGCAGGGTCCCATTCAACGTCGACATGTGGGCTGGCGGCATGGCAGTAATAGAGCCGCAGTCCGTCAACTGTATAGGTGCTGGCCGCGTCCGGGATTGGCTCGGCCCCGCCCTTTGACTTGCTCATCTTTGCCCCTTTACCGGAGATCCACCAGTTGACAAAGATGCCTTTGGGCATCTTGTCTGGCAGAATTGCCGCATGGTTCATCAGGAACACTGGAAAGTGGACGCTCAGATGCTCCTTGCCGCCGAGATTGATGTCCAGCGGGTACCAGTACATGAAGTCCCTTCTTAGGTTAAGCAAGACTTCTGCAGAGGCGCCGGTCCGAGCCGCAACCTCGTCGGGGCTTCCAATGCCCAGGAAAACAAAGTCAAAGAACGCGTCATCCAGCTTCGCGGGGTCCACCAGGCCCTGATTTACCGCGCCTGACACGATGTAGTACGCCGAGTACAGCGTGGAATCCGATATGGGCTCGATTATCCAGCGCTCGTCGAACGGAAACGGCGTTCCCAGCCAGTTCCCGAGCCTTGCGCAGGCCCGCTCCCTGAACCAGTCCAGTATGCCGGGCAGATTGTCCTTGTACTCCTGGGGGAGGATGCTCATGCCCTGAACGGTCTTTTTCGCGGTTTGCGTCGCCTCTCTGTTCCCGTAATCGATGAACCACTGGTCCGGTATGAGCTTGACAATGACCTTGCCCCCGCAACGGCATATCACAGGCTCGGACATGTCGTACATTATGTCAGCTACGCCGGTCGCCAGCATCTTCTCCTTCACTTTGTCCTTGGCATCGTAGACCGACATGCCCGCGAACTCCCCGCAGTTCTCTCTCATCTTCCCGGTGTGGAACCCGGCCTTGTAAATCTCCTTGGTCGCTTCCTCCAACCGGGGGTCCTTCTGGCCCTTAATGCGCATCTTCTCGCAGATCTCGACAGCCGGGTTCATGCCCCAGCCTTTGGTCTCGATGATGGGAATTGGCTTTATGGCCCTGACCATATCCGGGTCCAGGCCGTACCTCCTGCATTCCTCCGTATTGCCCGCCAGGTCTGTAAGCGCCATCCAGTCGTAGGGCGCGTCCGACGGGACGCTGGTCACCAGGCCTGTCCCGTAATCAGGGTCAGTGAACTCCGAGGGCAGAACTGGAATGCTGGTGCCTACGACCGGAGCCTTAACTGTCCTGCCGATGAGGTCCCTGCCGCTGACCGAGCCTATAACTTCCACGTACTTCTGGAATCCCAGCTTCTCCGCGCCCTCGGCCGACAGTATCCATATTTCGTTACCGACCTTCGCCCTGACGTACTCCACCGATGGGTTGGCCCAGAAATTCGTCTGCCCGAAGACTGTCTCCGGCCTCAGGGTGGCGGCCACCAGGTACTCGTCCATCAACTCGAACTTCAACAGGGTCAATTCCAATTTCTCGGCATTGCCTCCCTGGGATATGTCAGTCTCCGAAGCGTCCACTGCCACAGGCCCGCAGTTCATGCACGCAGTCCCGTAGTATGGCTTCTGGGTGAGCATCTTCTTCTCATGAAGCTTCCTGAACTGCCAGTGGATGAACCTGTTGTACCCCGGGTCGATGGTGGTCATGAACCTGTCCCAGTCCGCCAGGAACCCGAACTTCTTCCAGTAATCGTTAATGTAAACCTGGCTGAAGAATTTCACTACGTGAAGCGGGTCTTTGAGGCGCCCTATCTCTTCCTCAGAGCAGCCATTGGATTTCAGTATGTCCAGCGTGGACTGGTCTCCCCTCTCGACCTTCCTCGAAAAAGTGATCGCGACATTCCCTGTGGGATGCGCCCCCACGGGAAAAAGCACATTGTGGCCAGTCATGCGCTTGTATCTGGTTATCACGTCGCTGTATGTGTATCCCCTCATGTGGCCGACATGCAGGTACCCTGACACGCCCGGATAGGCGAACATGAGGAAAAATTTTTTACTTCCAGGGGCGGCATCGGCCTTCCAGATGCGGGATTCGAACCATCTCTTCTGCCATTTCCTTTCAAGGGCCGCCGGCTCGTAGTCTCTCATCCCATCCCTCATTTTCCGGACGATTCCATTTCCTTGACTATCTTCTGGGTCTCCAGGGCTTGGTTCTTTGCCCCGACCGACTCGTAATAGTTGGCGGCTATCCTGAAATTGTCAATGGCTCCCTGCATCTCGCCCATCTCCCTATAGGTCAGGCCAAGCTCAAAGTAGGTTGTAGCCAGGTCGAAAGGGATGTCCAGCATCTCGAGGATGACTATGCTCTTGTTGATGTTCTCGACTGCCTTGTCCCACTGCTTCCTGAGCCTGAAAATGATTCCAAGGCAGCGGTAGACGCCGTTCATGCCTATCTTGTCGTCCTGTGACTCGCATATGTTCAGCGCGCTCATGCAATAGCTCTCGGCTTTGTCCAGCTCGCCGTTGTTCGCCAGCGCCTCCGCCGAGTTGAAAAGCGCCCAAGCCACCATGTTCCTGTTTCCTATTCTCTCCGAGTGGGCGCGGCATTTCTCGAGGGACTCGATCGCCTTGGCCCACTCCTTCATGTGAAGGTAAGTGTCGCCCATGTTGTTGTACGCCCTGGCCAGTTCGGAAAAGTCCTTGAGCTTCTCGAGCTCCATTATGCTCTTTCCGTAATACTCGATGGCCTTCTCGTACTGCCCCCAGTTGTTGTACACATTCCCCAGTTCTATGAATGTTTTGGACATGGAGGACAGGTTCCCGGCCTTCATCGAGTAGCTGATGCTCTGGTTGTAATGCTCGATTGCGTCGTCGTTCTCTCCTTTGCGCCAGTGCACATACCCGAGCCCGCGCTGGATCTCACCCATGCTCTGCATGTCGTCCTGCCTGGCAGCTATGTCGGCGGCCAGGATGTAATCCTTCTCGGCAAGCTGGTTGTTTCCGGCCGACCTTCTGGAATGACCCATGCAGATGAGGGCCTTGACCTCGACCGACTCTTTGCCCAGCTTCCGCGCGGTTTTCAGTGCGTCCTCGTAGTATTTCATCGAGTTGTTCCAGAGGCCCAGCCCGTAATACAGGCTTCCGATCAGCATCTGTATCCTCAGCTTCTCGGCCTCCCTGTCAAAGCCTTCCGTGGGAGTGAGCAAGTCTATCGTCCTGAGGGCTGTGATATAATAATCCACTGCCCTGTCGAAGGCCAGCGCGGCGAACGCCTTGTCGCCGGCCATCAGAGAATAATCGAATGTCTTCTGGGTGTGCTTGCCCAGGCTGAAATGCCTTGCCAGGTCGAAGGCCCAGTCCATAAGCCTGTCTGGATACAGCCTTTCTATGACCTCGCCCATGGACTTGTGCATCATCCTCACCCGGCTCTGGCTCATGTCGTCGTATATCACGCTTCTGATGAGCTTGTGGTCGAACCTGTACTCTTCCTCCTGGGAGCCCGTGATCTCCTGGATTATGTCGGCCACCATAAGCCTGTCAATGGAATCCAGCAGCTTGTCCTCCGGGATGCCTGTGACCTCCTTCAGTATCGAAAATGAGAACGAATCGCCCGCCACCGCAGCGAACCTCAGCATCTTCTTGTCCTCCTCGCCCAGCCTTGCTATCCTGTGGCTGATTACATCCTTTATGGTGTTGGGTATTCGTATCCTTGAGAGGTCTACGCCGGCATCCCAGATGTGGCCGTGCCTCAGAATGATGCCCTCGTCCATCAATGATTTCAGCACCTCCTCGACGAAGAAAGGGTTGCCTGAGCTCTCCTCGTAAAGTTTAGCTGTGAACTGGACCGGCATGCTCTTGATGTTGAGGATGTTCATTATCATCTCGGATATCTCGGAAGCCGACATCCTCTCGAGAGTAATCTGGCTGAAATTGATGCCCTTCATGGCCTGGTTGAACTGCTCGTAGAAGGCAAGCGTTTTGCCCCCGGCGTCGGCCTCCTCCGTCCTGTAGGCGGCGCAGAGAAGGATCCTGGAACTGCCCAGGTTCCTGGTGATGTACACGAGCATCTGGAGTGTGCCCGCGTCAGCCCATTGAAGGTCGTCGATGAACAGGAACAGCGGCTTGCTGGCCGAGCTTTTCTCGATGGTGGCCAGCACCTTCTCGAATAGGCGGTCCCTCTCTGACTGTATGTCTATCCTGCTCACGTCGGGTGCGGTTGTCTGTGTGATGGGTATCAGGCCGAGCGGAAGGCCGGTGCTGGGCTTGGTTTCGTCGATTCCCATCAGCCCGAGCGGTATGTCGTGTGCGTCGTCTCGCCGGTCAAGCTTCCCCGCGAGCGACTCCGTGAAGGGCTGGTAAGGCTCGCTCTGTTCCAGGGGCAGGCATCTGCCCGCGAGGAATTCGAAACCTTCGGCCCTTGCCACGGCTGCGGCTTCGCTAGCGAACCTTGTCTTCCCGATGCCGGCCTCGCCCTTCACCACGATGCACTGGCCCTTTCCGATGGCTGTCTCTCGTATAAGCCGTTCCATGTTTCTGAGCTCGCTCTCCCTTCCGACGAATTTCCATTCTGTGGCTGATATTCCGTCAATTGCCATGGGTTCCCTGCCCCCTTCCGCAAATATGCATTCGCGAGATAGTATGATATTAATAAGTGTTTCTGGTAAGTACGGTTTTGTGAATTCTCAAGGTTCTCAAGGTGAAAAGGATCAGCGCACCTGGGCTTTGTCGCCGTACAATTCGGTGCTTATGTACTTCTCCCCGCCGTCAGGCAGCAGAACTACAATGATCTGGTTGTTATATTTCCTGCTCATCTCCGCGGCAACATGCATGGCCGCACCCGAGCTCGTCCCAGAGAATATGCCCTCGAGTATTTTTCTTTTAAGATTTTCTGCGCTGGCTCACCTTCCAAAAGAAAAATATTCAGTAAACAAGAAAAATCAGGTGAGCCTGCTCGAAAATCTGAATTGTTAGCTCTTGATTCAGGCTACATCCTTCGATTTGTAAAGATTAGTACTGATGTACTTCTCCCCGCCGTCAGGCAGCAGAACTACAATGATCTGGTTGTTATATTTCCTGCTCATCTCCGCGGCAACATGCATGGCCGCACCCGAGCTCGTCCCAGAGAATATCCCCTCCTCGGTTGCCAGCTTTCTGGCCATGGCGAATGCGTCGTCATCGTCGACATGCACGAGCTCGTCGAGCAGCTCGGATTTGAAAATGCCTGGTACGTACTGGACAATGAGATTCTTCAGGCCCTGTATTCTTGTCTCCGGCCTTGGCATCACGCCTATTATCCTGATATCCGGATCATATTTTTTCAGCCTCTCGGACACGCCCATGAGCGTTCCGGATGTGCCCACGCCAGCCACGAACATCGTAACCTTTCCGTCGGTGTCGTCAAGTATCTCCAGGGCGGTCCCTTCGGAATGCGCGATCGGGTTGTCCGGGTTCAGGTACTGGTTTGTCCAGAAATATTCCCCCGGAGAGGAGTCATGAAGCTTTCTGGCCAGGTCCTGGGAGCCGTCCATGCCCTTTTCCCCCGGCGTGAGCACGACCTCTGCGCCGTATGCCCTGATTATGGCCTTCCTCTCCTCGCTCGCGGTTTCGGGCATCACAAGTTTGAGCCTGTAGCCCTTGATATTGCACACGAGTGCCAGGCCTATGCCGGTATTGCCGCTGGTGGCCTCTATCACGGTCATGCCCTTCCTGAGACGGCCCGATTCCTCGGCATTCTCAATCATCGAAAGGGCAATCCTGTCCTTCACGGAACCGGTGGGATTGGCCTTCTCCAGCTTGGCCAGGATTATGTTGGAGCCGTTCGGATTCAACTTATTAATACGGACCATGGGCGTCTTTCCGATGGTGTCCAACATAGTCTTGGCATATCTCATGGAGAACCTCATTTTATGGAGGGCGAGTCCCTGAGCCAGTTAATGTCGGAAACATAAAGCCTGCGTATGTCGTCCATGCCCAGCACCCTCATGACCAGCCTCTCCAGGCCCAGCCCCCAGGCAAGGACGGGATGTTTGACGCCGAGCGGCTTGGTTACCTCTGGCCTGAATATGCCGGCCCCGCCGAGCTCCATCCAGTTCCCGTTGTAGAATATCTCCGGCTCCAGGCTCGGTTCAGTGTACGGGAAATAGCCCGGCCTGAGCCTCAGGTCTGTTATGCCCATCCTGGCGTAGAATTCCCTGAGCAGCCCGACCAGCATGGGCAGGTTGGCGCCTTCCTCCATTACAATGCCCTCGACCTGTATGAACTCGGGGAGGTGGGTGGCGTCGACTGCCTCCTTCCTGAAGACCGGCCCTACCGAGAAAACCTTGACGGGGGGTTCGGGATGCCCGACCAGGTACCTGATGGTGTTCACTGTCGTGTGGGTACGCAGGAGCGCCCTTCCGGCCTCGGATTCCTGCCAGTCATACTGCCAGCCTGTGGAATCCTCGTCCCCCTCCTCATGCATATGTTTCACCCTTTCCACAAGGGAACTGTCAGGCAGGTCCATGGAGGCAGGCTGCCTCAGGTACAGCGTGTCATGCAGTTCCCTCGCAGGATGGTCCTGGGCAGTGAACAGCGCGTCCATGTTCCAGAACGCGGATTGCACGTAACCGTAATCAATCTCTGTGAAACCCATGCTTATGAATATGCCCCTCACCCTTTCGATATACTGCTGGAGCGGGTGCATCTTGCCCCCCCTCAGGTCAGGGGCGAACGTTCCGAAGTCGTAGTGCCTTATGCTGGTTCCGCGCCATTTTCCTGTCTGTATAAGCTCGGGCGTGAGATTGGATATCTCCGGCGAAACATCAAGACCCGCCTCCACAAGGTCGATGCCGTCCTGTGTGATGATGATCATCCTGACGACTTCCTCCCTAATCTTCACAATATCCTGGCGCTTCAACAGGGTATCGATGATGTCCTTCTCCACATCCCTCTCATGGACCTCCCCACAGGCCAGCCTGTCAATCATATCCTCGTCCAGGCCCTTCTTGGAGAGCATGTTCTTTCCGTCTCGGGTGAGCTCGAGGACAGTTTCGCCGCCCTTCTTCTCGATCGTGGCCCAACCCTTCCGTTTGAGCCAGCCGAGTGCAATGGGCACCTCCTCGGATTTCATGTTCTTGTCCTTGCGCAGCTCGTCCACAGTCATGCTGCCGTGAGCCTTTTTAAGCGCCTTCAGAGCGCGTCTCTCAGGCAGGTCTTCGGTGCGTTTTGAGAGCAGTGAATAATTCTTCTCCAGGGTCTCGGACATCTCGGCAAGCCCCTTCGCGCGGAGCCAGGAGCAGGCATTCATCACTTCCACCATGCTGACGGAAGCCCGCTCTTCGGTCGATGCAATTTCCCTGAGAGAACTCACAATGGCCGGGACGCAGTCCCCGAGCATCTTGCCCACTGTGTTCCTCTGGCCGGGCACATCCCGTGACAGTATCAGTCCCGAGAGCTGGCCGACAAGGGTTGCCAGCACTTGCCCGTTCATCTGCTTTTCATCGTCGGAAATGCAGTCTCTCAGGAATGTTTCCATCAAAACGGTCCTTTGGTGCTCACTTACCTCCATGCCAGAATCCTCGAAAGCTCCCTCAAGGCATTTCTTAAGCCTTGCGGACAGCTTGGCCACCTTGTCTGGCAGCAGGGCCTGCTGTATCTGTTCCGGGGTGCCGAACCCCTTCATCCCCACAAGCGCGATGAGAATCTTTTTCTCTGTCAAACCGAGCTCTCGGTCCTCGGATGGGCACATGCAGCAGGTTATTCAACGATTGGATAAAAGTGTTTGGAGAACAAGCGTGCGCATGGTTTCGGGGGATAAGGGATATGGGATATGAAAAGGTTTATATTCCGCAATTGAAAATGTTTAAGTATACAAAACCTTAAATAAGTATTAAATATTCCAACCCAATAATATTAGAGAGAATATCATGAACACCCAGGAATACAATCAACTGGCCAACAAACTGTGCTTTCCGTCAGACATCGGAAAATTAGCCAGAGACCAGAGTCTTAATAGAGAACTGCTTTTAATAATTCACACTCAGCGGGTGACCCGCGACTCCACCAGGCGGTATTACCAGGTGAAGAACCGCGCAAACCAGCTCCTAGCCCATTGGAAGCGGGGCTCGACGCTTGTCCAGCTTGCCAGGAAGGAGATGTTCCCCCCGGTGCTGCTGAGCCTAATACTGATGCAGCAGAACGGCATGCCGAGGAAGGAGTTCTGGACCTACATCCGCAACCCCAGGTCGATAGAGGATGAGCGGCTGAACAGGGAGTTCGTTGATGTCGTGCGCGAGGACATAATCTATTCACCGGCTGGAATGGACGTCCAGTACCAGAGAGGCAAGAAAGGCGAAGCCAGGCTTGCGGAATGGCTGGACAGGAACGGCGTTGAGTACAGGACCGAGGAGGACCTGAGGGGCGAGTACCAGAAGACGCCGGATTTCCTCCTGAGCAAACCCCTGACCATTGACGGCGAGGAGATTCATTGGTTCGAGTCAAAGGCCAATTATGGCTCGCCTTTCGAGGTCAAGCGCAATAACAAGAAACAGATCTTACCATACACAGAGATGTTCGGGCCCGGCATAATTGTGTACTGGTTCGGCTATGTGAGCGACCATGAATCCATGGACAAGGTCAGGGTCGTGGACGCATCCTTCTTCAGCAGGCCGCTCGACCAGATGAAGAAATAGTCAGAATGCCTTTTGGGATTTTATTTTGACATCGTCGCACAGGACTTCGATGTCCACCGATATTCTCTCCTCCCATTCTTTGTCTTCGGCAAGTTTGAAAATATTCCTCGATTCCGAATAACCAAGATGTTTTTGCAGTCTCCCCCTGACCAGCGGCTTGAGCCTCAGCCTGTCGTAAAGCAATCTCCCGCAGCCCGCGTCCTTGGCAGCCTTGACCACATCTCCAAGCATATCCGACGAATCGTTCAGACCGGGAATGACGGGCCCGAGAAAAATCCAGGTTCTGACGTCCGCGGCGGACAGCCCCTTCAGGGCCGCGATACGCCTCGCCGGACAGGGGGCGCCCGGCTCCAGCCTCCCAGCCAGCTCCTCATCCATTGTAGTCACGGTCATCCCGACCTCGGCATTCTTCATCCTGGAGAGCATGTCGATGTCTCTGGCCACCAGGTCGGATTTCGTCTGGACGCATACTGAACACCTTGCTGTGGCCAGCTGTTCAAGGCAATATCGCGTGAGCCTGGTTTTCCCCTCGATGGGCTGGTAGGGGTCCGTCACCGTTCCCAGACCGACGACTCCGGAGCATGTTTTCTTCTCCTTGGACAGGAGCACTGGCAGGTTCTTCCTGACCTCGACGAAGCCCCCCCAGGGTTCTCCCCCGGACATCCTCAGCACATCTGGTGAATAACAGTAAACGCATCCATGCTGGCATCCCCGGTAAGGGTTCAGCGCCCAATCGAGCCCGGGCAGCCTAGACTGGCTCAGGGCTGTGCTGGCCCTCGCCTCCGTGACTTTCATCTCCGGCCTCCATGTCCGGCTCCGCCCTCCCGCCCAGGTAATCCTCGAGCCTTCGCTGGTAGAGCATGTCCTTCAGTATTCCGCTTGTCCTTATCCACCTTGCCATGGGGATGTCCATCTTTGTCTGGATGTAGGCAAGGGCCTCAGCCAGGGTGGCGAATTTCCTCGGGACCTTGGCTACGGCGTCGCGGACGTTCTCCCGCACGTTCCACACGCCCACAGGCATGATATAGCCCGCATGCGCCTCCCTGAATATGACCACGCCGGCCTGGCGGTTCCTCGCAGTAAGGTTCTCGTTCACTGCCAGCCTGGCCGAGTAATAGCATCCTCCTATCTTTGCGTATGTCTTTCTGGGCTTGTAGAACTCCCAGTCGGATATTATCTCGATGCCCTGGCCATAGGGGTTCCACACGCTCTTCGGGTACCATGCCTCTATCAATTCATAACGCCAGGTGCAGGGCATCATAAGAACAGCCCAGCGATTGTCCAGGTGCTCTGTTTCGTACACTTCGAAGTCCGTTATCAGAGGCGCATCCCTCGTTTTAAGCAGGAGGTTCTTGCCCAATGTATCGTCAATCGCTGTGATGCTCCACCTTGTCGGGACAAATCTGCGGTTCTTGCCTATGCCGAAGGCCCCCACCGAGAAAGCCCTCTGGAGCCTGGACAGCATCATTCCATGGCTGTATAGACCGATGACAGCCTCCGCGGCCTTCAGGTCTGTGTCCGAGTAGGCTCTGTCAATCCTTTGGTCAATCCTGATGCTGTTGATGTCGAAGGATTTTATCGGGGCGGAAGGCCCGAAAGGCTGGGTCGAGTCGTCGAAAGTCAGCCGCCCCATGGGTCTCCTGAGGAATACCGCCTCGGTGTCTGCAGTGCCGTGCCCCATGGCCAGCTCCCTGGTCTGGTCTACTATCCTCCCGCCGTTCTCGACATTGTGAATGTCAACAGAATGCATGCCCCTGACCAGGTTCATCCTGTACCCCAGTATGTCGTCTATGGATTTGCCCAGCCATAACTCGGGCATGTCCATTATTTCAGTGTCCCCCATCACCGGCGGGACCATCGGCCCGACCATGACCTTCGGATAGCCATACCGGCCCACAAAGACGCTCGGGGGGGAGGAGCCAGCCATGTTCTCGGAGAACCTGGCCTGGGCTTTCAGGTGGGCATGGAACCTTGTCACGACAGGGCACCTTTCCTTGCCGCAGAGCAGCCTCGAGCCCTTGCAGACCGAGCAGAGAGCTGAATCCGCGCCCCCGCTCACAGTGCCTTTCATTGAATCGAACTCCCTCTCCCTGGCGTTGTGCTGTGACAGCCATCCCTGCGACATGCTGAGCGTACAACGTTTTCCGGGGGTATAAATTCTTGGCCGGATGCCCGAAAGTATTAGGAATGTCAAATTCATCCGGGTGCGGTGGCCTTATGGACAATTTGGAGATATTCTTCCGTGTGGCACTGCTGGGCTTCTCGCTGATACTGTTCGCAATCTCGGCAGTGACATACAAGAGGATAGGGAGGAGACGTTTGCTCCTCGTGAGCCTGGCCTTCGCCATGTTCTTCGTGAAGGGACTGCTGCTGACCCTGGGCCTGTTCATCGACAGCATCGGGGACATTTTCGACAGCTCAGTGCTGGTGACCATGGTGGACTTCGCCATAATGGCGTTCCTTTATCTCAGCGTCGTAAAGAAGTGACGGAAGTCGGCCCATGGAAGAGGAAGTCCTCGAGCTCGAGAACCGCAGGAATATATACCAGCTGCTTACAAAGTACCCAGGAATGTACCTCCGGGAGATGGAGAAGGAGCTGGGGCTCGCGGTCGGCGTGCTGGAGTACAACCTGAATTACTTGGAGAAGAAAGATATTCTGATGGTGGAGAGGGAGGGAAACCGCAAACGCTACTTCGTCAGAGAGGGTTTCAGCTTCGGGGACAAGACCACTGTGGGCCTGCTCAGGCAGGAGATACCGAGGCGCATAGTCCTCTTCCTGATGCTTCACGAGAACGCCAGCTTCCAGGACGTGCTGGCGCAGTTCAAGATTTCCAAATCGACTTTATCATTCCATATTAAAAAACTGACGGAGGCCAATGTCGTGGGGGCTGAGAAGGACGGCCGCAGCACGAACTACCATGTCATAGACCCGGAGAACACCGCGCGCGTCATTCTCACATATAAGGCCAGCTTCCTCGACAGCCTGGTCGACCGGTTCGCAGAGGTCTGGGGCGACATGGGTAAGTAACTCCATCCAAAGCCCTTCGGGCGTTCGGACCTGCCTTTGTCCACCCCCTTTTTCCCAGCGGAAGCTATGTTATTAACTCTGAAAAATTGCGGGCAGAAAAAAAATCAACTTATAATCTCTTCCAGCCGCCCCGTCTCAATCGCCACCTTTATCTCCCGGGCCATGCGCTGGCCTGTGGACATCCCGGGCTCTATCATATCGGAATACGGCGAGCCTGAAATGTTGAGGTTCGTGCCTGCGACAATCCTGCCGGATATCTCGAAGACATAGAACTCCAGGCGGTCATTGACAATGGTCTCCAGGCAGAAAGGCCCGATCATGCCTCCGAAAAGTTCGATTGAGCGCTCCACGACCTTTTCTCCCATCTCGAAGACCTTAGGCAGCAGAGATTCCCTTATCACCAGCGGGATGTTGCCGGTGACCACGAAGCTCGGGTAGATGTCAAGCCTCTTCAGTTCCTCCTGCGCACCCAGTTTGTAAATCTCGTCGATGTTGGTCTCGTCCCTGCGATCCATGCCCATGAGCTCCAGCGTGCCTTTCGACAGGGCATAACCCTCTTTCTTGATGGGGGAATAGAAGTAATGCAAATAATATCTAGTTCCTAATATATATTCTTGAATATTGAATTTCTGGCTGAGATCGATGCCCATCTTGAAGTCCTTGTAATCCTTGGCTATGAAGAAGCCCCTGCCTCCCTTGGCGCCGTGGTATTTTACCAAAACCGGTCTGTCGATGTCCTTCGGATTCTTGATGAGGTCCGGCATCCTGCAACCTGCGGAAGTCAACCATTCCCTTTCGATGTCCCGGTCTGACTCCCATTCGAGCACAGCCCTGTTGCCGTAAGTCGGCAGCGGTATTTCCGCGAACCTCTTGGCTCCCAGGTATTCCACGAACGAGCCGTGGGGAATCAGAATCACGTTCCTCTTGGCCAGCTCCCCGGCCCTGGAAATTATGTCCTCGTACTTGTCGACGGCAAAGAACCCGTCCGGCTTGGCCAGCGGGAACGCATCATAAAACTTCGGAGCCTTGCCGATGGCGATGCCCAGCGTGCGGAAGCCCTCCTTGCGGGCGCCCGCGAAGATCTGGAGGGAGCTGTGAGAACAGACTGTCGCAATGGTGATTTTTTTCGGGTCGTACCCCGAGAGAATCTTATGGATGTCCTGCTTGGAAACCATACCCGAGGAAAACCGATGCCGGATTTAAGCGTTGTGGTAATCCTACCAGTTTATGGTCCATAAAGTGTCGGCCGGCACGTGTATCCAGTACCCTTGCCCGGGC
Source organism: uncultured Thermoplasmata archaeon (assembly GCA_964354755.1). Taxonomy (GTDB): domain Archaea; phylum Thermoplasmatota; class Thermoplasmata; order SG8-5; family SG8-5; genus UBA147. The sequence continues at coordinate 114,701 of CAYHBA010000005.1, forward strand.
ATCATCATCTCCAGCGGGTCCATAGCCCTGATGTAGGGCGATGCCGGGTCGAAGCATTCTATCATGTCGAAGCCTGTCCCGGCCAGCGCATCCCCTGCGGCTCTTGGGGCCAGTGTCGGATAGCCGACCAGGTTCCATCCGGCATAGAGCGTGATGGCTGTCGAAGCTGGCTGGTTTCCCGCGACTGTCAGGGTGCAGGCCTCCGTGACATGGATCCATACGCTGACCTGGTTGCCCACGAAGAACAGGTCGTTGACCGAGCTTCCGGGCCGGTTGGTCTTCCACGGATCTGCCTTGTCCAGCGGTTCGTATTGCTTCACGCAGTCCCATTTCCCTACAATGCTGGATAACACATTCGCGATAGAAGTATCTGTCATCACAAGCGGAATGGATATCAGGTTCCAGCCCAGTGAAAGGCTAATGTTGAAGACTGTTGGGGGCGCCCAGGGCTCCATCAGGGGATATTGGTCGACTGCACTGGCACCGCCCAGGATGTCCAAATACGGGACATCGCCGATGCCGTCGGGCCCGGGAAGGTTCTGCAGGGGGCCGCTCATGAGGTCCGGCCCGACATAATCAGACCAGTAGTTGCCGCCTGAGGGGTATGAGGCATTCCATGAGTTGTTGTTGTTGCTGCTGTATGCCTGGTTGCCGTTGCCCACGAAGCTGTTATGGTGCAGGCTGTTCGACAATGCGTTCGTGATGTTGACGCCTTCCAGCTGGTTGCCTGCGATCAGGTTGTAGGTAATGTTGTTCTCGCTCGCGCCCCCGGACAGGTAAATGCCGATGGTGTTGTTGGTGACATTGTTGTACGAGACTGTATTTTGGTCGGTGGAGCTGCGGAGGTGTATGCCATACGCGTTGAACAAAACCTCGTTTCCTATTATTGAATTGAAATCGCTGTTCTGAATATAAATCCCATGCTGGCCGTTCATGGTTGCCGTGTTGTTGGCGATGTTGTTGTATTCGCTGCCGCCGTACACATTAATGCTGACGTTGTTGAAGAAACAGTTGTTGTCGGAGACAAGGTTTTGAGACGAATGGTAGACGTTGACACCGTATTCGCTGTTGGACACAGTGTTATTGGTGACTTTGCTGTATTCAATTGATTCGAGGTGTATGCCGGCCAAAACATTTCCGTCAACAAGGTTGCCGTCTATGGTGTTGTAATCGTAGTTGGCTAAGGTGATGCCGCCCCAATCGTTGGAGCTTAAGGTGTTGTTGAGTATGTAATTCCATTCTGAGGAAATGAATATCCCGCTCTGGGTGTTGGACCAGGCAGTATTGCCGATGGCTGTGTTATTCCGGCTGTACGACACGATGCCGATCCCGAAGGCATTGCCTGCCGCGTTGTTGTAGGCGATGGTGTTGAGGCTTGAGTTATTGACCCGGATGCCGATATAGCCGTTGCCGAAGGCGCTGTTGTTCTCGATGCGGCAGTTCTGGACTCCGTCCAGCATGATGCCGGCATCGTCCCCGGTCGACCCGCCACCCTCGAACATGAATCCGCTGACATATACCCAGCTTGACATTATCAGCATTGCGACCCCGGTGCCGCCGGCGTTGACGATCGTCGTGCCGGCGCCAGCCCCATTGAGGGTCAGGGTCTTGTCGACCACGACGTGCTCGTAATACGTGCCCGCATCCACCGCGATGGTGTGTCCGCTGAGCGTTTCCGGGTCGTCGATTGCGGCCTGGATGGCCGGGAAATTCTCCCCGGTATCGAGGTTGTGCACGCGCTCCGGCGACCCGCCTGACCATGGGGTCATCAACGGGTAGTTGTCCTGCGATCCGTTGCCGCCCTGGATATCTACATATGGGGTATCGCCAAACCCGTCCGGGCCCGGAATGTTCTGAAGCGGGCCTGAGAATAGGTCTACGCCCATATAATCGCTCCAGTAGTTGCCTCCCACCGGGTATATGGCATTCCATCGATTGGTTCCTGGCAAATCACGGGCTTGGATCGTGTTGTCGATGAAGCTGTTATGGTAGACATCGCAATTGCTGATGAGGAATGCATCCAATCCATAATTATTATTCGTGATATTGTTGCCAGTTACTGTGTTATTTGTGCCCTCAAGGAAAATACCGGCATCGATATTGAATGATAGAGTATTGTTTGTGATATTATTGTAGCTGCTGGTTGAACATAGGCTGATTCCCTGAATGCCGTTTATTATCGTGTTGCCGAAGACGGTGTTGGATTCGGCATTGTCGTCCAGCCGGACACCATAGCCGGTGTAATCAATCCAGTTATATGCGACATAGTTTCGCTTCGATCCATTGGCCAATTTGATTCCGCAACTATAGCTCTCGCTGGAAATATCATTGCCTTCAATGATGTTATCGTGGGAATTAAAGAGATATGCACCCCAACCCGAGTTGTTCTTCATCTCAAGGCCCGAAACCGTGTTGTTGCTGGAGGCATTGAAATAGATGCCGTAGACGACGTTGCCCGACACGATGCAGTCCTCAATAATGCAGTTCTGGACACCCCGCAGGTTCAGCCCTGTCCCATTGAAGTCCTCGATTGTGCATCCCCTGATGTTGCCCACACTCCAGTTGTAGGACTTGATGCCGTCCCCGCAGCCCTCGTTCGGATCTGCAGAACCATTCAGGATGAGGTTTTCCAGGGTAATGCCATTGCTGTTGTTTATTTCGATTCCGTTGCCGCCTGTGACATTCAACGCCAGTCCGGCCAGTGAGATTGTACCTGAATTTTCAATGAGCATGGCAGTGGCATTGCTCGTACTTATGTTTCCTCCGATAAGTGTCAACCCGGTGCAGTTATTGATCACAACACCCGATATATTCGTCTCACCGAAATTCCAATTCCGGTTGTTTCCGGTGCTGGAGGACCAGAATAACCTGGCCAGATTTCCCGTGTTCGCAACTGAATCTGATATACTGATGTCTGATAATGTGAAATCACCGTTGCAATCTAAAACATCGACCATCGACAAGTTGCTTCTCCCGGATACGTTTAGCACATGGAAATCAATGCATTGGAAAAATTCCATGCTCCCAGCCCCATGGTTCCATCCGAACGGACCCACGCCTCCGTTGCCGCCTACAACATCCGGATGGTCTTTTATATCAATCCTGACTCCTGAACCGCATCTCCCAAGGCTGATGCCCCAACCTCCAATACTATTGAACCCGGTAGGGGACATTGACGCTGCTCCATTTCCTCCAACCACCAATGCATTGCCAGAGACCAAAAGACTACCCATGTTGTTGTCGTCCTCCACGTAGATTCCCTTGCCTCCGTATCCGGCGCTGCCGAACATCGCTGAATTGTCTACACCTCCGTTTCCTCCGACGATGAGGCTGTTTCCCCTGATAATCAACGCATGGTTGTCAGCTGACCAGTTTCCGTCATCTGGAAGCTGAGGCGCACATACACCGAAGCCCCCGCTCCCTGCGTACCCCCAGTCAACGATGTTCTGACCGCCGTTGCCCCCCTGGAGAATGTAATTGTTTTCGATGACCGTGTTCTCAACCCAGCCGTTCGTCATATTGCTGGTGAATCTACGTAAGAAGACCGCGTGGCCCCCATGACCTTTCCTGTCTCCATTGCCTCCGTAAATCCTGTTGTTAGATATCCAGTTCTGGCCCCACTCCACTGTGCCATCAATCAGGATGCCATTCCTGCCGCCCTCATTGGAACCGCCCGTGGCATTCCAGGCATAGATGGTGTTGTCGTTGATGCTGGCGGTCGAGTTGAAAAGCACTATAGCGTCACCCCGGTTCTCCCGGATGGTGTTGCCGCTGACCCCGAACATCGTGTCCTCCCCGTATACCCCGTTCTGATAATTGTCATGTATCTGATTCCCAGAGAGCCAGGGGCTGGCGAAGCCCTCGACCCGGATGCCTAAGCCGCAGTTCGAGACCTCATTGCCCATGCATTGGGCCGATGTGTCCCTTAGGAATATCCCAGTAGAGCTGCCTGTTATCACATTGTTTCCGACCATCGGCCCGCCCATCGTGCCTATCATTGTTATCCCGGTATTGAGTGCTCCGTCGATCGTGCAGCCAATTATCTGGACCATGCCGAATCCCGCTGTATGGTCGATGTACATGCCGTCCTCGGCATCCAATATCATCAGGCCGTTGGCCATCATGCCGCCCGAGTCGTGGACCCATATCCCTCGCCATGAGCCTGGCCCTGCCGAGTGCAGAACCGCGCCCATTCCCATGTTTGCGTCCAATGTCCCCAAAATCTCGAGCGATATCCCCATGAACGGGTCGAAGAATATGTCTTCGCCACCCATGAACAACAATGTGTCGGTTGGCAGCACGGTGATTGTCTCATGCACCTGATACATGGGAAACGCGCCTGTGACAGCCCCACTGGACATCATCACCAGGTCTTCGAATGTCAATGTAATGCCCATTCCCGGCGTCATGTATCCCCGCACGTTCTCCGTGGCCAAGGGCAGAACCACCATGGTTCCGGCCAGCATCATCGCTGCCATGAAAACCGATATTCCTTTTTTAAGCCCACTGCCTGGTGTTAAAACTGCCATGTCAGCACTTCCTAACTTCTGGCTCAGAATGCGGTTCAGCGTTATAAACCATTTCATCAAGAATATATACCCCCTCCGAATATCAGCTGTTCCGATAATCATGGATAAAGAATATGCATGTGCCTCCTGCGGAACGAGGCTCACCGGAAAGGGCGACGTTGTATTCAGCTGCCCTGGCTGCGGAGTGAAGATGCTGGGCAGATGCGCCCAGTGCAGGGACCAGAGCGTCGAGTATTCGTGCCCGGACTGCGGATATGCCGGGCCGTGAGGTGGGACAATGGGACAGGTTCTTGTGACATTCGAGATAATGCCCGAAGGGTTAGAGGTGGACCTCGGCAAGGTCAGGAAGGAAGTCGAGGCCAAGGTCAAGGGCACGGGCAAGATAGAGCAGGTCGAGATAAGGCCCATAGCCTTCGGGCTCCAGGCCCTCATGATGAACATCGTGGTCGAGGACGAGGAGGGCATGATGGACAGGCTGGAGCAGACCATAGGGTCGGTTCCGGGCGTCCAAAATGCACGAGTCTTTGCCCTTAACAAGATTTGATCGCTTTTCGGCTGAAAGGGGCAAAGACAATCTGAATGCAGCATGCCCCGCCTGTATTAGCTTATAATTGCATATGGGCGGGGTTTCAATTTATTGGCTGCATGGGTGACCCGTTATCTTGGCATTTTCCTGGAAAACCCCGGGCGTGAGCCCGGGGATGTCAGGTACTCGCCTGGCAAGTAGGAGCCAGGCGATACACAATGCATTCCCAGCTCTTGCACAGAATCGTTTCGTTCATCATTCGCATTGCATATGCATAAAAGTTTGAAGAATCGCCTCCATGTTAGAGCCAAGAAAATGCCTCCCCGGCCTTACGGTCGAGGTTTCCTGCTACAAAATGCCCGAAAACGCAATCAACAAGCGCACTCAGAATGCTGATACCCCGGGCTTACACCCGGGGCATGCCGCATGTATCAGCAATAATACGCTTCTATCTGTATTTCCGTTTGAGCTTCCGGGCCAGCCCCTCTCCGATGCCCGAGATGTTCGCCAGGTCCTCCGTCTCTGCCTTTCTCAGCTTGGCCTCGGTGTCATAGCCTGCATCGATGACGAGCCCGGCCTTGGCAATGCCGACACCCGGAATCGTTATCATGTCCTCGATGAGCTCGTCCCTGGATTTCTTGGCAGGCTTCTTCTTCTCGGCCTTGGGCTTCTCCTCAGCGTCCAGGATATGCTCCAGCTTCTCCTCGGCAGCGTCCTCCTTCATGCCGACAGAGAACTTCTGGCCGCATTTCTCGCAGAACACATCGTCCACCGAGCCCAGGGCATTGCAGTGCGGGCATCTGAACTCCTCGGTCTCCAGCTCCTCGGCCTCGAGCTTCTCTGCCGCTTTCACCGCATCCTCGAACTCGGGCTTTCCCCTCACCCTGGCCGTGGGCTTGGCATCCCCCTTCCGCTCCGGCTTCTTGCCTGTGGCCTGCTCTATTCTCCTGGTTGCCGCATCCCTGTTCTTCTTCGCATCGCTGAAATCCGGGGCAATTGCCAGTGCCCTGTCGAACGAATCGAACGCTTCGGCCCCGTCACCTTTCCTGGAGTACGCAAGCCCCCTGTTGTTCCATGCCTCCGCATAGTTCTGGTCGATTGCGATTGCGTCGTCGAAGGACTCTATGGCTGCGGTAGGATTGTCGTCACCCAGCTGTGCCCAGCCCTTGCTGTTCAGCACCTCCTTTGTCCTCCTGAGGCTCAGTGCCTCGTCGAAGCATTCCACCGCCTCGGAGAACCTGTCCATGTTGTACAGCGCGCTGCCCTTGTTTGCCCAAGCATTGGCATTCTCCGGATCTATGTCGATGGCCCTGTCGAAATACTGCAGCGACTTCGAGTTTTTCCCGGCCGCAGCCATGGCAGCGCCCTTGTTGGTCCAGGCCTCGGCAAAGTCCGGGTCTATCTGTATTGCCCTGTCCAGGCACAGTATCGTGTCATCCAGTTTGTTCAACCGCATGAGGGCGGCGCCCTGGGCGTTCCAAATCTCGGCAAGTCCCGGCGCTATGTCTGCGGCTCTGTCCAGGCATATGACGGCTTTATCGTGCTGCCCGAGTCTGGAAAGGATAACTGCCCGCCTTACCCAGGCTTGCAGCCAGTCAGGCTCGAGCCCCGTGATGCGGCTGTTCACCTCAAGTGCGGCCTCAGGTTCTTCTATGGCGACCAGCGCAGCCTCCTTGTTGCTGAGGGCAAGGAAGTTCTCGGGGTCTGTCCTGAGCACTCTGTCATAGGCCTCGATCGCATCGTCCCACCTGTTCATGGCCGCGAGCACATTGCCCATCTCGAGCCAGTTGTCAGCCCTCTCGCTGATGCCGAGTGCCTCCTCCATGCTCTTGAGTGCTTCCTCGGCCCGGCCGTTGGACCTGAGGGACCTGGCCCTCTCGACAAGGTATTCCTCCCTGTCAAGCGCCTTCTGCAGCGCCTCCTGCTCTTCGATGGCCTCAAGCTGGGCAGGCTTGCCGGCAGGCAGGTATGTCTCGTCAATTTCACCGATTTGGATTCCGCATCCCGAGCAGAATCTGGCTTCGGGCTTGAGCGCAGCGCCGCATTTTTCGCAGAACTCCCCGCTCTCGGGCTTTGGCTCGGGCGCGGGCTTGGGTGCCGGCCTGCGCCTCTCCGCCTCCTCCCCCGCCCTGAGCGCCTCTGCTGCGGCAGCCTCCTTCAGCAATGCCTCGGCCTTCGCCTTCTCCTCGAGGGCAACAGACCACTCGGGCCTCATGGCCAGTGACTCGTCGAAGCTCTCTATTGCCTGGCGGTACTGCCCGGCCGCTGTCTGGGCTGTGCCTTTCTGGCACAGGACCTCCGGGCTCTTCCACTTTGTCAAGACCTTGTCGTACGAGTCAATGGCATCCGGGAACCTGCCCATCTCCTGGAGCAGTATGCCCCTGTTGAGCCATGCATCAGTATAATCCTCTTTCTTCCTCACGGCCCTGTCAAAGGATTTCAGCGCCTCGTCGTGATTCTTCAGCTTCTTCAGGGCCACGCCCCTGTTGTTCAGCGCGCTCACGTTGTCAGGCTCGGTTTTCAGAACGCGGTCATAGCACATGACTGCCTCCTCGTACTTGCCCAGCTCGTACAGCGTCGTGCCTTTGTTGTTCCAGGCCTTCGCGAACTCCGGCCTCAGCTCGAGCGCCTTGTCGTAGCATGCAATCTCGTCTTCATACCTGCCCATGTGGTACAGCGTCGCGCCGAGGTTGTACCATGCCTCCTCGCTGGCAGGGTTGTACTCCAGCACTTTCTCGAAGCTCTCTATGGCCTCGTCATATGCCCCCAGCGCGCTGAGGGCATTCCCCTTCATCAGCCAGGCAAGGTCGTACTGGGCCTTCAGCCGTATCGCGGAATCATAGTACTCTATCGCTTTCCTGTAATTTCCAGAATGGTAGAAGTCATTGCCCCATCGCATGCTGTTCTCCAGCTCGTCCATGCTGGGCAGGAACCTGTCCCCCTCGCTCTCCACCACTCTCCTGTTGGCGCTCTTCTCCAGGTCATCCGCCATGTTGAACTTCTGAAGGAGCAGCATCAGCTTGTCCCCGTCCGCAAGGCTGACGTTCAGCAGTTCCGCGTACTTGCCGGCCTCCTCGGTGAAACCTCCGGTGGAGATGTACACAGGGCTCATGTCCTTGGCCCCCTTCTTCTTGCCCACCGTGGCCTGCAGTTCCTCGGGTGTCACTCTCTTCTGCCCCCTGGCAGCCCGGATGAGGAAAACCCTGTCCGGCTCCTCGCCCTCCCTCGTCGCCTCGAACTCGAGGTACTTGCCTGTGGCCGTCGCGTTCGATATCTTGAATCTCATTTCCTTCAGGAGCCTTTCGGTGACGGCTTTGAACTCATCCTGGGGCATGTCGTTGATTATCGAGACAAGCCTGTTCGGGGGCGAATTCCAGTTTTGCGTCATCTCACCCCTTTCAGGAATCTCTTTGCGCTCAGCTCGCGCCATTTCTGCGCATCCGCAAAGCCGGGTTTGAGCTTGAGCGCCTTCTCGAAGCATTCTATGGCCTCGGTGAACCGGCCTGCTTCGTGAAGCGACATGCCGTAGGCCATCCAATTCTCCGGGATGTTGTCCCCAAGCTCGACTGCCATCTCCAGCGACTTGAGCGACTCCTTCTCTTTTCCGGATTCCTTCTGGGCTTCCCCGAGGTATCTCCAGACGGACGGGCTGTCCGAGTCAATGTCTATTGCCTTGCGGAACATCTCTATCGCTTCGGAGTATCCGCCGTTTTCCAGCATCAGCCTGCCCTTCCCAAGGAGCCCTGTGAAGTTTTCCGGGTCCATAGCAAGGGCCGTGTCATAGGGTTTCTTTGCATCGGCCACTTTGCCCTCCTCCCTGTAGGCGTCGCCCTGCAGGGCCCAGGCCGTGGCGTTGTCCGGATGGTGCTGAAGCACGTTCTTCAGCGATTGCAGTGCCGCGCCCCATTTTCCCCTGCGAATCTGAATCTCTGCCCGGCCGTTCAGCGCATCCGGGTCTGTGGGATATACGTCCAGCAATTGCGAGTACACCCGGTCCGCCTCGCCCAGCATGTTGCGGTTCATCATGAGCTTCGCTTTGCTCAGGTAGGCCTCGACATGTTCAGGGTCTGCCTTTATCGCCCGGTCGTACATCTGGAGGGCTCCGCCCCACCGCCCCTTCATAGCCAGCACGCCGGCCAGCCTGCACCATCCTTCGGGGTTTTTCGGTTCCAGGCTCGTGACCTTCTCGTAGCATTTGAAGGCGTCGTCTTCCCTCTCCAGGCCCAGGAATGAATCGCCTATGCCGAGCCAGGCATCAGTGCTCTCGTTGTCAAGTTCTATGACCTCGTTGAACGAGAGTATTGCATCGTCGAAACGCTCCATTGCCAGCTGGCTCTCTCCCTTGCTCTGCCAGGCCTCTTCGTTGTCCATCTCGATTTTCAGGGCGCTGTCGAACGCCTCCACGGCCTTGTCATGGACTTCCATCATGCTGTAGGCATGGCCCCGGTTAATCCATGCCGCGACATTCCTCGGGTTGGCCTCCAGGGCCTTGTGCAGAGATTCGAGTGCCTCTTCGGCCCTCTCCATTGTCAAAAGTATATTTCCTTTCAGGGCCAGTGCCTCGGAGTTCTTCGGATTGCCCGCAAGCATTCTGTCGACGCGTTTCAGTGCTTCAGAATAGTCCCCGTTGTCAATGAGCGTACGCATCTTCTCTGCCGGAGTAAGAGCCGAGTCCGCTGCCTGGCTCATTCCCTGGCTGGTCTCTATCTCCTCAATCTCGCTGAGCACGCTGTCTGCATCGTCCTCGTCTTCAGCCTTTTTACGGGGCATGCCGAGCAGCGGTCCCAGCACGGGTTCGTCGTGGCCTTTCCCGGTGTCAGGGAGCTCAATCTCGTCCGGCAGGCTGGGCCACTCTTCCTCATCCGCGTCAGGCTCGGCCTCATCCTCGTCCTTCGGTATGCTGAGTCCGCCGGCGAACATCTCTGCCAGGGAGCGGGGCGCTTTCTTCGTTGCGCCATCCTCTTTCGCTTCCCGCTTCGGCGGTTCTGCGGGCAGAGCTTCCGGCTCCGGCACCTCCAGTTCCCCGTTTTCCAAATCGCCTTCGCCGGAGTCCGGAGTCCCGGCCATCGGCAGGGGCGTGGCATCCAAAGCCGCCTCCAGCTCGGCCTCCATCTCTATCTCGTGCGGTTCCTTCGCCATCTTCTCGGGCGGATGCTCCTCGGATTGCGGGGCTGGTGCCTGCTGGGGTTTGTCGTCCAGCTCTTTCTCCAGCCCGTTTATCGCTGCCTGTTCCTTGGCTTGAGCCGTAGGTTTCGCTCTTTCGGCGGATGGAGCAGGCCCTTCTGTGGCGGCCTCTTCCGGCCGAACAGGAGCAGCATAATCGGAGACAGCTCGGCGGCTGGTGAATGCAGGCTTCGGCGTCATATTCTTCGCACGCTCGTAGGCTTCAAGGGCCAGGTCTATGTTTCCTGTCCTGGTGAGCGCGTCCGCCTTCGCCCCGAGGGCCTCTGGATTTCTCGGTTCGAGATGAATGGACCGGTCAAGGCATGTCACGGCCTCCCTGTACTTTACAAGGCTCATCAGGGCCTGACCTTTTTCTGTCCAGATATCCGGATTATTGGGGGCCAGCCCGAGCGCGCGGTCAAAACACCTTATGGCCTCGTGGAAGTCGCTAATACCCATGTGAGCCCTGCCTCTGAGATGCCATATCGCCGGGTCATCATGAGTGAGCCTGATGGCGGCATCGCATGCTTCGATGCATTCTTTGTTCATTCCGGCCGTGTGCAGGAGCAGCGCCCTGTTCCTCACCGGCGCCGGGTATTCGGGGTCCTGTGTAACTGCCTTTGCGTAATGCCCCAGGATGGGTGCCGCCTCCGCGGAGATGATTTGCTGCCTTGACTTCGAATCCACTGACCTGCTGCTGGAAAACACGGGCCTGCTCGACCACTGCAGGTTTGCCATGATGTTCTCTGCCTTCGCAGAGAGCCTTCCCCCCTCGCCAGCGATGCCCTCGCCCAGTTGCATGAGCCCGGCTGCGTTCTCTGCGCATTCGCGGGAGAACAGCCTCTCCCCGGCCAGCATATCCTCAGGCATTCCGGTGTTTGTCAGTGTCCTCTCGAACCTGCGGCACAGCAACTCCGGGTCGGAACCGGTTCCGAGCTTCTTGCGCACATTATCGATTTCCTCCGCAAGGTTGGGCAGGGGTCCGGTTCTCGGGCCCTTTGAAGCGGACGGGCCCAGGTCGAGCATCAGCGCCGCATGCCGCCTGATATCGGTGAACGCGGAAAGGCCGGTCATGTTGAAAACAGGAACCACGGTATCCCGACCCGAACAGCTGGGGCAGAGCAGACCGTCCCCGGAGTGGCCCCCGCAATAAATGCACTTCACCTGTTTTTCACCTGGAACCAAATAGAAAACATTGGATAAAAAGCTATGGCTTTATTGTAACATTCAGTGAAATGAAGTTACTAGGCCGGGAATCGGGAATATGATTGAATATTGAAGGATTGGGAATCGGGAATCGGTGACGGATTCAATGGCCGTTTTTGACAGCCATTCCGTACGATTCTCCATTCCCCGTTCCCGAACTTCAGAAAACTGAACTCTTACGCTTTATTCTGAGGCAATGGACAGGCACTGACTGCCGAAGCGGCGGGAACGGCGTCAGAGCGCTTTCAGCCAGACCTTCAGCTTCTTTCCAAGGATATCCCATTCCCCCATCTTGCCGTCCGGAACTTGGCCGGCCACAATCTCTGAGGCAAGCGTCTCCCGCGCGATGTAATCCCGGTATTCGTCCATGGCTTGCAGCACTTCGGGATCCCCCTCCACGCCCATTTTGACATTCCTGTCGTACTGCAGGTCCATGTCCTTCCTGAGGCTCTGTATCCTCCGGACTATGTCCCTGGCCATGCCTTCGCTTTCGAGTTCGGGTGTGATGTGCATGTCAATGTACACAGTGAAACCTTTTCCCTCGGCCGCGGCCATCCCGGAAACCGCTTCGGATGCCTCAGGGACCATTTCCATGGCCTTGACGTTCAATTCGTCCATGAGTATCTGGATGTCCTCGGCCGGGTGGGCTACATTCTCCCTCGTCACAACCGTAGCCCTTGACAGGGGCTGTCTCAGCCTTACGCCCGATGTCTGCCGCGCGTTCCTTCCGGCCTCTGCTATGGCCTGCACCATCCTCATTTCCTCTTCCAGTGCCCTGTCCGTTGCCTCGGGCCTGTACACGGGGAACGAGTCAAGGTGCACGCTCTCCATCGAACCGGGAACCTTGCCGGTCACAAGGTTCCGGTACATCGCCTCGGCCACGAAGGGCGCAAATGGCGCCATCAGCCTGGACATGTCCTTCAGGACCTTGTAAAGAGTCGAGTTTGCGGCAAGCTTGTCCTTCGGGTCCTCGCCGGACCAGAATCTCCGCCTGGAGCGCCTGAGGTACCAGTTGCTCAGGTCGTCCACGAACTCGAATATCCCCCTTACGGCCCTGTGCACCTCCATGCCCTCCATCGCATCGTTTATCTCCCCGAGGAGCGAGTTCTGGCGTGACAGTATCCACCTGTCCAGGAGGGCATCCGATTCAACCGCGTCTGCAGGGTCGAAGCCGTCCAGGTTGGCGTTGTTCACATAGAACACGTACACGTTCCAGAGTGTGGTCATGACCTTGCTCTTCGCCTCTTTCAGCGTTGCATCCGAGAACTTGCTGGAAGCCCAGCACGGTGTGGAAAACAGGGCCAGCCTCAGCACATCCGCCCCCCATTCGTCATATATCCTGAACGGGTCAAGGGCCGTGCCCTTGGACTTGCTCATCTTTGCCCCGTCCTCGTTCAGCATCAATCCCTGGGTCAGGCATTTTTTGTACGGGGATTTCCCGAAGACGCATGTGCTCACTGCCAGCAAGGTATAGAACCATCCCCTCGTTTGGTCAAGGGCCTCTGTTATGAAATCGGCAGGGAAAGAGCGCTCGAACATTTCCTTGTTCTCGAACGGGTAATGGAACTGGGCGAACGGGGCGCTTCCGGAATCATACCATGTGTCGATGACGTACGGTTCCCTTTCCATCCTTCCCCCGCAGGCCGGGCATTTCAAGCCCAGGTTGTCCACCCATGGCCTGTGGGGCTCGAAATTCTCGGGCAGCTCGCCGGCCAGCTCCTTCAGTTCCGAAAGGCTTCCCACGCATACCATTTTACCGCATTTGCACGTCCATACGGGCAGGGGCGTGCCCCAGAACCTGTTCCTGCTGAGGGCCCAGTCCTTCGCTTCCTCCAGGAAGTTGCCGAATCTCCCGTTCTTCAGGTGTTCAGGCTTCCAGGTTATGGTTTCATTGTTGGCGAGGAGTTCGCTTCTCAGCCTGGACATCCTGACGAACCACGAATCAAGGCCATAATACAGAAGCGGGGAGTCGCACCTCCAGCAGAACGGGTACGAGTGCGTGTAATTCGCCTTTTTGTAAAGCCTGTTGTTGTCGTGCAGATGTATGGCTATCTCCAGGTCAAGGCCCGGTTTCTTCACGAACTTGCCCTGCCAAAGGCTCACCAGCTCGTTGAATTTGCCCTCCGTGTCCACTGTGTGTTTCGAAGGAAGCCCCACCTTCATCCCGAGGTTGTAGTCGTCCTCTCCGTACATCACCGCCGTGTGAACCACGCCTGTTCCCTCTGCCATGGTCACGAAGTCCGCGGCAACTATCTCGTAGGCCTTCTTCCCAGGTTCCCTGAGGTCCATGAAATCGAAGAGCGGGTGGTATTTCCAGCCGACCATCTCCGAGCCCTTCATCAAGCCCAGCATCTCGTACTCACCCTCGATCACCTGCTCGACCAGGTCCGATGCGAGTACCAGCCTCTCGCCGTTCTGCTCGACGACGGCGTAATTTATGTCGGCTCCGACAGCCAGGGCCACGTTCCCCGGCAGAGTCCAGGGCGTGGTGGTCCAGGCCAGGACGAAGGCGTTCTGGCCCAGCCTTGCCTGGTCGTACTCGGCAAGCTTGAATTTGAGAGTGACAGATAATTCTTTGACATCCCTGTAGCCCTGGGCCACCTCATGGCTGCTCAGGGGGGTACCGCATCTCGGGCAGTAAGGGACTATGTAATGGCCCTTCTCAAGAAGGCCCTTGTCGTACATTGTTTTCAGGGACCACCAGACGCTCTCCACATACGGGGTCTGCATGGTTACGTAGGGATGCTCCATGTCTATCCAGAAACCGAGGCGGCGGCTCATGTTCTTCCATATGTCCTCGTACCGCATCACGCTCTCCCTGCATTTGAGGTTGAACCTTTCTATGCCGTATTCGACAATCTCCTTCTTGGATTTAAGGCCCAGCTCCTTCTCCACCTCTATCTCCACAGGCAGGCCGTGGCAGTCCCAGCCCCCCTTCCAAGGTATGACATCGAACCCGGACATGGCCTTGTGCCTCAGGTATACGTCCTTCAGGGCGCGGCCGTTCGCGTGGCCGACATGCGGCATTCCGTTGGCTGTCGGAGGCCCCTCGAGGAAAACGAACGGAGCCTTTCCAGCATTCTGGCTGCGCAGCTTCCCGAATATGTCCCGCGATTCCCAGAATCCGAGAGTCTCATCTTCCATCTTCGGGAAGCTGACCCAGGACGACACGTCCGCGAACTTTTTTTCATTGTCATTACCCATGCGAAAACCTTAAAAGTTCTGGCACGAGCTGGGGCAAGGTTGGTTTACCGAATAATGATGATGCCGCTGCCCGCGCTCATGCTGAAAGTATAATATTGATTCTATATTAACCTTATCATGGAAAACCTGCCCGGCATCCGCGATTTCTGAGACTCGGTATATTCACGATAGAAATGATTATGTGCACGTAGGCCATTCAACACCATGCATGCAGGGAAAAAAAGTAATGGCAGCCGCAATTTTATGTCTCGCGTGTGCGACGCTGATTCCCGTCTTCGGCTTGGCCTCGGGTCAGGATGTGACGCCGCCCCAGATAGTTGATGCAACGACCGGTGTCCCTATCACAGGCAGCAATTATACAGTGCAGGCATTGGTTTCAGACGATGTTGCGGTGGTTTACGTCCGGCTGTACAACCTTTATTTCAGGATAGCTGACGGGATCACCCTCCCCGAGACAATCCCCATGGGCTTTGACGGAACGGTGTATTTTGCCTCCTTCGAGGTTCCCGGCAATGCAATCACGATGTATTACACGATTTCGGCCAATGACACCTCAAATAACTGGAGCATCACGGATGTCATTTCCAGGCCCGTGGAGGATGACGAGGACCCTGTGGCCAACTGCTCGGCCCTGATAAACCTGAGCCTGGGCGGAACAGTCAGGTTCAACAGCACGGGAAGTACTGACAATGTCAAGGTAAACAACCTTACCTGGCATCTGCAGTCGGATGATGCGGCTTTCTACATTTACGGAGAGGCTCCCTCTTACACATTCAATGTATCTGGCACATACGCGGGGACGCTGACGGTCAAGGACATATGGGGCAATACGGACACCGCCAGCTTTCAAGTAAAGGTCCTGGACACGGAGACTCCCGTTGCCGATGCCGGGATACAGGTGTATGTGACGGCCGGGTTCATGACATTCCTCGACGGCTCCGCATCCACAGACAACGAGGACATAGCCAATTACACATGGTCCTACATAGTCAACGGGAATGTGATGTTTGCATATGGTGTGTCTCCACCGGTGACTTTCTCGGCGGCCGGGACATACCAGGTGACGCTCACGGTGACTGACCCGACCGGGAACACAGACACGGCAACCGTGATGGTTGAGGTTCTACCCGGCCAGACTGAAGAGGAAAATGGCCTCTCGTGGTGGTTTTATGCTCTTATTATTATAATAGTAGCATTTATAATACTCACATTCATCATAATACGCATGTGATATCTTCCATCAAAAATACATCAAAGCTCCATTTAAACGTATTTTCAATGTATTGTCATGAGTTGAATCGTATCCAAACAACTATCATCTAAGTATTCGACGATGGCCCGCTTCACAAATAAAAAACTTAATTAGGGCCATGAATTGCCAGCAATCATAAAACAAACGGTGAATCCGGAAACTGAATCTGGCATAAATAAGGATTCGCCTTGATTGCCCCAATATTCACCAACGCAATCAAAAATGCCGCAAAATTCGGAAACTGATACAATAATTTTGCGGAATTACTTCTTGCGGGATTCCTTCGCTTTCGGCCTCAGGTTCGTGTACCTGCACTTCCTGCACCGCGTGGCCTTGGGTGCGTTTGTGGCATAGCATTTCATGCATATCTTCTTGTCGAGCAGTCTTGCGTCAGCCTCAGCGAATCTGGCCATTTCAGCACCTTGGATTGTGTTGTGGGATAATCCATTCCCTATTAAATGATTTCGAACGGCAATCCTGGTATATCCTTTACGGAGCAAATCACCGAAGCTTCTTTATATAGCTATAATATATTGTATAGCTATAATATAAGATGCCGCAGTAAAGGCCCCCCGGGCTGTGCAATCAAACAACTCATTTTTACAGCCGGGCCAGGCCCAGACGGCGGGTGACATTATGACAGCTGACGATAAATACGATGCAGAGAAGATACAGGTCCTTGAAGGCCTGGAGGCGGTGCGGAAGCGCCCGAGCATGTATATCGGTAGCACAGACACCCACGGGCTGCACCACTTGGTTTATGAGGTCGTGGACAACAGCATCGACGAGGCCATGGGCGGTTTCTGCACAGAGATCAATGTCTCTGTGAACCTGGACGGGACAGTGACAGTCGTCGACAACGGCCGCGGAATCCCTGTGGGCCCTCACCCGAAATACAAGAAATCCGCACTGGAGATTGTCATGACCAAGCTCCATGCCGGCGGCAAATTCGACAGGAAGAGCTACAAGGTGTCCGGCGGCCTTCACGGTGTGGGTGTTTCCGTTGTCAACGCCCTGTCCGAATGGCTTGAGGTGTCGGTGGATGTGGACGGCAAGACATACAGACAGCGGTACGAGCGGGGCATTCCCAAGGCCAATGTCAAGGCAGTCGGAAAGACAGAGCGCCAGGGAACCACGACTACTTTCAAGCCTGACAGGGAGATATTCGAGACTGTCGATTTCGACTACAATGTGATTTTGACAAGGATGAGGGAGCTGGCTTTCCTCAACAGCGGGCTGTGCATCACCGTGGAGAAAGAAGGCGATGAAACCTCCAAAAACGCATTCAAATTCGCAGGCGGGATAGTTGAATATGTCAAATTTATCAATATAGGCAAAACGGCATTGCATCCCGAACCAATTTACTTTTGCGCGACCAAGGACGATACCCAACTCGAAATCGCAATGCAGTACACGGACAGCTACCGCGAGTACATTCATTCGTATGCCAACAACATCAATACGATCGAAGGCGGCACACACCTGATCGGATTCAAATCTGCCCTAACGAGGACATTGAACGACTATGCGAGGAAGAACAATTACCTCACTGACAAGAACATGGCCCTTTCCGGGGAGGATGTCAGGGAGGGGCTCACTGCCATCCTGAGCGTCAAGCTCTCAGAGCCGCAGTTCGAGGGCCAGACCAAGACGAAGCTGGGCAACAGCAATATCAAGGGAATCGTGGAAACGCTTGTCAACGAGAAGCTGTCCGAGTTCATGGAAGAGAACCCCAGGGTGGCTGAATCCTGCATACAGAAATCCATAATCGCGGCGCAGGCCAGGGAGGCTGCGCGCAAGGCACGCGAACTCACTCGGAGGAAGGGTTTCCTGGAGGGCGGGGGATTGCCCGGGAAGCTTGCAGACTGTTCGGAAAAGGATCCTGCAAAATCCGAGCTGTACATCGTGGAGGGCGACTCTGCAGGTGGCTCGGCCAAGCAGGGCAGGAACAGGGAGTTCCAGGCCATACTGCCGCTCAGGGGCAAGATACTGAATGTCGAGAAGGCGAGGCTGGACAAGATACTTCGCAACAATGAAATCCGGACCATGATCACGGCCTTTGGCACCAACATCGGCGAGGAATTCGACATTGCCAAGTCAAGGTATCACAAGCTCATAATAATGACCGACGCAGACATTGACGGAGCCCATATCAGGACATTGCTTCTCACTTTCCTATACAGGTACATGAAACCCCTCATCGAGGCCGGTTACGTGTACATAGCCCAGCCGCCCCTCTACCGCGTGTTCAAGGGCAAACAGGAGCACTGGCTGTTCACGGACAATGAGAAGAACTCCCTCATCAAGGAACTCGGCGAGGGGTGGGGAGTGCAGAGGTACAAGGGCCTCGGTGAGATGAACGACCACCAGCTGTGGGACACCACAATGGACCCGGCCAACAGGGTGCTGCTGCAGGTGATAATCGAGGACGCGATGATGGCAGACCAACTGTTCACGATTCTGATGGGCGATGCCGTGGAGCCGAGGCGCGACTTCATAACGGCGCACGCCAAAGACGTAGTCAACCTGGATGTGTGATGACATGGCCGAACCCGAGATAAACGAGGACACTAGAGGCCTGAAGGTCGTGCCAAAGCCGATAGAGCAGGAGATGAAGAAATGCTACATCGATTACGCGATGAGCGTCATAGTCTCAAGGGCATTGCCTGATGTCAGGGACGGCCTCAAACCTGTGCACCGAAGGATACTGCACGGCATGAACGAGCTGGGCCTCGGGTACAACCGCCCCTATAAAAAGTCGGTGAGGGTGGTCGGCGACGTCCTGGGCAAGTACCATCCACACGGCGACCTGGCGCTTTACGGCGCATTGGTCAGGATGGCCCAGTCATTCTCCCTCAGATACACCCTGGTCGACGGCCAGGGCAACTTCGGCAGCGTGGACGGGGACAGCGCAGCCGCCATGAGGTACACGGAGTGCAGGATGATGCGCCCGGCAGAGGAGATGCTGGCCGACATCGACAAGGAAACAGTGCCATTCGTTGACAATTTCGACGGCTCGTTCAGGGAACCGACCGTGCTCCCCAGCAAATTCCCTAACCTGATAGTCAACGGCACGGCCGGGATAGCTGTGGGCATGGCAACCAACATGCCGCCGCACAATCTTACGGAGGTGGCGGACGGCATCATCCACCTGGTCGACAACCCGGACGCGGACATATCCGAGCTGATGGAGTTCGTGAAGGCCCCGGACTTCCCGACGGGCGGGACAATCTACGGCGTGGCTGGCATAATGGAGGCATACAACACGGGCCGCGGCCGCATCCGCATCAGGGCCAAGAGCCATGTCGAGGAAATGGGCACCAAGACCCGCATCGTTGTCACGGAAATTCCCTACCAGGTGAACAAAGCCAAGCTCATCGAGAGCATAGCAGACCTTGTCAAGCTGAAGAAGATAGAGGGCATAACCGACCTGAGGGACGAGAGCGACCGCACAGGCATGCGCATAATCATCGAGCTGAAGAAGGGCGTGATGGAGGAGATAGTCCTCAACCAGCTCTACAAGCACACCCAGCTCCAGGACACGTTCGGAATTATCAACCTCGTGCTGGTGAACAACGAGCCGAAGGTTCTCAATCTAAAGGAGCTGATGCAGCATTTCGTCGAGCACCGCAAGGAGATAGTCACCAGGCGCACGACATTCGACCTGAACAAGGCTAGGGCCAGAGCCCACATCCTCGAAGGGCTGCTCAAAGCCCTGGACAACATCGACGACGTGATAAAGCTCATCAGGAAGGCCAAGACCACGGACGACGCGAAGGACGGCCTCACCCACAAGTTCCTGTTCTCCGAGGAGCAGGCAAAGGCCATACTTGACATGAGGCTGGGAAAATTGGTCAATCTGGAGCGCCAGGGCATAAAGGACGAATTCTCGTTGCTCATCAACCAGGTGTCGGACCTCTCCGACATTCTGGCCAAGCCAGAGCGCATACTGTCCATCATCAAGGGGGAGATGGCGGACATGAAAGCCAAGTACGGCGACGAGCGCAGGACCGACATCGTCGTCAACGCTGACGACATGGACATCGAGGACCTGATTCCCGAGGAGGACGTGGTCATCACGATCACGCACACGGGCTATGTGAAACGCCTGCCTGTGGACACGTACAGGCAGCAGCGCCGTGGCGGAGTCGGGCTCATGGGCATGGAGACCAAGGAGGAGGATGTAGTCACCCAGATGTTCGTCACGTCCACCCATGACTACATTATGTTCTTCACCAATATCGGCCGGGTCTACTGGCTAAAGGCCTACAGGATACCGGTCGGCGGCCGCCACGCCAAGGGCAAGGCCATAATCAACCTCCTGCCCAGGCTGGAGGAGGGCGAGCAAGTCACAACCGCAATGCCCATACGCACATTTGACGACCTGCACTGGCTCGTGTTCGCCACCAAGAAGGGCATTATCAAGAAGACAGCGCTCTCGGCCTACAGCAATCCCAGGGTGACCGGGATATGGGCAGTCAGGCTGCGCGACGGCGACGAGCTCGTGAAAGTGGACCTCACGGACGGCAACAAGCAGATACTGCTGGCATCGCATAACGGCCAGGCCGTGAGGTTCAACGAGACAGACGTCAGAGCTGTCGGCCGCCATTCAATCGGCGTGAAAGGTATGACGCTGGCAAAGGGCGACAATGTCATTTCCATGGCCATTGTCGGGGACTCGGATGTGCTGCTGGCAGTCACGGAGAACGGCTACGGCAAGAGGACGTCCGTCGACACATACCGCAAGACCAGGAGGGGTGCGAAGGGCGTCAAGGTCATGAAGATTGTCGATAAAAAAGGTAGGCTGGTCACGGTCAGGGAGGTCTGCGAGGACCACGAGCTGATAATCACTTCCGAAATGGGAATGGTCATCAGGATACCCGTCTCCGAAATCCCTCTTAAAAAGGGCCGCGTCACCCAGGGGAACAAGATAATGCGTCTCAACAGGAAGGATGACAGGGTTGTGACAGTCTCCAAGGTCTTGAAATCCGAGGAAGAGGACCAGGTCCTGGAGGCGGCGACCGCCGAGACAGGCGCAGGCGCTGAGAAGAAGAAGGTCTCGGACGCGGACTTCGCCGGCCTCAAGGAGGAGACAAACGGCGACACAGAGGGCTGAGCCCCCAATGTTTTTAATCCCCATGCGCCAATCCCCTTCGTAAGGTGGACCTAATGGATATGATGAAGCTGGGCAAGAGCGACCTGAAAGTCTCGAGGATAGGCATCGGAGGGCTCCAGTGGGGCACCAAGGGCATCGGTATAGAGGACAAATCCGAAATCAAGAAAGTACTCAACCACGCAATCGATTCCGGAATCAATTTCATTGATACTGCGGAAAGTTATGCACTCGGTCTCTCCGAAAAGCTGATTGGAGAAGTAGTCAAAGAAAGAGGCGATCGCGAGAACCTGGTAATCGCCACAAAGGTCTACCCCCCTCATCTCGGATTCGACGAGGTGCTGAAAGCCTGCCATGCCAGCCTGAGGCGTCTGCAAACCGGCCATATCGACCTTTACCAGATACACTATCCATCCCCGGCCGTGCCGGTTTCCGAAACAATGGTTGCGCTCCGCACGCTGTTGGATGATGGATTGGTCAGATATGTCGGAATCTCTAATTTCCAAATATCCCTTGCCGAGGTGGCAATAAACTCCCTCGAGAATCACGAGATAATCTCCAGCCAGATGGAATACAGCCTGCTCAGCCGGGATATCGAGAAATCGTATCTGAAATATGCCACATGGCGCGGGATGTCAATAATCGCCTATTCGCCGCTGGCTTCGGGCATGCTCACGGGAAAATACCGGCCAGGCCATAAATACTCAGAGGGTGACCGCCGGTTGAATGACGCGCTGTACAAAAATTCGGAGAACCTTGCGATAATCGAGCCGTTGATAGCAGCGATGAAGGAAATTGGAGACAAGCATGGTGCCAGCGTTCCGGAGGTCGCGCTCAGCTGGCTGTTGAAAAATGACAATGTGATACCGATTCCCGGAGCGAAAAAGATTGAGCATGTGGACAGCCATGTCAGGGCAGCCAGCTGGAAAATGTCCGAAAATGACTGGCAGGCCTTATCTATAATATCTGGCGAGTTGAGGTTGAATAAGTTCTACAACTTCGGGGACGCCTAGGCATGGTCAGCAAGCGGGACAGGGATGCGGAGAGCGGCCTCCAGGTGCTATCGGTATTATCGGTGATATGGGCGATCGGTTTTTTTTACTGGTCGAGGGGCGGGAACATTCTGGGAATGGATGTCGGCATATGGCCTTTATTCTGCTGTTCTTCAATCAATATTCTGCTTATCGTAGTTTTCATCTCGGCCTGGCTTTTCACGCGGAAGGAGAACCGCGTGAAGCGTTATCTCGATGACCATTTCAAAACAGCCAATTCGATATCGGTGGACGGGATTGCCCTCGAATTCGGCATGAAAAGGGTGAACGCAATAAGGTCGCTCCATTCCTGGATGGCCGGAACGACCTTGGAAGGCGATTACGACGAAAAAACCGGCTTGTTTCTTAAAAAGGAAAGCGAGGGCGTCTCCCCCGACGCGGGAAAAGAAATTTAGAGCATGGACAAGATATGTGATTTCATCCCTTAGGAAATGTCGGCGCGCGATTTTCCTCAACAATTTTTTCTCGTTTAGTACAATTGCCTCGCTTTCCAGTAAAACAATGGACGCATCGAATTTCTTTTTCGGGCGTTTCACGATTTTTTCTTTGGTGTACTGCAGAATCCTTTCCCGTTCTCGTGTTTTTCCGGGTGGCCGCATGTGCATCCCTCTCCCGGCACCACATGGGGCTTGGGCGTTTCTGTCCTGTCGCTGAGCACCGAGGCTATGATTGCGGTGCCCAGAATTCCCACCACTATGCCCAGGGACATGAGTATCGGGACATCGTAGACATGCCACCACGGTCCTGTGAGGATCATCTTGAGCCCGATGAAGGCCAGCACTATCACAAGCGCAGGCTTGAGGTACTTGAAGGACTGCAGGCCCCCGGCCACCACGAAGTAGAGCGCCCTCAGGCCCAGTATCGCGAATACATTGGATGTGTAAACAATGAACGTGTCCGTTGTGATGCCCAGAACCGCCGGAACCGAGTCTATGGCGAACAGGATGTCCGTCATCTCGACCATCAGCAGGCAGAGGAGAAGACATGTGGCCATTCGCTTTCCGTTCCTTATGTGGAAGAACTTCCCGTCATGGGCGTCCTCGGTGAACGGAAGTATCCTCTTCAGCATCTTGTACATGCGGGACTCGGAGGGCTTGAATTCCTGATCCCCCATCACGGCCATCTTCATGGCCGTGTATATCAGCAGGCCGCCGAAGAAGTACATCACGGGTTCGTAGGCGTGAATGGCGGCCGTGCCCGCGAATATGAACAAGCCGCGCATGACCAGCGCGCCCAGTATCCCCCAGAACAGGACATGGTGCTGGTCCTTGTTCTTCACCCCGAAGAAAGAGAACAGGATGACGAACACGAACAGGTTGTCGACGGACAGCATCTTCTCGAGGACATAGCCAGTAAGATAGGCGGCAACCGCGTCCGTCCTGTTCAGGGCGCCGGCCGCAGCCTCCTCGGCAGTCAGAACCTCGGGGTATTCGAGGAATATCGCTGCGGAGAAGGAAATGCCTATGGCAATCCAGAATACGGACCATTTCACGGCTTCCTTCATGTGGATCGTATGGGCCCTGCGTTGGAACACTCCCAGGTCCATTGCCAGCAGAATCGTGACGAGGACGAAGAATCCGGTCCACATCAGCCAAGGTTCTATCATCGGATTATCGGCACGCAATTACGAAATCGTTTATTAAGCATTCCCCTGGGATGCCCTGGGACTGCCCTCATGGGTAGAAGGCCATTTCCAGCCTCACTTCCCCCCGTTCAATGTCATTGTTCTGATAGAATGACGCGTCAAAGCCCGCAAGGTCAAAGCCCATGGCCCTGTAGAACGCAATGGCCTTGAGATTGCATGTCTGCGTCTCGAGGACCATCCTCCTCGCCCCCAGCTCCCCGGAGCGGGCCTTGCACCGGTCCATCAGGGCTTTGCCCACACCCATCCGCCTGAACTCCGGGGCCACATCTATGTCCCAAATCCGGACGCTCCCGTTGTGCGCCTGATGCTCGAACTGGATGAAACCTGCCTCTCTGCCTTCGACAAAGGCCCCGTGTATCTCAGAGTTTCCCTTGTAATGGGTAATGACCAGCTCAGTCTCCCTTTTCTGGAATGGCTGCGGAAAATTTTCTTTCTTCAGGCTGATGCTCCAGCCGTCCTGGGTTTCCTTGATATCAACTTTGTAATGCCCAGGAGATTCATACTGGAACATCACCTCGCGGTCCTGAAGCGATGCCATGTCCAGTCTTTTCAGCTCTATGTTCATGTTGGACCGGACAATGCAGGAGTACTTGAACATTGCCGGATTCAGACGGTTTGGGCCCTGACCGCCCTTCCGCTGCTTGCCAGCATTTCCATGAAAACGTTTGCCTCGAGCGGGTTCCTGAACATTGCGAGCGGCCTTTCCTCTGCCGGGCCGTCCCTCCTATGAAGCGTCTCGTATATCACGATGAACATGTTTCGCCTCCTGCAGCTTGGATGTCATCTCCTGGATGAGGGCCAGCACAGGGCGCTGCCTTGGCCAAGCCGATGGATTCGAGGAACCTCCTTCTTCTGGCTAGCCTAAGCCTTCTTCCGCGCTCCTCGATTATGCGGAGCTCAAGATACAGGTCCCTTGTCATGGCTGCACCACCTGCGGACATAGCATGGCTCCTAGGCCACAGCCATCCTTGCGCGGAGCGCCAGCGCTTGGATGTCGGTCAATGCGCTGCCTGCCCTGCCCGGATCCGCCTTGGGGTTCCAGTTCGTTCTCCTAGCCTTTCTTGTTGTTATTGTCTGCAACATTTTTATCACCAACCTATCAAAGCCTGGTCAAGCTAGATATATCAATTGAGCAAAGTTGACCATTTACTGACCATACTGCTTATTTGTCTTTTAAAATCTATATTTTAATTGTTTGCTTTTCTCTCTCTCCGGCTCAGTTTAAGGGAATCCTTATTAACACACATACAATTCCCAACTCAGTATAGGTGATATGATGCAAACCTGCACCAATTGCGGCACGGTGTACGACGGCTATGCGTGCCCCAGATGCGGAACATTGGGAATGAACCGGACACCTCAGACAAGAGTATGCTCCGGGTGCGGCGCGCAAATAGAGGCCAGCTTCAATAACTGCCCGCACTGCGGCAGGCCCGCGGACCAGCAGTACGCGCCCGCCCAGGGACAGCAATACCCTCCGGCGCGAGAATACCAAACTCCTCCGGGCTACGCACCGCCCCCGCCGGCTTACGCTGCACCAGTCTACGCCCCAGTTCCTCCGGCTCCGCCGAAGTCTAGCTCGGGGAAGACATTGATGGTTGTGGTCGTGGTTGTTGTGGTCATCATCGCGGCCCTTGCCGCTGCAATCATGCTCATGCCTTTGGCCAGCCCCTTTAGAAACGCGACCGAGATATTCGACGGGGACACTATTGGCGGCGAGATGCCCCGCTCGGACGCGGATGACTTCTACAAGATAAAGCTCAGCCCCGGCGACGTGCTGCGCACGACCCTCAGCGGCGCAGGCGGCACCGACTTCGACCTTTACGCCTACGAGTATGTCCAAATCTGGGACGAGAATGACATAATCGCCGGCAGCGCCGGCGACACCAGCTCGGAGGAGATGGCCTTCGTCGCATGGGAGGACGATTTCTACATTATCGACATCTACTCGTACGAGGGCAGCGGTGACTACACGCTCAGCGTGCACATCTTCGAGACAGTAAGCCTCGATGACGGGGACAATTCTGTTGGCGATGCGACAGGGATGGTCAGCGGCGACATTGTCACCGGCGACCTTAACGAACACTATGACCAGGACGATTACTACGAAGTTTACCTGAATGCCGGCCAGATACTTCATGCTTCTCTGGAAGTTCCCGTACAGGTAGGTGTCGATTTCGATTTGTACATATTGAACTCACAAGGTGACCAGCTTGACGCGTCCGAAGCTGCCTACGGAAACGAGGAGGCGTCGGCTTATGCACAAGATACAGGTTACTATTATGTCAATGTCTGGGCATACAGCGGCATTGGCGTTTATTCTCTGAGCGCGGAAGTGGAGATAGGCACGGGCTCGGACTACAACAACGACCTGGACACGGCCGCGGGAACCTTCGATGGCGATTACATAACCGATTCAGTGAACGAATATGATGACACGGATGACTACTTCTCCATACACCTGACCGCAGGCCAGACCCTGACGGCGACCATGACAGGCCCGAACGACGCCGACTTCGACCTGTATCTCTACAACAGCAACGGCAATATCGTGGCCAGGTCCGAGGAATTCACCTCATCCGAGACCATAATTTACACCACAGTCGTCAGCGGCACCTACTACATCAACCCGTATGCCTACAGCGGTTTCGGGACTTACTACCTTGACGTGAACGCAGGGTCTGGTTCGGCTCTCAATGCGGATGCCGGGTTCGACAGAAACGCCGTGACAGGCCAGAGCATCCTGTTCGATGCCTCGGATTCCACAGGGGCCATAACCGATTATTCCTGGGACTTCGGGGACGGGGACACGGCAACGGGCTCAACAGCCAGCCACACTTACGACTCGGCAGGCACCTACACCGTAACACTGACAGCGACTGACGGCACGCATACGGATTCCGACACAGCCATAATCACGGTCGCGGATGCGGGCTCTGTCGGCAACAGGTATGCGCTGGTCATAGGGATATCCGACTACCAGGGCGACGGGGACCTCAACTTCTGCGACGAGGATTCGGAAAGTTGGACGACATACCTTCAGGCCCAGGGCTACACTGTTCACACGCTTGTCGATTCGCAGGCCTCGGCCACTGAAATAATGGACGAGATAGATTGGCTTGAGGGGCAGGAACTGGCAGGCGACTATGTCGCATTCGTGTTCTCGGGCCACGGGTCGTATTCCGACCGCACAAGGTCGTCCTATATCTGCGCCTGGAACATCGAGGAACAGGACGGCTTCATCTCGGACGCCCAGCTGGGCGAAGCGTTCGCGGATTTCGAAAGCCAGCACATATTCTTCTTCTTCGACTCGTGCCACAGCGGGGGGATGGACAGCGTCTCCGGCCCGGGCCGGTACGTCAGCCAGACGGCGGGCCAGCTCGAATACGGCCTTGACGACTACAAGCACGAGCACGGCATGTGGGTTTACTGGTTCCTGGAATACGCTGTCGTGGAAAGGGGCAACATGGACATGACGCGCGCCTACGACACGGCATACCCGCTGGCTGTAGCCGATGCAGCCGAACTCGGCAACTCAATGCACCCGGAAGAGGAGTTCTCTGGAACCACGTTCTCCCTTTAGTAGCAAAATGGGGCAGGCCCCTGCCCCTCCCAATATTTTTATAACATCCTACCTTAGCCTACGCCAGGTGAATTCATGGACCTTGAGACAGTCTACGGGAGGAAATTTCTGAGCCAGGGCGACGACATGGGCAAGCCGGACACCATCAGGGCTGCCTACGCTAGATTGGAGGAGATGCCCGTGGCGACTCAGCTTGAAGGAGAGACATGGCTGGAAGCCTGGTCCGAGGTAATGTCCGCGGTCCAGGAGAAGCAATCCCGGGCTTATTTCGCCATGACGCGCGACACGAAGGACCAGGCTGCGGGCAAGGAGTACGAGCGCATAGCCAGCCAGGTCATGCCCCTCGTCGGGGAGCTGGACGAGTCAATGAAGAAGCGCTTCATGTCGCTTCCGGAGGACTGGACGCCAAAGGATTTCGGCATTGCCCGGAAGAACATCCAGTGGGCCCTGGAGCTGTTCAGGAAGGAGAACCTGCCCCTGCTCGCGGAGGAGATGATACTCAAGAGCCAGTACCAGAAGATATCAGGCGGCTGGGAGACAGAGTTCGACGGGAAGAAGGTCACGCCGCAAATGCTGACCCCGCTGCTGAAAAATCCCGACAGGGGCCTGAGGGAGAGGGCATGGCGCGCCAGGATAGGAATGCATTATGCGGACACGGAGAAGCTGGACGGGCTGTTCGGCAAGATGCTGGAGCTGAGAAACAA
This sequence comes from uncultured Thermoplasmata archaeon, assembly GCA_964354755.1. Taxonomy (GTDB): domain Archaea; phylum Thermoplasmatota; class Thermoplasmata; order SG8-5; family SG8-5; genus UBA147. Next base: position 142,678 of record CAYHBA010000005.1, read on the forward strand.
GCTCGCAGCCAACGCGGGGATGAAGAGTTATTTGGACTTCAGGTACAAGGAACTGAGCAGGCTCAGCTACACCAGGAAAGACACAAAAGCCTTCAGGGACGCCATTCACAGGTTCGTGGTTCCTGCGGTCAACAAGATGATGGACAAGCGCAGGAAGAAGATGGGCCTCGAGACTCTCCGCCCCTGGGACACTGCGGTCGACCCGGACGGGGCCGAGCCCCCGAAGATTTATAAGGACTTGCCTGAGCTGAAGAACAAGGCCGCCAAGGTCCTCAAGTCCGTAGACCCGGAGTTCGAGAAGGCCTTCTGGCTGATGGACGGAAAGGGCTACCTCGACCTGGAGAACAGGCCAGGAAAAGCGCCGGGCGCTTATTCCAATGATTTCCCTGAGGAGCGCATGGCCCTGATATTCGGGAATGCCGTGGGCACGAGCGACGACTTCGATACTGTGATGCACGAATCCGGGCATGCCATCCATACGCTTTCATGCAGGCATCTTCCCCTCCTGGTAAGGGGCTACCCTCTGGAGTTCGCCGAGGTCGCCTCGATGTCGCTGGAGCTTCTGGCCCGCCCGTATTGGGATATAGTTTACAACGAGACTGACAGAAAGAGGATAGGCATAGAGCAGCTGGAAGACCTTCTCAAGTTCCTGCCTTTCATGGCAATGCTGGACGAGTTCCAGGACTGGGTGTACTCCGACAAGAAAGGTGCCGACCCCAAGGCCAGGAGGAAGCAGTGGGCCAAGATGGCTGCCAAGTACATGCCGCATGTGGACTGGTCGGGCCTGGAGCAGTTCCAGGAGATTGGCTGGCAGTACCTCCATGTGTATGAAGTCCCGCTCTATTACGTCGAGTACGGCATAGCCCAGGTCGGGGCGATGCAGGTATTCGTCAATTCCCTGGAGGATTACAAGAAAGCGGTGAAGAATTACAAATACGCGCTGACTCTCGGGACGACCGTCAGCCTGCCGGAGCTTTTCGAGGCCGCCGGCGTCAAGTTCGTTCTGAAACATCCAAAAGTGCTGGAGAAGGTCACCAAGGAGATATCCAGGCTCATTAACCTCTGAGGACGACACCTTTTTTACTCCCAAGGCCATTCACAGCCCATGGTGGAGCAGAAAGCCGGAGAGCATTTACTTATAGGCCGGGAAACTGAATTTGATTCACTCAAGAATTCCCTTGCGAACGCAAAGAATGGCAAGGGCTCGACAGTTCTGATTTCCGGAGAGCCCGGCATCGGTAAGACCAGGCTGGTCGAGGCATTCCGGGACTATGCGGCAACCAAGGATGTCAAGGTATTGGCAGGTGCCGCGTCCCCGGACTCGGCCCAGCCCTACCTCTTGTTTTCCAAGGCACTGGGTGGCGAGATGGACAGCCTGCTCTTCGAGGAACGGGAGAGCACCGGGTTCGTCAAGATATTCGCCATCAACCGCGCTGGAATACTCGTCGCCCAGGCATCCTCCGACGAAGGGGACATGGACGCCGACATCTTCGCCGGCATGCTGTCCGCTGTGCAGAACTTCGTTAGCGACTCCCTTGGCCGCGATGCGGGAGAGAATGCTGGGCTCGGGCGCCTGGAATACGGGGACATGAAGATACTCATCGAGCACGGCAAGTACCTGTTCCTGACAGGGGTTCTGGCAGGGCCTGAGCACCCTGACATGAAAGGCTCACTGGGCAGGACGCTGAGGCGGATCGAAATCAATCACGGCGCCGTCCTCGCACAATGGTCAGGAA